>NZ_JAIZQG010000002.1:0-920784 GCF_020419965.1 Burkholderia sp. AU39826
GCACACGCCGATCTCGGCGCCTTTCTCGGCGGCCAGCTGCTTGAGCCGGATCGCCGCCGACAGCCCGGCGGGGCCGCCGCCGACGATCACGACGTCGTATTCCATCGATTCGCGCGGGCCGTACTGCTCGATGAGGCTTGCGGGGGTCATTGGCGTTCCTCTAACCGTTAGAATGTTTTTATTCGGGAGCGTATTGTCTGCGAAACGAAACGCTTGCCGCAACAACATGCAGGTAGATTAGCACGATCGTTCTATTTTTTGTGCTAGGGTAATGCCGCTCGGGCTGTGCCAGCCCGGGCTGGCGCAACGACATCGAAAGGGGATGTGCAAATGGGTCGATCGATCAATCTGGAAGGCAAGGTTGCGCTGGTCACGGGCGCTTCGAGCGGCCTCGGGCAGCGTTTTGCGCAGGTGCTGTCGCAGGCCGGCGCGAAGGTCGTGCTCGCGAGCCGCCGCGTCGAGCGCCTGAAGGAGCTGCGTGCGGAGATCGAGGCGGCGGGCGGTGCCGCGCACGTCGTGTCGCTCGACGTGACCGACGTCCAGAGCATCAAGGCGGCCGTCGCGCATGCGGAGACGGAAGCCGGCACGATCGACATCCTCGTGAACAATTCGGGCGTGTCGACGATGCAGAAGCTCGTCGACGTCACCCCGGCGGATTTCGAATTCGTGTTCGATACGAACACGCGCGGCGCGTTTTTCGTCGCGCAGGAAGTCGCGAAGCGGATGATCATGCGCGCGAACGGCGGCGGCAACGGCAAGCCGCCGTGTCGGATCATCAACATCGCGTCGGTGGCCGGGCTGCGCGTGTTTCCGCAGATCGGGCTGTACGCGATGAGCAAGGCGGCGGTCGTGCAGATGACGCGCGCGATGGCGCTGGAGTGGGGCCGCCACGGCATCAACGTGAACGCGATCTGTCCCGGCTATATCGATACCGAAATCAATCATTACCTGTGGGAAACCGAGCAGGGCCAGAAGCTGCAGTCGATGCTGCCGCGCCGGCGCGTCGGCAAGCCGCAGGATCTCGACGGGCTGTTGTTGCTGCTCGCGGCCGACGAGTCGCAGTTCATCAATGGCTCGATCATCTCCGCGGACGACGGCTTCGGCCTCGCGTGAGCGGATGACATTTCGCAACAAAGAAGACTGCAATGAGCGCAACAAGCGATTACTCTCCCGTTTTTGAGATGTCGATGCCGATCCGCTGGGGCGACATGGACGCGTTCGGCCATGTGAACAACACGGTCTATTTCCGCTACATGGAGCAGGCGCGGATCTCGTGGTTCGAGCAGCTCGGCATTGCGGGCGGCAACGGCGAGGGGCAGGGGCCCGTCATCGTCACCGCGTCGATGGAGTTCCTGAAGCAACTGCACTATCCGGGTGACGTGATCGCGAAGATGTCGGCTGCAAAGCCCGGCCGAAGCAGTTTCGACACCGGCTTCGAGCTCACGCGCGCGGACGATCCGCAGCATGTCTATGCACGCGGCAACGCGCGCTGCGTGTGGGTCGACTACGCGCTCGGCAAGTCGGTGCCGCTGCCGCCACTGCTGCGCGACACGATCGAGCGCGCGCTCGCGACGAAAGTCGGCTGAGCGCGGATACCGGCAGGCCGGCGCAAGGCCGCCGGTGGCGCGCCGTGCCCGATGTTTCCCCGGATCGGCCGCCGCGCGCGGCCGATCGTCATTCGCGCGTCGCGATGCTATGCAATGCGCGTTTACTGCCCGAGCAGGCGCTGCAGCAGTTCCGGCGTGTTGTTCGTCCCGTATTTGCGCATCAGCCGCGCGCGATAGATGTCGACCGTGCGTGAGCTGATGTCGAGCACGCGCCCGATCTGCTTGCTGGTCTTGCCGGTCGCGAGCTGGGCGGCGATCTCGCGCTCGCGCGGGGTCAGCTCGACCGCGACGCGGCGCGTCGCGCTCAAATCCTCGAAGGTCCAGACGCCCGCCGAGAGCGGCGCGGTGCGGTCGAGCGCGCGGCCCGTCACGTGGCACCAGAACAGCTCGCCGTCCGCGCGTTTCATGATTCTGTCATCCGAGTAGACGCCGTTCGCGACCATCACGCGGGCGATGCGCTCGCCGATGCGCTGGAATTCGTCCGTCGACGGGTAGAGCACCGCGTACGATTTCCCGATCAGGTCGGCCCGTGCGCAGCGGAAGATCGACGCGAGCGCGTCGTTGCAATCCTCGATCACCCGGTCGCGCGACAGCACGAGGCCGAGCGGCGCGAGGTGGAAGGCGGTCTGGTAATCGAGCTCGGGCATGGCGCAGGCAAGCGGAGGCAAATGCTTATGTATTTTTGCGTATTGTGCCGCATCGGCGTCACATCGTACCCTTTCAGGCATCTCGCGGCGGTGTTCGCGACATAAAAACAGCGCGCTTCGACGCAGGCATCGCCGCGCATGCATAGAATGATGCGGCGGGCTTGCGCCACGTGGCGCGTGAACCGGTTTTGCTGGTTTCCATAGAGGAAGGGACAACAGATGAACAAAGTCTATCCAAGCGCGGCTGCCGCGCTGGAGGGGATCGTCCGCGACGGACAGACCTTCGCGGTGGGCGGCTTCGGCCTGTGCGGCATTCCCGAGGCGCTGATCGCGGCGTTGCGCGATTCGGCCGTCAAGGGCATCACCTGCATCAGCAACAACGCGGGCGTCGACGGTTTCGGCCTTGGCCTGCTGCTGGAAACGCGCCAGATCAAGAAGATGATCTCGTCGTACGTCGGCGAGAACAAGGAGTTCGAGCGCCAGTATCTGGCCGGCGAGCTCGAGCTCGAATTCACGCCGCAGGGCACGCTCGCCGAAAAGCTGCGCGCGGGCGGCGCGGGCATTCCCGCGTTCTTCACGAATACCGGCTACGGCACCGTGATCGCGGAAGGCAAGGAAACGCGCCAGTTCGGCGATCGCCACTACGTGCTCGAGCCGTCGCTGACGGCCGACGTCGCGCTCGTCAAGGCGTGGAAGGCCGACAAGTCCGGCAACCTGATCTACCGCCGCACCGCGCGCAACTTCAACCCGATGTGCGCGATGGCCGGCAAGATCACCGTGGCCGAGGTCGAGGAGAT
The DNA here is from genome assembly GCF_020419965.1 of Burkholderia sp. AU39826. Taxonomy (NCBI): domain Bacteria; kingdom Pseudomonadati; phylum Pseudomonadota; class Betaproteobacteria; order Burkholderiales; family Burkholderiaceae; genus Burkholderia; species Burkholderia sp. AU39826. The sequence continues at coordinate 3,052 of NZ_JAIZQG010000002.1, forward strand.
CGTCGAGAACGGCGCGCTCGATCCGGACCACATCCATACGCCTGGCATCTTCGTGCAGCGCATCGTGCTGAACGCGACGCCTGAGAAACGCATCGAACAACGCGTCGTACGCGCGAAAGGAGACTGACATGGCCTGGAATCGTGACCAGATGGCCGCGCGCGCGGCGAAGGAACTGCAGGACGGCTTCTACGTGAACCTCGGCATCGGTCTGCCGACGCTCGTCGCGAACCACGTGCCGGAAGGCGTCGAGGTGTGGCTGCAGTCGGAGAACGGCCTGCTCGGCATCGGCCCGTCGCCGACCGAAGACGAAGTCGACGCCGATCTCATCAACGCCGGCAAGCAGACCGTCACGACGCTGCCGGGTTCGTCGATCTTCTCGTCGGCCGATTCGTTCGCGATGATCCGCGGCGGTCACATCAACCTCGCGATCCTCGGCGCGATGCAGGTCAGCAAGCAGGGCGACCTCGCGAACTGGATGATCCCCGGCAAGATGATCAAGGGGATGGGCGGCGCGATGGACCTCGTCGCGGGCGTGAAGCGCGTCGTCGTGCTGATGGAGCATGTCGCGAAGGGCGATCAGCACAAGATCCTCGACGAATGCAACCTGCCGCTCACGGGCGTCGGCGTGGTCGACCTGATCATCACCGATCTCGGCGTGATCGAGGTGACGCCGGCCGGGCTGAAGGTGCTCGAGCTCGCCGACGGCGTGAGCGTCGACGAGATCCAGGCGAAGACGGGCGCACCGCTCGACGTCAGTGCCGTGGCCTGACATTACCTCGTTGCGTCATCCTCGACGCCCCGCGTTCCCGACGGAACGCGGGGCGTTTCGTCATGACCGCATGTGTCACGCAATCGCGCCGCCGCCGTCGATCAGCACCGTCGAGCCGGTTGCATAAGGCGTTGCCGCCAGGTACACGATCGCATTCGCGACATCCTCCGGCTGACCGACCCTGCGTGCCGGCAGCCGCTGCGCGGCGCCCGCATACATCGCGTCGCGTGCGTCGGGAGCGAGCTTGTCCCACAGCGGCGTCGCGATCAGGCCCGGCGACACGGTATTCACACGCACCGGCGCGAGCTCCAGCGCCAGCCCGCGGGCGAGCGCCTCGAGCGCCGCGTTGATCGCGCCTTGCAGGACCGACGACGCGCTCGGCCGCACGCTGAGGTAGCCCGACACGAACGTCAGCGAACCGCCGGGCGCGATATCGATCGCGCGGGCGATGCGGTAGGCGCCCCAGAACTTGCTGTCCATCGCCGCCTGCGCGTCGTCAAGCGGCAGCGCGCGGACCGGGCCCGTGGCCGTCTTCGCGGCAGAAATCACGACGTGGTCGAACTGGCCGGCGCGGGCGCAGAATGCATCGACGTTCGCCGTATCTGTGATGTCGAGCGTTTCGGTTCGCACGTGCTCGTCCGGTATGGCGTCGATAGCGAACCTGCCCGGATCGCGCGACGCGATCGTCACGCGCGCGCCGCGTTGCGCGAATGCCGTCGCGGTGGCGGCGCCGATGCCGGAGCTTCCTCCGACGACGAGTACTTTCTTTCCGTGGAGCGGATCATTCATGAAGGTCTTTCCTGGGTGATGAGTTGAACGGCATCCGGTCAGATCGTTTCGGTTTCGCGCAGCGTCGACGGGCTATGCAGCGCGAAGCGCGCAATGTCGTCCTTGCGCATGAAAGCGACACCCGGGTGTGATCGCGCGTAGTGCAGGAAGTCGTCCCACGCACGGACCATCTGCGGCGTGCCGCTGATCCGGTCGTGCGCACTGATCGACATCAGCCGCCGCCGGTGGCCGGCTTCCGCGTACAACTGGTCGAAATCGAGCTTGATCTGCTCGACGAACATCGTCGGCGAGTAGTTGCGGCCTTCGATCAGCAGGATGTCGTTGTTGCGCAGCGTGTACGGAACCACCGCGAAATCGCGACCATCGACAGTCTCGATGAACGGTTCGTCGCGACTGACGTCGTCGATGTGATACACGTAGCCGAGTTCCTGCAGCAGCGACAACGTATGCGGCCCGCGCCGCAGCCAGTTGCAGTTGTAGCCGGTCGGGCGCTGGCCGGTCACCGCTTCGACCATGTCGCGCGCTTCGGTCAGGAAGCGGCGCTCGTCGTCGCGGCTCATCGCGAATTGCGCGCGCCACTTCGGGCCGTGCGCGGCGGCTTCGTGGCCGCGCGACACGATCTCGCGCGCCAGTTCGGGGTGCCGGCGCGCGGCTTCCCCGATCATGTGCGACGTCACTTTCACGCCGTGTCGATCCCACAGGTCGAGCAGGCGCGGAATGCCTTCCCGGTAGCCATACGCGAACCAGGTGGCCGACGCGAGATCGATCGGCACCGACGGCGGAAACGCGACGGCCGGAAACGGGCTGTCCGCGCCGGTCGACGGTTGTCCGCCCGCCTCGAACTGCATCGAGATCGAGATCACGAGCCGCGCGCCGTCGGGCCAGAACGGCGCAGCGCCCGGCGCCGCGGGCGCCGGCGTCGGCGCGGCGGTGGCAGGCAGGGGCGTGCCTGCGGCCAGCACGACGCCGGCGGCGAGCCCGGCGCCGGCCTGGGCCAGGAACGTGCGGCGCGGCAGGGGTGCCGCGGGCGTGTCGTTATCGTGAGTCATCGTCCCCTCCGTCAGCCGACGAGCCCGAGCTGACGCATCAGCGTCAGGTTGTCCTCGATGTGCCAGTTTTCCGCGATCCGGCCGTGATCGATCCGGTAGATATCGGTCGCGATGAAGTCGATTGCCTGTCCGCGCCCGGCCGTTCCGTTGAATGCGCCGGTGAAATGCCCGCGGAAATGCAGGTGCACGACGACCCGGTCGCCTGCCACGATCATCTGTTCGATGTCGCAGCGCAGGTCCGGGATCGCGCCGCGCATCGTGCCGGAGGCCGCGATCGGCCCCGCTATGCCTTGTTCGCGGCCGGGCGGCAGGGTTTGGTCGGTGAAGTCGTCGGCGAGCGCCACGCGGGCGAGCGCGGGGTCGCCGGTATTCCAGAAGCTGCCGTAGCGGCGCGCGGCCAGGATTTGCGCGCGAGCCTGCGCGGCCGGCAAGCCTGCCGCGACGGTCAGGCTGTGCGGCGAGACGAGATCGGCGGCCTGGGACGCGGCGGGCCAGAGTGCCACGACGCAAGCGGCTGCCGCGAATGCGTGCGCGACGGGGCGGGCGGCCGAACGAAGGCGGATCGACATGATTTCGAGGGTCCTGTGAAGAGCGTCATGCGACGACGCGGAACAGGTATGGTAGGTTTCCGTTCTACATGCAAATACGGGAAAAAGGCGAATGGATTCTTCGAAAAAAGGAAAGATTGAAGCGAGGCGGGCACCATGACGCTCATCGACGATTTCCCGGCACTCGATACCTTCGCGCGGATCGTGTCGGCCGGCAGCCTGTCGGCGGCGGCGCGCGAGCTCGACCTGTCGTTGTCCGTCGTCAGCAAGCGGCTCGCGCATCTCGAGTCGCGGCTCGGCGTGCGCCTGCTGCACCGGACGACGCGGCAGCAAACGCTCACCGACGACGGCGCGCAGTTTCACGCGCAGGTGCTGCGCATCCTGGCCGAGGTCGAGCATGCCGAAACGCTGATGCGCGATCGTCGCGGCACGGTCAGCGGCGTGCTGCGCGTGACGGCGCCCGGCGAGCTCGGCCGCCTGCGCATCGCGCCGCTCGTGGCGGCCTTTCAGCAGCGACATCCGCAATTGACCGTGCAGCTGGTGCTGACCGATGCGGTTGTCGATCTGCTCGCAGCCGACATCGACGTCGCCGTGCGAATCGGCAATCTTGCCGATTCGACGATGATCGCGCGCGAGCTGGCGCCGAATCATCGCGTGCTGTGCGCATCGCCGGGCTATCTCGCGGCGCACGGGCGGCCGGCCCATCCGGCCGAGCTCCGCGCGCATCGATGCATCGTGATGGGCGACCAGCCGCGTGCCGAATGGCGGTTCGACGGCGCGCAAGGCGACGTGGCGGTCGAGGTGACGGCCGCGCTGCTGACGAACGACGGCGGCGCGGCGCGCACGCTGGCGCTCGAAGGCGCGGGCATTGCGTTGAAGTCGATCTGGGACGTCGGCGCCGATCTCGATGCCGGCCGGCTCGTGCGCGTGCTGCCGGCCTTCGAGGCGCCCGCGGCGCCGCTGCATGCCGTCTATCCCGGCGGCCGCCATGTGCCGTTGCGCGTGCGGACGTTCGTCGATTTCCTGCGCGAGCAGTTGCGCCACGCGTGGCGCCGCGACGCTTGAACCCGTCCCGGGCGGTGAGCCGGGCGCGTGGCGCCTCGCGATTCCGAAGCGGTTTACAATCGTTTGCATCGGGCGCCGCAAGCGTTGCCCCTGCGCGTCGCCCCCGTTCGACAGGATGCCAACGATGCCAACGACCCCAGCGAATCCCGCGGTTCCCCGCCAGCGGCGCGTGCAGTGCGCGAGCGCGGCCGGCCTTCACCATGTCGCCTATACCGAGTGGGGCGATCCCGCGAATCCGCGCGTGCTCGTCTGCGTGCACGGCCTGACGCGGTCCGGGCGCGATTTCGACCGGCTTGCCGCTGCGCTGTCGGATACGTATCGCGTCGTCTGCCCCGACGTCGTCGGGCGTGGCCGGTCCGATCGGCTGGCCGATCCGCGGCTCTATGCGATTCCGCAGTACGTGGCCGACATGGTGACGCTGATTGCACGGCTCGACGTCGAATCGGTCGACTGGTTCGGCACGTCGATGGGCGGGCTGATCGGCATGGCGCTCGCCGGGCTGCCGGGTTCGCCGCTGCGCCGGATGATCGTCAACGACGTCGGCCCGCGCATCGAGCCCGATTCGCTGACGCGCATCGGCGAGTACCTCGGCGTGCAGCCGCGCTTCGCGACGGAGCAGGAGGGAATCGACTATCTGACGTCGCTGTCGCTGCCGTTCGGTGCGCTGAGCGCCGACGGGTGGCGCGAGATCAACGGGCCGCTGCTGCACGAATTGCCCGAAGGCGGCTGGACGATGCGCTACGACCCGCGCATCGCCGAGCCGTTCAAGGCGACGACGCCCGAGCTGGCCGCGCTCGGCGAGGCCGCGCTGTGGCGCGCGATCGAGACGACGGACGCGACGCTGCTCGTCGTGCGCGGCGAGACGTCCGACCTGCTGTCGCGCGAGACGGCGGATGAAATGGTGCGTCGCGGCCGGCATGTGACGCAGGTCGAGATTCCGGGCGCGGGCCACGCGCCGGCGTTCGTCAGCGCCGACCAGATTGCGCTCGCGCGGCGGTTTTTCGTCGAAGGCGACGCATAAACGCGTCATAATATGCGGTTCGGCGGCACGTGGGCCGTGCCGCCGCCCGATTCCTTACCCATCACGACCGGAACATTTCATGGCAGTCATTCGTCACCACGTCGGGGCCCGTCTCTCCGAAACCGCGATCCACAACGGTACCGTGTATCTGGCCGGCCAGATCGCCGAAGACACCACGCAGGACATCCGCGGCCAGACGCGCGAAGTGCTCGGCCACATCGATCGCCTGCTCGCCGAAGCGAACAGCGACAAGGCGCATCTGCTGTCGGTGCAGATCTACATCTCGGATCTCGCGAACTTCGAAGGCATGAATGCGGAGTGGGACGCATGGGTCGCACCGGGCAACACGCCGCCGCGCGCGACCGTCGAGGCGAAGCTCGCCGATCCGGCGCTGCTCGTCGAGATCGTGGTCGTCGCCGCGCAGCGGAGCTGAGCGTTATCCGACGATGACCGTATTCCGGCAGGCCGTGCCATGACCGAATCCGTTTCCGCTTCTCCCGTCGCGGCGCCGTCGTTCGACGACGTGCTCGCGTTCGTGCGCGAGCGGGCCGGCGACGCGCGCCTGTCGTCGGGCGAGCTGCTCGCCGATCACTCGGCGGGCACGGCGGCGATCATGCGCACGCTGAACGTCGATCCGCACGCGATGCAGGCCGCCGCGCTGTTCGTGCTGACGCCGCACCTGAGCGACCCCGAGCGCGAGCTGACCGAGCGTTTCGGCGACGAGGTCGCGCGGCTCGTGGCCGACGTGCGCAAGCTGTTGCGGCTCGGTACCGTCAGCCTGCGCGTCGCGCAGAACGCGAAGCCCGACGCCGGGCGCGACGCGGCGGAGGAGCGGCGCACGCAGATCGAGGCGCTGCGCAAGATGCTGCTCGCCTTCGCGCAGGACATCCGCGTGGTGCTGATCCGGCTCGCGTCGCGGTTGCAGTCGCTGCGCTACTACGCGGCCGCGAAGCTCGATCCGCCGCCCGACGTCGCGCGCGAGACGCTCGAGATCTATGCGCCGCTCGCGAACCGTCTCGGTATCTGGCAACTGAAGTGGGAACTCGAGGATCTCGCGTTCCGCTTCGAGGATCCCGTCACCTACAAGCGGATCGCGAAGCTGCTCGACGAAAAGCGCATCGAGCGCGAGGCGTACGTCACGCAGGCGATCGCGCGGCTGCAGCACGAGCTCGCGCAGGCGCACATCCAGGCCGACGTGAGCGGCCGGCCGAAGCATATCTACAGCATCTGGCGCAAGATGCGCGGCAAGGAACTCGATTTCTCCGAGCTGTACGACGTGCGCGCGTTTCGCGTGATCGTGCCCGACATCAAGGATTGCTACGCGGTGCTCGGCATCGTGCATCACCTGTGGCAGCCGGTGCCGAAGGAGTTCGACGACTACATCTCGCGGCCGAAGCCGAACGGCTACAAGTCGCTGCATACGGTCGTGATCGGTGACGACGGCCGCGCGTTCGAAGTGCAGATCCGCACGCAGGAGATGCATCGTTTCGCGGAGTACGGCGTCGCCGCGCACTGGCGCTACAAGGAGGCCGGCGCGCGCGGCTATGGCGGCCAGTTCTCGGCGAGCGACAAGTACGACGAGAAGATCGCGTGGCTGCGCCAGTTGCTCGCATGGAAGGACGACGTCGAGGACGGCGCCGAAGTGTCGGGCGATCAGGCGTGGGCGCAATTGCGCGAGACGTCGCTCGACGACGACCACATCTACGTGCTGACGCCGCAGGCGCGCGTGATCGCGCTGCCGCAGGGCGCGACGCCGGTCGATTTCGCGTACCACCTGCACAGCGAGCTCGGCCATCGCTGCCGTGGCGCGCGCGTCGACGGGGCGATGGTGCCGCTGAACACGCCGCTCGCCAACGGCCAGACGGTCGAGATCGTCGCGGTGAAGGAAGGCGGGCCGTCGCGCGACTGGCTGAACCTGCAGCTCGGTTACCTGAAGAGCTCGCGCGCGCGGCAGAAGGTGCGTGCGTGGTTCAATTCGATCGAGCAGGAAGAAAACGTCGCGCACGGCCGCGCGCTCGTCGAAAAGACGCTGCAGCGCGAGGGCAAGACGTCGGTCAACCTGGACAACCTCGCCGCGAAGCTCGGCTTCAAGTCGCCCGAGGAACTGTTCTCGGTCGTCGGCAAGGAAGAGTTCAGCCTGCGCAACGTCGAGCACGCGCTGTCCGATGCGCCGCCGCCGGAACCGGCGCCCGAGGCGCCGGCCGATTTCGAGAAGCGCAGCAGCGGTGCGAGCGTCGCGCACGGCGCGTCGACCGGCGTGCTGGTGGTGGGCGTCGACGCGCTGCTGACGCAACTGGCGCGCTGCTGCCGTCCGGCGCCGCCCGATCCGATCAGCGGTTTCGTCACGCGCGGCAAGGGGATGTCGATCCACCGCACCGACTGCCCGACGTTTCGCCGGATGGTCGAACGCGCGCCGGAGCGCGTGCTGCAGACGACCTGGTCGGCCGACGTGCTGGGCGGGCGCGGCGCGTCCGTCTATCCGGTCGATCTGATGATCGAGGCGAGCGACCGGCAAGGGTTGCTGCGCGATATCTCCGAAGTGTTCGCGCGCGAAAAGATCAACGTCGTGGGCGTGAAGACCCAGAGCCGCCGCAATGCGGCGTTCATGCAGTTCACGGTCGAGGTATCGAATTCGGCGCAGGTGCAGCGCGCGTGCACGCTGCTCGGCGAGGTGCAGGGCGTCGTGCGGGCGGGGCGGAAATCGTAATGGGGTTGGAACGGCGCCATTTTGCTGCGACCGCATAAAACGCTTGCCAAGCCGGCAGCCACTCCATATAATCTTAGCTTCTCTAGGCTCGTAGCTCAGCTGGTTAGAGCACCACCTTGACATGGTGGGGGTCGTTGGTTCGAGTCCAATCGAGCCTACCAACGAATTGAGAATGCCCGGCCTCCGGGTGTTCGAAGCAGTACACAACTCAACGCGAACAAGGCGAATACGGTTATGACACCGCGAACGTTGACCGAAACCACTTCGGAGCGACGCTAGTCGAGGAACGTTTTCGCCCTTTCAGTTTGAGTGAAGTATCGAATGCGGCCCCTCGAAAGCGGGGCCGCATTTTTTTTGTCGCGAAATTTTCATGCGTGAGTTCGATCTCGCGTACCTGGTCTGCCGCCCACTGTCGGCATCACGGAGAGTGCTATGGTTTCGATACGCTTGCCTGACGGCTCAGTTCGACAATACGAGCATCCGGTGACAGTCGCCGAGGTTGCGGCCTCGATCGGTCCCGGTCTTGCGAAGGCTGCGCTTGGTGGCAAGCTCGATGGCGAGCTCGTGGATACGTCGACGGTGATCGACCGCGACGCGTCGCTCGCGATCGTCACCGACAAGGATGCCGACGGCCTCGACATCATCCGCCATTCGACCGCCCACTTGCTCGCGTATGCGGTGAAGGAGCTGTATCCGGACGCGCAGGTGACGATCGGCCCGGTGATCGACAACGGTTTTTATTACGACTTCTCGTACAACCGCCCGTTTACGCCGGAAGATCTGGAAAAGATCGAAAAGCGCATGCAGGAACTCGCGAAGAAGGACGAGCCGGTCACGCGCCGTGTCGTGTCGCGCGACGAGGCCGCCGGTTACTTCCGCAGCATCGGCGAGAAGTACAAGGCCGAGATCATCGAGTCGATTCCGCAAAGCGACGAAATCAAGCTGTACTCGCACGGCGGCTTCACCGATCTGTGTCGCGGCCCGCACGTGCCGTCCACCGGCAAGCTGAAGGTCTTCAAGCTGATGAAGGTCGCCGGCGCGTACTGGCGCGGCGATTCGAAGAACGAGCAGCTGCAGCGGATCTACGGCACGGCCTGGACGAAGAAGGAAGACCAGGACCAGTACCTGCACATGCTCGAGGAAGCGGAAAAGCGCGACCACCGCAAGCTGGGCAAGCAGCTCGACCTGTTCCACATGCAGGAAGAGTCGCCGGGCATGGTGTTCTGGCATCCGAAGGGCTGGGCGCTGTGGCAGCAGGTCGAGCAGTACATGCGCCGCCGCGTCAACGAAGCCGGCTATCTCGAGATCAAGACGCCGATGATCATGGACCGCTCGCTGTGGGAAGCGTCGGGCCACTGGCAGAACTATCGCGAGAACATGTTCACGACGGAGTCGGAGAAGCGCGACTACGCGATCAAGCCGATGAACTGCCCGGGCCACGTCCAGGTGTTCAAGCACGGCCTGCGTTCGTACCGCGATCTCCCGCTGCGCTACGCGGAATTCGGCTCGTGCCACCGCAACGAGGCGTCGGGCGCGCTGCACGGCCTGATGCGCGTGCGCGGCTTCGTGCAGGACGATGCGCACATCTTCTGTACGGAAGACCAGTTCATCTCGGAATCGATCGCGTTCAACACGCTGGCCATGAGCGTGTACAGGGATTTCGGTTTCGATCACATCGACATCAAGCTGTCGCTGCGCCCCGACCAGCGTGCGGGCACGGACGAGACGTGGGATCGCGCCGAGCAGGGTCTGCGCGATGCACTGACCGCCTGTGGCCTCACGTGGGAAGAGTTGCCGGGCGAGGGTGCGTTCTACGGCCCGAAGATCGAGTACCACATCAAGGATGCGCTCGGCCGTTCGTGGCAGTGCGGCACGCTGCAGCTCGACATGGTGCTGCCGGAGCGCCTGGGCGCCGAGTACGTGGCGGAAGACAACAGCCGCCGCCGGCCGGTGATGCTGCACCGTGCGATCGTCGGTTCGATGGAGCGTTTCCTTGGCATTTTGATCGAGCACCATGCTGGTGCAATGCCGGTTTGGCTCGCGCCGTACCAGGCAATTGTGCTCAATATCGCCGAAAGTCAGGCCGAATATGCGCAGTCTCTGGCCCAATCGTTGCAAAAACAAGGGGTTAGAGTGGCGGCCGATTTGCGCAACGAGAAGATTAGCTATAAAATACGCGAGCACACGCTGGAAAAGGTGCCTTATCTCCTCGTCGTGGGCGATAAGGAGCGTGATGCGCAAACGGTAGCCGTGCGTGCCCGTGGCGGCGTCGACCTTGGCGTTATGCCGGTCGAAGCCTTCGTTGAGCGTCTGCAGGAAGACCTGCGCTCGTTCAAGTAACCGCCCTGGCAGCGCGGCTCGTTTTTTTAATTTTTAGAGGAAACGTAACATCGCTACTGATAAGTCGTCGCACCGCATCAACGGTGAAATCACTGCGCCGGAAGTGCGCCTGGTCGGGATCGAGAATGAACCGCTCGGTATCGTAAAACTCGCTGACGCTTTCCGTAAATCGGAAGAACTGGATGTTGACCTGGTGGAAATCGCGCCGCAAGCGGTGCCGCCGGTTTGCCGTCTGATGGATTACGGCAAGTTCAAGTACCAGGAATCGAAGAAGCAGCACGAAGCGAAGCTGAAGCAGAAGGTCATCCAGGTCAAGGAAGTCAAGTTCCGTCCGGGTACCGATGACGGGGATTACAACGTCAAGCTCCGCAATCTCGTGCGCTTCCTCGAAGAGGGCGACAAGACGAAGATCACGTTGCGTTTCCGCGGCCGCGAAATGGCTCACCAGGAAATCGGTATGCGGATGCTCGAGCGTCTGCGCACGGATCTCGACGAAGTCGGCCAGGTCGAGCAGATGCCGAAGATGGAAGGGCGCCAGATGATCATGGTGCTCTCGCCGAAGAAAAAGAAGTAACGGGCCCGCGCGCATCGCGCGCAGGTTCGACAGTGGTTCGGCGCGTTGCCCGCTCAGGGCGGCGCGCCAGCAACGACGGCGGCTGCGCAAGCGGTTCGCCGTACACAAGTGGACTGGGTTTCGAAGGGCGGGTCAAGGGCGCAAGCCAACCGCACACCCATCGCCATCTAATAAACTGGAGTTGTTCGTCATGCCTAAGATGAAGACCAAGAAGAGCGCTGCAAAGCGCTTCGTGGTGCGTCCGGGCGGTACCGTCAAGCGCGGTCAAGCCTTCAAGCGCCACATCCTGACCAAGAAAACCACGAAGAACAAGCGCCATCTGCGCGGCGCAACGGCAGTTCACGATTCCGATCTGAACTCCGTCCGCGCGATGCTCCCGTTCGCGTAACCCCTCAACTGATACTCCAAGGAGAGAAACATGCCTCGAGTCAAACGTGGGGTAACCGCACGGGCCCGCCACAAGAAGATCATCAACCTGGCCAAGGGTTATCGCGGCCGTCGCAATAACGTCTACCGCATCGCCAAGCAGGCGGTGATGCGCGCTGGTCAGTACGCGTACCGCGATCGCCGCAACAAGAAGCGTGTGTTCCGCGCACTGTGGATCACGCGTATCAACGCGGCAGTTCGCCAGCACGACATGACCTACAGCGTGTTCATCAACGGCCTGAAGAAGGCGTCGATCGAACTCGACCGTAAGGTGCTGGCCGACATGGCGGTGTTCGACAAGGCTGCTTTTGCTGCGATCGTCAAGCAGGTGAAAGCCGCCGTTGCAGCCTAATTGCGAAATTAGCACTGCGTGGTTAGTTGCAGCGAGGTTCCGGTAGTCTCGGCCGCTGCAGCGAAAACGGGGCTCTTCCGAGCCCCTTTTTTGTTTGGTGAGTAGATTTTCTCGCCAAGACCGAATGACGTTGGAAATGATGGGATCTATGGATCTGGACCAGATTGTCGCCGACGCGCAGCAGTCCTTCGAACAGGCTGCCGACATCACCACGCTCGAAAACGAGAAAGCTCGATTTCTCGGTAAATCGGGTGCGCTGACCGAGTTGCTCAAGGGCCTCGGCAAGCTCGATCCCGAAGCACGCAAGACCGAAGGCGCACGCATCAACGTCGCGAAGCAGCAGGTTGAAGCCGCGCTCACCGCCCGTCGCCAGGCACTGGCCGACGCGCTGCTGAATCAGCGCCTCACCGCCGAAGCGATCGACGTGACGCTGCCGGGCCGCGGCGCCGGCGCAGGCAGCCTGCACCCGGTGATGCGCACGTGGGAGCGGGTCGAACGGATTTTCGGCTCGATCGGTTTCGACGTGGCCGACGGCCCCGAAATCGAGACCGACTGGTACAACTTCACGTCGCTGAACAGCCCGGAGAACCATCCGGCGCGTTCGATGCAGGACACCTTCTACGTCGAAGGCAAGGATGCCGACGGCCGCCAGTTGCTGCTGCGCACGCACACGAGCCCGATGCAGGTGCGTTATGCGCGCATGAACCGTCCGCCGATCAAGGTGATCGCGCCGGGCCGCACGTATCGCGTCGACAGCGATGCGACCCACTCGCCGATGTTCAATCAGGTCGAGGGGCTGTGGATCGACGAAAACATCAGCTTCGCCGATCTCAAGGGCGTCTATACCGACTTCCTGAAAAAATTCTTCGAGCGCGACGACATCCTCGTGCGCTTCCGTCCGTCGTATTTCCCGTTCACGGAACCGTCGGCCGAGATCGACATGATGTTCGAGCAAGGCAAGAACGCCGGCAAGTGGCTCGAAATTTCCGGCTCGGGCCAGGTGCATCCGACCGTGATCCGCAACATGGGCCTCGACCCCGAGCGCTACATCGGTTTCGCGTTCGGCAGCGGCCTCGAGCGCCTGACGATGCTGCGCTACGGCGTGCAGGATCTGCGGCTGTTCTTCGAGAACGATCTGCGTTTCCTGCGCCAGTTCGCGTAACGCTGCTCGCCGCGCCGACATGTGCCCGTGCATGCCCCCGCCGGATGTTTCCGACGGGGCCCGGGCGCCGATCTAACCTGTTTCGAACGTAGACATCCATGCAATTCCCTGAATCCTGGTTGAGAACCTTTGTCGACCCGCAGCTGACGACCGACGAGCTGTCGCACGCGCTGACGATGGCGGGGCTCGAAGTCGAATCGCTGAGCAAGGCGGCGCCGCCGACGTCGAAGATCGTCGTCGGCCGCGTGCTCGAAGTCGTCAAGCATCCGGATGCGGACAAGCTCAATGTCTGCCAGGTCGACGCCGGCACCGGCGCGACGCTGAACATCGTCTGCGGCGCGCCGAACGTGGCGCCCGGCATCAAGGTGCCGGTCGCGCTGGTGGGCGCGGAACTGCCGCCGGCGGAAGAGGGTGGCAAGCCGTTCGCGATCAAGCTGTCGAAGCTGCGCGGCGTGGAGAGCCAGGGGATGCTGTGCTCGGCGCGCGAGCTGAAGCTGTCGGAAGACCACAGCGGGCTGCTGATCCTGCCGGAAGACACGCCGATCGGCCAGGACATCCGCGAAACCCTCAATCTCGACGACACGATCTTCGAAATCAAGCTGACGCCGAACAAGGCCGACTGCCTGTCGGTATTCGGCATCGCGCGCGAGGCGGCCGCGATCACCGGCGCGCCGCTGACGCCGGTCGACATCCGCCCGGTGAACGTCGAGCTCGACGAAACGCTGCCGGTGCGCATCGCCGCGCCGGATCTATGCGGCCGTTTTTCGGGCCGCGTGATCCGCGGCGTGAACGCGCGCGCGAAGACGCCGCAGTGGATGGTGGAGCGCCTCGAGCGTTCGGGCCAGCGCAGCGTGTCCGCGCTCGTCGACATTTCGAACTACGTGATGTTCGAGCTCGGCCGCCCGTCGCACGTGTTCGATCTCGACAAGATCCACGGCGGCATCGAGGTTCGCTGGGGCAAGCGCGGCGAATCGCTGAAGCTGCTCAACGGCAACACGGTCGAACTCGACGAAACGGTCGGCGTGATTGCGGACGACCGTCAGGTCGAAAGCCTGGCCGGCATCATGGGCGGCGACAGCACGGCCGTCACGCTCGATACGACCAACATCTACCTGGAAGCCGCGTTCTGGTGGCCGGACAGCATCCGCGGCCGCGCGCGCAAGTACAACTTCTCGACCGATGCGGCCCATCGCTTCGAGCGCGGCGTCGATTACGCGACGACCGTCGAACACGTCGAGCGCATCACGCAACTGATCCTCGAGATCTGCGGCGGCAAGGCCGGCCCGGTCGACGATCAGGCGGTGAACCTGCCGCAGCGCGCGCCGGTGAAGATGCGCGTGTCGCGCGCGAACCGCATCATCGGCGTGAAGATCGGCGCCGACGAGATCGCGAACATCTTCACGCGCCTCGGCCTGCCGTTCGAGCGTGAAGACGACGCGTTCCTCGTCACGCCGCCGTCGCACCGCTTCGACATCGAGATCGAGGAAGACCTGATCGAGGAAGTGGCGCGCATCTACGGCTTCGAGAAGATCCCCGCGCGGCCGCCGGTCGCGACGAGCGAAATGCGCGCGACCCACGAGACGCGGCGTTCGATCCACGACATCCGTCACGCGCTGGCCGCGCGCGACTACGCGGAAACCGTCAACTTCAGCTTCGTCGATGCGGAGTGGGAGCGCGATTTCGCGGGCAACGACAACCCGATTCGTCTGCTGAATCCGATCGCGAGCCAGCTTTCGGTGATGCGCACGACGCTGTTCGGCAGCCTGATCGCCGTGCTGCGCCACAACCTGAACCGTCGCGCCGATCGTGTGCGCGTGTTCGAGTCGGGCCGCGTGTTCGTCGCTGATCCGTCGGTGAAGGCCGGCGAGCTGGCGGTCGAGGGTCATGCGCAGCCGAAGCGCGTCGGTGCGCTTGCGTACGGTCCGGCACTCGACGAGCAGTGGGGCGTGGCGACCCGCGCGGTCGATTTCTTCGACGTGAAGGGCGATCTCGAAGCGCTGCTCGCGCCGGCGGTGGCACGCTTCGTGAAGGCCGAGCATCCGGCCCTTCATCCGGGCCGCAGCGCACGCATCGAGGTCGACGGCCGCGCGGTCGGCTGGATCGGCGAACTGCATCCGCGTCTGATGCAGAAGTACGAGCTGCCGCACGCGCCGGTGATGTTCGAGATCGACGCGGACGCGCTGATCGCACGTGCGCTGCCCGCGCCGACCGACGTGTCGAAATTCCCGCCGGTCCGTCGCGATATCGCCGTTGTCGTCGATCAGGCGGTCGAGGTACAGGCCCTTTTCGACGAAATGAAGAAGGCGCTTGCGGAAGACGCCTGCCGATTCGTTCAGAAGGTTGTACTCTTCGACGAATTTCGTGCAAAATCAAATACTTCCGGTGGCCTTGCCGCGAACGAGAAGAGCCTTGCCTTCCGCGTGACGCTGCAGGACGCGGCTGGCACGCTGCAGGACGAGGTCGTCGAGCAGGCGATCCAGACGCTGGTCGAGCGGATGGCGCATGCCGGTGCGCGTCTGCGCGGCTAAGGAGAGGGCCCGCCCGTTCACGGGCGGCTTTTTTCCATTGTAAGTTTTGATTCAACGCGCTGTATGGCAGATATGAACGACATGACCTCGAGTGAATTCGAAGCCCTCCTGACGGCGCAACGCAGCGCGATGAACCGCGACGCGTCGGCGCCGGCGTCCACCGAGACGCCGACGCTGACGAAGGCGGAACTGGCGGAGCTGTTGTTCGACAGCGTCGGGCTGAACAAGCGTGAAGCGAAGGACATGGTCGAGGCGTTTTTCGAAGTGATCCGCGACGCGCTCGAAAACGGTGAAAGCGTCAAGCTGTCGGGGTTCGGCAATTTCCAGTTGCGCGACAAGCCGCAGCGCCCGGGCCGCAATCCGAAGACGGGCGAGGCGATTCCGATCGCGGCCCGCCGGGTGGTAACCTTCCACGCGAGCCAGAAACTGAAGGCGCTGGTCGAAAACGGCGCGGAGTAACACGCGCCGGCGCCCCTGCGCGGCCCCGCGCATCCCTTACCGACGGTTAACCGACGATGACCACCACGGTTGAGAAAGTCGTTTTGCCTCCGATTCCCGCGAAGCGCTACTTCACGATCGGCGAAGTCAGCGAGCTGTGCGGGGTCAAGCCACATGTGCTGCGTTACTGGGAACAGGAATTCACTCAGTTGCGGCCGGTGAAGCGGCGCGGCAACCGGCGGTATTACCAGCATCACGAGGTGCTGCTGATCCGGCGGATTCGCGAGTTGCTGTATGAGCAGGGCTTCACGATCAACGGCGCGCGCAACCGGCTCGATTCGCCGGGCAGCGAGCGGGCCGCGGCGGAGCCGGTCGAATCCGACACGCAGGCAAACGATGCACGTGGGGCGGGCAAGCCCGGCGAAAACGTCGACGTCATTGCGTTGCGGCTTGCGTTGCTGGACGTGATCGACGGACTGAAACACGACTGAGTGCGCGCCGCGCAGGATGCGTTGGAAAGCCCGGTTGGCGATCTGCCACCGGGCTTTTTTCATGCGGGCCGTGCTTGCTTGCGGATCAGCGCGACGCAAGCGGATTCTTCTGTCCGGTGTCGACGACCAGCGTGCCGTCCGGCAGCATCCGCACCGAGCCCTGCGCGACCTGGCTGCGATAGTCGTACAGGTCGAACCGCATCGGACCGGCCTCGGCCGAATTCCGGATCAGCGCGCGCACGTTCAGTTCGAGCACGTTGAACATTTTCATGTCGCCGCCTTCCATCCACATGTAGCTTGGCGCGTCGATCTGCGGCCGCTTCGGCGCGGGCGCGCCCGCCGCGCGCCGGAACGTGAGACGCAGTCCATCGCGCTCGACGGTGGCCTGGGCCAGCTTGCCGTTCAGCACGGGCGGCGGGAACACGGTGTACTGGTCGAGCACGAGCGTGTCGCCGCGCAGTTCCGCGCCGCGTCGCCGCAACGGCGTCAGCGACGAGAGCTCGATGCCGAGCGAGCGCAGCAGCGTGGCCTGCGGGATGCCGAGCACCGACACCTGCGACGGCGTGAAGGCGAGATGCCGATCGTCGAGCACCGTCAGCGAGCCCTTCATGTCGGTCGGCAGCCAGACACCCGGTACGTGATTCCACAGCTTGATGCCGCCCTGGACGCGCAGGTTCTGGCCGTCCGCGCTCAGTTGGAGGTCGTTCAGCGAGCGCGGCGAATAGTCGAGCAGGTAGTTGTTGAACAGCGCCGACATCGCCTTCCACGACTCGACGACCGTGCCGCCGAGAATGCGGATGTCGTACTGGTTCGGGTCGTCGAGATCGACGGGTTCGCCCGGGCGCTTCGACACGAGTTCCACGTCGAGATCGTCGACATGAAAGCCGATGTCACCGGACAGGTTGAAATCGACGTTGCGCAGATGGATCGTCGGGTTGCGGTTCGATACGTACCGTTCGTTGAACGGCGTCGTCGACGTGCGTCGCATCGTGACCTTCTGCATGCCGGGCCGCATCGCGTCCGCCGCGAGCGCGGACGCTTCCCAGTGCTGGCGCACGTCGCGCAGCGCATTCTGCTGCGCGGCGAGGAAGCTGTCGTTCAGGCGTGCGGTCGCGTTGCCGAGCGCCGCGCCGCTGGCCGGGCCCGTATACGAAGGCATCCGGATCGTCATCGCGCCGCTTTCGTCGAAGTTGAAGTAGCCGGCCGATACCTGGTCGCGATAGTGATACAGGTCGAACACGAACGTCTGGTCGCGTTTCGACGGGTCGACCGGCCCGATCAGGATGTCCGCGTTCATCGGCATCGAGCGCATGAATTTCACGTCGCCGCCGCGGATGACCATCGCCTGCTGCGGCGCGTTCGCGGGCATCGCGAAGCCGGCATGCGTGCCGTCGTCGAGCTTCAGGTCGAGGCCGGCCGGCGTCACGCGCATGGCGGTGATCGTGAGTTTCAGGCGCGGCGGCGGCATCAGCTTGTCGACGGCCATCACGAGATCGTCGCCGGCGAGTTGCGCGATCGGCGTCTGCACCTTCAACAGGTCGGCCATTTTCACGTTGGCCGCGCGCATCACCGGCTGCGCGTCGAGGCCCGACACGCGTACGCCGGTCGGGTGGAACACGAGCTGGCTGCCGTCGCGGACCGCGAGCGTGCCGGTCAGCGAGAACGGTACCCAGCCGTCGCGCCGCATCTCGCCTTGCAGATGGATCACGCCGTCGCCGGCCGACACCGCGAGCTTGCGCAGCGGCGCGTTGCGATAGCCGAAGATGTAGGTGTTGAAGAGGGCGGTCAGCTTCGCGTTGTCGAGCGTGACCGTGCCTTCGTGCACGTCGATCTCGAAGCTGGTCGGATCGTCGAATACGATCGGCGCGCCGGCTTGCGTCGGCACGAGCGTGGCCGACAACTGGTGGATGAAGAAGCCGAGATTGTTGACGACGCGGAAATCGACGTCGCGCAGGAACGTCATCGCGCCGTTCTGGCCCGAGTCGCGCAGCGTGAACGGGCGCGGCTGCGTGAGGCTGATCGACGCGAGCGACGGCACGGTGCGCGCGAGCTGCCGTTCGCGCGCGAGGCGCTCGGCCTTGGCGCGTTCGATCTTCGTGGATGCGATGGATGTGTTGCTGTCGCGCTGCGCGGCGGATTCCGCGCAGCCGGCGCAGAGTAGTGCGAGCACCAGCGCGCCGTAGCCGAACAGGCGGGATGTCGTGTGCGACCGCGGGGCGGCCGTGCGTCGCCGGCCGGAAAACCAGTCGAAAATTGCCAAAGGCGAGCGATGGCCGCGCCGGACCGCATTCCGCATCGTCTGTCTCCATGTCTTGTCTTGATCGACGGCGGCGCGCCAGTGCCCGGCGCGAGCGTCGATGCCGTGCAGTGTGTCATAGCGCGCTAGAGCGGCGTCACCAAACAACCGCCGCCCCGGCGCGCCGCGCCGGCGGGCGGCCAGACAACGGATTCGCGCCGGGGGTACGGCCGGATCAAACGGTCGTTTGGTTTGTGCGGGCCGCCGGTGGCTATCGTTCGAAGCGATCCTGAAAACTCGTGGCCCGCGTTGGGCGGCACGGGTTTCGCCCGATGCAGAGGCGGCGCGGCCCCGGGCATCGACGGATACGATCGGCGACGGCGGCGGGGTAAGATCGGCATCAGTGGCGGGTTCGACATCACAACACTGCAGCCATCACGGGGAAGCGCCATGGACCTGAAGGAAGTCGACGTACTGGGTGCGGGGGTGGGCGATCACTGGTACTACGCGTCGAAGGCGAGCGCGATTCGCCGGTTCCTCGGCGCGTCAGGCACGAACCGGATACTCGACGTCGGGGCGGGCTCCGGGTTTTTCTCGAAGCATCTGCTCGAACGCACGCAGGCGACGGAAGCATGGTGTGTCGATACGAGCTATGCCGACGACAGCGACGGCGAGGCGGCCGGCAAGCCCATTCACTTTCGGCGCTCCGTCGATCGATTCGATGCCGATCTCGTGTTGCTGATGGACGTGTTAGAGCATGTGGACGACGACGTCGGACTGCTGACGCAGTATGTGCAGGGCGCGCCTTCGGGCAGCCGGTTCCTGATCACGGTGCCCGCGTTCCAGTTCCTGTGGAGCGGCCACGACGATTTCCTCGAGCACAAGCGCAGGTATACGCTCGGCGGGCTGGAGAACGTGGTCCGGCGTGCAGGGCTCGACGTCGAGCGCGGCGCCTATTATTTCGGCCTCACGTTTCCGCTCGCGGCCGCATTGCGGCTCGGCGAGCGGGCACGTTCGCATCCGCGCGAGCCCGCGTCGCAATTGCGTCGTCATCATCCGTTCGTCAACGGCTTGCTCAAGACGATCTGCCGCATCGAGTTGCCGATGTTCCGCTTCAATCGCGTTGCCGGCCTGACGGTCATCTGTGTCGCGCGCAAGCGGTGACGGCGACGGGGGCACCGCCGCAGGTCGCTTGCATGCGCGCCATCGAACCAAAAAATTTCACGGGAACATGCACAAAATGCATGCGACCCGTTCTAAACCGGGAAACTGTCTGTTATAATTTTTTTCTTTCGGGGCGTAGCGCAGCCTGGTAGCGTACCTGCATGGGGTGCAGGTGGTCGGAGGTTCAAATCCTCTCGCCCCGACCAGACAAGAACCCGCGTCAGCTCAGGCTGACGCGGGTTTTTTCTTGGCCGTCGCTTTTTTGCACATCGCAGCGCGGCCCCGGTAAAATGCAAGGTTGATCCACGGAAAGCGCCGTGATTTAGCGGAAGAGGATTCCCCGAACATGACTGATCTTCGTCTTACCATGCGGTTCGCTGCAGTGCTCGCCACCGGCGCGCTCGTCGCCGGTTGCGGTACGTCGTCGCCCACGAAAGTGGACTACAAGAGCGATTCGAAATCGAAGGAAGCGTCGCTCGCAGTGCCGCCCAACATGCTCGACGAGACGGCCGATCAGCGTTCGCTGCCGCCCCAGGGCGGCGCGACTTCCCTGTCCGCGCTCCAGCAGGTCCAGCAGGCCGCGCCTGCGCTGGACACCGTCGCGCCGGCCGTGGCCGGCATGCATATCCAGCGCGACGGCACGGAAAGCTGGCTCGTGATCGACGGCAAGCAGCCGGCCGCGATCTGGCCGCAGGTTCGCCGTTTCTGGCAGGAGCAGGGCTTCCTGCTGGTGGTCGACCAGCGCGACAAGGGCGTGATGGAAACCGACTGGAACGAAACCCATCCGCAGATCAACGACGGCCTGATCCGCAGCGTGATCTCGAAGGCGATGGGCAATTCGTACGTGACGGCCGAGCGCAACAAGTACCGCACGCGTCTCGATTCGGCGCCGAACGGCGGCACCTATGTGTTCATCAGCCAGAAGGGCATGCGCGAGGCGATCACCGGCGCGAACAACGATTCGAGCAAATGGGAACCGAAGCCGAACGATCCGGCGCTCGAGACGGAATACCTGAAGCGGTTGATGGCTGTCCTCGCGCAGAACGAGCAGCGCGCGAAGAACGGCGAGGCTCCGATCGCGAACATCAAGGACAACGTGGTACCGAAGGACAAGAAGGCGGATACCGACGCGTCGTCGAAGGCTGCCGCGGCGATTGCGGCGCAGAACGTCTCGCGCACGTCGGCGCAAGGCAGCGACGCGGCGGAAGCAGCCGTGCCGTCCGAAGTCACGCTCGGCGAGCCGTACGACCGGTCGTGGCTGCACGTCGGTCTCGCGCTCGATCGCGCGAACTTCACGGTCGACGATCGCGATCGCTCGAAGGGCCTGTATTTCGTGCGCTACGTCGACCCGAAGGATCTGAGCTCGGCCGAGCAGGGCTTCTGGAGCCAGCTGTTCCACGGCAAGAAGGAAAAGCAGGCGAAGCAGTATCGCGTCAACGTGAAGGCGCTCACGGCCGATCAGACGCGCGTCGCGGTCGTCGACGATGCGGGCGCGATCGACACGTCGTCGCCGGCTCGCCAGATCATGGGGTTGCTCGTGAATCAGCTCCGCTGATCCCGGCGTTTCCCACACCCTTGAAAAGCCCGCCGTTCGGCGGGCTTTTTTCATGGCCGCTCGCCGGCGCGGGCGCGCGTTCGGGTGGTTCGGCCCTGCCTCGTGACGTTACGTAACATCCGTCGCGTTACGACGACGGAACACGTGTCACATTGTCGCTGATATAAAAATTATCCTTATGAATCAATGGGGTGAAGGTGGATTGGATGCTTGGCACGCAACCTGCTTTATATGTTCGAATCGTTAGAGCAGGGAGGATGGCGTCAGAGTCCGGAATGCGCCGCGAGCGCCTAAACAACGGTATCGACGCCTTTCAAATGCCGTCGCGACAAGCGTCGGTCAACAGATGACGATCCGCGCCAGCGTGCGGATCTCGATGGCCCCGTCGCCTATCCTCGTAGGGCGACGGTTTCGCCCGCGCTTCTCTGAAGCGCGGGCTATTTTTTTGTGGCGTTGTCACGCCGTATCGGCGTCGCCGGCGCGCGATGCGCGTATTCTCGGACTTTTTCGGATGAGGGAGGCGGGAATGGCGGAAATCGCAGTCGTGGCGCTGATCGTGGCGAAGCCGGGCGCCGAGGAAAAACTGCGCGTCGTGCTCGAGGGAATCGTCGAACCAACCCGCAACGAAGCGGGGGCGTTGCAGTATGACCTGCACCGGGATCTGAGGGAGCCCGCGCGATTCGTATTCGTCGAGCGTTGGGAGAGCGAGGAGGCGCTGGCCGCTCATGCGCGTTCCGCGCACATTCTCGCCTATCGCGAAGCGGCCGCGGACTGGATCGAGCGTTCCGAAATCCGCGTGCTGTCGAAACTCGTCTGAGCCGGAGTGCGGCGGAGTGGGGCGACCGGACGTGTCCGGTCGCGGCGGCGCGTCAGTGTGACGCGCTGGGTACGTCGAGGATCAGGATGATCGTCCAGTCGGCGTCGCCGTCGTGGTGATACTGGCGCTCGGCAACGATGAACGGCTGCTGCTTGCCTTGCGGGCCGAGGAACAGCACGTCGCCCTCCATCGGCAGACACTCGATCGGCGGCAGCGCGAGGAGCGCGTCGTCCGAGCCGCGGGGCATCAGTTGCTTGATCTTGCGAGTGGCGGCTTCGGTCCACTCGATGTCGAGTTGAATGTTGCTCATGCTGTCCTCCGCACCGGGGTGCGCACGGGTGGAAAATTTCGGTGCGCGACTTTAGCACAGCGCGCGGGCGCCGCAACCAAAAAAGCCGAACCCGGTTGCCCGGATTCGGCTTTTCGCTGGAGCGGTGCCGCCGAACTTACTGGCTGGCAGCGTCTGCAGCCTTCGCCTTCTTGGCGGCCTTCTTCGCTGCTGCCTTGTGATGCGCAGCCTTCTTGCCGTGGTGATGCTCTTCCTGCGCCGCCGGCTGAGCCGCTTCGGCCGCTTGTTGCTGTTGCAGCGCTTGTGCGCGCTGCTCGATCTCGGCGATCTTGGCCGGATCGGTGATGGTCTGGATCTGCGTGCTCTCTTGCGCATACGCTGCGCCAGTCAGCGCCGACATCGCTACCAGGATAGCCAGGGACGTCTTCTTCATTGCTTTACCTCCGCTAAGTGGTGATGAACCCGAGTGTTGCCGTTTTGTCTGGCGACTGCAATCGAGTGCGTGTCGAGTGTAACAAAAGTGACGGATCAATGTGCACCGGATCGTCGCACGATGCAAGGCCCCGTTGAAGTCGCGCAACACTCCGCGCAGTTCGTCACGCGTCGGCCATCGAGGGTGGAGCCGCGATTTTCGCGCCGATTTTCACGATGTCGTCAAAACCAGCCGAGCCAACGATATACGTGGAATTGCGCGATCCCGACCAGTTCGTGCAACGCCTGCTCGGCGTTGGCCACGTTGCGCCAGCGCGGCAGCCAGCCCGTTTGCGCGCGTCGGCGATTCGCATAAACAGGTTGCGGATCGATGCCGAAATGGCGGAAGTCGAGCAGGGCCCGGCGCATCTGGTACGACGACGTGACGAGAATGCGCGCGTCGTCATACTGTGGGCGTAGTATAGATGCAGTGAATTTCGCGTTTTCGTAGGTTGTGCGGCTGTTCGGTTCGAGCACGAGATCGGCCGGCGCCACGCCTTGCGCGACAAGCTGGCGCCCGTAGACGGCCGCCTCGGTGTCGCCGTGATGCTGCGGGTCGCCGCCCGACATCACCACGGTACAGCGTTCGGCCTGTTGCCGGCACGTGCGATAGAGCGCCGCAACCGTGCGGATGCGCGCGACGCCATCGGGCGGCGGCTGCAATCCGGTGTCGGTGCGGCGCGTGCCGGCGCCGATCAGGATGAGCGTGGTTCGCCCGCGCATGTTGGGATGTTCGACCGGCGTGACGCCGGCCTCGGTCCAGGCGATCAGCGGCGCCGCAAGCCAGCCCGTCGCCAGCAGCCAGAACAGCGCGACGGCGGCGATCGAAATGGTTCTACGCTGCTTGCGGCAGAGCATGAAACCGATGAAGAGAAGTACAAATGAATCGAACAGAATCAATTTGATTGGGGTATGGTGTCTTTTTATGGAGGACTGACGATCTGGCCCTGACGCGACGCCGGAGAACGTCGGCCTCCAGAATCGGTGGCGGTTGGGGCGGGCGGAGACCCCGCCCGGCGCGCCGCTTCGCATTGTCGCTGCACTTTAAGAAAGAATCGAGATGGCCACGTATTCCAACGAAGCGGTGCTCGACGCATTGAGACGAGTGCAGTACCGCCAGGTACCGTGGGCACGCCGCCCGGGCGTGTTCGAGTATCTCCGTTCGCTCGGGCTGATGGACACGGTCCGGCAGAAGACCGTTGCCCCCGCACCGGGCTTCCATGCACCGGTCGACATTGCCGTACTGACCGATAGCGGTCGAGCCGAATTCTCGCGCCTCGAGCGCGAAGAGAAATTACTTTCCTGGACGGATCGCCGCATGGACGACTACGCGTTGAGCGAAGCGAGCGCCGTGGCGATTCTCGAAAGCCGTCTGTAGCGGTATTCCATCCCGCCCCATGCATCGCCGCGCGAGCCGGCGACGCAAAAAAAGCCCGTATCGCGAAGATACGGGCGTACCGGATACTTTTGCTGCTGCCACGCTGTGCTCATGGCAACGATGTTGACCCGCCGCATGCGGCGCAGTTCCCGGATGCGGACATTTTCTTTCGCGAAATCTCGAAATCGGCAGGACGTCTACGGATGGCGTGGCACGCCGGGCGACTGAGAGCCGATGCGCGCCCGCGCGTTGCTGGCGATGTCGCCGCGCAAGTCGCCGCGCGGCACGGTTTGCCGACTGGACGGGTTGGCGGACGGCGGCTGGCGGAGGGTATTGCGGTGATCCTGCTGGCGATGGGGCGGTTTCACGCGATCGTCGGCATGGGCCGGAGCGGCGAGCGCCACGGAAACGACAATGCCGCATGCAACGAGCAGTGACATTGTTTTCATGGCGGGGCTCCCTTCAAGCCGTCCGTGCGGCCTGTTGATATGTCGCTAAGGTAAGCGTGGGAGTGCAGGCTTGCTGTAAATATTGGTAAATAGATGTTTCGCGGCACGACAACGGTAATCGACTGCAATGCATGCGGCGCAACAAGATCGCGTCGCAGAAAGAAACCGGGCGGCCGAAGCCGCCCGATCGAGCATTCGTTACGCCATCTTGACGGGCGCGCGCCAGGATTCCGGATTGGTCCAGAAGGCGCCGCGCAGCCGGTCGCGGCTCGGCGGCGCGGGTGGCTTCGCCGCGCTTGCGCCGATGCGTCCACGCAGCGAAATCTGCCGGCCGCTCGTGCCCAGTCGCTTCACGATTTCGGCGAGCGTACCGTCCGCCTGCCATTCGTCGAAGCGGCGGCGGCAGGTCGGCGGGGACGGATAGCGGCCCGGCAGTTTGGACCAGCCTTCGCCCGTCGACAGCACCCACAGCACGGCGTTGACCACCGAACGAGCCTCCACGCGAGGACGGCCGCGCCGCTCACTCCGTGCGGGTTCCGAGCAAAACAGACCCTCGACCAGCGCCCATTCGTTATCTCTCAAATCGTCGAACAGCATCATGTCCTCACCTCAGCGAAGCTAACTCCGGTGCGCTGCCCTGCGCCGCGCACTCTTCAAGCACTCGATCGTCGAGTGCCGGGTGGGGGCGTCCGGTTGGCCGGCAGCGGTGTTTCTGCTCTTCCGTCCGACGAAACCTGCACCCTGTGCGCAAGGTAATGCACGAAGCGTGCCATGTCGGAGGTGAATCCCTCGAGAGCCGCTTGGCAGCGAGCTAACGGCTAAGTCAGCTAGGGGCGTATAAGACGCCAAAATAACCCGTGAGCAAATCGGGACAATCACCAATCTTGTGCAATTCGCCCATGTCACGTGCGTTTGCGAACGTATTGCACCGCAGCGAAACATGGGCGAGGGACGCCGGATTCGTCACCGAAGCCGGTTTCGCGCATTAAAATCGCGCATCGATATCGACGATTGATGAGGTCAGGGGATGAACGTTACGCTGCGCCAGCTTCGCGTGTTCATCGAAGTCGCGCGGCTCAAGAGCTTCAGCCGGGCGGGTGACGAGATCGGGCTCACGCAGTCCGCGGTCAGCCGCTGCGTGCGCGAGCTCGAGGCCGAACTCGGGCTGAAGCTGATCGACCGCACGACGCGGGACGTGCAACTGACCGACGTCGGGGCGAATCTGATCGCGAGCGTGTCGCGCCTGCTCGACGATCTCGACGATACGCTGCGCGAGATCCGCGAGATCGGCGAGCAGCGCCGCGGGCGCGTGATCGTCGCGGCAAGCCCGACGATCGCATGCAGGCTGATGCCGCGCGTGGTGGCGTCGTGCGAGCGGCAGTTCCCGTTCGTGACGCTCGGCCTGCGCGACGACGTACAGAGCGACGTGTTGCGCAAGGTGAAGTCGAGCGAAGTCGATTTCGGCGTCGTGATCGGGCCGCTGACGGTCGCCGATCTCGTCTGCGAACCGTTGATGACCGATTCGTTCTGCCTTGTCGCGCGCGCCGACCATCCGCTCGCGGCGCGGTCCGAGGTGCCGTGGGCGGCGCTGGACGGCGAGCGCCTCGTGCTGCTCGACCATGCGTCGGGCAGCCGGCCGCTGATCGATGCGGCGCTGGCCACGCATCGCGTCAACGCGACGGTCATGCAGGAACTCGGGCATTCGGCGACCGTGTTCGGGCTGGTCGAGGCCGGTGTCGGCGTGAGCGTGCAGCCATGGCTGTCGCTGCCGCTGCCCGCCGGCTCGACGCTCGTCGCGCGGCCGCTCACGCCGCGCACCGAACGCACCGTCGAGCTCGTGCGCCGCCGCGACCGGTCGTTGTCGCCCGCCGCGCAGGCGATCTGGGAGCTCGTGCGGCAAATGCCGGCGCGGGCCGAGGACCTCGATTGATGCGCATCGCGTGAGCCGGCCCGGCTTGCCGGCCGGTACACTACGTGGATCGTGTTCGTTGGCGGTGGTTCTCGATGACGCATTCCGCAGGTTTTTTCCCGGTGAACGATGAGCCTGCGGCGCGCGCCGCGGTGCACGCGCTGCGCCCGTCGCTGATCCGCGAAGTCGCGAACGCCGGCTTCGGCGTGCCGGACGTGCTGCCGTTCTGGTTCGGCGAATCCGATCGCGTGACGCCGGATTTCATCCGTGACGCCGCAGCGGCGGCGCTGCGCGAGGGCGCGACCTTCTACACGCACAATCTCGGCACGGCGCCGCTGCGCGACGCGATCGCGGCCTATGTCAGCGCGCGTCACGGCGCGACGGCGGCCGGCACGGTCGCCGTGACGAGCTCGGGCGTGAATGCGCTGATGCTGGCTGCGCAGATGCTCGTCGGGCCGGGCGAGCGTGTCGTCGCGGTCACGCCGTTGTGGCCGAATCTCGTCGAGATTCCGAAGATTCTCGGCGCGCGGGTCGACTGCGTGCCGCTCGATTACGGCGACGCGGGCTGGCAGCTCGACGTCGGCCGGTTGCTCGCGGCGCTGACGCCCGATACGCGGATGCTGTTGATCAATTCGCCGAACAACCCGACCGGCTGGACGATGTCGCGCGACGATCAGCAGGCCGTGCTCGCCCATTGCCGTCGTCACGGCATCTGGCTGGTCGCCGACGAGGTGTACGAGCGGCTTGCATTCGGCGAGGGCGGTGCGCCGTCGTTCCTCGATATCGCGTCGCGCGACGAGCGCGTCGTGGTCGTGAATTCCTTCTCGAAGGCATGGGCGATGACGGGCTGGCGGCTCGGATGGCTGGTTGCGCCGACGTCGGTGATGGGCGAGCTGTCGAAGCTCGTCGAATACAACACGTCGTGTGCGCCGGGTTTCGTGCAGGCCGCGGCCGTGGTCGCGTTGCGCGACGGCGAGCCGTTCGTGCGGTCGTTCGTCTCGGCGCTGCGCGACGCGCGCGACCATCTGGTCGCCGCGCTGCGGACACTGCCGGGCGTCGAGGTGCCGCCGCCATCGGGCGCGATGTACCTGTTCCTGCGGCTGCCGGGCGCGGCCGACAGCCTGGCGTTCTGCACGACGCTGGTGCGCGAGGCAGGGCTCGGCCTTGCGCCCGGGCGCGCGTTCGGCCCCGAGGGGGAGGGGTTCGTGCGCTGGTGCTATGCGTGCGATCCGGCGCGACTCGACGCGGGCGTGGAGCGGCTGCGCCGGTTCCTGGCGCGCGGCGCCGGCGCTCGCTGAAGCGGGGCCGGAGCGGGCATGCGGCCCGGGCGGCGGCCTGTTCCGCTCATCTTTACGCACCGGGCAATTTTGCGTAATATGGCGTTCAGTCACGCGGTTCCGTCGTTGAGCCGTGCTGTTCCGTCCGGTTTGGGCCTGGCCTGAAGTTGGTTCGCCGCCCCCGGTTCGTGCTCCCATCAATATGACCGATCAGAATCGGGCGAGCGCGTCTTCCGTTCCTTTCGTCTGTTTGTTGATCCGGTTCGTTTGACCACAGGGTCTGGCCTAGCTGCATGAATACCCAAGAGGCGAAGATCGTCCTCGAGACTGCTTTGATCTGTGCGCAGGAGCCGCTGAAGCTCGGCGATTTGCGCAAGCTCTTTGCCGACGGCGTGTCGGCTGACACGGTCCGCACGTTGCTCGAAGATCTGAAACAGGATTGGTCCGGTCGCGGTGTCGAACTGGTGGCGCTGGCGACCGGGTGGCGCTTTCAGAGCAAGCCGGCGATGCGTCATTATCTCGATCGCCTGCATCCCGAGAAGCCACCGAAATATTCGCGCGCGGTACTCGAAACGCTCGCGATCATCGCGTACCGGCAGCCCGTCACGCGCGGCGACATCGAAGAGATTCGCGGCGTCACGGTCAATACGCAGGTGGTCAAGCAACTCGAGGATCGCGGCTGGATCGAGGTGATCGGTCATCGCGACGTGCCGGGGCGTCCGGCGCTGTATGCGACGACCAAGCAATTCCTCGACGATCTCGGCCTGAAGGCGCTCGACGACCTGCCGGCGCTCGAAGAGCCGGCCGCGAACATCGAGGCCGCGCTGCTCGCGCAGCAGGCCATGGATTTCGACGGCGACGTGCCGGTGACCGACGAGGCTGCGGCCGACGTGCCGCAGGCTCAGGCGGATGACGTGCCCGCCGGCGAGTCGGCCGAGGTGCCGGGCGATGCCGTGGCCGACGTCGCGTCGACGCAGGAATTCCCGAGTCGCGATACGCTCGATGCTGATCGTGGGCACGCGGAACAGACGGAACAGGTCGGCGCCGAAGCCGTGTCGACCGATGTGCAGCCCGAGCCGCAGCGTGCGGATTCGAGCGAGGAAGATCGCAAGCCGGCCGCCGAAGCGGCTGCCGGAGACGGAGCGGAAGCGGCCGGCGACATGCCCGGCGAGGCCGATCGGGCCGACGCCCCCCGCTCTCGTCCTGCGGACGACGAGACGCTGGACGACACGTCCGACAGTCTCGCGGATGCCGTACGAAGCGCCAGTGCGCCCATCGGCGCCGACGCGCTGCCGGACGACGAAGCAGAACCCGAACAGCGTCGCGCCTGATCGCGGCCAACTTCTTGCCGCGCCCGCGCCGGGCGCGAGACCTGACATTTTGAGGTTGTTTTGACAGATATCCACGATATTGAATCGTCCGCGCCTGCCGTGCAGGCAGCGCGTGCCGACGATGCGCCGGAGCAGGATGCTTCGGCCGCGGGTGGCGACGAGCGTCCCCGCCGCGGTCTGCGGCGCGGTCCGCGCAGCCTGATCGCGCGGCGTCGCGCGGCGGCCAAGTCGAAGGGCGCCGAAGGCGAGCAGCAGGGCGCCGAGGGCGCGGATGCGCAGCCGGCCGAGGCTGCCGATGCGCAGCCGGCGCGTGC
Source organism: Burkholderia sp. AU39826 (assembly GCF_020419965.1). NCBI lineage: Bacteria > Pseudomonadati > Pseudomonadota > Betaproteobacteria > Burkholderiales > Burkholderiaceae > Burkholderia > Burkholderia sp. AU39826. The sequence continues at coordinate 32,502 of NZ_JAIZQG010000002.1, forward strand.
GCCGCGCAAGGAAGGCGCGGCCAAGGGCACTCGCAAGCCGGCCGGCAAGCGCGAAGGCGCGGCCAAGGGCGGCCAGGGCCGTCGCGGGGCATCGAAGGCAGAAGGTGGCTCGGCGAAACCCGTTGAAGGCGATGCGTCCCAGGACGAACTGTTTGCGTACGTGACGTCGCCCGCCTTCGATGCGGACAACTCCGCGGGCGGTAGCGGCGTCCGTGCGCCGATGCTGCGCCGCGGGCGCAACCAGCCGGCGAACAAGCGCGTGCTGTCGCCGGACGACGACGCGCCGAAGCTCCACAAGGTGCTGGCGGAAGCAGGCATGGGTTCGCGCCGCGAAATGGAAGAGCTGATCGTCGCCGGCCGCGTGTCGGTGAACGGCGAGCCCGCGCACATCGGCCAGCGGATCATGCCGACCGACCAGGTGCGGATCAACGGCAAGCCGGTCAAGCGCAAGCTGCCGAACAAGCCGCCGCGCGTGCTGCTGTATCACAAGCCGACCGGCGAAATCGTCAGCCACGCGGATCCGGAAGGCCGTCCGTCGGTGTTCGACCGCCTGCCGCCGATGAAGACGGCGAAATGGCTTGCGGTGGGGCGCCTCGACTTCAATACCGAAGGTCTGCTGATGCTGACGACTTCCGGCGACCTCGCGAACCGCTTCATGCATCCGCGTTACAGCGTCGAGCGTGAGTATGCGGTGCGCGTCGTCGGCGAGCTGTCCGAAGGCATGCGGCAGAAGTTGCTGCACGGCGTCGAGCTCGACGACGGTCCGGCGAATTTCCTGCGGATCCGCGATGGCGGCGGCGAAGGCACGAATCATTGGTATCACGTCGCGCTGGCCGAAGGCCGCAATCGCGAAGTGCGCCGGATGTTCGAGGCGGTCGGCCTGATGGTGAGCCGGCTGATCCGTACGCGTCACGGCCCGATTCCGCTGCCGCGCGGCTTGAAGCGTGGCCGTTGGGAAGAGCTCGACGACGCGCAGGTGCGCAAGCTGATGGCGACCGTCGGCCTGAAGGCGCCGTCCGAGGAGAAGGGCAAGCGCGGCGCTGCCGGTCCGGCCGAGCGTCGCCAGCCCGATCCGATGCAGACGTCGATGGGCTTCATCAGCCGCGAGCCGGTGCTGACGACGCACGGGCAACTCGACCAGCCGCGTCGCGGCGGTGGCCGGCGCGGCGGCCCGGGGTTGCCGGGTCTGAGCGGCTACGGCAGCCTGCCGGTTGCGCCGTCGGGCTACGGCAATCGCACGGGCGGCGGCCGCGACGGCAACCGCATGGGGCGCGACGGCAACCGCGCCGGCGGCGGTCGCGATGTCGACGGCAATCGCGCGTCGTATGGCGCAGGTCCCAAGCGCGATGGCGCGGGCGGCAAGCGCGGCGGTGGCAAGGGCGGCGGCAATCGCAATCCGGGCGGCAATCGTGCCGACGGCGCAGGCAACGGCGGCCCGCGCGGCGGCCAGCGTCCGCAGCGCAGCCGCACGCGCAGCCGTTAAGTCGCTGTTGATTGGCGTCGTACGGCGGCGTAAAGCCGCCGGCTCGTCGGTCTGGCCGGCATCCGGCCGGTTGTGTCGACGCGACGCATTGTATTGACGGGGTTCGGCTGCATCGATGTCGCGTGCCGCGACAACGGCGATCACCGGTACGGCAGGGTGATATCGGTCGATCGGGCAGCCCGATTTCGCATTTTCGGTCCGTAAAGGCAGCCGACGCGCTGCTTTTACCGGCTGGCTTGGCGTTTGCGCCAAAAATCGCTATAATCGCGGAGTCGCTGGGCGTACGGATTCAATGTGCGGCTCAGGTGCGACCACCAGTAAGAAGATGGGCGTTCCGCCCATTTTTTTTTGCTGAAACGGTTAGGCATCTCGGGTAGCGCTTCCTGCGCCGGCTAAGGCGCGCGCCCGCGGGTGAATCGCGAGCGGCGGGCGCGAACACCTGAGAGGACACTGTGCAACTGACGGAACTGATAGAAACCACGGTCACCGGGCTCGGCTACGAGCTGGTGGATCTCGAGCGCACCGGGCGCGGCATGCTTTGCATCTATATCGATCAGCCTGCCGGCATCTCGCTCGAAGATTGCGAAAAGGTCACACGTCAGCTCCAGCACGTCTTGACGGTCGAAAACATCGATTACGAACGGCTCGAAGTCTCGTCCCCGGGGCTCGACCGCCCGTTGAAGAAGCTGGCCGACTTCGAGCGCTTCGCCGGCAGCGAAGCTTCCGTGACCTTGAAAAAGCCGCTGGACGGGCGCAAGACGTACCGGGGCATTCTGCACGCGCCGAATGGCGAAACGATCGGTTTGGAATTTGAGGGGAAGAAGGGCGAGGCAGCCATGCTGGATTTCACGCTGGCCGATATCGACAAAGCCCGCCTGATTCCGCAAGTTGACTTTAGGAGCCGCAAATAATGAGTCGCGAAGTGTTGATGCTGGTGGATGCGCTGGCGCGCGAGAAAAACGTCGACAAGGATGTGGTGCTGGGCGCCCTCGAGGCCGCGCTCGCTTCCGCTTCCAAGAAGCTGTTCGACGAAGGCGCCGAAATCCGCGTCCATATCGATCGCGAAAGCGGCGAGCACGAAACCTTCCGTCGCTGGCTCGTCGTGCCCGACGAGGCAGGCTTGCAGGAGCCGGATCGAGAGATCCTGCTGTTCGAGGCACGTGAGCAGAATCCCGACGTCGAAGTCGGCGAGTATGTCGAGGAACCCGTTCCGTCCATCGAATTCGGTCGCATCGGTGCGCAGGCCGCGAAGCAGGTGATCCTGCAGAAGGTGCGCGACGCCGAGCGCGAGCAGATCCTGAACGACTACCTCGAGCGCGGCGAAAAGATCATGACCGGCACGGTGAAGCGCCTCGACAAGGGCAACTTCATCGTCGAATCGGGCCGGGTCGAGGCGCTGCTGCGCCGCGATCAACTGATCCCGAAGGAAAACCTGCGCGTGGGCGACCGCGTGCGTGCGTATATCGCGAAGGTCGACCGCACCGCGCGCGGCCCGCAGATCGAACTGTCGCGCACGGCGCCCGAATTCCTGATGAAGCTGTTCGAGATGGAAGTGCCGGAAATCGAGCAGGGGCTGCTCGAGATCAAGGCGGCTGCCCGCGACCCGGGCGTGCGCGCGAAGATCGGCGTCATCGCCTACGACAAGCGGATCGATCCGATCGGCACCTGCGTCGGCATCCGCGGCTCTCGCGTGCAGGCCGTACGCAACGAGCTCGGTGGCGAAAACATCGACATCGTGCTATGGTCGGAGGATCCCGCCCAGTTCGTGATCGGCGCGCTCGCGCCGGCAGCCGTCCAGTCGATCGTCGTCGATGAAGAAAAGCATTCGATGGACGTCGTCGTCGACGAGAACGAACTGGCTGTCGCGATCGGCCGCAGCGGTCAGAACGTTCGCCTTGCCGGCGAGCTCACCGGCTGGCAGATCAACATCATGACGCCGGACGAATCCGCCCTGAAGCAGGGCGAAGAACGCGACCGGCTGCGTGCGCTGTTCATGGCGCGTCTCGACGTCGACGAAGAAGTTGCCGACATCCTGATCGACGAAGGCTTCACGAGCCTCGAAGAGATCGCGTACGTGCCGCTCAACGAAATGCTCGAAATCGAAGCGTTCGACGAGGACACCGTGCACGAACTGCGCAACCGCGCACGCGACGCGCTGTTGACGATGGCCATCGCGAACGAAGAAAAGGTCGAGAACGCGGCGCTGGATCTCAAGAGCCTCGACGGCGTCACGCCGGAGCTGCTCGCGAAGCTGGCCGAACATGGCGTGCAGACGCGCGACGATCTCGCAGAGCTGGCAGTGGATGAACTGGTCGACATGACCGGGATGGAAGAGGATGCCGCTAAGGCGTTGATCATGAAAGCACGTGAACACTGGTTCCAGTGAGAAATGACCATGGCGCACTGATTTGATGGCGGCCGTATGGCCTGACCCGATGCTAACCGCAAGGAATCGGTCCTTGCACTAAGAGGAATGAATGGCGAGTAACAACGTAGCCCAATTTGCCGCGGAACTGAAAATGCCTGCTGGTGTGCTGCTCGAACAGCTGCAGGCAGCGGGCGTCCAGAAAGCGAGTGAAGACGATGCGCTGTCCGAAGCGGACAAGGCGCGTCTGCTCGATCATTTGCGCAAGTCGCACGGCGCAACCGACGGCGACAAGCGCAAGATCACGCTGACCCGCAAGCATACGTCGGAGATCAAGCAATCTGACGCGACGGGCAAGGCTCGCACCATTCAGGTCGAGGTTCGCAAGAAGCGTACGTTCGTCAAGCGCGACGACGTGGCCGACGGTGCGGAACAGGGTCAGGCGCAGGTTGCCGAAGCGGACGACGATGCGGAACTGAAGCGTCGCGAGGAAGAAGCGCGCCGCGAGGCCGAACTGCTCGAGAAGCAGGCGCAGGAGCTGCGCGAGCGTCAGGAACGCCTCGAACGCGAGGAAGCCGAGCGTCGCGCCCGCGAGGAAGCGGCCGAGGCCGAGCGCCGTCGCGCCGAGGAAGAAGCGGCGGCGAAGCGTGCAGCGGCGGAAGCCGCCGCGGCGCAGCAGGCGGCAGCCCGGCAGGCCGCCGCGGCCGAGCAGGAAACGGCGCCGACGCAGTCCGCGCAGGACGAAGCGCGTGCAGCCGCTGAACGTGCGGCGCAGCGCGAAGCGGCGAAGAAGGCCGAGGACGCTGCTCGCGAGGCGGCCGACAAGGCGCGCGCCGAGCAGGAAGAGATCAGCAAGCGCCGCGCGGCGGCCGAAGCCGAAGCACGCGCGATCCGCGAAATGATGAACACGCCGCGCAAGGCCGTGGTCAAGGCAGTCGAGCCGCCGAAGCCGGCGGAACCGGCGAAGCCGGCCGAAGCGAAGGGCACGCTGCACAAGCCGGCGAAGCCGGAAGGTGCGCAGGCGCGTCCGGCCGTGAAGAAGCCGGCCGGCGCCGCGGCACCGGCCGCGACGCAGGCGCCGGCAGGCGCGGGCGACCGCAACAAGAAGCCGGGCGCAGGCAAGGGCGGCTGGCAGGACGACGCAGCGAAGCGTCGCGGCATCAAGACGCGCGGCGATTCGAGCGGCGGCGTCGACCGCGGCTGGCGCGGCGGCCCGAAGGGTCGCGGCCGTCACCAGGACAGCGCATCGTCGTTCCAGGCGCCGACCGAACCGATCGTCCGGGAAGTGCACGTGCCGGAAACCGTGTCGGTTGCGGATCTCGCGCACAAGATGTCGATCAAGGCCTCCGAAGTCATCAAGGTGATGATGAAGATGGGCCAGATGGTCACGATCAACCAGGTGCTGGACCAGGAAACGGCGATGATCATCGTCGAGGAGCTGGGCCACCGCGCGGTCGCCGCGAAGCTGGACGATCCGGAAGCGCTGCTCGTCGAGGGCGAAACCGGTACCGATGCGGAGCAACTGCCGCGTCCGCCGGTCGTCACGGTGATGGGTCACGTCGACCACGGCAAGACCTCGCTGCTCGACCACATCCGCCGCGCGAAGGTTGCCGCGGGCGAAGCGGGCGGCATTACGCAGCACATCGGCGCTTACCACGTCGATACGCCGCGTGGCGTCATCACGTTCCTCGATACGCCGGGTCACGAAGCGTTCACGGCAATGCGTGCACGCGGCGCGAAGGCGACCGACATCGTGGTGCTGGTGGTGGCGGCCGACGACGGCGTGATGCCGCAGACGAAGGAAGCCATCGCCCACGCGAAGGCGGGTGGCGTGCCGATCGTCGTCGCGATCAACAAGATCGACAAGCCGGAAGCGAACCCCGATCGCGTCAAGCAGGAGCTGGTCGCGGAAGGCGTCGTGCCGGAAGAATACGGCGGCGATTCGCCGTTCGTGCCGGTGTCGGCCAAGACGGGCGCAGGTATCGACGATCTGCTCGAAAACGTGCTGCTGCAGGCCGAAGTGCTGGAACTGAAGGCACCGGTCGAAGCGCCGGCCAAGGGCATCGTGATCGAAGCGAAGCTCGACAAGGGTAAAGGCCCGGTCGCGACGATCCTCGTGCAGTCCGGTACGCTGAACCGCGGCGATATCGTGCTGGCGGGTACGGCCTACGGCCGCGTCCGTGCGATGCTCGACGAGAACGGCAAGCCGACGAAGGAAGCCGGCCCGTCGATCCCGGTCGAGATCCAGGGTCTGTCGGAAGTGCCGGGCGCGGGCGAGGAAGTGATCGTGCTGCCGGACGAGCGCAAGGCGCGTGAAATCGCGCTGTTCCGTCAGGGCAAGTTCCGCGACGTGAAGCTCGCGAAGCAGCAGGCCGCGAAGCTGGAAAGCATGCTCGAGCAGATGGGCGAAGGCGAAGTGCAGAACCTGCCGCTCATCATCAAGGCAGACGTGCAGGGTTCGCAGGAAGCGCTCGTGCAGTCGTTGCTCAAGCTGTCGACCGACGAAGTGCGCGTGCAGATCGTGCACAGCGCGGTCGGCGGCATCAGCGAAAACGACGTCAACCTCGCGACGGCATCGAAGGCGGTCATCATCGGCTTCAACACGCGTGCGGATGCACAGGCGCGCAAGCTGGCCGAGGCGAACGGCATCGATATCCGCTACTACAACATCATCTACGACGCAGTGGATGAGGTGAAGGCGGCGATGTCGGGCATGCTGGCGCCGGAGAAGCGCGAAGTGGTCACCGGCATGGTCGAGGTGCGCCAGGTCTTCAAGGTACCGAAGGTCGGCACGGTCGCAGGCTGTATGGTCACGGACGGTATCGTCAAGCGCTCGTCGTCGGTGCGCGTGCTGCGCAACAACGTCGTGATCTTCACGGGCGAACTCGAATCGCTGAAGCGCTTCAAGGACGATGTGAAGGAAGTGAAGCAAGGCTTCGAGTGCGGTATGTCGGTGAAGAACTTCAACGACATCATCGAAGGCGACCAGTTCGAAGTCTTCGAAGTGACCGAAGTCGCGCGTACGCTGTAATCGTCGCGTATCGGCTCATGGGCGGGGCAGGCTTGGGCCTGTCCCGCCCATTTTCATGGTGGCGTGCCGAAAATGGCCGCCGCTTCATCCTGATAAACGGATCACGGATCGATCATGTCCAGGAAACGTACTTCCCCCAATCGCAACGTTCAGATCGCCGATCAGATTCAGCGCGATCTGTCCGAACTCATCATGCGCGAGGTCAAAGATCCGCGCATCGGTATCGTGACCATCCAGAGCGTGGAGCTCACGCCGGACTATGCGCACGCGAAGGTCTACTTCACGGCGCTCACCGGCGATCCGGACAAGACGCAGGAGGCGCTGAACCACGCGTCGGGCCACCTGCACAACCTGCTGTTCAAGCGCCTGCACATTCATACGGTGCCGACGCTGCATTTCCATTACGACCAGACGATCGAGAAGGCCGTCGAAATGTCGCGCCTGATCAAGGAAGCGAACTCGACGCGCGCGAAGGACGACGACGAGGCCGATGCGCCTGCCAAGGACGATTGAGCTCGACCGGCCTATGACGAATGCAGCACCCCAACGTCCGCGCGTGCCTCGGCGCGTGCTGGACGGCGTTCTCCTGCTCGACAAGCCGGTCGGCCTGTCGAGCAACGATGCGCTGATTCGCGCAAAGCGCCTGCTTCTCGCGAAGAAAGCCGGTCACACCGGCACGCTCGATCCGCTGGCGTCGGGCCTGCTGCCGCTGTGCTTCGGCGAGGCGACCAAGTTCTCGCAGGATTTGCTCGACGCCGACAAGACCTATGAAGCGACGATGCGTCTCGGCCAGCGCACGGCCACCGGCGACGCGGAAGGCGACGTGATCGACACGCGGCCCGTCGAATGCGATCGTGCGGCGGTGGAAGCCGCGCTCGTGCGCTTCACCGGCGACATCGTGCAGGTGCCGCCGATGTATTCGGCGCTCAAGCGCGACGGCAAGCCGCTGTACGAATATGCGCGGGCCGGCCAGACGGTTGAGCGGGAAGGCCGCAACGTGACGATCCACGCGCTCGAACTGCTTGCCTGCGAGCTGCCCGACGTGACGTTTCGCGTGACCTGCAGCAAGGGCACGTATGTGCGCACGCTGGCGGAGGATATTGGCGAGGCGCTCGGTTGCGGCGCGCATCTGACGATGCTGCGTCGCACGGGCGTCGGCGCGCTGACGCTCGAGCATGCGGTGACGCTGGATGCGCTGTCGGACGCTGCCGAGGCGGCGCGCGATGCCTGGCTGCAGCCGGTCGATGCGTTGCTGTCGACGTTCCCCGCCGTTCGGCTCGACGACGCGTGCGCGAAGCGGTTTCTGCACGGCCAGCGCCTGCCGCTGTCGGCATTGGAGCCGATCGACGCGGCCGAGGGCGAGCGCGTGCGCGTGTACGACGCAACGCGGTTGCTCGGCGTGGCACGCAAGGCGAATGGCGTGCTCGCACCGGAACGGCTCGTCGTGACGGCTCAATGACGCAGCAGCGCGCATGACTGCACGCGGCGGAATAGGAAAAAGCCCGGTCGATTTCGACCGGGCTTTTTGTTTCGCGTGACCGCGCAGTGATGCGCTGCGGGGTAGTGCTCAGTGTGCCGCCGACGCCGCCGCACCGGCATCGCCGCCGCCCGCGCGTTCGGGCTTGGTGATCCAGATCAGCGCGATCAGCAGCACGAAGATCACCGCCGAGATGTAGAACAGGTCGTTCACGCCGAGCTGCGCGGCCTGTTGCGTGGCCATGTTGTTGATGAGCCCGTGCGCCTGGTTCTGCGACAGCCCGAGATTGCCCATCTGCGTGACGGCCTGGTTGAACGTCGGGTTGTACGGGTTCGCCTGCTCGACCAGTTGCGCGTGATGGAAGTTGTTGCGGTGGTCCCACGCGGTCTGGAAGATCGACGTGCCGATGCCGCCGCACATGATCCGCACGAAGTTCGACAGGCCGGACGCCGCGGGAATGCGGTGGCCGGGCAGGCCGGACAACGTGATCGACACGAGCGGGATGAAGAAGCCCGCCATCGCGATACCCTGCACGAGCGTCGGCAGCGTCAGCGACCATTCGTCGACGCCGGTCGTGTAGCGCGAACGCATCCAGAAGCACAGCGCGAACGTCAGGAACGACGCCGTCGAGATGAAGCGTGGATCGGTGCGCGGCAGATACTTCCCGGTGAGTGGCGACAACAGGATGGCGAAGAGCCCGACCGGCGCCATCACGAGGCCGGCGTCGGTCGCGGTATAGCCGATTTGGGTCTGCAGCCACAGCGGTAGCAGCACGAGATTGCCGAAGTACAGGCCGTACCCGATCGACAGCGCGACTGTCCCGCCGGTGAAGTTCCGGATGCGGAACAGCGACAGGTCGACGACCGGGTGCTCGGCGGTCAGCTCCCAGATCACGAAGAACGCGAACGCGATGACGGCGGTCAGCGCGAGCACGATGATGGTCGTCGACGCGAACCAGTCGAGATCCTTGCCCTTGTCGAGCATGATCTGCAGCGAGCCGACCCAGACGACCAGCAGCGCGAGGCCCACGCCGTCGATCGGCGCGCGACGCACGGCCGACTCCCGATTACGATAGATCATCCACGTCGCGGCGGCGGCGGCGACGCCGACCGGGATGTTGACGTAGAAGATCCACGGCCACGAATAGTTGTCCGAGATCCAGCCGCCGAGAATCGGGCCCGCGACGGGTGCGATCAGCGTCGTCATCGCCCATAGCGCGAGCGCCATCGGCGCCTTTGCGCGCGGATAGCTCGACAGCAGGAGCGCCTGCGACAGCGGAATCATCGGGCCCGCGACCGCGCCCTGGAGCACGCGCGACCCGAGCAGGAACGGCAGGTTCGGCGACAGCCCGCACATCCACGACGAGATGACGAACAGGATGATCGACGCGAGGAACAGGCGCACTTGCCCGAAACGGTCGGTCAGCCAGCCGGTCAGCGGCACCGAGATTGCGTTCGCGACTGCGAACGACGTGATGACCCACGTACCCTGGTCGGACGACACGCCGAGGTCGCCCGAGATGGTCGGGATCGCGACGTTCGCGATGGACGTGTCGAGCACGTTCATGAACACCGCGAGCGACACCGCGATCGTGCCGAGTATGAGTTGCCCGCCCTGCAGGGGCGGGTAGGAGGCGGGAGCCTGTGCCATGTCGGTTGCCTTTCCGAAGTCGGAACGGTTACATCATTTTCGCGGCGGTGCTCTGCTTCGCCGCGACCGGCGCCGATGCATTGCCGCCTGCGTTCTCGGCGATGATGCGCGCGATTTCGGCGTCGGCTTCGTCGCCGTATTTCGCGAACACGTTGGTCTCGTAGACGGTGTTCGGCGCGTTGACGAGCTGGTCGCCGCGTTCGTCCTTGATGTTGACGTCGACCTGCATCGACAGGCCGATGCGCAGCGGATGCTTGTCGAGATCCTTCGGGTCGAGCTCGATCCGCACCGGCAGGCGCTGCACGACCTTGATCCAGTTGCCGGTCGCATTCTGCGCCGGCAGCAGCGAGAACGCCGAGCCCGTGCCGGCCGAGAAGCCGACGACCTTGCCGTGGTACGTGACCGACGAGCCGTAGATGTCGGCCGTCATTTCGACCGGCTGGCCGATGCGCATGTGCTTCAACTGGACTTCCTTGAAGTTCGCGTCGACCCACACGGCATTGAGCGGCACCACCGACATCAGCGGGTTGCCGGGCGACACGCGCTGGCCGACCTGCACCGAGCGCTTCGCGACATAGCCGGTGACCGGCGCCGGCAGCACGTTGCGCGCGTTCGCGAGGTAGGCGTCGCGCACCTTCGCGGCGGCGGCCATCACGTTCGGGTGCGATGCGATCGTCGTGTTCGCGGTCAATGCGCGATTCGAGGCGAGTTGCTGCTGCGCGGCATCGACCGATGCCTGCGCGGCCTTCACGGCGTCGCGGGCATGCGAGATTTCTTCCTGCGACACGGCGCCCGTCTGCGCGACGGCCAGGCGGCGGCGCAGGTCGTCCTGGGCCTTTGACAGGTCGGACTGGCGCAGCGCGACTTGCGCGCGGTACTGATCGTCGTTGACGAACAGGCCGCGCACCTGGCGCACGGTCTGCGCGAGGTTGGCTTCCGCCTGCTGCAGCGCGACCTGCGAATCGGCCGGGTCGAGCACGACGAGCGGATCGCCGGCCTTGACCGTTTGCGTGTCGTCCGCCTTCACGGCGATCACGGTGCCGGTGACCTGCGGCGTGATCTGCACGACGTTGCCGTTCACGTATGCATCGTCGGTGTCTTCATGGAAGCGGGCGACGAGGAAGTAATAGAGGCCGTATGCGATGGCCGCGATCACGATGACCGCGACGAGCAGCGTCATCATTCGCTTGCGCTTGCCGTTATTCTGCGGCTGCGCGCTGGCGGCGTTTTGTTGGTCGCTCATGGCGATTTTCTCCGTCCGTTATTTCGAGTGTCTGCGTAGTGGTGGCGCCGGATCAGTTGGCGGCCTGTTTGGTCGGCGCGGCGGCATCGGGTGCGGCGAGCGGCGTGCCGGTCGCGTCGAACCCGCCGCCGAGCGCCTTGATCAGGGCGAGCTGCATGTCGCGCCGGCGCATCTTCAGGTTGGTCACCGTCTGCTCCGAGGCGAGGCGGTTGCTGTCCGCCGTCAGCACCTGCAGTTGCGGCGACAGGCCGGCCTTGTAGCGGATGACCGCGAGATCGTACGCGCGCGTCGACGCGTCGAGCGCACGTTGGGCGTCCCCCATCTGGCGATCGACCGCGCGGATCGACGCGACCTGCGTCGCGACGTCGTTCAGCGCGCTGATCAGCGTCTGGTTGTAGTTCGCGACCGACAGGTCGAAGTCGGCATAGCGGCCCTTGAGCTGGGCGCGCAGCGCGCCGGCATCGAAGATCGGCAGGTGGATCGCCGGCCCGAACTGCGCCTGGCGGCTCGCGAAATTCAGGAATTTGCCCCAGCCGAACGCATCGAAGCCGAAACCGGCCGCGAGGTTCACGTCGGGGAAGAACTCGGCCTTCGCCTCCTTCACGTCGTGCATCGCGGCTTCGACCTGCCAGCGCGCGGCGACGATGTCGGGGCGGCGCGACACGAGGTCGGCCGGCAGGTTGCCGGGCAGCGTGACGTCGCCGCTCGGGTTCATCACGGGCGCCGCGATCTGCAGCCCGCGATCCGGGCCCTTGCCGAGCAGCGCGGCGAGCTGGTAGCGCACCGTCGTGATCTGGCCGTCGAGGTCCGACAGCGAAGCCTGCGTCGTCGCGATGTTGCCGCGGGCCGTCTGGCGCTCGACGTTGGTGTCGAGGCCGGCCGATACGCGGCCGTCGGTGATCTTGCCGACCGTCTCGCGGTTGGTGATCTCGCGCTGCGCGATGTCGCGCAGCGCATAGAGCTGCGCGAGCGAGTTGTAGGTGCGCGCGACCGACGACGCGAGCGTGATGCGCGCCTGTTGCAGGTCGGCTTCGGCGGCCTTTTCCTGCGATACGGCCGTGTGCAGGCGTTCGCGGTTCTTGCCCCACAGGTCGAGCTCCCACGAGGCGCTCGCGAGCGCGTTGTTCTCGCTGTACCACTGGCCGCCGTACGGGGGCGGGAACAGCGCGTTCGACGAGTACAGCTCGCGCGTCCACGAATAGCTGGCTTCGGCCTTCGGCATCAGGTTCGAGCGCGACGACTCGATGTACGACGAAGCCTTCGCGATGCGCGCCTGCGCCTGCGCGATCGACGGGTTGCCCTGCAACGCTTCGTCGATCAGCTTCGGCAACTGCGGATCGCCGAACTGGCTGGCCCAGTCGAGCGCGGGCCACTGGCCGCCCTGGGCCGGCAGGCTCTGGGCGGATTCGAATTGCGACGCGGGGGCGATCTGCTTGTCGCTCTTGATGCCGATGTAATTCGCGCAGCCCGCGAGCGCCAGGGCGGCGACCGCGGCGGCGACGGCGGCGCGGCACGACCCGGCGCGCACGGACAACGGGGAGGATTTCATCGCGCTAACCCCTGACTCGGAATGAATGATGGACACTGCAAGGATTTCCTTACATTAATCTGTCAAAAGTAATTGTTATGGCAACTATTACGTGACGCTACCGCCGGCCGTCTCGCAATAGTTGCTGAGAATGCGGCGCAGCATGCTCTTCAGGAACCCGACTTCTTCTGGCGTAAACCCGTCCAGCACCTGGTCGAGCACGCTGCGGAAAATGGGCGGCAGCCGTTCGGCCAGCGCGCGGCCTTCGTCGGTGAGCTCGAGGCGCACGACGCGACGATCCTCGATGCTGCGCACACGCGACAGCAGGCCGCGTTTCTCGACCCGGTCGAGCAGGCGCGTGACCGCGCTGGCGTCGATCCCGTATTCGCGCGCGAGTTCGGCGGCCGTCGAGCACTTGCCGACCGCGATCATGAACAGCATGCTCGCCTGCGTGCCCGTGATGCCGAGTTCTTCCTGCGTGCGCTGCGTGACGAGGTTGGTCATCACCGACTTCACGCGGGACATCAGATAACCGACGCTATCGTTCATCTGATACGTAGACAGCGGCGAAACGGGCGGTGGGGTAGAAGAATCCGACATAAAACCCTGAAGCTGCAATAGTTGACTAGGCAGCAGTATAGGCACAATTGCTTGCCGCGGCAAATGTTAATCGAACGGCAAAACGCGTGCTGTGTCCCGCGAGAGTCCCTTGTCCGGGTAAGGTTTCTTCGCCGCACGGTGCCGGTGCGCCGGACCTTTGAGCAGTTCGGTAGCGCCGCGCGGCGCTACCGTTTTGCTGCATTGCAACGGGCGGATCGGCTCTCGACACGCGCACGTGCTATAATTTGAGGCTTTCCAAGCTGCAACGCGCGCGCCCGTGAAAAACACGAGCGCGCGCGTTTGCGCGTTCAAACGATTTCCAGGTTTCTATGACTCGCGCCCTTCGCAATATCGCCATCATCGCCCACGTCGACCACGGCAAGACCACGCTCGTCGACCAACTGCTCCGCCAGTCCGGCACCTTCCGCGAGAACCAGCAGATTGCGGAGCGGGTGATGGACTCGAACGACATCGAAAAAGAGCGCGGGATCACGATTCTCGCGAAGAACTGCGCGGTCGAGTACGAAGGCACGCACATCAACATCGTCGACACGCCGGGGCACGCGGACTTCGGCGGCGAAGTCGAGCGCGTGCTGTCGATGGTCGACTCGGTGCTGCTGCTCGTCGACGCGGTCGAAGGCCCGATGCCGCAGACGCGCTTCGTCACGAAGAAGGCGCTCGCGCTCGGCCTGAAGCCGATCGTCGTCGTCAACAAGATCGATCGTCCGGGCGCGCGGATCGACTGGGTGATCAACCAGACCTTCGACCTGTTCGACAAGCTCGGCGCGACCGAAGAGCAGCTCGACTTCCCGATCGTCTACGCGTCGGGCCTGAACGGCTATGCGTCGCTCGATCCGGCCACGCGCGAAGGCGACATGCGCCCGCTGTTCGAAGCGATCCTCGCGCACGTGCCGGTTCGCCCGGCCGATCCGGAAGCCCCGCTGCAGCTCCAGATCACGTCGCTCGACTATTCGACGTACGTCGGCCGGATCGGCGTCGGCCGCATCACGCGCGGCCGCATCAAGCCGGGCCAGCCGGTCGTGATGCGCTTCGGCCCGGAAGGCGAGGTGCTGAACCGCAAGATCAACCAGGTGCTGTCGTTCAAGGGCCTGGAGCGCGTGCAGGTCGAGTCGGCCGAAGCGGGCGACATCGTGCTGATCAACGGCATTGAAGACGTCGGCATCGGCGCGACGATCTGCGCGGTCGACACGCCGGAAGCGCTGCCGATGATCACCGTCGACGAGCCGACGCTGACGATGAACTTCCTCGTCAACTCGTCGCCGCTCGCCGGCCGCGAAGGCAAGTTCGTGACGAGCCGCCAGATCCGCGACCGCCTGATGAAGGAACTGAACCACAACGTCGCGCTGCGCGTGAAGGATACCGGCGACGAAACGGTGTTCGAAGTGTCGGGCCGCGGCGAGCTCCATCTGACGATTCTCGTCGAAAACATGCGTCGCGAAGGCTACGAGCTGGCCGTGTCGCGTCCGCGCGTGGTGATGCAGGAGATCGACGGCGTGCGGCACGAGCCGTACGAGCTGCTGACGGTCGACGTCGAAGACGAACACCAGGGCGGCGTGATGGAAGAGCTTGGCCGCCGCAAGGGCGAAATGCTGGACATGGCGTCGGACGGCCGCGGCCGTACGCGTCTGGAATACAAGATCTCGGCACGCGGCCTGATCGGCTTCCAGAGCGAATTCCTGACGCTCACGCGCGGCACGGGCCTGATGAGCCACATCTTCGACTCGTACGCGCCGGTCAAGGAAGGCTCGGTGTTCGAGCGCCGCAACGGCGTGCTGATCTCGCAGGACGACGGCGCAGCGGTCGCCTACGCACTGTGGAAGCTGCAGGATCGCGGCCGCATGTTCGTGAAGCCGGGCGACGCGCTGTATGAGGGCATGATCATCGGCATCCACAGCCGCGACAACGACCTCGTCGTGAACCCGATCAAGGGCAAGCAGCTGACCAACGTGCGTGCGTCGGGTACCGACGAAGCCGTGCGTCTCGTGCCGCCGGTCCAGATGTCGCTGGAATACGCGGTCGAATTCATCGACGACGACGAACTCGTCGAAGTGACGCCGCAGTCGATCCGCCTGCGCAAGCGCTTCCTGAAGGAGCACGAGCGTCGCCGCGCGAGCCGCGAAGGCGCGGTCGACTGAGCATCGACCGTTCCCGAGCACGACGAAAAGGCTGCCTTCGGGCAGCCTTTTTCGCATCCGCGCATCGTTGAGCCGGGTTGCCTGCAAAACACTGTTCCCGCGGGCCGCCGCAATCCGGCAAAACCCCGTCGCGCGGTGCTTTCACGCACATTTCGCCGCGAACTCCGGTATCGGTTCTGTGATATGCTGCGCGCACGCAAGTTTTAGGTCCTTCCAAGCAAGACTTGATTCGCAATCCGCTAAACGGTCAGGCCGTGTCGCGGAAGGTTGAGTAACCCGCTATTTCTCGAGAAGCTCGAAGAAAGGTGAGCGTAAAATGTCAGATGTAATGAAGCAGTTTCAGCTGAACTCTTATCTGTTCGGCGGCAATGCTTCGTACGTTGAAGAACTGTACGATGCATACCTCAACAATCCGGCGTCGGTGCCGGAGAACTGGCGAGAGTATTTCGACGCGCTGCAGAACGTGCCTGCAACGGACGGCTCGAACGCCAATGACGTCGCTCACTTCCCGATCGTCGAATCGTTCGCCGAGCGTGCGAAGGCCAATGCCTTCATCCCGCGCGAAAGCACCAGCAACCTCGCGACCGCACGCAAGCAGGTGCACGTCCAGTCGCTGATCAGCGCCTACCGCTTCCTCGGCTCGCAATGGGCCAATCTCGATCCGCTGAAGCGCCGCGAACGTCCCGCCATCCCCGAGCTCGAACCGGCTTTCTACGACTTCTCCGAGGGCGATCTCGACCAGACGTACAGCGCAAGCAACCTGTACTTCGGTTTCGACCAGGCCTCGCTGCGCGACATCGTCAAGGGTCTGCGCGACACGTACTGCGGCACGATCGGCGCCGAGTACATGTACATCAGCGATCCGGAACAGAAGCGCTGGTGGCAGGAGCGCCTGGAGTCGACCCGCGCGACGCCGTCGTTCTCGGCCGACAAGAAGAAGCACATCCTGAATCGCCTGACGGCCGCCGAAGGCCTCGAGCGCTACCTGCACACCAAGTACGTCGGCCAGAAGCGCTTCTCGCTCGAAGGCGGCGAAAGCTTCATCGCGGCGATGGACGAAGTCGTCCAGCACGCGGGCAAGAGCGGCGTGCAGGAAATCATCATCGGCATGGCGCACCGCGGCCGTCTGAACGTGCTCGTCAACACGCTGGGCAAGATGCCGGCCGACCTGTTCGCCGAATTCGAAGGCAAGCACGTCGACGACCTGCCGGCCGGCGACGTGAAGTACCACAAGGGCTTCTCGTCGGACGTGTCGACGGAAGGCGGCCCGGTCCACCTGTCGCTCGCGTTCAACCCGTCGCACCTCGAAATCGTGAACCCGGTGGTCGAAGGTTCCGCGAAGGCGCGGATGGACCGCCGCGGCGACGAGGACGGCCTGCAAGTGCTGCCGGTGCAGATCCACGGTGACGCGGCCTTCGCCGGCCAGGGCGTCGTGATGGAAACGCTGAACCTCGCGCAGACGCGCGGTTACGGCACGCACGGCACGCTGCACATCGTCATCAACAACCAGATCGGCTTCACGACGTCCGACCCGCGCGACGCGCGCTCGACGCTGTACTGTACCGACGTCGTCAAGATGATCGAAGCGCCGGTGCTGCACGTGAACGGCGACGATCCGGAAGCCGTCGTGCTCGCGATCCAGATCGCGATCGACTACCGGATGCAGTTCCACAAGGATGTCGTGATCGACATCGTCTGCTTCCGCAAGCTGGGTCACAACGAGCAGGACACGCCGGCCGTCACGCAGCCGCTGATGTACAAGAAGATCGCGCAGCACCCGGGCACCCGTGCGCTGTACGCCGAGAAGCTCGTGCAGCAGGGCGTGATCACCGCCGAAGACGCCGACAACTACGTGAAGGCGTACCGCAAGGCGATGGACGACGGCCACCATACCGTCGACCCGGTCCTGTCGAACTACAAGAGCAAGTACGCGGTCGACTGGGTGCCGTTCCTGAACCGCAAGTGGACGGACGCAGCCGATACGGCCGTGCCGCTCGCCGAACTGAAGCGCCTGGGCGAACGCATCACGACGGTCCCGGAAAACTTCAAGGTTCACCCGCTCGTCGAGCGCGTGATCAACGACCGCCGCAACATGGCGCGCGGCGACCAGCCGCTCGACTGGGGCATGGCCGAGCATCTCGCGTTCGCGTCGCTCGTCGCATCGGGCTACTCGGTGCGCCTGACGGGCCAGGACTCGGGCCGCGGCACGTTCACGCACCGTCACGCGGTGCTGCACGACCAGAACCGCGAGCGCTGGAACGACGGCACGTACGTGCCGCTGCAGAACATCGCCGAAGGCCAGGCGAAGTTCACGGTGATCGACTCGGTGCTGTCGGAAGAAGCGGTGCTGGGCTTCGAATACGGTTACTCGACCGCCGAGCCGAACACGCTCGTGCTGTGGGAAGCGCAGTTCGGCGACTTCGTCAACGGCGCGCAGGTCGTGATCGACCAGTTCATCTCGTCGGGCGAAGTGAAGTGGGGCCGCGTGTCGGGTCTCACGATGCTGCTGCCGCACGGCTACGAAGGCCAGGGTCCGGAACACTCGTCCACGCGTATCGAGCGTTTCCTGCAGCTGTGTGCCGATCACAACATGCAGGTCGTCCAGCCGACGACGCCGGCGCAGATTTTCCATCTGCTGCGCCGCCAGATGATCCGCCTGTTCCGCAAGCCGCTGATCGTCGCGACGCCGAAGTCGCTGCTGCGCCACAAGGAAGCGGTGTCGGACCTGTCGGAACTCGCGAAGGGCTCGTTCCAGCCGGTGCTGGGCGAAATCGACGGCGGCATCGACGCGAAGAAGGTCAAGCGCGTGCTGGTGTGCTCGGGCCGCGTGTACTACGACCTCGTCGCGCACCGCCGCGAAGCGAAGGCGAACGACGTCGCGATCATCCGTATCGAGCAGCTGTATCCGTTCGCGCACAAGCAGTTCGAAGCCGAAATGAAGAAGTACGAGAACGCGACTGAAGTGGTCTGGGTGCAGGACGAGCCGCAGAACCAGGGCCCCTGGTTCTACGTCGAGCACCACCTGAAGGAAGGCATGAAGGAAGGGCAGAAGCTGGCGTACAGCGGACGTCCGGCTTCGGCCTCGCCGGCGGTTGGCTACTACGCGAAGCACTACGAGCAGCAGAAGGCCCTGATCGAAGGTGCATTCGGCCGCCTGAAGAGCGCATCGATCGCGAAATAACCGACGTCAAGCGAAACGGGAAGGCGCACGGCGCTTTCCCGTTCCTTTTGGCCCGCCGGCGCGTGGCGCGCCGCACCGGCCGAAGGAATCGCACGAACCTCGTCATACCCCAGATTAAGCATCCAGGAAAATCACATGGCTATCGTAGAAGTCAAAGTCCCCCAGCTGTCGGAGTCGGTGTCGGAAGCCACCATGCTGCAGTGGAAGAAAAAGCCGGGCGAAGCAGTCGCGCAGGACGAAATCCTGATCGAACTCGAGACCGACAAGGTCGTCCTCGAAGTGCCGGCGCCGGCGGCGGGCGTGCTCGCGCAAGTGCTGCAGAACGACGGTGACACGGTGGTCGCCGATCAGGTGATCGCGACGATCGACACCGAAGCGAAGGCAGGTGCCGCCGAAGCCGCGGCAGGCGCCGCCGAAGTCAAGCCGGCGGCCGCGCCCGCCGCGGCCGCACCGGCTGCGCAACCGGCCGCCGCTACCGCATCGAGCTCGGCGGCTGCGTCGCCGGCCGCGGCCAAGCTGCTGGCCGAGAAGGGCCTGTCGACGGGCGACGTCGCGGGTTCGGGCCGCGACGGCCGCGTCACGAAGGGCGACGCGCTGGCGGCAGGCAGCGCACCGAAGGCTGCTCCGGCCGCCGCACCGGCGAAGACCGCCGCCACGAAGCCGTCGCTGCCGGAAGTGAAGGTGCCGGCGTCGGCAGCGACCTGGCTGAACGACCGTCCGGAACAGCGCGTGCCGATGTCGCGCCTGCGTGCGCGTATCGCCGAGCGTTTGCTCGAGTCGCAGCAGACCAACGCGATCCTGACGACGTTCAACGAAGTGAACATGGCTCCGGTCATGGAGCTGCGTAACAAGTACAAGGACAAGTTCGAGAAGGAACATGGCGTGAAGCTCGGCTTCATGTCGTTCTTCGTGAAGGCGGCCGTCCATGCACTGAAGAAGTTCCCGCTGGTGAACGCGTCGATCGACGGCAACGACATCGTCTACCACGGCTACTTCGACATCGGTATCGCGGTCGGTTCGCCGCGCGGCCTGGTCGTGCCGATCCTGCGCAACGCGGATCAGTTGAGCCTCGCCGAGATCGAGAAGAAGATCGCCGAATTCGGCCAGAAGGCGAAGGACGGCAAGCTGTCGATCGAGGAAATGACGGGCGGTACGTTCTCGATCTCGAACGGCGGTGTGTTCGGCTCGATGCTGTCGACCCCGATCATCAACCCGCCGCAGTCGGCCATCCTCGGCGTGCACGCGACGAAGGAGCGCCCGGTCGTCGAAAACGGCCAGATCGTGATCCGCCCGATCAACTACCTCGCGCTGTCGTACGACCACCGCATCATCGACGGCCGCGAAGCCGTGCTGTCGCTCGTCGCGATGAAGGACGCGCTGGAAGATCCGGCACGCCTGCTGCTCGACCTGTAAGCCGAGTCTCACTGCATCGACCCGTTCTGCACGTTCGCGCCCACGCGCGAACGTGCAGGCGTACAAGTAGAAAGGATTGTCATGTCCAAGGAATTTGACGTCGTCGTGATCGGCGCCGGCCCTGGCGGCTACATCGCCGCGATTCGCGCCGCGCAGCTCGGCAAGACCGTTGCCTGTATCGAGAAGTGGAAGAACCCGGCCGGCGCGCTGAAGCTCGGCGGCACCTGCCTGAACGTCGGCTGCATCCCGTCGAAGGCGCTGCTGGCTTCGTCGGAAGAGTTCGAGAACACGTCGCATCACCTGGCCGACCACGGCATCACCGTCGACGGCGTGAAGATCGACGTCGCGAAGATGCTCGGCCGCAAGGATGCGATCGTCGAGAAGATGACGAGCGGGATCGAGTTCCTGTTCAAGAAGAACAAGATCACCTGGCTGAAGGGCCATGGCAAGTTCACCGGCAAGACCGATGCCGGCGTGCAGATCGAAGTGAGCGGCGAGGGCGAAGCCGAAGTCGTCACCGCGAAGAACGTGATCATCGCGACGGGCTCGAAGGCGCGTCATCTGCCGGGCATTCCGGTCGACAACAAGATCGTGTCGGACAACGAAGGCGCGTTGACGTTCGACTCGGTGCCGAAGAAGCTCGCCGTGATCGGCGCAGGCGTGATCGGCCTCGAGCTCGGCTCGGTGTGGCGCCGCCTGGGCGCCGAAGTGACGGTGCTCGAAGCGCTGCCGGCATTCCTCGGCGCAGCCGACGAAGCGCTCGCGAAGGAAGCGGCCAAGCTGTTCAAGAAGCAGGGCCTCGACATCCATCTCGGCGTTAAGATCGGTGACGTGAAGACGACCGCGAACGGTGTGTCGATCGCCTACACGGACAAGGACGGCAATGCGCAGACGCTCGACGCCGACCGCCTGATCGTGTCGGTCGGCCGCGTGCCGAACACCGACAACCTCGGCCTCGAGGCCATCGGCCTGAAGGCGAACGAGCGCGGCTTCATCGATGTGGACGACCACTGCCGTACGGCCGTGCCGAACGTCTACGCGATCGGCGACGTGGTGCGCGGCCCGATGCTCGCGCACAAGGCGGAAGACGAAGGCGTGCTGGTCGCGGAAGTGATCGACGGCCAGAAGCCGCACATCGACTACAACTGCATTCCGTGGGTGATCTACACGTACCCGGAAATCGCATGGGTCGGCAAGACGGAGCAGCAACTGAAGGCGGAAGGCCGCGAGATCAAGACGGGCAAGTTCCCGTTCTCGATCAACGGCCGCGCGCTCGGCATGAACGCGCCGGACGGCTTCGTGAAGATGATCGCGGATGCGAAGACCGACGAACTGCTCGGCGTGCACGTGATCGCCGCGAACGCGTCGGACCTGATCGCGGAAGCCGTGGTGGCGATGGAATTCAAGGCGGCGTCGGAAGACATCGCCCGCATCTGCCATCCGCACCCGTCGATGTCGGAAGTGATGCGCGAAGCGGCGCTCGCCGTCGACAAGCGCTCGCTGAACAGCTGAGCACGGCGTAGCGCCTGCCGGCCGTCGGCCGGCGCAGCCGTCTCATGACGAAGGCGGGCGGGGTTTCCCGCTCGCCTTCGTTCTTTCCGGTTTGCCCGATGAACGTCACCGAATACTACACGCGCGAGCTGACCACGCGCGGCTATCAGTCCGATCCCGCTCAGCGCGCGGCCGTCGATCGCCTGCAGCGCTGTTTCGACGAATGGGTCGAGTACAAGGCGCGCCGCTCGAACGCGTTCAAGAAGCTGATCAATCATCCGGATCTCCCGCGCGGCGTCTACATGTGGGGCGGTGTCGGCCGCGGCAAAAGCTTCCTGATGGACAGCTTCTACGCGGTGGTGCCCGTGCAGCGCAAGACGCGCCTGCATTTCCACGAATTCATGCGCGAAGTGCACCGCGAGCTCGAGGAGTTGAAAGGGCAGGCCGATCCGCTCGACGAACTCGCACGACGCATCGCGAAGCGCTATCGGCTGATCTGCTTCGACGAGTTCCACGTATCGGACATCGCCGACGCGATGATCCTGTACCGGCTGCTCGATCGCCTGTTCAACAACGGCGTGCAGTTCGTGATGACGTCCAATTACGATCCCGACGACCTGTATCCGGACGGCCTGCATCGCGACCGCATGCTGCCGGCGATCGCGCTGATCAAGGAGAAGCTCGACGTGCTCAACGTCGATGCGGGCGTCGACTATCGCCAGCGCACGCTCGCGCAGGTGAAGATGTATCACACGCCGCTCGGCGCGGACGCCGATCGCGAATTGCGCCATGCATTCGGCAAGCTCGCGGCCGTGCCCGACGAGAGCCCGATCCTGCATATCGAGAAGCGTGAGCTCAAGGCGCTGCGCAAGGCGGACGGTGTCGTGTGGTTCGATTTCGCGACGTTGTGCGGCGGCCCGCGTTCGCAGAACGATTACCTCGAACTGGCGAGCCGCTTCCATGCGATCGTGCTGTCCGAGGTGCCGCAGATGTCGCCGCGGATGGCGTCCGAAGCGCGCCGCTTCACGTGGCTCATCGACGTGCTGTACGATCACAAGGTCAAGCTGCTGATGTCCGCGGCGGTGCCGGCCGAGGCGTTGTACGTCGAAGGCCCGATGGCCAACGAATTCGCGCGTACGGTCTCGCGCATCGTCGAGATGCAGTCGAAGGAGTATCTCGAAACGCCGCGCCGTATCGTCGATACGTCGTTGACCTGAACCGGTTGCCGGTCGGGAAAGTGGCGGGGTTTAAACATCAATTTCGGTTAAATTTCGTCAATCTTCGGGTATTTTCGGATTTGTCTTATATTCATCGTTGAGGTGAGCCGATATTGTGGTGTCATGGTTATTAAGGCTGGAGATGTCCATGACACCGTATCGCGATTTGACCGACCACGAATGGCGCTGCGTCGCGCCGCTTCTGCCCGAAATGCAGCCGCGCACCGAGTTGCGCGGCCGGCCGTTAGCCAATACGCGCGCCGTGCTGAACGGTGTGCTGTGGGTGATCTACAGCGGCGCAACGTGGTCGGCCATGCCGCGCCGTTACCCGTCGTATCAAACATGTCATCGCCGCTTCAAGGTATGGCACGAAACGGGCACGTTGATGAACGTGATGCGCGAGCTCTATGGCGACGCCGGCATGAATCTTTGCAATGAACTGTCCGCGCGGATGCGCAAGCACACGCAATCGAAGGCGGCGCAGGCGCGCAGCAACGCGGCGCCCGCATATCGCGCACCGGGCAGCTATGCACCGGATGCGATGAAGCACGCAGCGTGATGGCCATCGGTTTCCGTTGTGCGCGCACCAAAAGCAATCGGCCTGGCGACGTCGTCGCAGGCCGATTTTTTATTGAGCCGTGCTAATCGCGCGTTCGGGCGCGTACCGCGTTATTGCTGGCGAACCCAGGTTTGTGACCGGCCCAGCAGCGACACGCCGATGTAGCCGCGCACCACGAGCTTCTGGCCGCCGTCTTCAAGCGTCATCTTGCACTTGTAGACCTTGCCGTTCTCCGGGTCGAGGATGTTGCCGCCGTCCCAGTGGTCGCCGTCCTTCTTCATCGCCTTGATGATCGTCATGCCCTTGATGAGCTGATCCTTGCGCTCGTCCGTGCACGCGGTGCAGCGACGATCGGGTGTATCGTTCGCGCCGAGTCCCTTGACGACCTTGCCCGTCAGCGAGCCGTCGCCGTCCTCGGCAATCTGTACCAGTGCCTTCGGTTGATGGGTGTTGTCGTCGATCGTCTGCCACATGCCGATCGGGCTGTCGGCCTGCGCGAACGTGGGCGCTGCGCACGCGAGCAGGGCGCCGGCGATGGCGATTGCACGCAATGGGCGGTTCAGTTGAATCATTGTCTTCCTCCTTGTTTTGCATGTCTGTTCGATTCGCTCGCACGACCGTCTGCATGGGGCGGGCATGTTGCGAGCTTCGCCAGAATACGTGAAACAGCACGCCACGTTTGATAGAGGGGACTCTAATCGAAACCGCCGGCATGGCGCCGGCCGTTTCGTGGCTTGGGTGACCGATCAGTTGAGCTGATACGAGAACGCGGCGTTGATGCGCGGGCTGCGTGACGCGCTTTCGACCGGCGCATCGCCCACCGGTTTGGCGACGTTCAGATCGAGGCTGTAGTAGCGGCTGTCCGTGAGTCGCACGCCGACGGCGACCGACGACATGCGGTTCGGCGATGGCGTGCCCGCGTGCAGATACACGCGGGCCATGTCGTACGCGATGTACGGCGTGATCGATTTCAGATACGTCCAGCCCGGCGTGAAGCCGCGGTTGACCTCCAGCGACATCCCCCAGCCCGAGTCGCCCGACGTTTCGCCCGGCTGGTAACCGAGCGCGTAACGGGTCGAGCCGAACGAGATCTGTTCGGACGTCGGCAGCGAGTCGGGACTGTATTGCCCGGTCAGCGAAACCGACGTGCCGATCCGGAACGGCCATTCGTTCGTCTGCGTGAAGGTCGCACCGGTGCGAACGAAAGTCAGCGAGATCGGGCTGTCCACCGAGGTCGTCGTCGTGCCGACGGTAATGTCCTGCGCTTTCGATGCGCCGAGGATATTGAAGCCCTTCGCGACGTTGACGCTCAGCTTCTGCACCTGTTTCGGCTGGACACTCGTGTAGTCGAGCTGCATCTGCAGCACGCGGACTTGCGAGCGCGTGTCGATGCTGTTGCCGTTGATCTTGCTCTGGTAACGATCTTCGTTGTGCGACGCATAGCCAGACACGGTGCCGAGCAGGCTGCGCTGGTTGTTCAGCAAGATCGGATAGGATGCCGAAAGACCGAGTTTCTCGTTCTTGACCGTGCGCTCGACTGACGACGGCAGGCCGGGGTTGTCGGTCGGCTTGCCGCGATACGTGCTCGCATCGAGGCGCGTGATCAGGCCGCTGCTGCCGACCGGCAGCGCGCCGCTGAACGCGAAGTAGGTCTGCTTGTCGCGTCCCGGCGGTGCGAGCGCCGAGATGCTCAACTGCTCGCCGAACCGCGTAAGGCCGTTTTCGGTCGCGGTGATGAGGCCCTGGACGCCCGGGTGGTTGAAGTCGACCCCCGTGCTGACGTTGAATGGCTTGCGATCGACTGCGAGCTCGAGCGTCGTCGCGCCGTCGGTGGTTTGAGGCGGCGGGACGTTCGCTTTCACCGTGAGGCCGGGCAGCAGGCCGAACGTGTTCACGTAGCGCTCGAACGTCGCCCGGCGCAGCGGACGATCGGCCGTGATGTTCGCGGCAATCGCGCGAATCTTCGGTTCCATCGCGCCGGGTTTGCCGGTGACCTTGACGTCCGACACATAGCCTTCGACCACCGTGATGCGCACGACGCCGTTCTCGAACGTCTGCGCGGGAACGAACGCGAACGACAGCGCGTAGCCGCGTTCCTGATACAGCTTCGTCACGCCGTTGGCGGTTTCGATCAGCTCGCCGATCGTGATGTCCTTGCCGACGAGCGGCGTGAAGCGGCGCGTGATTTCCTCGAACGGTATCGACTTCACGCCTTCGACCTGGAACGTCTTCGGCGTCAGGTGCCGCGACAGCAGCTCCTGCAATTGCGGGGCCTGCGGCGCGACCTGAACGGTGACGTTCGGGCCCGTCTTCGGTGCGTTGATCTGGGGGAGGGAGTCGAGCGGGTTACCGCCGACGCGCGTTTGTGCCTGTGCCGTGCCTGCTGCCGCGATGGCGAGCAGCATCATCCATCTGTCGAGTCTGGATTTCATTGTTCTTCCTCGTAGGCCTTGCTTTTCGTCTTCTTTGTAATGCCGGCACGCGACACCTGGGTGTCGCGCGCCGCGTGCCGCCATGCCGGGCGTGTTGGTACGGCCGCGCCATTCGCTCCGGCTGCGATGACGCGACCGTCCTCCTTACTTGCCGACGCTACCCAGCGTACCCAGCAACCCCGTGACCGGCGCCAGCAGGCCCGTCGAACCGCTGCCGGACGATGCCGTACCCGACACGCTGCCGACCAGCGACGTGACCGGCGCGAGCGGGCTCGAGCCCCCGGACCCTGCCGCACCGCCCACTGCTCCGGTGACAGTATTCAGCAAACCGGTGACGGGCGCGAGAGGGTTTGCACTGCCTGCGCCACCCGTTGCGCCGCCGAGCGCGCCGGTGACCGTCGAGACGAGGCCCGTGACCGGTGCGAGCGGGCCGCTGCCCGAGCCGCCCGTTGCACCACCGAGCGCGCCCGTGAGCGAGCCGAGCGGCGTCGAGCCGAGACCCGACAACAGGCCGCCGAGCGGGTTCGTCGAACCGGAACCCGATGACGAGCCGCTCTGGACGGTCGCCGTCGAGCCGCCGACGAGGCTCGTGATCAGGCCGGGAATCGGTGCCGCGCCGTTCGGGCCGTTCGGATTGACGAGGCCGCCGGCGTTGGTCACGGTATTGCCGACCGCGGTCACGAGCTGGCCGACGTCGCCGACGAGCGGCTGGCTCGACGTTGCGCCGACCTGCTTGCCGGCCGAGCTGATGGCGCCGCCGATCTGACCGAGCAGGCCCGACACGGGTTGGCCGAGGCCGGTCGTCGTGCCGACCTGCTGCGTGACCTGGCCGGCGGTGATCACGAGCGGCGTGATCGCCGAGCTGATCGGCTGCGTGACCTGCTGCACGGCGCCCGACGACAGCGTCGAGCCGATCGTCGTGCCGGCGGCCGTCAGGCCGTTGGCGACCGTGTCCAGCACGGTGCCGACCGGCGTCGTGACCGGTGCGAGTGGTGCCAGCGGGCCCGTGCCCAGCGCCTTGACCGTCGAGCTCAGGCCGGACACCGTGTTGCTGGTCGCACCGACGACGTTGCCGAGACCGGCCACCGTGGTGCCGACCGGGTCCTTCGTCGAGCCGATCTGCCCGAGCCCGTTGCTCACCGCGTCGGCTGCCGCGCCGACGATCGTGCCGGTGCTGGACAGTGTGCTGCCGACGCCCTTCGTCACGCCGTCGCCGAGGCCCGGCAGGCTGATGTTGCCGACCGTGCTGCCGAGGTCGCTGGCCGTCTGGCCGACCGTGCTGATGACGCCCTTGGTGCCGGTCGACGAGCCGCTGGTGCCGCTCGTGCCCGGCGTGCCGCTCGTGCTCGGGTTGTTGTTGTCGTTGCTGCTGGTCGGCGGCGAGCTGACGCCGCCGCCGCCGCAGGCGGCCAGCAGGCACGCCGCGGCAAAGGCGGTGAGGGGCACGCGCCACTGGCGCAGGGCGGCGGTCGTGATGGAACGTTGCTGGGACATGATGGACTCCTCGCTGTCTTTTCGATGAATGGATGTCGGATTACTTGCCGTGCGTGCCGCCGAGCAGGCCGCCGATCAGCGACGTGACGGGCGCAAGCAGATTCGACGACGAACCCGAGTTCGTGACGGCACCCGTGCCGCCGCTCAGTGCCGGTGCGCTGACCGTGCTGGTGACAGCGGGGACCGGAGCGGCAATCGGATTACCGCCGCCCGCTACGCTGCCGAGTGCGCCGGTGACCGCGGAGACGAGGCCCGTAACCGGGGCGAGCGGGCCGCCGCTGCCGCCTGCTGCGCCACCCAGTGCACCGGTGACCGTCGAGACAAGGCCCGTGACCGGCGCGAGCGGACCACCGCTGCCGCCCGCTGCGCCGCCCAGTGCACCGGTGACCGTGGACACGAGACCCGTGACCGGCGCAAGCGGGCCGCCGCTGCCGCCCGCTGCGCCGCCCAGTGCACCGGTGACCGTGGAGACGAGACCCGTGACCGGCGCGAGCGGGCCGCTGCCGCCACCCGTTGCGCCGCCGAGTGCGCCGGTGACCGTCGAGACGATGCCGGTGAGCGGAGCGAGCGGGTTGGTCACGCCGCCGGTGCCGCCCGTGAGCAGGCCGCCGACTGCCTTCACGGTGTTGCCGGTCGACGAGACGGTGTTGCCGAGGCCCGTGGTGACCGGGTTGCCGCCCGTCGATGCGAGCAGGGCGCCGGCCTGGTTCAGGCCGTTGCCGACCGTGCCGAGCAGCGTGTTGACCGGTGCGCCGAGGCCGGTTGCCGAACCGATCGTCTGGGTCGTCTGGCCGACCATCGTCGTGATCGGCGTGATGGCCGAGCTGACCGTTTGCGTGACTTGCTGGATCGGGCCGGTCGACAGCGCGTTGGTGAGCGTGGTGCCGCCGTTCGACACGGCGCCGCCGAGCGTCGAGACGAGGCCGCCGACGGCGCCCGTGACGGGCGCGAGCGGCGACAGCGGGCCGCTGCCGAGGCTCGTGACCAGGTTGCCCGTTTGCGTGACTGCGCCGCCGAGCTGATTGACCACGCCGCCGGTGCTGGCAACCGTGGTGCCGACCGGATCCTTCGTCGCGCCGAGCTGGCCGAGACCGCTGCCGAGGCCGTTGCCCAGGGCGGTAACCGCGCCGCCCACGCTTTGTACGATGCCGCCCGCGGCTTGCGTGGTGGCCGGATTGACGCCCGGCAGCGTCTGGCTGCCGATGACGGAGCCGAGGCCGGAGACGGTGCCGCCGGCATTCGTGACGATGTTGCCGGTGCTTGCGAGGACATTTCCCACTGGATTCGCCGATACACCCGACGTGCCGGACGTACCGCTCGTGCCCGAAGTTCCGCTGGTGCCCGACGTACCGCTCGTACCCGAGGTCCCGCTAGTGCCGGACGTGCCGCTCGTGCCCGAGGTGCCGCTGGTGCCGGACGTACCGCTCGTGCCCGACGTGCCGCTCGAGCCATTGCCGCCCGACGTGGAGATCGTATCGCCGCCGCCCGAGCTCGAGCCGCCGCCAAGGCCCTGGCTGATGGAGCCGGAGCCGCCGCATGCGGAGAGGGAAAGCATGGCTGCAACGGTGGCCGCGATCAGAGTCGTCCGGAACACGCCATGAGGGATAACCTTAATGTCCATTTCGTCCTCGCATTAAAAGTGTGTTGTGAACTGCGTTGTGTTGAGTGGTGCGAGGACTACTCTGCAACTGTCGTGCCATTTCGATGCCCGACGGTTCGGCAACAGGTTTTAAACGAGGCAATTCCTTGTCGGCAAAGGAAGTTCCGGAAATTGAAAGATTGTTGAATCTGTTTAAGTGCAGAGGAATGAGAACGGTTTCGCCCGTTTCGTAACGTAACGTCACAACAATGGCGTTACGCGTGGGGCGTAACGCGGGGCCTAGACGGGCTTGGTGGACGCGGCAATTGTTTTACTGGTGGATTAGGTGTGCACATCTAACCTATCGTAAATCCTATGTGTAAGTCGTACCGAAACGCCGTACAAATATGTCGTGCTCCTGGTCATTTTTTTCCGGCAGAGTGGTTAAAAGAGGTTGGAATTCAAATAGGATCGGATATAGAATCCGGAGCAGATGTAAGGGTATGTACGGTTCGGTACACTACGTTCGAGGAGGAGCGCTATCGCGAATGTTAACTTGCATCAAATCGTGAGCAATGCCCTTCGGGGCGACCTATAAAGAAAGCGCACCCGGTTGTCGTTACAGCAGATGTGACGAACGGTCCGGGGCAAACGGCCAGATATGCGGGGACGTATACGTATAAAAGGCCAGAAAACGTAAATACAGGCACGAGGAATAAAATGAAAGCAATCATCAAGCGTTTCCTTAAGGAAGAAGACGGGGTTACCGCGATCGAGTATGGGCTGATCGCGGGTCTTATCGCTGTCGCGATCGTCGCCGGGGTGACGAACATCGGCAGCAGTCTCGGCAACATGTTCACCAATCTCGGCACGTGCGTGTCGTCTCCTTCGTCTACGAACTGTTCTGCCACCGCGATTCGGGCAACCCCGACGACCTAAGCCGACTTCTTCTTTTCCGGAAGTCGTCGTGGCGCAGTAGCGGGCGGACTACCTCGGTAATCCGCCCGCCCTTGCATCTGCTGCGGATCGTGGTGCGATGGGACATCTCATTTTTAGCGGGGTATTTCTGACCTGGGCCGGCTCGGTCGTGGTCAGCGATATTCGTTTCCGCCGTATTTCGAACACCCTTGTCGTGGCCGGATTAATCGGCGGGGTCGGCGCTGCATGCGTGGCCGCGAGTCCATTTGGCATTTCCGTGCACCAGGCAGTGGTCGGCATGCTGATCGGCCTGATCGGATTGATGCCGTTTTTCCTTCTGCGCGTCATGGGCGCAGCAGACGTCAAAATTTTCGCCGTGCTCGGCATCTGGTGCGGTGCGCATGCGCTGCTTTGGCTCTGGGTGGCTGCCAGTCTGGCTGCAGGGCTGCACGCGCTCGTACTGATGCTGTTGTCGCGCACGTCGCTCGGAGGCTTGTGGCGGCAGCGCGCGCCAGTGCTGGCAGTTGGCGGGTATCGCGCGACGCCTTATGCCGCATGCCTCGCGGTGCCGGCTGCCGCCTGGTTGGTCTATCTGGTCGCAATCGGGGGCGTGCGATGAAACGACAGAACGCATGCCGGAGATGGCGACGGCAACGTGGAGCGACAGCGGTGGAGTTTGCGATCGTGTTTCCGCTGTTCTTCGTGATTTTTTACGCGATTCTGAGTTTCGGGATGATTTTCCTTATTCAGCAGAGCTTGACGCTGGCTGCAAGCGAGGGCGCGCGTGCTGGGTTGGCTTATGCACCGGACCTCTCGACGCGCGTCGCGAACGCCAAGACGACCACGCAGAACGTTCTAGGTTGGCTGAACAGCAGTCCGCCCAACGTGGTGGCGCAGCAGTGCAACTACAACAGAACGCCTACGCCGTTGCTGTACTGCCTGACGGTCACGGTGAGCTATACGCCTGATAGCTGGATGACGATCATGCCGTTCCTCGGGACGATCATGACCAAACCACTGACGGGTACGGCAGTGGTGCAAATTCCGCAGTCGATGCTGTGAGTTGGGCATCATGATGCGATAGATCTGTCACGTGCAAATCGCGCGACAAGAAGAAACTGATTGGATTCAATCCGGCATCCATACGACAACATGGCCAACAACATAACGAAGATCATCGCGGGGCTGCTGATTGCGATCGCGGTTCTGCTCGGAATCTATGCATGGGTGCTTGGACGCAGCGTGTCAAGTCCCACGCCGGCACAGCCGATGGTGGCGGCCACGGCGGTGCCGATCGTCATTGCAACGCGTGCTTTGTCCGGCGGACAGCCGATCCCGGCCGATGCGCTGAAGATCCAGGCGACGGCGCCGGCACCGGCAGGCGCCTTCAGCGACCCCGCTGCGCTGGCTGGCCGCGTGCCGATTCGCGACATTCCGGCCTCGACCCCGGTCGTTGCGGATGCACTCGTGTCGGGGCTTGCCGAGGACGTGCAGCCCGGCGAGCGCGCGGTTGCGGTTCGGGTCGACGAAACGAACGCGGTCGGCAACCGCCTGCGGCCCGGAAATTTCGTCGACGTGTTCCTGAACCTGAAACGCGAAGTCGGCAGCACGATGCTTGACGGCGAGGTTTCGCAGACACAGGCGCGGCTTCTGTTGTCGAAGGTCAGGGTGCTGTCGTTCGGCGATGCGACCGCCGAGCGCGACAGCGGCAACAACAACGGTGGTAATGGGCAACCGACCGGCGCCCGCATCGCGGTGCTCGCGGTGCCGACCGCGCAGGTCGATGCGCTGACGCTCGGCGAGGCGACCGGCCGCCTGACCTTGGCATTGCGCAACCCGCGTGACGACGATCTTGCGCTGCAGACGGTCGCAGTACGTACGGATAACAAGCTGTCGCCGTCGGCGCTGGCCGCAGCAGGCGTCTCGCTGCAGCAACTGTCCGGCACACCGAGAACGCCCGTAGCCAGTACGAACCTGCCTCCGTTGCCGTCGCACCTGCCGCCGCCTGTACGGCCGAGCGGGGGGGGCGGCATCGAAGTGATTCGCGGCGGCCGGTCGGAAACGGTTGCTTATTGAACCAGGTCGACGGCCATCGATACCAGCGACGACAAGCAAAAGGCCGCGCGCCGGTCTACCAAACGATGAAAAACACACTGATTGCATTCGCGATTGCCATTTGGATCATGACCTTCGCCTCGTTCGCAAGCGCGAGCGCTACGATCGAACTCGCCGTCGGCGCACAACGGCAAATTTCGGCGGGTCGCACCCTCCAGCGCGTCGCAGTCGGTGATCCGGCAATTGCCGACGTGCTGATCATGAAGGGTAGCCGCTCCGGTTCCGTGCTGCTCACTGCGAAGGCTCCCGGCGCAACCAACGTGATGCTGTGGGAGCGCGGGAACGATGAACCAAGGATCTGGAACGTCGCGGTGGTCGACGCGGCCGCGCAAGCCGTGCTCGACGGCGCTACGCCGCGCGTGAATGCATACGGCGGCACGGCCGTGCTGCAAGGCTCGGCCGCGTCGCTCGAGGCACATGCGCGTGCGGCCGCGGTCGGCAAGAACATGAGCGGCAAGGGCGCCGTGATCGACCGCTCGACGGTGCCCGGCAAGAGCGTCGTGCAAGTCGATGTGCGGGTCGTCGAATTCAGCCGTTCGGTGCTCAAGCAGGTCGGGTTCAATTTCTTCAAGCAAAGCAACGGCTTTTCGTTCGGATCGTTCTCGCCGGGTGGCGTGCAATCTTATAGCGGCGGGTCGGGCCCGGGGACCGGGGGATACGTTCCCACGCTCGGATCGCCAGTCGCGTCCGCATTCAACCTGGTCGTGAACGCGGCCGGACGCGGCATCTTTGCCGACCTGTCTCTGCTGGAGGCGAACAATCTCGCGCGCGTGTTGGCCGAGCCGACACTGGTCGCGCTGTCCGGGCAGAGCGCGAGCTTCCTCGCGGGAGGCGAGATTCCGGTGCCATCGCCGCAGGGGCTCGGTTCGACGGCGATCCAGTGGAAGCAATACGGCGTCGGGCTCTCGTTGACGCCGACGGTCTTGAGTCCGAGCCGGATCGCGCTGAAGGTCGCGCCCGAATCGAGTCAGCTCGACTTCGTGAACAGCGTGACGATCAGCGGCGTCGCAGTGCCCGGCATTACGACGCGCCGCGCGGATACGACCGTCGAACTGGGCGACGGCGAGAGCTTCGTGATTGGCGGGCTGATCGATCGCCAGACGATGTCGAACGTGAGCAAGGTGCCGTTGCTCGGCGATCTGCCGATCATCGGGTCCTTCTTCAAGAATCTGAGCTATCAGCAGAACGACAAGGAACTGCTGATCATCGTGACGCCGCATCTCGTTGCGCCGATTGCCAAGGGTGCAGTGTTGCCCGCGACGCCCGGCGAGTTGTCCGAGCAGCGCGACGGGCCGGTCTGGAAATCGTATCTGGGCGGAGTTGCGTCGCCCGACGCTGCTCCCGGATTTTCGAAATGAGTGGAATGTCTCGCGGCTTGCGATGCAACGCCACGCCTTGTGTAATCGGGGGTGTTCGACATGAATGCGCGAATTCAATCCTTGTGTGAACCCGCCGTGACCGACTATTTCGTTTGTGCGTCGCAGCATGAGGCACATGTCCGCTGGCTGGCCGATACGCTCGTATCGGCCGGCGCGGTCGAGGCCGCATCGCTCGATCCGGGTGTGCTGGCGCAACGCATTACGGGCCTCAATCCGACGCTCGTTTTTATCGATTTCTCCGACGGCAGCGCGGCGGCGAGCATTGCCGCGGCTGCGATTCGCGCCACGCATCCGGGGCTGCCCATTGTCGCGCTGGGTTCGCTCGCACAGCCGGAGAGCACGCTCGCTGCATTGCGCGCCGGCGTCCGCGATTTCATCGACGTGTCGGCTCCGGCGGAAGATGCTTTGCGCACCACGCGCGGGTTGCTGGAGAACGTCGGCGAGCCGGCGAGCCGCCACGGCAAGCTCGTTGCATTGCTCGGCGCGCGTGCGGGCATGGGGGTGAGCACGCTCGCGGCGAATCTGGCCGTATGGTTGCAGAAGCGCTCGGTGAGCCCGGACGGGAGCGGCGTGCCGAACGGCGGGACGCCGGCCGGTCGCCAGACCGCGCTCGTCGACCTCGGGTTACCAGCGGGTGATGGCGCGTTGTTCCTGAATACGCGCTGTGAATTCCATTTCATCGATGCGGTTCACAACCTGCGCCGCATCGACAGGACCTTCGTGAATACTGCGCTGACCCGGCATGAGAGCGGCGTTGCGTTGACGACGCTGCCGGCGGATCTTGGCGCGCTGCGCGACGTGTCGTACGCGTCGTGCGCCGGTTTGCTGAACCGGTTTCGCGCATTCTTCGATCAGCAGATCGTCGACCTCGGCGGTTTTTCGAATCGCGAATTCGTTGCACAAATCACGAGCTCCGCCGACGAAGCATGGCTCGTCTGCGATCAGGGCGTCGCGTCGATCGTATCGGCGGCCGATTTGCTCACCGGGCTGCGCGATGCGGGTGTCGAGACCGATCGCATGCGGCTCGTCGTCAACCAGTACGACCCCGCGCTCGATCTGACGCCCGGGCAGATCGCGGAGCGGCTAGGGCTGTCGCTGGCCGGCACGTTGCCGTCGCGCCGCGTCGCGATCGGTCATGCGGCCAACCAGGGGCGACTCATCGTCGATATGGCGGAGCGCGATCCGTACGTGCGCGCGCTCGAGTCGCTCGCCGCGCGGCTGCCGGGCGTGTCGATTCGTCCGGCTGCACCCGGTCCGGCGTCTGGATTGTCCGCGCTGAAGCGTTTCATTCAACCCTTGTCCAAGCGGTCGTAAGCGATGGCACACGACATTCAATTTGCCGACGGCGCAGCGCCGTTCTCCCAGACTCAGCAGTTCCACGACATCAAGAATGCCGCGCACGAACACTTGCTGACGCGCATCGAAGAATTGGGCGCCGAGTTCGGCAGATGGTCCCGCCAGGCGATCAACCAGTTCGTCGATCTCGAGATCGACAGCTTCGTGCGACTGCGCCGCATTCCGCTCAACGAAAACGAGGTACGGACGATCGCGGAGGCGCTGACGAAGGAACTCGCGGGTTTCGGCCCGATCGAGGATTTGCTGGCGGACCCGGCGGTCGAGGACATCCTGATCAACGGCTACAACGACGTGTATGTGTCGCGTCACGGGATTCTTGCCAAGCTGCCGGTGCGTTTCACCGATAACGCGCACCTGTTGCGCATCGTGCGGCGGATACTCGCGCCGATCGGCCGCCGGCTCGACGAGTCGAATCCGATGGTCGATGCACGGCTGCCCGACGGCGGCCGCGTGAACGTCGTGATCGAGCCGCTGTCGATCGATGGTCCGGTCGTGTCGATCCGGAAATTCCGCAAGGATCCGCTGAAGCCGTCCGACCTGCTTGGTAACGGGACATTCAACGAAGAGATCAACACGTTGCTTCAGGCGGCGGTCGAGGCGCGCTGCAACATTCTCGTGTCGGGCGGTACGAGTTCCGGTAAAACCTCGCTGCTCAACGCGCTCGCGTTCCATATTCCGGAAATCGAGCGTGTCGTGACGATCGAGGATACGGCCGAGTTGTCGCTGAACCACCCGCACGTCGTGCGGCTCGAGAGCCGTCCGGGCGGGTTCGACGGCACCGGTATCGTGTCGATTCGCGACTTGCTGCGCAATACGTTGCGGATGCGTCCGGACCGGATCATCGTCGGCGAAGTACGCGGCGGCGAGGTGCTTGAAATGCTGCAGGCCATGAACACAGGCCACGACGGCTCGATGGGCACGGTGCACGCGAGTTCTCCACGCGAGTGTCTGTACCGTCTCGAGATGCTTGCCGGTTTTGCAGGTTTCCAGGGCACCGAGTCGAGCCTGCGTCGGCAGATCGCGAACGCCATCGACTTCATCGTGCAGATAGGACGCCTGTCGAACGGGCGGAGACGGATTCTGTCGATCACCGAAGTGACCGGGCTGTCCGACAACATCATCGCGACCCAGGAGCTTTACCGCTATGAAGCGCGTGTGACGCCGGAGGGCGAGGAAGTCGATCACTGGGAAACCCTGGGCATTCATCCGCATTCACCGAAGCTTGCGCGCTTCCGTCAGACGCTGACGAGCGGTGGGTTCGGCGATGCCGGATTCGGTGGCGGCGGCTTTGGCGGTGGCGGGTTCGGCCGCGGCGGCGGGGGCTTCAATGTATAGCGGGATGGTGTGGGCGCTGGCGCTCGCGATGCTGTGTGTCGCGGCTGCGATGATGCTGTGGCATCACGCGCAGACCCGGCGCGTAAGGACCGACGCGAAGCGTTTCATCGACAGCCGGCTCGAGCCTGGCGCACGTGTCGACGCACCGGCGAAGCGTGCGCCGGCGGCTGGTGCAGTGCGTGCCGTACAGCAGCCGGGAGCGGCACGGAAGGTATCGTCGGATGCCTTTTGGGTGCACTGGTATGCGGCCGCATCCGAATATCTGTCCAACCTCGCAAGCCGTGCGGGGATAGACGATGCGCGCGGCAAGGCGGTCGTCGCGATTGCCGCGCTCGTTGCGGCTGCGGTCATTGCCGGCAGTCACGGCGGCATGCTGGCGTGTTGCGCGGCGATCATTTGCGGTAGCGCGATACTCGGTGTCTGGCTCGCGTCGCGGATCCAGCGGCGACGGCTGAAGATCGTCCGGCAGATCCCGTCGTTCCTCGACGGGATCGTGCGTCTCGTGACACTGGGCAACAGCGTACCGGCTGCTTTCCAGTCGTCACTGTTGACGACCGAGGAGCCGCTGCGCGGCTGTCTCGACGTCGTGTCGCGGATGCTGCGCGGCGGTATCGAGATCGACCGCGCCATGATGCACATCGCGAAGATCTACCGGACCGAAGAGTTTGAGCTCGTCGGGTCGGTGTTGCGTTTGTCGGTCAAATATGGCGGTCGTGCGGATGTGATGCTCGAGCGGATGGCCGTATTCATGCGCGATCTCGAGCAGGCCGAGCGTGAATTGACCGCGATGTCGTCGGAGACGCGGCTGTCCGCGTTCGTCCTCGTCATGCTGCCGATCGCAATCGGGAGCTTTGTCGTGATGACCAATCCGAAGTACCTGTACGGGATGTGGGGCGATTCGAGCGGGCGGTCGCTGCTCATGATCGCGTTCCTGGCTCAAGTGGTCGGCAGCATATGGTTGTATCGAATGGCTCGGCTCAGGTGACGCTATGACAGCAACTCAGATCGGGGCGATTGCGTTGGCCGTGGGCGCGCTCGGGGTGCTGCTCCTCGGGATGGCCGTGACGTTACGTGCGAATGCTGCGGCGCGGGCGGAACGAGCATTGGTCGATGCGCTGGATCGGCGAATGGCTGCACTGGAGGCGGCGAAAGCGCGGCCCGCGCAGGATGGCGATGCGCAGGCGAAAGCCAACGCGCGTCGCGGGCGGCGCGTCGAACGTTGGCTGGATCGCCTGTCGGCGGCAGGCATGCGCTGGCTGGACACCGGATTCGGCAAATATGCCGTCGCGGAAGAGGATCGTCGCCTGCTGGAGCAGTGCGGGTATGTCGATGCACGCACGCGTGGGCTGTTTCTGAGCGCGCGGGTGGCATGCGGGATCGTGTTGCCGCTGCTGTTCGCGATTTTCGCGAGCGGGCGCATGAAAGGCAGCATCTGGATGGTCGGCATGTGCGCTGCCTTCGGGCTCGGCTTCATGCTGCCGAAACTCTACGTGCAGCGCCGCGCCGCGTCGCGGCGACAGAGCGTCGTCGACGAATTGCCGCTACTCGTCGACATGTTGCGCTTGCTGCAAGGCGTCGGCCTGTCGCTCGATCAAAGCCTGCAGGTCGTGACGAACGATTTTCGGGGGATGCTGCCGGTCTTGTCGTCGGAGGTGGGAATCGCGCAGCGTCAGTTCGCCGCCGGCCGTACGCGCGAGCAGTCGCTGCAGCGGCTGTCCAGTGGATTCGACAACGAGGATTTGCGCGCGATCGTGCGATTGATGATTCAGGTCGACAAGCATGGCGGTGCGGTGCAGGAACCGCTCAAGCAGTTCGGCGATCGTTTGCGCGAGACGCGCCGGGCGATGCTGCGCGAACGGATCGGCAGATTGACGGTAAAGATGACGGGCGTGATGGTGCTGACGCTGTTGCCGGCCTTGCTGATCGTGACGGCGGGACCGGGCATGCTGGCGGTGATGCGCGCGTTGTCGTCGCAGCATTGAAGGATGGAAGGACAGACGATGAAGCGAATCGGCGAAGCGGTAACCCGGGCGGGCATGCTGGCGGCGGCGCTGCTGCTCGGTGCATGCGCGACCAAGGAAAGCGGGTATGGCGTCGGCGCGCAGACCGAGCGTGCGGCACTGATGCAAGCAGCAGATCAGAAGCAGTCCGTGCCCGATACGCCGGGGATGTATCTCGGTCTGATTCAGCGCATGCAAGCGCAGGGACTCTATTACGCGTCGCTCGCGCACATCGATGCATATGACAAGACATACGGTGTCATGCCGGAATCGATCCTGTTGCGTGCGGACGCGCTGCGGATGACCGACCAGCCGGCCGCAAGTGCCGCTGTGTATGGACAATTGCTGAAGACGCCGCTTGCGGCACGCGGCTATCGCGGGCTGGGGTTGCTTGCGGGCGCCGCAGGCGATTTCGACCGTGCGGTGCAAGCGCTGACGCAAGCGTCGGAGCTCGCGCCGACGGATCCGTCGCTACTGTCCGACCTTGCTTATGCGAAGTTGCGCAGCGGCGACGTCGTCGGCGCGCGAGTGCCGCTGATGAAAGCTGCCGAACTCGATCAGCGCAATCCAAAAATCGTCAGCAACCTTGTGCTGTATCTGTTTGCGGCAGGACGTGCGCAGGATGCGCAACGGCTGATGAACCAGCAGCATCTGCCGCCGGAAATTCGCAAGGACATCAATGGTGATGCCGCGAAGATTGCCGCGGCAGTGCGTGCGCAGCAGCGCGCGATCGCGACGCCGCCGGTGGTGTCGCGGCCCGGCGCGACGACGGCGATCACGCCGATGGCGAACAACTTCGGTTACGACCAGACTGTGCCGCTGCTGCAACGGTTTGCGCAATGAACAGCTATCGGGGAACGATATGAACGACAACACACACAATCGAAGCGCACGCGCGGGGCGGATGGCGGCGCTGGCCGCTATCGTCTGCATCGTAACGGGTTCTGCTGCCGCATACGGTCAAGACGCCGTGACACTGGGTGCGTCCGAGGTCGGCCGCTCGACCAAAGACTGGCTCGCGATGCAACGCGACAACCGCGCGGCGGCTCCGACGCAACCTGTGTTCGGCGACGTCGCGTCGCTCGCGTACCAGCGCTATCTGGATTCGTTCAAGAACAAGATTCCGGATTCGATGAGTTCGCAGCTCGGCGCAGTGGGTGGCATGTCGGGCGGCGGGCAGGGCGCGCAATAAGCGGGATGACCATGCGCGCAGATCAATCGCACGCGGGGCGGCGGAGGAGCGCCGGCAGTCCCGGCGGAAGTCGCCAGCGCGGTGGCGTCGCGATCGTGGCGACGATCTGGGCGCTGGCCGCGATCATTATCCTGGGGGCGATCGACGTCGGTCATTTCTATGCCGAAAGACGCCGGATGCAAGCGGCGGCCGATCTGGCCGCGTTGTCGGCGGTCTCTCAGGTCACGACCGACTCGACTTGCCAGGCGGCGAGGACCGCAGCCAGTCAAATCGCGAACCCGGCGACGAATGCATTGCCGGCAGGTTCGAAAGTTTCCGTGTCGTGCGGCATCTGGACCGCGCCCCAGGGCAGTGGCAGCGCGCAGTTCACACCGGTGTCGGGTGACCCGATCAGCGGAAACCAGTGCGCGGGTCTATCGGCCGGAGCGGTCAATGGCCAGTCAATCAACGCCGTTTGCGTCACGGTGACCGAGCCGGTCGACGGGGTTTTTCGCGGTGGCGTCACGATTGGCGGATCTGCCATTGCCAAGAGCGTACCCACCGACACTTTTACGCTGACCACGTCGCTTGCAGCGTTGAACGGTGGATTGGCCAACCAATTGCTCAAGGCGCTGACCCGATCGAACGACAATGCGCTGAATCTTCAACTGGTCGACTATCAGGGGCTCGCACAAGTCAACTTGAAGCTGGCCGGCATTCTGGCCAATCTCCCGGTCGGCACCAGTACGGGCGTGCTGAACGGCACCGTGACGCTCGGTCAACTGGCCAATGCCGCGGTGCAGGCAGCGACGCAGCAAGGCGTGGCCGCGGCGAACCTGAAGGTGCTGAACGCACTGGTCATCGCCCTTTGTCCGGGCGGAGCCTGCGGCGGCCCGCAGATCGCGCTCGGTCAACTCGTTTCCGCCGCGACCGCGACGGGAAGCTCCGCCGTCAACGCCAGCGTCAATGCGCTCGGCTTGCTGTCGACGGCGTTGCAGATCGCGAACGGCACGAATTCCGTCGACATTCCGAGCGTCACGGTTCAGACGCCTACGGTGCTGTCACCGCTGCTGAACGTGACCGTCTCGGGTTCAGTCAAGTTGGGGGCCAATCCGCCGTCCACTGCGAGCGGTCAGCCCGGGCCATCGAATTGCGGAACATCCGATTGCACAACGAACACGTCGACCGCGCAGGGCAACGTGTTCCTCAATACGTCGATCTCGCTGCTGTCGAGCTGCCCTACTGGCGGGTTGGTCTTTCCGGGTGGCAGTTGCCCGTCGGGTAGCGCGACGCCGCTTGCCGCCGTTCAATTGCCGATTACGGCATACGTGGCGCCCGCCACGGCCGGCTTGGCGTCTGTCAGTTGTTCTGCGAACGGTACGAAAAGCGCAACAGTGAACGTACAGACCGGCGTCGTCGCCGTCTATGTCGGTGGTTCTTCAAGTACGAAGATCAATCTCTCTGCGCCGTCGGGTTATTCGCCCGACAGCAGCGCGGCTCCGATTCAACTGGTGTCCGTCAATCTAAGCAGCCTGCTCAATCTGCTGAACCTTGGCGGGTTATCGTCCACGCTGGCGGTCTTGGTCAAGACCCTGACGCTCGGCATCGTCGACCTGAACGCAATTTCGGTCAACATCGGCCTGCGGCCCGGGCAAATGACGACAGTGCCCGTCGCTAACCAAAGTCCGACGCAGTTGCTGTTCTCGTATCCCGGGCCGCAGTCGTCCGCTGCGCCGAATCCGCCGGCGCCGTACGCATTGGGCGTCGGAACGGACCAGTTTCTGTCGCCCGCAGTGACAGGCATCACGAATAATGGTCTGACCGTGTCGTTGACGCTGGGTGACAGTGGACTGCTTGCGGCGTTGAAGGCAGTTGGCATCGATCTGAGCGGAGTACTGAGTCAGGTGTTGAGTAAGCTGCTAGGTCCGCTTCTGAGCGCGCTCGGGAACACACTCGTTCCGCTGCTCCTGCAACCGATCGATTCGCTCCTGACTTCCGTCACGGGGCTCCTTGGCCTGAGCCTGGGGAATGCCTATGTCACCAACACACCGGATTCGATCAAATGCGGCGATCCCATGCTGGTTCAATGAACACCTGAACGTGCCGTTACCGAAGCAGGCGGTGTGGCCGCCGCCAGCATCCGGCTACTGGTCCGCCACGCCACGCAACCCGTCAATTACTGAAGCCGCACCCGAAACATGAGAACCACGCCCGCAATCGAAGAGCTCGACCTGTACGTCTGGGAAGGCAAGGCGGACATCGTCGACCGTGTCGCCCGATGCATGGCGAGCTTCGACGTCGAAGTGATCCGTGCCGACAACGCGACGGTCTCGCCCGAGCGCGCCGCGTTGCGGCGGTCGCTGGCGATCATCAGCGTGACGATGATCGAAGGCGGCGCGGCATTCCTGCGCGACTGGCAGGCCAATATCGGCATGCCGGTCGTCTGGGTCGGCGCGGCGCGCGACCACGACGCGTCGCAGTATCCGCCCGAGTATTCGCACATCCTGCCGCTCGACTTCACGTGCGCCGAACTGCGCGGCATGATCGGCAAGCTCGTCACGCAACTGCGCGCGCACGCGGCCGAAACGTTGCAGCCGTCGGAACTCGTCGCGCACTCCGAATCGATGCAGGCGCTGCTGCACGAAGTCGATACGTTCGCCGACTGCGACACCAACGTGCTGCTGCACGGCGAAACCGGCGTCGGCAAGGAGCGCATCGCGCAACTGCTGCACGAAAAGCATTCACGCTACCGGCACGGCGAATTCGTGCCGGTGAACTGCGGCGCGATTCCCGACGGCCTGTTCGAATCGCTGTTCTTCGGCCATGCGAAAGGGTCGTTCACGGGCGCGGTTGTTGCGCATAAAGGCTATTTCGAGCAGGCGGCCGGCGGCACGCTGTTCCTCGACGAAGTCGGCGATCTGCCGCTGTACCAGCAGGTCAAGCTGCTGCGCGTGCTCGAGGACGGCGCGGTGCTGCGGGTCGGCGCGAC
Source organism: Burkholderia sp. AU39826 (assembly GCF_020419965.1). NCBI lineage: Bacteria > Pseudomonadati > Pseudomonadota > Betaproteobacteria > Burkholderiales > Burkholderiaceae > Burkholderia > Burkholderia sp. AU39826. The sequence continues at coordinate 74,664 of NZ_JAIZQG010000002.1, forward strand.
GGCGCCGGTCAAGGTCGATTTCCGTCTGGTCGCGGCGAGCAACAAGAAACTGCCGCAGCTCGTGAAGGATGGGCTGTTCCGCGCCGATCTGTACTACCGGCTCGCGGTGATCGAGCTGAGCATTCCGTCGCTGGAGGAGCGTGGTGCAGTGGACAAGATCGCGCTGTTCAAGTCGTTCGTCGCGCAGGTCGTGGGCGCGGAGCGGCTCGCCGAATTGTCCGATCTGCCGTACTGGCTCACGGATTCGGTCGCGGACAGCTACTTCCCCGGCAACGTGCGCGAACTGCGCAACCTCGCCGAGCGCGTCGGCGTGACGGTGCGGCAGACGGGCGGCTGGGATGCCGCGCGGCTGCAGCGGCTGATCGCGCACGCACGCAGTTCGGCCCAGCCGGTGCCGGCGGAGAGCGCGGCCGAGGTGTTCGTCGATCGCAGCAAGTGGGACATGAACGAGCGCAATCGCGTGATCGCGGCGCTCGACGCAAACGGTTGGCGGCGTCAGGACACGGCCCAGCAGCTCGGCATCAGCCGCAAGGTGTTGTGGGAAAAAATGCGCAAATACCAGATCTTCGACGAAGAGCCCGAGACCCGCGAAAGCGAGTAATTAATGAGATAAAATCGCGGTGAATTACAACGACTCGGGCGGGAATAAAACTTCATGAGCCATATGACGGGGTTGGGGCGGGTGAGCATGGTGCTCGCGATGGTGGGAGGCATGCACGGCGCGTTCGCGCAAGGGCTGGCAGGCAGCGATTCGTCGGCGGTGCAGCCGGCGTCGGCGCCGGTGGCCGCGATTCCGGTGATCGACTCGCAGGCTCAGACGTCGGTGCAGCCGCAGGCCGGCGAGACGACTGGGCCGAGCACGGTCGACGACTTGCAGCGGCAGATCCAGGCGCATTCGCTGACGGAAATGCGCACGAGCTACAACGGCAGCTACGGCGCGAGCCTGCTGTTCAACGTCAAGGACGGTGCGTACTTCGTCGCGTTGTTCCAGCAGAAGGCGTTCTGGCGCGTGATCAAGACTTACGACGAAACGCGGGCGGAAGCGATCTATCGCGATTTCTCGCGCCAGGCCGAGCGGCTGGCCGTCGACGAACTGCGGGCGGCGAAGCTGGAATCGCAGAAGGCGCAGATGGACAAGCAGATCGAAGTCGCGCAGAACCGCGCGCGGCGCCTGCAGGCGGACATCTCGATCGCCCGCCAGCAGCAGGCGGCGGTGGCGGATCGCCAGAAGAGCGTGCGGAGCGAAACGGCGGCGCTGCAGGCGCAACAGGCCCAGCTCCAGTCGCAACTGCGGGCGTTGCAGCAGCAGGTGCGTTCGCTGCAGCGCGAGGCCAACGCGGGCCTGCCGACGACGGCACGCTGAACGCGGTAGCGGCGGTGCGGCGACGTGCCGCGCCGGTCGTACAAGTGAAAAGGGCAAGCCGGTTGGCTTGCCCTTTTTGTTTTACTGACCGTCCGGCACGATTCGCCGGCGGCGCGTCACGATGACCGGCCCGTTGCCGCCGCGGGAATCCGACGGTGCGGCGTTGCCGGATGCGTCGCCGGTATCGCGCGGCGCGCCGTAGCTTTCGCGCGGTTCACGCGGCGCGCCATAGCCTTCGCGCGGCTCACGCGAGCCGTAACCCTCGCGCGGTTCGCGCGAACCGTAGCCTTCACGCGGCTCGCGGGAGCCGTAGCCGCCGTCGCCGCGCGATTCGCGCGGGCCGCCGTGCGAGCCGTACGGGCTGTGACCGCCGCCTTCACGGCCGCCGGGGCGACCGCCGGTGCGCGGGCCGCGGGGGCCGCCGCCCGGGCGCGAGCCGCCCGTGTCGAGCTGGATCGTGGAAATCGCACGCTTGTAGATGCCTTGCAGACCCACGGGGGTGCGCAGCATCACCAGATACTGGTCGAACGACTCGATACACCCCGTCAGACGAATGCCGTTGACGAGATAGATTTCAACACGCTTACGTTCCTTGCGCGCCGAATTGATGAAGTCGTTTTGCGGATGGGATTCTGCGGGATTGGCCATTGAGGTGCGGCAGGAGCCTGCGTCAGAGAATATGTTGTGCGTGTGTGTGGCGTGTTCGTCCACATGGTGTTTGGCGGAATTCTACCTTGTTCGATAGGGAAGCGCGCAGTCGTGATTGTGTCGAACCGTAACCCACTATAGACGTTCCCGCGCATTTTCGCGATTCGGCCGAACGGCGAAAGCCGTTCGGTTACGTCGCGTTACGACTCTCGCCGCCCCGTATCACCTTGGCGCGCACACCGCGCTTACATTGGTCGCGCGAGCCGGGCGGGCCGGCTTATCAGGGATGCGGAGCATGAACAAGAGGCAAGTGGCAGGGATGATCGGGAGCATGGCGTTGCTCGTTTCGGGCAGTGCAATGGCGGGCCATGTGGACCTGTCGGTCGGCATCGGCGTACCGGTCGCGCCGGTCTATGTCGAGCCGGCGCCGGTCTATGTGGCGCCACAACCCGCCGTCGTCGCCTATCCGGGCTACGGGTACGGCTATGACGGCGATGACGACGACGATCGCTACCGCAAGTGGCGCAAGCACTACTACAAGCACCGGCATCGGCACCACGACGACGATGACGACTGAGCCCGAAACCGGCTGGCCAGCGCGCGTCAGAACGCGTAGTCCGGGTTTTTCGGGTCGAATGCGGTGTCGTCGAGCGGCGCCGGCGCGATTTTCTCGATGACGATCCGCTCGAAGATTCTGCCGTCGTTGTCATAGGACTCGACGGTCCGGAAATAGGGTGCGTGCAGATCGAGCCCGAGCACTTCCTTTTTCGCATAGAACTGCGGCCGGCCGGTCGGCGTTTCGTAGGTGAGCGCGACGACGCGCACGCCGCCGATCGTCCTGGCTTCGACATCCGTCGGGCGCTGCACGCCGGCTTCCAGGTATTTCTTCCCTTCGGCCAGGTACAGGTTCGCGATGAATTCGGTGCCGAGGTCCTTCACCTGATGATTCGACTGGGCGCGCGCCAGCGCGCCGTCGATCGCCGTCCATAGCGGAATCTTGCCGAGCAGGCCGCCGAGGTGGCCATACATCTCGTCCTTGCGCTGGGTCGTATCGTAGATCGTCTCCTGTCCGGCATGCGCGCCGCCCGGCAGCCATTTCGCATACACGCGCAGCGGTTCGCGGGTCGTCTTCACGAGCATGCGGTCGGGCGTGTCGGACCATTTTCCGGCGATGCGCTCCTGGCGCACCATCGTGAACTGGTAGGACGGATAGCCGTTCGGGCCGTTGCGGATGTAAAGCGGCACGGCGAGCGGGTCCAGCGCCTTGAAGAGCGCCGTGAGCGTCGCGTCGTCGAGTTGCGCGAGCGTGCCGCGCTGGGCCGCCGCGCGCAGCCAGCGCGCCTGTTGCGCGAGCGGCTCGTGCGTGACCTTCGCGAGGTCTGCCGGCAGCGCGACTTCCTGTGCCGCGCTCGCGGCGCCTGCCGTCTCCTGTGCGTGCAGTCCTGCCTGTGCGAGCGACAGCGTGCCCGCGATGGCCGCCGCGGCGGCATGCCGCGCGCGGCGTTTCATTCCTTCGTTCATCGACGGCGTCTCCCGGAGCGATGGATCGTTCAGCTCTGCTTCGCGGCATTGAGTTTGGCGAGTTCCTCGTCGCGCAGCGCGCGACGCAGGATCTTGCCGACGTTCGTCTGCGGCAGTGCGTCGCGGAACTCGACGAATTTCGGCATCTTGTAGCCGGTCAGGTTCTTGCGGCAGTGGGCGAGCACGTCCTCGGTCGTCAGCGACGGGTCGCGGCGCACGACGAACACCTTGATCCGCTCGCCCTGTACCGCGTCCGGAATGCCGATCGCCGCGGCCTCGCTGATGCCGGGATGCATCACGAGCACTTCCTCGATCTCGTTCGGATACACGTTGAAGCCCGACACGAGGATCATGTCCTTCTTGCGGTCGATCAGGCGGATGAAGCCGCGCTCGTCCATCACGCCGATGTCGCCGGTGGCGAGCCAGCCGTCGGCATCCAGCACCTTGGCCGTCTCGTCGGGGCGCTGCCAGTAGCCGCGCATCACCTGCGGACCGTGCACGCACAGCTCGCCGGGCTCGCCGATGGCGGCCCAGGTGCCGTCCTCGCGGCGAAAGCGCACGAGGGTCGACGGCGCGGGCAGGCCGATGGAACCGCTGAACGCGGCCATGTCGTTCAGGTCCACGGGGTTCATCGTGACGATCGGCGAGCATTCGGTGAGGCCGTAGCCTTCGACCACCGGCCGGCCCGTCACTTGCTGGAAGCGCTCCGCGACCGCGCGCTGCATCGCCATCCCGCCCGCCATCGCGAGTTTGAGCTTCGAGAAGTCGCGCTTGCGGAATTCCTCGTTGTCGAGGAACGCGTTGTACAGCGTGTTGATGCCGGTGATTCCCGTGAACGTCTCGTGGCGGATGATCTTCATCACCATCTTCATGTCGCGCGGGTTCGCGATCAGGATGTTGCGTCCGCCGAGCCCCATGAAGATGAACGCGTTCACCGTCAGCGAATAGATGTGATAGAGCGGCAGCGGCGTGAGAACGGTTTCGATCTCGCCCGACACCTGGTCGGCGATCCAGGCCTTCGCCTGCAGCAGGTTCGCGATCAGGTTGCCGTGCGTGAGCATCGCGCCTTTCGCGACGCCGGTCGTGCCGCCCGTGTACTGCAGGAACGCGAGATCGTCGCGCGTGGTCGGCACCGGCTGCGGCTTGCCGCGCGCGCCGAGCGCGAGGGCGGAGCGCAGCCGGATCGCCTGCGGCAGGTGGTAGGCCGGCACGAGCTTCTTCACGTGCTTCAGCACGAAGTTGATCAGGCGTCCTTTCGCGTTGAAGCCGTCGGCGAGCAGGTCGCCGAGCGCGGTGACGACGATGTGCTTCACCTGCGTTTCGGGCAGCGCGTCCTGCAGCGTGCGCGCGAAGTTCTCGAACACGACGATCGTCTGCGCACCGCTGTCCTTCAACTGGTGCGCGAGCTCGCGCACGGTATAGAGCGGATTCACGTTGACGACGATCGCGCCGGCCTTCAGCGCGCCGAACAGCGCGACCGGATACTGGAACGTGTTCGGCAGCATGATCGCGACGCGGTCGCCGGGCTTCACGCCGAGGCTTTGCAGATACGACGCGAATGCGTCGACCTTCCGCGCGAGCGTGCGGTAGGTCATCGACGCGCCGGCGCTCACGTAGGCGACGCGCTCGGCGAAGCGGGTCGTGCATTCGTCGAAGAACTGCACGAGCGACGCGTATTGCGTGACGTCGATCTCGTGCGGGACGCCGGGCGGGTACGACGCGTACCAGATGCCGTCGGTGTTCGGCGGAAGCTGGGCCGAGGTGGGTGCTGCGGAAGATGACATGACGTGTCTCCGGTCTTGGCTCTCGGCGAGGGCCGCGCGTCGGCGCGTGCCCATGCCCCGTGCTTCGCGGCCGGCCGGCGCGGGCGTCTCGACGCCGCGCCTGACCGCGCGTATCAATCAAATCGTGAACAGGCGGCCGCGCGTTGGCCTCGCGCGCTCAGTTCGTGGAATGCAGCGTGGCCGTCTCGGCGGTCGTCGCCGCGCACGACTGCGGCAGCCCGAACGCTTCGCTTGCGCCCGCGTCGTCGAGCACGGCCGCGAAGATCGACAGTTGCGCGCTGTCGGGCATCGGGGCTTTCAGCGCGGCGACGATCAGCGACGACAGCCGCGCGATCATCTGCACGTCGTTCATCGTGCGGCCTTGCGAGAATTCGTCGATCAGGCTTTCTGTTTCGGCGCCCGCGAGCGCGCCGGACAGCGCGCCGATCGCGAAGTGCAGCCGCCAGCCGAGCTCGGTGCGCGGCAGGTGCGGCAGCGCGCGCTGGAAGGCGTCGAAGAAGCGGCCCGCGACGCTCGCGTAGTGCGCGGTCAGGAAGTTGCGCACGAACGGCGAAGGGTCGGTGTATGCGCGGCCGATCAGCCGCAGGAACCCGGGCCCGCCGCGTTCGGGATTGCGCGACGCCTTCAGCGCCGGAATGAACATCGCGCCGAGCACGTGCTCGCAGGTGATGTGCGCACCGAGCTGCGCGTCGAAGCGGTCGAGGATGCCGAGGCGTTCCTGGTTCAACTGATCGAGCCGGCGCGACAGCATCGCGTGGATCAGCGCTTCCTTGCTGCCGAAGTGGTAGTTGACCGCGGCGAGATTGACCGCCGCGCGCGACGTGATCTGCCGCATCGACATCGCCTCGAAGCCATGTTCGATGAACAGGTCCTCGGCCGCATCGAGAATGCGGGCCTTCGTCCCGCCGGTCTGCCGCGTGCCGGATGACCGTGCCCCGGACGGCCGTCCCGAAGATGGCCGCCCCTCCTGACTTACTGCCATGTTCCGCCTCCCATGCCGGTTTCCCGGCCGCGAACAGGTGATTTTGATTGTTCGATTCAAACAGTCGTTTTTATTAAGATAAAAAAACGCGGGTGGAGGGGGCAAGCGCGGAATCTGGACCAATTCCTCTAGTTCGATGTGCAGGTGCGGAAAGCGCGGCATCCGCTCGCGGCCGGGCGGGGCGCGAGCGATGATGCGGTGCCGCAACATGCGGGTTCACGCGACCGTGCTACGCGTATTGACCGATTGCGTCATGTCGATGCCGCGCCGTTCGCGGCTGAACAGGATCAGCACCGCGATCGCGACGGCGACGATGCCGGCCACGAGCGCGAGCGCGAAGCCGTAATTGTTGTCGTTCGATACGGCGAGCGACGCCTGCATCGTCGCGTTGCCCGACGCGAGCAGGTTGCCGAGCTGGTAGACGACGCCGGGGAAGGTCGCGCGGATTTCGTCGGGCGAGATCTCGTTCAGGTGAACCGGTATCACGCCCCACGCGCCCTGTACCGAGATCTGCATCAGGAACGCGCCGGCGGCGAGCGCGATCGCGCCGCTCGAGAACGCCCACAGCGGCAGCACGGGCAGCGCGATCAGCGCGGCGATGAAGATCGCGCGACGCCGGCCGATCCGCTCCGAGATCGCGCCGAACGCCAGGCCGCCGACGATCGCGCCGACGTTCAGCACGATCGTGATCCACGACACGGTATGCGGATCGAAGTGATGCTGTTCGCGCAGGAAGGTCGGATAGAGATCCTGCGTGCCGTGCGAGAAGAAGTTGAATGCGGTCATCAGCACGATCGCGTAGAGCGTGAGTTTCCAGTTCTGCTTCAGCGTGGCGCCGAGGCTCGGGCGCGCTCGCTTCTCCATCTGTTTCCACGCCGGCGATTCGGGCACGTGCGCACGCACGTACAGCACGAGCAGCGCGGGCAGCACGCCGACCATGAACATCCCGCGCCAGCCGATGTATTGGTAGAACAGGCCGAACACGACCGACGCGAGCAGATAGCCGCTCGGATAGCCGGCCTGCAGCAGCCCGGACACGACGCCGCGCGCGTGGGTCGGCACGGTTTCCATCGTCAGCGCGGAGCCGACGCCCCATTCGCCGCCCATCGCGATGCCGAACAGCGCGCGCAGCACGAGCAGCGCGGTCAGGCTCGGCGCGAAGCCCGACGCAAGCTCGAGCAGCGAATAGCACGCGATGTTGACCATCAGCGTCGGGCGGCGACCGAAGCGATCGGCGAGCCGGCCGAAGATCAGCGCGCCGAGCGGGCGCATCGCGAGCGTGAGCGTGAGCGCGAACGCGACGGCGGGGATCGTCGACGCGAATTCAGCGGCAATGTCCTTCAGCACGAAAACCATCAGGAAAAAATCGAACGCATCGAGCGTCCAGCCCAGGTAGGCGGCGATCGTGACGTTGCGTTGCTCGCGGGTCCAGCTCATGTCCGGGGTCTCCTCGTTGGCTTGCGCGCTCGCGACAGGCATGCGGATGCCGGCCCGCTCGCGCGCGGTGCGGGCGCACTGATCGAGTGTAGGCTTGCGCGCCGCGCGACGTGGGGCGCGATACGCCCGAATCGGGAATAATCCCTACGAAATGCACTGTTTCGGAAACGGAAACGGCACCGCGCGAGGCACGCGACAGGTGCCTGTATCATTCCGGAAGGCTTTTTGTATCAGTTCTGTAATGCATTCGATGCGCATCGTCACCGAATCAGGAGTCCGGATGAACGACCATTCCGCCGCCCCGTTGCCCGCGCTCGAAACCGCGAGGCTGTGGCTGCGTCCACGTGTGCTGGCCGATCTCGATGCATGCCTCGAGATGGATCGCGATCCCGAGGTCACGCGGCATATCGCGGGCCCGTGGCACGACCCCGTCGAGCATCGCCGCTTCGTCACGCACCGGATCACGCGCGATTATCCGCCGGGCCTCGGTTACTGGTCGATCTTCGAGAAGGCCGCGCCCGAGGTGTTCGTCGGCTGGATCCTGCTGATTCCCGACTACAAGGACGGCTCGCGCGACGTCGAGATCGGCTGGCGGCTCGTGCGGGCGACGTGGGGGCGCGGCATCGCGAGCGAAGCCGCGGCGGCCGTCGTGCGGCACGCGTTCGATACCTTGCGCCTGCCGCGCGTGATCGCCGATATCGCGGAGGCCAACGGCGGCTCGCTGAACGTGGCGCGCAAGCTCGGCATGCGGCGTGTGAGCGTCGTGCACGATGGCATTCCTTACATTCGTCATCGCCTCGAACGCGACGATTTGCGCGCGTAGCGCGGCGTCGCGCACGTGGCGGATGTCGGAGATCGTCAACCGGATGCGTATCGCGGTCGTGACGGATTAACGGCGCGCGCGATCAGGCGTATCGTTGCGGGAATTTCGCAACATGGGGTACGACCATGGCACTCGGCAACGACGTACATCTCATTCCCGTCAGGCTCGACGCGCTGCGTCCGACCCAGATGACGGTCGGCTATCGCGAAGTCAAGGCGAAGCGCAAGCACTGGAAGGCGCTGAACAGGCGCGCCCGCAAGGCGGCGATCGACTCGCACTGGTTCCCGGCCGTGCTCGGCCCGGACGGGCTGCACTACATCACCGATCATCATCATCTCGGCCTCGCGCTGATCGAGGAGGGCGAGGCGCGCGTGAACGCGATGCTGCTGAAGGATCTGTCGTGGCTCGACGACACGATCTTCTGGCGGATGATGGAACACAACCAGTGGGTGCATCCGTTCGGCCCGGACGGTTCGCGGCGCGATTATGCGCATTTGCCGAAGGCGCTGACGGGCCTCGAGGACGATCCGTACCGCAGCCTCGCCGGCGAGTTGCGCACGGCGGGCGGCTATGCGAAGGACGCGACGCCGTTCAGCGAGTTCCTGTGGGCCGACTATCTGCGCCAGCACGTGTCGCTCGACCAGATCCGCAAGAACTTCTCGAAGGCGCTCGATGTCGCGCTGCAGCGCGCGCACGAGCAGGATGCGCGCTATCTGCCCGGCTGGTCGGGCGTGATTGCCGTCAAGCCCTGACCAGCCCACGCCGCCTCATGACGACCGCCCCGATCCGCCCCGACGCCGGCCCGCAGCATCCCGACCATTTCGCGACGCTCGACGGGCCGCCCGCGCCGCGCGCGCGTCGCGTCGGCCTCGATGCGCTGGCCGGCCTGTCGATTGCCGGCCTGCTGATTCCCGAGGCGGTCGCGTATGCGGGGCTCGCCAACCTGCCGCCGCAGGCCGGCCTGATCGCGCTGCTGTCGGGGCTCGTCGTCTATGCGTTGACGGGCAGCAGCCGTTTCGCGATCGTGTCATCCACATCGTCGTCGGCCGCGGTGCTCGCCGCGACCGTGCTCGCCGAATCCGGGATGGCGCTCGCCGCGCAGCTCGCGCTCGCGGCCGCGCTCGTCGCGATGACGGGCGTGCTGTTCATCCTGGCCGGTGTCGCGCGGCTCGGCGGCATGTCGGATTTCGTCGCGCGCCCCGTGCTGCGCGGCTTCACGTTCGGTCTCGCGCTGACGATCGTCATCAAGCAGCTGCCGAAGATTCTCGCGATTTCCGTGCAGCACGGCGACGCGCCGCACGTCGCGCTCGACCTGCTCGCCGGCGCGCCGCACGCGAATCTCGCGAGCGTCGTGCTCGGCGCTGCCGCGCTCGCGCTGCTATTCGTGCTCGGCCGTGGCTCGCGCGTGCCCGCGACGCTCGTCGTGATCGTGCTGTCGATCGCGGCGGGCTACGTGATCGACTGGCAGCGGTACGGAATCGCGACCGTCGGCCATATCGACTTCCGGCATCTCGCATTCGGCTTGCCGCATCTCGACCGCAATGCATGGATGCAGACGGTCGAGCTCGCCTTCGCGCTGATGCTGATCCTGTATGCGGAGTCGTACGGATCGATCCGCAACTTCGCGCTGAAGCACGGCGATACCGTGTCGCCGAACCGCGACCTCGTTGCGCTCGGCTGTGCGAACCTCGTGTCGGGCCTGCTGCACGGGATGCCGGTCGGCGCCGGCTATTCGGCGACGTCGGCGAACGAGGCGGCCGGTGCGCAGTCGCGCGTGGCCGGCCTGTGGGCGGCCGGCGTGGTCGCGCTGATCGTCTGGCTGCTGCTGCCGCAACTCGCGCGCACGCCCGAGCCCGTGCTCGCGGCGATCGTGATCTTCGCGGTCAGCCATTCGCTGCATCCGTCGGTGTTCCGGCCGTACTGGGCCTGGCATCGCGACCGGCTCGTCGTGATCGCGGCGCTGCTCGCGGTGCTCGTGCTCGGCGTGCTGCACGGGCTGCTCGCCGCCATCGGCGTGAGCCTGCTGCTGACGCTGCGCAAGCTGTCGGAGCCGAACGTCAGCGTGCTCGGCCGGCTGCGCGACAGCCACGATTTCGTCGACGTCGCGAGCCATGCCGACGCGAAGCCGGTGCCAGGCGTGCTGATCGTGCGGCCCGAGGCGCAACTGTTCTTCGCGAACGCGGACCGGATGCTCAATCGCGTGCGGGCGCTGATGAAGGCCGCGCCGGACACGCATACCGTGATGTTGAGTCTCGAGGAAACGCCGGATGTCGACGGCACGACGATCGAATCGCTGCGCACGTTCGCGGCCGAATGCGCGTCGCGCGGGCTGTGGCTCGCGCTCGTGCGGCTCAAGGTGCACGCGCTGCATGCGCTGCGCCGCGCGGCCGACGGTACGCTGCACGACGACGCGATGTCGGAACTGAGCGTCGACGAGAGCTTGCAATTGCTGCAGGCCGGCAGGCCGCCGAACGGCAGCGACGGCACGGGCGCCGCGTGACGGCGCCGCGCGTCGGCGCCGTCTATTGCGAAAGCGCGGCGCCGGCGCCGGTGCGCTCGATCATGCCGGCCACTTCCGCGGCCGTCGGCGCATAGGCGCCCGCATGCTCGCAGACGACGGCCGCGCACGCGGCCGCGTAGCGCAGATGCTCGGCGGCCGACGCGTCGGGCCGGGCGAGCTGGCTCGCGAGCCAGCCGCCGATGCTCGCGTCGCCACAGCCGACCGTGTCGGCGACCTCGGTCGGGAACGCGGGCTGGAACAGCACGGTATCGCGATGCAGCAGTTGCATGCCGGCTGCGCCGCGCGTGACGAGCATCGTCGCGTCGGGCGCCCATGCACGCAGTTGCGCGAGCGCGGCCGCTTCGTCGAGTTCGGGAAAGAGCCCGCGCAGGTCCTCGTCGGATACCTTGATCCAGTCGGCGAGCGCGCTCAGCCGGCGCAGCGTGTCGCGGTACGACGGCGCGGCCATCGGCGCGCGGAAGTTCGGATCGAACGAGATCCGCTTGCCGGCCGCCCGCGCGGCCTGCGCGAGTTCGATCAGGCGCGACGCGAGCGGCTCGCGCACGACGCCGAGCGAGCCGACGTGCACGATGTCGGCCGCGTCGAAGGCGCCGGCCGGCAAGTCGGCCGGATCGAACACGAGATCGGCGCTGTTTTCGCCGATGAAGAAATAGTGGGGCGGCTGCTTCGACACGACCATCGCAAGTAGCGGTGCGCGGTCGACCTGCCGGATGAAGCGCATGTCGAGCCCCGCGTCGGCGCTCTTGCGCATCAGCTCGTCGCCGAAGGTATCGCGGCTGACCGTGCCGGCAAAGGCGGTCGGCACGCCGAGCCGCGCGCCGACGCGCGCGACGTTCCAGCACGAGCCGCCGGCGATGCTGCGCCAGTGCTGCGCGTCGTCGCGGATGAAGTCGGTCAGCGCTTCGCCGAACACGATCAGGCGGGGAAACGTCGTCGTCATGGGGAAACCTTGTGCCGCGGCATCGCACGCGGCCGTACAGCGGTTGATCTGAACAGGCGGGCAGTGCCGGCCGTCGCGCGCGCAGACGCGGCCCGGCACCGCCCGGCCTCGCGGGCGGCGCGGTCGCCGCGATCAGCGCGGGGAGCTCCAGCCCTTGTAGGTCTTCACGTTGTCGCGCGTGACGAGCGTCGGCTCGATCAGGATCATCGGATTGGCCGGCTTCTGGCCGTTCATGATCCCGTAGCCGACGTTGACCGCCTGCTGCGCCATCGCCCACGGATCCTGGCTCGACGACGCCTGCACGAGCGTGTTCGACTTCAGTGCCACCTCGATGTCGGGCGCGCCGTCGACCGACGTGATCACGATGTTCGGGCGGTTCAGCTGCTTCGCCGCGAGATCGGTGCCGATCGCCTGCGGGTCGTTGATCGTGAACACGCCGTCGAGCTTCGGAAAGCGCGTCAGGTAGCCCTGCATCGCATTCATCCCGCCTTCGCGCGAGCCCTTGCCGTCCTGGTCGCTCGACAGCAGCTTGATGCCCGGGTTCTTCGCGAGCACGGTCTTGCAGCCGTTCACGCGGTCGATCACGGCCGACACCTGCGGGCCGTTCTCGATGATCACGTTGCCCTTGCCGTTCAGCTTCTTCGCGAGGTAGTCGCACGCGAGTTCGCCGGCCTTCACGTTGTTGGTCTGCACGGTCGCGTTCGCGCCGGCCGCCGCGACGTCCACCGCGACGACCGTGATGCCGGCCGCCTGCGCCTTCTTCACCGCCGGCTCGATCGCCTTCGGGTCGGTCGCGTTGAGCAGGATCATGTCGACGTGCGCGGAGATGAAGTTGTCGATCTGCGTGAACTGCTTGTTCAGGTCGTAGTCGGCCGATACGGCCGTGACTTTCGCATTCGGGTTGAGCTGCTTCGCGCGCGCTTCGGCGCCTTTCACGATCGTGACGAAGTACGGATTGCCGAGCGACCCGACCGTGACGCCGATCGATTTCAGCGGCTTGTCGGCTGCCTGGGCGGTGGTGGCGCCGAAGGCGAGTGCGCAGGCGACGGCGGTCAGGGCGGCGGTGTGCTTGAACATGTCGTTGTGTCTCCGAGAGGTCTGTTGGCGAACGGACGCAGGAGGACCTGCCTGCGCCGCGATGGTGGAACGGTAAGGAATGCGCGGTGAGGCAAGCGTGTCAGGTACGGGCCGAGTCGCGCTGGCGATAGCGGTCGAGCGCGACCGCGCCGATGATCACCAGCCCCTTGATGATGTACTGCCAGATGTCGGACACGCCGAGCAGCACGAGGCCGTTGGTCAGCACCGCGATGATCAGCGCGCCGATCAGCGTGCCGACGATCGAACCGACGCCGCCGACGAAGCTCGTGCCGCCGAGGATCACCGCGGCGATCGCGTCGAGCTCGTACGACTGGCCGAGCTGCAGGCCGTTGGCCGCATACAGGCGCGCGGCCGACATCACCGCGCCGAGGCCGGCGAGCAGGCCCGACGCCGCATACACGAACATCTGGATCGCCCGCACGTTGATGCCCGACAGGCGCGCGGCTTCGGGGTTGCCGCCGACCGAATAGATCCGCATCCCGAGCACCGTGCGGCGCAGGATGAACCACGAGATCGCGATCACCGCGCACGCGATCACGACGAGCCACGGCACGCCGAGGATCGAGCCGTTGCCGATGAACGCGAACGGCAGTTGCGGATTGAACACGGTCGTGTCGTTGCCGATCAGGCGCGCGACGCCGCGTACGGCCGTCATCGCGCCGAGCGTGACGATGAACGGCGGCAGGCGCAGGAACGAGATCAGCCCGCCGTTGATCGCGCCGAACACGAGGCCGACGACGAGCGCGAACGGCACGCCGAGCCAGCCCCAGCCGGGAATGGTCGACGCGATGAGCGCCGCGACGGCTGCGGCGGCGAGCACCGAGCCGACCGACAGGTCGATGCCGCCCGTCAGGATCACGAACGTCATGCCGGCGGCGAGCACGATGTTGATCGACGCCTGCTGCGTGACGATCGACAGGTTCTGCAACGTGAAGAAGCCGTCGGTCAGGAAGCCGAAGCCGACGCACAGGACCAGCAGCACCGGCAGCATGCCGGCCGTGCGGATCAGCGATTGCATGCGGGCGCGATGATCGGCGCCGCGCATCAGGGGCGTGCGGTTGGCGACCGGTTGGGCGGTCGCGGAAGCGAGGTTCCGCTGCTTGGTCGGGTTGATCATTTCGGTAGCCTGAAGGTAAGAGTGAAATGAAAAGGGCGGCTCAGTGCCCGTCGGCCAGTTCGGCCTGCGAGCCGGTGGCGAGCGCGATGATCGCTTCCTGCGTGATCGGCGTATGCGTGTGTCCGCCGAGTTCGCCCGCGATCTCGCCTTCGCGCATCACGAGCACGCGATCGGCGACGCCGATGATTTCCGGCAGCTCGCTGGAGATCACTATGACGCCCACGCCGGCACGGGCCAGTTCGTTGATGATCCGGTAGATCTCGGATTTCGCGCCGATGTCCACGCCGCGTGTCGGTTCGTCGAGGATCAGCACGCGCGGCTTCGTCTCGAGCAGGCGCGACAGCAGCACTTTCTGCTGGTTGCCGCCCGACAGCGCGCCGACGTTGACGTTCGCGTGCGGGACGCGGATCGACAGCGATGCGATGGCGTCGCGCGCACGTTCGGCGCCGCGCGCGAGGTCGAGCGCGCCGAGCCGGGCATCGCGGTTGCACACCGAGATGTTGATGTTGTCGCGCACGCTCATGTCGAGGAACAGGCCCTGGCGCTTGCGGTCTTCCGTCAGGTAGACGAGGCCCGCGTCGATCGCGTCGCGCGGCGAGTGCGCGCCGAACGTGCGCTCGCCGAGCTTCACGTCGCCGCGCACGCGCGGCTCGGCCCCGAAGATCAGCCGCGCGAGCTCGGTGCGGCCCGCGCCGACGAGCCCCGCGATGCCGAGCACCTCGCCTGCGTGCAGATCGAGGCTGCAGCCGCGCACGCGCGCGCCGTCAGCGATGTCGCGGACCGACAGCAGCAGGTGGCCGGGGTCGTACGGCGCGTGTTCCTTCTTGTAGAAACCGGAGATGTCGCGGCCGACCATCATCCCGACGAGCCGGTCGGCCGACAGCGCCGCGCGCTCCAGCGTGCCGACGTACGTGCCGTCGCGCAGCACCGACACGCGATCGGACAGCTCGTAGATCTCCGCCATCCGGTGGCTGATGTAGATGATCGCGAGACCTTCCTCGCGCAACTGGCGGATCAGTCGGAACAGGTGTTCGGTTTCGCGCGACGACAGCGGCGTGGTCGGCTCGTCCATCACGAGGATCCGGGCGCGGGTGTGCACGGCGCGCGCGATTTCGACGAGCTGCTGTTCGGCGATCGACAGCGTGTCGACGAGCGTGTCGGGCCCGAACGGGGCGCCCAGGCGCGCGAGCACGTCCCGGCAGCCGCGCGCCATCGCCGCGCGGTCGATCGTGCCCCAGCGCCGGTTGCCGCGGCGCAGTTCGCGGCCGACGTAGATGTTTTCCGCGACGGTCAGGTTCGGCGACAGGCACAGCTCCTGGTAGATCACCGCGACGCCGGCATCGCGCGCGGCGAGCGGGCCGTCGATGTCGATGCGTTCGCCGTCGATCAGGATCTCGCCGCCGGCATCGGCGCGGTATGCGCCCGACAGGATCTTCATCAGCGTCGACTTGCCTGCGCCGTTCTCGCCCATCAGCGAATGGATCTCGCCCGGATAGACGGTCAGGCTGACGTTGTCGAGCGCGCGCACGGCCGGGAACGTCTTGCTGATCCCGCGCATTTCGAGCAGCGGACGGGGCGACTCAGAACGCGACATGGTGGACCTCCTGCGAGTCGGTGCGGGCGCCCTTGAGGATGCCGGCCCGCGGGGAGAAGTTGAAAAACATCGGCAGCGTGGCGGCGCCGATCGCGCCGGCGTCGGCGCCGAACGTGCCGCGTACGAGCACCGGCGTGCCGCGCGCCTCGGGCGCGGTGGCCACGAGCGCAGCGCGCAGGCGGGTCGTGACCGCGTCGAGCAGGCCCGCGTCGGTGTCGGCATCGATCACGACCACCGGTGCGTCGATCACGCACAGGACCGCGCGCAACGCCGGCGCGAGCGCGTCGACGCAGTCGTCGATCCATTCGTCGACGGCCGGCAGGCCGCGGGCGATGCATGCTTCGAGATCGGCGCGGTTCTCGACCGTCTCGCCGTGATGGCGCAGGTGGCGCACGAGCGCATGCAGCGATGCGCGCGCGAGCAGGATGTCCCACGGGCCGCGCGGCGGCGGCGCCGAGGCCAGCCGGCTCGGCGGCACCGGAATCACCGCGATGTCGCCCGCATTGCCGGTCACGCCGCGCAGGCAGTCGCCGTCGATCGCGATGCCGCCGCCGATCGCCGGCCCGATGAACAGGTAGACGAAGTCGTCGCACTGCCGGCCGTACCCGTAGAACAGTTCGGCGATCGCGGCCGCGTTGCCGTCGTTTTCGCCGAACACGGGCAGAGACAGCGTGCGGCCGAGGTCGGCCGCGAAATCGACGTCTTCCCAGGCGTGAAACGTGTCCGGCGCGAGACCGAGCTCGCGCATCCACGCGCCGAGGTTGTACGGCTGCGCGACGCCGACGCCGGTCAGGCGCGCGCGTTCATGGTCGGGGAGCAGGGCCTGCATCGCGTCGATGTCGCGACGCACGATTTCGAGCACGTCGGCGGGCGGGGGCAGCAGCGTGTCGTGCGAGCGGCGGCCGAGCACGTCGCCGGCGAAGTTGACGAGCGCCGTCTCGATGCGCATGCGGTCGAGATGGACGCCAATGCCGAACGCGCCGCGCGGATCGAGACGGATCAGCGAAGCGGGTTGGCCGCGCTGGCCTTCGGTGCGGCCGGCGAACTGGATCAGCTTCGCGTCGGCGAGCGATGCGATGATGCTGCCGACCGCCGTACCCGTCATGCTCGCGAGACGGGCGAGATCGGCCTTCGATGCGCTGCCCGCGCGGCGCAGCGTCTTCAGCAGCAGGCGCTCGTTGTAACGGCGCACGTTGGCCGAATTGCTTCCCTGGCCGAAGTGCGGGCTTCTCATGGCGTCTCCTTCCATGGCGCGCCGTTCAGCGGCGCATTAAATAAATCACGTTGATTTATTTAACCGCGTGAGCGGCGACCTGTCAGCCTAGGGAAATCCCGGTTGCGGCGGGGAAGGCGAGCCGGACAGGCAACACGCGGCTCGCTGCGGGGCCGGGAATTTCGGATTCGTCTGGTGAAAGTGGGGCCGGCCGCGCGTCGCGATTGTCGCTCGGGCCTGCGTGCGCAGCCTTTTGAGTCCTGGCGCAAAGCGCGCAGGCGCTTTGCTTCCTGGGCTTGAAATGAAAAAGGCCGGCTAGAAGCCGACCTCTTTAAAAAACAGATGGTGCCCAGGAGAGGACTCGAACCTCCACGATGTTGCCACCGCTAGGACCTGAACCTAGTGCGTCTACCAATTCCGCCACCTGGGCACGTTTCGCTTGATGCGATGCGAAAGACCGAAATTATAGCGTGCTGATTGAGCCTGTCAACATAATTTCATTCGCGACGATAAAAATATTGCGCCGCGAGGCCGTCACGCGCCGACCGGTTCCGCACGCTTCGCGGTGAAATTCCAGCGCTGCGCCTGGCTTGTATCGACGCGGGCGGGTAGCAGTCCAGCCGCCAGGAACGTATCGGCGATCTTCTGCTGTTCGCCGAAGTTTTGCGTGGTCACCGCGCGGACGAGGTAGCTGCGTCGCGCATTCGCCCGCGCGATCGTCGCGGCATCGAGCCCCCAGATAGGTGCGAGCGTGTTCGCGGCCTCCTGCGGATGGTCGCGCAGCCACGCGCCGGCCAGCGACAGTTGGTCGAACAGAATCTGGACGACGTCGGGGCGCGCGGCGGCAAAGCTGCTCGATGCAAGGTAATAGCGCTGGTACGACGCGAGTCCGTTGCCGTCGGCCAGGATCCGTACGTCGGGATTCCGGTCGACCGACGCGACATAGGGGTCCCACGTGATCCATGCGTCCACGCTGCCGCGCTCGAACGCGGCGCGGCCGTCCGCGGGCGTCAGATAATGGATCGCCACCTCGGCGGGCGCGAGCTTCGCGCGTGCGAGCGCGGCAAGCAGCAGGTAGTGGCTGCCGGCCGCCTTGGTGACCGCGATACGCCGGCCCTTGAGATCGGCGAGCGTGCGCAGCGCGCTGTCCTGCTTGACGACGATCGCCTGCGCTTTCGGCGAAGGCGCCTCCTGCGCGACGTACACGAAATGCGCATGCGCGGCCTGTGCGAAGACCGGGACCGTATCGGCCACATCGGCACTGAAGTCGACGGCGCCGACATTGAGCGCTTCGGTCAGCGGCAATCCGCTCGCGAATTCATGCCATGACACGCGCAGGCCGAGCGGCGTCAGTGCCTGCTCGAGCGTGCCGCGCGTCTTGAGCAGCGTGATCAGCGTCGACGACTTCTGGTAGCCGATGCGCAATGTGCCCGGCGCATTCTCGGCGTGCGCGCGGACGCCGGCGGCAGCGAGGCCTGCGGCCAGCATTGCGCGTGCGAATGCGCGGCGGTTCATCGACGTCATGAAGGGTGCTCCTCGTTGGATGCGTTGAAAGCGAGGCGGCTAACGTAACAACGGAGAGGGTGATTGATAACCGATAAATTCTGCTATCGATCGGAGCGGCCGACATAAGGGCCGAAGACAGGCGCTTTGCTTCCTGGGCTTGAAATGAAAAAAGGCCGGCTAGAAGCCGACCTTTTTAAAAAACAGATGGTGCCCAGGAGAGGACTCGGTCACCCAAGCGCGACCCCGGCTGCGCTTGCAAGCGCAGCCTTTCGAGCCCTCGCGCAAAGCGCGCAGGCGCTTTGCTTCCTGGGCTTGAAATGAAAAAAGGCCGGCTAGAAGCCGACCTTTTTAAAAAACAGATGGTGCCCAGGAGAGGACTCGAACCTCCACGATGTTGCCACCGCTAGGACCTGAACCTAGTGCGTCTACCAATTCCGCCACCTGGGCACGTTTCGCTTGCTGCGATGCGAAAGACCGCAATTATAGCTGGTCCCGAGTGACTGTCAACACAATTTCATCGGAGCCCCCAAAATATTCAGTCGCGCTCGATCGCACGTTCGCACCTCCTCGAACGAGGTTCCGGTGCCCGGGGCCCCGTATCGACGCGATCCGTGGCTCGGACCGGCAATTCGGACCACGAACTGTCGCATGTCGCGCTGCAGGCGATTCGCGTCGCGGGGATGTCGCTGCCGGCCGCGGCCCTCTCGAACAACGGCGAGTTCAAGATCCAGAGCGACGATTGCTTTTCCCGTGCACTCCACTGGATCTTCGCGGTCCTGATCCTGTGCACGATGGTGGCCGGATTCTCGCTGCACTTCCGCTGCACTTCATTACCAGCCAGATGTCTGGCGTTTCGTGTCGACGCGCAACAGGTTGCTCGCGTGCCGCCTGAGCCGGTGAAAGGGAGGGCTGGCGTGCGACTGCGTACGGTACGGCCGGCGGCGTCCGCCGGGCAAACGAAAAAAGTCGGCTTTCGCTGACCTTTTTGAATGCAGGAAGCACTTTGCTTCCTGGGCTTGAAATGAAAAAAGGCCGGCAGAAGCCGACCTTTTTAAAAACAGATGGTGCCCAGGAGAGGACTCGAACCTCCACGATGTTGCCACCGCTAGGACCTGAACCTAGTGCGTCTACCAATTCCGCCACCTGGGCACGTTTTGCAGTAGCTGCTTGCTGCAAAGAAGCGAAATTATAGCGCCCCAATTATCCCTGTCAACACTTTTTTGCGATGCATCGCAAACCGGCCGCCGCCGCGCCTGCGGGCGGCATTCCCGACATTTGGCGACACGGGCGGGTGATAGAATGACCCGCCGCCGTCAATATAGAACTGTCAGACGGACACCTCTATGTTGATGCCGTGCACCATCAGTCAACGCAACGAGAACAATCATCGACAAACCCTTGAGCAAATATCCGTACCCCATTCCGAGCCGTGAAGAAATTCTCGGCGTGCTGCGTACGAGCGACGCGCCGCTAGCCGCCAACGACATCGCCGAAGCCCTGTCGATCAAGCGTCAGGAGCGCGAGGGGTTCTTCCGGCGGGTCGCCGCGATGGAGCGCGATGGCCAGATCCGCCTCGACAAGCGCGGCCACTATCAGTTGACCCATCCGTCGAATTTCGTCGCGGGGCGTGTGCAGGGGCATCGCGACGGCTACGGGTTCGTGATCCGCGACGACGGCCAGGACGACCTGTTCCTCCCGAACGGCGAAATGCAGAAGGTGATGCATAACGATCGCGTCCTCGCGCGGATCGTCGGCTACGATCGCCGCGGCCGCCCGGAAGGGCATGTCGTCGAAGTCACCGAGCGCGCGAACAAGCGCGTGATCGGCCGCCTGCTGAACGAGAACGGTGCGCTGATCGTCGCGCCGGAAGACAAGCGTATCGGCCACGATATCCTGATCACGCAGAACGTGAAGAAGGCGAAGGTCGGGCAGGTCGTCGTCGTCGAGCTGACCGATTTCCCGAGCCGCCATTCGCAGCCGCTCGGCCGTGTCGTCGAGGTGCTCGGCGATATCGACGATCCGGGCATGGAAATCGAAATCGCGGTGCGCAAGTACGGCGTGCCGCACGAATTCAGCCAGCCGGCGCTCGACGAAGCCGCCGCGCTGCCCGACAAGGTGCGTCCGGCCGACCTGCGGTTCCGCGTCGACTTGCGCGACGTGCCGCTCGTGACGATCGACGGCGAGGATGCGCGCGACTTCGACGATGCCGTCTATTGCGAGCCGGTGAAGGTCGGTCGCGGCGACGGCTACCGGCTGATCGTCGCGATCGCCGACGTGTCGCACTACGTCCAGCCGGGCAGCGGCCTCGATGCCGACGCGCTCGAGCGCAGCACGTCGGTCTACTTCCCGCGCCGCGTGATCCCGATGCTGCCGGAGAAGCTGTCGAACGGGCTCTGTTCGCTGAACCCGCAGGTCGACCGCTGCGTGCTCGCATGCGACATGGTGATCACCGCGCGCGGCGAGATCAAGGCATACCAGTTCTATCCGGCCGTGATCCATTCGGCGGCGCGCCTCACGTACACCGAAGTCGCCGCCGTGCTGTCGAACACGAAGGGGCCGGAAGCCGCGCGCCGCGCGGATCTGCTGCCGCACCTGCAGGATCTGTACGGCGTCTACAAGTCGCTGTTCGCCGCACGTCAAAAGCGCGGCGCGATCGATTTCGACACGACCGAGACCTACATCGTCTGCAACTCGCAAGGCAAGATCGAGCAGATCGTGCCGCGCCAGCGCAACGACGCGCACAAGCTGATCGAGGAATGCATGCTGGCCGCGAACGTCTGCGCGGCCGATTTCCTGAAGCGCAACAAGCATCCGGGCCTGTACCGCGTGCACGCGGGGCCGACGCCGGAGAAGCTCGAGAACCTGCGCGCGTTCCTGCGCGGCATGGGCCTGTCGCTCGGCGGCGGCGACAAGCCGCACGCGAGCGACTACGCGGCGCTGATGGCGCAGATCCGCGACCGGCCGGACGCGCAGATGCTGCAGCCGATGCTGCTGCGCTCGATGCAGCAGGCCGTCTACAGCCCGGACAACATCGGCCACTTCGGTCTCGCGTACGAGGCGTACGCGCACTTCACGAGCCCGATCCGCCGCTACCCGGACCTGCTCACGCATCGCGCGATCTACGCGATCCTGTCCGGCAAGAAGTACGTGCCGAAGGCGCCGGAAGGCTTCGAGCTGAGCACCGCGCTGTCGCCGCGCGCCCGCGCGATGCAGCAGGCCGACGACGAGGCGCGCGGCCGCTCGCGTTCGAACACGGCAATCTGGGAGGAGCTCGGCCTGCACTGCTCGGCGAACGAGCGCCGTGCGGACGAGGCGTCGCGCGACGTCGAGGCGTGGCTCAAGTGCTACTTCATGCGCGACAAGCTCGGCGAGGAGTACGGCGGGATGGTGAACGGCGTGACGTCGTTCGGCATCTTCGTGCAGCTCGACACGCTGTTCATCGAAGGGCTCGTGCACGTGACGGAACTCGGCTCCGACTACTTCCAGTACGACGAGATCAAGAACGAGCTGCGCGGCGAACGCACGGGTATCCGTTATCGCCTGTCGGACCGCGTGCGCGTGCAGGTGAGCCGCGTCGATCTCGACGCGCGCAAGATCGATTTCCGCCTCGTGCGCGATACGCCGGTGAAGGCGCCGCGTCCGTCGCCCGCACCGGCTGCCGGCGTCGATCGCAACGGCAGCGGCCCGCGCGTGCGTGCGCTGCCGCCGGTGGAGGACACCGTGCCGCGTGGCAAGAAGGCCGCGAGCGCGCCGAGCGTCGCGGTGAAGGAAGCGCGCGCCGCACGTGGCGCCGCGAAGAAGAAGGGCGGCGGTGGCGGCGGCGCGCCGGCGAAGCCGACCGCGAAGAAGGCCCGCGCCCGCAAGAAGTACTGAGCGTTCGGGGCGGCGTGTGCGCACGCCCTGCAGTATCGAGAGACGCCGCGTTACCGGCCATCGGCCGGCCACGCGGCGCTTTCCTTTTCCATGGATCGCGGCTGCGCGCATCGCGCGGCCGCCTGTTTGATCGAAGGTTGTTCCAGTCATGTCACGTCTGAAGGTTCTTTACGGTTTTCATGCGGTGACCGCACGTTTGCGGCACGATGCATCGACGGTGGCGGAGGTGCTGTACGACCAGACGCGCCGCGACCGCCGCATGCAGGAGTTCCTGCACGCCGCGAAGGAAGCGGGCGTGCGGCTGATCGCAGCCGACGAAACGCGCCTGTGGGGGCTCGCGCATACCGAGCGCCACCAGGGCGTCGTCGCGCGCGTCGAGGACATGCCGCTCGCGCAGAACCTGTCCGAGCTGCTCGACGGCATCAACGGGCCCGCGCTGCTGCTCGTGCTCGACGGCGTCACCGATCCGCACAATCTCGGCGCGTGCCTGCGGGTCGCCGATTCGGCCGGCGCGCACGCGGTCATTGCGCCGCGCGACCGGGCGGTCGGCCTGAACGCGACTGCCGCCAAGGTGGCGAGCGGTGCAGCCGATACCGTGCCCTACATCACCGTGACGAACCTCGCCCGTGCGCTGCGCGAGCTGAAGGAAGCCGGCGTGTGGATCATCGGGACGTCGGACGAGGCGCCGGCGACGCTCTACGAAACGAAGCTCGACGGCCCGGTCGCGCTCGTGATGGGCGCGGAAGGCGAAGGCATGCGTCGGCTCACGCGCGACACCTGCGACGAAGTGATGAGCATCCCGATGGCCGGCAGCGTGGAAAGCCTGAACGTGTCGGTCGCGAGCGGCGTGTGCCTGTACGAAGCCGTGCGCCAGCGGCGCGTGAAGGGCTGAGCCCCGGGCCCGCCCGTCCCGCGCGCGATGCGCGGGCGTCGAATCACCCAAGCGACGCGTGCCCCGATGCAAGGCGGCACGCGGCTACCCGGAACCCGCGACCGATGACCCTGTTTCGTGCCGGCATCTCCTGCGCCGTGCTCGGCCTGCTGGCGGCCTGCACGTCGCCGTCGCTCGTCGAGCGCGGCACCTACTACGCCGACACGAGCCTGCACGCGCGCGGCGCCGATTCGCGGATTCGCTTTCTCGTGATGCACTACACCGAAAGCGACGAGACGAAATCCTTGCGCACGTTGACCGGTGATTCGGTCAGCGTGCACTACGTCGTTCCGCCGCGGCCGCCCACCGAGCGCGGGATGCCCGTCGTCCACCAACTCGTTCCGGAAGCGCGGCGTGCATGGCACGCGGGCGTCAGCGAGTGGCAGGGCACGACCGAGCTGAACGCGGTGTCGATCGGCATCGAGAACGTGAACCGCGGCCCGCTCGACCCGCAGCAGCGCACCTGGCAGCCGTATCCACCCGAACAGGTCGACGCGCTGATCCGCCTGTCGAAGGACATCGTCGCGCGCTACGGGATTGCGCCGACGCGCGTGGTCGGGCACAGCGACATCGCGCCGCAACGCAAGATCGATCCCGGGCCGCTGTTCCCGTGGCATGCGCTCGCGCAAGCAGGCATCGGCGCGTGGCCGGACGACGCCACCGTTGCCGCGCGGCTCGGCGGCCGCGACCCGCACGCGCCGGTCGACGTGCGCGAACTGCAGCTCAAGCTCGCGCGCTACGGCTACGACGTGCCGACCGACGGCGTGCTCGACACGCGCACGCGGCGCGTGTTCGCGGCGTTCCAGATGCATTTCCGGCCGTCCGACTACGCGGGCGACCCGGACGCGGAAAGCGACGCGATCGCGCAGGCGCTGCTCGACAAGTACTTCCCCGGCGCGCAAACGGCGGTCCCCGCTCCGGTGGCCGACACGCGCTGAATGCGCGGCGCATTGCACGCCGAAAAACGCGGGGGCGTCCGCCGACTCCGGTAAACTGGCGGTTTTCAGCAATCCCGCAGCATTACCACGCCATGACTCAAGACGAACTCAAACGCCTCGTCGGCCAGGCCGCCGCCGATTACGTGATCCAGAACGTGCCGGAAGGCGCCGTGATCGGTGTCGGCACCGGCTCGACCGCCAACTGCTTCATCGACGCGCTCGCGGCCGTCAAGTCGCGCTATCGCGGCGCCGTGTCGAGCTCGGTCGCCACGACCGAACGCCTGAAATCGCACGGCATCAAGGTGTTCGACCTGAACGAGATCGACTCGCTGCAGGTGTACGTCGACGGCGCCGACGAGATCGACGCCGGCGGCGCGATGATCAAGGGCGGCGGCGGCGCGCTGACGCGCGAGAAGATCGTCGCGTCGGTGGCCGACACGTTCGTCTGCATTGCGGACGCGAGCAAGCGCGTGCCGGTGCTCGGCGCGTTCCCGCTGCCGATCGAGGTCGTACCGATGGCGCGCACGGCGATCGGCCGGCGCGTGACCGCGCTCGGCGGCGTGCCCGTGCTGCGCGTGACGAAGGACGGCGCACCCTACATCACCGACAACGGCAACGAGATCATCGACGTGAAGGGCCTGCAGATCGCCGATCCGCGCGGTTTCGAGGCACAGGTGAACGCATGGCCGGGCGTCGTGACGGTCGGCCTGTTCGCCGAGCGCGGCGCGAATCTGTGCTTGCTCGGCACGGAAAACGGCGTTGAAACGATCGCTTATCCGGCTGGCTGAAACTGAATGAGAAGCAGTCCGTAACGGCGCGGTATCGGTCGTCACGGATTGCATAGTTAAATCTTGTGGAAACCGGGGTCCGGCAGGCGCGGCGCGCTTCCCGGGCTTTTTTTTTAGCCGTATAAATCACCTCGTTCAAAAGAGGGATAACCCTGTCAGGTGTTTACCAGATAGCGAAATATCGTCGAACTCATCAACTTATAGATCATAAGAACAGAGTAGTAACCAGGGCCGGCGGAACTGCGGAGCAGGTGTTCGCAAATCGACGCACGGGGAGGTGTCATGGAGCAGGGCAAAGACCGGTCACTGGTCGCCAAAGTGATGGATGGGCTTGTCTCGGGTATCGTCGAGGACAAGTACGGCGGCATCTTGCCGCCGCAGGACGTGCTGTCGAAAGAGTTCGACGTGAGCCGTACGGTGATGCGGGAGGCGTTGTCGATGTTGCTTGCGCGCGACATGCTCGACGTGCGTCCGAAAGTCGGGACGCGCGTGCGGCCCATGCGCGACTGGCGGATGATCGACGAAGACGTCGTGAGCTGGCGATTTCGGGCAAAGCCCGATCCGCAGTTCATGCGCGACGTCATCGAATTCCGGATGCTGATCGAACCACGCGCGACCGCGCAGGCCGCCGTGCGTGCGACGGCCGCCGACATCGCGGGCATTCGCGAAGCGTTCGATGCGTTCAAGGTGCTGCAGCCGGGCGATTCCGGCTACGACACGGCGGACGAGTTGCTGCATACGCGGATCGTCCAGGCAAGCGGCAACCAGTTCTTCCAGCAGATGGCGGCGATCGTGCGCGGGGCGGTGCGTCTCGTGAATCCGCGCGTCGTGCAGAAGGAAGGCGCGCACGACATCGCGGTGAAGGCGCATGCGCGCGTCGTCGACGCGATCGAGCGGCGCGACCCGCGCGAAGCCGAAGCGGCGTCGCTCGCGCTGATCGATTTCAGCGCGGACGAGATTTCGCGCGATTTCTCGGTCGACGTGCCGGTGCGGGCCTGACGGCGCGCGTGTCGTCCATCCGTGTGCCGCGGGGCCGTTTATCATGACGGCCGGCCGGCAGCGTGCCGGCAACCGCCATACGACCGACACGGAAGATCAGGATGAACGACAACGACCATCGCCCGGTGCGCTTCGGCATCGTCGGCGCAGGCAGCATCGCGCGCCGCTTCGCGCAAAGCCTCGCGCACGTGCCGGGCGCCACGCTCGCCGGCGCCTGGGCCCGCCGCGCCGACGCAACGGCCGCCTTCTGCGAGACATGCGGCGGCACGCCTGCCGCGAGCCTCGACGCGCTCCTCGCGAGCGATATCGACGCGATCTACATCGCGACGCTCCATGACAGCCATGCGCAGTACACGCTGGCCGCACTGACTGCCGGCAAGGCGGTGCTGTGCGAGAAGCCCGCCGCGCTGAACGCCGCGCAACTCGACACGGTGCTGCACGCGGCGCGCGCTGCCGGGCGGCTCTTCATGGAGGCGATGAAGCCGCCATTCTTCCCGCTGTACCGTCAGTTGCGTGCGCACCTGCGTGACGATCCGATCGGCGAGATCCGGCTCGTGCGGGCGGGCTGCGCATCGTCGTCGGTGCCGGAGGCGCATTCCGTCTATCGGCTCGATCGCGCGGGCGGCGCGCTGCTCGACATCGGCATCTACGAGGCGTTCCTTGCCGTCGACTGGCTCGGCGCGGCGCGCGACGTGCAGACGCTCGGACGCGTCGGCGCGACGGGCGTCGACCTGTTCGCGAGCCTGAACAGCGTGCATGAGAACGGCGGGATCGCGCAGCTCTTTTGCGGTCTCGACGTGATGGGGCGCGGCGACGCGCTGATCGCCGCGGCGGGCGGCCACGTGACGATTCACGAGAAGTGGTGGAACCCCGCGCGTGCGACGATCCGCTACGCGGACGGGCGCACCGTCGAGCTCGATGCGCCGGTCGACGGCGGCGGGCTGAACTACGAGACCGAGCACTTCTGCGATCTGCTGCGTGCGGGCGAGACCGAAAGCCCGATCATGACGCACGACCATTCGCGGCGGATGATCGCGATGACCGATGCGGCGCGCGCCGTGCTCGGCGTGCGTTATTCGGGCGAATAGACGGAAAGACGGGAAGGTGGGCGTCGGGCCGGCGAGCGCCGGCCCGGTGCAGCCGCGTGGCTCAGTGCCGCGACGGCAGCGACAGGCGCTTTTCGTACCAGCGCTGCACCCATTCGAGGATCTGGCACAGGATCCAGTACACGGCCGCGGCGGCGAGATAGAGCGGCAGCGGCTGATAGGTCGCCGCGATCACTTCCTGCGCGCTGCGCAGCAGTTCGGTCACGGTGATCACGGACACGAGCGACGTGTCCTTGATCAGGCTGATCAGGCTGTTCGACAGGCTCGGCACCGCAATGCGCAGCGCCTGCGGGCCGATCACGTAGCGTAGCGTCTGCCCCCACGACAGCCCCAGGCTGTACGCGGCGAGCCACTGGCCGCGCGCGATCCCGTTGATCGCGCCGCGCATGCTTTCCGACATGTAGGCCGCGACGTTCGCGGACAGCGCGATGACGCCGGCCGGCGTCGGGTCGAGCGAGATGCCGAGGCTCGGCAGCCCGTAATAAATGACGAAGATCTGCACGAGCAGCGGCGTGCCGCGCATCAGGCTCACGTACGCGCGCGCCAGCCACGCGAGCGCGTTGACCCAGATGCGCTCGAAGCCGTCGAGCGCTTCGCTCTGCCGGATGCCCATCATCGCGAGCACGACGGCGCCAAGCAGGCCGAACACCATCGACAGCACGGCGAACTTGACGGTCAGCACGGCACCCTGGGCGAGCACCGGCAGCGATTGGACGAGCAGGGACGTTGTCGACATGGAATACGAAGCGAATGCGTGCGCGAAAGCGCAATCATAAACCGGACCGATAAAACAAAGGGCGGCATCGTTGCGGATGCCGCCCTTTCCGGCCCGCCGTCAGGCGGGAAATGCAGGCGTGCTTACTTGAGCGGTTTCGTCACGTCGATGCCGAACCACTTGTCGGAGATCTTCGTGAACGTGCCGTCGGCTTCGAGTTGCGCCATCGCGTCGTCGATCGCCTTCTGGAACTTCGGGTTGCCCTTCTTGAACGGGATGCCCGACGGGTTCGCCGAACCGACGTTCGCGCCCGGGCGCAGCGGCAGCTGCGAATTCTTCGTCAGGTACGCGAGCATCAGGCGGTCGTTGAGCGCCGCGTCGAGGCGGCCGGCCGCGAGATCGCGCAGGTACTCGGGCGCGCCCGGGTACGTCTTCACGTCGATGCCCGGCACCGATTTCGCCATGTCCATGTAGTTCGTGCCGAGCGCGACGCCGAGCTTCTTGCCCTTCAGGTCTTCCAGCGACTTGAACGCGCGCGTGTCGTCCTTGCGCTGGATCAGCTGCGCGGACGAGTACGTGTATGCGGGCGAGAAGTCGAGCGTTTCCTTGCGCTTGTCGGTGATGCCGACCTGGTTGACGATCACGTCGAACTTGCCGGCCTGCAGGCCCGCGATGATGCCGCTCCATTCGGTCGTCACGAATTCCGCCTTCACGCCGAGCTTCGCCGCGACGGCCTTCGCGATGTCGACGTCGAAGCCGACGAGGTCGCCTTGCGGGCTCTTCGAGTTGAACGGCGGGAACGTGCCTTCGAGGCCGACGCGCAGCGTGCCGCGTTGTTTGACCTGATCGAGGAGGTCGGCCGCATGCGCGGTTGCCGCGGCGAACGACATGCCGATCGCGCCGGCAACCAGCAGCTTCTTCAACAGCGGAAATTTCATCGTGTGTGTCCTTGCCCTGGTGGGGTCAATGGTTTTCGTCATATGGCGATGATAGCAAAAATGCTATCGATAGCTAAATATACTTTGCTTATGGCTATATTACGCGCCGCGTCCGCTGGCGATCGCCTTCACGCATTCCGACACGAGCGCCGGGCCGCGATAAATGAAGCCGGTATAGAGCTGGACGAGCGCCGCGCCGGCCGCCAGCTTCGCACGGGCATCCTCGCCCGAGAAAATGCCGCCGACGCCGATGATCGGCACGTCGTTGCCGACTTCCGCATGCAGCTTGCGGATCACTTCGTTCGATGCGTCGAACACCGGGCGGCCCGACAGGCCGCCGGCTTCGTCCGCATGCGGCAGGCCCTGGACGGCCGCGCGCGACAGCGTCGTATTGGTGGCGATGACCGCTTCGATCTTGTGGCGCAGCAGCGTGTCGCCGATTTCCTTGACCTGTTCGTCGTCGAGATCGGGTGCGATCTTCAGTGCGAGCGGAACGAGCTTGCCGTGCAGGTCGGCGAGGCGCTGCTGCTTGTCCTTCAGCGCGGCGAGCAGCGCGTCGAGCTCGCCCGCGCCCTGCAACTGGCGCAGGTTCTTCGTGTTCGGCGACGAGATGTTGATCGTCACGTAGCTCGCGAACGGATACACGCGCTCGAGGCAGTACAGGTAATCCTCGGCCGCGCGCTCGATCGGCGTGTCGGCGTTCTTGCCGATGTTCAGGCCGAGGACGCCGCGATAGCGGGCGGCCTGGACGTTCTTCACGAACTGGTCGACGCCGTGGTTGTTGAAGCCCATCCGGTTGATCAGCGCTTCCGCCTGCGGCAGCCGGAACATCCGCGGGCGCGGATTGCCGGGCTGCGGGCGCGGCGTGACCGTGCCGACCTCGATGAAGCCGAAGCCGAGCGCCGCGAGGCCGTCGATGGCCGCGCCGTCCTTGTCGAGGCCGGCCGCGAGGCCGACCGGGTTGCGGAACGTGAGCCCCATCACGGTACGCGGCGCGTCGGGCACGCGCGCCGACAGCGCGCAGGCTAGGCCCGTACGGCCGGCCGCGCCGAGCGCGCGCAGCGTAAGGTGGTGAGCGTCTTCCGCATCCATCCTGAACAGGGATGCGCGGGCCAGCGGGTAGAGGGAACTGAACACGGGAATGGGGCGGACGGCCGGAATGAATGACAACCCGCTATTTTACCGGGAGTTGCGCGGCACGGGCGCGCTTCGCTTCGTAGCCGCCGCGGCGCGCGTCAGCTCGACCCGGAATGCCCGCCCGGCAACGGCGCGCGCGCGAGCGCCGCGTCGACGGGCGGCAGGTCGACCCGTTCCGGATCGAGCGTCTTCCAGCGGCCGTCGATCAGCCCTTCGAGCGGATGGAAGTTCGCCTTGTAGGCCATCTTCGGGCTCTCGCGGATCCAGTAGCCGAGGTACACGTAGGGCAGCCCGAGGCTCTTCGCCTGCTCGATCTGCCACAGGATGTTGTAGGTGCCGTAGCTCGTGTGCCGGTCGTCGGGCTCGAAGAACGTATAGACCGACGACAGGCCGTCGCCGAGGATGTCGATCATGCTGACCATCCGCAGCTTGCCGGGTTCGCCGCCCGGCGCGTCGAGGTCGCGGAATTCGACGAGGCGCGAGTTGATCCGGCTTTGCAGCAGGAACTGTTCGTACTGGTCGCGGCTGTCGCGGTCCATGCCGCCGCCCGCATGGCGCGCGGACTGGTAGCGCATGTACAGCGCGTAGTGTTCTTCGTCGTAGTGCAGCGGCGACACCGTCGCGACCAGCGCGCGATGCCGTTTCCACATCCGGCGCTGCGTGCGCGTCGGCGCGAACGCGGCGACCGGCACGCGCACCGGCACGCATGCGCGGCAGCCGTCGCAGTACGGGCGGTACGTGAACACGCCCGAGCGGCGGAAGCCGGCCTTCACGAGCTCGGTGTAGATGTCGGAATTGATCAGGTGGCTCGGCGTCGCGACTTGCGAGCGCGCGATGCGGCCGTCCAGATAACTGCACGGATAGGGCGCCGTTGCATAGAATTGCAGCGCCGAAAGCGGTGAAAGCGGCAGCTCAGTCGGATGAGTCATGGGCAGCTCTCGATGCAGGGAAGGAGTGCCGCGCTAGCGCTCGGTCCCGGTGGGCGCCGCCGTTTCGGCGGGGCTCGTCAGCGCGGCGAGCACGCGCTTGTCGAAGTGCCACGGAATCGGCGGTTCGGCTACCGCGCGGCGCACGTGAGCGACAAAGGCCTTGCGTGCGATCTCGCGGCCGCCGAGCGACGCTAGATGCGACGTATTCTGCTGGCAGTCTATCATTTCCAGCCCGTGCTCGCGAAGGTGCGCGACGAGCGCGGCCAGCGCGATTTTCGACGCGTCGGTCACGTCCGCATACATCGACTCGCCGAAAAACATCCGGCCGAACGACACGCCGTACAGGCCGCCGACGCGGCGCCCGTCGTGCCACGTCTCGATGCTGTGCGCGTTGCCGGAGCGGTAGAGCGACGTATAGGCGTCGATGATCTCGGCGGTGATCCAGGTGCCGCGCTGCCCGCGGCGCGGCGCCTGCGCGCAGGCGCGCATCACGCCGGGAAAGTCGTGATCGACGCGCACTTCCCATTGAGGCTCGCGCAGCACGCGCTTGAGCGTCTTGCGCAGCGAAGGCGACACCTTGAATTCGGCCGGCACGAGGATCATGCGCGGGTCGGGGCTCCACCACAGCACCGGCTGGCCGTCCGAGTACCACGGGAAGATGCCGCGCAGGTAGGCGTCGATGAGGCGCGATGGCAGCAGGTCGGCGCTCGCGGCGAGCAGCCCGGGCGCACCCGTCGCGGGGCCGAGCGCGCGCTCGATGGGCGGGAACGGATCGTCCGGGCCGAGCCAGGGAACCATGGGGCGCGGCTCAGCCGTTGCGCAGCGAGCGGAAGATATCGCCGGTGTGCACGCCGTAGTCGCCGGCGGCGCGATCGGCGAAGAAGAACCGCAGGGTCTGGCTGACGGTCGGGAACGCGATCTCGTCCCACGGGATGTCCGCTTCGTCGAACAGTTTCACCTCGAGGCTTTCCTCGCCGGCTTCGAAGCCCGGGTCGGTGAGCCGTGCGAGGTAGAACAGATGGACCTGGTGCACGTGCGGCACGTTCAGCAGCGTGAACAGGTTCTGCACCTCGACGCGCGCGCCGGCTTCCTCGAGGGTCTCGCGCGCGGCGGCTTCCGCGGTCGTTTCGCCCATTTCCATGAAACCGGCCGGCAGCGTCCAGAATCCGTAGCGCGGTTCGATCGCGCGGCGGCACAGCAGGATCTGGTCGCCCCAGACCGGCACCGTGCCGACGACGTTGCGCGGATTCTGATAATGGATCGTGCCGCAGTGATCGCAGACGAAGCGTTCACGATTGTCGCCCGGAGGAATGCGCGCGAGGACTTCGTGACCGCAGACGGAGCAGAATTTCATGTCGAGTGGAAGGGACGAGGTGATGCGAGTGTATCACCGGGCCGCGGCATTCTTGAACGCCTGCGCATGCGGCGGCGTGTCGTGCGAAACGGCGGGTGCGCGAGTGAAGGGCGCGCGGCGCCCGGACGCGCAAAAACAAAAAGCCCGACGCGAGGCCGGGCTTTCTGCGAAATTCTGGACGGTTGGTTGCGGGGGTAGGATTTGAACCTACGACCTTCGGGTTATGAGCCCGACGAGCTGCCAGACTGCTCCACCCCGCGTCCGTCGAAGAATTGAATTATAGGGGCTATCCCGAATGCGTGCAAGTGTTTTGTGCCAATCGCATGGCGAGCGCTGGTGGGGCCGGTACGGGCAGGCACGTGCGCTAGAATCGAGCGGTTTGTGTCGTCATCCCGGCAGCGGCCCGGCGCGATCGCATCGGCGCCGTTGCGGCTCTCCTTACTGCATCGACGGATTCATGGACATCGCTCACGATCTGCAATCGATCGGCGCGCAGGAACAGGCGCTCGTGTTTCCCCATTTCGACCCGGCTCGCGCATGGGCGCTCGGCAACCGGATGCATGCGCTCGCGACGTCGCGCGGTCATGCGATCGCGATCGACATCGTCACGTTCGGCCAGCCGCTGTTTTACGCGGCGCTCGCCGGAGCCACGCCCGACAACGCCGACTGGGTGCGCCGCAAGCGCAACGTCGTCGCGCATTTTCGCCGCAGCTCGTACGCGATCGGCCTGCGCATGCAGCAGGCCGGCGCGACGCTCGCGGACAAGCACGGATTGCCGGTCGCCGAGTATGCGTCGCACGGCGGCTCGTTTCCGCTGACCGTCGCCGGCGCCGGCGTGATCGGCTCGATCACCGCGTCCGGGTTGCCGCAGCGCGCGGATCACGAGTTCGTCGTCGAGGCGCTGTGCGCCGAGCTCGGCCACGACTACGCGGTACTGGCCCTCGCAAGGAGCTGAGCGATGCAACTGCCCGGCTACGCATGGCTCGCGATCGCGATCGTCGCGGAAGTGATCGGCACGTCCGCGCTGCGCGCGGCGGACGGTTTCACGCGCTTGTGGCCGTCGGTGCTCGTCGTCGCCGGTTACGGCGTCGCGTTCTACTGCCTGTCGCTCACGTTGCGTACGATGCCGGTCGGCATCATCTATGCAGTCTGGTCGGGCGCCGGCATCGTGCTGATCACGCTCGTCGCGATGCTGCTCTATCGTCAGGTGCCGGACGTGCCGGCGGTGATCGGCCTCGGGCTGATCATCGCGGGTGTCGTGGTGCTGAACCTGTTCTCGAAGATGCAGGCGCACTGAGCGTGCGACTGCCGTTTGCCGGACGACCTTCATGACCGATTCCACTTCCGCCGCCGTTTCCGTCGAATCCGCCCAGCCCGACGTGCGCGCGTATGTCGCGAACCGCATCGGCTTTCTCGAACTGAACCGGCCGAAGGCGCTGAACGCGCTGTCGGTCGGCATGATCCGGCTGATGCAGCAGGCGCTCGACGCGTGGCGCGACGATCCCGACGTCGTCGCGGTCGTCGTGCACAGCCCGCATCCGCGCGCGTTCTGCGCGGGCGGCGACGTGCGCTTCTTCCACGACGCGTGGCAGCGCGGCGACCGCGACGCGGTCGACACGTTCTTCATCGAGGAATACACGCTGAACCATGCGCTCTTCACGTATCCGAAGCCGTACATCGCGCTGATGCACGGTGTCGTGATGGGCGGCGGCATGGGGATCTCGCAGGCGGCGCGGCACACGGGCGGCCTGCGCGTCGTGACCGATTCGACGAAGATGGCGATGCCCGAAACGCGCATCGGCCTGTTCCCGGACGTCGGGATGAGCTGGTTTCTCGCGCGTACGCCCGGCGCGATCGGCCGCTATCTCGCGGTGACGGGCGCGACGCTCGACGCGGCCGGCGCGCTGTACGCGCAACTCGCCGACGTCTATCTGCCCGATGCCGCGCTGCCGGCGCTGCTCGACACGCTGCGCGGCGCGCGCATCGACAGCGGCGCGCAGGCCGTCGCGTGCGTGATCGACGCGGCTGCCGCGCACAAGGTCGTGCCGACGCCCGACACGTCGGCGCTTGCCGATGCGCGCGCCGGGATCGACCGGCATTTCGCGCAACCCGACCTCGACGCGATCCTCGCGTCGCTCGACGCCGAGCCCGATTGCGCGGCGGTCGACGGGTGGATCGAGAAGGCGACCCATGCGATGCGCGAGCAGTTGTCGCCGCTGTCGATGGCCGTGTCGCTCGAAGTCGTCGAACGCGCGCGCGGCGCGACGATGGCCGATTGCCTGCGGCGCGATCTCGACCTCACGCGCTCGACCTTCGCGCACGGCGACGTGATCGAAGGCGTGCGCGCGCTGATCGTCGACAAGGATCATCAGCCGGTGTGGCGCTTCAAGTCGGCCGCCGACGTCGCGCGCGCCGACGTGCTCGCGATGTTCGACAGTCCGTGGACGCCCGACACGCATCCGCTGCGCAAGCTGAAGGACTGACGCCGATCGGGCTGGCCCGCGCGGCCGACCGACGCGCGACACGGAAACGCAAAGGCCGCGTGCAGATGCACGCGGCCTTTTTCATGGAAGTCGGCTGGTCCCGAAGGACGCGTCGCCCGCGCCGGCGTTATTCGTCGCCCGCGTCGTCCGACATGAACGCGCGCATGAACACGAGCGCGCCGAAGCCCCACACCGCATTCGCCGCGAAGCCGGCCGCGAGCACGGGCAGCATGTTGCCCGACGGCCAGATGCCGCGCAGCGGATCGATCGCGAACACGCGGGCGGCCGTCAGCACGATACCGCCGAACACCAGCGCGCCGATCCACGATGCTTCGCGCTCGGGCGAGACGCGCAACAGCCACGCCATCGGAATCGCGCAGCACGCGCTGATCAGTGCGTTCGCGACAAATTCAGGAATGCCGAGCGGCGCGAACGGTTGTGTCGAGAAGCCGGTTGCGGCGATCAGGTCGGCCGTGTGGAGAAGGGCGAGCGTGGCCTCGCGGAAGAACAGGGCGGCCAGGAAGCCGGACAGGAAGGGCAGGATGACTTTCTGCATCGATGAGTGCACCGCAGGCGCGCACGGCCGGGGCCGGGCGCGCGGAGTTATTCGGATAGGTGCGCCATTATAGGGCCCGGCCGCGGCGATATTCGCTCCAGCGTCGCGCTAATCACGAAAGCGGAAAACCTAAGCTCAAAAAAATCGTTCCAAAGCCTGGTACCGATCCCTAGACTGATTTCCCAGAAACAGCCGTGCGATCGCGTCCTCGTCCGCTGCACGGCGTGACCGGCGAGCCATCCCGATTCGAATGCACACCATGCATGCGTCGCTCATCCGCGACGCGAGCAGGGTGATGTTTTTTTCAAATTTCGGCAGTGACAGTCAAGCAGGAGCAGCAGATGAATGTGTTCTGGTTTATCCCCACGCATGGCGACAGCCGCTATCTCGGCACGGCCGAAGGCGCGCGCGCCGCGGACTACGATTACTTCAAGCAGGTCGCCGTGGCGGCGGACACGCTCGGCTACGACGGCGTGCTGCTGCCGACCGGCCGCTCCTGCGAGGATGCGTGGGTCGTCGCGTCGAGCCTGATTCCCGCGACGCAGCGCCTGAAGTTCCTGGTCGCCGTGCGCCCCGGCATCGCTTCGCCGGGGCTCGCCGCGCGGATGGCCGCGACGTTCGACCGCCTGTCGGGCGGCCGCCTGCTGATCAACGTCGTCACGGGCGGCGATGCGGCCGAGCTGGAAGGCGACGGCCTCTTCGCCGATCACGACACGCGCTACGAGATTACCGACGATTTCCTGAACATCTGGCGCGGGCTGCTTGCCGCGTCGCACGACAACGGCGGGTTCGACTACATCGGCAAGCACCTGCAGTCGAAAGGCGGCAAGGCGCTTTACCCGCCCGTGCAGCGCCCGCATCCGCCGCTGTGGTTCGGCGGCTCGTCGCCGGCCGCTCACGCGATCGCCGCCGATCACATCGATACCTACCTGACCTGGGGCGAGCCGCCCGAGGCCGTCGCGAAGAAGATCGCCGACATCCGTGCCCGTGCCGACGCGCGTGGCCGCAAGATCAAGTTCGGCATCCGCCTGCACGTGATCGTGCGCGAGACCGAGGACGAAGCATGGCGTGACGCCGAGCGGCTGATCAGCCGGCTCGACGACGACACGATCGCACGTGCGCAGAAGGCGTTCGCGAACATGGATTCGGAAGGTCAGCGCCGGATGGCCGCACTGCACGGCGGCAAGCGAGGCGGCCGCGAGGCGCTCGAGGTCTATCCGAACCTGTGGGCCGGCGTGGGGCTCGTGCGCGGCGGTGCCGGCACGGCGCTCGTCGGCAATCCCGAGCAGGTCGCGGAACGCATGCGCGAATACGCGGATCTCGGCATCGAGACGTTCATCCTGTCCGGCTATCCGCACCTCGAGGAGTCGTATCGCTTCGCCGAGCTCGTGTTCCCGCTGATCAAGGGCAAGGGCGTGGAGAGAGCCGCCGGCCCGCTGTCGGGGCCGTTCGGCGAGATCGTCGGCAACAACTATCTGCCGAAGACGAGCCAGAGCTGAGCGACGGAGGCCTGCGATGACAACGAAAACCTCGACGACGGGCGTCGCCGTGGCCGCCCGCGCGTGGCACGGCGTCGCGCCGTGGCTCGTGCCGCTCGCGTTGCTGGTGGTATGGGAAGTCGGTGCGCGCACCGGCTGGCTGTCGACCCGCGTGCTGCCCGAGCCGGTAGCGGTCGTGCGCGCGGCGTGGTCGCTCGTGACGTCGGGCGAAATGTGGGCGAACGTGAAAGTGAGTACGTGGCGCGCGCTGTTCGGCTTCGCGATCGGCGGCGGCGTCGGCCTCGCGCTGGGGCTCGCGACCGGGCTGTCGAAAGCGGCCGAGGTCGCGCTCGACTCGACGATCCAGATGATCCGCAACATTCCGGCGCTCGCGATGATTCCGCTCGTGATCCTGTGGTTCGGCATCGACGAGAAGGCGAAACTGTTCCTCGTCGCGCTCGGCGTGTTCTTCCCCGTCTACATCAATACGTATCACGGGATCCGCTCGGTCGACGCGAACCTGATCGAGATGGCGAAGAGCTACGGCGTGCGCGGCTTCGCGCTGTACCGCGACGTGATCCTGCCCGGCGCGTTGCCGTCGATCCTCGTCGGCGTGCGTTTCGCGCTCGGGCTGATGTGGGTGATGCTGATCGTCGCGGAAACGATCTCCGCGCAGTCGGGCATCGGCTACATGACGATGAACGCGCGTGAATTCCTGCAAACCGACGTGGTGGTGGTCGGCATCCTGCTGTACGCGGTGCTCGGCAAGCTGGCCGATGTGCTGGCGAAATCGATCGAGCGGGTGACGCTGCGCTGGCACCCCGCCTATCAATCAGGAGCAAAGGCATGAATGCGACGACTTCGGCGGCCGCCTACGGCCCGCTCGCCGGCGCAGACCTCGAGGCCGAGCTCGCGCAGGCCCGCGTCGCGGATGGCGACGCGCGCGATGCGGCGATCCTCGAACGCGACGGCAGCGCATCGGTCGTGCCGCTGGCACGGCGGCGCCCGGGCAGCCCGGCTCTCGACGACGCGGTCACGCTGTCGGGCGTCAGCAAGCGCTTCGGCGCCCGCACGGTGCTCGACAACGTCGAGCTCGGCATCGCGCGCGGCAGCTTCGTCGCGATCGTTGGCCGCAGCGGCTGCGGGAAATCGACGTTGCTGCGCCTCGTCGCGGGGCTCGAGCAACCGAGCAGCGGCGCGCTCGTGACGCGCGGCGAAGGCGGCGGTGCGCTCGATACACGGATCATGTACCAGGATGCGCGCCTGCTGCCGTGGAAGACCGTGCTCCAGAACGTGATGCTGGGGCTCGGCCGCGGCGCGCGCGACCAGGCCCGCGCGGTGCTCGACGAAGTCGGCCTGCTGGAACGCGCGAACGACTGGCCCGCGCAACTGTCGGGCGGCCAGCGGCAGCGCGTCGCACTGGCACGCGCGCTCGTGCACCGGCCGCAACTGCTGTTGCTCGACGAGCCGCTCGGTGCGCTGGACGCGCTTACCCGCATCGAGATGCATGCGCTGATCGAGCGCCTGTGGCGCGAACACCGGTTCACCGCGCTGCTCGTCACGCACGACGTGCAGGAGGCCGTCGCGCTCGGCGACCGCATCCTGTTGATCGAGCAGGGGCGGGTGGCGCTCGATCAGTCGGTGCCGCTCGACCGGCCGCGCGCCCGCGCGTCGGCCGCCTTCGCGGCGCTGGAGGACCGCGTGCTGAAACGCGTACTCGCCGGCGGCCCCGGCGCGGGCGAGCACGACGCGGCGCATGAAGCAGACAAGGTTCGACCGGTCGGGCAGATCCGCTGGGCCGTTTAATTCCGGGCGGCTTCGGCCGCCCGTTCTGAGACTTTTTTCTTCGGAGCGATCATCCCGATGAGCATCACTGCAATCAACGTACGTAACCAGTTCAAGGGCAAGGTCAAGGAGATCATCCGCGGTTCCGTGGTCTCCGAAGTCGACGTCGAGACGCCGTTCGGCATCGTCACGTCGGTGATCACCACCCGTTCGGTGGACGAACTCGAACTGAAGGTCGGCGCCGAAGTCGTCGCGCTCGTGAAGTCGACGGAAGTCTCGATCGCGCGTCTCTGAGCGCGCGGGTCGCGCCTCGGTGCGGCGCCGCCGGGCAGCGTGCCCGCCGGCGCCGCATTGCATTTCGCGCGGCGCGTTTGCCACGGTATTCGGCTTCCGGGCGAAGTGCTAGGATGGAACGACACCGATGCCGGAGGCCAACGCATGACCCCCATCCTTTCCCCCGAAGCCATCGAGGCGCTGAAATGGATCGACCAGTTCGGCGACAGCCGGCCGGTTCCCGCGGCGTTCGACGACGTCGTCTACGCGTTGCTGAATGACGGGCTGATCTATCAGGCGACGGCCGACCGGGTCGATCTGACGGCCGATGGCCGGTCGTTTTTGTCCGACGAATACGATTGAGCGCGCGGCGCCGGCCGCGCGGGCGGCTTGGCGCGGCATCACCACGGAGCGTGCGATGGAACCGAGAGGGAGCGACCTCGGCGATTTCAGCGAGCCGTACCGCGGCTTCGAGATCGAGGTGAAGACCGAGCAGGTCTGGGACGGCGAGCGGGCGCACTATCGCGTGCTGCAGGGCGATGCCGTGCGGATCGACTGGCGGCTGGTCAAGATCGACGGGATGCTGCTCACCGAACGGCGCGTGATCGAGCGCGTGTTCGACGAGGCGCGCCGCGCGGTCGATGCTGAATTGGGCGGCCGGTAGTGCGCGTGTCGGGCGGGCAGGGCCGGTATTGCGGTAAAATGTCGGGTTGTTCCGTGCCGTCTGGCCTGTACCCGAATTCCATGTCCGTTCCACCCTCGCTTCCTCCCCGCCGCGTATCCGTCGCGCCGATGCTCGACTGGACCGATCGCCATTGCAGGTCGTTCCACCGCACGCTGACGCGCAATACGTGGCTGTATACGGAGATGATCACGACGGGCGCGCTGCTGTTCGGCGACGCCCAGCGGCATCTTGCGTTCACGCCGAGCGAATCGCCGGTCGCGCTGCAATTGGGCGGCAGCGAGCGGGACGATCTCGCGCGCGCGGCGAAGCTCGGCGAGCAGTGGGGCTACGACGAGATCAACCTGAACTGCGGGTGTCCGTCCGAGCGCGTGCAGCGCGGTGCGTTCGGTGCGTGCCTGATGAACGAGCCGCCGCTCGTCGCCGACTGCGTGAAGGCGATGCGCGATGCAGTGTCGGTGCCGGTGACGGTCAAGCACCGGATCGGCGTCGACGCGGTCGAGGACTACGCGTTCGTGCGCGACTTCGTCGGCACGGTGGCCGAGGCCGGGTGCGAAACGTTCGTCGTGCATGCGCGCAACGCGATCCTGAAAGGGCTGTCGCCGAAGGAGAATCGCGAGATCCCGCCGCTCAAGTACGACTATGCGTATCGGTTGAAGCGCGATTTTCCGTCGCTGGAGATCGTGATCAACGGCGGCATCACGACGCTCGATGAGGTTGCGCGGCATCTCGAGCACGTCGATGGCGTGATGCTCGGCCGCGAGGCCTATCACAACCCGTACGTGCTGGCGGAGGTCGATGCGCGGTTCTACGGAGCGACCTCGGCGGTGCCGACGCGCGAAGAGGCCGAGGCGCAATTGATCGCGTATTGCGCGGCCGAGCTGAAGCGCGGGACCTACCTCGGCGCGATCGTGCGGCACGCGCTCGGGCTGTATCGCGGCATGCCGGGCGCGCGCGGCTGGCGTCGCGTGCTGTCGGACAACAAGAAGCTCGCACGCGGCGATCTGGCCGTGTTCGACGAGGCGCGTGCGCATCTGAACGCGGCCGAAGAAATTTTTGAAAAAAATGCTTTGCAAGATTCAAAAGACTTCGTATAATCTTGTTCTTCGCTGCTGAAACAAAACAGCGAAACGAAGCAAGCAGTATCAGTGGTGGCTGTAGCTCAGTTGGTAGAGTCCAGGATTGTGATTCCTGTTGTCGTGGGTTCGAGTCCCATCAGCCACCCCAACAAATTCGAGCAAAAAGCCCGGTTCATTGAGCCGGGCTTTTTGCTTTTCGGCGTTCGGATAGAGCCGCGGCGTGTCTTGCTCGCGGCGTCTTTAACGAAGCGGCATCCCGTATTCAACGAAGCGACCGCGATACCATGTCGGCGCTCGCGCGCTTCAAAAGTGTGGTTGCGTAAATCGAGTCACCCCGACGATATGGCTTCGATGTCGAATATGAAATCGCGGACGAGGCGGACAGGTGTTGAAATCGGGCGCGCGATCGTGCGTGGTATCGACCGATAGCACCGCTTGTCTCGCATTTCCGACGGGGATGACGGAGATGGCCACGAGGCCTCGGGCCTGCTTCGTATCGCGCTTCCGTGTCGTTGCGCTGACAACGTTCGTAGCCGTTTACCCGCGACGTTTTCTTTCCCGCCTAAGGTTCCCGCGCGCCGTGCCGTTATCTTCTCTGGACAGCCCTCGTGCCTCGAATGCTGATCCGTTTTCTTGCCTGCTCGCGCCAAACGCGAGCAGGCTTTTTTCGTTTACGGCTGCGCATAACCGGCTGATTGGCGGAATCGAACAGGGGCTTGGCGCAAACCGACAAAGTGCAACAGTCTTGCATGCGTGTAATGTAGGACCTTCCTCGTGCCCTCATGCTTTGCAGGGCCGTTCGATCCCGATGACCGATGAAGGTGTCGGGATTTTTTTTGCCCGCACGCCGACGTCCCGACACCGCGCTGCATGAAATGCATCCCGCAAAGCACGGTATATTTTGCGATGACGCATGCCGATCACGAAAACCAGCACAAGGAGTTGCCGCCGATGCCGGGCACCCGGACCACACTGCGCGCCGCGACGGCGCACGACGCGAGCCAGATTGCTCGCCTGCACACGCTGAGCTGGCAAACCGCCTATAGCCATATCCTTCCGGCCGCCTATCTGACCGACGAGGTGCCGACGGAGCACGCGGTTCGGTGGCGCAAGTATTTCGATCGCGACGAGAGCGAGTGGGGCTTCGTGCTGATCGCCGAGTCGCACGGCGAGCCGGTCGGCTTCGTCAGCGCCGAGCGCCCCGTCGATCCGGCGCTTGGCGTGCTGCTCGACTGCCTGCACGTTCATCCTTCGCATCACGGCGGCGGCACGGGCAAGCGCATGATCGAAGCCGTTCGCGCGTGGGCCAGGTCGATCGGCATGGGCAAGGTCCATCTGCAGGTGCTGGAGG
This sequence comes from Burkholderia sp. AU39826, assembly GCF_020419965.1. Lineage (NCBI taxonomy): Bacteria > Pseudomonadati > Pseudomonadota > Betaproteobacteria > Burkholderiales > Burkholderiaceae > Burkholderia > Burkholderia sp. AU39826. Next base: position 116,606 of record NZ_JAIZQG010000002.1, read on the forward strand.
GCAACGTGCGCGCGATCGGGTTCTACGAACACAACGGCTGGCGATTGGCCGGCGTCGAAACGTGTCGCCTCGGCGAAACGGAAGTCATTGACCGGATTTACGCGATCGAGGCTTGAACGCTTGCGGCTTCGGCGCGGGCGGCGGCACCCGGCCGCCATGGCATCGCGCGAGGGGAAAGCCGAACGGACATTGCGATCATTCGCCGCAATACCGCACAAGCAAATCGGCTTCGGTCTCGTGGATTTCGACGGGCAAGGTGGTCGCACCGGCATAGGCCAGATAGCGTGCGCGATGCTGGCCGTTACGGAACGACGCGACGCCGATTTTCGACAGGCCGGGAATACCGAGTAGCGTTCGCGTTCTCGTCTCGCGAAACGTGATGAACGGCATGTCCGGGATCCTGCTGCGGTTCGGATCGAGGAATTCGCGGATGCCGGCGGCTTTGCCAGGGGCCCAGTACTGAACCGACGGCAGTACGTAGTCGGTGGTGTCGCGGTCGGCGCAGGCCAGCAATTTCTTCAGGTCGACCGTCACGACCCGATGCCGCGAGTCGTCGGACGAGAATACTCGCTTGAGGTGCGTGTAGGCATAGGGGGCGTGTTCGGGAAGCTGGACGATCCAGACATCTACGCCGCTTTGTTTTGCTTGAGCGAGCGTCATTATTTCCTCTGGTGGCGCGCGGTCGTTGTGATCCGAGTTTAGCAGCGCGACGACGGCCGCGGAGCAGGTCGACAACGGAAATGGCGAGGCGGGGCAACTTCCGGTGCCATCGGAAGGGCAAAAGGAATGAGAGCGGTCATATGGCTGCGGTCGATATCGACAGGTTGCGAGAATATCGTGATGCTGCCGGTGAAAATGAAGCGCTGCGCTAAATTCACGCAAGATTCACACTGTGCCGCGAAGCCCGTCGGGTGCCGGGCGTCATAAAAATAGAGAGGGCGGATTGAGCGGAGAAGCCATGTCGTCGAAACTCGAGATCGAATATCTCGATTACTGTTTCACAGCAACGCTCGACATCACGGCGTCGGGCCGTACCGCCGTTGTCGACAGGCAACTCGAATCCGCGGTGCGAAGCAGGACGCTCGCATGGATCGTGTTCGATCGCTTTCTGGAGCGCAATGATTTCGCCGATGCGGAAGACGCGCGCGCCAATATCGTCGACTGGCTGGAGCGACTTGCCGATCCGAAGCCCGTCGCATCGACCGCGATTGCGAAGGCGAACGCGGTGGCGACCGGCGCGGTGGCGGCAGATTCGTCGACGGCCGAAATCGTTGGCGATGTCGCTATCGAGATCGTCGGCGATGCCGCTGTCGAGATCGTCAGCAATCTCGACTGGGGCGATATGGTTGCCGACTGGTTTTCCAGCGGCTCGTTGTAGTGACGAACTCGTGTTTTCGTGACGCAGATCATTGCGCACGTGAAATTCGTCGCGAAAAAAATGAAGCGAAAATCACCTCGCGCCAAAAAATAGAATAATCCTGCTTTGACAATACCCGTGACTTACCGGAAACTGCGCGCGGTGCTGAAAATTGAATTGAATTAAGACGGGATAAACCGCTGGATGGGCAGGCGACCGCTGTCGGCCGGCTCTACGTCAGCGAAGTCCGCAAGCAATGCGTCGCGCTTGAACCATGACGGTATTCGTCGGCACGCGAGCATGCCGGTTATCGTCACATTGTCACCAAAGGGTGAGTTGCCGCACAGACCGTCGCGTGACCCGCGATCACAATTTGACCGGTTGACCGTTCTTCCCCGGCCCGGTCAACCGTTTCCCCGCTCGCTCGCGCAGGAGCGGGGGCTTTTTGCCCCCCCGACGCCGGAAGGCTGCGTCGGCGGAACCGGACAGGCGTCCGGCGGGCTGCGCGACGGCATTCGTTCGCGTCCCCACATCCGTTCGCCTGATCCGTACGAATCGCTTTCCTCGTGCCTGAGCGAACCCTCAGGCCCATCGCCGGTTTTTGCCGGCGATGCCTTGATCCCGGCGGCGGGCAACATCGCTGCCGGGATGTTTTTTGCGTCGGATGGCGTGACGTCACATCGCGCGCCACGGGCATGGCGCTTCGCTCACCCCGCCTGTTCGACGCTGGTTTCCCATCCGTCGTAGTTTCCGCCGAGCGCGCGTACCTCGCGATTGAGCGCGATCGTATGGCGCGTGATGTCGGCGAGCGCCATCGTGCCTTCGTGCGAAAACCGCACGGCCGACTTGCCGTCTTCGGTCGGCGCGACCGATTCGACCGGATAGCCTTTCGCTTCGGCCCAGTCCGCGAACTGGTGCGCGTCGCTCGGGTCGGGGAAGTACGCCCAGTGCATCACGCGCCGGCTCACGTCGGGGACGTCGCCTTGCTGCCGCAGCGCATCCAGCGTGCGCATGTCGCGCATGATCTGCCAGTCGTCGTCGGTCGGGTAGAGCGTCTGCCAGTAAGTGGCCTTGTCCGGGTCGTCCTGATGCGCGTACTGAAGTGCATAGGTCGTCTGGTCGGCCAGCGAATCGACGATCTCCGCGGCTGCCTCCTCGTCGAACGGCACGTAGAAAAGAAAATCCCGGTTGCCGTCGACGGTGATGCGGCCGACCTGCACGCCGCCTTTCGCGCTGATCGCGGCGTCGAGCAGATCCTCGATCTTCGCGAGATCGGCGAATTCGTCGCCGGTCGGCAGGCCTTCGGGCGACGGGCGCGCGAACGGGACGCGCACGCTCAGCAGCGACGTGCGCGGATCGCCTTCGGCGATTTCCGCAAAGCCATGGTTGAAGCTGATGAAAGCCTGATGGTCGCCCATTCTGGCAGGGAAGGTTCCCCAGGCGTCGCTCATGTGTTTCTCCCGTACACGATTGTCTGTTGACGGTTGCAAAGCGTCCCAATGTATCATCGAAAATCGCGTTGGCCGGGCAAGCGCGCATGATCGCCGGCACGTGCGGGCCATGGTCGCGAGATCCGGCTGTCAGCCGCTTGCCGCGTGCAGGCGGCAGGCCGCAAAAATTCAAAGGAGATGCCGATGTCTACGTTTGCGGTGAATGGTGTGCGGATCGATCCGCTCAGCGCGCGCGTGACGCACGTGCGCTGGGCGGCCGTGAACCCGGCCGATCGCTCGTGGGCGGAGACGCCGCGCGAAGCCCCGGTGGCCGACGTGGCGCGCGCGCTCGCGTCCGGTAACGATGTCCGCGCGATCTTCTCGGCATCGGATACCACCGCGATCGGGCCCAGGCTGAAACGCGTGCTGTATCGCGATGCGTCGGAAGGCATCGAGCTCGACATCGATGCAACGAGCGAGTCGCGCACGTTGCGCGATCTGCCGCAGATCTGACTGCGGGCCGTTACCCCAAACGAATCGAGCGAGCGCGTCCATGACCCTGTCCAGATTTTCCATCGTCCCGTCGGCATTCGCGCTGTGTCTGGCGCTTGCCGCCTGCCAGACCGCGTCCGGGCCGGCGCCCGTGCAACCGTCGCCGGAGACCGCGTCGACGACCGATCCTGCCTCGTCGTCGGCGGCCGCGCCGGATCGCGGCATGGGCCTCGCGCCTCGGTTGGCGGAGCAGACTCACCGGGCCACCGGTCAATGCACGACCAACGGTACCGTCAACGTATGCAATTGACCGATGTCGGCGCCGCGGCGCGTGATCCGCGCCATCGGTATCGGAATCCTCACATGCCGGCCGCGTCGATGGGCCGGCGGCCGTCGGCACGAGCGGGCGTGCAATGACCGACGAGCGGAAACCAACGGATTCCGGCCGGCACGTCGATCCCGACGCGGAAACGGTCATCGGCGCGTTGCCGGTCACGCTGGCAGTCGACAGCCGAAGCCTGAAAAGCAGGGCGATCGTGTGTGCGGGGCTGGGCGCGGCGAGCCTGTGCGGTTACGTGGCCGCGCCGGCGCTCTGGCCGGTGGCGGCGCTGGCCGCGTTGCTTGGGCTGGCTAGTGCGGCGTTGTTCGTGTCGTCGCGGCGCAAACTCGCGCTGCAGATCGACGAGACGGGCTTCCGGCTGATCGGCGCCGCGCGCGAAAAACCCGTCACGCCGTGGCGGGACGTCACCGAATTCCGGATCGTCAGCGTCGCCGGGAATCATTACATCGGCTACCAGTTCTCCGCGCATTCGTCGCGCACGAAGGTGCCGGGTGGCGTGATGCTGCCGATCGCCCGGTTTGCCGATTTTCCGCTCGGCGCGGTGGCCGGGTTGCTTGAAGCGTGCCGTCGTCAGTTCGGCCTGCCGGACGAGCAGGCCGAGCGAACGGGCCGATGACGCCTGAAGCCGCGTTGTCCCGCGCCCCTGTCACTCGAGCAAACAAAAAAATCCCGGGCGCCATGTCGATTTTCGCCGGAGTCGTCCGTCGTAGCATCGGAGGCGTGCGCAACGCGCGTCCGTCCCGATTTTCGATACGACAACCGACTGAAGGAGCGACACCATGCCCACGTCCGTCAAGCCGATCCCGGAAGGGATGCGCACGCTGACCCCGCACCTGATCTGTGCGGGTGCGACCGCAGCCATCGATTTCTACAAGCGCGCGTTCGACGCGACCGAACGATTCCGCCTCGCGATGCCCGACGGCCGGCTCGCGCATGCGTGTCTTGCGATCGGGGATTCGACGCTGATGCTGGTGGATGAGATGCCCGAGCACGGTGCGCTGGGGCCGAAGGCGCTGAAAGGCACGCCCGTCTGCCTGCATCTGTACGTGCCGGACACCGATGCGGCGATCCAGAAGGCGGTGGCAGCCGGCGCGACGGTCACGATTCCGGCTGCGGACATGTTCTGGGGCGATCGTTACGGGCAGGTCGAGGATCCGTTCGGGCATCGCTGGTCGCTGGCGACGCATCAGCGCGATCTGACACCCGAGCAGATCGCGGATGCCATGGCCAGCGCGCCGCCTTGCGGCAGTTGAACCGGCCCGCGTCGAACGACCGTGGGCGAGCGCGCTGCGCGGCGGCACGATCTCGCCGCGGCCCGCGTGGCGCGTTCGCGGTCATGCGCCGGCCGTCTTGCCGCGCTGCTTGTGTTCGTACATCCGGCGATCGGCCGATGCCAGCAGGTCGGCGACGGTGCGATGGTGTGCGGGATCGTAGGCAACGTGCCCGACGCTGAACCGGATCGCGTAGCCGCGTGCGTCGGCGGCGTTGCGCTGCGCGAGCGCCTGCGTGACGCGTTCGACGGGCTCGGCGACGTCGGCCGGATCGGTGGCGCTCAACAGCACGACGAACTCGTCGCCGCCGAGCCGTGCGATGACGTCGCTGTCGCGCAGCGCGCCCGTCAACGTTTCGGCGAACGCCTTGAGCGCGCGGTCGCCTTCGGCATGGCCGAAGCGGTCGTTGATCGCCTTGAAATCGTTCAGGTCGAAGAACAGCAGCACGGCGTGACGGCCGACGCGATCGCACAGCCTCAGCACGTGGCGGGCGAGAAGCTCGAAGCCGCGCCGGTTCGTCAGTTGCGTGAGTTCGTCGGTGGTCGCGAAATGCAGCGCGGCGATCTCGCGCTCGGTCATGTGGGCGAGATCGCCCAGCAGCGCGAGTTCGTCGGGTTCGAGCGAGCGGGGCCGCGTGTCGATCAGGCACAACGTGCCGATGGGGGCGCCGTCCGGTGCGGCGAGCGGCCGGCCGGCGTAGAAGCGGATGCCGGGCGCGCCGGTGACGAGCGGATTGTCGTGGAATCGGTCGTCGTTCAGTGCGTCCTGGATCACCATCGTATCGGGCGCGAGCAGTGCGTGTGCGCAGAACGACACGTCGCGCGACGTCTGTGCGGCGTCGAGGCCCGGATGACTTTTGAACCACTGGCGATCCTCGTCGACGAGGCTGACGAGGGCGATCGGGACGTCGAACAGCCGCCGCGCGAGGCGCGTCAGGCGATCGAAACGCTCTTCGGGCGGCGTATCGAGGATCGAAAGCGAATGAAGCGTATCGAGCCGGGCCGCCTCGTCGGCCGATTTCGGTGCGATTTGCATGGGCGTTGCCTCTTGTCCCGGCCGTCGGGCCGGTGATGGGTCGTACGCGGAACAGTATCGCGCATTCGTCGATGCATCGCCACGCTGCATGTTCCGCCACGGCGGTGACCGGGTTCATGAGATTCGGTGTCGATGCCGTGAAAGGCGCGTGTCACCGGCCCGGGTTTCGTCCCGATGCGGAATCGGACAGGCGATAACCTCAAGGCGCGCGTCGCCGCGCCGTAAACAGGACAAGTCCAATCGTTCATCCCATCGCACCATGGTTCGAATCCTGTACGCGGGCTATCTCGCGTTCGCGCTGTATTTCCTTTACCCGCTGGTTCAGAACACACTGACGTTCAGTACCGGTTGCGTGCGCAGCGCGCTGCCGATGGGCGCCCACGGCTTGTCGGCGAATTCGGCAAGCGGTGCGGACGGGCACGCGAATCGCTGTGCGTCGAGCGCGCATGCCGGCGTCGCGACCGGCCGGGCGCCAGAGATCCATTGAGCATGGCGGCATCGCGCGTGACGGGCATTTCGCGCGGCGGTGCACTGGCCATTCGGCCGAATTGAACATCACGCCGCGCTGGTCGATCATTTGCACCATGGTGGCGGGAAGGCGAGCGGTCGAGCGTCGGGCGAAACCGCGTGCGGCGCGTCAGTAGCTGGAGCGGTACGGCGTGCCCTGATCGAAGCGGCTTTGCCAGTGCGTGAGGTAGCGCGACGCGAGTTGCGGATTGTTCCAAACCACGACGACGTTCTCGGAATTGCGGCTGGCGGCCGACGCACTGTAGTTGAACGAGCCTGTTTCGACGTGCTCGGCGTCGATCACGAGGTACTTGTCGTGATGGATCGCATAGGTGTCGATCGTGCGTGTCGGGATGCCCGCGTTGATGAGCAGGTTCAGTGCCTGCTTGCTGCTCTTTGCGCGGTTGCCCTTGTCGTCGACGACCACCGCGACATTGACGCCGCGGCGCTTGGCGGCAAGCAGTGCACGCGTGACGGGCGGCGACGTGAACGAGTAGGCGGCGACCCGGATCGAACTGCGCGCCGCGCCGATCGCTTTCAGCACGAGCGCCTCGGCGCCGCCGTCGGGCGAGAAGGCCGATTCGACGACCTGCGTCGCGGGGGCTTCATGAGTCGGCGCCGGCAACCATCGCGACACGAGATCGATCGCCTGCTGAAGCAGCGATTCGCTTTGCGTCTTGCCGAAGGCGGCGAAGGGTGTGGCGAGCAGGGAAGCGGCGAGACAGGCGGCAGCGAGGCGATTGCGCGACAACATGTTGGACAGCGAATGATTTCGAGACAGCGGGCCGTGAGTGTAACGCACGCGTGGCGGCCCGGTCACGTACGGATGCGAAGCGACGGGCCACGCGATGATCGGTAGGGGTGGAGAAGGGTGACGCAAAGTTGCGTTGTGCGGTCCGTGTGCGATCGGCAATCAACGGACAGGAGTAGGCCCGACGATTGTGTGCGTTTTGCGTGTACCGTTGCAGAGCACGCGCGTGCGAGCAATGCGCGCGCCCGGTCGGGCGGGCGCCCAATCAATGCGGCCCGCGGCTCAGGCGTACGTCTGGCGGGCATGCCGCTCGGGCATCCGCACGCATCGCATCGTCAATCCGCCGCTGCACGCGCCCCGGCGTCGTCGGACGCGATCCAGCCGGGCCCGGGCTCGGGCTGCACGTCGCGAGCGTCGAGCGGTTCGCCGCAGGCCGAGCATACGGTGACCGCGTGCATCAACTGCCCGCAGGCCCGGTGGCGCAATTGCACCGGCGGCCCGTGGCCATCGTCCTTCCAGCGATCGCCCCACGCCATCAGCGCGAGCAGGGCCGGGTAGAGGTCGAGGCCCTTTTCCGTCAGCCGGTATTCGAAGCGCGGCGGGCGTTCCTGATACGCGCGCTTGACGAGCACGCCTTCGTCGACGAGCCGCGCGAGCCGTTCGGCCAGCACGTGGCGCGTCAAGCCGAGCTGGGCCTGGAACGCATCGAAGCGGCGGCAGCCGAGGAAGGCGTTGCGCAGGATCAGCATGGTCCAGCGGTCGCCCAGCACGGCGAGCGTGCGCGCGACCGAACAGTTCAGCGTGCCGATGTCATCCCATTTCATCGTCGAGTCTCTTGCCTCTTGCGGCGGTCTTGCGGCGGTTCAGCGAAATAGCGGGTTCGATTATAGAACCCGCCTTCGGTCGCAACGGGCGCCGCCGCGTTGACAACGGCCGGCGTCGTTGACAATAATGAGTTCCAATTTAGAACTTACTCGCGCGGCGACGCGCTTTCAACCCGGAGACAACCCGATGAATCCGCTTTCCTTGTCTGGCCTCGATCTGCTGCGTGCCGCCGTGTCGGGCGACGCGCCCCTCGCGTCGATTTCCGAGACGATCCCGATGCGTCCGCTCGACGTCGAGCTCGGTTACGTGAAGTTCTCGGCGCGAGCGGACGGCCGGCACCTGAATCCGCTGGGCGGCGTGCACGGCGGATTCGCCGCGACGGTGCTCGATTCGGTTACCGGCTGCGCGGTGCATTCGATGCTCGACGCGGGCGTCGGTTACGGCACCGTCGATCTGCACGTGAAGATGCTGCGGCCCGTACCGCGCGACGTCGACCTGATCGCGGAAGGGCGGGTGATTCACCTGTCGCGGTCGCTGGGCGTCGCGGAGGGCACGCTGAAGACGCCGGACGACAAGATCGTCGCGCATGCGTCGGCGACCTGCTTCATCCAGCGGCCGCAGTAACGGGGGCGGCCTCACGCTTGACGGAGCGGGCGAAGGAGCGCAGGAGCGTGCCGGGTGGCACCGCAGGCCGCTTGTAAGCATGTGCCGCGCCGGTCTGAAGCAGTCGCGCCAATGTGATAGCGTTCCTGCTTTCCACCGACGCGACAGGAACAGCATGGAATACCGCACACTCGGCGATTCGGGTATCGAGGTCAGCCTGATCGGTCTCGGCACGATGACGTGGGGCGAGCAGAATTCGGAGCGCGACGCGCACGAGCAGATCGACTACGCGCTCGGGCAGGGCGTGACGCTGATCGACGCCGCGGAGATGTATCCGGTGCCGCCGAAGCCCGACACCCAAGGCCGCACCGAACAATACATCGGCACCTGGATCGCGCGGCATCGCGCGCAGCGCGATCGCATCGTGCTCGCGACGAAGATCGCGGGGCCGGCGCGGCAGCCGCACAATCCACGCCATATTCGCGGCGAGGGTAACCAGTTCGACCGCAAGAACCTGACCGAAGCGCTCGACGGCAGCCTCAAGCGCCTGCAGACCGACTACGTCGATCTCTACCAGTTGCATTGGCCCGATCGCAGCACGACCACGTTCGGCCGGCCCGCGTATCCGTGGGTCGACGACGCGTACACGGTGCCGATCGAGGAAACGCTCGGCGTGCTCGCGGAATTCGTGAAGGCCGGCAAGGTGCGCGCGATCGGCGTGTCGAACGAAACGCCGTGGGGTGTCGCGCAGTTCCTGCGCGCGGCCGAAAGGCTCGGGCTGCCGCGCATCGCCAGCATCCAGAATCCGTACAGCCTGCTGAACCGCACGTTCGAGAACGGGCTGTCGGAGTTTACGCATCGCGACGGCGTCGGTCTGCTCGCGTATTCGCCGCTCGCGTTCGGCTGGCTGTCCGGCAAGTACGAGAACGGCGCGCGTCCGGCTGGCGCACGCATCACGCTGTTCGAGCGTTTCCAGCGCTACAGCAAGCCGCAGGCCGTCGAGGCGACGTCGCGCTATGTCGCGCTCGCGCGGCGTCACGGGCTGTCGCCCGCGCAACTGGCGCTCGCGTTCGTCAACAGCCGCCCGTTCGTGCGCAGCAACCTGGTCGGCGCGACGTCGCTCGAGCAGTTGAAGGAGAACATCGGCAGCATCGACGTGACGCTGTCCGACGAGATTCTCGCCGAGATCGACGCGTTGCACGAACGGCAGCCGAATCCGGCGCCGTAAGCGGCGCGCGGCCCGCGCGGCAGCGATGTCGCGACGGGCTGCGATCGGTTGCAACGACGGCGCCGCGCCGTCGTTGCTCGCGTCAGCGCATCTTCAGCCGCGTGCGTGCGACGAACAGCGCGGCGAGGCTCAGCAGCGCACATCCGATCAGATAGAGCGCCGGCGACAGCCGGTTGCCGGTCGCGCTGATCAGCCAGGTGATGACGAACGGTGCGAAGCCGCCGAACAGCGTGACGCCGGTGTTGTAGCTGACGGCGAGCCCGGTGGCGCGCGTCTGCGACGGGAACAGTTCGGCCATCAGTGCCGGCAGCGCGCCGCAGTACATCGCCTTCAGCGCGCCGATCCAGACCAGTGCGGCGAGCATCGTCGCGAACGACGCGTGGCGCGTGAGCCATGCGAACGTCGGCCATACGGTCAGGAGCATCAGCACGGCCGCGACCGCCATCATGCGGATCCGCCCGGTGCGGTCGGACAGATGGCCGACGACCGGCGTGACGAGCGTGAGCACGAAGCCGGTCGCGAGCGTCGCCGCGAAGCCGGTCGATGCCGGTAGCCCGAGCTGCTTGATCGCATAGGTCGGCATGTACAGGATCATGTAGTTGATCGCGGTCGAGATCACGAGCACGCCGATCGACAGCAGCAGCCGCACCTTCTGGCCCGCGAACAGCTCGCGCACCGGCGCCTCGGAGCGTGCCTGCGTCTTGAATTCGACGCCTTCGTCGACGTAGCGGCGGATGTACAGCCCGACCGGGCCGATCGCCAGCCCGAACAGGAACGGCACGCGCCAGCCCCAGCTTTCGAGTTGCGCGGAGGTCAGCGTGGCCGTCAGCAGCGCGCCGAAGCCCGATGCAAGCAACGTCGCGAGGCCCTGGCTCGCGAACTGCCAGCTCGACATGAAGCCGCGCCGCTGCGGCGCGTGCTCGACGAGGAATGCGGTCGAACTCGCGAATTCGCCGCCGGCGGAAAAGCCCTGCATCAGCCGCGACAGCATGATCCCGAGCGGCGCGAGAATGCCGATCGATGCGTAGGTCGGCATCAGCGCGATCAGCAGCGTGCCGGCCATCATCATCGCGATCGACAGCAGCAGCGACGCCTTGCGGCCCGCGCGATCCGCGTACGCACCGAGCACGAAGCCGCCGATCGGCCGGATCAGGTAGGACAGCCCGAACGTGCCGAGCGTCAGCATCAGCGACGTCGCTTCGCTCGTGGCGGGGAAGAACAGCTTGGCGATCGTCACCGCGAAGAAGCCGTAGACGATCAGGTCGAACCATTCGAGCGCGTTGCCGATCGACGCCGCGAAGATGATGCGCCGGATTTGCGCGGCGCTGGGGCGCGCGGCGTCCTGTGAGGTCAGGGTGGTCGTATTCATCGTGTGTGCAGGTCCCGTGAAAGGGGCGAAGCGCGTTACAGGGCGGCGCCGGCCGCGGCGGATGCCGCGCGGCGAACGGGCGGCGCGTTCTCGCCGAGATCCCAGAAGAGGCCGGCCATCATCTGCAGCCCCTCGCTGACGACGCTCGCGAGCAGGTGCTCGTCGGGCGCGTGCTGCGAGCACGCCGGGTACGAGTGCGGCACCCACAGCGTCGGCAGCCCGAGCGTGTCGGCAAACACCTCGTTCGGCAGCGTGCCGCCGAGATTCGGCAGAATCGCGGGCTTCTTGCCGGTGGTGCGCGCGAGCGACGCGACGGCCCAGCGGACCCACGGATCGTCCGGCGGCACGCGCGTTGCCGGTGCGCCGCGTTCGACGTCGATCTCGATGTCGGCGAAGCCGTGCGCATCGAGATGCGCGCGCAGGTGTGCTTGCAGCGCTTCCCAGTCGGTGCCGACGACGAAGCGCAACTGGCAGTGCGCGTACGCGGCGGGCGGGATCGCGTTGACGGGATGCTCCGGATTGCCGGCCTTGAACGCGAGGATCTCGAACGTGTTCCAGCCGAACACGCGCTCGGCCGCGGACAGGCCGGGCTCGCCCCAGTCGGCGTCGAGCGCCGGGTCGCCGGGGCCGCCGCCGACGGAAAGATCGGCGAGCGCGTCGCGCACCGCGGCCGGGATCGGCGGCGGGCGCAACCCCTCGACGCGAATCGCGCCGCGCGCGTCGACGAGGCTCGCGAGCGCATGCGCGAGCACGATCGCCGGGTTGCGCAGCAGTCCGCCCCAGTTGCCCGAGTGATGCGCGCCGTCGCGGGCGCGCAGGCTCAGCTTGAAGTTGACCGAGCCGCGCGAGCCGAGAAATACCGTCGGGCGCGCGGCGGCGATGCGCGGGCCGTCGGACGCAATCAGCACGTCGGCCGCGAGCGCGTCGCGCTCCCGGCGGCACAGCGCGTCGAGGCCCGGCGAGCCGGTTTCCTCGCCCATCTCGATCAGCAGCTTCGCATTGAAGCCGAGCCGGCCGCCGCGTGCTTCGAGCACGCTCGCCAGCGCGGCCAGGTTGATCGTGTGCTGGCCCTTGTTGTCGGCGCTGCCGCGGCCGTACCAGCGGTCGCCGTCGGCCGTCAGCGTCCACGGCGACAGCGGCGCGCGCCACTGCGCGTCATAGCCGCGCACGACGTCGCCGTGACCGTAGATCAGCACGGTCGGCAGCGCGTCGTCTTCGTGGCGCGACGCGAGCAGGAACGGCCCGCCGCCAGCGACGGGGTTGTCGACGATCCGCGACGTGAAGCCGAGGCGTGCAGCCTCGGGCGCGATTTCGTCGGTCAGATAGGCGCGCAGCGCGGCTTCGCTGCCGCTTTCCTGGCTTTCGGTGCGCAGGCCGACGCGGCGGCTCAGGGTCGTGAAGAACGCACCGGATTCGAACTGGTTCAGCGCGTGCTGGATGGCGGCGGTACGGCTCAAGTCGGGTCTCCTCGGTCGGGTTCGCCGTGCGCGGGCGCGCAGGCAGCGTGAAGTGCGATCGATTCTAGAAAGCCGGTTTTTTTGTCACAATGATCGAATTTCGAACCTTTCTTTGCCGAAAAGGCAAAGCAGCGCGGCCGGATGCGGCGCGGAGACAGAACGATGGCGGCTTTCCTGCATGGCCTGGCATTGCGATATTTCGTCGAGGTAGCGCGTACCGGGTCGATCAGCGACGCGTCCGCGCGGCTGCACGTGGCCGTATCGGCAATCAGCCGCCAGATCGCGAAGCTGGAGAGCGAGCTCGGCGCGCCGCTGTTCGAGCGGCGGCCGCGCGGGATGGCGTTGTCGGAGGCGGGAGAGCGGTTGCTGGCGTTCGCGCAGCGCAGCCTGCTGGAGGCCGAGCACGTGATGAAGGACATCGGCGGGCTCGACGCGCTGCACGGCAGCCTGCTGAAGATCGCGTGCTCGGAAGGGTTCGCGATCGATTTCCTGCCCGGCGTGCTCGCGAGCTTCAAGGCGCGCCACCCGGGCGTCGATTTCATCGTGTGGGTCGTGTCGCCGGCGGACGCAACCCGGCGCGTGCGCCACGGCGATGCGGACATCGCATTGACCTTCAGCCTCGCGCCGGAGAAGGGCGTGCGCGTCGACCACACCGAGCGCGCGCCGGTCTTTGCGCTGGTCCGGCACGATCATCCGCTCGCGGCGCGCGACGCGGTGTCGCTTGCCGATGTCGCCCGGTACGCGCACGTGCTGCCCGAGGCCGGCACGACGGTGCGGCAGCTGATCGACATCGCGTGCGCGCTCGACGGGCTGCTGCTCGAGCCGGAGCTGACGAGCAACAATACCGCGGCGATGTACGGCTACGCGCGGCGCACGGGCGCGGTGATGTTCACGGGACTGTTGTCGGTGCGCGACCGAGCCGAGGCGGACGGTTTCGTCGTCGTGCCCGTGACCAATCCGCAACTGCGCGAACGCAGCATCCAGGTGCAGACGATGGCGGGGCGCGATCTGCCCGCGTCGGTGCGCGCGTTCCGCGACCATCTGATCGACGCGATGCAGGCCGCTTCGTCGCCGCCGATCGCCGCGCGAGGCCCGGGACGCCGGCCCGTGAGATAATCGTCAATCCGCCTTCCGCGCCCATGCGGCTTCTCGAGCCGCATCGCCCCTGTTCGACGCCAAATTGAAGAACCTGATTGTCACCCTCGATCGCGCCGGCGAGTTCGACGAGATCATCGACGTGCGCACGCCGCTCGAGTTCGCCGAGGACCATATCCCCGGCGCGCTGAACGCGCCCGTGCTCGGCAACGAAGAGCGCGTGCTCGTCGGCACGATGTACCGGCAGGTGTCGCCGTACGAGGCGACGCGCGTCGGCGCGGCAATGGTGGCGCGCAACATCGCGCGCCATCTCGACACGACGTTCGCGGACCGTCCGCGCAACTGGCGGCCGCTGATCTACTGCTGGCGCGGCGGCAAGCGTTCGGGCTCGATGACGACCTGGTTCAACCTGATCGGCTGGAAGGCGCGCCAGCTCGACGGCGGCTACAAGGCGTACCGCCGGTCGGTGTTCGCGACGCTCGATTCGCTGCCTACGCGCTTTCGCTACATCGCGCTCGTCGGCCATACGGGCTGCGGCAAGACGCGCCTGCTGAACGCGCTGCGCGACGTGGGCGCGCAGACGCTCGACCTGGAAGCGCTCGCGTGTCATCGCGGCTCGCTGCTCGGCGCGCTGCCGGGCAAGCCGCAGCCGGCGCAGAAGGGCTTCGATTCGGGGCTCGTCGAGGCGCTCGGACGCTTCGACCCCCAATGGCCGGTGTTCGTCGAGTCGGAAAGCCGCAGGATCGGGCTCGTGCAGTTGCCGATCGCGCTGATCGAGGCGTTTCACGCGGGGCCGTGGGTTCAGGTCGAAGCCGCCCACGACGAGCGGATCGCGTTCCTTCTCGACGATTACGCCCATCTGTTCGACGCGCCGGACGCGTTCAAGGCGCAGCTTCATCGGCTGATCGGCCTGCACAGCCGCGAAGAGGTGACGCGCTGGAAGGGGCTGATCGATGCCGGCGCGCGAGCCGAATTGTTCACCGAACTGATCGACAGGCATTACGATCCCGCCTATGCGCGCACTTACCGCGCGACGTACAACAAGCCGAACCGGGCGCTGACGTTCACGTTCCGGCCCAACGCGGCCGACGTTCACGATCAGGCGCGCACGCTGCTGGCCGAACTCGCGCAAGCCGGGCTGCCCGCATCGGCCGCATTTGCGGCCGGCACGACATCCGGAATCGATAAAAACCACTCGACGACCATCACACGATGACGACCACACGCACCCAACCCAACCCGGCCCTCGGCTGGATGACCTTCCTGCTGATCGCGGTCGCGGGACTGTTCTACGTAAAATGGTTTCCGTACTACAACAAGGCGTTCGTTGCCGCCGAGCACCATTCGATCGGCCAGTCGATCCTGATGGGCACGTCGGCGGCCGCGCCCGAGCCGTCGCTGAAGGCAGCGCTCGACTACGCGTGGGCATACGGCAAGGCGATCTGGCAGGCGATGGTACTGGGCCTGCTGCTCGGCTCGGCCGTGCAGGCGCTGCTGCCCGCGCACTGGGTGGCGCGCGTGCTCGGTCGCACGGGTTTCGGCAGTGTCGCCGCGGGCGGGCTGCTGTCGCTGCCCGGGATGATGTGCACGTGCTGCGCGGCGCCGGTCGTCGCGGGCCTGCGTGCGCGTCATGCGTCGCCGGGCGGCGCGGTCGCGTTCTGGCTCGGCAACACGGTGCTGAACCCGGCGGCGCTGGTGTTCATGGGCTTCGTGCTCGGCTGGCACTGGAGCGCGCTGCGCCTCGTGCTCGGCATCGCGATGGTGTTCGGGATCGGCTATCTGCTGAATCGCATCGCACGTCCCGAAGACCGCAGCATCGACGATGCGCAGCTTGCCGCGCTGGCGGCCGAACAGGCCGCGGCCGGCAATCCGTTCGTCCGCTGGATGAAGCTGCTCGCACGCATGGCCGTGCGGCTCGTGCCCGAATACATCGTGCTCGTGCTGCTGCTCGGCGCCGCGCGCGCCTGGCTGTTTCCGCATATCGGCCCGGACATCGGCAATCAGCTCGGCTGGATCGTCGCATTCGCGGTCGCGGGCATGTTGTTCGTGATTCCGACCGCGGGCGAGGTGCCGATCATCCAGGCGATGCTGTCGCTCGGCATGGGCGTCGGTCCGGCCGCCGCGCTGCTGATGACGCTGCCGCCGATCAGCGTGCCGTCGCTCGCGATGCTCGCGCGTTCGTTCAAGCCGTACATGCTGGCGATCGTCGCGACGCTCGTCGTCGTATTCGGGATCGTGAGCGGCTTGCTCGCGATCGCGTTCGGGTTCTGACGCGCGCAACGGCGCGCCCGTCGCGCGCCATCGTCGTATTCACCCGGCGCCGCCGCTTCATGCGTGCGGCGCCCTTTACAAGAAGCAAACAGGAAAACGCATGACCCAACCGAAGATTCATCCTCGACTCGAAAAGGCGCTGACGCGCGGCGATCTCGCGATTCGTCAGGCCAATTCCGCGCGGGCGACGGCCGTACTGCAGGCACTCGGCACGATGATCATCGAGGCCTCCGCAACGATCGGTGTCGAGGCCAGCATCGACATTCCGCAGGGCGATCGCATTTACGATCCCGTCAACGGCCTGTGGCCGCAGAAGATGCTGGTGTCGTTCGACGGCCCGGTGGACGAAGCCGACAAGGAAGAGCTGCGCACGGTGTATCTGGTGGCCGACGATCCGGGCACGCAGTTCCGCGTGGAATGGCATCGCGCGGACGGCAAGCTCGGCCGCCACGAAGGCGGCCCGCTCGCGACCGTCGCGTTCCTGACCGACGTCGAAATTCCGTGGAGCGACGACGACGAGTAACGTCGTCGCATTTGGCCGGCGGCCGGCGGCCGGTGCCTGGTGCCCGACGCGCCGGCCGTCAGCGCATCATCCGCCGCCGGAACAGCCACGCGGACAGCAGGAATCCGCCGACCGCGTAGCCGGCGAGCACCGCGACGTGCAGCGCGATGTCGGTCGCCGGCCGGCCGAGCATCGCGGGCCGGATCAACTCGACCGCATTCGCGAGCGGCAGCGCCTGCGCCGCATGCTGCGCGATCGGCGGCAACTGCGTGATCGGGAAGAACACGCCCGACAGCAGCAGCATCGGCGTCAGCACGAGCGTCTGATAGAACATGAAGAAATCGTAGGATGGCGCGAGCGCCGTGACGATCATCGCGATGCTGGCGAACGCGAGGCCGGCCAGCGCGATCACCGGCAGCACCGCGAGCATCGACGGAAAGCGTGCATAGCCGAGCACGCCCGCGACGAGCATGATCGCGCCCCCCGACAGCATCGCCTTGCTGGCCGCCCAGACGATTTCGCCGAGCACGATGTCACCGAGCGCGAGCGGCGTATGCATGATCGCTTCCCACGTGCGCTGCACGTGCATCCGCGAGAAACCCGAATACATCGACTCGAAGCTCGCGGACATCATCACGCTCGAGCCGACCGTGCCGGCCGCGAGGAATGCGATATACGACACGCCGTCGACATGGCCGAGCATCAGGCCGAGCCCGAAACCCAGCCCGAACAGATAGATCATCGGATCGGCAAGATTGCCGAACATCGACGCGAGCGCGAGCTTGCGCCACACGAGGTAGTTGCGTCGCCAGACGGCGACCCAGTTGCCTGCATTGGCCGGCATCGCGATCGCGAAGCGTGATTCGCGCGGCGGGGCCGACGGCGTGGTGGCGGAATAGTTGCGGACGTCCATGGTCGTTCAGTCCTGCATCTCGCGGCCGGTGAGCCGCAGGAACACATCTTCCAGATTGGCCGGGCGATGCAGATAGCGCAACCCCGTGCGGCCCTTGAGGCGCGCGCTGAGCGGTTCGGGGTCGGTCACATAGCAGAACAGCGTTTCGCCGCTGATCTCGGTGCGCTTCGCGAAGGCCGACAACTCGTCGCGCAGCGCGGCCGGATCGGGCCCGTAGATCTCGATCACGTCGCAACCGATCTCCGATGCGATCAGGGCATGCGGCGCGCCTTCGGCGATCTTGCGGCCTTCTTCGATCACGCACAGCCGATCGCACAGACGCTCGGCTTCTTCCATGAAATGCGTGGTGATCAGGATCGTCTTGTCGCGCGCGAGCAGCGAACGCAGCCGCTCCCACATCAGATGCCGCGCCTGCGGATCGAGACCCGTCGTCGGCTCGTCGAGCACGAGCACGTCGGGATCGTTGACGAGCGCGCGGGCGAGCGTGAGGCGACGCTTCATGCCGCCCGACAACTCGCCCACCTTCGCATCGGCCTTGTTCTCGAGCTTCGCGAATTCGAGCAGCGGCGGCACGAGCGCGCGTGCCGCCTGCGCCGACATCCCGAAATAGCGGCTGAACACGAGCAGGTTTTCCCGGACCGTGAAGTCCGGATCGAGATTGTCGAACTGCGGGACGACGCCGACGCGCTGGCGTGCATGTCGGGCACGCGATGGAACCGGTTCGCCGCACAGCGAAATGGTGCCGGCATCGGGATGCGCGAGGCCGAGCAGCATCTTCAGCGTCGTGGTCTTGCCGGCGCCGTTCGGGCCGAGCAGGCCATAGCATTCGCCGGCCTTCACGTGGAAGGACAGGCCGTTGACGACGAGCTTGTCGCCATAGCGTTTTTCGACGTTGCGGAAATCGATCGGTGCGACGGACATGGGCGCTTGTCGTTGTAAGCGGGCGTGTGCTGCTGCCCCGTGCGTGGCCGGTTTCCGAACGGATCGCGCGAATCCGTGTCACACGGGCGTGACCGAAGCGCACGATGCCGGCGCGACGCGGCTCGCTGGTGTACGAATGGGCCATTCTAGTGCATCGGCTGCGTCGCTTCAGGGCACGCCCGCCCGGTGCGATGCATGTGCGCACCGATCATGCACCGCATCATCGCGCACGCGCGACGCGGGGCGAATCAGCGTTTTCCATCCCTTGCGTCCTGAATTGCGGCGCACCATGATGAATGCGTCGGCTCGTTGTCGCGATAGGGAGGCTTCATGGCTAGCTACAACAAGATTTTGCTGTGTTACGACGGCACGCTCGAAGGGCGCAAGGCACTACGCTGCGGAGCCAATCTCGCAATGGACCTGAAGGCGGAAACGCATTTGCTGTCGGTCGTCGACATGCGTTCGAGCATTGCGCAAAGCGCCGGCTTGCTGACCGATGTCGCATGCGGCCGCTTCGAGGAAACCGCGCGCGAAATCCTGCAGGAAGGCGTGAACTGGCTGCGCGAGCGCGGTGTGCAAGCCGAGGGCCATTTCGCCTTCGGTTATCCGATCGACGAAATCGCGAATCTCGCGTCGGAGCTGAAGGTCGACCTCGTCGTCGTCGGCCACCGGTGCCGCAGCGGATTGTCGAGATGGTGGATGGGCTCGGGCAATACGCAACTGCTCGATCGCGTGAACTGCAGCATTCTGGTGGCGTGTTCGTCGGCGGAAGAGCAGAAGGCCGAAATCGCGCGCGAGCGCGAGGCGGCCATGGCGACCGGCCAATGATCTAAAGACTGGATGACGACCTGACCGGCGATGCATGCCGGTCAGGCTCGCGCTGGATCGGCGGAGCGGGCGTCCAGCGCGGCCTGCTATGCATGCAGGTCGATCCCGGACAATTTCCACGAGAACAGCCCGAAGCGGTGAAAGATCGCCGCGTAGCGCGTGCCGTCGGCGCCGCGCTGATACGTGACGACGAATTCATCGATATTTCGGTAGCCCGCGCTGGTTTGTTGCTGGCGCGGCGCTTGCGTTGCTTCGCTTGGGCTGGCCGGTGCGGCCGGTGCGGGGGCCGGCGACGATGCCGCCGAAGCGGCCGCGGTGCCGCCCGGTACGCTGTTACTTGCCGGCGCCGGATGGGCGGGTGGCGCGCCAGGCGTGTTGCCGGGCGCATTGCCCGCCGGCGGCTGATTCGACCAGTCAGGCGGACGCTCGCCCGGATTGCCGCGCGGCGGCAATCCACTCATCAGCGCGGCGACGCCTTCCGGGGTCGCGTACGCATCGACGAGCGGGCCGATCAGCGCGGACCCGATCAGTGCGCCGATCACCGCGAACGGATTGTCCTTTTTTACGGCGTCGACGCGGCGCATCAATTCTTCCGTGACCTGCTGCTTCAGGCTGATGCGCAGCGACGGAAAGTCCACATATTCGCTGATCGCCTGCGCGTCGCGCGCATCGATCGCCGATTTCAGGCGGCCGAGCGCGACATACGGCGACGCGTACCCATAGCCGAGCGCCGCAATAACAGCGACGACGAGCGCGACGATCAACAGGGGCTTGAGTCGCCATGCACGGCGCGACGAACCAGTCACGTTGCCTCCGGTGCGGGAAGGTTCCGCAATCAGAGACCGCCCGGCGTGGCCGATCGTTCCTCCGCGATGCAGCGATCGATCATCCGGCAAACGGCGTCGATCGTGCCCACCATGATCAGGCGCGAACGACCGTGATAGACGCGCACCGGCGCGCGACGCGCGGGTTCCGCGTGATTCAGGCCAGCGTTCAGCGATACGCGCGCGAACGCGGGGAGCGCTGACGGCAGCAGGGACGCCTGCCGTTCGACTGCGACTTCTTCTTGCACGGGCGCCGCCGCGGACAGCGGAGCGCAGGGCGTGCGGCCGCGCAGATGACGCAGGCGACCGAATTGACGGAAAGGCAGCAGGCGGGCAAGGCGTTCCATGATGTTCTCCTAACGAGACGGAATGTCAGAGTTCGCCCGAGCGGATCAGCCCGACGGCGATGCCTTCCAGCGCGAAATCCGCGCTGCCGGCCTTGACGAAGATGTTTTCGTAGTCCGGGTTCTCCGCGATCAGCTCGAGGCCGCCGGGCCGGCGCATCAGGCGCTTGACCGTGACGTCGTCGCCCAGGCGCGCGACGATGATCTGGCCGTCCTTCGCTTCCGTGCGCTTCTGCACGGCGAGGAGGTCGCCGTCGAGAATGCCGGCGTCGCGCATCGACAGCCCGCGCACCTTCAGCAGGTAGTCGGGCTTGCTGGTGAACAGCGCGGGATCGCACGCGTAGTGCTGCGAGATGTGCTCCTGCGCAAGGATCGGGCTACCGGCCGCGACGCGGCCGACGAGCGGCAGCGACAGTTGCATCAGGCCGGCGTGCGGCAGCGTGAACTGATGCGGGGCGTCGTCGATGCCGAGCAGCCGGATGCCGCGCGATGCGCCCGCGGCCAGCTCGATCACGCCTTTGCGCGCCAGCGCACGCAGGTGCTCCTCGGCGGCATTCGGCGAGCTGAAGCCCAGTTCGGCCGCGATCTCGGCACGGGTGGGCGGGAATCCGGAGCGCTCGATCGCGCGGCGGATCAAGTCGAACACTTGCTGCTGACGGGCGGTGAGTTTGGTCATGGCTCAACTGTATGGATAGACAGTGAGCTGTATTTTTATACAGTACTTCGCGAATTTCAAGTGTTACTTGAGGTTCGACGCGATCGCGTCGATTCCGGCGCGATTTCGCGACGCCCGGACGCCGGTTTGTCCGCCGCAACCGTCCGTCCCGTATGCGTTAGCACTTTTGAGTATTAAAAAATGAGGAAGGATTATTTTTAATCATGTAACCCGTTCGATAGACTGGCCCGACATCGCAATACCGACAACACTGGAGAACCAAGGATGGGCAAGCGCAACACGGGGCTGGTGGGCGGAGTGGGCCGCCTGATCGCAACATTCGCGCTGGGCGCGGCGGCGGCGCTGGGCGTCGCGACGCATGCGCAGGCCGATACGACTTTCCTGAACGTGTCGTACGACCCGACGCGCGAGCTGTATCAGGATTTCAACCAGGCGTTCGGCAAGGAGTGGAAGGCGAAGACGGGGGAAACCGTCAACTTCAAGCAGTCGCACGGCGGTTCGGGCGCGCAGGCGCGCTCGGTGCTCGACGGCCTGCAGGCCGACGTCGTCACGCTGGCGCTGGCGTACGACATCGACGCGCTCGCGAACAAGGGGCTCGTGAACAAGGATTGGCAGAAGCGCCTGCCCGACAACGCGTCGCCGTACACGTCGACGATCGTGTTCCTCGTGCGCAAGGGCAATCCGAAGGGGATCAAGGACTGGGACGACCTGACCAAGCCGGGCATCTCGATCGTCACGCCGAACCCGAAGACGTCCGGCGGCGCGCGCTGGAACTACCTGGCCGCATGGGCGTACGCGCTGCACAAGCCGGGCGGCAACGAGCAGACGGCGAAGGAATTCGTCACGAAGCTCTACAAGAACGCGGGCGTGCTCGATTCCGGCGCGCGGGGCGCGACGACGAGCTTCGTGCAGCGCGGGATCGGCGACGTGCTGATCGCATGGGAGAACGAGGCGTTCCTGTCGGTCAAGGAATTCGGCACCGACAAGTTCGAGATCGTCGTGCCGTCGGTGAGCATCCTGGCCGAGCCGCCCGTCGCGGTGGTCGACAAGGTGGTCGACAAGAAGGGCACGCGCAAGCTGGCGGAGGCGTACCTGAATTACCTGTATAGCCCGCAGGGCCAGGAAATCGCGGCGCGCAACTACTACCGGCCGCGCTCGAAGAACGTGCCGGCTGAACTGACCAGGCAGTTCCCGAAGCTGAAGCTGTACACGGTCGACGACACGTTCGGCGGCTGGACGAATGCACAGAAGACGCATTTCGCGGACGGCGGCGTGTTCGATTCGATCTACAAGCCGCAGTAACGCACGCAGTCACACCATAACGACCAAGCGGCGCGCCACGACAGCGCGCCGCATCCCCGACGGGCCGCCGGCGCGATGCACTGCGCCGGCGTTTGCGTCGGACCCGTGAGCAGCATCGACCCAGCAAGAGCATCCGATGACGACGTACACCTTTCGCAAGCCGAGCGCGCTGCCCGGTTTCGGCGTGACACTCGGCATCACGGTGGCCTATTTGAGCCTCGTGGTGCTGATTCCGCTCGCCGCCACGTTCCTGAAGACCGCGACGCTGTCGTGGGACCAGTTCGTCACCGCCGTCACGTCGCCCCGCGTGCTCGCGTCGTACCGGCTGACGTTCTCGGCCGCGCTCGGCGGCGCGCTGATCAACGCCGTGTTCGGCTTTCTCGTCGCGTGGGTGCTGGTGCGCTACACGTTCCCGTTCAAGCGCCTCGTCGATGCGGTCGTCGACCTGCCGTTCGCGCTGCCGACGTCGGTTGCCGGCATCTCGCTCGCGGCCGTCTACGCGACCAACGGCTGGGTCGGCCAGTATCTCGCGCCGCTCGGCATCAAGATCGCGTTCACGCCGGCCGGCGTGCTGGTCGCGCTGACCTTCATCGGGCTGCCGTTCGTCGTGCGCACCGTGCAGCCGGTGCTCGAGGATTTCGAGCGCGAGCAGGAAGAAGCCGCCGCGTGCCTCGGCGCGTCGCGCTGGCTGACGTTCCGCCGTGTCGTGCTGCCGGCCGTGCTGCCGGCACTGCTCACCGGTTTCGCGCTCGCGTTCGCGCGTGCGCTCGGCGAATACGGTTCGGTGATCTTCATCGCCGGCAACGTGCCGATGAAATCCGAGATCACGTCGCTGCTGATCATCACGAAGCTCGAACAGTACGACTACGCAGGCGCGACCGCGTTGGCGGTCGTCATGCTGGTGGTGTCGTTCCTGATGCTGCTGCTGATCAACACGCTGCAGTGGTATCTGCAGCGCAGGACGAGCAAGGGCGCGAGCGGTCCGGCGCCCGCCACCGTCAACGCCGTCGCGGCAGGAGGCCAGCAATGAGCCAGGAGGCCACCGTCGTGCTGAAAACCCCGTCGTCCGCCGTGCGCGCCACGAAGCGGCTCGACCCTGTCAGCGAGTCGCGCGTCGTGCGCTGGCTGCTTACGGGCATCGCGCTGGCGTTCCTCGCGTTCTTCCTCGTCGTGCCGCTCGCCGCGGTGTTCGTCGAGGCGTTGCGCAAGGGCGTCGGCTTCTATCTCGAATCGCTGGCCGATCCCGATGCGTGGTCGGCGATCAAGCTGACGCTGACCGTCGCCGTGATCGCGGTGCCGCTGAACCTCGTGTTCGGCGTATGCGCATCGTGGGCGATCGCGAAGTTCGAATTCCGCGGCAAGGCGCTGCTGACGACGCTGATCGACCTGCCGTTCTCGGTGTCGCCGGTGATCTCCGGCCTCGTGTACGTGCTGCTGTTCGGCGCGCAGGGCTGGTTCGGGCCGTGGCTGCAGGATCACGACGTGCAGATCATCTTCGCGGTGCCGGGCATCGTGCTCGCGACGATCTTCGTCACGTTCCCGTTCGTCGCGCGCGAGCTGATTCCGCTGATGCAGGCGCAAGGCACCGACGAGGAAGAAGCGGCGCGCGTGCTCGGTGCGTCGGGCTGGCAGATCTTCCGCCGCGTGACGCTGCCGAACGTGAAATGGGGCCTGCTGTACGGCGTGATCCTGTGCAATGCGCGCGCGATGGGCGAGTTCGGCGCGGTGTCGGTCGTGTCCGGCCACATCCGCGGCGTGACCGACACGATGCCGCTGCACGTGGAGATTCTGTACAACGAATACAACTTCGCGGCGGCGTTCGCGGTGGCGTCGGTGCTGGCGCTGCTCGCGCTCGTCACGCTCGCGCTGAAGCTGATCGCCGAGCGTCATCTCGCCGCCGAACTGGCCGACGCCGTTCCCGCACATGCCGGCCCTGTCGGCGCCGTTTCGTCGAAATCGTAAAGAGGCAACCAGAATGGGTATCACCGTCCGTAACCTTCAGAAGCGCTTCGGCGATTTCACGGCGCTCGACAACGTATCGCTCGACTTCCCGCCCGGCGAACTGGTCGCGCTGCTCGGGCCGTCCGGCTGCGGCAAGACCACGCTGCTGCGCGTGATCGCGGGCCTCGAGCACGCGGACGCCGGCCAGGTCGTGCTGCAGGGGCTCGACGTCGCGTCGGTCGGCGCGCGCGACCGCCAGGTCGGCTTCGTGTTCCAGCACTACGCGCTGTTCCGCCACATGACCGTGTTCGAGAACGTCGCGTTCGGGCTGCGCGTGAAGCCGCGCCGCGAGCGGCCGTCGGAAGCCGCGATTCGCGAGAAGGTGCACGAGCTGCTCAAGCTCGTGCAGCTCGACTGGCTCGCGCAGCGTTACCCGTCCGAGCTGTCGGGCGGCCAGCGCCAGCGCATCGCGCTCGCCCGCGCGCTCGCGGTCGAGCCGAAGGTGCTGCTGCTCGACGAACCGTTCGGCGCGCTCGACGCGAAGGTCCGCAAGGAACTGCGCGGCTGGCTGCGTCGCCTGCACGACGACTTGCACATCTCGACGATCTTCGTCACGCACGATCAGGAAGAGGCGCTCGAGGTGGCCGATCGGATCGTCGTGCTGAACCGCGGCCACGTCGAGCAGGTCGGCAGCCCGCAGGACGTCTACGATCATCCGCAAAGCGCGTTCGTGTACGAGTTTCTCGGCGCGGCGAACCGGCTGCCGGGGACGGTCGCCGGGCGCGGCTTCGTCGCCGAGGGCGCGGCTGCGCCGATCGAGGTCGACGCCGATTTCGCGGGCCCCGCGAATGCGTACGTGCGGCCGCACGATCTGCAGCTGTGGCCGGCGGGCGAAGGGCACCGCGACGGCATCGCGGTGGACGTGCGGCGCGTGATTCCGCTCGGCGGTTCGGTGCGCGTGGAGCTGGAGGCACGCGCGGGCGGCGCGCTGGAGGCGGAACTCGACCGCGACGCCTGGCGGGCGCTCTCGCTGCAGGTCGGCGACGGCGCGACGGCCGTGCCGCGTGCCGTGCGGGTATTTCCCGCGCGTTGACGAGACAATGTGGGGCAAAGGGCGGGATTCGCTCCGATTCGACAATCAAACAACGACAGCCTAAGAGGCATACCCATGAATTTTCAGCAATTGCGGTTCGTGCGCGAAGCGGTGCGCCAGAACATGAACCTGACCGAAGTCGCGAACGTGCTGTACACGTCGCAGTCGGGCGTGTCGAAACAGATCAAGGATCTGGAGGATGAACTGGGCGTCGACATCTTCATTCGGCGCGGCAAGCGGCTGACGGGGCTCACGGAGCCCGGCAAGGCCGTGCACCAGCTGATCGAGCGGATGCTGCTCGACGCCGAGAACCTGCGCCGCGTCGCGCGCCAGTTCGCCGATCAGGACAGCGGCCACCTCGTCGTCGCGACGACGCACACGCAGGCGCGCTACGCGCTGCCGAAGGTGATCCGGCAGTTCACCGAGGTGTTTCCGAAGGTGCATCTCGCGCTGCGCCAGGGCAGCCCGCAGCAGATCGCGCAGATGATCCTGAACGGCGAGGCCGATCTCGGCATCTCGACCGAGGCGCTCGACCGCTATCCGGACATCGTCACGTTCCCGTGCTATTCGTGGCACCACACGGTCGTCGTGCCGAAAGGCCACCCGCTCGTCGGTCGCGAGAACCTGACGCTCGAGGAAATCGCCGAGTACCCGATCATCACGTACGACCAGGATTTCACGGGCCGCTCGCACATCGACCAGGCATTCACGCAGGCGGGCGCGGTACCCGACGTCGTGCTGACCGCGATCGACGCGGACGTGATCAAGACCTACGTCGAGCTCGGGATGGGGATCGGCGTGGTCGCGGCGATGGCCTACGACCCGCAGCGCGACACGGGGCTCGTCGCGCTCGATACGCAGCACCTGTTCGAGGCGAGCACGACACGGGTCGGGCTGCGCAAGGGCGCATTCCTGCGCGCGTATGCGTACCGGTTGATCGAAATGTTCGCGCCGCACCTGAACGAAGCGGAAATCGCCGGGCTGTTGCGCGAAGCCGTCTGACCATTGCGCGTCGCGCGCCGTCCGGGCGGATGCCGCGGATGCCGCGCGACACGCGCCACGCTTACCTTGCCGTCCGACGCACCGGGCGGCGGCAGGGGAGGCGCCGTCACGATCGAAGCCTCGGCCGAGGTTTTCGATCCGGTGCTTCGCGCCAGACGGCGATCGATACACGTTCCCACGCCAACGGAAAAACAGGAACGACCTGCCGAACTTCGGCGCGGCACACGAAACCGGCACTTTCCCCATTCACGCAACAGCGCCGTCCGACTCGCCGCTTCCGTCATGGTCGGCGCCAGGTCGCGACGGCGAATGCCCGCGCGCTGCGCGTCGATATCGTCGGCGCGAAGCGCGTTGTCCACGACGAATCGCGCCATTATCGGCCGCCGCCCGCGAAGCGAGCGCTTCGGCGAGCCGCCGTCGCGAGTGTCGCATTTGCGCGTCGCGAAGCCCGCTCGCGCGCTCCGAATAAACCCTTAAATATTGATCAGACAGGTTGCGCGCCGAAGCGAATCGGTACAGCATAGCCTTCACTCCGCCGGCGTTCCGCTGGCGGTGGCGCGTCGACGACAGCACGCGCCAGGCAGTCGGCCGTCTGCCTCGCTTCCATTCCGTGGTACCGACAGCAGCATCGATGGCCATTGCTCGGGTAGTGTGGCGCAAACGTTTGCTCACATTAAAACAACAATCCGGCCTTCGGGCCGTCGCCAGGAGATGTGTATGAATGTCCGCTTTCGCCGTCGCTTCCTGACCGCCGCGCTCGCCGCCGTCGCGGTGGCCGCCGCACCGGTTGTCCACGCGCAGTCCGCGGTCAAGCCGAAGGTCGCGCTCGTGATGAAGTCGCTCGCCAACGAGTTCTTCCTGACCATGGAAACGGGCGCGAAGGAATACCAGAAACACAACGCGAACCAGTTCGACCTGATCACGAACGGCATCAAGGACGAGACCGACACCGCGAACCAGATCCGCATCGTCGAGCAGATGATCGTGTCGAAGGTCGACGCGATCGTGCTCGCGCCGGCCGATTCGAAGGCGCTCGTGCCGGTCGTGAAGAAGGCCGTCGATGCCGGCATCGTCGTCGTGAACATCGACAACCGGCTCGATCCCGACGTGCTGAAGTCGAAGAACCTGAACGTGCCGTTCGTCGGCCCGGACAACCGCAAGGGCGCGCGCAAGATCGGCGATTACCTCGCGAAGCGGCTGAAGGCGGGCGACCAGGTCGGCATCGTCGAAGGCGTGTCGACGACCACCAACGCGCAGCAGCGCACGGCCGGCTTCCAGGACGCGATGAAGGCGGGCGGGATGAAGGTCGTGTCGGTGCAGTCGGGCGAATGGGAGATCGACAAGGGCAATGCGGTGGCCGCCGCGATGCTCAACGAATACCCGAACCTGAAGGCGCTGCTGTGCGGCAACGACAACATGGCGATCGGCGCCGTGTCAGCCGTGCGCGCGGCCGGCAAGCAGGGCAAGGTGCTCGTGGTCGGCTACGACAACATCAACGCGATCAAGCCGATGCTGAAGGACGGCCGCGTGCTCGCGACCGCCGACCAGTACGCGGCGAAGCAGGCCGTGTTCGGCATCGACACGGCGCTCAAGGCCATTGCCGAGCATCGCAAGCAGGCCGACATGTCCGGCGTGGTCGAGACGCCGGTGGATCTCGTGACGAAGTAACGCCGCACCGGTCCGGCCGCCGGCCTCAAGAATCCGGCGCGGCGGCCGTTATCCGGTGTGAGCGCGATCACGGCCACTGCATGCACATGCACTTGTGAGCGTCATACCCGCGCGCCGCGTGCGCGCGGCCGCAATCAGGATCGCGATGGAACCGACCTTCCAACCCTCCCGTTCAGCCCACCCCGTGCTGTCCGTCTCCGGCATCGGCAAGACCTATGCCGAACCCGTGCTCGCCGACGTCACGCTGACGCTCGATGCAGGCCAGGCGCTCGCGCTGACCGGCGAGAACGGCGCGGGCAAGAGCACGCTGTCGAAGATCATCGGCGGGCTCGTCGACCCGACCACCGGTACGATGCAGCTCGGCGGCGAGGCCTATGCGCCGGCGAGTCGCACGCAGGCCGAGGCGCTCGGCGTGCGCATGGTGATGCAGGAGCTGAACCTGCTGCCGACGCTGACCGTCGCCGAAAACCTGTTCCTGAACCGCCTGCCGCGCCGCTTCGGCATCATCGATCGCGCGCGGCTGCGTGGCGACGCGCGCGCGGCGATGGCGCAGGTCGGGCTCGACGCGATCGACCCCGATACACCGGTCGGCGCGCTCGGCATCGGCCACCAGCAGATGGTGGAGATCGCCCGCAACCTGATCGGCGACTGCCGCGTGCTGATTCTCGACGAGCCGACCGCGATGCTGACCGCGCGCGAAGTCGAGCTGCTGTTCGAGCAGATCGACCGGCTGAAGGCGCGCGGCGTCGCGATCGTCTACATTTCGCACCGGCTCGAAGAGCTCGCGCGCGTCGCCGAGCGCGTCGCGGTGCTGCGCGACGGCCGGCTCGTGCATGCGGGCGACATGGCGGCGACGACGTCCGACGGGCTCGTCACGCTGATGGTCGGGCGCGAGATCGGCGAACACATCGATCTCGGCGAGCGCCGGTTCGGCGCGCCGCGGCTCGCGGTATCGGGCCTCACGCGCGGGACGGCCGTGCGCGACGTGTCGCTGGAGGTGCGCGCGGGCGAGATCTTCGGCATCTCCGGGCTGATCGGCGCAGGGCGCACCGAGCTGCTGCGGCTGATCTACGGCGCCGATACGCCGGACGTCGGGACGATCGCGGTCGGCCAGCCGCTGAAGCCGGCGCGGATCGCGTCGCCCGTCGAGGCGGTGAAGCTGGGCATCGCGCTGATCACCGAGGATCGCAAGGGGGAAGGGCTGCTGCTGTCGCAGTCGATCACCGCGAACGTGTCGCTCGGCCAGCTCGACCAGCTCGCGCGTGGCGGCATCGTCGATTCCGCACGCGAAACGGCGCTCGCCGAGCAGCAGATCGAGGCGCTGCGGATCCGCACGCACGGCGCGGGGCAGGCGGTCGGCGAGCTGTCGGGCGGCAACCAGCAGAAGGTCGTGATCGGCCGCTGGCTCGCGCGCGACATGGGGGTGCTGCTGTTCGACGAGCCGACGCGCGGGATCGACGTCGGCGCCAAATTCGAGATCTACACTTTGATGGGCGCGCTCGCGCGCGAAGGCCGCGCGCTCGTGGTCGTATCGAGCGACCTGCGCGAGCTGATGCTGATCTGCGACCGGATCGGCGTGATGTCGGCCGGGCGCATGACCGCCGTGTTCGAGCGCGGCAACTGGACCCAGGATGCGCTGCTGGCCGCGGCATTCGCCGGCTTCGGCCGCGAGACGCCGGCCGCCGCCATGCAGCATCCGGACGCGGAGCAGGCGCGCGGCGCCGCTTCGGGCACTTCGACGACAGGACGACAGCAATGACCCAGCCTCCCGTATCCCCGACCGACGCAGGCGCGCAGCAGGACGTGACCGGGCGCCGCGCGCGCACGCTGTCCGGCACGCGGCTCGGCCTGTCGAACTATCTCGGGCTCGCCGGTGCGCTGGCCGCGATGATCGCGCTGTTCTCGGCGCTGAGCTCGCATTTCCTGACCTACGACACGTTCAGCACGATCGCGAACCAGATTCCCGATCTCGTCGTGATGTCGGTCGGCATGACCTTCGTGCTGATCATCGCCGGGATCGACCTGTCGGTCGGCTCGGTGCTCGCGCTCGCCGCGTCGATGGTCAGCGTCGCCGCGCTGAAGTGGCAGTGGGGGCCGCTGCCGGCCGCGCTGATCGGGATCGCGGTCGCGACCGCGACGGGCGCGCTGACCGGCGCGGTCACGGTCGGCTGGCGGATTCCGTCGTTCATCGTGTCGCTCGGCGTGCTGGAGGCCGCGCGCGGCCTCGCGTACCAGCTGACGAATTCGCGCACCGCGTATATTGGCGACGCGTTCGATTTCCTGTCGAACCCGATCGCGCTGGGCATCTCGCCGGCGTTCCTGATCGCGGTCGCGGTGATGATCGCCGCCCAGTTCGTGCTCACGCGCACCGTGTTCGGACGCTATCTGGTCGGGATCGGCACGAACGAGGAAGCGGTCCGACTTGCAGGGGTTAACCCGCGGCCGTATAAAATTCTCGTATTCGCACTGATGGGCGCGCTCGCGGGGCTCGCGTCGCTGTTCCAGATTTCGCGGCTCGAGGCGGCCGATCCGAACGCGGGCGCGGGCCTCGAACTGCAGGTCATCGCCGCCGTCGTGATCGGCGGCACGAGCCTGATGGGCGGGCGCGGCTCGGTGATCAGCACGTTCTTCGGCGTGTTGATCATCTCCGTGCTGGCCGCGGGGCTGGCGCAGATCGGTGCGAACGAGCCGACCAAACGGATCATCACGGGCGCGGTGATCGTCGTGGCGGTCGTGCTCGATACGTATCGCAGCCGGCGTACGCGCGTGCGGTAAAAAAGACAGACAGAACAGACCAGAGAGAAACGGGAAATGGCGACGATCAAGGATGTGGCGGCCATGGCGGGCGTGTCATTTACGACCGTCTCGCACGTGGTGAACAATTCGCGGCCGGTGTCCGCGGATGTGCGTGCGAAGGTCGAGGGCGCGATCCGCGAGCTGAATTACGTGCCGTCGGCCGTGGCGCGCTCGCTGAAGGCACGGGCGACGGCGACGATCGGCCTCGTCGTGCCGAACAGCACGAATCCGTACTTCGCTGAGCTGGCGCGCGGGATCGAGGATCAGTGCGCGGCCAACGGCTATTGCGTGTTCTTCTGCAATTCGGACGACGATCCCGTGAAGCAGCGCAACTACCTGCGCGTGCTCCAGGAAAAGCGCATCGACGGGCTGATCGTCGCGTCCGCGGGCGAGGACGCGGTGCTCGCTCAGACGCTCGCCGATATCCATGCGCCGCTCGTCGTCGTCGATCGCAACATCGAGGGGCTCGCGGCCGATCTCGTGCAGATCGACCACGAGCGCGGCGCGTACCTGGCGACACGCCACCTGCTCGAGCTCGGACACGCGAAGATCGGCTGCATCACCGGGCCGACCGACACCGCCGTCAGCGCGATGCGCGTGCACGGCTTCATTCGCGCGATGGCCGAGCGCGGGGTCGACATCGTGCCGGGCGCGATCGCGGAAAGCGATTTCTCGTGCCTGGGCGGCTATCACGCGGCGTCGCGGCTGTTCGAATCGGTGCGGCCGAGCGCGATCTTCGCGGGCAACGACCTGATGGGCGTCGGCGCGCTGCGCGCGGCGGCCGAGCGCGGGCTGCGCGTGCCCGACGACTGCTCGATCATCGGCTTCGACGACATCGAATTTTCCCGCTACACGTATCCGGCGCTGTCGACGGTCGGCCAGTCGGTGCGCGCGCTCGGCGAAATGGCCGCGCAGACGCTGATCGAACGGATCGGCGGCGGTTCGACGGCCGTGCCGAGCCGTCGCCGCGTCGTGTCGCCGCGCCTCGTGCTGCGCGAATCGACGGCGGTCTATCGCGAGCCGGCCGCGCCGGGCGCTCGCGCATGACGGCGAGCGCAACGGGCGCCGGCCGCGTGACGGTGGTCGGCAGCCTCAACATGGATCTCGTCGTGCGGGCGCCGCGGCTGCCGCTGCCGGGGGAAACGCTCGCCGGGCATGCGTTCGCGCAGGCGGCGGGCGGCAAGGGCGGCAACCAGGCCGTCGCCGCCGCCCGGCTCGGCGCGCAGGTCGCGATGATCGGCTGCGTCGGCGCGGATGCGCACGGCGCCGCGCTGCGCGCGGGCCTCGAGGCCGAGGGAATCGACTGCGCGGGGCTCGCGACGAGCGCGTCGGCGTCGACCGGCGTCGCGCTGATCGTCGTCGACGACGGAAGCCAGAACGCGATCGTGATCGTCGCGGGCGGCAACGGCGAGGTCACGACCGATACGATCGCGCGGCACGAGGCCATGCTGGCGGCGGCCGACGTGCTGATCTGCCAGTTGGAGACGCCGCCGGACGCGGTGTTCGCGGCGCTGTCGGCCGGGCGCCGCCTCGGCCGCACGGTGGTGCTCAACCCGGCCCCGGCCGTCGCGCCGCTGCCGGACGGCTGGCTGCCGCTCGTCGATTACCTGATCCCGAACGAGGTCGAGGCGGCCGCGCTGACCGGGCTGCCGGTGCGCGATCCGGCGCAGGCCGAAGCCGCCGCGCGGGCGCTCCAGGCCGGCGGCGCGCGCAACGTGCTGATCACGCTCGGCGCGCGCGGCGTGCTTGCGCTGACCGCCGACGGCGCCGCGCGTCACTATCCGGCGCCGGTCGTGCAGGCCATCGACACGACGGCGGCCGGCGACACCTTCATCGGCGGCTTCTCCGCACGGCTCGCGGCCGGCGCGGACGTCGACACGGCCATCCGCTTCGCGCAACGCGCGGCGGCGCTATCGGTCACGCGCGCGGGCGCGCAGCCGTCCATTCCGACGCGCGCCGAATTGGCCGACTAGGGCCGGATCCCGGGTTTCCGGTTCTATCGCGCTGCCGGTGCGTCGCATGAGACGGCCGGCGGCGGCCCCGGCAATGCTTGGCGTTCTCACTGGCCTTTGGCGATTCCCCATCCCGACCCGAATTCCGTCATTTATTCAGACTTATGAAATAAACAGACGAATAATTCGAAATAAACACGCCAAAACCATCAAGTTATGCGTCGTACGGTCGTAAATGCACCAAGTGAAGCAATGCTTCGAGCCAACGGGCCAGGCCCGTTCATGACGACGCAACACAGGATGGATGATGGTGTTCAGGAACCTGACGATTCGGGCGCGCATCGGTTTCACGATGGCGTTTCTGGCGGTACTGCTGGCGGTGACCGGCGTGCTCGGTCTGCACGGGATGACGCGTTCGAACGATTCGACGCGCGAGATTTTCACGAACCAGATGCCGAGCGCGGTCGACGTGGCGATGGCGGAAATGTTCGCCGCGCGCGAGCGCCTCGCGCTCGACCGTGCCGCGCTACTGGCCGGCACGCCCGACTCGGCGGCGGCCATCGAGCGCAGCCGCGCGATGCGGGCGCAATCGGACGCCTGGTGGCAGAAGTACCTTGCGCTGCCGCGCGACGCCGACGAGGACCGGCTCGCACAGGACGTCGTCGCCCGGCGCAAGGTGTTGCAGAGCAGTTGCGACGCGTTCGCGAGCGCGGTCGCGGCCGGCGACCACGAGCGGATCGGCGACGGCGCCAAGCAGCTTCAGGCGCGCTATACCGAGCTGGCCGCGGCCGGTGAAGCGCTGCGCGGCTTCCAGTTCACCAATGCGCAGGCGCGCTTCGATCAGGCCGAATCGGTGTTCGAGACGATGCGCGTGCTGTCGATCGTCGTGCTGCTGGTCGGCATCGGCGCCGCGGTGCTGTCGTGGCTGACGCTGAGCCGCGCGATCGGCCGCCCGATCGCCGACGCGCTGTCGCATTTCGACGCGATCGCCGCGGGCGACCTGCGCCGGCCGATCGTCGTGGACCGGCGCGACGAGATGGGCCAGTTGCTGGCAGGCCTCGCGAGGATGCAGCGCGGGCTCGTCGACACGGTGCGCACCATGCGCGGCGGCAGCGAGTCGATCGCGACCGCGGCCCGCCAGATCGCGGCCGGCAACATCGACCTGTCGTCGCGTACCGAGGAACAGGCTGCTGCGCTGCAGGAAACCGCGTCCAGCATGGAGCAACTGACGGGCACCGTGAAGCAGAATGCGGACAATGCGCGTCAGGCAAGCTCGCTGGCCGCGAATGCGTCCGAAATTGCGAACAAGGGCAACACGGTGGTCGGCCAGGTGGTCGGCACGATGGGGGAAATCAACGACAGCTCGGCGAAAATCGCGGACATCATCGCGATCATCGAGGGAATCGCGTTCCAGACCAACATTCTGGCGCTGAATGCGGCCGTCGAGGCCGCGCGGGCGGGCGAGGAAGGCCGCGGCTTCGCGGTCGTCGCGGGCGAAGTGCGCAGCCTCGCGCAGCGTTCGTCGAGCGCGGCGAAGGAAATCAAGGCGCTGATCGACGCGTCGGTGGAGCGTATCCGGACGGGCTCGACGCTGGTCGACGAGGCGGGGCGCACGATGAGCGACGTGATCGGCGCGGTCCAGCGCGTGACCGACATCATGGGCGAGATCGCGGCGGCGTCCGAGGAACAGAGCGGTGGGATCGACCAGGTGGCGCGCGCGGTCGCGCAGATGGACGAGGTCACGCAGCAGAATGCCGCGCTCGTCGAGGAAGCCGCGGCCGCCGCGCAGTCGCTCGAGGAGCAGGCGGCCCGCCTGCGCGAAACGGCGGCGGTATTCCAGCTCGATGACGAGGCGGCACGTGCGGGCACCGTCGTTGCGGTTGCCGCACGTCATGCGACGCGTGCGCCTTCCGCGCCGACCGCTGCGCCCGCACCGGCTGCCGCGCGCGTCGAGCGCGAAGCCGCGCCGAAACGCGCGAGCGCCGGGACGCCGGCGCGCAAGCCCGCCGCCGTGTCGGCCGCCCCCGCACCCGCGCCGGCAGCCGCGACCGCCGGCGGCGACGACTGGGAGACGTTCTGATTCGCGTGCGCCGCGTATCTATCCCCATTTGGTGACGACGACGCCCGCGATCCGCGGGCGTTGCCGTTTCTGCGGCGGACGAAATGTGATGGTGCGGACGAGTCGATCGCGCATCGGCAGCGGTGCCGAGCGCCGCGCACCGAGAGATTCGCCGGAATGCGCTGCGTGCGCGTCATGTTCCCGCGTTCGTCGTACGGGTATGTCCGTAAGGGACTGCGAAAAAAATTTGTAACGGTTCGCGCGGCGTGTCATCGCACGCGGCCGCTCGAACGTCAAGGGATGAAGGGAGAAGGTGGCGACGTCGGAGGTGTCCAACGCACGAGACGTTTCGGTGTTCGACGAGACGCGGCGGATGCAGTTTCTGCGGCTCGGGAGATCGATTGTAAAACGACGAAATGCGTTGTCCAAGCGGTGTTGTCGAGAATGACGAACTTCATACGAAGAGTTCGTGAAAAAAAATAAGAAAGGGTTTAGGATGAATTCGAACGCGCTTGCTTCTGCGCAGTCATACGAAGGCAGGCACGTCTTCAGACTCAGGCGAGGGAGGTAGCATGGATATTTACAGCAGCTTCGCGAACCGCTTCGAAAAAACGCGAGAGGAAGAGCTCTCGCTGGAGGAGTATCTCGCGCTCTGCAAGAACGATCCATCCGCGTACGCGACGGCTGGTGAACGCATGCTGGAAGCAATCGGGGAACCTGAACAGATCGATACCCGCAACGACCCGCGCCTGTCGCGGATCTTCGCGAACAAGGTCATCAAGGTGTATCCGGCATTCCGTGAGTTCTACGGAATGGAGGAGGTGATCGAGCAGGTGGTCGCGTACTTCCGCCACGCTGCGCAAGGTCTTGAAGAGAAGAAGCAGATCCTCTATCTGCTGGGCCCGGTGGGCGGCGGCAAGTCGTCGATTGCCGAGCGCCTGAAGCAACTGATGGAGCGCGTGCCGTTCTATGCGCTGAAGGGCTCGCCCGTCAACGAATCGCCGCTCGGGCTGTTCGACTACGACGAGGATGGTCCGATCCTCGAGGAACAGTACGGCATTCCGCGCCGCTACCTGAAAAGCATCCTGAGTCCGTGGGCCGTCAAGCGCCTGCACGAATACAACGGCGACATCCGCCAGTTCCGCGTGGTGCGCCGCTATCCGTCGATCCTGCGGCAGGTCGGCATCGCGAAGACGGAGCCGGGCGACGAGAACAACCAGGACATCTCGTCGCTGGTCGGCAAGGTCGACATCCGCAAGCTGGAGCAATACGCGCAGGACGATGCCGACGCGTATAGCTACTCGGGCGGCCTGTGCCTCGCGAACCAGGGCCTGCTCGAATTCGTCGAAATGTTCAAGGCGCCGATCAAGGTGCTGCACCCGCTGCTGACCGCGACGCAGGAAGGCAACTTCAAGGGTACCGAAGGTTTCGGCGCGATTCCGTTCGACGGCGTGATTCTTGCGCACTCGAACGAGTCGGAGTGGAAGGCTTTCCGCAACAACCGCAACAACGAGGCACTGCTCGACCGGATCTTCGTCGTGAAGGTGCCGTACTGCCTGCGCGTGTCGGAAGAGATCAAGATCTACGAGAAGCTGATCCGCAATTCGTCGCTGGCCGAGGCCGTGTGCGCGCCGGGCACGCTGAAGATGATGTCGCAGTTCTCGGTGCTGTCGCGCCTGCACGAGCCGGAGAATTCGAGCCTGTTCTCGAAGATGCAGGTGTACGACGGCGAGAATCTGAAGGACACCGATCCGAAGGCGAAGTCGTACCAGGAGTATCGCGACTACGCGGGCGTGGACGAAGGGATGACCGGCGTGTCGACACGCTTCGCGTTCAAGATCCTGTCGCGCGTGTTCAACTTCGACACGAGCGAGGTCGCGGCGAACCCGGTGCATTTGATGTACGTGCTCGAACAGCAGATCGAACGCGAGCAGTTCCCGCCGGAAACCGAGCAGAAGTACCTGTCGTTCGTGAAGGACGTGCTCGCGTCGCGCTATGCGGAGTTCATCGGCAAGGAGATCCAGACGGCGTATCTCGAGTCGTATTCGGAGTACGGCCAGAACATCTTCGACCGCTACGTCACGTATGCGGACTTCTGGATCCAGGACCAGGAATTCCGCGATCACGACACGGGCGAGAGCTTCGATCGCGCGGCGCTGAACGCGGAGCTGGAGAAGATCGAGAAGCCGGCCGGGATCAGCAATCCGAAGGATTTCCGCAACGAGATCGTGAACTTCGTGCTGCGCGCACGGGCGGCGAACGCCGGCAAGAACCCCGTGTGGACGAGCTATGAGAAGCTGCGGGTCGTGATCGAGAAGAAGATGTTCTCGAATACCGAGGAACTGTTGCCGGTCATTTCGTTCAACGCGAAGGGCTCGGCGGAGGAGCAGCGCAAGCATGAGGACTTTGTGAACCGGATGGTCGCGAAGGGCTATACGCCGAAGCAGGTGAGGCTGCTTTGCGACTGGTACCTGCGCGTGCGCAAGTCGTCATGACACGCGCGGTATCGCGCCCGTACGGCGAGTCCGTACGGGCACTTTCAGAGGCGCCACCCGCATGACGGCAGACGGCATGCGCGGCGAGTGCCCCGGCAGATCGACTTTCGAGCGGGAGACCGGGAGTGCTTCATCAAATCATCGACCGCAGGCTGGCCGGCAAGAACAAGAGCATCGCCAATCGCGAACGCTTCCTGCGTCGCGTCAAGAACTACATTCGTCGCGCCGTGTCCGACGCGGTGCGCGACCGTAGCATCAAGGATATCCAGAGCACGCAGAGCATCACGATCCCGCGCAAGGACATCGCGGAGCCGAATTTCCGGCACGCGCCGGGCGGGCGTCGTGAATACGTGCACCCCGGCAACGAGGACTACGTGCGCGGCGACAAGATCCCGCGTCCGCAAGGCGGCTCGGGGGGCGGCGGCAGTCAGGCGAGCAACGAGGGCGAAGGGCAGGACGACTTCGTGTTCGAGCTGTCGCGCGACGAGTTCATGCAGTACTTCTTCGACGATCTCGAACTGCCGCGCCTCGTGAAGACGCACCTGCTGACGGTGCCGAGCTGGAAGAACGTGCGCGCGGGCTGGTCGGCGGAAGGCACGCCGAACAACATCGACGTCGTGCGTTCGCTGCGCAGCGCGCTCGGCCGGCGCATCGCGCTCGGCTCGCCGCTCGTCAACGAGTTGCGCGAGCTCGAGGCGCAGCTCGAAGCGCTGAAGAGCGACCCCGAAGACCGCCGCGCGGAAATCGCGACGCTCGAAGCCGAGATCCATCACCTGAAAGGGCGCATCTGGCGGATTCCGTTCATCGATCCGTTCGACCTGCGCTACATCAACCGCGTGAAGCAGCCGCAACCGTCGAGCCAGGCCGTGATGTTCTGCCTGATGGACGTGTCGGGCTCGATGGACGAGCAGCGCAAGGATCTCGCGAAGCGCTTCTTCATCCTGCTTTACCTGTTCCTCAAGCGCAACTACGAGCGCATCGAAGTGGTGTTCATCCGCCACCACACGCGCGCCGAGGAAGTCGACGAGGACACCTTCTTCCATTCGACCGAAAGCGGCGGCACGGTGGTGTCGAGCGCGCTCGAACTGATGCGCAAGGTGATGGACGAGCGCTACTCGCCGACCGAGTGGAACATTTACGGCGCGCAGGCGTCCGACGGCGACAACTGGACTGACGATTCGCCCAAGTGTCGCAAAATCCTGGAAGAGGATATCCTCACCAAGACGCGTTACTTCGCGTATATCCAGGTCGCGCCGGAAGAGCAGAACCTGTGGCTGGAATACGCGCAACTGGCCCTGTCGCAACCGCATCTCGCGATGAAAAAAGTGGAATCGGCTGCGGACATTTACCCGGTGTTTCGCGAATTGTTCGAAAAGCAGGTGGAAATGTCATGACGAGCCGCCATCTGCACAACGAGTCGCGCGGCTACGAGCCGCGCCCTTCCGGCGACGACACGGCCGGCCCTGCCGCATCGCAGCAACGCGGGCAGGCCGAGCCGCCGCCGCCGGCCGCCGACTTGCCCGGTTCCGGGCAAAAGGAAGCGCGTATGAACGTTGCCGAACGCAAGCCGCTGCCGTGCCCGTCCGACTGGACGTTCGAATTGCTCGAGGAATACGACACGCACATCTCGCAGGTCGCCGAACAATACGAGCTCGACATCTACCCGATCCAGCTCGAACTGATCAGCGCCGAGCAGATGATGGACGCGTATGCGTCGGTCGGGATGCCCGTCAACTACCGTCACTGGTCGTTCGGCAAGCACTTTCTCGCGACCGAGAAGAGCTACCGCCGCGGGCAGATGGGCCTGGCGTACGAAATCGTCATCAATTCGAACCCGTGCATCGCGTATCTGATGGAAGAGAACACGATGACGATGCAGGCGCTCGTCATCGCGCACGCGGCGTACGGGCACAATTCGTTCTTCAAGGGCAACTACCTGTTCAGGCTGTGGACGGACGCGCACGCGATCATCGACTATCTCGTGTACGCGAAGAATTACGTCGCGGAATGCGAGGAGCGCTATGGCCTCGATCGCGTCGAGGAACTGCTCGACTCGTGCCATGCGCTGATGAACTACGGCGTCGACCGCTACAAGCGGCCGCAGAAGCCGTCGCTGTCGAAGGAAGCGGCGCTGCGGCGCGAGCGCGAGGCGTACCTGCAATCGCAGGTCAACGAACTGTGGCGCACGCTGCCGGGCAAGAAGCCCGAGCTGACGGAGGAGCAGGAAGACCGCTATCCGCCCGAGCCGCAGGAGAACCTGCTGTATTTCGCCGAGAAGAATGCGCCGCTGCTCGAACCGTGGGAGCGGGAGGTGATCCGCATCGTGCGCAAGATCGGCCAGTATTTCTATCCGCAGCGGCAGACGCAGGTGATGAACGAAGGCTGGGCGACGTTCTGGCACTACACGCTGCTCAATACGCTGTACAACCAGGGGAAGCTGGAAGACGGCTTCATGATGGAGTTCCTGCACTCGCACAGCAACGTGGTCTATCAGCCGCCCGTCACGAAGCCGTACTACAGCGGGATCAACCCGTATGCGCTCGGCTTCTCGATGATGAGCGACATTCGCCGGATCTGCGAAGCGCCGACGGAAGAGGACTACAAGTGGTTTCCGGAGATCGCGGGTACGCCGTGGCTGCCGGCAATGCACTACGCGATGCGCAACTTCAAGGACGAGAGCTTCATCGCGCAGTACCTGTCGCCGAACCTGATCCGCGAGATGCGGCTCTTCTCGGTGCTCGACGACGACATGCGCGATTCGCTCGAGGTATCGGCGATCCACGACGATTCCGGCTATCAGTACGTGCGGCAGGCGTTGTCGCGGCAGTACGACATCCATCACCGCGAGCCGAACATCCAGGTATGGGCCGTCAACACGCGCGGCGACCGCAGCCTCACGCTGCGCCACTTCATGACCGACAACCGCCACCTGTCGAACGACAGCGACGAAGTGCTCAAGCACATGGCGCGGCTCTGGCAATTCGACGTGTACCTGGAAAGCGTCGACGAGGCCGGCACCGTGCGCAAGCGCTACGAGTGCCGCTACGTGCCGCCGGAGGTTCGCGTGTGATCGTCACGGTCGAGCATGTTTGCATCCGACGCCAGCCTGCCGGCTGGCGTTTTCATATGACGAACGGGTGGCGGGAGAAAAATTTTCTACATCCGGACGAACCCGCAAAGCCTGTTACTTTACATTTCGCTAAAATCCCGTAGCGCCGTGCGCCGGAACCGGTGCCACGCGCGACCGCACGCGGCGGCCCCGGCCGTCTCGCCCAGAAAGTACTAAAAGGAACAGACCAACCCATGGACGTCCAGACCGACCAAGCTGCGCTGTCCGCGCATGACACCCGGCGGCGCGTGTTCGCCATCGTCGGCGCCTCATCGGGCAACCTCGTCGAGTGGTTCGACTTCTATATCTACTCGTTCTGTGCGCTGTACTTCGCGCCGGCATTCTTCCCGAGCGGCAACACGACGACGCAGCTGCTGAACACGGCCGGCGTGTTCGCGGCCGGCTTCCTGATGCGTCCGATCGGCGGCTGGCTGTTCGGCCGCATCGCCGACCGTCATGGCCGGCGCACGGCGATGATGATCTCGGTGCTGATGATGTGCGGCGGCTCGCTCGTGATCGCGGTGCTGCCGACCTATGCGCAGATCGGCGCGCTCGCGCCGGCGCTGCTGCTGGTGGCACGGCTGTTCCAGGGCCTGTCGGTGGGCGGCGAGTACGGGACGAGCGCGACCTACATGAGTGAAGTGGCGCTCAAGGGCCGTCGCGGCTTCTTCGCGTCGTTCCAGTACGTGACGCTGATCGGCGGCCAGCTGTGCGCGCTGCTGGTGCTCGTGATCCTGCAGCAGACGCTGTCGGCCGGCGAGCTGAAGGCATGGGGCTGGCGCATTCCGTTCGTGGTCGGCGCGGCGGCCGCGCTGATTTCGCTGTACCTTCGCAAGTCGCTCGACGAGACGTCGACGAGCGCGTCGCGCGACAAGAAGGACGCGGGCACGATCCGCGGCGTGTGGCAGCACAAGGGCGCGTTCTTCACGGTGGTCGGCTTCACGGCCGGCGGCTCGCTGATCTTCTACACGTTCACGACGTACATGCAGAAGTACCTCGTGAACACGGCCGGCATGCACGCGAAGACGGCCAGCAACGTGATGACCGTCGCGCTGCTCGTCTACATGCTGATGCAGCCGGTGTTCGGCGCGCTGTCGGACAAGATCGGCCGCCGCACGTCGATGATCCTGTTCGGCTCGTTCGCGGTGATCGGCACGGTGCCGCTGATGCATGCGCTGAAGGACGTGACGAGCCCGGTGGCCGCCTTCGTGCTGGTGACGGTCGCGCTGGCGATCGTCAGTTTCTACACGTCGATCAGTGGCCTCATCAAGGCCGAGATGTTCCCGCCGGAAGTGCGCGCGATGGGTGTCGGCCTGTCGTATGCGGTGGCGAACGCGATCTTCGGCGGCTCGGCCGAGTACGTCGCGCTGTGGTTCAAGTCGATCGGCAGCGAGGAAACCTTCTACTGGTACGTGACCGTGCTGTGCGCGATCTCGTTGATCGTGTCGTGGCGGATGCGCGATCCGAGCAAGGAGGGGTATCTGCGTCACGAGCCGTGATCGATTGCGCGGTGCGCGCATGTGCATCGTGACGAACGTCCCGCCAGCCGGCGGGACGTTTTCGTTGGTGCGCGCGATTCTACCGGGGCGACGCACGGTCGGGATCCGGTGCCGGGGGCTGGACAGGCGCGGGCATGAGCGTACGCCGTCATATCGATATGGAAATCGATTCGTTGCCCGTTGCGGGCGATTTCCTTACTCTGAACCCGTAGTTCGTGTGACACCTCCTTGACTGGGATTCGCGCCCGCTGCTTGCAGCGGGCGTTTTTTTGCGTGCTGCGCCCGCTGCCGGGTGAGGAGCGACGAGTGCCTGGCCGGCTCTCGGCTTGAAGACGCGCATGGGACACGTCCGTAATAGTGCGGGTGTCGATATAACCGGTCCAAAAATGTGGATTTTCAACCGTGAGCCGGGAAGTCATGCCAATTTCCATTGGCAATGCACGTGTGAGGGTAATTCGTCAAAGAAAACTCGGCGTGCATTGGCCCCGATCATGCGATTTGTCCTTTTCTCTATCTTCGTTGATGGTACGTTATCGAGCGTTTTAATTTTGATATAAGGAATTGCCGGTTTTTGACTAATGTGAATATTTTTTGACGATTCAAGACAAGCTGCAAAAAACAGCCGGGACAGACCATGTCTCGTGCTGCCGGGAAGGCGATTCGCCGGCCCGTGCGCGCATTCGGGCCGGTCGACGCAGATGGCCGAAACTATGCCGGTTGGCTGATATCGAGCCGGTTTCGTGGTTAGGATTTATCCGAACGGATAAGGATTCCGATATTTCTTACTCGTCCGATATCGGAAAGTCATCCAAATAAATAGAATGGCTGCGGTCGTCATTTTTCGGTTGAAGTCATCCAGTCTTCCGGAATAACGCGATCCGATCGGCGGTGCCGGCAAGCGGTGGAAGGCTGAATACCCATGCGCCGATCGTCTCTTCCGAGAAAAATCGTCCATTTTTAGAGGAATCCAACGATGAAAATGAATCTGCTTCGGGGTTGCGTTGCAGCGGGTGTTGCGAGTGTCGCCATGGTGCCGTCGGTTTCGCACGCGTTCGATGGTCAGCTCGATTTCTACGGCAGCATCTCCGACGTCACCTGCAACATCAATGGCGAAGCGCCCGGCCCCGGCAACCGGAAAGAGGTGCAGCTCGGCGATCGCATCAGCCCGGGCACGTTCGACAAGATCGGGGCGACGTCGACGCCTGTCGCGTTCAATCTGGCCATCGGCGGCAATACCGGTTGTACCAACAACACGAAGGTCGTGATCGA
Organism: Burkholderia sp. AU39826; assembly: GCF_020419965.1. NCBI lineage: Bacteria > Pseudomonadati > Pseudomonadota > Betaproteobacteria > Burkholderiales > Burkholderiaceae > Burkholderia > Burkholderia sp. AU39826. The sequence goes on from NZ_JAIZQG010000002.1 coordinate 159,830, forward strand.
ATTCGATCCGGTGTCGGTGAACATCAACCCCGCCACGGGCAACCTGAAGCTCATCGGCACGAAACCGGCGGAAGGCGTCGAGATCCAGATCAGCGACGCGGGTAACGGCAAGTCCGGCAAGATCATGCTCGGCAAGCCGCAGAACATCACCGAAGCGCAGGTCGCGACCGTCCAGAACAACGTCGCAACACTCAGCTATACGGCGTCGTATGTGTCGACGGCCGCACCGGATGCGATCAAGACCGGTTCGGGTAACTCGTTCATCCGCTATCTGCTCGCGTACCACTGATCGGCGCATTACCTGTTCCATGTCATGACCTTGTCAATTCGTCATCCTTATTTACAAGTCGTGGCCGGTGTCATGGCGTGGGCCGCCTGCGCCACGCTGGCGCAGGCGGCGCTTTTGCTGGACGGTACGCGGGTGATTTTTCCCGAGCGCTCGCGCGACGTCACGGTCCGGATGGAAAACTCCGGTTCCGATCCGGTGCTCGCGCAAAGCTGGATCGACGACGGCCGCGCCGACGTTCCGCCCGAGCAGATGCGCACGCCATTCGTCGTCACGCCGACGCTGGCGCGCGTCGAGGCGGGCCGCAGTGCGGTGCTGCGCATCACCAACATGCAGGCGAAGTTGCCGGCCGACCGTGAATCGGTGTTCTGGCTGAATGTGCTGGAGGTTCCAACGGTGCGTCCCGATGCGGACAATCAGCTGCGTTTCGCGTTCCGAACCCGTATCAAGCTGTTTTATCGGCCTTCGTCATTGGCGAACGACGTCGATATGGCACCGGACAAACTGGTGTGGAAGGCGTCGACCGATACGTCGCATGCGGGCGAACGGCAGATGTCGCTCGAGGTCTCCAACCCGACGCCGTATTACGTTTCGTTCGGGATGGTCGAAGGCGGCTTCGGCGGCACGTTCGTGTCAGCCGGTGGTGGGATGGTCGCGCCGTTCGCGTCGCAGCGTTTTCCGTTGCGAGGCGCCGCCGTGCCGTCGCATCGCCCGACGGCCGTACGTTACATGCTCATCGACGACTACGGCGGCCGCACCACGATAACGAAAAAACTGACCGACTGAGCAGTCGGTCCACGCAACGCATCCGGAAGGCACCATCCAGTATGCCGGATTCCATTCATCAATTCGGTATACGAACTAACTGAATCCACATGCGCAGTTCAGCAGGTTTCCACTCTTCATGCGCGACGGGGCTTGCGCTCCGGTTGCCGCAGCGGCCGTGTCTGCTGGCGGTCGCATCCGTGTTCGCGACGGTCGCGATGGTGTCGGGTACGGACGCCATCGCGGACACGATCGACACGGTGGCGCAGGAGGACGAGCGTCGCGCGGCCGCGGGTACGGCGCCGGCCAACCCCGCGGCGGGCGCGACGCGCTTCGACGATTCGATGCTGATGCACGGCCCGGACAGCGAGCCGATCGATACGACGCCTTTCGAGCGCCCGAATACGGTCCCGGCAGGCGTGCATCGGGTCGATCTGATCGTCAACGGACTGTGGCGTGGCGTGGAGGACATCACATTCCGCCCCGATGCGCGCGGCGACGTGATGCCTTGCTACGACAAGGCACTGCTGCAGCGGGTCGGCGTCGATCTCGACCGGAGCGCGCGCGGCCAGGATGGCGACCAGCCGCTGAACCCCATGCCCGACGGCACGATCTGCGATGCGCCGTCGCGCTACGTGCCCGGTGCCGCGTTGTCGTTCGATGCGGCCGAGCAGAAACTGTATCTGACGGCGCCGCAGTTCTATATGCGGCTCGCCAGCCGGAGCACCTACGTCGATCCTTCGAACTGGACGAACGGCGTGCCTGCCGCGTGGCTGAACTACAGCGCCAGCGTGTTCAACACGCGTTCCAGCGGCTACGCGTTCTCGCAGCTCTACACCGGGTTGTCGATGGCCGCGAGCGCCGGGCGGTTCCGAATTCGGCACAACGGCAACCTCACGTGGTCACAGCGCAGCGGCACCCGCTATCAGCGCGGCTATGTATACGCACAAACCGATCTGCCCGACTGGCGCGCACAGTTGCTGGCCGGCGAAAGCTCGACCAACGGCACGCTGTTCGACGGTGTGTCGTTCCGCGGTGTACAAATCTCCAGCGATGACCGGATGCTGCCCGACGAACAGCGGGACTATGCGCCGGTCGTGCGGGGCGTCGCGCAGTCGAATGCCAAGGTGTCGATCTACCAGCGCGGCTATCTCGTTCACGAGACGACCGTCGCACCGGGGCCGTTCACGATCGACAACCTGCAGGCGATGAGCTACGGCGGCGACCTCGACGTGACGGTGACCGAGGCCAACGGCGAAACGCGCAGCTTCGTGGTTCCGTTCGCGACGACGGTCCAACTGTTGCGGCCGGGCAGCACGCGGTTCAGCGCGATGGCCGGGCAGGCGATCGAACTCGGCGGCGGCACCGACATCGGCACGCAGTACGTCGGCCAGTTCACGGTGCGGCGAGGCATCAGCAACGCGGTGACGGCCTACGGCGGCGCCGCGTTCGCGAACCGCTACCAGTCGGTGCTGACAGGCGTCGCGCTCAATACGGCGATCGGCGGTTTCGCGGCGGACGTCACGGTCGCGCGCACCCAGCCGCAAGGCAGCGAGCGCATGACCGGCTCCAGCGTGCGCGTGTCGTACAGCAAGAACCTGCCGAACAGCGGCACGAACTTTTCGCTGCTCGCTTATCGCTACTCGACCAAAGGCTACCTCGGCCTGCGCGACGCACTGCTGCTGAATGCCCAGAGCAACACCGGCGCGGGTCTGGCATCGATCGCGCGCGTGCGCAATCGCGTCGACCTCAACGTGAGTCAGCAGGTCGGGCGCACGGGCAGCGTCTACGCGAACGGATCGGCGCTCAGCTACTGGGCGGGGCGCGGGCAGACGCTCAGCTTCACGCTCGGCTACAACACGCAGTGGCGCGACGCCACGATCACCGCGTCGGTGCAGCGCGTGCGCAATCTGTCCGTGATGGACCGGACGTTCGGCGGCACGTCGGGCAGCACGCTCGTGAGCCTGAACGTGTCGATTCCGCTGGGTCGCAATACGCGGCGCGCACCGATCTTCAGCTCGTTCGTCACGCATGACAGCAGCACCGGTACGAGCGCGACGGCCGGCCTCGCGGGCCGTTTCGGCCAGCAAAACGGCGGATCGTATTCGTTGTCGTCGAGCTACGACGGCAGCAATCGCGCGTCGTCGGGCAGTTTCGGCGTCGGCTATCAGCGGCCGGCCGTGTCGCTGTCGGCGAATGTCGGCATCGGGCGCGATTATCAGCAGGCGTCGGCGAACGCAACGGGCGGCCTGGTGCTGCACCCGGGCGGCCTGACACCGGCGCCCACGTTGAGCGAGACCATCGGCGTCGTGCATGCGCCGAACGCGCGCGGCGCATTGGTGGCAAACACCACGGCACGTGTCGACCGCTTCGGTTACGCGATCGTGCCGAGCCTGATTCCGTATCAGCTCAACAAGGTCGACATCGACCCGAAGGACGTGCCGGAAGACGTCGAACTGAAGACCGTGTCGCACAGCGTGGCGCCGCGCTCCGGTTCGATCGTCATGCTGTCCTACGACACGGTGAAGGCGCGCGCGCTGCTGATCGACGCGCAAACCGACGACGGTCGGCCGCTGCCGTTCGCCGCGCGCGCGCTCGACGCGCATACCGGTGCGGCGCTCGGCGTGGTGGGGCAGGGTAGCCGGCTGTTCGTACGCAGTCCCGCGGAAGACGGCCAGATTCGCGTCGAATGGGGCACGCGCGCCGATCAGCAATGCGTGATCGATTACGCGGTGCCGGCCGCGCAGCGTGCGGGAACCGGCTACGTGACGCTGAGCGGCGTCTGCCGCGCGGCGACGGTAGTGCCGACGCCGGTGGCATCGGCGGCCGATCGTATTGGCGAGCGCTAGCCCCATGCATCGATCGACATCCCGTTTCGACGCCGTCATCCACACGCTGCGGCCCCGCTGGCGCCATCGCCCCGTCGTTGTGCGGGTCGTGTGTGCGGCCGTGCTCGGCTGCGTTGCGAGCATCGGCACGATGCGGTGCGACGCAGCGTTATCCGTGGTCGGCACGCGCTTCGTTTATCCGGGCGACGCGCGCGCACTGACCATCTTCACGCGCAACGACGGAGACGCACCGATCCTCGTGCAGGCGTGGCTCGACGATGGCGATCCGAACGCCGATCCGGGTCGCCTGCGTGTGCCCTTCGTCGTCTCGCCGCCGCTCGCGCGGCTCGATCCGGGGCAGCCGCTGACGATCCGTGTGCAGTCCCTGGGCGGCGGCCTTGCCGCGGATCGAGAGTCCTGTTTCTGGATCAACCTGCTCGAAGTACCGCCGGCCGCACCGGCGGGCGAGCACGCGCTGCGCATCGCGTACCGGCTGCGAATGAAGCTGCTGGTTCGGCCGCCCAGTCTCGACGGCGACCCGGACGAGGCGCCGAACCGGCTCGCATGGTCGCACGCCGGCGCGAACGCGGCGGCGTCGCCGGCGCCGCTCGTCGCGCTCAATCCCACGCCGTACTACGTGACGCTCACGCGTGTGTTGCTGAACGGCAAGGGCGCGATGCCGGCGAACACGGTAATGGATATCGCACCGTTCGGCCGTGTCGAGATCCCGGTCGGCACACAGGCCGGGGCGGGGCCGGGCGAGATCGTGTTCGACGCCGTCGACGACAGCGGCGCCGCGCACGAATACCGCGCGCGGCTCGCGCCGCCATAACGGGCGGCGCGTGAAAGCTTGTAGTACCCGTCCTGCCGTGGGCATCGGCAGGGATTCAACCACAACAAGGAAAAACGAACGTGAACAAGACCTATTCTTTGGTATGGAATGACGCGCAAGGCGCGTGGCAGGTCGCCGGCGAACGGGTGCGCCGGCGCGGCAAGTCGGCGACGCGCGCGCGCGTCGTCGCGGTGCTGGCGCTGCTCGCCGGCGGCGCGGCGACGTCGGCGTATGCACTGCCGACAGGCGAGAAGATCGTGTCCGGGAACGGCGACATCCATCGCTACGACAATGGGCGGCAGATGTCGATCAACCAGCATAGCGACAAGCTCGTGACGGACTGGCAAGCGTTCAACATCGGCAAAGGCGAGCGCGTCAAGTTCAACCAGCCGTCCGCGGCGTCGATCGCGCTGAACCGGGTCGTCGGCCAGGACGGCACCACAATCTACGGCAATCTCGATGCGAACGGCCGCGTGTTCCTCGTCAATCCGAACGGCATCCTGTTCGGCAAGGGCGCACAGGTCAATGTCGGCGGCCTGGTGGCGACGACGCTGGATATCAAGAACGACGACTTCGACGCAGGCCGCTACCGGTTTTCCGGCCAGTCTCCGACCGAAGTGCGCAACTTCGGCAATCTTGTGGCGAGCGAAGGCGGCGCGATCGCGCTGCTCGGCGCGAAAGTCTTCAACAACGGGGTCATCCAGGCGCAGATGGGCACTGTCGCGCTGGGCGCGGGGAGCGACGCCACGCTGAACTTCGACGGCAGCAAGCTGCTCAACGTGCAGATCGACCGAGGCATCGTCGATGCGCTCGTCAGCAACGCGCAGTTGCTGAAGGCCGATGGCGGGCAAGTGCTGATGAGCGCGAAGACCGCCGATACGCTGCTGCGCACCGTGGTCAACAACCAGGGCACCATCGAGGCGCGCACGCTCAGAAACGTCGCGGGCCGGATTTCGCTGGATGGCTACGACGCCGGCACCGTCAACGTCGCGGGCGTGATGAACGCGAGCGCGTCGACACCGGGCGACGGCGGCACGGTCGAAACCCGCGGCGCCGACGTGAAGATCGCGCTTGGCGCGAGGGTCGATACGCGCGCAACCAACGGACGCGTCGGCACCTGGCGCATCGCATCGTCGGATATGTCGGTCAAGGCGGGCGCGAACCAGCCAGGTACGATCGTGGCCGATACGCTGTCGCGCAATCTCGCGACCACCGATGTCGAGCTGATCGCCGAACGCGGCCAACTGTCGGTCGACGGCCCGGTAACCTGGGCCAGCGGCAATCGCTTGACGCTCGCTGGCCGGCAAGGCGACGTGTCGATCAACGGCGCGCTGCGTGCGACTGGTGCGAATGCGAGCATGGCCATTGCCGCGAAGAACAACGTGCGGATCGCGGCGCCGATCGCGCTGACCGGCACCAACGCGCTGCTGACGCTCGATTACGGCGTCGCGCACGCACTCGCGGGCGGTGCGGCCGTGACGCTGTCGGGCGCTGGCGCCGGTTTCGAGTCGAACGGCTATCGCTATACCGTGATCCAGAATCTGCAGCAGTTGCAGGCCGTCAACGCGAATCTCGACGCACTGTATGTGCTCGGCAACGATATCGTCGGTTCCTATTATTACGGCTCGTCGCTCAAGACGATCGGTTCGGGCACGCCGTTCGCCGGCGTGTTCGACGGCCTCGGCAACACGATCAGCAATCTCGCCATCGCGAGCAGCGATGCCTATGCCGGGCTGTTCGGCCGCAACACCGGCACGATCGCCAACCTCAACCTGAAGTCGCTGCGTGTCAGCGCAGCCTCGGGCGTCGGTCCGGTCGCGATCGGCGGGCTGGTGGGCGAAAACGCCGGCAAGATCTCGAACGTGACGGCGACGGGCATGCGGATGAGTGCCGGCGCCAGCCGCAGCAACGTGCTGGGCGGTCTCGTCGGCATCAATAGCGGCGAGCTTTCCCACGCGCAGTTTTCGGGATCGGTAACGGGCAACGGCATGTCGGATGCCGTCGGCGGGCTGGTCGGCGAGAACCGACTGGAACAGCGTGCCGGCGTCGTGTCGGACAGCGAGTCCAACGCGACCGTTTCCGGCGGCGCGTCGGTCGGCGGTCTCGTCGGCGTGAATCGGCGCGGTGAAATTCTGCGCTCGACGAGCCGTGGCACCACATCGGGCGCGTATGTCGCCAGCGCGAACGTCGGCGGGTTCGTGGGTTCGAACCTGTTCGGCACGATCGTCGACGGAACGGCGCTGGGGCGCGTGACGGGCGGCTCGAGCGGCACGGCAGGCGGGTTTGCCGGAAACAATACCGGCACGATCACCGGTTCGAGCGCGAGCGGTGCCGTGGACGGCCGATACGCGCAGGCAGTCGGCGGCTTCGTCGGGCTGAACCAGGGCAAGGTGGCCGACAGCAAGGCGTTGGGCACCGTGTCGAGCCCATCGGCAGGTTCGACGGGCGGTTTCGTCGGCATCAACCTCGGCGACGACGCGTTCATCGACATGGCGGAAGCGCATGGTGCGGTAACGGGCGGCCAGGGTGCGAACGGTGGTTTCGTCGGCAGTCATCTCGGCGGCCGGATTGTCGACTCGGTCGCACGCGGCAAGACGATGGGCGGCAGCTACAGCAAGACGGGCGGCTTCGTCGGCAACAACGATGCCGAATTGGTTGGTGTGAACGCGAGCGGCGACGTGGTGGCTGGCACGAGTGCGTCGGTGGGCGGATTCGCGGGCGCCAACAGGCGGTTCGGCACGATCGACGTCGCGTCTGCAGCTGGCAAGGTGATGGGCGGCCAGTCGAGCACGATCGGCGGGTTCGCAGGCGAAAACCTCGGCACGATGCGCGACGTATCGGCATGGGGGACGGTCGGCGCCGCCTACTGCGCGACGCTCGGTGGTCTGGTGGGCCTGAACGCCGGGCTCGTCGAGCGCGGTGACGCAAGCGGACGCGTCGACGGACGGCCGAACCAGACCTTCGGCGGCCTCGTCGGCATCAATCGCGGCATTTTCCGTAACAGCACCGTGTCCGGCGAAGCTGCGCTGCAGAAGATCGCCGGTCTCAATCTCGGTGTGATCGAGTAATGCAGCAGGCGGCGGGCGAGCATGGCCGGCGCCCGTCGCCGATTCAACGGGAGGGCAGCATGAAGACGATTCGACGGCGCTGGCTTTGGCGAGTCGGCCGGGCGATGCGTCGCCTGGCGACGGCGGGATGCATCCTTGCATTCGGCACGAACGCGATGGCGCAGAGCAGCAGTGGCGCGACGGCGCTGGGGTGCACGTTCAGCAACGCCGACGCGTCATCCTGGCGAATGATCACGCCGTTGACGAGCACGACGCCGGTCGGCGCGATCCTGTATCAACGCACGGTTTCGCTGATGGTCTCGTTCGCGTACGGCGTCGCGCCGACGGCGCACGAACTGGTGAGCGCCGCACACTGGATGCCCGGCAGCGTGGTCGTGGACGGTGTTGCGCAGACGAATGTGAGCGGGATCGGCTTCAAATGGGCCGGCGTGTCCGACGACAGCAGCGAGCGCACGCTGCTGCAGAGCGCGCTGCCGATGGTAACCGCAAAGTCCGAACTTGCTCTACCGGTGGGAGGCGGCAACGACGCGCGAATGGTGCGCTTCCGGCAATTTCTGGTGCTCGACAAACCGGTGTCGCAATTGCCGGAGGGCAAGCTGGTCGTCAAGAACCTGCTGGGCAGCCCGACCGTCGCGATTTATGCGATCGACTTTCCAAAAGGTGTCGCTTCGATCGGCAGCACGGTGGTGGTACCCGAGCAAACGACGCCGCCCAACCTGTGCAAGCAGGTGAAGACCTTCGTCGGCGTCGGCAACGTCTGCATCGGCAGCCAGTGCGAGATCCAGGTGCCGAACCGCTGCGAGATCCAGTCGAACATGATCGTGCCGGTCACGCTCGGCAATTTCTCGATCAACAATTTTCCAACCGTGAACGCGATGTCGAAGCCGGTCAGTTTCGATATTTCGCTCAGCCAGTGCGCGGCAGCGGCGAAGCCATTGATCAGTTTCCGCGACAAGGCCACGCAGCCGAATCCGGACAAGACGTTGCTGCAGTTGAGCGCACCGGCCGGCCAGAAGGTCGCGCGCGGGTTCAACATCGTGATGACGAATGCGCTGACCGGCGAGCGGATTGCATACGGCGAGCCCGGCGCGGCCGTCCAGTATCCGATGCGTCGCACGGGCGACATGGCCGTCATGCCGTTGAGCGCGCAGTACATCCGCACCGGTACGGATGCGGAGCTGGGCCCCGGCTATGCCGGTGGCGGCGCGGAATTCTCGTTGACGTTTCCGTGAACGCGATGCATCGATCGGTGGTCAAGCCGGTGCCGACCCGCCGGCCTCATCACGAAACCCGCAGAGCAAAGCACCATTTGTTGGTTCGGATTCGCCGCACGCGCTGATACGTTAGCGGCTTCGCGACGACACACTTCGCCGCGATGTTTTTCGAACCGTGCCGCCGCGCGATCCGCGGCGGCCTCATAACAAGTCAGGTCGTGCTCATGAAAATCAACACGCTCGCTACGTGGCTCGTCGGGGTCGCGCTCATTACCGCAGGCACCGTCGCGCATGCGGACCGTCTCGACGACATCAGGAAGGCCGGTGTGCTGCGCGTCGCGACGTTCGACAGCAACCCGCCGTTCGGTTATGTCGACGCGAAAAGCAACCACATCGTCGGTCTCGACGTCGATTACGCGAAGGCGCTTGCCGACAAGCTCGGCGTGAAGCTGCAACTGCAGCCGACCAACCCCGCGAACCGCATTCCGTTCCTGACCTCCGGCAAGGTCGACCTCGTGCTCGCGAATTTCACGATCACCGACGAGCGCGCGAAGCAGGTCGACTTCAGCATCCCGTATTTCTCGTCGGGCCAGCAGTTTCTCGCGAAGAAGGGCGTGCTGAAATCGGCCGACCAGCTGAACGGCCTGCGCGTCGGCGCGGACAAGGGCACGACCAACGAGATCACGCTGCGCGAGAAATTCCCGAAGGCGACGATCGTCGCGTACGACGACACGCCGTTCGCATTCGCCGCGCTGCGCGCCGGCAACGTGCAGGCGATCACGCAGGACGGCCCGAAGCTGATCGGCCTGCTCGCGAACGTGCCCGACAAGCAGAACTACGAGATCCCGGCGTTCACGATCTCGAACGACTACATGGGCGTCGGCGTGCCGAAGGGCGAGACGCGCCTGCTCGGCTTCGTCAACGACACGCTGAAGGGGCTCGAGGCGAGCGGCCGCGCCACGCAGATCTACGACGCATGGTTCGGGCCGACGACGAAGACGCCGCTCACGCGCATTTTCCGGATCGGCGACAAGACCTGACTGCTTCCGCACGCGCGCCGCGACCGGCCGGAAGATCGGCCGCGCGGCGTTGTTCGTATACCTCCGATCGCGCGCTTCGTGCGCGCTTCCCAGCATGCTCGGGTTGGCTCCCAAATATCTGTCCTGGCTCTGGCATGGCTTCCTGCTGACGCTCGGCCTCGCGGCCGCGTCGGCCGTCGCCGCGACCGTCGGCGGGCTGCTGCTCGCCGTGATGCGGCATGTGCGCGGCAGGGCGCCGCGTGCGGCCGCCGCCGCGTACGTGATTGCATTTCGCAACACGCCGTTGCTCGTGCAGTTGCTGTTCTGGTATTTCGGTGTCGCGTCGTTGCTGCCCGATACGTGGACGGCGTGGCTCAATGCGCGCCATGCGGTGAGCGTGGGCCCGTTCACGCTCGCGTGGCCGTCGTTCGAATTCGTGGCCGGGTGGGTCGGGTTGAGCGCCTATACGGCTGCCTTCGTCGCCGAGGAATGCGAAGCCGGCCTGCGCGGCGTGCGGCGTGCGCAACACGACGCGGCGGCCGCGCTCGGCCTCACGCCGATGCAGTCGCTGCGCTACGTGGTGCTGCCGCAGGCCGTGCGCATCGCGTTGCCGCCGTTGTTCGGCCAATACATGAATCTCGTGAAGAACTCGTCGCTCGCGATGGCGATCGGCGTCGCCGAGTTGTCGTATGCGTCGCGGCAGGTCGAGACCGAGACGTTCAAGACGTTCGCCGCATTCGGCGTCGCGACGCTGCTGTACGTCGCGGCGGTGGCCGCGATCGAAGCCGGCGCGTATGCGGCCACGCAATGGCGCGACCGGCTCGGAGCGGGGCGCTGACGATGGATCTTTCGCTGCTGCTCTCGAATCTGCCGTACCTGCTGGTCGGCGCGTTTCCGGACGGCCCGCTCGGCGGCGCCGCGCTGTCGCTGGTGCTGGCGCTCGCGTCCGCGATCGCGTCGGCCGCGCTCGGCGTGGTGCTCGGCGTCGCGATGGCGCTTGCACGCGGCCCGGCGCGCGTGCTGCTGCTCGCGTTCATCGGCTTCTTTCGCGCGATTCCGGTGCTGATGCTGATCTTCTGGACGTATTTCCTGATGCCGGTGCTGCTGCACATGGATGTGCCGGGGCTCGCGACGGTCGTGTGCGCGCTGGCGCTGATCGGTGGCGCGTATCTCGCGCATGCCGTGCATGCGGGGATCGTCGCGGCCGGCGACGGGCAATGGCAGGCCGGGCTGTCGCTCGGGCTCACGCGTTGGCAGACGGTGCGCTACGTGCTGTTGCCACAGGCGATCCGGATCATGACGCCGTCGTTCGTCAACCAGTGGGTCGCGCTCGTGAAGGACACGTCGCTCGCGTATATCGTCGGCGTGCCGGAACTGTCGTTCGTTGCAACGCAGGTGAACAACCGGCTGATGGTGTATCCGGCGCCGATCTTCCTGTTCGTCGCGGTCATCTATCTGGTGCTGTGCACGTCGCTCGACGGCGCGGCGCGGTGGTTGCTGTCGTGGCGGCCGCGGTCGCGGCGTGTCGAGAGCACGGCGGTTGAACGGATCAAATCCCTCCGATGATGTAATCCCGATACGCGGTTGCAAGGGAGCCGATTACTGGTCGCATGCCGATTCGACCTCGCAATTCTGTCAGGGATTTTTTCGAAATGATGGATGAGGTAAGATTCGCGCGGATTGCCGTTAACAATACCGTCGATATTTGCAGTTGACGGAATATGTCATTACATAAAATAAAGATAATCGGATTGACGCGGCCTTTCCACGGTTTCAATTAGCTTCCATGCGATGTTCGAGGCCGTGAGGGCGGATCGAACGAGAATCGCGAGTAGACCAAGAATATGAACAAAAACCATTATCGGCTGGTGTTCAGCCGCGTACGGGGTATGTTGGTTGCCGTCGAAGAGACGGCCAGCAGGACGGGGAAAACAAATACGGGCGAGACTCGCCGCGTCGCCGAGCGCGGCGGCGAGCATCATCCGGCAGCGAAGTTCGCGTTACGGGTTACTGCATTCGGCGCGCTGGTCGCAGCCGGCATGAATCCGATTTGGGCGACTGCGCAGATCGTCGGCGGAGGGGCTCACGCGCCCGCGGTGGTGCAGACGCCCAACGGCCTGCCGCAAGTCAACATCAACAAGCCGAGCGCTGGCGGCGTGTCACTGAACACCTATAACCAGTTCGACGTTCAGAAGAGCGGCGCGATCCTGAACAACGCGTCGACGATCGTCAACACGCAGCAGGCCGGCTATATCAACGGCAATCCAAACCTGAGCGCGGGGCAGGCGGCGCGCATCATCGTCAACCAGGTCAACAGCACCGCGGCTAGTCAGATCAGGGGGTATGTTGAGATCGCGGGAAGCCGCGCGGAGATCGTTCTCGCCAATCCAGCCGGGATCGTCGTGGACGGAGGTGGTTTCATCAATACGTCGCGGGCGGTCCTGACGACCGGTGTGCCGCAGTTCGGCGCGGACGGATCGTTGACGGGTTTCAACGTTAATCGCGGCCTCGTGACTGTGCAAGGTGCGGGCCTCGATACCTCGAATGTTGATCAGACTGACATCATCGCCCGCGCTGTACAGGCTAACGCCGCGATCTATGCGAAGAATCTCAACGTAATCGCGGGTGCGAATCAGGTCAATCACGACACGCTGGCCACGACGCCGATCGCGGGTGACGGTCCTGCCCCGGCTGTCGCGATCGATGTGGCTCAGTTGGGCGGCATGTATGCCAATAGGGTGTTTTTGGTCGGCAACTCCTCGGGCGTGGGTGTCGCGAACGCTGGCACGATCGCGGCGCAGGCAGGCGATCTGACGTTGCAATCGGATGGTCGGCTCGTGCTCACGGGCAAGACCACGGCGAGCGGCAACCTCGCGATGTCCGCCTCGGGCGGCATCCAGAATAGCGGCACCACGTATGCGCAACAATCGTTGTCGGCGAACTCTGCGGCCGATTTCGCGAACAGCGGGACGCTCGCGGCGCAGCAGAATGCGGCGATCAACGCCGGCAGCGTCAATTCGACCGGCACGCTCGGCGCGGGTGTGAACAACGACGGTTCCGTCGCGCACAGCGGCGACCTGAACCTGATTGTGTCGGGCCAACTGACCGCGATCGGCCAGAATGTGGCGGGCGGTAACGCATCGCTGACGAGCGGCAGTGTGAATCTCGCCGGCAGCCAGACCGCCGCGAACGGCAATCTGTCGCTGAACGCGACGGCCGGCGACGTGAATCTGTCGAACGCGACGACGAGCGCGCAAGGCGCCATTCAGGCGAACGCATCGGGCACCGTCATCAACGACCACGGTAGCCTGTCGAGTGGCAACGGCACGACGCTGACCGGCGGCAACCTGTCGAACCAGGGCGGCAAGATATCGTCGCAAGGCGCGCTGTCGGTGAATGTCGCCGGTCAGATCGCCAACCAGTCCGGCGAACTGGTATCCGAACGCACGGTGGACGTACGTGGCGGCGCCATCGCGAACAATCAGGGCACCGTTCAAAGCGCGGCCGGCATGACAGTGGCCAGTGCATCGCTGGACAACACGGCAGGTCGGATGACGTCGCTCAATAGCGACGGCCTCTCCGTAACGACCAGCGGCCAGTTGACCAACGCAGCGGGCACGACCGCGAACGGCGCGCAGGGCGGCGTGATCGGTGGCAACGGCGACGTCACCGTGCACGGCGGCAACGTCGCCAACCACGGGACGATGACGTCTAATACGAATCTGCATGTCTCGGGACGAGCGATCGACAATAGCAGTGGCGCTTTGCAGGCTACGCAAACGGTAGCGGTCGATGCGGGTGCGCACCTGATCAACAACGGCGGCTCGATTGTCGCTCAGACGGCAGAACTGACCGGCACGGCCCTCGACAATAGCGCGGGCGTCGTGAAGGCCGACAAGATGTCGTTGAATGCGACCGACCTTGTGAACCACGGCGGCACGATCACGCAGATCGGCACCGGCGCGATGAGCGTGAACGTGTCCGGCACGCTCGACAATTCGAACGGCGGTACGTTGCAAACCAACAGTACCGACCTGACGCTCGCCCCTGCGTCGCTGGTCAATGACGGCGGCAAGATCACGCATGCGGGCACCGGCACACTTACACTCGGCAACGGCACGGGATCAGTGTCGAACGTCGGCGGTACGATCGCGAGCAATGGGCGCGTGGTGGAGCGATCGGCCAAGCTGAACAACACATCCGGTTCGATCACCGGCCAAACCGGCCTGTCAGCCACGGTCGGTAGCGTGCTGAACAATACGAACGGCAAGCTGCTGTCCAATACGGACCTCGGCATCACGAGCGGCACGCTCGCAAACGACGGGGGGCGGATTGGTGCGACGACGAATGCGGTAATCCACACGGGCTCGATGACGAACCTGAGTGGATCGGTCAGCGCGTCCAACGTGTCGGTGACGGCTGATTCGACGCTTGACAACAACGGCGGCAAGCTCGAAGCAAACCAACTCGCATTGACCACACCGAACCTGACGAACCATGGCGGCACGATCACGCAATATGGCTCGTCGGCCATGGCTGTCAACGTCAGCGGCACGCTCGATAACTCGGCAGCCGGTGTGATTCAGACGAACAGCACCGATCTTATGCTGACTCCGGCTTCGCTCGTGAACGATGGCGGCACGATTACGCACGCCGGTACCGGCACGCTGGCGATTGGCAATGGCGCTGGTTCGATGTCGAACGTCGGCGGCTCGATCGTGAGTAACGGACGAGTTATCACGCAAAGCGGTTCGCTGAACAACACCTCGGGAGCGATCAACGGCCAAGCCGGGGTGACGGCGACGATCGCCGGCGTATTGAACAACACGAATGGCAAGCTGTTGTCCAGTACGGACCTTGCTGTTTCCAGCGGGACACTAACGAACGACCGTGGCCAACTTGGCGCAAGCGCGAACGCGATGATCCACACGGGCTCGATGTCGAACCTGAACGGTTCGATCGTTGCGCCAAATCTGTCGGTGATGGCCGACTCGACGCTTGACAACAATGACGGTTCGCTCGAAGCGAATCAGCTCGCGTTGAGCGCGTCGAATCTCACGAACCACGGTGGCACGATTACGCAACTTGGCTCGTCGGCCATGGCTGTCAACGTCAGCGGCACGCTCGACAATTCGAATGGCGGTACGCTACAAACCAACAGTACGGACCTGACGCTTTCCCCTGCATCACTCGTGAACGATGGCGGCACGATTACGCATGTCGGCAGCGGCATGCTGACGCTTGGAAACGCGACGGGATCGGTATCGAACGTTGGCGGGTCGATTGCAAGCAACGGTCGCGTCGTGGAGCATTCGGCCACGCTGAACAATACATCGGGGTTGATCAACGGCAAATCCGGGGTGACGGCGACAGTCGGGAACGTGCTGAACAATACGAACGGCAAGTTGCAGTCCCGCGCGGACCTTGGCGTTTTCAGCGGCACGCTGACGAATGACGGCGGTCAGATCGGCGCGAGCACGAATGCGTCGATCCACACGGGCTCGATGACGAACCAGAGTGGATCGGTCAGCGCGTCCAGCCTGTCCGTGACGGCCGGTTCAACGATCGACAACAGCAGGGGCAAGCTCGAAGCCAACCAACTTGCGTTGACCGCACCGAACCTGACGAACCACGGCGGGACGATCACGCAATACGGCTCGTCGGCCATGGCTGTCAACGTCAGCGGTTCGCTCGACAACTCCGCAGCGGGCGTGATTCAAACGAACAGTACGGACCTGACGCTGGCCGCTAGCCAATTGAACAATGCAGCCGGCACGATCACGCATGCCGGTACCGGGACGCTGACAATCGAGCCGGGTAACGGTGCGAGTGCGCTGAACAATGCAGGCGGGACCATTGTCACCAAGGGGCAGGCGGTTGTCGATGCGAGCAGTTGGGACAACTCGAACGGCATTCTCGCGGCACAGGGCGGCGTCACGGCGACGGTTGCGGGCGACGTGAACAACGCACAAGGGCTGGTGCGTGCGGGCGCGTCTCTGTCGTTGACGAACGGCGGCGCGCTGGTGAACCAGGCCGGGCACGTTCAGGCCGGGCAGGCGACGGCCGGCGACACGAGCACGCTCGCGGTTCATTCCGGATCGGTCAACAACGCTGACGGGGCCATTACCGACCTCGGCACGGGCGCGATGACTGTGCAAAGCGGCAGCCAGGTCACGAACAGCCGCGCAGGCAACGTGTCGGGCATGGGCGCGATCACCGGTAATGGCGACGTCACGATCAGCGCGACATCGATTTCCAACACGCAGGGCGGGGAGTTGAGCGGTGCGAGCCTCCATGTTCAAGGGACGACCTTGGACAACAGCGGCGGACAAATCGGCAGCGTTGCGAATTCGAGCGGCGACGTGGACGTGACGACGAGCGCCGCACTCACGAATACGAACGGGCACATCAGCGCCACGCACGATCTGGCAATCACGGCTCCGACACTGCAAGGCGGCGGCGCGTATAGCGCAGCGCACGATGTACGCGTGAATCTGCAAGGGGATTACACGACAACGCCGGGTACACAGTTCAACGTCGGTAACGATCTTACCTTTGCGCTGCCCGGTACGTTCACCAACAACGCGGGTTTCCAAACCATCAATGGCCTGAACATCAACGCGGCCAATATCGTCAATTCGGGCGCGTTGTCGGCCGGTGGACTGCTGCATACGCAATCGAGCAATCTGTCCAATACCGGGTCGCTGGTGGGCGGGAGCGTCTCGCTCAACGCAACCGGCACGGTGTCGAACGTCGGGCCGACGGCGTTGATTGGCGCATCGGATAGCAACGGCAAGCTTGAAATCCTCGCGCACGACATCGAAAACCGTGACGACACGACGGCGACCGATTCGATGCCGACGACGGCGATTTTCGGGATGGGTAAGGTTGTACTCGCGGGCGGCAAGGACGCGAGCGGCAATTACACGAATGCGGCACTCGTCAATAACTCGTCGGCCTTGATTCAGTCCGGCAGCGATATGGAGCTGCACGCCGACAAGGTGACGAGCACGCGTCGCGTGATGAGCACCACGGGAAGCACGAGTAACGTCGATCCGGCGGTACTTGCACAATACGGCATCAGCTTGTCAGGTTGCGCGGCGTATTTCGCGGGGAATTGCACTGGTCAGACGAGTTACGGTATTCGGTCCGACAACCTCACGCCGGATATGGCGGGCGTGTTGATCAAACAGCCGGGCGGCATGTACATCGAGCCGCCTCACGGCGGTCAATGGAACAGCAGCTACCAGTACACAACCTATACCGGCACCGCCGTTGCGAACACGGTCACGGCATTGAGTCCGGCCGCGCAGATTGTGTCGGGCGGCAAGATCGATGCGTCATCGACCGGTACCCTCCAGAACTACTGGAGCAGCATCACGGCCGTCGGCAATCTCCACTTGCCGCAAAACTATGACGGTAACGGTTGGGCGGCGACGGGCCAGCAGGCACCGACCGTGACGGTGACGTACTCGGGACAGTATCACTACAACAACTACGACAACTCCGAGCACAACTGGCAGTTGCCGTTTGGCGATGCCACGTTCGTGACGAGTCGTCCGGGCGGCTATACCCAGGTCGCACCAGCGGACGTCAAGACCTACAAGCTGCCGGGCTACGATTCGACCTTGGGTTCGAACGGCACGATTTCCGGCACGGGCGTGAGCATCAACAATACCGCAGGCAACGCATCGCTTCCGTCGCTCGGTCTGCTGCCCGGTCAATCGGTCACGGGTTTGACGCCTGTCTCGCTCAACGGCGCTGCGACGGGCTCGGGGGCGACCGTGACGCCTGCCACGCTCAATGGCAATGCAACGGCTTCTGCAACGGCTGGCGGCGCCGTTCGAGGGGCGATCGCGGGCGCGGGTGCCCAATCGGCGGCACCGGTGCATGGCGGTGCCTCAACACCAGTCGATCGGATCATTGCAAGCGCGACTGCGTTGAACGTGCTGAACAACCTCACGATTCCGCAGGGTGGCTTGTACCGACCGAATCCGTCGCCGAATGCGAACTACGTGATCGAGACAAATCCGGCGTTCACGAACCAGAAGAACTTCATTTCGAGCGACTACTTTTTCGGTCAGATCGGGGTTGACCTCACCCACATTCCGAAGCGCCTGGGTGACGGCTTCTATGAGCAGCAGCTTGTACGCAATCAGGTGACGGCGCTGACGGGCCGCGCGGTGTTGGGTCCGTACGCGGATCTTCAGGCGATGTATCAGCAGCTTATGGCGGCGGGTGCAGCGCTGGACAAGCAACTCAATTTGCCGATTGGCGCGAGCCTGTCTCCCGAGCAGGTATCGAAGCTGACCGGTAACGTGATCATGATGGAAACGCGCGTGGTCGACGGTCAGTCGGTGCTCGTGCCGGTCGTGTATCTGGCACAGGCGAATCAGCAGAACGTCAATGGTCCGCTGATCACCGCCACCGACATCGATCTGAAGGACGCGCAGAACTTCACGAACAGCGGCACGTTGAAGGCGGACAATTCGTTGTCGATTCAAGGCAAGCAGATCGACAACGCGTTCGGTGCGCTGCAAAGCGGCGGCCTCATGTCGCTGAAGACGGACGGTAACGTCGACCTCACATCGGCGAAGGTCAAGGCGGGCAGCTTGAACCTGAACGCAGGCGGTGACCTGATTCTCGATACCGCAGTGAAGACCGACACCCAGGTAAGCCGCGACGGTGCGACGAGCGTCAAGACGACGCTTGGGCCGATTGCTTACCTCGATGTCAAAGGTGACGCGGCGATCATCACCGGGGGCAACCTTGAACAGCATGCGGGTGCGCTGACAATTGGCGGGAATCTCGGCCTGCTTGTTGGTGGGAACTACGACCTCGGTACCCAGCAAGTCGGCGAACACAAAATCGTGCAGCGCGCGAATGGCGTATCGAATACCGACATCAATGGTGTGGTTGCGAGTACTGTGAATGTTGGCGGCGTGTCGATGATCGGGGTGAATGGCGATCTGACCGCAACCGGCGCGCAAATCAACTTGGGCAACGGGGGCACGATCGCCGCCAAGGGGAATGTCACGCTCGGCGCGGCGAGCACTGCCTCGACGGTCGACAGCAACAGTTCGGGTAGCGATCACCACGGCAGCTATTCTGAAACATTGCACACGTCCGACCAGGCCGTAGTTGGCGCGGCGGTGCATAGCGGCAATACCGTGAACGTTGCTTCGGGCAAGGACATCAACGTCATCGGAAGCACGATCTCGCTTGACCAGGGCAACGTGGGCCTGATGGCAGTCGGTAACGTGAACGTCGGCGCGGTGACCGAAACCCATGTGTCGAACATGGACGAGTCGCACGACCACGGTGGCGTCGCAAGTCACGCGAGCGCGACAAACCGGGTCGATCAGACCACCACGTATGCCAATGGAAGCACGATCTCGGCCGACGGCGTAACGGTCGTAAGCGGGAAAGACATCAACGTCACCGGTAGCTCCATTGTCGGGACGCACGATGTGGCACTGTCGGCCAAGGGCAATGTCAACATCACCGCAGCGACCAACACGTATCAGGACAACGAGTACCACCAAGAGAAGCATTCGGGCCTGTCCGGCTCGGGTGGTCTGGGTATCACGATCGGATCGAGCGAAAAGAGCGATCGGTATAACGCAACTTCGACGACGCAGAGCCAATCGCGCAGTTCCGTCGGCAGCGTCGAAGGTAACGTGAAGGTGTCGGCCGGCAAGGACGTTCATATCGGCGGCAGCGATGTGGTCGCAGGCAAGGCGGTGGGTGACGTCAAGGGCGCGACGGGTAACATCAGCATTGCCGGCGAGAACGTGACGATTGACACTGGACAGGACCGTGCGCAATCGCACGATCAACAAGAAGCGCATTCGAGCGGGTTAACGGTGGCGGTCACTGGTACGCCGTTTGATACGGCGCGCAACCTGAAAGCGGATGCGTCCTCGGGCAACGGTTTCCAGCGTGGCCAATCGGTGCTGACCGAAATCGGCGCAAGTGCTGCCGATGTGCCGTCGATTTCGGTGACGTACGGTCGGAGCCGTAGCAGTAGTACGACCGACATGTGGAGTTTGACGAATGCGGGAAGCACGGTGCGTGGTGGCGGCAACGTGACCGTGAAAGCGACCGGAGGTGCGCAGAAAGACGCGAATGGGAACGCCGTGGATGGCGATATTGCCGTGATTGGCTCGGCGATCAGCGCGGGCGGTACGGCGACGCTGGATGCCAACCGCAACGTGACACTGCAGGCGTCGACGGATGAGCTTCGGCAGAATACGTCGTCGAGCAGTTCCAGCACGAGCCTCGCGCTACTGTCGACGCCGAGCCTCGGAGACGTCGCTCGCTGGATCGGCGGCACGGCCAACAGTGGCGGGAACAGCCCGTCCCCGTACAACGCGAGCCAGAGCAATTCGGACGGCAGCCAGACGATGACCCAGCAAACGGCGTCGTCGGTCACTGGTAATAGCGTCGTCATCAAGAGCAAGACGGGCGACATTAACGTCGTCGGGTCGGGCATTAGCGGAACGCAGGGCGTCGATCTCGTCGCTACGCAGGGCGCGATCAATGTACTGGCGGGTCTCGACACCAACGTGACGCACCAGGAATCGAGTAGCCACCAGGTTGGCAGCCTCGGTAGCAACGGCACGGCGACCGGTTTTTCGGTCGGTGTGGCGAATAGCCATAGCGTGCAGGACACGTCGTCGCAAACGCAGAGCACGATGCGCAGCCAGATTGTGAGCGGCAACGGCAACGTGACACTCGATGCAAAGCAGGACATCACGGTCGCGGGCTCCGATCTGAGCTCGGGTAAGGATCTAACACTGATTGGTAAGAACCTGAATCTCGATCCGGGAACGGACGCGACGCAGAGCCGCATGAGTCAGGATTCCAGCCAGTTCGGCGTGAGTGTTGCGCTTGGTGGGGCAGTCGGTAATGCCATCGCGCAGGCCAATCAGGCATTTGCGCAGCCGGCGCGTGGAGGTGATTCGCGATTGGCGGCGCTGGACAAGGCTCAGGCCGGACTTGCGGCTTACAACGCGTATCAAGTTGGAAGCGCGTTGAGTGACGGAAAGCCGACGAATCAGGCACTGGTCAAGGCGACGGTCAGCATCGGCGGTGGCACAAGCCATAGCGAAGCGCAATCCAGTTCAGTCGCGAACGACGGGAGCACTCTGCACGCAGGCGGTAAGGCAACGCTCATTGCAACCGGAAGCGGTGCCAAGGACGCGAAAGGCTTTGCGACCGATGGCGATATAAACGCCAGTGGGACACAAATTACCGCGCAGAACGTAGACTTGAGCGCCGCACGCGACATCAACCTGACGAGCGCGAAGGATACGAGCCAGCAGTCGAGCAGCAATAGCAGCAGCGGCGGCAGTATCGGTGTTGGCGCAGCTATTGGCGGCCAGCAGAACGGTTTCACGCTTGAACTGGGCGCGAGCACGGCGCACGGCCATGCAAACGGTAACAGCATCACGAACCGGGATACGCAGATTACCGCAGGCAATGCACTGTCGATAACGAGTGGACGCGATACGAATCTGCGCGGTGCGGAAGTGTCGGGCAATACCGTCAACGCGAGTGTTGGGCGCGACCTCAATATCGCGAGCCAGCAGGACACCAGCACGTACGACAGCAAGCAATCGAGCGCCGGTTTCCAGGCAAGCATTTGCGTGCCTCCGTTCTGCTACGGCCAAACGGTCAGCGGTAGCGCGAGCGCGAGCCAGCAGAACATTAACGCGAACTATCAGTCGGTGAACCAGCAAAGCGGGATCTATGCGGGCACGGGCGGGTACAACGTGAATGTCGGGAACCATACGCAACTCGATGGTGGCGTGATTGCGAGCACGGCGACACCAGACAAGAACAGTTTGTCGACGCAGACGCTGGGCTTTACGAATCTGGAAAACCACGCCTCTTACTCGGGCGATACGGTCGGCTTCAGCGCGAGCGGTGGCTTCGGGAACAGCACACCGGGTGGTGTGAACCTCAATACGCCTGTCAAACAAGGCCCGAACAACGTACCGGGAGCGCAGAATTCGCAAGGCTTGGGACCGAGCGGGTTCTCGGCGGCGGGCACGAGCAGCGACGCGTCGGGAACAACCTACGCGGCCGTCGCTCCGGGCACGGTGACGGTACGCGGCGACGCGGGTACCGGACATGACAGTACGGCAGGCCTGAGCCGCGACACGGCGAATGCGAACGGCGCCGTGCAGAACACGTTCAATGCGCAGAACGTGCAGAACGACATGGCGGTTCAGCAGTCGGTCGGCCAAGTCGGTATGCAGGTGGTGGGGGATGTCGCGAACGCGCTGCAGAACAAGGCAATTGCAGACGAAACCAAGGCCCGACTGGCATATGCCAACGCTAGTGCCGCCGGCGATACAGCCGGGATGGCACAGGCGCAGGCCGATTTCACGGCGGCGCAACAACAGGAAGCTTTATGGGGTAACGATGGCGCGGCTCGGATCGCATCACACGCTGGTATAGCCGCAATCGGTGCGGCGCTGGGGGGCGGCAATGTCGCAGGGGCCGTCGCTGGCACGGTGGCCGGTGACATGGCTGGCAATGCCGTTGGGAACGCGCTCGGCGATACACTGGGCGGCACGTTGTTGGCGAATGCGGCATCGGGACTGGCTGGTGCGGCGGCGGGCGGCGCTTTAGGCGGTTCGGCTGGAGCGATGAGTGGCGCGAACGGTGCATTGAGTGCCGACCTGTTCAATCGTCAGCTTCACCCGCAAGAGCGCACCATGATTTCCACGGTGGCGAAGGGTATAGCAGCCGCCAACGGCAAGACGCCGGCTGATCAGGCGAAGCTGGCGGACTACTGGACCAATATGCTGACGTTGGCTGCTGGCGCGAAGGTAGACGCTCAGGCACAGACGCAGCTCACGCAGTATGAGATTCAGTTAGTGCAGGCAGCTCAAGCGTCTGGTAACTCGCAAGCGCTCGATACGTTTATGCAGAATCTGAAGATTGCACAGAATGCGATCAATCAGATGTCCGGCTACACGATCTCGGGCACGACCGGCGCGATCGTAGCGGATGGCAGCACGGTTAAGACGTTCCAGTCGACCAGTGCTCAATTCAACGACTCGACGTTGTTTGGTACGCCGGGGGGAACAGCGCATGCACTCGCCTCAGGCCAAACCCCTCAGACGGCCGGGATCGGATCGCAGTATTACGTTGATCCGAACGGTCCGACGAATCAGCAGGTGGCGGGCTTCGCCCAAGATCAGATTGCGAAGGCAGGAACGTCGCGGGATGCAATCGCGCCAGAACATACCGCCGAAGATTTTATTATCGCGACTATGGGCGGAGGATTAGCGACCGGAGCCGTTAAGGCGATTGCGGGGCGGGTTGCGGCTGCGGTGTCAGACGTGGTGTCGAAGTCTATAGCGGATGTACCGAAGCCGGTCACATCCGGCGGAACGGCGAATGCCGCCACTGCTGAGCCTCTTGCGATCGATCTTGCGAAGGCTCAGTCCGTTGATCCTCTGATTGGCAAGACACTACCGGGCGCATCCGCACCCGTTAAGGTGACGGCTGATGCGAGTATTGGCGGACAATCGTTCTATGATGTCAATCAGACGGCGCGCGGAGTCGGATTTGGAGACCCCAATCAACCGACACTAATTTCAAAATTGGTAGCGCCGGGCGACCCGAACGGAGTCTATGGTGAGGCCCATGCGGAAATTGGCGTGATTCAACAGGCATACAACGCAGGGCTGACGCAAGGCCAATCTATGACTATTGTTGTCAGAGGATTGTCACCTTGTTCGTATTGTTCTGGCGATTTAATGGATATGGCTCAAGCCGCAGGGTTGAGCGAATTAACTGTGGTTGATGGTGTCACCGGCGCTGTTAATAAGTGGATTCCGGGTGGCAAGGATTGGATTGCAATTGATCCCAAAAAACTTAAATGAAAAATATTCTTTGGCTGGATTCATCTGATAAATCAAATGCCGATGAGCTTGGAATTTCCATGGCTGACCCTGTTTGGGAGCGCGTGGAGTCAAGAATTTTGCGGGCATTTGAATTTGGTGGTCAAGTTAAATTGTGGGCTGCCAATATTGGCGATGACGAGAAAATCAGACTGCACACGCACTTGGGGATGGAATCACATCCCGGGGAATATCGGTTGATATATAGTCCAAAAAAAGAATTGGGGGAGCGGTCGAAAATTCGTGAGTGGTGGGAGCCGGGTGATGCGCCGTTTCGCGGAACCACTAATTTTTTGGATCATGAATGGGATGATCGAACGGTGTGTCGAGACATATCGGTGGCATTGGGAATGTTTAGAGATTTCTACGATCATCATGATTTGACGGAGGTGAGCCTCACTCAAACTCGGTCGGTTTGGGATAGAAAGCCGCGATAATTATAGTAAAAACATTTCGAATGAAAATGAGAAAACGGCTGATGGCCTTGCCAATAACAGCCTTGGTATCGCTCGGGGTACATGCACAGCAAGCTGCTACACCTGCCGATCAAGCAGCCGCCGCACGTGCGAACGCGGAGCAGGATCGGCAGGCGCAGCAGCAGCGGGACGCGCAACAACGTGACGCGGCGGTGCGCGCGCCTTCAATTCGTTCTGAATTGCCGCGCACCGAAGCATATCCAGCACTTCCTACCGAAACGCCATGTTTCCCGATCGACCGCTTTACGCTCGACGTGCCTGGCTCATTGTCCGATGCAGCGAAGGCCCAAGGGGCATCCGCCTTACCGATGGATCGCTTTGCGTTCGCGCGCGAATGGCTGAACCACTACGCAGGGCAATGCGTCGGCAAACAAGGTATTGACGTACTGATCAAGGGACTGTCGCAGGCGATTCTGGCGAGAGGTTACGTCACTACGCGGGTGCTCGTTCCCGAGCAAGACCTATCGACCGGCACGCTCAAACTTTCGCTGATTCCCGGCACGATTCGTCGTGTGCGCTTTGCTGATGAAAAGCTCCGCGGCACCTGGAAAACCGCCTTTCCCAGCCGCGACGGTGAGGTGCTGAACCTGCGCGACCTCGAACAAGGCCTTGAGCAAATGAAACGCGTATCGAGTCAGGATGTCTCGATGCAACTTGTTCCGGGTGATCTTCCCGGCGAAAGCGACGTCGTGCTCGACGTGAAGCGCGGCAAGCCGTGGACAGTCGTCGCGTCGATCGACAATTCCGGCACGCGTGCCACCGGCAAACTGCAAGGCAACCTCTCGCTCGGCATCGACAACCCGCTCGGCCTGAACGACGTGTTCAACGTCGGCGTCAGCCAGGATCTCGAATTCGGCGACAAGCGCCTCGGTTCGCACGGCTGGAACGGTTTCTATTCGATTCCGTGGGGCTACTGGACGGCAACGCTCTCGGCTTACACGAACACGTACTACCAGCAGATCGCCGGCGTGAACCAGACGTTCATCGCAAGCGGCAACTCCAAGACGGTCGATTTCAAGCTGGCCCGCGTGCTGTCGCGTAGTCAAAATGATGTGTTCGGCGCCTACGTTCGCCTGTCGCGTCGTTTCGGACAAAGCTTTATCGAAGACACCGAGATCTCGCAGCAGCGCCGCAACAACACGATGATCGAACTGGGTCTGACCGATCGCCACTACTTCGGCGGCGCACAGTTCGACGGCTCGCTTGCATATCGTCAAGGCGTCGGTGGGTTGGGTGCTCAGGACGATACGATGGCAGCGGGTGGTGGACCGACCTATCGCTTCAAGATGGCGGTAGTCGACGCGAACCTGTCGGTGCCCTTTGCGATCGGTAAGCAGCCATTCCGCTATGTCGGCACATTCCACGGCCAGTACACCGGAAACACGCTTTACTACATCGACGATTTGACGATTGGCAGTCGCTACACAGTGCGCGGTTTCGATGGCGAAACGATGCTCGCCGCGGCACGCGGCTTCTACTGGCGCAACGAACTGCAGGCGCCGATCGGGCAGACGGGGCAGGCAATTTATGCGGGGCTCGACTACGGTCGCGTATGGGGCCCGCAGCCTGTCGCTCTCGTCGGGACGCAATTGGCCGGCGCCGTGATCGGCATGAAGGGGAGCGTGGCCACGCGATTCGGAGCGTATGCGTACGATCTCTTCGCGGGTACGCCTGTCTATAAGCCGTCGGGTTTTCCGACTGCGCGAGTGACGCTCGGTTTTCAGGTGACTGCTCAGTTCTGAATAAACGCGGTCTTGTTTGTCATGAGGGAACCTATCTCGCTCAACTACGAGAGGTAAGTGCACACCACAGGCGGTATCAGGCGCAAGTCTGCTTTTACCCCGCGCCAAAACATCGGCTCAAGCCCGTGACCAGCCGACGGTGTAGAGAAGAGTGGCGGAGCACTTGACCGTACGCTCTTCTGCAACCATCAGGATCGTGTGCCTCGGCGTCAGCTTCGCTCCGCCGAGTAGTGCGTATCGAAAACCGCACGCAGCGTCGACGGCCCGGTCGCGAAATCGCCCCACAGCGGCCCGTCGTTCTGCGCGAACGCGAACGGCGTCGTCTTGATCGACGCAAGCCGGACGCGCCATTGCGCGGCTTCCTGGCGGAACGCGGTGAGCTGCATGTCGGACAGCCCCGTCTGCGCGTTCGCGAGCGTGACGAGCGGATCGACCGGATCGTTCGCGACGCGCACCTCGAAATGCAGGTGCGGGCCGGTGGCCGCGCCCGTCATCCCGACCGAGCCGATTCGCTGGCCCTGCTTCACGGTTTCGCCGACCTTCAGCCCGCGCGCGTACGCGGACAGGTGTGCGTAGTAGGTCGAATAGCCATCCGCATGATCGACGATCACGTAGCGGCCATAGCCGCCCGGATCGGTGCCGACGAACGACACGACGCCGTCGGCCGCCGCGTCGACCGGCGTGCCGCTCGGCGCGGCGAGATCGACGCCCGTATGGAACGCCATCGCCTGCGACAACGGATGGACGCGCTCGCCGAAGAACGAGCTGATGCGCGTCCACTTGACCGGCATCGTGAACGCCGCGGCTTCGAGCGGCGAGCCGTCGAGCGTGTAGTACGCACCGTGTTCGGCTCCCGGCGCGTGGAACCAGATCGCGCCGAACGTGCGGCCGGCGACGCGCAGCTCGAGCGCGGTCAGGCGCGGCGTGCCGTCGTGCGTGTCGAACGCGACGCGGTAATAGTCGCCGCGCTGCGCACTCGCGCGCATCGCGACCTTGCCGGTGACGAGATCGCCCAGCTGGATGCGCACTTCGGGCGGCACGTCGAGACGGTTCAGCGTATCGGACAGCGTGAGCTCGATGTCGCCCGCGCGCATCCCTTGCCGGTGATCGGGCGACGCGAACTGGAACAGGCTCGCGTAGCCGAGCATGTCGTTGCGATGCGCGCTGAGCGGCGCGAACAGGCCCGGCTGCGGGCTGCGATCGTTGCGCTCGAGGTATTCGTTGCGCTCGCCGAGCGTGCGTGCAAGCTCGCTCGTCACGAAATGCTGCGCGGTGGGAAACGGCGTATCGGACAGCACGCGCTGCGGCAGCGCGGCCGTGCCCGAGTCGACGGCGCCGGGTAGTTGCGACACGGCAGGCAGCGCGGCGGCGAGACCGAAGGCGGCGAGGGCGCCGAGCACGGCGGCCGGCACGAGCGCGCGCACGAGGCGCTGCGCGCGGCCGGGCGCGAAAGCATCAGGGGTTGCGGCAGGCTTGACCAAAGGTGTCCACATCCAGGAAAGCGGTTCAAAGAGGTGTGGGCAGGAGCCGTCGGCGGTCCATGCGTCAGGGGGGCGACATGGCGGGCGACGGGCGTGCAACAAAACAGGCCCCGCCAGGGGCCTGTATCGTTCCCGTTCGACCCAACTCGCGGGGCGGTGCCCGCTTCGAACGGCGGCGTGCATACCGGGTCGAACCCGGTTATCACGAAGACGCTAAAGAAAGATGACAGCGTCAGTCTACCGATGTTCCGCGAAACGTTAAAAATTTTAAAGAGGGTCAGCTCATTCGTTTCGCACTGCGGTAAGTCGGGTTAAATCAGCATTTGTTACGACGATTTTCGTTAGTCTGGCAATTTTTGCGCGCGCCTGCGCAGCGCGGCCGACGTGCGGACGGCGTCGAAACCGGCGTCGAGCATCGCCTCGGCGTCGTTCCACAGGTTGCCGCGCAGCCGGTTGGTCCAGATCATCGACGCGAACACGCCTTCGAGCAGTGACACCAGATAGACGGCAGCCAGATGCACGTCGAGATCGGCGGCGATTTCGCCGGCCGCGATCGCGCGACGCAGCAGCGCCTTCGTGATCCGCAGCATCTGCAGCTCGAGCAGCATGCGGCGCCGCTGCAGCGCGCCGTTTTCCTCGCTCTGCTCGCACTTCGTATAGAGGATCACGAGCACGCGCTGCATCGGGCCTGGCTCGCCGCACTCCTGCAGGTAGTGCGACGCGGCGCGGCGCAGCGTCGCGAACGGCGGCAGGCCGTCGCCGGCGTCGAAACCTTCCGACGTGCGCGCGAACGCGCGGTCGCACATCGCCAGACAGACTTCCATCTTGTTGCGGTAATGGCCGTAGACGGCGCCCCGCGACATCCCGGCGGCCTCGGCGAGGTCCGCCATCGCGGTTTGCGCGACGCCTCGCTCGAGCAGCACGAGCTCGGCGGCGTCGAGGATCCGGTGCTTGATGGCGAGCGATTCTTCCCGGGTCTTGCGGGCCATGTCGTGAAATTCCTTACAGTTCGCTGTCGTTTTATTGAGACAGTGTGTCGGTCAGATTGAAGGAGCCTGTATTTAATCAGACATGACTGATTATAATCGGCCACCCTGAGCCGCCGCATTGTATCGGCGGCGAACGTTCCGAGGTCAGAACATGAATAACAAACGCACCCTGTGGCGCCGCACGCGGCTGGCGCCGTTCGCGCTCGCGGCCCTGCTGGCGGTGGGCGGATGCGGAAAGGGCGACGAGGACGCCGCGCCGGAGGCCGCGAAGCAGGCCACCGTCGTGACGGTGCGCCCGACGGCGGTGCCGATGACCGTCGAACTGCCGGGCCGGCTGGACGCATACCGGCAGGCGGAAGTCCGCGCGCGGGTCGCGGGCATCGTCACCGCGCGCACCTACGAGGAAGGCCAGGAGGTGAAGCAGGGCGCGGTGCTGTTCCGCATCGATCCCGCACCGCTGAAGGCCGCCCGCGACGCTGCGCAGGGCGCGCTCGCGAAGGCGCAGGCCGCCGCGCTCGCGGCGACCGACAAGCGCCGCCGTTACGACGATCTCGTGCGCGATCGCGCGGTGAGCGAGCGCGACCACACCGAGGCCGTCGCGGCCGACACGCAGGCGAAGGCCGAGGTCGCCTCGGCGAAGGCGGAACTCGCACGCGCGCAACTGCAGCTCGACTACGCGACCGTCACCGCGCCGATCGCGGGCCGCGCACGGCGCGCGCTCGTGACCGAGGGCGCGCTCGTCGGCCAGGACCAGGCGACGCCGCTGACGACCGTCGAGCAGCTCGATCCGATCTACGTGAACTTCTCGCAGCCGGCCGCCGACGTGGACGCATTGCGTCGCGCGGTGAAGAGCGGGCGCGCGACGGGCATTGCGCAGCGCGACATCGCGGTGACGCTGCTGCGCGCGGACGGCACCGCGTATCCGCTGAAGGGCAAGCTGCTGTTCAGCGATCTCGCGGTCGATCCGACCACCGACACCGTCGCGATGCGCGCGCTGTTCCCGAATCCGGAGCGCGAGCTGCTGCCGGGCGCATATGTGCGGATCGCGCTCGACACGGCGGTCGACCAGCGGGCGATCCTCGTGCCGCGCGACGCGCTGCTGCGTACCGCCGACCGTACGTCGGTGCGTGTGGTGGACGCGAACGGCAAGGTCAAGGACGTCGAGGTCACGGCCGACCAGATGAGCGGCCACGACTGGCGCATCACGCGCGGCCTCGCGGGCGGCGAGCGCGTGATCGTCGACGACGCCGCGCAGTTCGCGCCGGATACCACCGTCAAGCCCGTCGAAAAGGCGCCGCGGTCGAAGGCGGCGCCGACAGCGGCCGCTTCGCAGGCGGCCGCCCGTCAAACCTGACCGGTTCAAACCAACATGGCACGTTTCTTCATCGATCGCCCCGTCTTCGCGTGGGTGATCGCCATCTTCATCATGCTGGGCGGCCTGTTCGCGATCCGCGCGCTGCCCGTGGCGCAGTACCCGGACATCGCGCCGCCCGTCGTCAGCATCTATGCGGCGTACCCGGGCGCGTCCGCGCAAGTCGTCGAGGAATCGGTGACCGCGCTGATCGAGCGCGAAATGAACGGCGCGCCGGGATTGCTGTATACGTCCGCGACGAGCAGCGCCGGGGCCGCGTCGCTGTACCTGACGTTCAAGCAGGGCGTGAACGCCGATCTCGCGGCCGTCGAAGTGCAGAACCGGCTGAAGACGGTCGATGCGCGCCTGCCCGAGCCCGTGCGCCGCGACGGCATCCAGGTCGAGAAGGCCGCCGACAACATCCAGCTCGTCGTGTCGCTGACGTCCGACGACGGCCGGATGACCGACGTGCAGCTCGGCGAGTATGCGTCGGCGAACGTCGTGCAGGCGCTGCGCCGCGTCGAGGGTGTCGGCAAGGTGCAGTTCTGGGGCGCCGAATATGCGATGCGGATCTGGCCCGACCCGGTGAAGCTGGCCGGGCACGGCCTCACCGCGTCGGACATCGCGTCGGCCGTGCGCGCGCACAACGCGCGCGTGACGATCGGCGACATCGGCCGCAGCGCGGTGCCGGACAGCGCGCCGATCGCGGCGACCGTGTTCGCGGACGCGCCGCTGAAGACGCCGGCCGATTTCGGCGCGATCGCGCTGCGCGCGCGGCCAGACGGCTCCGCGCTGTTCCTGCGCGACGTCGCGCGCATCGAATTCGGCGGCAACGACTACAACTATCCGTCGTACGTGAACGGCAAGGTCGCGACCGGGATGGGCATCAAGCTCGCGCCGGGCTCGAACGCGGTGTCCACCGAGAAGCGCGTGCGCGCGACGATGGACGAGCTGTCGAAGTACTTTCCGCCGGGCGTGAAATACCAGATCCCGTACGAAACGTCGTCGTTCGTGCGCGTGTCGATGAACAAGGTCGTCACGACGCTGATCGAGGCTGGCGTGCTGGTGTTCCTGGTGATGTTCCTGTTCATGCAGAACCTGCGCGCGACGCTGATTCCGACGCTCGTCGTGCCGGTCGCGCTCGCGGGCACGTTCGGCGTGATGTACGCGGCCGGCTTCTCGATCAACGTGCTGACGATGTTCGGGATGGTGCTCGCGATCGGCATCCTCGTCGACGACGCGATCGTCGTCGTCGAGAACGTCGAGCGGCTGATGGTCGAGGAAGGGCTCGGGCCGTACGACGCGACCGTCAAGGCGATGCGGCAGATCAGCGGCGCGATCGTCGGGATCACCGTGGTGCTGACGTCGGTGTTCGTGCCGATGGCGTTCTTCGGCGGCGCGGTGGGCAACATCTATCGGCAGTTCGCGCTGTCGCTCGCGGTGTCGATCGGCTTCTCGGCCTTCCTCGCGCTGTCGCTGACGCCCGCGCTGTGCGCGACGCTGCTCAAGCCGGTGTCCGGCGACCATCACGAGAAGCGCGGCTTCTTCGGCGGGTTCAACCGCTTCGTCGCGCGGGCGACGCAGCGCTACGCGGCGCGGGTCGGCGCGATGCTGAAGAAGCCGGTACGCTGGCTCGTCGTGTACGGCGTGCTGACCGCGGCCGCCGCGCTGATGCTCACGCAACTGCCGACCGCATTCCTGCCGGACGAGGATCAGGGCAACTTCATGGTGATGGTGATCCGCCCGCAAGGCACGCCGCTCGCGGAAACGATGCAGAGCGTGCGCGAAGTCGAGTCGGCCATCCGCCGCGACGAGCCGGCCGCCTATACCTATGCGCTCGGCGGCTTCAACCTCTACGGCGAAGGGCCGAACGGCGGGATGATCTTCGTCACGCTGAAGAACTGGAAGGCGCGCAAGGCCGCGCGCGATCACGTGCAAGCGATCGTCGCGCGCATCAACGAACGCTTCGCGGGCACGCCGAACACGACGGTGTTCGCGATGAACTCGCCGGCGCTGCCCGATCTCGGCTCGTCGAGCGGCTTCGACTTCCGGCTGCAGAACCGCGGCGGGCTCGACTACGCGACGTTCAGCGCCGCGCGCGAGCAACTGCTCGCGGCGGGCGGCAAGGATCGTGCGCTCACCGATCTGATGTTCGCGGGCACGCAGGACGCGCCGCAACTGAAGCTCGACATCGATCGCGCGAAAGCGTCGGCGCTCGGCGTGTCGATGGACGAGATCAACACGACGCTCGCGGTGATGTTCGGCTCCGACTATATCGGCGACTTCATGCACGGCACGCAGGTGCGGCGCGTGATGGTGCAGGCCGACGGGCGGCACCGGCTCGATCCGGACGACGTGAAGAAGCTGCGCGTGCGCAATGCGCGCGGCGAGATGGTGCCGCTCGCGGCGTTCACGACGCTGCACTGGACGCTCGGGCCGCCGCAGCTCACGCGCTACAACGGCTATCCGTCGTTCACGATCAACGGCTCGGCCGCGGCCGGCCACAGCAGCGGCGAGGCGATGAGCGCGATCGAGCGGATCGCCGCGAAACTGCCGGCCGGCATCGGCTATGCGTGGTCGGGACAGTCGTTCGAGGAGCGGCTGTCGGGCGCGCAGGCGCCGATGCTGTTCGCGCTGTCGGTGCTGGTCGTGTTCCTCGCGCTCGCGGCGCTCTACGAGAGCTGGTCGATTCCGTTCGCGGTGATGCTGGTCGTGCCGCTCGGCGTGATCGGCGCGGTGCTCGGCGTCACGCTGCGCGCGATGCCGAACGACATCTATTTCAAGGTGGGGCTGATCGCGACGATCGGGCTGTCCGCGAAGAACGCGATCCTGATCGTCGAAGTCGCGAAGGATCTCGTCGCGCAGCGCATGTCGCTCGTCGACGCGGCGCTCGAGGCCGCGCGCCTGCGGCTGCGGCCGATCGTGATGACGTCGCTCGCGTTCGGCGTCGGCGTGCTGCCGCTCGCGTTCGCATCAGGCGCCGCGTCCGGCGCGCAGACGGCGATCGGCACCGGCGTGCTCGGCGGCGTGATCACGGCGACCGTGCTCGCGGTGTTTCTCGTCCCGCTGTTTTTCGTGATCGTCGGCCGCCTGTTCGACGTCGGCCCGCGCCGGCGCGGCGGCGCGCAGCCGACGACGATGGAGGGTTCGCAACCATGATGTTCGCGCTGAATGCACGCGCCGCGCGGCGGCTTCCGGCGGCGCTCGCCGCCGCGCTCGCGCTCGCCGGGTGCTCGCTCGCGCCGCGTTACGAGCGCCCGGCGGCGCCGGTGCCGGCGACCTATGCGCCGGTCGACGGCAATACGACACCGGCCGGCGCGTCGGCCGCGGCGCAGGATGCGGCGCTGCTCGACGACTGGCATGCGTATTTCACCGATCCGGCGCTGCAGGCGTGGATCGACGCGGCGCTCGCGAACAATCGCGACCTGCGGATCGCGGCCGGCCGGCTCGAGGAAGCGCGCGCGCTGTACGGCGTGCAGCGTGCGGACCTGATGCCGTCGGTCGATGCGAATCTCGGCTATGAACGCGCGCGCCAGTACGATCCGGTCGTGCGCGAAAGCGCGATCAGCGGGCTGTATCGCGCGGGCGTCGGCGTCAGCGCATACGAGCTCGACCTGTTCGGCCGCGTGCGCAACCTGTCCGACGCGGCGCTCGCCGAGTATTTCGCGACGGCCGACGCGCAGCGCACGGTCCGCATCGGCGTGATCGCCGAAGTGGCGGGCGCGTACGTTTCCGAACGATCGTTGCACGAGCAACTGGCGCTCGCTCAGCGCACGCTCGATGCGCGCGAGCGGATGGCCGCGCTCACGCAACGCCGCTATGCGGCCGGCACGAGCGATGCGATCGAGCTGCGCTCGGCCGAGATGCTGGTGGCGTCCGCGCGCGCGTCGCAGGCCGCGCTGCAGCGCGAGCATGCGCAGGCCGTACGGGCGCTGCAATTGCTGGCGGGCGACTTCGCGCGCAGCGTGCCCGGCGACGCGACCGCACTCGACGCGCTGTCGATCGCGCCCGTGGCGCCCGGTGCGCCGAGCGCATTGCTCGAACGGCGGCCGGACATCCGGCAGGCCGAGGCACGGCTGAAGGCCGCGAACGCGAACATCGGCGCGGCGCGCGCGGCGTTCTTCCCGCGCATCGCGCTGACGACGGACTACGGCTCGGTGAGCGACGCGTTCTCGAGCCTGTTCGCGGCTGGCACGAGCGTATGGACGTTCGCGCCGCGCATCACGCTGCCGATTTTCGCGGGCGGCCGCAATCGCGCGAACCTCGACGTCGCCAACGCACGCAAGGACATCGCCGTTGCCGAATACGAGAAGGCGGTGCAGACCGCGTTTCGCGAAGTGGCCGATGCGTTCGCCGCGCGCGACTGGATCGACCGGCAGCTCGCCGCGCAGCAGGATGTATATGAGGCGGACGGCGCGCGGCTGAAGCTGGCGGAGCGTCGCTACGCGGGCGGCGTCGCGACTTATCTCGAACTGCTCGACGCCCAGCGCAGCACGTACGAGTCGGGGCAGGAACTGATCCGGCTCAGGCAGCTCAGGCTCGCGAACGCGATCGCGCTGTACCGTGCGCTCGGCGGCGGCTGGGCGCCGGCAACGGCGGAGGCCGCGGCTTCCGCGTGACGTGCGATTCGTCGCCCGACGCCGCGGCGTGTCGGGCGACTTCACGGCGGCCACGCGCTTCGACGTTCGGCCGCCGCTTCGACAGGGCGTACCGCCCGTCGTTCCTCCCATCGCGATCGGGGCCTCCTTTCACCGTTCGGCGGACCGTCTCCGCGCTTTTCACTTCGCCCAATCCGGCATGCCAGCCACGTTCCAGCGGCCGCGCCTGCATGCGGTTTCACGATCGGCAATTGACGATCGAATTAATCAATGCATTGGAATTAATGGCGGCGACAAAGTGTCGCGGTAAAACGTTTGTATGCCTTTCGCAATCGTTTGCGCGATAAATCCATATCGATGGAGTGCCGTCGTTAATTTCCTGTCAGTTGAAAATGGCGCGATATTCGCGTTGCGATATGACAACGATGGCGGCTTTGGACAATGTTTTGTCTTTTGAATGGCGCTCCCATGCAAACCGATGCAGGCAAGGGCTGGCGGCGCGTCAGCGATTATCGGCAAGAAATTCCCTTAATCTTCAACCAGTTCCGAAAAATAAAAAAGGACTGCGGATGAAAATTCAATAATTGAAAATGGAAAGGAAAGAATGAGGGTTTAGAGGAGTAAATCGAACATTGTCAGGCGGATTTGACAATGATTTACAGAAATCTTTCATGGTTATCTCGATAATGCCGCCTCGTGACGGACGGGAGCCACCACACGCTGCCGTTTGCGTCCGCCACGTCATCCATTCCATTTGCACTCCTTACGGGAAACTTCATGAAAAAAACCATCCTGACCGCTGTCGCACTCGCGGCCCTGTCCACCTCGGCCTTCGCGGCGGGCACCGGCACGATCAACTTCACCGGCGAGATCGTCGCGGGCGCATGCGGCATCGACTCGGGCTCGGTCAACCAGACCGTGAACCTCGGCAAGGTGCCGACCAACGTGTTCAAGCAGGCCGGCGACAAGTCCACGCCGACCAACTTCGACATCAAGCTGACCGATTGCGACACCAGCGTCGCGAAGAACGCGTACTTCACGTTCACGGGTACGTCGAGCGCCGGCCAGCCGAAGCTGCTCGCCACGATCGGTTCGGCGACCAACGTCGGCATCCGCCTGCAGGCCGCGTCGGGCGAGTACCTCGACAACGGCGCCGAGCAGAAGGCGCCGACGGTGCTGCAGAACGGCACGAACATCGCGCGCTTCGCGGCGATGTACGAAGCGACGGCAGCCGGCGTGACGCCGGGTACCGCGGACGGCGTCGCGAACTTCACGGTCCGCTACCAGTAAGCGTCGGTATCGGAGGAGGGAGGCATGCGCCCCTTCCTCCGTCATCTTTCCCCCGTTTTCCTTCTCCCTGGACTCCCGGTAGCGCCGCGTGCGAATCAGACATTCCTTCCTTTGCGTCTCCGTGCTGGTCGTCGGCAGCCAGAGCCAGGCGACGGAATTCAATTCGTCGTTCCTCGACATCGGCGGTACGAACAACATCGACCTGTCGCAGTTCTCGCAGCCCGACTTCACGTTGCCGGGCGAATACATGCTCGACGTGCAGGTCAACGACCTGTTCTACGGGCTGCAATCGATCGAGTTCATCGCGCTCGACGCATCGGGCGCGGGCAAGCCGTGCCTGCGGCCGGAGCTCGTCGCGCAGTTCGGGCTGAAGCCGTCGCTCGTGAAGGATCTGCCGCGCTTCCAGGGTGGGCGTTGCGTCGACCTCGGCGCGATCGAGGGGGCGACCGTGCGTTACCTGAAAAGCGACGGGCGGCTCAAGATCACGATTCCGCAGGCGGCGCTCGAGTTCACCGATTCGACCTATCTGCCGCCGGCGCGCTGGTCCGAAGGCATTCCGGGTGCGATGCTCGACTATCGCGTGATCGCGAACACGAACCGCAACTTCGGCTCGGGCGGCGGCCAGACGAATTCGATCCAGGCCTACGGGACGGTCGGCGCGAACTGGGATGCGTGGCGCTTTCGCGGCGACTACCAGGCGCAATCGAACGTGGGGAATACCGCGTACGCGGACCGCACGTTCCGCTTCAGCCGGCTGTATGCCTTTCGCGCGCTGCCGTCGATCGAATCGACGGTGACGTTCGGCGACGACTACCTGAGCTCCGACATTTTCGACACGTTCGCGCTGACGGGTGCGTCGATCCGCAGCGACGACCGCATGCTGCCGCCGTCGCTGCGCGGCTATGCGCCGCTGATCTCGGGCGTCGCGCGCACCAACGCGACCGTGACGGTATCTCAGGCCGGCCGCGTGCTGTACGTGACGCGCGTGTCGCCGGGCGCGTTCGCGCTGCAGAACATCAATACGAGCGTGCAGGGCACGCTCGACGTGGCGGTCGAGGAAGAGGACGGCAGCGTGCAGCGCTTCCAGGTGACGACGGCCGCCGTGCCGTTCCTCGCGCGCACCGGGCAGTTGCGCTACAAGGCCGCGATCGGCAAGCCGCGCCTGTTCGGCGGCGCCGGCATCGCGCCGTTCTTCGGCTTCGGCGAGATCGCGTACGGGCTGCCGTTCGACATCACCGCCTATGGCGGCTTCATCGCCGCGTCGGGCTACACGTCGGTCGCGCTCGGCGTCGGCCGCGATTTCGGCGCGTTCGGCGCGGTGTCGGCCGACGTCACGCACGCGCGGGCGCGCCTGTGGTGGAACGGCGCGACACGCAACGGCAACTCGTATCGCATCAACTATTCGAAGCACTTCGACGGGCTCGATGCCGACGTGCGCTTTTTCGGCTACCGTTTCTCCGAGCGCGAGTACACGAACTTCGCGCAATTCTCGGGCGATCCGACCGCGTACGGCCTCGCCAACAGCAAGCAGCGCTATTCGGCGACGCTGTCGAAGCGCTTCGGCGACACGTCGACCTATTTCTCGTACGACCAGACGACCTACTGGGCGCGCGCATCCGAGCAGCGGGTCGGCCTGACGCTCACGCGTGCGTTCTCGATCGGCACGCTGCGCAACCTGAACGTCAGCGTGTCGGCATTTCGCACGCAGAGCGCGGGCGCGAGCGGCAATCAGTTCTCGGTCACCGCGACGCTGCCGATCGGCGGCCGCCACACCGTCACGTCGAACCTGACGACGGGCAGCGGCAGCACCAGCGTGAACGCCGGCTACATCTACGACGATCCGGCCGGCCGCACGTATCAGGTCAATGCGGGCGAGACCGACGGGCGTGCATCGGCGAACGCGAGCTTCCGCCAGCGCACGTCGGCGTACCAGCTCACCGCGCAGGCATCGACGCTCGCCAATGCGTATGCGGCCGCGTCGCTCGAGGTCGACGGCTCGTTCGTCGCGACGCAGTACGGCGTGTCCGCGCACGCGAACGGCAATGCGGGCGACACGCGGCTGCTGGTGTCGACCGACGGCGTGCCCGACGTGCCGCTGTCGGGCACGCTTGCGCATACCGATTCGCGCGGCTACGCGGTGCTCGACGGCATCTCGCCGTACAACGTGTACGACGCGACCGTCAACGTCGAGAAGCTGCCGCTCGAAGTGCAGGTGACGAACCCGATCCAGCGCATGGTGCTGACCGACGGCGCGATCGGCTTCGTCAAATTCTCCGCCGCGCGCGGCAGCAATCTGTACCTGACGCTGACCGACGCGGCCGGCAAGCCGCTGCCGTTCGGCGCGTCGGTGCAGGACGCGGCGAACGGCAAGGAACTCGGCATCGTCGGCGAAGGCGGTGCGGCGTTCCTGACCCAGGTTCAGCCGAAATCCGCGCTGGCGGTGCGGGCGGGCGAGCGCACGCTGTGCACGATCGACACACTGCCGAACCAGCTCCAACTCGAAGGCACGCCGATTCCGGTGACGTGCCGGACACCGGGCGAGTCGCATGCGGCGGCCGCGCGGGTCGAACGATGATTTCCATGGATCCAGCGATGAAGAACGTTTTCTCCCTTTCTTTCCCGCGGCGCGCGCTGTGCGTGTTCGCGACCGTCGGCGCGGTGCTGGCAGGCGCCGCGCATGCGGCGATCGTGCCCGATCGCACGCGCGTGATCTTCAACGAAGGCGAGCAGGCCGCGATCGTGACGATCACCAACAAGAGCGCGACGTATCCGTATCTCGTGCAGTCGTGGCTCGAGGACGCGAAGGGCAACAAGACCACGTCGCCGCTGATGGTCGTGCCGCCGCTGCAACGCATCGAGGCGAACGAGCGCAACGTGCTGCGGATCGCGAAGCTGCCGGGCACCGAGTTGCCGGCCGATCGCGAAACGGTGTTCTACCTGAACATCCGCGAAGTGCCGCCGAAGACCGATACGCCGAACACGCTGCAGATCGCGCTGCATACGCAGATGAAGCTGTTCTACCGGCCGAAGGCCGTGCAGCCCGCGCGCGACGAGGACTGGACGCTGCCGATGACGCTGCGGGTGGATGCGGCCGCGCGCAAGCTGGTGTTCGACAACCCGACGCCGTACCACGTGACGGTGGTCGACGTGAGCGCGGGCGCGCAGAAGACGCCGGTGCCGATCGACCCGGTGATGGTGAGCCCGATGAGCACCGCGGACGTGCCGTTCAAGGCCGCGACGCCGTCGACGCTGTTCGTCACGCATATCGATGACTACGGTGGTCAGGTCGCGGTGGAGTATGCGTGCGACGCGGGTGTGTGCAAGAGCGTGAAGCGATGAGCGCGGGCCTGCGTCAACGGGTGTCGCCGGCGGCATGGTTGCGCTGGGTCGTACTCGTGCTCCTGGTCGCGGCCGTGCAGCCGGCGTGGGCGCTGCGCTGCCTCACCAACAGCGGCGCGACTTCGTTGACCGAGCCGATCGGCGGCGTGGCGTCGTATCCGACCGACGCACCGGACGGCTATGTGATCTGGGTGTCGCCGGTGCGCACGACGTCGGGGTATTGCTACAAGGATCTGGGTGACGCCGGCAGCCTGAAGGTCGTCGACAACATTTACTTCTACGCGAATCCGAATCGCACGGACCCTGCCGCATGGGGGCTCGAGATCGGCATCCGCTACAAGGGCGTCGATTATTTCGACAAGACCAGCAATCGCGGCGGCGGGGTGTTTACCGGGTATGCGGTGCCGCCGTGCAGCCGGTACGACTTCGACCGCGGCCGTTGCCAGCGGACGAACATCAGCATCGACTATCAGGTCGTCGTGCGCAAGAAGGGCAACTGGATCCAGCCGCCGAGCGATATCTATACGGTGTTCCAGTTCGACGGCGAGTTCGGACTGAATGCGTTCGGCACGAGCTTCCAGTACCGGCTGAGCGGCCTGCGCAACCTCAAGCCGACGCCGTGCTTCGTCGACGTACTCGTGACGCCCGAACCGGGCATCGTCAATTTCGGGCAGGTGCAGGCGGCGGGTAACGGCTTCATGCCGGCGGTGCCGCGCAAGCGGTTCTCGTTGTCGTTGACCAAAAAATGCAACGTCGCGGTGCGGGTGGACGGGTATTTCGAAACGAGTTTTCCGGTCCAGAACGGTTTGCTGGTGCCGGCTAAGGACAGCAATTTCGGGATCGGCATCGAGGATAGCCAGGGGAAGGCCGTTCCGTTCAACCAGCAGTTCACGCTGGCTCAGTTCGCGTCCAACGTGATGAATCAGAGCGTGCTGATGGACGCGGTGCTGAAGTCATTCGGTCCGCCGAAAATCGGGCGATTCGATGCGACGGCGACGATCAGGCTGTTTATCTACTGACGGCGGCGGGCGCGGCCGAAGCGGCGGCACGCGGATCAAGGGAAACGCCGGCGTGTCGGCGTTTTTTCAAACTCGCCGCCAGATGGTGCGGCCGGATGCGTCCCATCCGTCAAAACATGGATTCCGTCGATTGTTCAGACAAATCCCGACAACCGGAAGGGTCATCCTGTAATCAGATTGAGAATGATTTGCGTTTACGTTAAATTGCGCTATCTCGGAATTTGACGGAGCAGATCGATGGCGATGGCGGAAGTGCTCGACCGACCGGCGGCGGCAGCGGCGAACCCGTTCCTCGGCAGTTATCCGGACCTGCCGCCGCGCGCCGCGCCTCGTGCGCGCCGGGCGGTCGAGCCCCGTGCGCAGGGCGCGCTGCTCGACGTGCTGATCTCGCATCGCGCGATGCTCGTCAACGTCGCCCGCGGCTTCGTCGGCTGCGCGAGCCGCGCCGAGGACGTCGTGCACGACGTGTTCGTGAAGCTCGTCGAATTCCCGAACCAGGACGCGGTGCGCCAGCCGGTCGCGTACGTGACGCGGATGGTGCGCAACGCGTCGATCGACGCGTGCCGCCGGCAAAGCCTCGAAAACATCTATCACACGGAAGAGGACGACGGCTTCGACGTGCCGTCGCCCGAGCCGACGCCGGAAGCCGCGCTGATGACGCGCGACACGCTGCGGCGCGTGTGGGCCGCGCTCGACGATCTGCCGGCGCGCAGCCGGGCCGCATTCGAGATGGTGCGGCTGCGCGAGGAAACGCTGCAGACCGCGGCGCGCGCGCTGAACGTGTCGCAGACGCTCGTGCATTTCATGGTGCGCGACGCGGAGCGCCACTGCGCGGAATGCCTCGACGCGTGCCATCGCGGCGTCGCCTGCCCGGTGTTCCTGGGCGGCCGCGCGCGGCGGCGGTAAAAAAACGCGCCGGCCAACCGTCTATCAGACAGGAGCGGCCGAATTCGCCGCTTCGCCTCCTTCAACCGCCCAGCGATTTCCGATCATGACGCAAGCCCCGACGCCTTCCGCCGACACCGACGATCTCGTCTATACGGTCGTCATCAACGACGAAGAACAGTATTCGATCTGGCCGACGTTCCGGCCCGTGCCGGCCGGCTGGCGCGAAGTGGGCGTGAGCGGCCCGAAGGCTGACTGTCTCGCGCACATCGAGATCGTCTGGACCGACATGCGCCCCGCGAGCCTGCGCCGCGCGATGGACGGCGAGCGCGCGACGCGCGCGTCGTGACCCGTTGCGCCGCATGCGCGGCGCGCCACCTGAAGAGGACGTTGCATGACCCTGCTTTCGTTGCCGACGCTCGACGACCTGCGTATCGAGCCGGGACTGCCCACCGTCGTGTCGCCGCGCGGCAACGACGGGATGTCGATCGACGAGGTCGCGCCGCTCGCGCGCGAGATCGCGGCCGACACGCTCGAGAGGGCGGGCGGCGTGCTGTTCACGGGCTTTCGCGTGCCGTCGATCGACGCATTCCAGCAATTCGCGGCCTCGTTCGGCGATCCGCTGATCGGCTATGAATACGCGTCGACGCCGCGCAGCCAGGTCGAGGGCGCGGTCTACACGTCGACCGAATACCCGCCGCACCGCGCGATTCCGCTGCACAACGAGCAGTCGTACACGCGCGAATGGCCGCTGCGCATCTGGTTCCACTGCGCGCTCGCCGCGCCGAAGGGCGGGGCGACGCCGATCGCGGACAGCCGCGCCGTGTATCGCGCGCTTGATCCCGCGCTCGTCGCGCGCTTCGAGAAGCGCGA
Source organism: Burkholderia sp. AU39826 (assembly GCF_020419965.1). Lineage (NCBI taxonomy): Bacteria > Pseudomonadati > Pseudomonadota > Betaproteobacteria > Burkholderiales > Burkholderiaceae > Burkholderia > Burkholderia sp. AU39826. The sequence goes on from NZ_JAIZQG010000002.1 coordinate 201,807, forward strand.
GCTGCTGTACGTGCGCAATTTCGGGCAGGGCCTCGACCTGCCGTGGCAGCAGTCGTTCGGCACCGACGAGCCGGCCGAGGTCGAGCGGATGTGCGCGGCGCGCGGGATCGAATGCGCATGGCGCACCGACGACGACGGCGAATTGCTGCTGCGCACACGCGAACGCTGCCAGGCCGTCGCGCGTCATCCGCGCACGGGCGATCGCGTATGGTTCAACCAGGCGAACCTGTTTCACCTGTCGGCGCTCGACGACGACATGCAGGAAGCGCTCGTCGACGCGGTCGGGCTCGAGAACGTGCCGCGCAACGTGTATTACGGCGACGGCGAACCGCTCGAGGCCGACGCGCTCGCGCAGATCCGCGGCGTGCTCGACCAGCAGCGCATCGTGTTCCCGTGGCGCACCGGCGACGTGCTGATGCTCGACAACATGCTGACCGCGCATGCGCGCGACCCGTTCGAGGGGCCGCGCAAGGTCGTCGTCGCGATGGCGCAGAGTTATACGGTCCCGCGCGACCGAACGGAGGATTGATGACGCGTAGTACCGCCGCGCTTGCCGCGCGCGGGCTGTCGGTGGGATATCGCGACCATGTCGTGATCGACGGGCTGGACCTGTCGATCGTGGCCGGCCGCGTAACCGCGCTGTGCGGACCGAACGGCTGCGGCAAGAGCACGCTGCTGCGCACGCTGGCGGGCCTGCAGCCCGCGCGTGCCGGCCATGTCGAAGTGAACGGCCGGCCGCTCGCGTCGTTTCGCCGCCGCGCGCTCGCGCGCGAGCTGACGATGCTCGCGCAGTTCAACCAGATTCCGTCGGGCCTCACGGTGCGCGAGCTCGTCGCGTACGGGCGCTATGCGTACGGCGGCTTCCTGCGCGGCCTGTCGCGGGCCGATCATGCGGCGATCGACGAGGCGCTCGACACGAGCGGCCTCGCGGGCGACGCGGAGCGCGACGTCGGCGCGCTGTCGGGCGGTGAACGCCAGCGCGCGTGGATCGCGATGGCGCTCGCGCAGCAGGCGCCGATCGTGCTGCTCGACGAACCGACGACCTACCTCGACATCCATCACCAGCTCGACATCCTCGATGCGCTGCGTGCGCTGAACCGCGCGCGCGGGCTGACGATCGTGTGGGTGCTGCACGACCTGAACCAGGCGGCCGCGTACAGCGACGAGATCGTGCTGATGCGCGCGGGTCGCCTCGTCGCGCAGGGCACGCCCGACGCGATGCTCGATCCGGCGCGGCTGCGTGCGGCGTTCGGCGTCGAGATGCTGAAGCTCGCGCATCCGCAGACGGGCGCGCCGATGTGCGTGCCGGCCTACGGGCCGTCGACCGACGGCGCGCCGCAGGCGGCCGGCGTTTTCGACCGGGATCTCGCGGTATGACGACGTTCGCGATGCGCAAGCGCCTCGCGGCGACGGGCAAGCGGGCGACCGCAGGGCGGGCCGGCGCGATTGCGCTCGGCCTCGTCGTGCTGATCGCGCTGCTCGCCGCGCTACGGATCGCCCCCGATCTGCGCGTGTGGTGGGACGCGGCGCCCGGCAGCGATGCCGCCGCGCTCGCGCACGTGTTCCTGTTCGACCTGAATCTGCCGCGCGTCGCGGCCGCGCTCGTCGCGGGCGGCTGCCTCGGCATCGCCGGCGCGTTGTTTCAATCGCTCACGCGCAATCCGCTCGCGTCGCCCGACCTGCTCGGCGTGACGGGCGGCGCCCAGCTCGGCCTGCTCGCGGCGATGCTGGTGCCGGCGTTGGCCGGTGTCGCGTCGGTGCCGCTGCTGTTCGTCTGCGGGCTCGCTGCCGCCGCGTGCGCGATCGTCGCGGCGGGCGGCTGGCGCGCGACGCCGTTGCGGCTCGTGCTCGCGGGCAGCGTGTGCATGCTGCTGTTCGCGGCGCTGTCGACACTCGTACTCGCGTTCTTCGAGCAGAACATCGCGGGCGCCGCGCTGTGGACCAACGGCAGCCTGTACCAGCCGGGCGCGACGGGCCTCGCGCTCGCCGCGCGCTGGCTCGTCGTGCCGCTCGCCGCGCTGCCGTTCGTGATCCGGCCGCTGAATCCGCTCACGCTCGGCGACGACGCGGCGGCCGCGGCCGGCGTGCGCGTCGATGCGACGCGGCTCGCCGCGACGATCGTCGCGGTCGCGTTCACGAGCGTGGCCGTCAGCATCGCGGGCCCGCTGTCGTACGTCGGCCTCGTCGCGCCGAACCTGCTGCGCCAGATCCGCGGCGCGCGTGCGGCGCGGCTCGGCGTGCTGGTGCCGCTGTCGGCGCTCGCCGGCGGCGCGCTCGTGCTCGTCACCGACAGCGCGGTGCTCGCGTCGGGGCTCGACGCGACGCTGTCGACCGGCGTCGCGATCGCGCTGGTCGGCACGCCGCTGATGCTCGCGATGATCCGGCGCGGCGCCGCTTGGTCGGGCGTGCTGCATGCGGATGCCGAACGCGCGACGGGCGGCGGCTCGACGCGGCTCGTCGGCTGGCTCGAACGGCTCGGCTGGCCGCTGCGCACCGCGCTGTTCGTCGGGGCGGGCGTGCTGGTGGTCTTCGTCGGCGTGTCGGCCGGCCCCGAGTGGCTGTCGCCCGCACGCTGGTCGGCCGCGCTGTCCGGTCACGATGCGCTCGCGCGCATGCTGATCGACCTGCGCATGCCGCGCCTGCTGTGCGCGCTGCTCGCCGGCGCGTTGCTGGCCGTCAGCGGTGTCGCGATGCAGAGCGTCGTACGCAATCCGCTCGCGGGCCCCGAAGTGCTCGGCGTCACGCAGGGCGCGGGGCTCGTCACGCTGTTCGCGCTGTCGACGTGGCCGCTGATGGGCCATGTGACGCTTGCCGCCGCCGCGCTGATCGGCGGCGGGCTGTCGCTCGCGATTACGCTCGCGCTGAATCACAGGCATCGCTACGCGCCGCTCGCGGTTGCGCTGACCGGCATCGTCATCGGCGCATTGTGGACCACGCTCGCGCAATGGCTGATCACGCAGGAAAGCGTGCAGCCCGCGCGCTTCGTCGTGTGGCTCGTCGGCGGCACGTATGGCCGCAGTTGGGGCGAGGTGTCGATGCTGCTGCCGTGGTGCGTGCTCGCGGTGCCGGTGTTCGCGTGGCTCGCGAAGCCGCTCGACATGCTCGCGCTCGGCGACGATCAGGCGGCCGCGCTCGGCCTGCCGGTGGCCGCGCTGCGGCCGCTCGCGCTGACGATCGCGACGCTCGCCGCGTGCGCGGCCGTCGCGGCGGTCGGGCCGGTGGGCTTCATCGGGCTGATGGCGCCGCACGTCGCGACGATGCTCGGCGCGCGCCGGCATCGCACACGGCTGTGGCTCGCGGCAGCGTGCGGTGCGCTGATCCTCGGCGTCGCGGATCTCGCGGCGCGCACGGTCGTCGCGCCGCGCGAAGTGCCGGCCGGCGTGCTGACCGCGCTGATTGGCGCGCCGTACCTGCTCGGGCTGCTGATTCTCGAGGGGCGCCGCGCCCGGCGCGCGGGGCGATGACGCCCGCGCTCGACGGCGCGCGCGCCACGCGCTTTTCGGTGTTCGCGCCGCAACCGTTCGCCGAACATCTCGACGTCGTCTGGCTCGGCATGCCCGACGATGCACACGTGCATGCGCCGGGCCGTATCGTCGTGCCCGTCGCCGAATTGCCCGCGCATCGCGACGCCGCGCTCGCCGCGATGGTCGACCATTACGGCGGCGATCCCGCGCAGCATGCGCGCGCGCTGATGTCGCAATGGAGCAAATACTATTTCGGCCGCGCGGCGCCGGCCGGCGTCGTCGCCGCGCTGACGCTCGGCCGGCCGCTCGACATGACGCCCGAGCGCACGTTCGTCGCGCTCGACGACGGGATGCCGGCCGCGCTGTATTTCGCGAACGATGCGCTCGGCGCGCCGTGCGACGAACCGGAGCCGCGCTATGCGGGGCTCATCGCGCATCTCGGCGCGGTGATCGAGCGGCTCGCGGCGATGGGCCGCGTCACGCCGCGCGTGCTGTGGAGCAACGCGGGCAACCTGCTCGATTATCTGCTCGATACGTATCGTTCGCTGCCGTGCGCGGTGGATCCCGTCCGCGACGCGGACTGGCTGTTCGGTTCGACCTGCGTGCGCGGCGAATCGAATCCGCTGCGCCAGCCCGTGCGCGATGCGGTGCCGCGCTCGCCGCTGCTGCCGACGCCGTTTCGCGCGCGCCGCGTGTGCTGCCTGCGCTACGAAATTCCTGGAGAAACGCAACTGTGTGGAAGCTGCCCCCTGCTACTGACGATGGACGACGCGGCGCTGGCCGAGCAGGACGCGTGCCGGTGACGCACGCCGGCCGCCGTCACGCGCTCGGCACGCTCGCGGCGGCACTCGGCGCCGCATGCTGCGGCGCGTTTTCCGCATCGGCCGCCGCGGCTTCCGTCGCCGGCGATGCACCGCGCGCGCAGGGCGCCGTGTCGCTGGCCGGCAATCCCGTCGTGTCGCAGGCCAGCACGAAGATGCCCGTGCGGCCGCAGCGCGTGGTCGCGCTCGACTTCATGTTCGCGGAAAGCGTGATCGTGCTCGACCTCGTGCCGGTCGGGATGGCCGATACCGCGTTCTACCCGGGCTGGCTCGGCTATCGCAGCGAGCAGCTCGCGCACGTGACCGACATCGGCTCGCGGCAGGAGCCGGGGCTCGAGGCGATCGCGGCGGTCAAGCCGGACCTGATCATCGGCGTCGGTTTCCGGCATGCACCGATCTTCGATGCGCTCGACCGGATCGCGCCGACGATCCTGTTCCAGTTCAGCCCGAACGTGTCCGAAGGCGGCGTGCCCGTCACGCAGCTCGACTGGATGCGCCAGATCTTCCGGACGATCGGTGCGGTGACGGGGCGCGAAGCGCGCGCGCAGGCAGTCGAAGCGCAACTCGACACCGGTATCGCGCGCAATGCGGCGCGGCTCGCGGCCGCGGGCCGCCACGGCGAGCGCGTCGCGCTGCTGCAGGATCTCGGCCTGCCCGACCGTTACTGGGCCTATACGGGCAACAGCACGTCGGCGGGCCTCGCGCGCGCGCTCGGGCTCGATCCGTGGCCGAAGAAGCCGACGCGGGAAGGCACGCTGTACGTGACGTCGGCCGATCTGCTGCGGCAGCGCGACCTGGCCGTGCTGTTCGTGACCGCGTCGGGGATCGACGTGCCGTTGTCGGCGAAGCTCGACTCGCCGGTGTGGCGTTTCGTGCCCGCGCTGAAGGCGCACCGGATCGCGCTGATCGAGCGCAACATCTGGGGGTTCGGCGGCCCGATGTCGGCGCTGAAGCTGGCCGACGTGATGACCGATACGATGCTGAAGCTGCCGGACGTGCGTTGAGCGCGCGGCGCGCGTCGAGCCACGGACGATGCTGCGTTTGACGGGCAGGGCGTTGCGACCGACCTCACGACGCGCGGTTTCCACCTTTCCTTTTCACCACGCGTCAGCAACATTCCCCGCTGAAACGACAATCGCCGACACACTGCCAATGAATGCAGCGTGCCGGCGATTTTTCTCGTCGACGGTCGTGTCGGGTTACGCGCTCAGCGCATCGACGCCATCCTGCGCACGCAGGCGCGCCGGCTGCGTATCGCTGACGATGCGCCCGTTGTCGAGCTTCAGCAGACGGTCGGCGAGATCGAAGTAGCGGTCGTCGTGCGTGATCACGATCACGGCCTTGCCGCGCGCACGCAGCTCGGGCAGCAGTTGTTCGTAGAACACGGCCTTGAACGACGGGTCCTGGTCGGCCGCCCATTCGTCGAACAGGTAGAACGGGCGATCCTCCAGATACGCGACGACGAGCGCGAGCCGCTTGCGCTGCCCAGTCGACAGCGCGCGCGTCGAGAACGCGCCGTCGACGACCTTCACCTTGTGGTCGAGCGCGAGTTTCGCGACGAGCGCGTTCGCCCGCGCATCGGCCTGCGCGCGCGACGGATCGTCGGGGTCGACGATGCCGAGCAGCGCATCGAACAGGTGAAAATCGTTGAACACCGCGCTGAAGCGCTGCCGGTAGGCCGCGCGCTCGCGCCAGCCGATCGTGCGGCCGTCGACCTCGATCGTGCCTTGCTCGGGCTCGTAGAGCCCCGTCAGCACCTTCGCGAGCGTCGTCTTGCCGCTGCCGTTGCCGCCGACGATGAACACGAGCTCGCCCGGCTCGATCGTCAGGTCGATCGGCCCGATGCTGAACATCCGTTCGTCGCGTTCGTGGAAATACGCATGCGTGACGCCGCGCAGCGTGACGGCGCCGGCCGGCGGCACGTCGGGCGCATCGGCTGCGGGCGGCACCGTGCGCAGCGCGCCGAATTCGGCCATCACGCCTTCGATCCGCGTGAGCGACACGCGCGCCGCGTTGACGGTCGGCAGGTTGTTCAGCAGGCCGTCGAGCGGCACGAGCATGAACAGGAACACGACGACGTAGCCGGCGGCGGCGGCCGGGTCGGCATGCACGCCGAGCTGCGGCCAGAACGACGCGACGCCGAGAAACACGTAGAACAGGAAGATGATCCAGCCCACCCCGACCGCATACGCGCTGAACGCGCGGCGGCGGTGGTCGCGCACCTCGCCGATCGCGGCGCCGAGCTGGCCGTCGACGAACTGGCGGGCGCGTGCATCGTGCAGCTTCAGCTCCTTCGCGCCGGAGAACAGCGAGCCGAGATAGCCGAACAGCCGGTCCTGCGCCTGGCCGGCGGCTTCGAGCGCCGCGATCGCGCGGCGGTCGCCGGTGTGATAGCCCAGCGAGCCGGCGATGATCGCGGCCAGCGCCAGCAGGCACACGGGCCAGGACAGCCACGCCAGATAGCCGAGGCAGCCGAACACGATCGAGCCGTGCATGACCAGGTTCGGCAGCGCGAAGAACAGCATCGACACGTTGGTCGCGTCGTCGGTCAGCACCGACTGCACGGGCGCCGCGCCGATCCGCTCGATGTCGCGCAGTTCGGCCGCGCCGACGCGCCGCGCCAGATGCACGCGCAGCCGCGCCATCGTGTCCTGGGACAGGCGGGCGAACAGCGTACCCGACACGATCCGCGTGACGAGCGCGATCACCGCGCACAGCGCGAAACGCCACGCGAGCGCCGCGTCGGCGGCGCCCGGTTGCGACAGCGCGCGGTTCAGCGTCGCGACGAGCAGCACGCTCGCGACGCCGTTCAGCACGCACGCGGTGAGCGCCAGCGTGAGCGACACGCGGCTTTCGCGCAGCAGCGCGAGGATCAGGCGCGCCGCGGGGCGGCCGGGGGAAGCGTCGAGGGACGGCGGGGAAGAAGGCTCGTGGGCGGCTGTCATCGGCAACGTCGGTAAAGGGAGGGCAGGCAATAACGCGAAAACGGCAAATCTGACGCGAAAGCGGCGGGCGGGGCGAGCCCCGTTGCGGCTTTCCTCCCTGATAGACGAACGGGCCGCGCAAATATTTAGTCCCATCGTCAAAAAAAGCGGTCGCACGCACTTTGCGCGCAAAACGGTAAAAAATCGGCTGCGTCGTTCGTCACACCAGTGAAGCCGCCCCTCGCGGCCCCGAGACTTGGCCGAAGCGGCCGGACCGAAGGACTTCACGCACATGACGAGTTTCCCGACTGCGCTGCATCACCGAATCCGCGAACTGGCGCGCCTCGCGCCCGACGCACCCGCCATCGCGGTGCCTTTCCAGAACGACCTGCGCCTGTCGCGCGGTGCGCTCGACGCACGTGCATCGCAACTCGCCCGGCAACTGCGCGCGGCCGGCGTCGGCGCCGAAGTGCGGGTCGGCGTGTGCGTCGAGCGTTCCGGCGAACTGTTCGTCGCGCTGCTGGCCGTGCTGAAGGCCGGCGGCGTGTTCGTGCCGCTCGATCCGCGCCATCCGGCCGCGCGCCTCGACTGGATCGTGCAGGATGCGCAACTGCGGCACGGCATCGTCGACGCCGCCGGCCGCGCGGCGCTCGGCACGCCGTTCGAACACGCGTTCGACGTGACGGCCGAAGCGTCGGGCGTCGCCCAGGATCACGCGTTCGACCACGATGCCGTGGCCGTGCACCCGCGTTCGGCCGCGTACATGATCTATACGTCGGGCTCGACCGGCACGCCGAAGGCGGTGGTCGTCGAGCACGGGCCGCTTGCCGCGCACTGCGACGCGCTCGCGGCCGCGCTGCCGATCGAGGCGGGCGACCGTCTGCTGCATTTCGCGTCGGTCAACTTCGACGCCGCGCACGAATGCTGGCTCGCGCCGCTCGCGGTCGGCGCCGGCATCGTCGTGGCGCCGCCGCAGCCGTTCGCGCCGGACGCCGCGCATGCGCTGATGGTGCGCGAAGCAGTCAACGTCGCCGCATTTCCGCCTGCGTACCTGCGCGAGTTCGCAGCCGTCGCCGCGCGCGACGGCGTGCCGCCGGCCTTGCGCGTGCTCGCGTTCGGCGGCGAAGCGCTGCCGCAGCAGGCATTCGAATTCGTGCGCCGCACGTTCCCGGCCGTGCGTCTGATCAACGGTTACGGGCCGACCGAAGCCGTGATTTCGCCGATGCTGTGGCCGGTGGAGCCGGGCGAGACGCCGGTGCTGGCCGCCGACGACGCGTATGCGTCGCTGCCGATCGGCCGCGCGATCGGCCCGCGCGTTGCGCGCATCGACGGCGCCGACGGCGACGGGGTGGGCGAACTGCTGCTCGGCGGCGTGTGCGTCGCTCGCGGTTATCACGGTCGCCCGGCGCTCACGGCCGAACGTTTCATTCCCGATGCGGACGGTGAGCCCGGCGCGCGCGTCTATCGCACCGGCGACCTCGCACGGCTGCGCGACGACGGCGCGTTCGACTATCTCGGCCGCCTCGACGATCAGGTCCAGGTGCGCGGCGTGCGCGTGGAGCCGGCGGAAATCGCCGCATGCCTGCGCTCGCACCCGGCCGTGGCCGACGCGGCCGTGCTGGCTGAAACCGCCAGCGGGCCGACGCGGCTGATCGCGTGCGTCGCGTTGCGCGCGGCGGCCGACGATGCCGCATTGAAGGCGCACGTGGCCGCGCAATTGCCGGCCGCGTGGCAGCCGCACCGGTTCGTGCGTTGCGATGCGCTGCCGTACACGCTGAACGGCAAGCTCGACCGTGCCGCGCTGCGCGAGCGGATTGCCGCCCAGCGGATTGCCGCCCAGCAGGCTGCCGCCGCGCGCGAGACGACGCAAGCCGCGGGCGATGCGCCGCGCACGCCGACCGAACAGCAGATCGCGGGCCTCTGGCAGACGCTGCTGGGCCTCGACGTCACGCCATCGCGCGCCGATCGCTTCTTCGCGCTCGGCGCCGATTCGCTCGCCGCGATGCAGTTGCAGGCCGCGATCCGTGCCGCCGTGCGCGTGAACCTTCGGCTCGACACGCTGTTCGCCGATCCGGCGCTCGCCGAACTGGCCGAAACCGTCGATCGCGCGGAGCGCGAGACCGGCGAACCGCTGGCCACGATTGCCGCGCGCCGCACGCCGGCCGATGCGGCCGTATCGGGCGCGCCATACGTCGATCGCGCGGCATCGCTTGCCCAGCAACGCTTCTGGGTGCTCGCGCAGACGCGCGACGCGAGCGCCGCGTATCACATCGCCGCGCACTGGACGATCGACGGGGTGCTCGACCGCGACGCGCTGCAGCGCGCGCTCGATCACGTGATCGGCCGTCATGAAGCATGGCGCACGACGCTGGTCGACAACGACGACGGCGTCGTGATGCAGCGGATTCATGCGCATCTGCCGGTGTCGATCGCGGCCGTCGATCTGCGCGACCAGCCGCCGGCCGCCCGCGACGCGCAAGCCGCGCGTCTCGCCGAGCGCGACGCGGCCGCGCCGTTCGACCTCGCGCGCGGCCCGCTGCTGCGCGCGACGCTCGTCGTGCTCGCCGACGACCGTCACCGGCTGCTGCTGACGGCGCATCACGCGATCACGGACGGCTGGAGCTCGCGCTGCGCGTTCGACGAACTGTCGGCTGCGTATCGCGCCTATGCCGAAGGCCGCGAACCGTCGCTGCCCGCGTTGCCGATCCAGTACGCCGACTACGCGGACTGGCAGCGCGACATGCTGGCCGGCGGCGAGGGCGAGCGTCAGCTCGACTACTGGCGCGGCGCGTTGCGCGACGTGCCGGGCCCGCTCGCGCTGCCGGTCGCTCGCCAGCCGGGCGCCGTTCGTACGCTGCACGGCGCGCGCGTGTCGGTGCGCCTGCCCGATGCGGTCGCGGCCGACGTGCGGCAACTCGCACGCGACGCGCAGGCAACCGTCTTCACGGTGCTGCTGGCCGCGCTCGACGCATGGCTGTCGCGCGTGACCGGCGAAACGGACGTCGTCGTCGCGGTGCCGGTCGCGCATCGCCAGCGCCCCGAAACGCGTGCGTTGCTGGGCCTTTTCCTGAATACGGTCGCGCTGCGCGTGCGCGTGGCGCCGACGCTGCCGTTCCGCGCGCTCGTCGATGCGGCGCGTACCGCGGCGCTCGATGCGGTCGCGCATCAGGACGTGCCGTTCGAGCGTGTCGTCGATGCGGTGAAGCCGCCCGTCAAGCGCGGCGACGAATGGCTGCGCGTGAAGTTCGCGCAGCAGTTCGACGCCCGGCACGACAGCGTGCTGCCGGGCGCGACTGCGGTCGCGACGCCGGGGCCGGATCTCGCCGCGCGCTTCGACTTCGCGCTGGATTTCACCGACGACGCGAACGGGATCGAGCTGGTCGCGGCGTATGCGACCGACTGCATCGATGCGGACACCGCGCGCGCGTGGCTCGACAGCTATGCGGCGCTCGTCGCGTCCGCCGCGCATGAACCGCACGCCACGACGGCCGCGCTGCCGTGCGATGCGTCGGCTGCGTCGCGTCAGCCGCGCGACGGCCGTGCGCTGCGCGTCGAACATGCCGACATCGTCGCCGCGTTCGCACGGCAGGCGGCCGCGTATCCGCATCGCGTCGCGCTTTCCGACGCATCGGCATCGCTGACGTTCGCCGAACTCGACGACGCGTCGAACCGCATCGCACGCGCGCTGGCGCAACGCGGCGTGGCCGCCGAAGCGGCGGTCGTCGTCTGCATCGAGCGTTCGGCGCGTTTCGTCGTCGGCCTGCTGGGCGCGCTGAAAGCCGGCGCGCTGGCCGTGCTGCTCGACCCCGCGCAGCCGGCCGCCCGCCTCGCCGCGGCCGCGGCCGACTGCGGCGCGCGCTGGGCGCTCGTCGCGCAGCCGGCCGCGTGGCCGGCCGGCATCGACGCGCAGCCGCTCGACGTCGACGCGCTCGCGCAGGACGCGACGCTCGCCCATGCGGCCGGCGTGCGCGTCGCGCCGCACCCGGAGCAGGGTGCGTACCTGATCTATACGTCGGGCTCGACCGGCACGCCGAAGGGCGTCGTCGTCTCGCACGGCGCGCTGGCCGATTACGTGCAGGGGATGCTCGACGAACTCGCGTTCGCGCCCGACGCATCGTTCGCGATGGTCTCGACGGTCGCGGCCGATCTCGGCCACACGACGCTGTTCGGCGCGTTGTGCGCGGGCCGCACGCTGCACCTGCTGCCGGCCGCGTGCGCATTCGATCCGGACCTGTTCGCCGACGAAATGCGCCGCCGTGAAGTGGGCGTGCTGAAGATCGTGCCGAGCCATCTGCAAGCGCTGCTCGACGCGCGCGTGCCGGCCGACGTGCTGCCGCGCCACGCGCTCGTGACGGGCGGCGAAACGCTCACGTGGGCGCTCGTCGCGCGCCTGGCCGCGCTCGCGCCGGCCTGCCGCGTGATCAACCATTACGGGCCGACCGAAGCGACGGTCGGCGCGATCGCGTGCGATACGGCGTCGATCGCCGCCGACGCGCGTGAGCCCGCAAGCGGTGTGCCGCTCGGGCTGCCGCTGCCGAATGCGCGCGCGCTGGTGCTCGACGCGTTCGGCGCGTGCGTGCCGGCCGGTGCGACGGGCGAACTGTACCTCGGTGGGCCGGGCGTCGCGCGCGGCTACCTCGGGCGCCCCGCGCAAACCGCCGAGCGCTTCGTGCCCGATCCGTTCACACCCGGCGCGCGGCTGTATCGCACGGGCGACCGCGTGCGGTTGTGCGCGGACGGCCGCCTTGCGTTCCTGGGCCGCATCGACGATCAGGTGAAGATTCGCGGCTACCGCGTCGAGCCGGGCGAGGTGAGCGCGGCCGTGCGCGCGGCCGGCCCGATCGCGCAGGCCGAAACGCTCGCGATCGAGCACGATGGCCGCCTGCGGCTCGCGACGTTCGTCGTGATGCGCGACGGCGCGGCGTTCGACGAAGCGGAGGTGCGCGCAGCACTCGCCGCGACGCTGCCCGAGTACATGGTGCCCGCGCAGTTCGTCGCGCTCGCACGCCTGCCGGTGACGGCGAACGGCAAGATCGATCGCGCGGCATTGCGCGAACGGGCGGCGGTGCCGGTCGCGGCCGCGCCGGGCGATGCGCCGCAGGGCGCGGTCGAGACGGTGCTTGCCGACGTCTGGCAGGCCGTGCTGAAAGCGCCGAAGGTCGGCCGCGACGACAATTTCTTCGAGCTCGGCGGCGATTCGATCCTCGTGTTGCAGGTGATCGCCCGGGCGCGCAAGCGCGGCGTGCGCTTCACGCCGAAGCAACTGTTCGACGGGCCGACCGTCGCCGAACTCGCACGCGTCGCGAAAACGGACGACGCGGCCGGCGCCGCTCAACCTGTGGGCGCGGCGGCAGCGACCACGGCTGTCACGCCGGCTGCCACGCCGATCCTGACGCCCGCGCAACAACGCTTCTTCGCGCTCGATATTCCGCACCGCGGCCACTGGAACCAGTCGGTGTCGTTCGATGTGCGCGGCGCGTTCGACGCAGATGCATTCGCGCGCGCCTTCGACGCGTTGCTCATCCATCACGACGCATTCCGCCAGCGCTTCGCACGCGGCGCCGACGGCACGTGGCACGCGAGCGACGCGGCGAAGCCGTACGACGCGCTGCCGTTCGTCGAAGTCGCCGCACGCGACGACGCCGACGCGCTGGCCCGCTTCGACGCGCTGCAACGCCGTCTCGATCTCGGCCGCGGGCCGCTCGCATGCGCGTGCGCGGCACGGCTGCCGGACGGTTCGACGCGACTCTATCTGGCGATTCACCACGCGATCGTCGACGGCGTGTCGTGGCGCATCCTGCTCGACGACCTGGACACGGCCTACCGCGCCGCATGCGAACGCACGCCGGTACGCCTGTCGCAGCCCGGCCTGCGCGCGGACGCCTGGGCCGCACGGCTCGCGCGTGCCGCGACGGAACCGGCGTCGCCGTTCGCGGCCGAAGCCGCTTACTGGGCTGGCATGGCGCAGGGTGACGACATCGCGCCCGATCATCCCGACGCCGCGGCCACGAACGCCGATGCGGCCGTCGTCGTGCAGACGATCGACCCGGCATTGACCCGCGCCGCGCTGACCGACGCGCACGCGGCCTATCGCACGCAGACGATCGAACTGCTCGGCGCGGCGCTCGCATTGGCGCTGGCCGGCGCGCGCGGCGCCGCGTCGTGCCGGGTCGAACTCGAAGGGCACGGCCGCGAAGCGCTGTTCGACGACGCGGATGCGAGCCGCACGATCGGCTGGCTGACGAGCCATTACCCGGTGACGCTGCCGGTCGAAGCGACGGCCCGCGACACGCTGTGCGCGGTCAAGGACACGCTGCGCGCGGTGCCGCACAAGGGGCTCGGCTTCGGCGTGCTCGCGCACTACGGCGATGCGGCCACGCGCACGGCGCTGGCCGCCGTGCCGCGCCCGCGCGTCACGTTCAACTATCTCGGCCAGTTCGACGCGCCGCGCGATGCGACGCTCGTCCCGCGTTTCGGCGGCACCGGCATCGAGCGCGATCCGAACGGGCCGCTCGGCAATACGCTCGCGATCCATGCGTACCTCGACACGGATGGCGACGGCGCGCGCACGCTGAAGGTGCACTGGGTCTACGGTGCGCCGCAATTCGAACGCGCGACGATCGACGCGTTCGCCGAACGCTTCGCAACCGCGCTGCGCGAACTCGTCGAGGCATGCGCGTCACGCATCGCGCATCGCGGCGCCGGCGCGACGCCGGGCGATTTCCCGCTCGCGCAGGCCGCCGGCCTCACGCAGGCCGCGATCGATCGCGCACCGCTCGACTGGCGCGCGATCGACGACGTCTATCCGCTGTCGCCGATGCAGCAGGGCATCCTGTTCCATGCGCTGTTCGCGCCCGGCCACGCGAGCTACGTGAACCAGCTCGTCGCGACCGCGACCGCACTGGACGCCGACCGGCTCGCGGCCGCGTTCGACGCGTCCGTCGCGCGTCACGACATCCTGCGCACGAGCGTGATGCCGGACGAGGCCGCGCCGCTGCAGTGCGTGCATCGTCACGCGCGCATGCCGGTCGAGCAACTCGACTGGCGCACGCGCGGCGACACGCTCGACGCCGATTTCGATGCGTGGCTCGCGGCCGACCGCACGCGCGGCTTCGACTGGCGCGAGCCGCCGCTGATGCGGCTCACGCTGATCCGCGTGACGAACGACGCGTGGCGCGTCGTCTGGACGCGTCACCACGTGCTGCTCGATGGCTGGAGCACCGCGCGCCTGCTCGCCGACGTGCTGCGCGACTACCGCGACCCGGACGCCGTGTCGCCGTTCGCGAGCCGTCCGGCGCTGCGCTATCGCGATTTCATCGCGTGGCTCGGCACGCGTGACCGCGACGCCGACGAGCGCTTCTGGACCGGGCGCCTGGCGCGGCTCGACGCACCGACGCTGATCGCGGAACGCACGGCCGATCGCGCGGAGGCCGAGATGGTCACGTGGCGCGCGACGCTCGATGCCGACACGACGGCGCGTGTCGCGCAGACCGCCCGCGCGCTGAAGCTGACCGTCAACACGCTGGTGCAGGGCGCATGGGCGCTCGCGCTGCAGCGGATGACGCACCAGCCGGCCGTCGCGTTCGGCGCGACCGTCGCCGGCCGCCCCGATGCGCTCGCGGACGTCGACTCGGTGCTCGGCCTCTTCATCAACACGTTGCCGGTCATCACCGCGCCGGCGCCGCAGCAACGTGCGGCCGACTGGCTGCAAACGCTGCAGCGCGAGAACGCGGCGGCCGCCGAACACGCGCACACGCCGCTCGCCGACATCCAGCGCTGGGCGCGTGGTGCGGGCGGCGCACTGTTCGACACGCTGGTGGTGTTCGAGAACTATCCGGTCGACGAGTCGGTACGCGACGCAGATCCGCGCGCGCTGGCGTTGAGCGACGTACGCAGCATCGAAGCGACCGATTTCGCGCTGACGCTCGTGATCGAAAGCGGCGCCGAACTGACGATCGACTACGGCTACGACACCGCGCGCATCGACGCACGTCAGGTCGAGACCTGGCATCGCGCGTTCGCCTGCGCGCTCGACGCGCTGGCCCGTACGCCCGACGCGCTGCTCGGCACGCTGTCGATCGCCGACGATGCGACCCGCGACGCGCTGGCCCGCGCGCAGGACACCGCACATGTCTGGCCGATCGAACGACGCCAGCCGCTACACCTGCAATTCGCCGACGCGGCACGGGCGACGCCCGACGCGATCGCGCTCGAATACGCGGACGCTCAAGGCCGCGTGCAGCGCGCGACCTATCGCGAACTCGATGCCGCCACGTCGCGCATCGCCGCCGCGCTGCGCCGGCGCGGCGTGCGGCCGGACACGCCGGTCGCGCTGTGCGTCGAGCGCTCGTTCGACATGGTGATGGCGCTCGTCGGCGTGCTGAAGGCCGGCGCCGCGTACCTGCCGGTCGATCCCGACTATCCGGCCGAGCGTATTGCGTACCTGCTGCGCGACGCGCGGCCGGCCGTCGCGATCACGCAGGCGCATCTGCGCGAGCAGGTCGAGGCCGCGCTGGGCGAGGGCGCCGATACGCAACTGCTGACGGTCGCCGACCTGCTGGCCGACGAAGCCGGCGATATCGATGGCGAAACCGCCGCGGTCGACGACGCGCAGCTCGCGTACCTGATCTACACGTCCGGCTCGACCGGCAAGCCGAAGGGCGCCGGCAACACGCATGGCGCGCTCGCGAACCGGATCGCGTGGATGCAGCACGCATACCGGCTGACGCGCGACGACGTCGTGCTGCACAAGACGCCGTTCGGCTTCGACGTGTCGGTGTGGGAATTCGTGTGGCCGCTCGCGATCGGCGCGAAGCTCGCGATCGCCGCGCCGGGCGACCACCGCGATCCGGCGCGTCTGGCCGCGGCGATCCACGCGCACGGCGTGACGGTGCTGCATTTCGTGCCGTCGATGCTCGCCGCGTTCGCCGCGCATCTCGACGATTTCTCGGCCGCCGCGCAATGCGACAGCGTGCGTCTGATCGTCGCGAGCGGGGAGGCGCTGGCGCCCGAACTCGTCGCGAAGATGGCGCGCCTGTTGCCGAACGCGACGCTCGTGAACCTGTACGGGCCGACCGAGGCCGCGATCGACGTGTCGCACTGGACCTGCGGCCCCGACGACGCGCAAGCGGTCGCGGTGCCGATCGGCCATCCGATCGCGAACCTGCAACTCCACGTGCTCGATGCCGCGTGGCAGCCGGTGCCGGCCGGCGCGACCGGCGAGCTGTATCTCGCGGGCGCGGGCCTCGCGCGCGGCTATCTCGGCCGGCCGGCGCTGACCGCCGAGCGCTTCGTGCCCGATCCGTTCGTGCCGGGCGCGCGCATGTACCGCACGGGCGACCTCGCGCGCCGGCGCGCGGACGGCGCGCTCGACTACCTCGGCCGGGTCGACACGCAGGTGAAGCTGCGCGGCCAGCGGATCGAGCCGGGCGAGATCGAGGCGCTGCTGCGCGCGGCGCCCGGCGTGAACGATGCAGTCGTGATCGTGCGCGACGAGCAACTGATCGGCTATGTCGCGCGCGGCGACGCGGGCGCGCTCGACCGTGCGGCGCTGCTCGACGCGCTGCGCGCGCAACTGCCGGCGTACATGGTGCCGTCGCAGTTGATCGAGCTCGACGCATTGCCCGTCACGCCGAACGGCAAGTGCGACCGCCATGCGCTGCCGGCGCCGGTGCGCGAAGCGGCCGAAGCCGTCGAACTCGCGACCGATACCGAGCGCGCGCTCGCGGCGATTTGGCAGCGCGTGCTGCGCGTGGACGCGATCGGCCGCGACGGCGATTTCTTCCTGCTCGGCGGCCACTCGCTGCTCGCGACGCAGGCTCACGCGCAGGCGAACCTGCACTGGGGGCTCGCGCTGCCGCTGCGCACGCTGTTCGACACGCGCACGCTCGCGCGCTGCGCGCAAGCGATCGACGCGGCCTGCGCGGCGCGCGGCGAGACCGATGCGGCGAGCGCGATCGACGCGCTGCTCGGCGAACTGGAAACCCAATAAGGACGACGGATGACGAAGGTTCAACCCGACTGGCTCGCGCTCGCGACGCGTTTCGCGCAACTGCCCGACGCGCAGCGCGCGGTCTTCATCGACAAGCTCGGCGCGGCCGGCATCGACTTCCGCGTGCTGCCGATCCCGCCGCGCACGCCGCGCAGCGACCGCGTGCCGGCGTCGTTCGCGCAGACGCGTTTGTGGCTGCACGCGCGGCTGATCGATGCGCCGGACGCGTACCACATCACCGAGCGCCTGGCGCTGACGGGCCCGCTCGACGGGCATGCGCTGCGTCTCGCGTGCGATGCGCTGATCGCGCGCCATGAGGCGCTGCGCACCACTTTCGACGAAGCGCAGGACGGCGTCGCCCAAACGATCCACGCGCCGCTGCGCTGCCCGTGGCGCGAAACCGATCTCGAAGCGCTGCCGGACGCGCAGCGCGTGTCGCGCGCGGAAGCCGTCGCGACGGCCGACGAAGCCGAACCGTTCGACCTCGGTACCGCGCCGCTCGTGCGTGCGCACCTGGTGCGCTTCGACGCGACGCATCACTGGCTCGCGCTCACCGTGCATCACATCGTGTCGGATGGCTGGTCGTCGGGCGTGATGCTGGAAGAGCTCGCGGCGTTCTATCGCGCGTATGCGTCGGGCGAGCCGGTGCCGCTCGCGCCGCTGCCGATCCAGTACGCCGACTACGCGTTGTGGCAGCGCCGCTGGCTCGATGCCGGCGAGCGCGACCGCCAGCTCGCGTTCTGGCGCGAGCGGCTCGATCCGCAGCGCGGCGTGCTGACGCTGCCGGGCGCGGCCGCACGGCCGGCCCGCCGCAGTGCGCGCGGCGCGCGTCACGTGTTTTCGCTCGATGCGCGCGTCGGTGCGCAGTTGCGCGCGTTCGCGGCCGCATCGGGCGCGACGCCGTTCGCGGTGCTGCTCGCCGCGCTCGACGCGCTGCTGGCGCGTGCGACCGGCGACGCGCGGATCTGCGTCGGCGTGCCGGCCGCGAACCGCGAGCGCGCGGAAGTCGCCGGCCTGATCGGCTTCTTCGTCAATACGCTGGCAATCGACGTCGACGTGCCCGCGCACGGCAACTTCTCGTCACTGGTCGCGCGTACGCAACGTGCGCTCGTCGACGCGCAGATGCACCAGGACGTGCCGTTCGAGCAGGTGGTCGACGCGCTCGGCGTGCCGCGCAGCGCGAGTCACCATCCGCTGTTCCAGGTGATGGCCGCGTATGGCGAACGCCGCGCGCTGCCGCCGCTCGGCGCGGCGTCGGCCGCGCTGCTGCCGTCGGGCACGCCGTCCGCGAAATTCGATCTGACGCTGTCCGTCGAAGCGACGCCGGACGGCACGTTCGACGCTGCCTTCATCTACGCGCTCGACCTGTTCGACGCGGACGCGATCGCACGGCTGGCCGCGCGCTTCGTCACGCTGCTGACCGATGCGCTCGCGCGCCCCGACATGCCGATCGGCGATCTCGACTGGCTGCCCGCCGACGAACGCGCGCAGCTTTTCGCATGGAACGCGCCGGCCGGCGCGATCGCCGCCGAGCCGTTCGTGCCGGTGCACGTGCGCATCGCCGCGCATGCGCACGCGCGGCCCGACGCACGCGGTGTCGCCGATATCGATCGCGCATTGACGCGCGGCGAAGTCGATGCGCGTGCCGCGCGCCTGGCGCGCCATCTGGTGGCGGCCGGCGTGCGGCCCGAGATGCGCGTGGGCGTCGCGCTGCAGCGCTCGGTCGATCTGCTCGTCGCGCTGATCGCGGTGCTGAAGTCGGGCGCCGCGTTCGTGCCGCTCGACCCGGCGCACCCGCGCGAGCGGCTCGCGCAGATCGTCGGCGATGCGAACATCGCGCACGTGCTGACCGACGCCGCGAGCGCCGCGTCGCTGCCCGAATTGCCGGAATTGCGCATCTGGCGCGCGGACGCAATCGATGCGCTCGACGAAGCCGCGCACGTCGCGCTGCCGGACGTGCTGCCCGGCCACGCGGCGTATGCAATCTATACGTCGGGCTCGACCGGCAAGCCGAAGGGCGTGATCGTCGACCACGCGTCGTTCGCGCTGCATTGCGCGGCGATCGCCGAGCGCTACGGCGCGGGCGAGCACGACGTGTTCCTGCTGTTCCAGTCGGTCAATTTCGACGGCGCGCACGAAGGCTGGTTTTCGCAATACATGTCGGGCGCCGCCGTGTCGGTGACGGCCGACGTGCTGTGGCCGCCCGCGCAGACCTGCGCGATGATGATCCGCGACGGCGTGACGATGACCTACGTGCCGCCGGGCTGCGCCGCCCAGCTTGCCGAATGGGCGCTCGCGCACGGCGCGCCGCCGACGCTGCGCTCGCTGACCGTCGGCGGCGAGGCGACGTCGCGCGAGGCGTTCGCGATGCTGCGCCGCGCGCTACCGAACGTGCGCGTGGTCAACGGCTACGGCCCGACCGAAACGGTCATCACGCCGACGCTGTGGATGTTCCGTCCCGGCGACGATCTCGCGAAGCTCGGCGACGCCGCGTATTTGCCGATCGGCACGCTGGTCGGCGCGCGCACCGCGCACGTGCTCGACGCGCGGCTGCATCCGCTGCCGGTCGGCGTGATCGGCGAACTGTATCTGGGCGGCGAGGGGATCGGCGTCGCACGCGGCTACCTCGACCGCCCGGCGCTGACGGCCGAGCGTTTCGTTCCCGATCCGTACGGCGCGCCGGGCGCGCGGCTGTACCGTACCGGCGACCTCGTGCGGCGCCGCGCGGACGGCGTGTTCGACTTCATCGGCCGCGTCGATCATCAGGTGAAGCTGCGCGGCCTGCGCATCGAACTCGGCGAAATCGAGGCGCAGCTCGCCGCGCACGACGCGGTGCGCGAAGCCTGTGCGGTCGTGCACGGGCAGGGCGCGCTCGCGCAGCTCGTCGCGTACGTCGAGCTGACCGCCGAGGCGCGGGCGGCCGCGCAGCCGGTCGAAGCCGCGGCGCTCGACGCGCATCTGCGCCGCACGCTGCCCGACTATATGGTGCCCGCGCAACTGATCGTGCTCGATGCGCTGCCGCGCAACGCGAACAGCAAGGTCGACCGTGCACGGCTGCCGGCGCCCGTGCGTGTCGAACGCGCGTACGAGGCGCCGCGCGACGGCGACGAAGCCGCGCTCGCGGCGATCTGGTGCGACGTGTTGAACCTGGAACGCGTCGGTCGCGGCGATCATTTCTTCGATCTCGGCGGCCATTCGCTCGCGGCCGTGCGCGTGGCGACGCGCGTGGCCGAACGGCTCGGCCGCGACGTGCCGGTGCGCGCGCTGTTCGAGGCGCCCGTGCTTGCCCAGTACGCGCTGCAGGTGGCCGACGCGCCGCGCGCCGCGCAGTCGGGCGCCACGGCGCCGGGTATCGCCGTGGCCAAACCGGACGCGCATGGCGTGTGGCCGCTGTCGCCCGCGCAGCTCGGCCTGTGGTTCCTGTGGCGCGCGCAGCCGGACAGCGCCGCATACAACATTCCGGTCGCGCTGCGCGTGCGCGGCCCGCTCGACGTCGATGCGCTGCGCGCGGCGTTCTCGGATGCGGCGGCCGTGCATCCGGCGCTGCGCGCGCGGCTCGTCGTCCGCGACGGCGCGCTGCCGGGTCAGCGGATCGACGCGGACGTGGCCGTCGCGCTGCCGGTGATCGACCTGTCGGCCCGAGCCGATGCGCTGGCCCGTGCGGCCGCGCTGACCGACGAGGATGCGCTCGCGCCGTTCGATCTCTTGGCCGACGCGCCGCTGTGGCGCGCTCGTGTGCTGCGGCTCGGTGCGAACGACCACGTGCTGTCGGTGACGATCCATCACATCGTGTCGGATGGCGAATCGATCGAGCTGTGGCTCGACGCGGTGCGTGCCCGCTATGTCGCCCGCGTGCAGGGCAGCGGCGCGCCGGCCGACGAAGCCGACCAAGCCGCCCGACCGGCCCTCCCGCTCGTGCTGCCCGCGCCGTGCCATCCGGCGCGGGTCGCGTACTGGCGCGACGCGCTCGCGGATCTGCCGTCGCGCGTGTTGCCGCAGCGCGCCGATGCGCCGGCCGTGCCGCAATGGCGCGCGGCCCGTATCGCGTTCGAATTCGACGCACAACTGATTCGCGCGGCGCGCGACGCCGCATCGGCCTCGCACGCGACGCTGCCGATGCTGCTGCACGCGGCGCTCAACACCGCGCTGTTCCGCGCGACGGGCGCGGCAGACCAGCCGGTCGGCGTGCTCGCGTCGACGCGCGAGCTCACGGGCGACGCGGCCCGCGCCGCGCTCGGCCTGTTCATCAACTCGGTCGTCGTGCGTACGCGGATCGACCCGTCGGCGCGCCGCGCGGACGTGCTCGCGCAAGTGCGCGACACGGCGCTCGCCGCGTATGCGCATGCCGACGTGCCGTTCGCCGACGTCGTGGCCGCGCTGCGTGCGCCGCGCGCCGCACAGGCCAATCCGCTGTTCCAGGTGATGTTCAATTACCTGCGCCCGACCGGCGCCGCCGCACGCGACTGGGCCGGCCTGTCGCTGGCCGAATTCAACGACGTGCGCCATCGCGTCGTGTTCACGCTGGAGCTGGACGTCGTCGAGCATCCGGACGGCCGCGTGAGCGCCGCGTTCTCATATGCGGACGAACTGCTCGCGCGCGATTTCGTCGACGCGCTCGTCGAGCTGTATCACGACGAGGTCGCGCGTTTCGCCGGTGCGTCGGAAGCGGCGCTCGGCGCACCCGAGGCGCGCGCAGCCGTGCACGGTGCGTTCGGCACCCACGCTCACGCGGCAGCGCCGGTCGATGCAACGCCGTCGCATGCCGCCGCCGCGCTCGCCGCGCTGTGGTCCGACACGTTCGCGACGGCCGCGCCCGAGCCCGATGCCGACCTGTTCGAAGCCGGCGCGACGTCGTTCGACGTCGTGCGCTTCGTCGACGCGGCCGGCCGCGCCGGTCACGCGCTGACGGTCGCCGACGTGTTCGCGGCGCCGACGCTCGCGGCGCTCGCCGCGCGGCTCGATGCGCGAGCGGAAACGGGACAGGAGGCGCGCCATGCTGGCTGAAGTGCGTCCGGACGGATTCACGATGCTCGATACCTACCGGCTCGCGTTCGCGGACGGCCTGTTCGCCGTGCGCGACGGCGCGGAGATCCGTGTCGCGCACGGCGACGGCATCGGCGCGCAGTTGCTGCGCGCGCAGCTCGGCGACGACGGCGCGCTGCGCCTCGTCGCGTACAACCATCGCGCGGCGCCGGCCGACCAGCGGCGGGCGCTGCTGGCCGCCCTGGCCGCGGCGTTTTCGGACAGCGCGCGCCACGCGGCGGTCCGGCTCGACCCGGCTGCCTGGCCGGCCGTCGCGCTCGATGCGTTGCGCGCGAGCGGCGTCCTCGCCGACGGCGGCCGCTGCCTGCGCGACGGCTGGGCGCAACAGGCCGACCTGTGGCGCGTCGGCCCGGCTCTGCCGTGCGCGACGCTGCCGACGATCACCGACGGCCGGCGTCATCCGCGCCGGCCGCCCGCACCGCGCGGCGACGTCTATGCGCGCGACCTGCCGGCGCTCGGCGTGCGCTTCACGCTGCGCGGCTGGCAGCCGGCCGAGGACGCCGAACGGCTCGCGCGCTGGTTCACGGAGCCGCGCGTGCGCGACGGCTGGCCGGGGGCCCAGCCTGACCAATGCGGTGCGCAAGGCCCGCAGGAAGCCGATCCGCACGTGACGCCGCTCGTCGGCTGTTTCGACGGCGAGCCGTTCGCGTATTTCGAGGCGTTCTGGCTGAAGGAGGACGCGCTCGCGCCGCACGTCGCGGCGCGCGACTACGACCGCGGGCTGCGGATGCTGGTCGGCGAGTCGCGCTGGCGCGGCGCGCACCGCGTGGCCGGCTGGCTGCCGTCCGTCGTGCATTACCTGTTTCTCGACGACCTGCGTACCGAAGCGGTCGGCTGTGCCGTTCCGGCCGGCCACACGCGGGTTGCCGACCATCTCGCGCGGCATGGCTTCGCGCGGCAGCGCCGTCTCGCGCTGGCCGACGCGCAGCCGCTGTGGATGCGCACGCTGCGCGAGACGTTCTTCTCCGGCCGTCACGTCTGACGGGCCGGATTCACCGACAAGGGAGCTGAGACATGCAGAGAGAAACCGTATTCGACCTGATCGGCGTCGGCTTCGGGCCGTCGAATCTGGCGCTGGCCGTGCGCCTCGCGGAGCGCGGCGGCGCGCACACGCTCGCCCATTGCTTCATCGAGCGGCAGCCGGAATTCGGCTGGCATCGCGGGATGCTGCTCGACGACTGCCGGATGCAGATTTCGTTTCTGAAGGATCTCGTGACGATGCGCGATCCGAAGAGCCGCTACACGTTCATCAACTATCTGTTCGAACGCGGCCGCCTGAACGAATTCATCAACCTGAAGAATTTCTACCCGACCCGCGTCGAATTCCACGATTACCTGAGCTGGGTCGCCGATGCGTTCGACGATCGCGTCCATTACAGCGAGACGGTGCTGGGGATCGAACCGGTGCGCGGCGACGGCGCGAAGATCGACGCGCTGCGCGTGCTGTCGCGCGACGCGGCCGGCCACGAGCGCCAGCGCGTCACGCGCGCGCTGTCGGTCGGCGTCGGCGGCACGCCGGCGATTCCGGATGCATTCGCCGCGCTCGGCCGCGACCGCGTGATCCATTCGTCGTCGTACCTGGCCGACATCGACCGGCTCGTCGCGTCGCCCGACGGCGAACGCCGCCGCGTCGCGGTGATCGGCGCGGGGCAGAGCGCGGCCGAGGTGTTCATCGACCTCGCGCGCCGCTTCCCGCACGTCGACGCGAGTCTCGTGATGCGCGCCGGCGCGTTGAAGCCGGCCGACGACAGTCCGTTCGTCAACGAAATTTTCAGCCCCGAATTCACCGACGTCGTCTATGCACAGCCGCACGACGCGCGTCGTGCGCTGCTCGAGCGCTATCGCGATACGAACTACGCGGTGGTCGACCGGCCGCTGATCGAGCAGATCTACGAAATGCTGTACCTGCAGCGCATCGACGGCACGCCGCGCCATGCGCTGCTCGCGAACAGCGCGATCGAGGCCGCGGTGCGCGCCGCCGACGGCCGCATCGAGCTGACGCTGCGCGACCGGATGAGCGGCGCCACGCGCGTCGAGCGTTTCGATGCGCTCGTGCTCGCGACCGGCTATCGCCGCGACACGCATTCGGCGCTGCTCGAAGGGCTCGCGCCGCATCTGGGCGATGCGCTCACGCGCGGCGACGTGACGCGCGACTACCTGCTCGCGACGCCCGAGCACTTCGCGCCGCGCATCTACCTGCAAGGCTGCTGCGAAGACAGCCACGGCCTGTCCGACACGTTGCTGTCGGTACTGGCGCGCCGCGCGGACGAAATCTGCGCGTCGCTCGAAGACGGGATCGCGCTCGCCGAGGACGACGGCGCGGCCCGGGCAACGCACGAAAAACGACCGAACAACGGGGTGAGCGCGGGCCGGATGGCTTTCGCTCTTTGACAAAGGCGCGGTCGGAGACCGCACGAAAAAGTGGAGCAGAAGAAGATGGAGTGGGCAACAGGCACGCGTTTGCGTGCGATCGCAGCCGCGGCAAGCGTGGCGTTCGGTACGGCGGCAGGGCACGCATACGCCCAGACGGCGCCGGCCGTGAACGCGGGCGCCGCGGCGTCGGCCAGCAGTGCGCAAAACGGCGCGACGGCGAATGCGTCGACCAGCGCGCAAAACGGCACGCTGCCGGCGATCACCGTCAACGCGGCCTCGGCAGGTGACGGCACGGTCGGGCTCGTCGCGAAGCGCAGCACGACCGGCACCAAGACCGACACGCCGCTCAACGAGATCCCGCAGACGATCAACGTCGTCACCGCGCAGCAGATCGAGATGACCGGCGCCACCGACGTGAACGCGGCGCTGCGCTACGTGCCGGGCTTCTCGTCGTACGGCTCGGACAACCGCTCCGACTGGTACGCGGCGCTGCGCGGCTTCACGCCGACCGCCTACGTGAACGGGCTGCAGGTGCCGAACACGATCAACCTCGCGAGCTGGCGCGTCGATCCGTACATGATCGACAGCATCAGCGTGCTGCGCGGGCCGACCTCGGTGCTGTACGGCGCGGGCGATCCGGGCGCGATCATCGACGTGCACACCAAGCTCGCCGACGGCGAGCGCGTGCGCGAAGCGGGCGTGCAGATCGGCGACTACGCGCGCAAGCAGTTCATGATCGACGTCGGCGACAAGCTCGATCCGGACGGCAAGTATGCGTACCGGTTCGTCGGCGTCGCGCGCGACGGCAACGCGCTGACGGGCCCGAACAACGACCAGCGCGTCGCGCTCGCGCCGTCGTTCCGCTGGCGCCCGGACGCGGATACGTCGCTGACGCTGTCCGCGACCTACCTGCAGGACTGGGGCGACATCTCGTCGAACTTCCTGCCCGCGCAGGGTACGGTGCTGCCGAACCCGAACGGCCAGATCAACAAGGACGTCTACGAAGGCGACGGCAGCTTCAACTACTACCGCAAGAAGCAGTGGTCGGTCGGCTACCAGTTCGAGCGCAACCTGACGCCGGCCTGGACGTTCCGCCAGAATACGCGGCTGATGCACCTGTCGCTCGACAACGGTTCGGTGTTCGGCAACGGCTTCGTCGAGGGCAGCACGACCGACGTGTCGCGCTGGGCCGGCGTGTTCCAGATGAACTACAGCCGCTTCGACATCGACAACAACCTCGAGGGCCGCTTCGCCACGGGCCCGCTCCAGCACACGCTGCTGCTCGGCTTCCAGTACAACCGGCAGACCGCGACCGACAGCGAATGGCTGGCCGCCGCGCCGCCGCTGAACATCTACAACCCGGTGTACCAGCCGGTCACGACGGCGGTGTTCACGCCCGACGCGACGTTCCGCACCAACACGTACACGACGCTGAACACGTTCGGCCTGTACGCGCAGGATCAGATCAAGTGGAACCGTTGGACGCTGACGCTCGGCGGCCGTGAGGACTGGGTCAACATGCGGCAGGACGACCGCGCGGCCGGCACGTCGACGAAGGCGGATGTGACGGCATTCACCGGCCGCGTCGGCCTCACGTACCAGGGCGATTACGGGTTGTCGCCGTACGTCAGCTACGCGACGTCGTTCAATCCGCTGATCGGCGTGAACCTGGTCGGCGGCGGGCTGCCGCAGCCGACGCGCGGCAAGCAGATCGAAGCCGGCCTGCGCTGGCAGCCGCCCGGCAAGAACCTGATGCTGAACGCGGCGATCTACCAGATCAACCAGACCAACGTGCTCACGTCGGCGCTGCCGAGCCAGGACCCGACCGGCACGAAGTCGGTGCAGACGGGCGAGGTGCGCTCGCGCGGGATCGAGCTGAGCGCGACCGGCAAGGTCACGCGCAACCTGTCGGTGATCGCGTCGTACGTCTATCAGGACGTGAAGAACGTGCAGGCCAACGACGTCTCGCTGAACAACTGGCCGGTCGATATCCCGCGGCCGCGCCAGATGGCGTCGCTGTGGACCGACTGGACGTGGCACACGGGGCCGCTCGCGGGCTTCGGCCTCGGCGGCGGCATTCGCTACCAGAGCGCGTCGGCCGGTGCGGCCGACAACTCGCTGACGGTATCGAGCGTCACGCTGTTCGACGCGGGCCTGCATTACGACATGCGTAACTGGCGCTTCGCCGTGAACGGGACGAACCTGTTCAACCGCCATTACATCAGCGGTTGCCAGTCGAACAACGTCTGCATTTTCGGGACCGACCGCACGGTTATCGCGACCGCGAAATACAACTGGTGACGTCGCGCGCCGCGGCTCGCCGGCCGGCCTTCGTGGCCGGCGCGGGCGGCCGCGGCGCCTTCGTCCGCTTTTCCACGACGCATCCATGCCGAAGAAAAATCTCGTCTACATCCAGTCGCTGCGCAACGGCGCGGCCGATCGTGCCGGCCAGCCGGTCGCTTATCGGGGCGGCACGCGCTACATGAAGGCGCCGCTCGAATTCCTCGTCGAGCGCCTGAACGATTCGCCGCTCGGCGAACGCTACACGCTCCAGGGCGTGATCGTCGACGACGACGAAGGCTCGCCCGCCGACCGCGCGAAAGTGGCCGACTACGGTTTCGCGCGCACCCCGGGCCGCCCGTGGATCCTGCCGGAAGGCCTGACGGTGCAGGGCAGGCCGGTCGACGAACTGTTCTGCACGATTGCGTCGACGTACCGGCGGCTGCCGCGCGACGCGCGCGAGCGCGTGGCCGGCAAACAGGCGTTCGAGCGCCGCGTGCTCGAACGCCTGCTCGAACTCGACGCCGACATCGTCGTGCTCGACGGGCTGCTCGTAATCCTCGACGAACTCGTGCGGCCGGGCGCGCGCTTTCACCGGCGCATCGCGAACATCCACCCGGGCATCACGGCCGACGATTCGCCATACCAGCGGCGCGGCGCGTGGGCGACGCTCGACGCGCTGCACGGCGCGCGCGGCGAACGCGTCGACTGGGCCACGGGCGCCACGTCGGCGGTCGAACCCGTGACGATGACGGGTGCGTCGTTCCACTACGTCGACAACGGTATCGATTCCGGCGAGGTGATCTGCGACGTGCTCGACACGCCGATCGCGCCGGACGACACGATTCTCGAACTGCGCTGGAACAACTTCCAGCGCAGCCTGTTTCCGGCGCTCGAGCGCGGACTGCACGTGCTCGCCGATCGCCATGACGCGGGAGCATTGTGATGCAAGACACGCTGACGAAACCGGCCGGCGCCGCCGACGCCGTCGAAGGTGAAGTGGCCGCCGCGCTCGACGGCGCCGCGCACGGGCAGGCAGCGGCCGTCGTCGAGCATGCGCTCGACGCATGGCGGCCCGACGACGCGCCCGACGCGCTGCTCGCGACGTTCGTCGCGCTGTTCAACACCGACACGCGGCACGACGCGGCGACGATCTCGGTGCCGCGCGGCGGCGCCGATGCGGCGGCCGTGGCGGCGTACGTCGCGCGTGCGGTGCGCGAGGGCGTGATCGACGGCGCGCAAGTCGCGGGCGACACGCTGCGGCTCACCGTGTCGCGCACGACGTTCTGGCAGAATCCGCGGCCGTGGCTGAAGGCGAGCGCGTCCGGCGGGATGCCGCTGCGCTACGCGATCACGAACGGCCATCGGCATCCGGTGCGGCCGCCGTCGCCGGCCGGCGAGATCTATGCGCGCCACATGCCGCAGGTCGGGATGACGTTCAGCCTGCGCACCGTCGACATCGATGCACACGCGGACCTGTTCAGCGGCTGGATGAACCTCGACCGTGTCGCGCACTTCTGGGACCAGCGCGGCACGCGCGACGAGCATGCGGCGTATCTCGCCGAACGGCTGGCCGACCCGCACATGCACCCGATGATCGGCTATTTCGACGACACGCCGTTCGGCTATTTCGAGTTCTACTGGGCGAAGGAGGACCGCCTCGCGCCGTTCTACGACGCGCACGACTACGATCGCGGGCTGCACCTGCTGATCGGCGATTCGCGTTTCCAGAGCGCGGGCAAGCTGCATGCGTGGTGGAGCGGGGTGCTGCACTACATGTTCGTCGACGAGCCGCGTACGCAGCGGCTCGTCGGCGAGCCGCGCGTGGATCACGTGCGGCATATCGCGTACATGCACCGGCTCGGGTTCTACACGCTGAAGGAATTCGATTTCCCGCACAAGCGCGCGGCGCTCACCGTGATCGAACGCGATACGTTTTTTGACACTTTCCGGTTGCCTTGACGGGGCCGGGCACGCGGCGTCGCTGCGACGGTGCGCGCGGCCTTGCGATGCGCATGCATCGGCCGTCCGGTATATGGACCGCGCGGCCTGCGTCATGAAGAATGGGTCACTTCTCTCATCGACGACAGGCCGCCAGCATGAATCAGACATCCTCGACAACGTGGGACGCAACCGCGAGTTCGCCACCCGCCAAATTGACATATGCCGACATATGTCTAGAATGGGCGCATCGTACTTCTACGGAGTGGCTCATGCGCACCGTTTCCATTTTCAAGAACGCCCGTAACCAGGCAATCCGCATCCCGAAGGACATGGAGTTCGAGGGTGTCACGGAACTCGAGATCCGCCGCGAGGGCGATACGCTGCTGTTGCGGCCGGTACGTCCCACGTGGCTGTCGTTCGCGAACGAACCGCTGGCCGATGCCGATTTCCTTGCCGAACGCCCGGCCGTCATCGAGTCCGGTCGCTTCGATCTGTCCGGCGACGCCGACGCCCCGACGGAGTCCAACCGGTGACCACGCTCTACATGCTCGATACGAACATCTGTTCGTTCATCATGCGCGAGCGGCCACCCGTCGTGCTGTCGCGGTTGCAGTCGTGCGTCAACGCGCAGCACCGGATCGTCGTGTCGGCCGTTACCTACGCCGAGATGCGCTTCGGCGCGGTTGGCAAACGAGCGTCCCCGAAGCATGCGGAACTCGTGACGGCCTTCGTTTCCCGGCTGGACGGCGTGCTGTCGTGGGATGCCGCGGCAGTGGACGCCACGGCCGCGATTCGCGCGGCGCTCGCCGTACGCGGCACGCCGATCGGCGCGAACGATGCGTCGATCGCCGGGCATGCGATCGCGGCCGGTGCGGTGCTCGTCACGCACAACGGCCGCGAATTCGGCCGTGTCGCGGGGTTGTCGCTGGAGGATTGGGCGGCATGAATACGTCGGGCTGCAAGTGCGATGCCGTCGCCGCTGCTCGGCGCATCATGCGTGCGGCGCAGGCGAATCGACGAGAAACGCGCGGCGGAACGCGTCGAGATACCGTTCGGCGTCGTCGCTGAATTCGCCTGGCAGCAGCGCGAACGCGCGAGCGAGCAGATCCTGGCGGAGTGCCGCATAGATTGCTTCGTCGGACAGCAATGCGCGGATGGCGTCGCGCGTTTGCGGCAGGGCAATGCGTTTCGCATCCCGCGCGAGCAACCCGGCTGCGGCAAGACCGGGCTGGAACGCATGTGTCTCGAGCAGATCGGCCGCCGCATCCCAGATGCGCTCGCGATTCCCGGCGTCATGATAGTGGCGCAGCAGAAACAGCAGGTCGTACGCGTCGCTATTCTGGCGCGCGCGCCGATCTTTCCACGCGAGCAGCTTGAGCAGCGCGAGGGCGGGCAAACGGGCGACCGGCACCACGGTCCGCGCGTCGATCGATACCGGCTGCGCCGTGTCGACCGCTTCCTGGAAGCCGAGCACGTTCAGGACGAATTCACCGGCCGGCGGCCACGCGATTTCGCCCGGCGGCGCTTCGAGCGGCCCGAACGGCACGAGATCGAGCTCGGTGCGAAAGCCCGGCATGCCGCTTTCGAACAGCAGTTTCTGCTGTTGTTTCGGTGCTCGCGCGAATCGCCCGGTCGCGACGAGCGCTTCGACGAGCTGCGCGTGGAACGGCCAGCTCACCGCGCATACGGCAACGTCGACGTCCCGCGTCGCACGCGCCGGCCGGATGCCGTGGACATGCCACATCAGAATGTCGCGCGCGGTTGCGCCGGCCACGACGAAGGCCGCGTCGAGCTGCGCGCAGGTCGTGCCGACCGCTCGCAGCAGCGCGACCGCCGCCGGTTCGAGCGGCCGGCTCGCCTCGACTTCAAGCGGGCGGGTGGGTGAGGTATCGGTCATGGATCCGTTCGGCGGCAGCAAGGTTGCGGCTGTCCCCGGACGAGACGAGATCCGCATAGATCAGGAGCGGCGGCACGAGCGGCACATCCTGCTCGTGCCAGTCGAGCGCCGGCGAGCGCGGCCAGAACGCTTCGAGCAGCTCGACGTCGCCGTGCTCGTCCGGGCGCAGGCGCGCCTGCAGCAGCAGGCGGTTCGGCACGGCGCCGTGCGTATAGACGGTGATCGCCGCCGGCTTCAGGTCGTGCGTCAGCAGATCCGCCGCCGCTTCGCCGCCGAGCCGCGCATCGAAGGCGGCGAAATCGAAGCCGCGCCACCAGTCGGGTGCGATCGCGGCAAACCGCCGGGCCGGCAGTTTCGCGCGCAGGCGGCTCGGGTACAGCGCGACCCATTCCTGCAGGAAGCGCGGCCAGTCCGGCATCAGCCTTTCGCCGTTGCGCCGCTGCGCGACGAGGCCGCGCGCGATCAAGTCGTCCATCGCGAGATTGACCGTGCCGAGCGCGACGCCCGACGCGGCGGCGATCGCCCGGTACGGCTGGGCGACGAGGCCCGGCTGCGTCGCGAGCGCGAACATCACGGCGAGCCCCTTTGGTGTGGTCGCGCGCGACGCCTGACGGCGCGGCGTACGCGCAGGTTTCGGTCGGCCGGCGATCATCAGGGTGGCCTCCGGCTGGATCAGGCTCGCATTGCCGGCGGTATCGAGAAACGGGATGTCGTGCTCGGTCAGGCGGGCGGCCAGTTCGGCAGAAAAATAAGGTGCGACCAGCATCAGCGGCCGCTCGCCCGGCACCGGTGGGCCGCCGCGGCGACGCAGCGCCGCGAGCGCTGCTTGCAGCGATTCGACGCCGACGCTCACGGCTGCCGGCATCTCGAAGGTCTGCCCGGCGATGTCGAAGCGGATCATGGCGTCGGCGCGCGCCTGGTACGCCTGCGGCACGCGCACGGGCCGCGCGGCGAAGCGCCGGGTCGCGCGTCCGAACGCGGCACAAGCCTCGTCGAGCACATGCTGTTCCGAGATGGGGAGGGGGACGTTCGCGGGCATCACGGAGAATCGCTTGTTCACTGTTTTATCAGCGTACACAAAAAATGTACAACCGTCAAAAAATGAACAAATCATTTCAACCCGTTGATGTAAATGGATTATTCCGGAATGTTGGGCGACTGCCAACGATAACCCCCATGCGAAAATCGAGCCGGAACACCCCGTATCGGGCATGCCTGTCGCTAGCGGCAGTCGTTCTTATGCGATAGCCCATACGGGCGGCCGAGCTTTGCCCTGCGCCCTGCGATCGAACAGCAATCAACGGTTGCCACCGCGACGACTTTCTGTCTGTCCGGTTGTCGCTCAACGAACTATCCTTGCCTGCACGTTCCCCACTGGACAACAGGAGACGACACCGTGACGCACAGCGTGATCCCCGCAGGCCTTGCCGACGAAATGATCGAGATCCGGCATCGTATCCACGCCCACCCCGAACTGGGTTTCGAGGAATTCGCGACGAGCGATCTCGTCGCGGAGCAACTTCAATCATGGGGCTACACCGTGCATCGCGGGCTCGGCGGCACTGGCGTCGTCGCGCAGTTGAAAGTGGGCGACGGCCAGCAGCGCCTCGGGCTGCGCGCCGACATGGACGCGCTGCCGATCCACGAAACGACGGGCCTGCCGTACCAGAGCACGATCGCGGGCAAGATGCACGCGTGCGGCCACGACGGCCACACGGCGATGTTGCTCGCGGCCGCGAAGCACCTCGCGCGCGAACGCCGCTTCTCCGGCACGCTGAATCTGATTTTCCAGCCGGCCGAGGAAGGGCTCGGCGGCGCGAAGAAGATGCTCGACGACGGGCTGTTCGAGCAATTTCCCTGTGACGCGATCTTCGCGATGCACAACATGCCGGGCTTCCCGACCGGCACGTTCGGTTTCCTGCCGGGGCCGTTCATGGCGTCGTCGGATACGGTCGTCATCGACGTGCAGGGCCGCGGCGGACACGGCGCGGTGCCGCACCGGGCGATCGATCCGGTCGTCGTGTGCGCGCAGATCGTGCTGGCGCTACAGACGATCGTGTCGCGCAACGTGTCGCCGCTCGACATGGCGATCGTCACGGTCGGCGCGATCCATGCGGGCGACGCGCCGAACGTGATTCCCGATCGTGCGCAGATGCGCCTGTCGGTGCGTGCGCTGAAGCCCGACGTGCGCGACCTGCTGGAGACGCGCATCAAGGAGGTCGTGCATGCGCAGGCAGCCGTGTTCGGCGCGACCGCGACGATCGACTACCAGCGCCGCTACCCCGTGCTCGTCAACGATATGGAGATGACGGCGTTCGCGCGCGGCGTCGCGCGTGAATGGGTCGGCGAAGCCAATCTGATCGACGGAATGGTGCCGCTCACCGGCAGCGAGGATTTCGCGTTCCTGCTCGAGAAGCGGCCGGGCTGCTACCTGATCATCGGCAACGGCGACGGAGAGGGCGGCTGCATGGTGCACAACCCCGGCTATGACTTCAACGACGCGGCGTTGCCGACCGGTGCGTCGTACTGGGTGAAGTTGGCCGAGGCGTTTCTGGTGTGACGGACGAGGCTAGACAGCGTGGGGCTCCTCAGCAGGCAGAGCACCATCACCGTGATCTGAGCGGCACCATCGAAGCGCTGCGCGCGGCAAAAAAACGGGGCGAACTTGCGTCGTTCGCGACGGGTATTTTCGCTACCCCGCTGGATCTCACGTTGTGTTTTACCGTGAAAACGGATGACACGATCGATGTGATTCGGCTCCTGCATCAGCGAATGGACATCGAACGGCATCCGTAGCCGCGCCCGTCGAATGCCGTAGTCGCTACAAAGCGACGCTCAAACCCGACAGGATGCCGCCTCGATGCGGGCTCGACATCGATCAGTCTAGAACGCTTCCCCGCTGAACAACGCCACGACCGCATCCGGATTCGACGGCCAGTACATGTGCATGTACGTCGCGACGATCGCGCCCGCGCGATAAACGGCTTCACCGCTGCCCGCCGCGCCATCGGGCCGCGCGGCGGTCACGACCGGCACCAGCGGCGTATCCAGCCGCGAATAATGAAACGTATGCCCGCGCATCGGCCCCATCCGCGTATCGAGCTGCTGCATGCCGAGCGCCGCGAACCGGCGCTGCATCGTCGCGTGGCCCGGCAGCAGCCCGAGCATCGGCGTCGTCGACCCATCCACATCGGTCAGCGATTCGCACAGATACACCATCCCCCCACATTCCGCGACGATCGGCCGGCCGGCGGCCGCATGCGCGCGAATCGTCCGTGCGGTCGCGGCATTCCCGGCAAGCGTCGCCGCATGCAGTTCCGGATAGCCGCCCGGCAAAAACAGCGCGTCGCAATCGTCGGGCACGGGTTCGTCGGCGAGCGGCGAGAAGAATCGCAGCTCGGCACCGAGTGCGTCGAGCAACGCGAGATTCGCCGGATAGATGAACGAAAACGCCGCATCGCGCGCCACCGCGATCCGCTTGCCGGCCAGCGCACGCGGCAGCGGCGCGGCCACGTCCGGTTCCGCGAATGTGACGGCAGGCGGCAACTCGGCGAGCGCGGTTTGCGCGAGCACATCGGCCGCGCGGTCGAGCCGTGCATCGAGATCGTCGATATCGGCCGGCTGATGCAGGCCGAGATGCCGCTCCGGCAGCGCAATACCCGCATCGACAGGCACGTGCCCGAGCCAGCGCAGGTCGCCGGGCAACGCTTGTTGCAGCAACTCCGCATGCCGCGCCGAGCCGACGCGGTTGGCCAGCACGCCGTGAAACGGCAACCCCGGCCGGAACCGCGCGAGCCCGAAGGCGATCGCCGCGAACGTCTGCGCCATCGCCTTCGCCGAAATCACCGCGACGACCGGCACGCCGAACGCGGCCGCGAGATCGGCGCTGCTCGGCGTGCCGTCGAACAAGCCCATCACGCCTTCGATCAGGATCAGGTCCGCGTCGCGCGCGGCTTCGGCGAGCAGCGCGCGGCAGCCGGCCTCGCCGACCATCCCGAGGTCGAGCGCATGCACGGGTGCGCCGCTCGCGCGTTCGAGCAGCATCGGATCGAGAAAATCGGGCCCGGTCTTGAACACGCGCACGCGGCGGCCGAGCCGGCGGTGCAGCCGTGCGAGGCCGGCCGTCACCGACGTCTTGCCCTGGCCCGACGCGGGCGCGCTGACGAACAGCGCGGGGCAGGCCGGCATGCTCAGAACTCCACGCCGCGCTGCGCCTTCACGCCTTGCTCCTTGTACGGATGCTTGACGAGTCGCATTTCGGTGACGAGATCGGCCGCATCGATCAGCGCATCGGGCGCGTGCCGCCCGGTGACGACGACGTGCACCGACTCCGGTCGAGCCGTGAGCGTCGCGAGCACTTCGTCGAGCGGCAGGTATTCGTACTTCAGCACGGTGTTCAGCTCGTCGAGGATCACCATCCGGTAGTCGCCGCTTTCGATCATCCGGCGCGCCTCGTCCCAGCCTTTGCGCGCGGTCGCGATGTCGGCGTCGCGGTTTTGCGTGTTCCACGTATAGCCGTCGCCCATCGTCACGAAATCGCATTGCGCGACCGCACCGAGGAAGTCGCGCTCGGACGTGTGCAGCGCCCCTTTGATGAACTGCACGACGCCGAGCCGCATGCCGTGGCCGAGCACGCGCACGGCCATCCCGAACGCGGCCGTGCTCTTGCCCTTGCCGTTGCCGGTGTGGACGATCAGCAGGCCTTTCTCCTGCGTGGCGGCGGCCTGCTTCTTCTCGTGGCCGGCGCGGCGGCGTTCGGCCATCCGCTGATGGGATTCGGAATCGGTCTTCATCGGGAATCGTCCTGTCGAAAGCGAAACAATGGGTTCAAAGCGGGCCGGCGAGCGCGACCGTCACGCCGTCCCGGATGGATTTGGGGCCGAGCAGCCGGCCATGCGGCGCCGCGAGCCGCGCGCACGGCTCGGCCACGCCCGCGACGCCGAAGCGGGCCAGCGCGGCGTCGGAAGGACCGCTCGCGGCCAGTTCCGGACGGCTCGCGAGTTGCGCAGCATCGAACGCGACGAGCGGCCAGCCACGGCGCGCGCACAGCGTGCGCAGCGCACGGGCGCGCGCCTTGTCGGCGAGCGTCGCGACGAGCGCCGGTTCGGCGCCCGGATGGCGCGCGAGCGCGGCGCGGATCGCGGCATCGAGTTGCGCGGGCGTGACACCCGCGCGGAAGCCGACGCCGAGCGCGACGCGCATCATGCGCGGCCGCCGAGCGCCGCGCGCACCGCCGGATCGTCGGCGAGCGCGGCTACACGGCCGATCACGACGATCGCCGGCGAACCGATGCCGGTTTCGCCGACGCGCGCGACGAGCGTATCGAGCGTCGCGAGTACGTGGCGCTGTTCGGCGCGCGTGGCGTTCTCGATCGCCGCGCACGGCGTGTCGCCGGGCAGGCCGCCGTCGCGCAGCGCCGCGGCGATCGCGTCGAGCCGGCGGATGCCCATGTAGATCACGATCGTCATGCGGGTGGCCGCGAGCGCGCGCCAGTCGGGCTCGTCGGCGCCCGCGCCGTGGCCCGTGACGAAGATCACGCCTTGCGCGTCGCCGCGGTGCGTGACCGGGATGCCGAGCGCGGCCGGCGCGGCGATGCCGGCCGTGATGGCGTTGACGACTTCCACCGGAAAACCTGCCGCGCCGAGCGCGATCAGTTCCTCGCCGCCGCGGCCGAACACGAACGGATCGCCGCCCTTGAGCCGTGCGACGCTGCGGCCCGCGCGCAGGTGCGCGAGCATCGCGGCGACGATCGTCTCCTGCGGCGTCGACGCATGTCCGCCACGCTTGCCGACGTGCTCGATCGACGCATCGGCGCGCGCATGGCGCAACACGTCGGGGTTCACGAGATCGTCGACGAGCAGCACGTCGGCCGCGCCGATCGCGCGTACGGCCCTGAGCGTGAGCAGGTCGGCGTCACCGGGGCCGGCGCCGACGAGCCAGGCGCGGCTCATCGCGCGCGGCACGGCGCGCACCGTGTCGAAACAGTGGAACAGGGCAGGCGGGCGGCGCATCGGCGGCCGGCGGGCAGGCAGTGCATGGCGGATCGGGGCGAAACCCGCGCGAACGCGGGTGGAATGCGCACCCGATCCGTTCCCCGCGGATCGGGCGTTCGGCGAGCAGTGCGCTCGCCCCTTGCGTCGGCCGGTATCCGGGCTGGCCGCTTGCCAGGCCGCAGCCTTCCCGCCCGGCTGAAGGGCAGTGGCATCGCGGGCGGCCTGGGCGCACGCGCGGCAGAGCGCGTTGCGCGGGCGGCGTACCGTTGCGGGGACAGCACAGGCCGGGCGGATCTTCGCCTCCTGTTTCCCGTTTAACTGCATGCACGGAATGCGCATGCGAGCACCGAACGCGGCGCATACGATAGCACACGCGTGCGCCGCGCGAGCGGCCCCGGCGCGCCCGCGGCGCGGGGCGGCGGCACCATGCACGCGGTCAGAACTTGTACGTCGCCGTCAGCGTGAACGTGCGTGGCGTGCCGGGCATGATCTGCGCGACGCTCGTCGCATTCGCGTAGTAGTCGCGATCGGTCAGGTTGACGGCCGCCAGCGTCACTTCCAGGTCGCGCGTGCGATATCCGGCCTTGCCGTCCCAGCGCACGTAGGCGGGCAGTTCGAGCAGGTTGTCGCGATCGGCGTAGCGCGCACCTTCGTACACGAGCCCGAGTTCGGCGAAAAACCCGCGCAGCGGCGCATGACCGACGAACAGGCTGCCGTTCGACGCCGACACGCCCGCCGACCGCTTGCCCGCATACTTCGGTTCGGCGTCGACCACCCGCGCGTGTTGCCAGCCGATGCCGCCGCGGACGAACCAGTCGCCCGTGAGCCGGCCGGCGACGCCCAGTTCCATACCGCGATTGCGCTCGAGGCCGGTGAGATCGAAGAATCCCGGCCGAACCGGGTCGGCGACGCGGCGGTTGTACAGATCGAGCTGAAACAGCGCGAGCGTCGTGCTCAGCGCGCCGTCGCGCCAGTCGCTTTTCACGCCGATCTCGTATTGACGCGTGTATTGCGGGCCGAGATCGTTGGCGTTGCCGCGCGCGCCGGGCGTGATGCCGATCAGGTCGCCGCCGACCGGCGCGAAGTTCTTGCTGTACGACGCATACAGGCTGTGCGCGCTCACCGGCGACCACACGACGCCGAGCCGCGGGCTCCACGCCGTCGTCGTGCGCCGTGCATGCAGATCGTTCAGCGCGTTGGTCGAATCGACGTCGAAGCGTTCTCCCCGCACGCCACCGAGGAGCTTCCACGCTCGCCCGAAGTCGATGCGATCCTGCGCGAAGATCGCGTAATCGGTGACACGGTGGCGATTCATCGCATACGGACGCGGCGTCGAGCCGGCCAGGGCGAGACGATCCGGTCCGGCGATCGGGACCGGCGCCGCGTCGGCCTGCCACAGCGTCGGGGCGCGTTTCTGCCAGCCGTATTCGATGCCGAACAGCAGGTGATGCACGCCCGGGCCGGTCGCGACCTTGCCGCCCAGTTCGACGCCGGTCTGCACGTTCAGATGCGTCATGTCCTGAAGGTAGCGCGCCCGTTGCACGCGCCGGTAGTCGCGCGGCTTCGTGACGTAGCTTTGCGTGACGTAGGTGTTGTCGAAGGTGCTGCGCAAATCCAGCACGCCCAGCGTATGGCGCAGTTCCCAGCCGCCATCGAACGCATGCGTGAAGACCGAGCGCCAGTTCATGTTTTCGTCGCGGATGGTGTCGCGGCCCGCCGCGCCGAAGAAGGTCGCGCGCGGCGCGGACGGCAGCGCGTACGCGAGCGGCTTGCCGGCTGCATCGAACGCGGCGACCGACGCCGGCATGCCGCGATCGGGCACGCGCCGGTACGTGTCGTATTCGAACTGCAGCAGCCAGCTTCGCCGTGCGTCCTGCCATTTGATCGACGGCGCGACGTACTGGCGCGTGCCGTCGACGTGGTCGCGGAAGCTGCCCGCGTGTTCGCGTCCGGCATTGAGCCGCACGCTCCATGCGCCCGACAGCATCCGGTTGAGATCGACCGACGCGCCGAGTCGTCCATAACTGCCGGTCGCCGCCGACACATGTCCGAAGTTTTCCGGCAGCGGCTGCTTGGTGATCCGGTTGATGACGCCGCCGCCGCTGCCGCGCCCGTACAGCGCCGCCGCCGGCCCCTTCAGCACTTCGACGCGTTCGATGTTGCCGAGACTGCGCACGTATTGCGCGTCGTCGCGCATGCCGTCGAGCAGCAGGTCGCCCGCGGCGGAAAAGCCGCGAATGCGGAACGAATCGAAGCGCGTGTCCGACGTATTCGACACACCCGGCACGCCGGCCAGCGCGTCGGCCAGCGTGCGGCCGCCATAGGACAGCGTTTCCTCGACCGGCACGCTGTCGATCGTTTGCGGGACGTCGCGCGGATCGCTCGCGGTGCGCGTCGCCGTACTCACGCTTTCGGCGCGCGGATCGTTCGGATGACGGCGGCTGCGCACCTCGAGCGCGGGCAGTTCGTCGTCGAACTCGGCCGCCGGGGCAGGAAAGGAGGCAACGCCGGCGATCGAGCACAGCGACAGGGCGAGCACAGGAAAGCGCCGCCCGGATATCTGTCGTTTCGACATGGAAATTTAAGGATAACTGAGTGATTGCCTCACATTGCCGTTGCGCGGTGGTTGCGTTGTTATCGGGTGAAGTTTATCTCGCCCAGTTGAAAACGACAATCATTCGCGTTCGCTGCGCACCGCTCGCCTTGACGCTCCCGGCCCCGCCGCCTACACTCGCACGCGTTTTGGTGCTCGCGCGCGCCGCTCCGGCGCACGCAGTTAAACGGGAAACAGGGAGCCTGCCTGCGCCGCAGTCGAGCCAACCTGTGCTGCCCCCGCAACGGTAAGCGAACGCGTCGCGCGCAAGCGCCACGCAGCGCCGCTTCGCCGCATGCCCTGCGCATGCGGACGACCGCCACTGGATGCCGCGCATCCGGGAAGGCGAAGCGGCGTGTTCGTCAGCCCGGATACCGGCCTAAACGTTGGGGTTCAGCGCCGCGGGGAGGCGGCGCATCGTCCACGGCCGCAGCAGGTCCGACGCCCGGTGTTCGACGCTTCCTCCGCCCATCTGCCGCCGCACGTGCGCGGCCGGCGCGGCGAACGGCAGGCGGCGCGGGCGAGGCAGGCAGCAGCCGTGTTGGCATTCACGATGTCGACCGTTCGCAAGGAAGCACCATGCCCGATTCGTTGTTCCGCCCGTCCCGCGGCTGTCCGGCCGGACTGCGCGGCGACCTTCCCGCGACCGCCCCGTGAATGGCCGTGCCGCCACCGACGCGACGATCCCGTCCTGATTCCTTTTTCGACACCGGACCTACCATGACCCTACGCAAGCTGCCCGTCACGATCGTCACGGGCTTTCTCGGCAGCGGCAAGACGACGCTGATGCGCCACATCCTGCAGCACGCCGAAGGCCGCCGCATCGCGGTGATCGTCAACGAGTTCGGCGAGCTCGGCATCGACGGCGAAATCCTCAAGGGCTGCGGCATCGGCTGCGACGAGGCCGACGGCGCGCAGGGCGAAGCGTCGGGCCAACTGTACGAACTCGCGAACGGCTGCCTGTGCTGCACCGTGCAGGAAGAGTTCTATCCGGTGATGGAAGCGCTCGTCGAGCGCCGCGCGGACATCGATCACGTGCTGATCGAGACGTCGGGCCTCGCGCTACCGAAGCCGCTCGTGCAGGCGTTCAACTGGCCGACGATCCGCAACAGCTTCACGGTCGACGCGGTCGTGACCGTCGTCGACGGGCCGGCCGCCGCGAGCGGCCAGTTCGCGGAAAACCCGCAGGCCGTCGACGCGCAGCGCCGCGCCGATCCGAACCTCGACCACGAATCGCCGCTTCACGAACTCTTTGCCGATCAACTGTCGTCCGCCGATCTCGTGATCGTGAACAAGGCCGACCTCGTCGACGACGCCGAATTCGCGCGGATCGAAACCGCGATCCGCGAAGAAATTCCGCCGCAGGTGAAGATCGTTCGCGCGACGCGCGGCGAGCTCGATCTCGCGATGCTGCTCGGCCTCGAATCGGCGTCGGAGGAAACGATCCACCTGCGTCACGACCATCACGGCTCGGCCGACGACGGCGATCACGATCATCATCACGACGATTTCGATTCGGTCGTGGTGTCGGGCGACGCCGGCACGCGCGAAGCGACGATCGCCGCGCTGCAGCGTGTGGTCGAAGCGCACACGATCTATCGCGCGAAAGGCTTCGCCGCGCTGCCCGGCGCGCCGATGCGGCTCGTGATCCAGGGCGTCGGGCGCCGCTTCGACAGCTATTTCGACCGCCGCTGGCAGGACGGCGAAACGCGTGCGAGCCGCTTCGTGCTGATCGGCGAGGATCTCGACGCCGCCGCGCTGCAACGCGCGTTCGACGCCGCGTGCGCGGCCGAGCCGCAACAGGCGTAACGCACGATGCATC
The DNA here is from genome assembly GCF_020419965.1 of Burkholderia sp. AU39826. Taxonomy (NCBI): domain Bacteria; kingdom Pseudomonadati; phylum Pseudomonadota; class Betaproteobacteria; order Burkholderiales; family Burkholderiaceae; genus Burkholderia; species Burkholderia sp. AU39826. Next base: position 242,952 of record NZ_JAIZQG010000002.1, read on the forward strand.
TGCTGCGCACCACGCCGGGCGGCTTCGTCGACGATACGCAGGGCGTCGTCCGGATCGACCAGCAGCCGGCCGACATCGTGATCCTGAGTTCGGCCGACACGACGCTGTCGCTGCTCGCGAGCGTCGTGCCGCACTTGCCCGAAGGATTTACGAGCGTGCGGCTCGCGAACGTCACGTTCCTGCGGCAGCCGGCGTCGGTCGATTTCTACGTCGACGACGTGCTGCGTCACGCGAAGACGGTCGTGATCGATCATCTCGGCGGCGAAGCATACTGGCCGTACGGGATCGAGCAGGCCGTGTCGCTCGCGTCGAAGCGCGGGCAGCAACTCGCGATGTTCTCGGGCGACCTGCAGGAGGACCCGAACCTCGTCGCGAAGAGCACGGTGAGGCCCGACCTGTGCCGGCTGTGGTGGCGCTATCTGCGCGAGGGCGGCGTGCACAACGCCGACGCGCTGCTGCGCAGCATCGCGTTTCACACGCTCGGGTTCGGCGATGAGCCCGAACCGCCGCGCCCGCTGCCGGCCGCCGCGCTGTATCACCCGGCGCGCGACCGCGCGAGCGTCGACGACTGGCGGCCGCGCTGGACGCCCGGCGCACCGGTCGTCGCGATCCTGTTCTATCGCGCGCACTGGCAGGCCGCGAACACGGCCGTGTTCGACGCGCTGGCCGACGCGCTGATCGACGAAGGACTGAATCCGCTGCCGATCGCGGTGACGTCGTTGAAGGACGCGGTGAGCCGCGAGGTCATCACGCAGCTGTGCGACACGCATGGCGTCACGCTCGTGCTGAATACCACCGCGTTCGCGGCCGGCGCGATCGACAGCCCCGAACACGACGTGCTCGCGGGCGACGCGCCGGTGCTGCAGGTAATCCTGTCCGGCGGCAATCGCGGCGCGTGGCTCGCCGACAGCCAGGGCCTGCACGCCCGCGACATCGCGATGCACATCGCGCTGCCCGAGGTCGACGGGCGCATCGTCACGCGCGCGGTGAGCTTCAAGGGGCTCGCGTATCGTTGCCCGCATACCGAGGTCGACGTCGTGCGCTACCAGCCGGATGCCGAGCGGATCGCGTTCGTCGCGGCGCTCGCGCGCGGCTGGTGCCGGCTGCGCACGCTGGATAACGCCGACAAGCGCATCGCGCTGATTCTCGCGAACTATCCGCAAAGCGAAGGGCGGATCGGCAACGGCGTCGGGCTCGATACGCCTGCCTCCGCGCTGAGCGTGCTCGCGGCGCTGCGCGACGCGGGCTATACCGTGGCCGACCTGCCGCCCGACGGCGACGCGCTGATCGCGCGGCTCACCGAGGGCGTCACCAACGATCCCGCCGTGCGCACGCTGCGTCCCGCATTTCAGAGTTACGCGCTGGCCGACTACGTCGCGCGATTCGCGCGGCTGCCGGCCGCCGTGCGCGATGCGCTGAACGAACGGTGGGGGCCGCCCGAAGCCGATCCGACGCTGCGGCAACAGCGTTTCACGATCGCCGGCTGGCGCGCGGGCAACGTGTTCGTCGGCATCCAGCCGTCGCGCTCGCGCGACGAGAACGACTACGCGAGCTACCACGATGCCGACCTCGTGCCGCCACACGCGTATCTCGCGTTCTATTTCTGGCTGCGCGATGCGTATCGCGTCGACGCGGTCATCCACCTCGGCAAGCACGGCAATCTCGAATGGCTGCCGGGCAAGAGCGTCGCGCTGTCCGACGCGTGCTGGCCCGACCTGACGCTCGGGCCGCTGCCGCACCTGTATCCGTTCATCGTCAACGATCCGGGCGAGGGCAGCCAGGCGAAGCGCCGCGCGCAGGCCGTGATCGTCGATCACCTGATGCCGCCGCTCACGCGCGCGGAAAACTACGGGCCGCTGCAGGATCTCGAACGGCAGGTCGACGAATACTACGAAGCGCTGATGGTCGATGCACGGCGTGCGAAGCTGCTGCGCAAGACGATCCTCGCGACGATCGCCGAGCATCGTCTGCACGACGAGCTGAGCGTGTCGCCGCCGCGCGATGCGGGCGACGAGGATGCGCTGCTCACGCGGGTCGACGCGTGGCTGTGCGAATTGAAGGAAGCGCAGATTCGCGACGGGCTGCACGTGTTCGGCGCGTCGCCGGTCGAGCGCCAGCGGCGCGACACGCTGCTCGCGCTCGCACGTTTTCCGGTCGGCGACGGCAAGGGCGAACGGGCGGGGCTGATCGGCGCGCTCGCGCGCGATCTTGCGCTCGGCGACGCGTTCGATCCGCTCGCGGCCGACTGGGCCGCGCCGTGGACGGGGCCGCGGCCGGCCATCCTGCAGTCGCTCGACGCGTCGCCGTGGCGGCATGCGGGCGATACGCGCGAGCGGCTCGAACGGCTCGCGCAGCACTGGCTGGCCACTGTGTGCGGAACCGCTTCGGACGATTCCGGTATCGACATGCCGCCGCCCGGCGAATGGCCGCATACGCTCGCGGTGATCGAGCGCGTGCGGTCGACGCTGTTGCCCGCACTCGACGCGTGCGGCCGCGAGGAAATGCGTCAACTGCTGCGCGGGCTCGACGGCCGCTTCGTGCCGCCGGGGCCGAGCGGCTCGCCGTCGCGCGGCCGCCCCGACGTGCTGCCCACGGGCCGCAACTTCTACTCGGTCGATACGCGCGCGGTGCCGACCCAAGCCGCGTGGTCGCTCGGGCTGAAATCCGCGCAGCAACTGATCGAACGCCATCTGCAGGATCTCGGCGACTATCCGCGCGCGATCGGGCTGTCGGTGTGGGGGACGGCCACGATGCGCACCGGCGGCGACGACATCGCGCAGGCGTTCGCGCTGATCGGCGTGCGGCCGAAATGGGCGCACGGCAGCCACCGCGTGACCGACTTCGAGATCCTGCCGATCGAGATCTTCGACCGGCCGCGCATCGACGTGACGCTGCGCGTGTCGGGCTTCTTCCGCGACGCGTTTCCGAACCTGATGCACCTGTTCGACGCGGCCGTGCAGGCGGTTGCCGCGCTCGACGAGCCGGAGGAGTTGAACCCGATCCGCGCGCGCATCGAGCGCGAACGCGAGAAGTGGGTCGCGCAGGGCGTGGCGCCCGACGAAGCGCGGCGCCGCGCCGGCTGGCGCGTGTTCGGCGCGCGGCCGGGCAGTTACGGCGCGGGCCTGCAGGATCTGATCGACCAGCGCCGCTGGCAGACCGACGCCGATCTCGCCGATGCCTACCGTCAATGGGGCGGCCACGCATACGCGCAGAACAGCGCGGGCGACGCGGCGGCCGACGTGTTCGGCGAGCGGCTCGCGACGATCGACGTCGTCGTGCAGAACCAGGACAGCCGCGAGCACGACATCCTCGATTCGAACGACTACTACCAGTTCCAGGGCGGGATGACGGCGGCCGTGCGCCATCTGTCGGGGCAGCAGCCGAGCATCTATCACGGCGACCATGCGAACCCCGTCGCGCCGAAGATGCGCACGCTGCGCGAGGAAATCGCGCGCGTGATCCGCTCGCGCGTCGTCAACCCGAAATGGCTCGACGGCGTAAAGCGTCACGGCTACAAGGGCGCGGCCGAGCTGGCCGCGACCGTCGACTACCTGTACGGCTATGACGCGACCGCGCGCGTGCTGTCCGATCACCAGTACGCGCTCGTCGCCGACGCGTACCTGTTCGACGACGCCACCCGCGCGTTCCTCGAACGGCACAACCCGAAGGCGCTGCACGGCATCTGCGAACGCTTCGTCGAAGCGATGCAGCGCGGGCTGTGGCAGCAGCCGGGCCCTTATCGCGAGCGGATCGAAGCGGTCTGGCTCGCCAGCGAACAACGCCAGGAAGGAGGACCGCGATGACCGATCCGACGATGCACCGCGCCCGCGCGGTGTTTCCGTTTGCGGCGCTCGTCGCGCAGGACGCATTGCAGCAGGCGCTGTTGCTCGCCGCGATCGACCCGTCGCTCGGCGGCGTGCTCGTCAGCGGCCCGCGCGGCACCGCGAAATCGACGGCCGCGCGCGGCCTCGCGGAGCTGTTGCCGGAAGGGCAGTTCGTCACGCTGCCGCTGTCGGCGAGCGACGAGCAGGTGACCGGCACGCTCGATCTCGCGCATGCACTCGCCGAAAACGGCGTGCGGTTCCGGCCGGGCCTGCTGGCTCGCGCGCATCTCGGCGTGCTGTACGTCGACGAAGTGAACCTGCTTGCCGACGGGCTCGTCGATACGCTGCTTGACGTCGCCGCGAGCGGCGTGAACATCGTCGAGCGCGATGGCGTGTCGCACGCGCACGACGCGCGATTCGTGCTGGTCGGCACGATGAATCCCGAGGAGGGCGAGCTGCGCCCGCAGTTGCTCGACCGCTTCGGGCTGATGGTCGAACTCGAGAACTGCTTCGACGCTGGGCAGCGCGAGCGGATCGTGAAGGCGCGTCTTGCGTTCGATCTCGATCCGGACGCGTTTCGCGCGCGTCACGCGGTTGCCCAGCGGGAACTCGCGGACCGGATTCACGCGGCGCGCGCGCGGCTGCCGGCGCTGGATTTCGACGATGCGGTTCATGCACGCGTCAGCGCGCTGTGCATCGATGCGGCCGTCGACGGGTTGCGCGCCGATCTCGTGATGCTGCGCGCCGCGCGCGCGCTGGCCGCGCTGGAGCAGGTCGACGCGGTGACGGTGTCGCACGTGGAGCGCGTGGCCGAAGCCGTCCTGCGGCACCGGCGCCATGCGGAGCCGCCGCATCAGTCGTCGCGCCAGTCGTCGCAACACGGCGGCGAACGCGACGATCGTTCGCCGCCGGATACGCGCCAGCAGCCCGGCGACCGACCGGGCGAAACACGGGCCGACGCGTCGGCATCGCAGGGCGACTGGGGTTACCTGCCACCCGAACCGGCCGGGCTGCGCGACGTGAAAGGCGTGGTGCCGCTGCCGCTAAAAAAACGCTGAGCCATCGAGCCGGCGCCGCCGCGAACGCGATTCGCGGTCCTCGATGGCAATCAGGCGCAGCGGCGCGCGTGCCGGGTACGTTGCGTGCCGGCACGGCCGTCGCGTGGCCGGCGACGCTCGCCGCGAAACGCGGGAGCCCGCTGCATCGCGACCATCTGCGCTTCGCGAAACGCGCGGGCACGCCGCACGCGCTGCATTGCTTCGTGCTGGATTGTTCGGCGTCGATGCTATCGCACGAGCGGCTCGCGCTCGCGAAGGGGCTGATCGTCGCGTATTTCGATCAGGCCGCGCGTGAGCGTGCCGAAACCGCGCTGGTCTGCTTCGGCGGCAACGGCGCCGCGCGGCGCTTCGGCCCGGCCGTGCCGCGCTGGTGGAATGCGCGCTGGCTCGAGCCGGTCGACGGCGGCGGCGGCACGCCGCTGGCGGACGGCATCGCGGCCGCCGCGCAGTTGCTCGCCCGCGCGGCGCGCCGCGAGCCGGCCAGGCAGCGCTGGCTGTGGGTGCTGTCCGACGGGCGCACGCGCGAGATGCCGGCCAGACCCGCGGCAGCCGATCACGTCGTGTTCGTCGACTTCGACGATGCGGCCGTGCGGATCGGGCAGGGCCCACGGCTTGCCGCGGCGTGGGGCGCGCAGTGGGTGACGGCCGACGCGCTTCGCACGGATCTCGCGGGCTGATGGCCGCCCGGCGGTGCGCTATGATCACCGTTTCCGCTTCTGCTCCCTGGAAACTCCCGCCATGCAAGTATTGGTCGATGCCGACGCGTGTCCCGCCGTCATCAAGGACATGCTGTTTCGCGCCGCGCGTCGTGCCGAAATCTGCGTGACGCTGGTCGCGAACCAGTTTCTGCGCACGCCGCCGTCGCCGTTCATCAAGGCCGTGCAGGTGCCGGCCGGCTTCGACGTGGCCGATGCGCGCATCGTCGAGCTGGCGGAAGCCGGCGACCTCGTGATCACCGCCGACATCCCGCTGGCCGCCGCGGTGCTCGACAAGGGCGCGCATGCGCTCGACCCGCGCGGCAACTGGTTCAGTCGCGAAAACATCGAGGAGCGCCTGTCGACGCGCGCGATGATGGACCAGTTGCGCAGCGCGGGCATCGACACGGGCGGCCCGGCGCCATTCAGCGCACGCGACGGCAAGGCATTCGCATCTCAGCTCGACCGTTTTCTGGCGCGGCACGGCAAGCCGTAACGACACGTCGGCGCCCCCGCCGGGATGCAGGTTTGCGCCGACGCTGCTATCGTGTGGCGCGAACCCCCAGCACAGGAGCGCACGCGTGTCACCGACCCAACTTCTCGTTCCGACGTACACCCAGATGCTGCGCGCGCAGTCCGCGTGGCTCGACAAGGCCGTCGCGCACCGGCAAGCCGCGGGCGAGGAACCCGACGCGGCGATGACGCTGAGGCTGGCGCCCGACATGTATCCGCTCGCCGCCCAGGTGCGTTTCTCGTGTTTCCAGGCGATGGAGCCGGTCCACCGGCTGCGTGGCGAGCCGCTGCCGGCTGCCTTGCTGGCGCTGCGCGAGGCCGGCTGGAACGCCGATGCGCAACCCGGCTCGCCGGCCGACGCGCAGGCGATCATCGCCGGTACGCTCGCCTTTCTCGGGGAACTCGCGCCCGATGCGCTCGACGGCGGCGCGGCGCTGCCGATCTCGCTCGAGCTGCCGAACGGGACCGCGTTCGACATGACGGGCGAACAGTACGCGCGCGACTGGGCGCTGCCGCAGTTCTACTTTCACGCGATCGCCGCGTACGCGATCCTGCGCCATCACGGCGTCGAGCTCGGCAAGGCCGATTACGTGCCGCACATGCTCGCGTACGTGCGGCCGGGCACGATTCCGCAAGGCTGAGCGGGCCATCCCTGGGCGGCCGCGAAGCGACATGACGCGCGCACTGTTCATCTGCAGCCGCAACCGGCTGCGCAGCCCGACGGCCGAAGTGGTATTCGCCGCGTGGCCGGGCATCGAAACCGATTCCGCGGGCCTCGCGCCCGATGCGGACGCGCGGCTCACCGCCGAGCAGCTCGACTGGGCGGACATCGTGTTCGTGATGGAGCGCGCACACAAGGCGCGACTGTCCGCGCAATTCGGCGCGCATCTGAAGCACCGGAAGATCGTCTGCCTCGACATCCCCGACCGCTACGCGTTCATGCAGCCCGAACTCGTCGCGCTGCTCGAACGCAAGGCCGGCCCGTTCCTGCGCGCGTAATCGCCGCGGTCGGTACCCGAGCCCGGGCCGGCGTCGAGCTCGGCGAAGCGGCTCGCTCGTGCACTCTGAAAAACAGTCGAGCCGCGGCAGTTCGAGGATCTCGCGCGTCGGTACGCTCGCCCGAGCGTGTCGAGCCGGTCGACGGTGAATCACATGCAGCGCGCGATCTCGTTGCTCGCGCACGGCGTCAGGTTCGCCGGCACGTCGGCCAGGCCACCAACACATGACGCAGCTTCGTCAGGCCGCCGAACCGCACCACGTAGTCGAGTGCGAGCCCCTCCAGCCGCGTTTGCTCCGCAAGCTCCCGATGCGCGGCTTCGAGCGGCGTGTCGTGCGCCGCCCGGCGGCGACGGCATGCAGCCCGCAGCGCCGACGTGACCGGCCGTTCGTGACCGTTCCATGCGCCGCGGTCGCGCCCACGGACGACAGTTCACGCGTGCGTGTAGATTCCGCTGCGCGCGGGTTTCGCCCGGCGCGAATGGCGGCGCTTGTCAACGGCACGCCGGTGATGACGCGACGGCGCGGTGACGTGCCGGCGCGCGGGCGCGGGCCGCGCGGCCGGCCCCGCAGCATGCGGCGCGGCGCCCGGCATCCCGGTTTGTCCTTCGCCGAAGTGGAAAGTCTGGTTCTGCGCGTGCGCGACGCCCAGCGACGACACCAGCACGAAGGCCGCCAGCCACAACCGTTTCATGAATGTTCTGCCTTGTATGGATAGGGATGAAGGTTGCCCGCCAGCTTAGCGAAGCGCAGGGCGCCACCGCAACCGGCGCGCGTTCGGTGTCATCCCTACTGGCACGCGACGGCGTGATCCGGACGGCAAGCGGGTCCATCCGGGCTTGACAACATAATTCGTGAGTGTGAATATAAATTCACACACAAGAATTATTCATCGAATCCGGACTGGCCGCGCGCAAGCGCCGGCCCACCGGAACCGGCAGTCCGATCGACCGGAACCAGGAGCGAGACGCATGGCGGAACACGAGCAGCAGGGCGCGCTGGCGGGATTGCGCATCATCGATCTGTCGCGGGTGCTGGGCGGCCCGTACGCGACCCAGATCCTCGCCGACCACGGCGCGGAGGTGATCAAGGTCGAACCGCCTTCCGGCGACGAGACGCGTACGTGGGGCCCGCCGTTCGACGGCGACACAGCGTCGTACTTCCTCGGCGTGAACCGCAACAAGCTCGGCATCGCGCTCGACCTGACGCAGCCGGCCGATCGCGAGCGGCTGCTCGGGCTGCTCGAACACGCGGACGCGCTGGTCGAGAACTTCAAGATCGGCACGATGGAGCGCTGGGGGCTCGGTTTCGATGCGCTGCACGCGCGGTTTCCGCGCCTCGTTTATTGCCGCGTGTCGGGTTTCGGCGCGGATGGTCCGCTCGGCGGGCTGCCGGGCTATGACGCGGCCGTGCAGGCGCTCGCGGGGCTGATGAGCGTCAACGGCGAAGCCGGCGGCGCACCGTTGCGTGTCGGCGTGCCGATCGTCGATCTCGTCACGGGGCTGAACGCGGCGCTCGGCGTGCTGATGGCGCTGCGCGAGCGCGATGCGAGCGGGCGCGGCCAGTTCGTCGAATCGACGCTGTTCGACTGCGCGCTGTCGATCCTCCATCCGCATACGCCGAACTTCTTCCATTCGGGCCAGGCGCCCGTGCGCACCGGCAACGCGCATCCGAACATCACGCCGTATGACAGCTTTCCGACGGCGGGCGCCGACATCTTCCTGGCGGTCGGCAACAACGGGCAGTTCGCCGCGCTGTGCGACGTGCTCGGCACGCGCGACTGGCTCGACGATCCGCGCTTCGCGGACAACCGCGCGCGCAGCCGGAACCGCGCCGCGCTGCGCACGCTGCTCGAAACGGCGCTGGCCGCGCACGACGGCGCGACGCTCGCCGAGCGACTGATGCACCGCGGCGTGCCGTGCGCGCCCGTGCTCGCGCTCGACGCGGCGCTCGCCCACCCGCATGTCGCGCATCGGCGGATGAAGGTCGAGCTGGGCCGGCATCGCGGCATCGCGTCGCCGATCAAGCTCGGCCGCACGCCGGCCACGTACCGGCGGCCGCCGCCCGCGCTGAACGAACATGCGGCACAGGTGTTTGCGGATGACAACGGCAACGACGACAACCGCCGGACCTGACCGGCCTGGCCGCCGTCGGCCGTGCCGCCTTGCGGCGCACGGCCGCGCGCGCCGGCACACCAACCATTCGGACATCACGCCGGCCCGCGCATCGACACGCACCGACACGCGCACCGGCTGAAGAGGAGACGCATCATGCTCGCATGGATCGGCGCGATCGCCATCGTCGCGCTGTTCGGCCTGATCATCACGAAGCGGCTGTCGCCGCTCGTCGCGCTGATCGTCGTGCCGGTGGCCGCGTCGTTCGCGGCCGGCTTCGGGCTGCAGACCGGCAAGTTCGTCGTGCACGGCGTACAGAACATCGGCCCGATCGCCGGGATGTTCGTTTTTGCGATTCTATTTTTCGGTATCCTCACCGATGCGGGGATGCTCGATCCGATCATCGCCGGCGTGCTGCGCGTGATCGGCTGCCATCCGCCGCGCATCGTGACGGGCTCGGCGCTGCTCGCGCTGCTGATCCATCTCGACGGCTCGGGCGCCGTCACGTTTCTCGTCACGCTGCCCGCGATGATGCCGCTCTATACGCGGCTCGGGATGGATCGTCGCATCCTCGCGTGCGTCGCGTCGATGGCGGCCGGCGTCAATTTCCTGCCGTGGGTCGGGCCGATGCTGCGCGCGTCGGCCGCGCTGCACATTCCCGGCTCGGCGATCTTCACGCCGATGATCCCGGTGCAGATCGTCGGGCTCGTGTTCGTATTCGGCACCGCGTACGTGCTCGGCGTGCGCGAGGCGAAGCGGCTCGGGCTCGACCGCGCCGGCGCGGCCGCGCTCGCGATCGCACCGCGCGAGCTGACCGACGCCGAGCGCGCGTTGCGCCGGCCGGGCCGCTTCGGAATCAACGTCGCGCTGACGCAGGTCGTGCTCGTCACGCTGGTGTCGGGCATCGTCGACCCGATGGTGATGTTCATGCTCGGCACGGTCGCCGCGCTCGTGATCAATTATCCGGACGTGCACGCGCAGCGCGAGCGGATCGACGCGCATGCGAAGGCCGCGCTGATGATGGCGAGCGTGCTGCTCGCGGCCGGCGCGTTCACCGGCATCATGTCCGGCACCGGGATGCTGAAGGCGATGGCCGAGGTCGTCGTCGCGCACGTGCCGGTCGAGCATGCGCGCCACATGCCGTTCGTGCTCGGGCTGCTGTCGATGCCGCTCAGCCTGCTGTTCGATCCCGATTCGTTCTACTTCGGCGTGCTGCCGGTGCTCGCGGAGAGCGGCAAGCTGCTCGGCGTGCCACCGATCCAGATGGCGCAGGCCGCGCTGCTCGGCCAGATGACGACGGGTTTCCCGGTGAGCCCGCTCACGCCCGCGACGTTCCTGATCGTCGGCCTGACCGGCGTCGAGCTCGCCGAGCACCAGAAATTCACGATTCCGTTCCTGTTCGCCGCCACCGTGCTGATGGTCTTCGCCGCGGTCGCGACGGGCGTGTTTCCATTGTGAGCGGCGCGGCCGTTCACGCTTGCCGGGAGAGCAGTCCATGCAGTTCAACCTGACCGACGACCAGCGCGCGATCGAAAGCGCGATCGAGAAAATCTGCGCGCGCTTCGGCGACGACTACTGGCTCGAACGCGATCGCGCGGGCGGGTTTCCGGCCGATTTCCACGCGGCGCTCGCCGAGGCCGGGTGGCTCGGCATCGCGATGGATCCGGCCTACGGCGGCGCCGGCCTCGGGATGACCGAGGCGGCGCTGATGATGCGCACGATCAGCGCGTCGGGCGCCGGGCTGTCCGGCGCGTCGGCCGTCCACATGAACATCTTCGGTCTGAATCCGGTGCAGGTGTTCGGCAACGATGCGCAGAAGGCGCGCTTCCTGCCACCGCTGATCGCCGGGCGCGACAAGGCATGCTTCGCGGTGACCGAACCCGACGCCGGGCTCGACACCACGCACCTGAGCACGCAGGCGCGCCGCGACGGCGATCACTACGTGCTGAGCGGGCGCAAGATCTGGATCTCGACCGCGCAGGTCGCGAACAAGATGCTGATCATCGCGCGCACGACACCGCTCGATCAGGTCGCGAAACCGACCGACGGGCTGAGCCTGTTCTATACCGACCTCGACCGCTCGCGCGTCGAGGTGCGCGAAATCGAGAAGATGGGCCGCAAGGCGGTCGATTCGAACATGCTGTTCATCGACAATCTGCGCGTGCCGCGCGACGACCTGATCGGCAACGAAGGTGACGGCTTCCGCTATCTGCTGCACGGGCTGAACCCCGAACGGATCCTGATCGCCGCCGAGGCGATCGGGCTCGGGCAGGCCGCGCTGCGCCGCGCGACGCAGTATGCGTGCGAGCGCGTGGTGTTCGGCCGGCCGATCGGGCAGAACCAGTCGATCCAGCATCCGCTCGCGCAGGCATGGATGCAGCTCGAGGCCGCGTGGCTGATGGTGATGAAGGCCGCGACGCGCTACGACGCGGGCCAGTCGTGCGGCGCGGAGGCGAACGCGGCGAAATACCTCGGCGCGGAAGCGGCGTTCCAGGCGTGCCAGACGGCGATCGCGACGCACGGCGGGATGGGGTACGCGAAGGAATACCATGTCGAGCGCTACCTGCGCGAGTGTATGATTCCGAGGCTCGCGCCCGTGAGTCCGCAACTGATCCTGTGCTACATCGCGGAGAAGGTGCTCGGGCTGCCGAAGTCGTACTGACCGTACCGACCCGGCGGCCCGCCCGGCGCGCGGGTTCCCGTTCCGAATCAAGCGCTCGTCATGGACGTCAAACTCGTTGCCCGCACGCTCGACCTGTTCGAGCTGTTCGCCGCCGAACGGCGGCCGCTGCCGCTCACCGAACTCGCGCGCCTGCTCAACGTGCCGGCGTCGAGCTGCCTCGCGATGGCGCGCACGCTCGTGAGCCGCGGCTATCTGTACGAAGTGCGCAAGCGCGGCGGCTACTATCCGACGCGGCGCCTGCAGACGGTCGCCGCCGCGATCGACGCGACCGATCCGGTCGTCGACATCGTGCATCCGCACCTCGTCGCACTGCGCGACGCGAGCCGCGAAACGGCCGTGCTCGGCAAGATCCAGGGCGCGTCGGTCACGTACCTCGACGTCGTCGAATCGGAGCAGGCGATCCGCTATACGCGCCAACCGGGCGAACTGCGGCCGCTGCATGCGAATTCGATCGGCAAGGCGATCTTCGCGGAACTCGCCGCCGATGCGCAGCAGGCACTCGGCGCGCAACTACCATTCGAACGCTTCACCGACGCGACGGTGGCCGACCTGCCGGCGCTCGTCGCGCAGACCGCGCGGTTTCGCGAACTCGGCTGGGCGGAGAATTTCGGCGAAAGCGCGCCCGAACTGTCGGCGATCGCGGTCGCGCTGACGCTCGACGGCGACTGGTACGGGCTGTCGATCGTCGGGCCGACCGAGCGGATCCGCCAGCATCGCGACACGCATGCGGCGCTGCTCGTCGACGCGAAGGCGCGGCTGCTGGCCGAGCACGCGCGCGGGTAGGGCGCCGGCTGCGGGCCGTCGCCGGCGTGCGGTCCTGCCACGCCGAAAACGGCCCGCCGCGCGTCACGCGCGAGCGCGCCGCACCGTCACGACTTCACCCACACGCCGCCCGCGCTCGGGTTGTCGCCCTGCGTCCACCATTTCGCGCAATACTTCGCGCCCTGGTACGTCACGCACGTGCCGCCCTGGTACGCGGTCGTCGCCGACCACGCAGGCGTGCCGCCGCCGACCGGCTTCCACACGGCGGCCTGGCCGGGCACGTCGCCCTGCGTCCACCACTGCGCCTGATACGTCGTGCCCTGGTAGGTGACCGTCGCGCCGGCCGTATAGACCTGGCCGGCCGCCCACGGTGCACCCGGCTGAGGCGTGCCGCCGTCCGAGCCGCCGCCGTAGTTCGGGTCCTGCGTGACGCCCGCGCCCCACTTGCCGTCGAGCTTCCTGAAGATCGCCGCGAACGCGTACGGCTGCTGCGCGACGCCCGAGCAGGTCGGCGACGCATACGTGCCGCCGGACGGGCACGCCTGATCGCGGCCGACCGACCAGTTGCCGAAGAAACCGTAGCCGTTCGCGACCGCCGCGTTCAGCACGGTCTGCGCATTCGCGAGCGTGAAGGTTTCGCCCTGCACGTCGTTCACGCCGATCATCGGCGTGACGCCGACCATCTGCCACAGCTGCGCGTTGGTCTTCGGCTGGCCGGCCGACTTGAACGCCGTGTCGAGCTGCGAATACAGCGCCTGCGCGGCGCTGATCGCCGCGGCGCCCATGTCGATGTTCGCGGGGCCGTAATCCATCGCCATCACGTTGACCGCATCGAACGTGGTCTTGTTCGAGATGGCCGCGTTGACGACGTTCACGCCGTCCTGCGTGAGCCCGGTCGGCATCGTCGGCAACGTCAGCGTCACGTGCAGCGGCTTGCCCTTCGCCGCGTAGTCGGCCTGCAGTTGCGCGACCGCCTGGAAGTTGCGCGCCACCGCCGCCGTATCCTGCTGCGACGCACCCTCGATGTCGAAATCGACATGCGTGAGGCCGTACGTATCGATCACCGTCTGGTATGCAGTCTTCAGCGCGGGGACCGTCGAGCACGCCTGCATCAGCGGCGTGCCGTTCGCGCCGCCGAACGACACGGCGACTTCGCCGCCTTTCGCGCGGTAGCTCGCGATCGACGTGGACAGCGCGGTCAGTAGCCCGCCGCTCGCGCCGTTGCCGATCGGCTGCACGCCGCCCCACGACGGCACGCAGCCGTTGCCCGCGACCACGAACGCGAGCGTGAACTGCTGGATGCCCTGGCGCACGCCGATCTGGTCGACCAGCGGTGTCGGATAAAGCGTCACGTCGACATACGGTGCATAGACGCCGGCACCGTGCGACACGCTCGCCATCGCGAGCAGACAACCCGCGGCAAACGCACGCGGAACGAAACGCGGCAACACATTGTTGTTCATTCTGTGTTCTCCAAGTGGAAGAGGGATACGCTGGCCTGCGTATCGCCGCCGGCGGGCAACGCAGGTGTCCCACCGGCGGCGTGCCTATCTTGGAGGATTCGCGTCGAATAGGGAATTTAGGTGTTCTTCTTTTCGTTATTCGATTTCCGATACGTAACGAATTTGCCGATTCGTTCGCGTTTCGAAACGCGGGGCGGGCACTTTTTCCGACCGGTCGCGCGACGCAGTGCGCATGGACCGGTTCCAGAGAACCGGCGACGCGCCGGCATGCCGATTGCCGGTGCGCATGCATGCGCATTCACGCGAGCGTCGCCGGGGATGCGGTACGCGCCACGCCGCGCGCAGCCGCGTTCACCGATACCAGCGCGGCGTATAGACCCATTCGCGCGCGTTGCCGATCGCGAAACGCCGTGTCGTCGACGAGCCGACGATCACCATCGTGCGCATGTCGACCTGCGCGCCGCGCAGCGCGCCGAGCGTCGTCGTCGAGAGCGTCGCGCCCGGCCGGCCGATGTCGCGGCCGAGCACGACCACCGTATCGGCCGCGCGATGCGCGCGCACGATATCGAGCGCACGGTCGAGCTGCCACGGCCGCGCGCGCGAGATCGGGTTGTAGAACGCCATCACGAGATCGGCTTGCGCCGCGTGCCGCAGGCGCGTCTCGATCACGTCCCACGGCTTCAGGTTGTCCGACAGCGAGATCGCGCAGAAATCGTGGCCGAGCGGCGCGCCGGCCTGCGCGGCCGTCGCGAGCGACGCGGAGATGCCGGGCTCCACGCGCAAGTCGACCGCGGCCCATTGCGGGTCGCGTGCTTCGTCGAGCGCTTCGAGCACGGCCGCGGCCATCGCGAACACGCCGGGGTCGCCCGACGACACGACCGCGACGCGCCGGCCCTCGGCCGCGAGTTCGAACGCATGGCGCGCGCGCTGCATTTCCTCGCGATTGTCGGTGCCGTGCACGCGCTGGTCCGCCCGAAACGGGCCGGCCATGTTCACGTAGGTCGTGTAGCCGAGGATGTCGGTCGCGTCCGCGAGCGCCGCGCGCGCGGCCGGCGTGAGCCATGCTGCGCCGCCCGGGCCGAGGCCGAGCACCGTCAGGCGGCCGCGTGCGCGGCCGAGCGTGGCCGGATCGACCGGCTGCGATGCGACCGCGCACGCGAGACCGTTCGCTGCGTCACGCAGCGTGTGGGTGACACGTAATGCGCGGCCGAGCAGCGTGGCGGCGTCCGCGGGCGCGTCGCGGTCACGATCGCCACCGCTATCGACGAAACGCAGCGGCACGTCGAGCGTGCTCGCCGCTTCTTCCAGTGCGGCGTCGCCGATCGCCGACGCCGGCGCGACGATGGCCGCGAGCGCCAGCCGCGCGAGGCCCTGCCCGTCGAGCGCGGCTTCGATACGCACGGCCAGCGCTTGCGCTGCATGCACGGCATCCGCCGCCACGCCGACCACCACGCTGCGCGGATGAATCACGAGTTCGTCGCGCGCGCCGCGCCACGCATCGGGCGTCACGCGAATCGCATGCGCGGCCGCGGCATCGCGCGGCAACGCGACCCCGTCGAGCCACGGCGCGGCGCCGTCGATGCGCGTCGACGCGCCCGCGAGCAGGTCGGACACGAAGCGCTTGCCTTGCGCGAGGTCGGCGAGCGCATAGCCTTCCGGCGGATTGAGCACGCATGCGCCGAAGCGCAGTTCGCCGCTCGTCGTGATCGCCGGCGCGACGCCGACGCATGCGGCGATTTCACGCGCGATCGCGTTGACGCCCGTCAGCCCGCCCAGCAGCGGCACGACGGCCGAGCCGTCCTCCGCGACCGCGAGCACCGGCGGCTCGACGCCCTTGTCGGCGAGCGCGGGCGCGAGGCAGCGGATCACGATGCCGGCCGCGCACAGCGCGACGATCGGCAAGCCGCGTGCATAGAGTTCGCGCAGGTGCGCGCCGAGTTCGTCGAACGACACGTCGGCGTCGACGCGCGAGGCAAGCCCGTGCACGCGGGCGCCCGGGTAACGCGCCTGGATACGCCGTGCGGTATCGAGCGCGCCCGCGCCGAGAATCACGATCGCGGGCGGCGTCGTCATCCTTGCCATTTTTCCCCCGGCACGACGAGCAGCGAGAAATACGGCGACGCCATCGGATCGACCTCGTCGAGCGGCACGATGCGCTGGTTCGCCATCGTCGCGCGCTCGACGTACAGCGCGCGCTTCGCGAGCCCGAGTTCGTCGAGCACGCGCCGCACCTTGTCGAAATTGCGGCCGAGCTTCATCACGACGGCCGCGTCGGCCCGCGCGAGCCGCTCGCGCAGTTCGTGCTCGGGCAGCACGCCCGACAGCACCGACAGGC
Organism: Burkholderia sp. AU39826; assembly: GCF_020419965.1. NCBI lineage: Bacteria > Pseudomonadati > Pseudomonadota > Betaproteobacteria > Burkholderiales > Burkholderiaceae > Burkholderia > Burkholderia sp. AU39826. The sequence continues at coordinate 259,395 of NZ_JAIZQG010000002.1, forward strand.
TCTGGTTGCGATAGACGAGCGGCTGGCCGAGGACGGCCGTGCCGCCGAGCATCGCGCACACGCCGGGAATCACCTCGGTGTCGTAGCGCGGCGCGAGGCGGTCGTGCAGATACATGTACGAGCCGTAGAAGAACGGGTCGCCTTCGCAGATCACCGCGACGTCGCGGCCCGCATCGAGGTGCGCGGCGACGATGTCGGCCGCGGTGTCGTAGAAATCGGCGATCACCGTCTCGTAGCACAGCGGCGGCGGCAGCGCCTCGGTCGTCACCGGGTAGACGAGCGGCAGTTGCGTCTGCCCGTCGAGCAGGTGCGCCTCGACGATGCCGTACGCGTTGCCTTTCTTGCCTTTCGCGACGAAATACGCGACCACCGGCGCCGCCTGCAGCACGCGCAGCGCCTTGATCGTCATCAGTTCAGGGTCGCCTGGGCCGACGCCGACCCCGAACAGCCGTCCGCGCGCCGTCGTCATTCGACCTCCGTTGCAAGCGCATTGACCGCGGCGGCGGCCATCGCGCTGCCGCCGCGCCGGCCGAGCAGCGCGACGTACGGCACGCCGCGGCTGTCGGCGTCGAGCATCGCCTTCGATTCGGCCGCGCCGATGAAACCGACCGGGAAGGCGAGGATCAGCGCGGGGCGCGGCGCGCCGGCGTCGATCATGTCGAGCAGATGAAACAGCGCGGTCGGCGCATTGCCGATGACGACGACGCTGCCCGCGAGATGCGGGCGCCACAGTTCGAGCGCCGCGGCCGAACGCGTGTTGCCCAGTTGCCGCGCGAGATCGGGCACCTCCGGCTCGCCGAGCGTGCAGATCACGCGATTGGCCGCGGGCAGCCGTGCACGCGTGATGCCTTCGGCGACCATCCTCGCGTCGCACAGGATCGGCGCGCCGGCCGCGAGCGCGGTACGGCCGGCCGTGCCGGCGCCCGCGGAAAAACGCAGGTCGTACACGATGTCGACCATCCCGCACGCATGGATCACGCGCACCGCGAGTTTCTCGAGATCGGGCGGGATCTGCGACAGGTCGGCCTCGGCGCGGATCGTCGCGAACGACTGGCGGTAGATTTCCTGCCCGTCGCGAATGTAGTCAAGCATCGGTGGTGTCCTGGGTGTGCCGCGCGTCCATGAGTCGGACCGCGGCCTGGTCAATCGTCAGATGGCGCGCGAGCGGGGCGCCGAGGCCCGCGGCCGCGTCGCGCCGGTAAAGGTCGTAGTGCGCGGGCGCCACCGCGACGAGCGTATGCGCGGCGGGGTGCGGCAGCGCGCAGTGGCGTTCGCAACCGGTCAGATGCACGTCGAGCGGATGGCCGAGACGCGCGGCGAGCGCGCGCGCGTCGTGTTTCGTGTCGGCGTGCGCTTTCGCGCAGCCTGCGCTGCCGGTGCAGGCGACGAGCGCCGCCAGCGGTTCGGACGACGCGCACACGAGGCCGAGCGACGCGAGTGCTTCGCGCATCGCGGCCGCACGCGCGTTCGGGACGCCGTGCATGAACACGCCTTGCCACGGCGTCATCGACAGCGTGCCGTCGCCGTCGACTTCGGCCAGCGCGGCGAGCCGTTCCAGTTGCGCCGCGTCGAGCCGCCCGAGCGCGAATTGCGCGCCGACGCTGCAGCGCGCCGCGTCGCGCGACGGGCGCGCGCCGAAGCGCAACGCGGGGTCGGTGCGCGTGCGCCGCCAGTCGGCAAGCGCCGGATCGGCCGCGAGCGGGAAGGGCAGGTCGTGCTGCGCGCGTTCGAGCAGCGTGCGTTCGTCGCACGTCTCCAGCAACGCGCGCATCCGCGTGACCTCGGCCGGCGCGAGATCGAGGAACGCGCGCAGCAGCGCGCGAACCAGCGCGACGGCCTGATCGGGCGATACGTCGACCGAAGCCGGCCGGTCGCCGCGCGCAACCGGCGGACAGCCGGCCAGCCCCGCCGCGACACGCATCGCGCCGTCGCCGCGACGCCACGCCGCCAGCCAGATGTCGTGCGGATGATCGAGCGCCGCGACCGTTTCGCCGCCGTCGAGCTGGATCGAGAATTTCGGCGACAGTTCGCCGCGGCGCGGCTCGCTCGCCAGCATGTCGAGCAGCGACTCGGCGAGCGCGCGGCTATCGACGAGCGCGGCCGGGTCGTGCCCGGCGAGCGGGCTCACCATCACGTTGCGGACGTCGTCGCTCGCCGCGAGCGCGGCTGCATCGACGGTGGCGTTGTCGGCGCTTGCGCGGGGGCCGAGCCCCGCGTCGAGCAGCGCGTGCGCCAGCGCATCGGCCGCGCCGTCGCGAATGCCGCGCAGCTGGAGATTCGCGCGATTGGTCGCGTCGATCGCACCGGAGCCGTACAGGCGCGCGGCGGCGGCGATCGCGCGCGCCTGGCGCGCGTCGAGCCGGCCGCCCGGCAGCTTGATCCGGCACAGCCCGCCGTCGACGGCCGCGACCACGCGCACGAGCCCCGGGCAAGCCGACGGGCGCACGGCGGGCGACGCAGGAATCGAATCGGGAGCGGAATTCAACGGGATACCGGGACAGTGTGGCGCCGCGGCCAACGCATCGGTACACCCCGCCCGACGCCGACTGGCACGCACGCACTTTCTGGCCGGCAGGTCTCCTGGCTGACAGGTCGGCGCCGGCTCCCGGCCTTCCCGGTGAAACCAGTGGCATGAGGGGGAGATCGGCTCGCTGTCTACAGTTGCGGGGGCAGCCACAGCGGCGCGCGAGGCGCCCTGTGTTCCCTCTTCGGCCCCGAGGGGCACCGGCGAACGAACGGCCGTAGGATACCCGATTTCGGCCGCGATTCGCGACCGGCCGGCCATTCGCGGCGGGCGAAGCGGGCAACGATCGGGCGCGGGCGGGCCGGCGGATGAAACGCCGGGTGGAACACGGTACCATGCCGTTTTTCGCAATGCGGACGGCTGCACCGGCGCTTTCACGGCCGCGCGGCGACACGATGGAATCGAACGATGGGGAAGGGTGCATGACGGCGTGGCTGACGGTAGTGGGCATCGGCGACGACGGTTACGCGGGGCTCGGACGCCACGCGCGGCGCGCGCTGCTCGACGCGACGCATGTGGTCGGCGCGAAACGGCATCTCGACATGCTGCCCGCCCGGCTGCGGGCCGCGCGCGAAGCTTGGCCGTCGCCGTTCGACCTGTCGGGGCTGCTCGCGCGCCGCGGCGCGCCCGTATGCGTGCTTGCGAGCGGCGACCCGATGCTGTTCGGCGTCGGCGCGACGCTCGCCCGCCAGCTTTCTCCCGACGAATGGCGCGTGCTGCCCGCGCCGTCGTCGCTGTCCCTCGCCGCCGCGCGCCTCGGCTGGGCGCTGCAGGACGTCGGCGCGGTGTCGCTCGTCGGGCGTCCGCTCGCGACGCTGGCGCGCCACCTGCTGCCGGGCCGGCGCCTGTTCGTGCTGAGCGCCGACGGCCGCACGCCGGCCGCCGTCGCGGCCGAACTCGCCGCACGCGGCTTCGGGCCGACGCGCGTCAGCGTGTTCGAGCATCTGGGCGGGCCGCTCGAGCGCCGTATCGACGGCCTCGCGCAGGACTGGAACGTCGACGAAACCGCCGCGCTCAATCTCGTCGCGCTGGACTGCCAGGCGGGGCCCGATGCGCCGCGCCGCGCGCTCACGCCCGGCCTGCCCGACGACGCATACCGCCACGACGGCCAGCTCACCAAGCGCGACCTGCGCGCGATGACGCTAGGTCGTCTTGCGCCGGCCCCCGGCGAACTGTTGTGGGACGTCGGCGCCGGCAGCGGGTCGATCGGCATCGAATGGATGCGCGCGCATCCATCCTGCCAGGCGATCGCGATCGAAGCGCATGCGGAGCGGCAGCGCTTCATCGAACACAACCGCGATACGCTCGGCGTGCCGGGCCTGCAACTCGTCGCGGGCCGCGCGCCCGCTGCGCTCGCGGGGCTCGCCGCGCCCGACGCGATCTTCGTCGGCGGCGGCGCGACGGCGCCGGGTGTGCTCGACGCGTGCTGGGCGTCGCTGAAACCCGGCGGGCGGCTGGTCGCGAACGCGGTCACGCTGCAGGGCGAGACGGCGCTGGCCGCGTGGCGCGATGCGCATGGCGGCACGCTCACGCGCGTGTCGCTCGCGCATGCCGAGCCGCTCGGCCGCTTCGACACGTGGCGGCAGCCGCTGCCCGTCACGCTGTACGACGTGCGCAAGCCCGACGCGACAGACGCGACCAGCTCGTCGCATATGTCGAACACGTCGAACCCAATGGACGCGTGATGCGCGACGAAACCCCCGAACAGCCCGCGCCGCTGCGCTTCGGCTACACGACCGGCAGCTGCGCGACCGCGACGTCGCTCGCGGCCGCGCGGCTGTTGCTCGCAGGTCACGCGGACGACGCGGTCGAGATCGTGCTGCCGAAGGGGCAGCGCGTGATGATGCGGCTCGAATTCTGCCGCGCCACGGCCGAGGGCGCCGAAGCCGGCACGATCAAGGATGCCGGCGACGATCCGGACGTCACGCACGGCGCGCTGATCTTCGCGCGTGTCGCGCTCGCGGCGGCGCCCGGCGTGCGCTTTCATGCCGGGCCGGGCGTCGGCACGGTCACGCGTGCGGGGCTGACGCTGCCGGTCGGCGAACCGGCGATCAACCCGGTGCCGCGCCAGATGATGACCACGCACCTCGAAGCGCTCGCCGCCGAACACGGCTACGCGGGCGGCTTCGACGTGACGATCGGCGTCGAAGGCGGCGAGGCGCTCGCGCTGAAGACGATGAACTCGCGCCTGGGCATCGTCGGCGGGCTGTCGATCCTCGGCACGACCGGCATCGTGCGGCCGTTCTCGTGTTCGGCCTATATCGCGTCGATTCATCAGGGCATCGACGTCGCACGGGCGAACGGCATCGCGCACATCGCCGCCTGCACGGGCAACGCGAGCGAGGACGCGATGCGCGCGCACTACCGTCTGCCCGACATGGCGCTCATCGAAATGGGCGATTTCGCGGGCGCGGTGCTCAAGCACCTGCGGCGCGCGCCGGTCGCGCGCCTGTCGATGTGCGGCGGCTTCGGCAAGCTCAGCAAGCTCGCGGCCGGCCATCTCGACCTGCACAGCCGCCATTCGAGCATCGATCTGCCGCTGCTCGCGCAGTGGGCGGCCGAGGCCGGCGCGAGCGATGCGCTGCAGGCCGCGATGCGCGCCGCGAACACGAGCCAGGAAGCGTTGAAACTCGCGCAGGCCGACGGCGTGCCGCTCGGCGATCTCGTCTGCGCGCATGCGTTGCGGGTGGCGCGCGACATCGTGCCGCCGTCGGTCTCGGTCGAGATGTTCGCGATCGACCGGCAGGGCCGTTTCGTCGGGGAGGCGCGATGAGCCCGCGCATCCTACTGCTCGGCGGCACCGGCGATGCGCTGAAGATCGCGCGCACGCTCGGCCCGCATCATGTCTACAGTCTCGCCGGTCTCGGCAAGACGCCAGACGATCTGCGCTGCGACGTGCGCGTCGGCGGTTTCGGCGGCGCGGCCGGGCTCACCGCGTATCTTCGCGACGCCGGCATCGGTTTCGTGATCGACGCAACGCATCCGTATGCCGCGCAAATCAGCGCGAACGCCGCGGCGGCGACGCGCGCCGCGGGCGTGCCGCTCTGGGCGCTGCGACGCGCGCCGTGGACGCCGCAACCGGGCGACGACTGGCGGATGGTCGACGACTGGGCCGGCATCGAGGCCGCGCTCGCGCCGTTCAGGCGCCCGCTGTTCACGCTCGGCCGCGAGCCGCTCGCGCATCTCGACGCGATCCCGCCGCACCAGTTCTGGCTCGTGCGCTGCCTCGATGCGCACCCCGGCAACGCCCGCGCGCAGGTCGTCGCGGCGCGTGGGCCGTTCACGCCCGAAGGCGAGCGCGCGCTGTTCGCGCTGGCGGGCATCGACGTCGTCGTCAGCAAGAACAGCGGCGGCGCGGCCACCGAGGCCAAGCTCGACGTCGCGCGCGAACGCAGGCTGCCGGTCGTGATGCTGCGCCGGCCGCCGCTGCCCGATGCCGACCGCGCGTTCGACTCGGTCACGGCGCTCGTCGACGCACTCGATCCGGCCGCGCGCGCGTGACGCGACGCAGCGGCTCATCCCACGAATTGACGGAGAAATTTCGATGACGGTGTATTTCATCGGCGCGGGCCCCGGCGACCCGGAGCTGATCACGGTAAAGGGCCAGCGCCTCGTGCGCACGTGCCCGGTGATCCTGTATGCGGGCTCGCTCGTGCCGGCCGCCGTGCTCGACGGTCATCGCGCGGAGCAGGTCGTCAACACGGCCGAACTCGATCTCGACGCGATCGTCGCGCTGCTTGCCGCCGCGCACGCGAAAGGGCAGGACGTCGCGCGCGTGCATTCGGGCGACCCGTCGCTGTACGGCGCGATCGGCGAGCAGATCCGCCGCCTGAAAGCGCTCGGGATTCCATACGAAATCGTGCCGGGCGTGACGGCCACGGCCGCATGCGCGGCCACGCTCGGCGTCGAACTGACGCTACCCGGCGTCGCGCAGACGGTGATCCTCACGCGCTTCGCGGGCAAGACGACGATGCCGGAGGGCGAAGCGCTCGGCGCGCTCGCCGCGCATCGCGCGACGCTCGCGATCCATCTCGGCGTGCGCCATCTCGCGCGCATCGTCGACGAAGTGCTGCCGCATTACGGCGCCGATTGCCCGGTGGCGGTGATCTATCGCGCGAGCTGGCCCGACGAGGAGCGCGTGACGGGCACGCTGGCCGACATCGTCGACAAGGTACAGGGCACGCAGATCGAGCGCACCGCGCTGATCCTGATCGGGCGCGTGCTCGACGCCGAAGGGTTCGCGGATTCGACGCTGTACGCGAGCGCGGGCTGAGCGCGCCGGCCTTGGCATCGGCGCGCCCGGCCGGCAGGCCCGTCAGGCCCGCGCGATCTGCCGCATCTGCTTCGGCGCAAAGCCGGCCGCCAGCGCGAACAGCGCGATACACAGGCACGCCATCGCGATCCACGCGGGCGTGAGATCCGCCAGATGCTGGCGCACGATGCCGGCCGCGAACGGAAACAGGGCGGCGATCAGATAGCCGATGCCCTGCACGAACCCCGTCAGCGACGCGGCATCGGCCGGCGTGGGCGCGTGGTCGACCGTGACGATCAGCGACAGCGGAAACAGCGCGCCGATGCCCGCGCCGAGCAGCAGCGCGGCCGGCAACGCGAGCGCGTCGGGCGCGGCCAGCATCACCAGCAACCCGACGAGCAGCGACGCGATCGCCGCATGCAGCGCAGGCCGGCGATCGGGCAGGCGGTCGATCGTCGCGGAAACGGTCAGCCCCGCGATGACTTCCGCGAACGTCACGCCGCCGAGCAGGCTGCCGGCCGCGGTCGGCGACCAGCCGAGCCGTGTGTAGTACGGCGGCAGCCACGCGAGCACGAGCGTGTAAGCACCCGTCGCGATGCCGAAGAACAGTGCGAGCCGCCACGCCCGCGGCGAACGCGATGGCTGCGCACCCGATACCGAAACCGGGCCGGAGGCAAGCGCGTCGTCGCCCCGGCTGGCCAGCGGCCAGGCCAGTGCGGCCAGCGCCGCCGGCAACGCCCAGCCCGCGAGCGCGGCGAGCCAGCCCCAGCGCACCGCGGCGAACGGCGCGACGACGCTCGCGAGCACCGCGCCGCCCATGATCGACGTCGAATAGACGCCCATCGCGCCGCCGATGCGTGTCGCGAAATGCGCCTTCACGAAGCCGGGCAACAGCGCCTGCACCATCGCGATCCCGACGCCCGCGCAGCACGCGCTCGCGAGCAGCAGCCATGCGTGCTGCGCCCCCACGCGCGACGCGCAGGCCAGCGCGATCAACGCGACGCCGAGCCACACGCCGCCCGCGATCCCGGTGAGGCGCTGCAGGCGCCGCGCGCTCAGCGCGCCGAGCCCCATCAGCAGGATCGGGATCGTCGTCAGCAGGCTCGCCGCGCCGTCGCCGATGCCCGTCGCGCGCTGGATCATGTCGAGCAGCGGGCCGATCGCGGCAAGCGCCGGCCGCAGGTTCAGCCCGACGAGCACGATCGCGGCGAGCCGCCAGCCGGGGGAGGTGAAGCGATTCATTGCAAGGCCCTCGATATCGGTGCGCGGCTGCCAGCCAGGCGCCGCGCGTTTTTCAGGTAAAGTATCTCGACATCAAGATATATGGCGATTTATCTTGACGTCAAGATAACTGGTGAGCCGAGGAGGGTTAATGGATCGAGCCGAGCACGCGCTCGCGCAATGGCGTGTCGAGCGCCCGGATCTCGACGCGACGTCGATGGTGGTGATGGGGCGGCTGCAGGAAGCCGCGCTCGTGATCGCGCGCGATCGTCTCAATCCGCTGTTCGCGCGCTACGGCATGCAGCCGGGGGAATTCGACGTGCTTGCGACGCTGCGGCGCAGCGGCGCGCCGTTCGCGCTGACGCCGACCGCGCTGTACGACGCGCTGATGATGTCGTCGGGCGGGATGACCGCGCGCATCGACCGGCTGCAGAAGGCCGGCTGGGTCGAGCGCCGGCCGAATCCGGCCGACGGGCGCGGGACGCTCGTCGCGTTGACGGATGCCGGGCGCGCGCTGATCGACGAGGCGGTCGTCGCGCATATCGATAACCAGCGGACGGTGCTGGCTGCGTTGTCAGAGACCGAACAGGCGCAGTTGTCGCGGCTGTTGGGGAAGCTGCTGGCGGGGTTGGAAGGCGGAACGCCGGAAGGAGAGGAAGGGAACTCGCGTTGAACAATGCGTGATGGAAACGTACGCGGCGGGCAAAAAGTTCTTCGTGAATTCTCGTGGACGTCGCGTGTCGACCCATTTCAGACGTTTACTACCAACGCTGAACGACTGCTCACGCTCGTCGTCCCGAGATCTAGGTTGCCTGATTCTATCGGAGGTCACACCAGACGCAGTACGGTGCGGTCGATCCAGTTCGAGCATGCACGATTTGCCTTGTTCGTGCATGCCAACATATAGTTGCTGGCTTGACAGCAGAGGCGTTTGCAGCAAACGCCGCTTCGATCAGTGACGTGTTTTAGGGGCGTGTCGTGGGGACTGAGATAACTTTGGAAGTGGGTGGACTAACTCTTGACTGGAACAAAAATCACCGCGGCAGCGATCACGGAATACTGTTTCAGGCAAAGGATCGCAAGCGCGTCCGTTCAGAGAAAATTGACTATGAGTATTTCGCTGAAAGCGGCGAGGACCCAGGTCCCATGGAAATGGCGTTTTGTAGATCACTTGCGGAGATCGTGCCTCGAGTTGAACTTCTGGGTTTTTCTCTCGAAAACATAAAAAGGACATATCAGAACTGCGCGGAAAATTGGCGGGAAGAACTGGTGACTCTGGCCAGCTGGCGGAAGGAGCAAGGGACTTTGAGTGACGATCAAGAAGAGGAAGCAGTTCCTGACCTAATGAGTTTCGACGAATTCTGTGCCTTCGTGACGACCCATCCGCTACGAGAGCTAGACAGTAAATTTATTTCTCCACGCGATCAGATACAACCCCAAGGCCGCTTTACAAACGAAATAGAGAAACGTCGTCTACCGCACTATTCTCCGCACGATACGCTGGCTTATTCTGAGCGTAGCTACTTTGGAGCGCTGATAGGCTTCCTGCACCCTTATGCGGCTCTACGACTGCTGGCAGAGCAAGCCGATAACTTGGATGCTCAGGTTATTTGGCAGTACGGCCCGCTCGTGGACGGCGGCTACGCAACAGTGGACGACTTCGTGCCCGGTGTGAGCCGCGTGAACACGTTTTTGATAGCGACGGAGGGTAGCTCGGACGCGCATATCTTAAAGCGCGCGTTTGAGTTGCTGCGTCCTGAGGTAATGGACTTCTTCCGGTTCATTGATATGACTGAGAGCCATCCGTTTCCTGGATCGGGGGGGCTGCTTAAATTCGCTGAGGGGCTTACCAAAATCGGTGTGCAAAACCAAATCATATTTTTGTTTGACAACGATGCTGAAGGTTTTCAGGTATACCAAAGGCTCTCAAAGCAACCGCTATTGCCGAATATGCGTGCGATGATGTTGCCTACGTTAGAACGCTTTCGCAGGTTTCCCGCCTACGGTCCAGATGGCCTGGCCAACGCTGATATTAACGGACGCGCAGCGGCCATTGAGTGTTATCTGGATTTGGATCTCGCAAATTATCCCCCAGCAAAAGTTATCTGGACAAATTACAAGAAGGAGCTAGGTATTTATCACGGGGCTTTGGAGTACAAGGAGTCGTACACAAAGGCCTTCTTAGAACAGACCCCCGAGACCGTCGCCAACGGCTCCTATGAGGTAGAGAAGCTGTACGCCGTTTTGGATTCGATTATCACGGAAGCACGCTTAATCGCGGAAAACATACCGCTCGCAGAGGAATAGAAGGTCTGCCGCCGGAGCAACGGCTTGCTGACCGAATGCCTCCATTAGCTGCCGCTTACTGCTCAAAGTCGACCGTCTCATTCTGGCCGAATACCGACGGTCTCCCGGCGTTCCCCGGAGATCGGCAATGGTCAAAAAAAATCCGCCGCGCAATGCGGCGGGCGGCGGGCCGCACAAATCATGGGCCGTGGCTCGCAGGGCGCGTACCCGCGCAGCGGATCAACCCCGCGCCGGAATATTGAGCCCGCGCTCGACAGCCGGCCGCGCAACGAACGCGTCGAGCACCCGCTTGACGTTGCGGAATTCGCTGAAGCCCACCAGATCGCCCGCTTCATAGAAGCCAACCAGATTGCGCACCCACGGGAAGATCGCGATGTCGGCGATCGTGTACGCATCGCCCATCACCCACTGGCGGTTCGCGAGATGCGCGTCGAGCACGCCGAGCAGGCGCTTCGATTCGGCGACGTAGCGGTCGCGCGGGCGCTTGTCCTCATAATCGCGGCCGGCGAACTTGTGGAAGAAGCCGACCTGGCCGAACATCGGCCCGATGCCGCCCATCTGGAACATCACCCACTGGATCGTCTCGTAGCGGCCCGCGAGATCCTTCGGGATCAACTGGCCCGTCTTGTCCGCCAGATAGATCAGGATCGCGCCCGATTCGAACAGTGGCAGCGGCTCGCCGTCTGGGCCGTTCGGATCGATGATCGCCGGGATCTTGTTGTTCGGGTTCAGCGACAGGAATTCGGGCGACAACTGGTCGTTCGTGTCGAAGCGCACGAGGTGCGGCTCGTACGGCAGGCCGGTTTCCTCGAGCATGATCGACACCTTGACGCCGTTCGGCGTCGGCAGCGAGTACAACTGGAGGCGGTCGGGATGCTGGGCCGGCCACTTTTGCGTGATCGGGAAGGCGGACAGATCGGGCATGAAGGTTCGCTCGTCGAAGTGAATGATCCGCGTCGCGCCCGTGCCGCCGCGCTCGCGCACGGTTCGCGGCGCGGCGGCGGGGCGCAGCGCGCCGAAAGCGCCCACTGTAGCCGATCCGGGAAAACGATGCAGGCGTAGGCAGCCGCCCGTGGTTCGGCGCGACGGCCATGCCCGGCGTCGCGCGCGGTGCCGCAAGACACGACGGCAACGCTTCTCGCGCGGCAGGGGGAAACGTATACGGCCCAACGCGGTTCGTCTCACCTCGATATATGACGTCCTAACACCCTGCGCGAGCGGCGGGCCACGCCGCACGCCGTCGCGCAGTGCACAATTCGTCGGCGCACGGAAGCTTTTTGTCAGGGAAAGTCCCGCCCCGCATCCCGCGGTTTTTTGTTGACCGACATCGTATAACGCCGTCATGATTTCCTGACAAGAAAGGTCCCATCCACCGACCGAAGTGAGGAGACATGAACACCACCCCGATCGCTCGCCGTGTCCGCCGGATCGCATTCGCACTGGGCTTCGCGCTGTCGGCCGCCGCGGCCGTTGCCGCCCCCGTATCGCTGAACATCGTCGACGTCGCAGGCAACCTGCAGCTCACGCAGAAGGCCATCGAGGCGTTCAAGGAGAAGAACCCGAATCTCGTCGCGAACGTCACGTTCACGAACGCGCCCGCGCCGCAGTTGCCGGGCAAGATCAAGGCGATGCAGGCGGCGGGGCGCGCCGACATCGACCTCGTGCTGACGGGCACCGACGCTCTCGCCGCCGGCATCGAGCAGAACCTGTGGCAGAAGCTGCTGCCCGACAACGCGGCCGCGCTCCCCGGCGTGCTCGACAAATACGCGCCCGGCCCGCGCAAGATGCAGGATCTCGCGCAAGGCTACGGCCTCGAGGTCACCTACATGCCGGCCGGCCCGCTGCTCGAATACAACCCGGCGAAGGTCAGCGACCCGCCGAAGACGCCCGAGCAGCTGCTCGCGTGGTGCAAGGCGCATCCGAACAAGCTGATCTATGCGCGCCCGGCGAACTCCGGCCCCGGCCGCACGTTCCTGATGGGGCTGCCGTACGTGCTCGGCGACAAGAATCCGCAGGACCCGATCAACGGCTGGGACAAGACCTGGGCGTTCCTGAAACAGTTGAACGAATGCGTGCCGTACTACCCGGGCGGCACGTCGGCGGTGATGAAGGAGCTCGGCGAAGGCACGCGCGACATGACCGTGACCGTCACCGGCTGGGATCTCAACCCGCGCGCGCTCGGCATCGTGCCGGCCGAATTCAAGATCCAGGCGTTCGACAACATGACGTGGGTCAACGACGCGCACTACATGGTGATCCCGAAGGGCGTGCCGAAGGAAAAGCTCGACGTGCTGTTCAAGCTGATGAACTTCCTGCTGGAACCGGCGCAGCAGGCGATGACCTACGACGACGGCTATTTCTATCCGGGCCCGGCGGTGAAGGGCGTGACGCTCGAGATGGCGCCCGCGCACAGCCAGGAAGTCGTGCGCAAGTTCGGCCGCCCCGAATACGCGAAGCTGCTCGCCGATCGTCCGCACGTGCAGCCGCTCAATGCGCAGGCGATGGTCGCCGCGTTCCAGAAATGGGATCGCGAGATCGGTTCGCAGAAATCGAAGTGACGCCTGAACCGGCGGGCGCCACGGCGTCCGCGTCGATGGAGTTCGTGGAATGAATCACAGTTTCGAACGGTTGCGGCTCGACGGCGTGTGCCGCAGTTTCACCAATGCGCAAGGCGCGCAGGTCGCCGCGCTGGACGGGCTCGACCTCGAGATCCGGCGCGGCGAGTTCATCGCGCTGCTCGGCCCGTCGGGCTGCGGCAAATCGACCGCGCTGAACTGCATCGCGGGGCTGCAGCCGCTCACGCGCGGCGGCATCTGGCTCGACGACACGCGCATCGACGTGCTGCCGCCCGAGCGTCGCGGCTTCGGCATGGTGTTCCAGAACTACGCGCTGTTCCCGCACATGTCGGTGCTGGACAACGTCGGCTTCGGCCTCAAGATGCGCGGCGTGCCGAAGCAGGAAACGCGGCGGCGCGCGCAGCAGGCGCTCGAGCTCGTGCAACTCGTCGGTCACGAAGGCAAGCTGCCCGGGCAGTTGTCGGGCGGGCAGCAGCAGCGCGTCGCGATCGCGCGTGCGATCGTGATCGAGCCGCCGCTCGTGCTGATGGACGAGCCGCTGTCGAACCTGGACACGAAGCTGCGCATCGAGATGCGCGCGGAGATCCGCCGCATCCACACGCAGCTCGAACGCGCGACGATCTACGTGACGCACGACCAGGACGAGGCGCTGTCGATGGCCGACCGTATCGTCGTGATGAAGGAGGGCGTCGTGCAGCAGGTCGCGTCGCCGAAGGACGTCTACACGCGCCCGCACAATCTGCATGTCGCGCGCTTCATGGGCTATCGCAACGTGCTGCCGTTCACGCTCGAAGGCATGGCCGGCGATTACGTGAACGTCGCGTCGGGCGGCGTGCGCCTCGCGGGCGTGCCGATGGCCGGCTTCGACGCGAAGGAGGTCGTCGTCGCGCTGCGCCCCGACGACATCGAGCGCGCGGAACAAGGCGCCGACAATGCATTCGACGCGACCGTCGAGACGGTCGAGTACGGCGGGCGCGACTCGCTGATCCGCGCGATCACGCCGTTCGGCCCGATCTGGGCGCGCGTGGCGGGCGAGTTCACTGAAGGCGAGCGCTTGAGGCTGCGCGTGGCGCCGGCGCGCACGCTCGTCTATGCGGGAGACGGGCAATGAACGGGCTGCGCCACGCGGCGCGCGCGGCGGCGTCCCGCCCGGAGGCCGCATGAGCACGCTCGCGACCGGCGGCGCGGCGCGCGACGCGAAAGCCTGGCTCGTCACGCCGGCGCTCGCGTTCATCGCCGCGCTGTTCATCTATCCGTTCGCGTACGGCCTCGTGCTGTCGTTCCAGCCGATGAACGGCGGCGGCGCGCTTGCGAACTACGTGCAGTTCTTCACCGACACGGCGATGTGGCCGACCGTGCTCGTCACGCTGAAGCTCGCGGTGCCGGCCACACTGCTCAACGTCGGCATCGCGGTGCCGGTCGCGTTCGCGCTGCGCCGCCATTCGCCGTACCAGAAGTTCGTCACGACGCTGCTCGTGATTCCCGTCACGCTCGGCACGGTGCTCGTCGCCGACGGGATGCTCACGTATTTCGGGCCGAACGGCTGGTTTCCGCAGGCGCTGCAGGGGCTGCACCTGTACACCGACGAAGTGCGCCTCACGCACAACTACTGGGGCGTGCTGCTGTCGCTGATCGTGTCGGGCTTTCCGTTCGCGTTCCTGCTGATGCTGTCGTACATCAGCGGCATCGACCCGACGCTCGCGCGCGCGGCCGCGACGCTCGGCGCGAACCCGTGGCAGCAGTTCCGGCAGATCTACCTGCCGCTGCTCGTGCCGGGGCTCACGATGGCCGCGTGCCTGTCGTTCGTGCAGGCGTTCTCGGTGTTCCCGTCGGCCGTGCTGCTCGGCGCGCCGGCCGGGCCGACGCGCGTGATCTCGATCGCGGCGGCCGAAGCCGCGTTCGAAAGCTACGACTATTCGCTCGCATCGGCGATCGCGATCGTGATGGGCTTCGCGCAGTTGCTGGTGGTCGCGTCGATGCTCGGCGCGCGCCGCTTCTTCTACACGGGTGCGGTAACGGGAGGCAAGGGCTGATGGCGACCGACAATCATGCCGCTCGCACGTGGCCGCCGAAGCACGACGCCCCCGATGCGCGGCCCGTCGATGCAAGGAAACCGCACCGGATGAAAAGCAATCTCGCCGGCCGCGCATGGAAGGCGCTCGTCTGGGGGCTGATGGCGTTCTTCCTGCTGAACGTGATGCTGCTGATCGCGACCGTCGCGGTGAACTCGGTCGCGACGCGCTGGTTCGGCACGCCGCTGCCGCAGGGCTTCACGCTGCACTGGTATGCGAAGGCATGGGAGGATTTCCAGCTCGCGAGCGTGCTGTGGGTGACCGTCGAGGTCGTCGGCGCGGTCGTGCTGCTGTCGATCGCGCTCGGCGTGCCGGCCGCGTATGCGCTCGCGCGCGTGCAGTTTCGCGGCAAGCGCTTCGCGCTGCTGGTGTTCCTGCTGCCGCTGATGGTGCCGCCCGTCACCTACGGGATCCCGATGGCGACCGTGATGTACAAGATCGGGCTCGCGGGCACGCTGCCGGGCGTGATCCTCGCGAATCTCGTGCCGGCGCTGCCCTTCGTGATCCTCGTGATGACGCCGTTCATCGAGCAGATCGATCCGAACCTCGAAGCCGCCGCGCGCATCTTCGGCGCGAACACGTGGCGCTATTTCCGCTACGTGCTGCTGCCGCTGCTGGTGCCCGGCATGCTCGCGGCCGGGTTGCTCGTGCTCGTGCGCACGATCGGGATGTTCGAGCTGACGTTCTTCACCGCGGGCCCGAGCACGCAGACGCTCGTCGTCGCGCTGTATTACGCGGTGTTCTCGACCGGCGTGCGCGCGCCGCAGTCGATCGACGCGATGGCGATGATCTACATGGCGATCACGCTCGTGTGGGTCGTGATCGCGCTGCAGTTCGTCAGCCCGACGCAACTCGTGAGCCGCGTGAAGCAGGAACGGCAGTAGGCGAGGGCGTCGCACGATCGCGCGCGGCCGCCGTGCCGCCCAGCCGTCGTGCAATTGGTTACAAATGGATACCGCGCACGACACGCGGACGTTGCAGACTACGCGGCGTTCACCCGATCGACGGATATCCATGAAGTTTCAACTGCTGCTGACCCTCGCCGGCGCGTCGACGCTGCTGGCCGCCTGCAACCTGCTTCACGACGGTCCCGGATCGAGCGACGTCGACGCCGCCGTGCGCCGCGCGCTCGAAGCGGAAAACCACGGCGGGCTGAACGCGCTGTTCGGCCAGCCGCTGCCCGTATCGGCCGACGTCGTATCGGCGAAACCCGACGGCGACTGCAAGAAGCTCGGCGATCGCACGTACTCGTGCGACGTCGTCGTCACGTGGCGCAACGCCGATTACTCGCCGTCGCGCGCGAACCTGACCTTCGTGAAGGCGGCCGACGGCTCATGGCAGACGTCGGGCGTCGACGCGGCGCTCGTGACGGGCACCGCGAAGTCGCTGATCGACCATATCGGCAAGGCCTGGCCGGGCAATGCGGCGAGCGGCGCATCGGCGCCGCAGTGACGCGCCGGCGGCGAGCCTTCTTCTCCTTCCTCGTGTATGCGGCCCCATCCGCGCGGGCCGCGGCGACATGTTTTTGATGAAAGGGC
Organism: Burkholderia sp. AU39826; assembly: GCF_020419965.1. NCBI lineage: Bacteria > Pseudomonadati > Pseudomonadota > Betaproteobacteria > Burkholderiales > Burkholderiaceae > Burkholderia > Burkholderia sp. AU39826. The sequence continues at coordinate 275,885 of NZ_JAIZQG010000002.1, forward strand.
GCGACCATCGCGCCTATCTTGATTTGAACGCATCCTCGGTATGCGGGCAGGGTTATAGGGAAAACCCTTATCTCAAGGTATAATCCCGGGCTGAGAGAAAGGTCAAGATCATGCCTGAACGTTTCCAAGCCCTTGAAAAATTTGTGTTTTCCCTCGTCGTGATGTCCGCGGTCGTGTGCTCGGCTTTCCTCGCGTACGAGCGTCACCCCGAGATCAAGATCGCGCTGCACGAAGGCGAGGCGCTGATGCGCGAGAGCGCCAAGTACTCGGTCATCTGCTCGCCGTCGAAGGTCGACCCTTGCGTCGAGATGTCCGCCTACTGAGCCGGCTTTCCGCTTTTGGGACTGGCCTGATATCGGCATCCTTGCCGGTCTGAACGCGTTGAAGTAGCACCCATCAGATAGTCGGAAACCCGCCGCCAGACAGGGCCGAGGCACGAACCCGTCACGTGCCCGGTCGCTGGCGCAAGCAGCCCCGCATTCAGTCGGCCCCGCTTCGAGCAATCGAGCGGGGCCGTTCCGTTCGTGCGTGTCACACGACATGCCGCGGCTCGCCGCCGACGAACGCGGCGACGTTGTCCACGAGCTGATCGGCCAGCGTCTGCATCGCCTCGTCGCTCGCCCACGCGACATGCGGCGTCAGGATGAACGCCGGATGCGACAGGATCGCGTGAAACGGATGCGCGGCCGGCAGCGGCTCCTGCGTGACGACGTCGAACCCCGCGCCCGCGATCTGCCCCGACTGCAACGCCTCGACGAGCGCGCTTTCGTCCACGAGCCCGCCACGTGCGGTATTGATCAGCAGCGGCCGGCGCGCCATCCGCGCGAATGCGCGGGCGTCGATCAAGTGCCGCGTCGCGGGCGTGAGCGGGCAGTGCAGCGTGATCACGTCGCTGTCGCGCAGCAGCGTGTCGAACGGTGCATGGCCGTCGCGCGCGGTGTCGCCGTGTGCCGCGAACAGCACGCGCATGTCGAGCGCCCGCGCGATGGCGGCCACCGCACGCCCGAGCACGCCGTCGCCGACGATCCCGAGCGTCGCACCGGCCAGGTCGCGAATCGGGTGATCGAAAAAGCAGAACTGTCCGCTGTCGAGCCAACGCCCCGCGCGCACCGCGTCGCGATAAGCGACGAGGCTGCGGCGCAGCGCGAAGATCAGCGCGAACGTGTGCTCGGGTACCGTGCGCACCGCATAGCCGCGAATATTGCTCACGACGATCCCGCGTGCCGCGCACGCATCGAGATCGACGATGTCGGTGCCGGTCGCGGCGATCGCGATCATCCGTATCTGCCGCGCATCGGCGAGGGCCGTCGCGTCGAGCCGCACCTTGTTCGTCACGACGATGTGCGCGTCGCGGATGCGCGCCGCGACCTCGTGCGCGGCCGTCCGGTCGAATGTCTGCAAGGCGTGCGGAAACGGAAATCGTTTCAGCACGGTCTGGGGCGACAGCGTCGCGCGGTCGAGGAACACGATCTTCGCGGGAGAAGAAACGGAAAACATGGCGGTCTCGCTGGCAAGCGCCCGATGGCGCGGAACGGCCCCGATTCTGCCGGCGGCGCGCGCGCCGTCGTTTGACCGTTGCGCGAGCGCGCTTTCCCGGACGGAAAGGCTGGCGCGTCCCGCTTGGCCGATACCGCGATCGCGCCGTCGCCCGCCTTTCCGTTTCGGAAAGGCAGGTTGACCATCGAGCGATTTTCGCCGGGCGCGAACGCCGTCATGATCGCCGTCATCGACAACGCGATTTCATCGGAGACAGTCATGACACGCCCCCTGGACGGCATCCGCGTGCTGGAACTCGGCCAACTGATCGCCGGGCCGTTCGCGGGCCGGATGCTCGCCGAATTCGGCGCGGAGGTCATCAAGGTCGAGCCGCCCGGCGTCGGCGACCCGCTGCGCAAGTGGCGGCTGCTGCACGACGGCACGTCGGTCTGGTGGGCCGTGCAGTCGCGCAACAAGACCTCGCTCACGCTCGATCTGCGCACGCCCGAAGGGCAGGACGTCGTGCGCCGCCTCGTCGCGGAGACCGACGTGCTGATCGAAAACTTCCGGCCCGGCACGCTCGAAGGCTGGGGGCTCGGCTGGGACACGCTGTCCGCGCTCAACCCGGGGCTCGTGATGCTGCGCGTGTCGGGCTTCGGACAGACGGGCCCGTATCGCGACCGCCCCGGCTTCGGCGTGATCGCCGAGGCGATGGGCGGGCTGCGCCACCTCACGGGCGAACCGGGCCGCACGCCGGTGCGCGTGGGCATCTCGCTCGGCGATTCGCTGTCGGCGCTGCACGGCGTGATCGGCGTGCTGCTCGCGTTGCGGCATCGCGAGCAGCAGGGCGGCAAGGGGCAGGTCGTCGACGTCGCGCTGTACGAATCGGTATTCAACATGATGGAAAGCCTGTTGCCCGAATATGCGGCATTCGGCGCGGTGCGCGGGCCGGCCGGCAGCAGCCTGCCAGGGATCGCGCCGACCAACGCGTACCGCTGCCGCGACGGCCGATACGCGCTGATCGCCGGCAACGGCGACAGCATCTTCCGGCGCCTGATGGAACTGATCGGCCGGCCCGATCTCGGCAACGATCCGGCGCTCGCGCACAACGACGGGCGCGTCGCGCAGGTCGCGCGCATCGATGCGGCGATCGGAGAATGGAGCGCGCGCCACGACCTCGACGACGTGCTCGCCGCGCTGAACGACGCGCGCATTCCGTCCGGACGCATCTACGACGTGGCCGACATCGCGGCCGATCCGCACTACCGTGCGCGCGACATGATCGTCGACGCCGCGCTGCCCGACGGCACGCCCGTGCTCGTGCCGGGCATCGTGCCGAAACTGGATGCCACGCCCGGGCGCATCGAGCGGCCGGCCCCCGCGCTCGGCGCGGATACCGACGCGGTGCTCGAATCGCTCGGCATCGATGCGGCGACGCGCGACGACTGGCGCACGCGCGGCGTGATCTGAAACAGCCACCGGGACGAAGACATGAACGCGCATCCGCAACGCCTCCACATCCACGAAGTCGCGACCCGCGACGGTTTCCAGAACGAAGCGGCGTTCGTCGACACCGACGACAAGATCGCGCTCGTCGACGCGCTGAGCGCTTGCGGCTACGCGAAAATCGAGGTCACGTCGTTCACGTCGCCGAAGGCGATTCCCGCGCTGCGCGACGCGGAAGCCGTGATGCACGGCATCGCGCGCGCGCCGGGCGTCGTCTATACAGCGCTCGTGCCGAACGTGCGCGGCGCCGAGCGCGCGCTGTCGTGCGGCGTCGACGAGGTCAACCTCGTGATGTCGATGAGCGAGAGTCACAACCGCGCGAACCTGCGGATGACGCGCGAGCAGTCGTTCGCGCAGTTGCGCGACGTGATCGACGCGGTGCGTGGCACGGGTGTCGCGATCAACGTGTCGCTGTCGACCGCGATGGGCTGCCCGATGGAAGGCGACGTGCCGGCCGAAACGGTGCTCGCGTGGATGCAGCGCTTCGCGGATCTCGGCGTGCACGGCGTCACGCTGTGCGATACGACCGGCATGGCGTTTCCGTCGCAGGTGCGCGACTTGTCCGGACGTGCGCGCGAGCGCTTCCCTGCGTTGCAGCTCACGCTGCACTTCCACAACACGCGCGGGATGGCGCTCGCGAATACGCTCGCCGCGCTCGACGCCGGCATCGACCGTTTCGACGCGTCGCTCGGCGGGCTCGGCGGCTGCCCGTATGCGCCGGGCGCGACCGGCAACGTCTGCACCGAGGAACTCGTGCACATGCTCGAACTCGACGGCTACGATACGGGCATCGACCTCGCGGCCGTGCTCGCCGCGGCCGCACGGCTGCCCGCGCTGATCGGGCATGACGTGCCGAGCCAGATCCTGAAGGCCGGGCGCCGCTCGGACCTTCATCCGCCGCCGCGCACCGATGCCGGCGGCAAGCCCGCGCAACGCGCGTTCTCGTGAACAGCAACAGAAACATAAACAGGAGCGAATGCCATGGCGCTGATCGACCACCTCGATCATCTCGTGCTGACCTGCGTCGATCCGGAACGGACGAAGCATTTCTACACCGAGGTGCTGCAGATGCAGCTCGAAACCTTCGGCGCGGGCCGGCTCGCGTTCCGTTTCGGTAACCAGAAAATCAACCTGCACGTGCGCGGCGCGGAATTCGAGCCGAAAGCGCACGTGCCGGTGCCGGGCGCGCTCGACCTGTGCTTCATCGCGTCGGTCCCGCTCGACGACGTGATCGCGCACCTGCGGCGCGTCGACTGGCCGATCGTCGAAGGGCCCGTCGAACGCACCGGCGCGACGCAGAAAATCCGCTCGATCTACGTGCGCGATCCCGACCTGAACCTGATCGAGATTTCCGAGCAGATCTGACTTGCCGGGCTCGGTCGCCCGCGCGAGTGCCGGCCCGCCGCGCGCACGGCGTCGCAGTCCTTCGCCGAAAGCGGACAGGCACGCGCTGCGCCCGCCGATTCCGGATAGCCGTGCGCGGCCGCGCCGCGGATAATAGCGCCACGGCGTCGGCCCGGCCGCCGCCTTCGCCGCGCGCACGGACAGACCTGCCGCGCGCATCCGCAACCCGATCCAGGCGCTTCCCGAATGACGATCCTCTATCGCGGCATGGACCGTGCGGCGCTCGACGCCGCGTACCTGAACACGAGGGCTGTTCCCGATTTCCCCGCGCTGCTCGCGTCATGCCAGGCGCGCAGCGCGGCGCTATACGCGGCGACGCCCGGCCGCCGCGACCTGCGTTACGGCGCGCAACCCGCGCAGCGCTTCGACTGGCTGCCGTGCGGGCAGCCCGACGCACCGCTGTTCGTGTTCGTCCACGGCGGCTACTGGCAACACTGCACGAAAGAGGATTTCGCGTATGCGGTGAGCGGGCCGCTCGCGTGCGGCTACGACGTCGTGCTCGCCGAATACACACTCGCGCCGGTCGCGACGATGACCGATATCGTCGGCGAGATCGGCGCGCTGCTCGACCATCTCGCGGCCGACCGAGACGGCCTCGGCATCGCGGGGCGGCCGATCCATCTGAGCGGCCATTCGGCGGGCGGCCATCTGACCGCCATGCACCGCGCGCATCCGGCCGTCGTGTCGGCACTCGCGATCAGTCCGCTCGTCGATCTCGAACCGATCGCGCTGTGCTGCCTGAACGACAAGCTGCAGCTCACCGCGCGGGAGGTCGACGCGTACAGCCCGTTGCGCCATGTCGGACCGGGCGCGGCGACCGTCGTGGCGGTTGGCGACGCCGAACTGCCCGAACTCGTTCGGCAGGCGGACGAATACGCGACGGCGTGCGAAGCCGCCGGCGAGCGGATCGCCCGCGCGTGGCTGCCCGGCATGCAGCACTTCGCGGTGCTCGACGATCTCGCGACGCCGGACGGCGCGATGCTCGCCGCATTGCACGCCATCGCGCCGCGCTAGCCGCGCCGTATCGTGCGTATCGCATGCGCACGGCCCGGCGTATGATCGGCGTCAGGCCGGCGCGATGACGACGTCCCCCGCACGGCCTTCCCAGGACCCCCGACATGGTGAACCCGCTTCATTTCGATCTGCAGTCGCTGCGCGTGTTCGCGCTCGTCGCCGAGCACGGCAGCCTGACGAAGGCGGCCGAACACGGCCAGCTCACGCTGTCCGCGGTCAGCAAGCGCATCGCCGAACTCGAAAGCGTGACCGGCAGCGCGTTGTTCGTCCGGCACGCGCGCGGCGTCGAGCTGACGCCCGCGGGCCGCGCGCTGCTCGATCATGCGGCGAAGGTGATCGAGCAGGTGAACCGGATGGCGCACGAGATGAGCGACTACGTCGCAGGCGTGCGCGGCCATATCCACGTGTGGACCAACACGTCGGCGATCGTCCAGTTCCTGCCCGCCGATCTCGCCGCGTTCCTCACCGGCAACCCCGGCATCAAGGTGAGTCTCGAGGAGCGGCTGAGCCACGAGATCGTCGACGCGATCGGGTCGGGCAAGGCCGATCTCGGTGTATTCGCCGACAACGTGCCGGCGCCCGGCATCGACCGGCGGCTGTACCGGCGCGACGAGCTCGTGCTGCTCGTGCCGCGCGCGCACCGGTTCGCCGTGCGCGACAGCATCCGCTTCGCGGATACGCTCGACGAGGACTACGTGGGCCTGAGCGACGGCAGCTCGCTGCTCGCGCGCATGACCGACGCCGCGTTCGCGGCCGAGCGCTCGCTGAAGCTGCGGATCCAGGTATCGAATTTCGACGGCGTGAGCCGGATGATCGAGGCGGGGCTCGGCATCGGCGTGCTGCCGCGCGATGCGGTGACCGGCGAGCGCGCGGCGCGGCTCGGTGTCGTGAAGCTCGACGACGCGTGGGCGACGCGCACGCTATGGGTCGGCGTGAAGGCCGGCGCGGTGCTGACGACGGACGTCGCGAAGCTGTTCGATTTCATGTCGGCGCGCTGAATGCGATGAGGCGATGAAACAGCGACGCACGGGGCACGCGTGCGTGCGCCCCGTGCCGCTCGCCGCGTCAAACCGGATTGATCTCGTCCTGACTGCGCCGCGTGGTGAGCGGGCCGAGCACGCGCAGCGTGACGGCGACGATGCCGAGTGCGACCGAAATCACGCCGAACATCGCGCCCGCGCCGTAGTCGACGAGCACCGGCAGCAACACGAACGGCAGCGCGCCGCTGACGATGCGCGACAGCGCATAGGTGCTGCCGATCGCCGTCGAACGCGCGCCGGCCGGGAAAATCTCGGCCTGGTACACGTGATACGCGTTGCTGAACACGTTCGACGCACACGTCGTCAGGAACCCGAAGCCGACGATCAGCACGGTATTGCCGGAATACGCGAAGCACAGCCCGAACACCGCGATCGACAGGATCGACACGATCACGAGCGTGCGGCGCTCGATCCAGTTGAGCAGCGGAATCGACAGCAGCGAGCCGATCGGATAGCCGATGAACGACAGCGCGATGAACAACGTGCTGTCCGTCACGTCGAAGCCGCGGCTTTTCACGACGGTGCCGGCCAGCGTGCCGAACCCGTAATAGCCGAAGCCCTGGAACAGGTGAAAGATCGCCAGCATCACGTAGCGCGCGCCGTACGGACGGCGACGCAGCAGCGCGATGCGCTCGCCGAGCCCGAGCGGCCGCTGCGGCTGGACCGGTTCCGCGAAATGCTCGGGCACGGGCACGCCGGCGCTTTGCGCGAAACGCCGCAGCGCCGCGTGCGCATCGGCCGTGCGGCCTTGCGCGAGCAGCCAGCGCGGGCTTTCCGGCAGCCGGTGCTGGACGAGCAGCACGTACACGGCGCCGAGGCTGCCGACCGCGAGGATGATGCGCCAGCCCGCGACGCCCGCCACATGCAGCGGGTTCAGCCACAGCGCGAGAAAGCCGACGAGCGGCACCGCGACATACGAAGTCGTGTAGGCCCACGCGGCGAGCCGCCCGCGCTTGTCCTTCGGCAGGATTTCGGACAGGAAGGTGTCGGCGACCGGATAGATCGCGCCGACGCCGATGCCGGTCAGGAACCGGCAGGCCACGAGCATGTCGGCACTCACCGAAAACGCACCGACCAGCGAGAACGCGCTGTACCACCCGAGCGTGAGCAGGAACGCCTTGCGCCGGCCGATGCGGTCGGCCAGGCTGCCGAGGCACATCGCGCCGACGAACATGCCGATGAACGCGGACGCCAGCAGCAGCTTGAAATCGGCGCTTTGCCGGCTCAGCCCGTATTCGTGCTGCAACGCGGAGCCGATCGTACTGACGAGAAAGATCTCGTACATGTCGAAGAACAGCCCGATGCCGATCACCCAGACGACGAATCGATGCAACGCACCGACCGGCAGATCGTCCATGAAGTCGCCGAGCGTGACGCGGCGGGCGGGGAGGGTCGTTGCGTCGACGCCGGTGCCTGCGGAGGCGGCCGACGTGCGGGCGGACGCGCGTGCGCCCGCGTGGCCGTCGAGGTCGAGGGATTGGCTGTTCATCGTGTCTCCTGATTATCGATATGCGGTGGCGCGGGGCTGGCCGTTCTTAGCCGGCGTCACGCGTCGGCCGCACGATGCGACGCCAGGCATCGCCGGGCAGGTGCAAGAGGCGGCCATGCGGGCTGCGCCGATCGTCCGACACATGGTGGGCAAATCGGCGGCACGTGATAATTGAGGATGTTTCAAGCATCCTTTCCCGAGCAGAAAGGGTAGGCAGCGCGCGGTGGACACGATTCGCGCGGCAGGCCGTTGCAGCCTGCGTGGCGGGCGGGTGCGTATCGAAAACGATGCGCACCCGCGCCATCCGGCGAGGCCGGGAAAACCATGACGCCGGTGGCGTGGCCGCCGGCGCAACCGCCGCCGCCGACCACACGGTCGTGCTCAATCGGCCGGCACGAACGCCGTCCCATGAAACACGCGCACGGGGTTCCCGCGCGCCAGCGCAAAGTGTTGCATCCGCCGCTGCCGGCGCGTGGCGGTCGGCCTCCCGCCGCACGCGCACCCGCAGCAATTCGTCGCGCGGGCCGCGGATTTGCAATGTCCTGTATCCGCCCCGACGGCCGATACAGTGCGATACACCGCCCGCGCGCGGCTTCGCTATAAAGCAGGCATGACCTTTTTCGGAGCCCGTCATGTCTGCCACCCGGTTCAAAGGATCCTGCCATTGCGGGGCCGTCAAATTCGAAGTCAGCACGGCCATTGCGCCGGCCGTTCGCTGCAACTGCAGCCTGTGCCGCCGGCGCGGCGCGCTGATGAGCCCGATGTTCACCGCCGCCAACCTGACGATCGTCGAAGGCGAGGGCGCACTGACGTGCTATCGCTTCAACACGCACACCGCACGTCACTATTTCTGCAGCCGGTGCGGCGTCTATCCGTTCCACCAGACCCGCAAGGATCCGGCCTGCTGGCGCGTCAACCTCGGTTGCCTCGACGGCGTCGATCCGTACACGCTCGACGCGACGGTTGCCGATGGTGCGAGCCTCTCGGTCGTGGAGGACGCATGAAACGCTGGCTGATGATCCTGCTGTTTGCCGCGGGCGGGCTCGCGACCGAAATCGCGCATCCGGTACAGTGCACGTTGCTGTCGGTCAGCCGTCAGCAAACCGGCAAGCGCCGCAAGCCGGGCTGAGCGCGGCGCGCGTCAGCCCATCGACCCCGATTATCATGCTTCCGATAAGATCGCATGCGATATATAATGCGATTGTCTGCGACCGTTCGCGTCGCTGGAGGAAGTCCATGAAACCGACCGAAACCCCGTCGCCCGCCGCGCCGAAGCTGTCCGAGTTCCTGTGCTTTGCGATCTACTCGGCGAATCTCGCGTTCGGCAAGGCGTACAAGCCGATCCTCGACGAGCTCGGCCTCACGTACACGCAATACATCACGATCATCGCGCTGTGGGAGCAGGACAACCAGACCGTCGGCCAGCTCGGCGAGAAGCTGTTCCTCGAATCCAATACGCTGACGCCGATCCTGAAGAAGCTCGAGGCAATGGGTTACCTGGAGCGGCACCGCGATCCGTCCGACGAACGCCAGGTGCTTGTCAGCCTGACGAAAAGCGGCCGCCGCGTGCGCGAGAAGGGGCTCGACATGAATCTGGTCGAAGCCACCGGGCTGAAGCCGGACGAGTTCGCGAAGGTGCAGAAGGCGATCGTCACGCTGCGCGGCAACCTGATCCGGTCGACCGAAGCATAAAGGCACTCAGGCACTCAGGCATGACGAGCGGCCGGCGCGTGAATCGCGCCGGCCGCATTGTCACGCGTGCGCATCGCCCAGCACCAGCAGGTGCATGTCGCGCCGTACGACGAAACCGAGCGCGAGATAGCGCTCGATCGCCACCTGGTTCGTCGTGAGCACGTGCAGGAACGGCGTGTCCGATCGTGCGTCGATCGACGCAATCAGCGACCGGATCAACCTCGCCGCCAGCCCTTGCCGCCGAAACGCGGCATCCACGCACACGGCGCTGATCTCCGTATAGCCGTCCAACTGCATCCGCTCGCCGGCCATCGCGGCCAGCCGCCCTTCGTTGCGCACGCCGATGTAGCGGCCGAGCTCGAACGTGCGCGGACCGAACGGGCCCGGCTGCGCGGCGGCGGTCAGCGCAAGCATGTCCGGCACGTCGGCTTCGCCGAGCGGGACATGTTCCGATTCATGTGCCGGGTCGAACGTCCGTTGCCAGATCATTTGAAGCAGCGTCGCGCGCCGGATCACCGACCATCCCGCCGGTGGCGCGATCTCGTCCGGCGTGACGAGCGCGGCCGGCCCGTGTGCGGCGACCAGCGCGCGCAGCGCGTCGAACGACGCCGGGCTCGTGTCGGCGAGCGCGGCAAACGGCGCCACGGGCACCGGAAACCGCCATGCGCGGTCATTGCCGAGCGCAAAGCGGTGCTGCTTGCCCGTCAGCGCGTTCCAGACAACGCGATCGAGCACGTGCGCATCGCTTGTCGCGTTTCCGGTCATGGCATCCGGCATCGGCGGCTCCTTCGTGAAAGATGGGGGTGCCGCACAGAATAATCCGGGATGGGCGGGAATGCAGGCTGCGGCAATGCAAATAAAAGCGCATGCGATTACATCGTATGCGCTTTATATGATGGACTTCAGCGACAGAATTCGCCGTACCACACTCAATGCCCGAAATAGATCGAGCGCTCGGCCATGCGAATCGCGCCGCGGCTGCCGGACTGCGTGGCACCGCCGGCATCACCGCCGTAACCGGCTGTCTGCGTATCGACCGCGACGGCGCCATCGTCGCGAATCCTTTTCAGCGCCGCCTGGATATTGTCCGGATAGTGCGGATCGTTGGGGCGATTCGGCTGGTAGCCGGCTTGCTGCAACGCGGCCAGTTCGGCACGCACTTGCGCACGCGTGACGGTGCTTTCTCCGGCAAAAGCCGGCGCGGCGACGGCGGCCGACACGGCAACGAGCAGGGCGGCAATCAGTTGGGTCTTCATCGTTCACCTCGACAGGGATTCAGGAATTCAGGGGGGCGCACCGCACGCCGGCCATCGGCGCCGTTCGCGCGTTCGTTCAATGACCGAAGTAGATCGAGCGTTCGGCAACACGCATCGCCGGCCGGCTGCCCGACTGCGTCGCGGCGGCGGCATCGTTGCCGTAACCGGATGCCGATGCGTAGGCCGCCACCGCGTCGTTCGCATGAATGCGCGACAACGCGGCCTGCAGGTCGTCCGGGTAATGCGGATCGTTCGCGCGTCCCGGCCGATAACCGGCTTGTTCCAGCTGGACGAGCTCGGCGCGTACTTGCGCGCGGGACACGACGGCTGCATCGGCAAACGCCGGCGCGGCGGCAGAAGCGGAAACAGCGACGAGAAGGGCAGCGATCAGGCGGGTTTTCATCATTCACCTCGACAAAATGGAATCAGGAATAAAGGGACTCAGGGTTCACGTACCGGCGCGGTGCTCAGTGACCGAAGTACACCGAACGCTCGGCCACGCTTGCGACATCGCGGCGGCCGGATTGCGTCGCGGCGCCGCCGTCGCTGCCGTAGCCGGCACCCGCTGCGTTGACCGCGACGGCGTCGTCGGCGTGGATCCGCGTCAGCGCGGCCTGCAGATCGTTCGGGTAGGTGGCGTCGGTCGCGCGGTTCAGCGGATAGCCGGCGTGTTGAAGCTGCGCGAGTTCGGCGCGCACCTGCGCACGCGTCACGGTGGTTTCGTTGGCGAACGCCGGTGCGGCAACAGCGGCCGAAACAGCGACGAGCAGGGTAGCGATCAGTTGGGTTTTCATCATTCACCTCGATGGAAAAGGAATCGGGAATTCGGGAGGGCGGCGTTCGGCCGCCCGATACAACGTTCAGACGATCCGGATGTCGACGTCGATGTTGCCGCGCGTCGCCTTCGAATACGGGCAGGTCTGGTGAGCGGCGTCGACGATGCGTTGCGCGACGTCGCGCTCGAGCCCCGGCACGCTCACGTTCAGCCGGGCCTGCAGGAAGTACGCGTTGCCCGCGGTGCCGAGATCCACTTCGGCATCGACCGCGAGGTCGGCCGGCAGCGTCACCTTCGCGGCACGCGCCGCAAGCTGCATCGCGCCGATGAAGCAGGCCGACCAGCCGGCTGCGAACAGTTGTTCCGGGTTGGTACCGGTGCCGGCGCTGCCCGGCGACGACAACTGGATGTCGAGGCGGCCGTCGGAACTGCGCGCCGCGCCGTCGCGGCCGCCGGAAGTCGTATGCGTCTTGCCCGTGTACAGTACCTTGTCGATCTTGCTCATCATTTGCTCCGTCGGTTGGTTTGTCTCAGATGCGATTCGATCGCATGCGACGCAGTTTCCGCCTGACGACCTCTCTCGTCAAGCGGATTCGATTAAATCGCATACGATATTTTGTATTTCAATGTATCCGGATCGTGTAGCGCCTTTCCTGACAAGCTTTTCAGACGATCCAGCCCCCGATTGCACGGTGCGCCGACGTGCGTGCCGGATGCCGGGTAGGGCGCGCGAGAACCCTTGCGGGACCGGATGCCGCCCCACACGTCCGGCCTGTCATCACGCTACCTCGATCTCGGCGATCACGACCAGGATCACGGCGGCGTTGGCCGGCAACTGGTGTTGGGAGAACGCCGAACGCGCATGTCCGGCCTTGGCGCCGAGCACGGCGGCGAACAGGTCGGACGCACCATCGATCACGGCCGGCTGTCCAAAAAAGCCGTCGGCAGAGCTCACGTGCCCCTCGACGCGCACGATCTTGCGCAGGCGATCGAACCCGCCCAGATGCTTGCGGATTTGCGCAAGCACGTTCAGTGCCGCCAGCCGCGCGGCATGCTTGCCATCGTCGACGCTCAACTGCTCGCCGACACGGCCGGTATAAGCAAGCTTGCCGTCGGCGAGCGGCAACTGTCCCGACACGAACAGCAGGTTGCCGGCTTCGCCGACGGCCGTATAGCTGCCGAGCGGACTCGGCGGTTCCGGTAATGCGAGGCCGAGTTCGGCCAGGTTCTGTTCGACGCTCATGTCGTGCTCCTTGCGGTGAAAGGGATCGGGCGACCGGCGCGGCCCGTGAATCACTGTAGTCATGCGGCCGAAACCGGTAAATGCCGGCCGCGCAATTGAGTCGGGACGTCATGTAACGAATCGCGCCCGCCGCACCGGCTGGTTTCCCGCACGAGATTCATGCACACTCGTTGCTTCACCGCGTCCCCCCATGGCCGAGACGGCAGGAATCGCCCCATGCAACGACAATTCGACGATCTGCTGCTGGGCAGCATCGAGCTGTTCTGTCTGGCTGCCGAGCTCGGCAGCTTCACGCTTGCGGCAAATGCGGCCGGCGTCACGCCGGCCGCGGTCAGCCGGTCGGTCGCACGGCTCGAGGAGCGTCTCGGCGTGCGCCTGTTCGTCCGCACGACGCGACAGATCCGGCTGACCGATTCCGGCCGGCGTTATTTCGAGCAATGTCGCGATGCGTTGTCGCAGCTCGTCGACGCGGAGCGCGAAGCCACGGGCCAGCAGGCCACGCCTGCCGGCCTGCTACGGATCAGCATGCCGACGCCGTACGGGCACTATCGCGTGCTGCCGCTGCTGCCGGCGTTTCGCGAGCGCTACCCGGCGGTACGCATCGAAACTCACCTGAGCAACCGCAACGTCGACTTCGCCGAGGAAGGCTACGATCTCGCGATCCGCGGCCGCGCGCCGGCCGATTCGAGCCTGGTCGCGCGCAAGCTGGAGGACGCCGAACTCGTCGTCGTCGCGACGCCCGACTATCTGAAGCGCGCGGGCACGCCGACCGCGATCGCCGACTTGCACGCGCACGAATGCATCCAGTTCGAGCTGCCGAGCAGCGGACGGACGATTCCCTGGCTGTTCGACGACGGCGCGGATGAAATCGACGTCACGACGGCCGGCAGCTACGGCACGTCGGGCGACGTCCTGGCCGGCGTGACGCTCGCGCGCAGCGGCGCAGGGCTGTTCCAGACCTACCGCTTCATCGTCGAGCACGATCTGCGCGCCGGCACGCTCGTGGAAGTGCTGTCCGGCCTCGGCGGCCGGTCGAGGCCCTTCGTGCTGCTGTACCCGCATGCACGCTTTCTGTCGTCGCGCGTGCGGGTGTTCGTCGACTTTCTCGTCGAACAGTTGGCGCAGGCGCCTGCCAACCGGACAGCCGGCACACGCGGCACTCGCGGCGGCGCATCGCGATAGACGCGCCGGCGCGCGGCTTCGACGCCGGCGCTCAATGCCCGGCGCTCTGACCGCCGTCCACGTGCAGGATTTCGCCGGTGACGAACGGCGCCGAATCGAGATACAGGATCGCACCGACGATATCGCTCATCTCGCCCATCCGGCCGACCGGATGCAGCGACGCGAGCGTCGCGTGCGTGTCGGCCGCATGCATCGGCGATTTGATGATGCCGGGCGACACCGCATTGACGCGAATGCCGGCCTTCGCATACTCGATCGCGAGCGACTTCGTCGCGGCATTCAATCCGCCTTTCGTCAGCGACGCCAGCACCGACGGTACATTGCTGTTCGCGTGATCGACCAGGCTCGTCGTGATGCTGACCACATGGCCCGTGCCGTGCTTCTGCATCGCGGCGATCGCACGCTGCGTGACGTGGAAGAAGCCGTTCAGGTTGACGCTCGTGATCCGCGCATAGTCGTCCGCGGTGTATTGCGTGAACGGCTTCGCGACGAAGATGCCCGCGTTGTTGACGAGCGTGTCGACACGGCCGAAATGTTCGATTGCCGCATCGACCACACGGTGCGCGACGGCCGGATCGCCGATGTCGCCCGCGACGGTGACGAGATCGGGACCGTGCGACGGGCCGATCGAACGGGACGTCGCGACGACGCGATGGCCGCGTGCGCGGAATGCGTTGACCGTTTCCGCCCCGATGCCTTGCGATGCGCCGGTGACGATGATGACTTTGGATGCGCTCATGATGTACCTCGACAGGTGAATGATGTTCGGCCTCGATGCCGACCGGATCGATGAATCCGATGGGCAGACTGTAGGCGTGCCGGTCACGATTTCGAACACCCGCCATGGAGCAACAGTCTTGCGTCGCGGGAACAAATGACGGGAAAGGCGAGGGTCTGCGCCGATCGCCGCGCTGGAGTCGGGTACACCGCCGCGCCGGGTGCTCGCCAAGTCGGCGCGCTACGGGAGAATGTCGGCGCGGGGCGGGATCGTGCCTGATGGACCGATTTTCCGGGAGCTTGAAGCGTCGATTCTTTTGCCACGAAAACACGGGGTTGGATAAGAAAATTCCTCTATCCGGATAACTTTTCTTATCACGATAGCACTATCGCAAATCCAAACTCGCCACTTCAAAAACGCGTATGACGTCGAGCGCGTCGTCGAATCGAAGGGCAGGGAAGCGACCGCGCCGTCACGCCGGCGCGTTCCTCCGCGCAAACAGCAGCGTCAACACCTCCGCCGTCGTGTGCGCAACATCGTGTGCGGTCGTATCGACCAGCGCATGCGCGCATTCGCGATACAGCGGGTCGCGCGTCCGGTACAGCGCGGCGAGCGTCTGCCGCGGTTCGCCCGCCTGCAGCAGCGGCCGCCGCCGCGTGTCGTCGCGCGTACGCCGCCACAGCACATCGGGATCCGCATGCAGATAGATCACGCTGCCGCGCTCGCTCAGGCGTGCGCGGGTGTGCGGATTCAGGACCGAGCCGCCGCCGGTCGCCACGACCACGTTCGCGCGCTGCGTCAGCTCGTCGACGATATGCGCTTCGAGCAGCCGAAAGCCGCCTTCGCCGACCACGTCGAACAGCGCGGCGACCGAGCGGCCGGTGCGCCGCTCGATCTCGTCGTCGCTGTCGGCGAACGCCCAGCCGAGCGAAGCCGCGAGCGCGCGGCCAAGCGTCGATTTGCCCGCGCCCATCATGCCGACCAGAAACGCGCGCCCGCCGGCCGTCGCGACGGCGGTGCTCATAACCGTCGCGCGAGCGGCCAGCCGGCCCGCGTCGCCAGGCAGATCCGTCGTGCGCGCACCGCGTCCGACAGCGTGTCGAGCGCCGCGCCGGTCGACGCGTCATCGGCGTCGAGCAGCGCGCCGAGCACCTGCTCGTCCGGATCGCAGGCCGCGATGTGCTCGGCTGCATCCGCCGCGATGGTCCGCGGCGTGCGTTCAGGCGCCGCGTCGCGCTCGGGCCGCCGCCACCTGCCGTGCAGATCGCGCCATCGCACGACCAGCCCGTAGAGCAGCGCACCACCCGGCACAGCCGCGTCGTCGGGTACCGCTGCCGAATCGTCGGCCGTCGTACACCGTGTGACCCAGCTCGCGAATTCGAGCAGCGATGCATCGTGGGCAACCGTCGCCGCGTCGAGCGCCACGGCCACGCCGGCATCCCGCAGCCGGCCGAGCAGCGTCCGCACGCCGTCGTGCGCACCGCCGCACGGCTGCAGCAGCACTTCCAGCTCGTCCTCGTGGCGGCATGCGAGCGCACGGTGCTGCTCGAGCGCGGCCGGCTCGAGCAGCGCCTGCGCCGCATGCCGGACGATCACGATCGCGCGATCGTCCCGCCGCTCGACGATCGCACCGATCCGGCGCCGGGCGCGCGCCACCGCGCAGCTCACGTGTCGCTCCCGAGCGCGCGCGCACGCATCACAGCGACCCCTGGAATTCGAGCACGCGCGTCTTGAATTCGTCGGGCACGGCCAGCGTCGTGTTGTTCGCGTAATCGAACATCACGTGCGTCGACACGCCGCGCGCGACGATGGTCTGGTCGTCGCGCTCCATCAGGTGTTCGAGATCGAAGCTCTTGCTGCCGAAGCGCACGATGCTCGAGCGGACGGTCAGGTTGTCGCCGAACTGGGCCGGTGCGAGGTACTCGCACTGCGTCTTCACCATGATGTGCGGCAGTTTCTCGGTGCGCGGCAGGCCGAGCAGATCGAACATGTAGCAGAGGTACGAATGCTGCAGATAGTCGTAATAGACGGGGCTGCTCACATGCCCCATCGAATCCGTATCGCGATACTTGACGTGAATGGGGGTTTCGTAATGCCGTTTCGACATGGTGACTCTCCGCAATGACTGGGTTGATTTATATTTTCGAGCCCGAATGGCCTGTCGGGCATCCGAAAATTAATCGAACGACTATCGGGCCGCCACTATCAGAACGAATAGCGAAGCGTGGCGGAAAGCCGCATGCGAACGCATTCGCCGCTGCAAGATCACGGCCTGATTTTCGAACGAAAACCCAATGAACGCTCCATTCCACATCCGTGAACAGGCATGCCGACAGGATCCTCAATTATCGAATCCGACGCTTATTTACCTCATTCATAAGGTTATGAATTAGAAACTGATAACTATGTTAGTTGCGCGCCGAAAGCACCATTCAATACAGTCGCGCTGTAGTAAAAAGTCACGTTCATTATCGACAGGAGGGCAGTCCCCATGCATGCAAACGCCTGGACGACAAACCGCGACGCCGTGCTGCGCTTGCCGTCCCCTGCGGATCTGGCCGGCGCGCTGCCGCCGGCGTGGCGCGCGTCGCGCACAGTTCATACGACCCGCCGCGCGATCGTCGACGTGCTCGACGGCGCGGACGACCGGCTCGTGGTCATCGCCGGCCCGTGTTCGATACACGATCCCGACGCCGCGCGCGACTACGCGGCACGGCTCGCGCTGCAACGCGCGCGCTTCGCGGACGAGCTGGAAATCGTGATGCGCGTGTATTTCGAGAAGCCGCGTACGACGGTCGGCTGGAAAGGGCTGATCAACGATCCGCTGCTGGACGGCACCGACCGGATCGACGTCGGACTGCATACGGCCCGCGCGCTGCTGTGCGACATCAACGGCGCGGAGATGCCGGCCGCGACCGAGTTCCTCGATCCGCTGTCGCCGCGCTACCTGGCCGATCTGGTCGCCTGGGGCGCGATCGGCGCGCGCACCGTGGAGTCGCAGGTGCATCGCGAGCTGGCGTCGTCGCTGCCGATCCCGATCGGCTTCAAGAACGGCACGGACGGCAATGTCCAGGTCGCCGTCGACGCGATGCGCGCGGCGGCGCACGCGCACCGGTTCCTGTCGATCGATGCAGGCGGCCGGCTATGCGCGAGCGCGTCGCCCGGCAATCCGCATACGCACGTCGTGCTGCGCGGCGGACGCGAACCGAATTTCGACGCGGCCGCGGTGAACGCCGCCTGCGAACGCATGACGGCCGCGCACTTCGCGCCGCGCGTGATGATCGACGTCAGCCACGGCAACAGCCGCCGCCAGTACCGGAACCAGCTCGCCGTCGGCGCGGAAGTCGCCGCGCAGGTGGCGGCCGGCGATACGCGCATCGTCGGCGTGCTGATCGAATCGAACCTGATCGAAGGGCGGCAGGATCTCGTGCCCGGCGTGCCGTTGCGCTACGGGCAGAGCATCACGGATGCGTGCCTGTCGTTCGCCGATACCGCGCAGTTGTTCGAGACGCTCGCGCACGCGGTGCGTACGCGGCGACGCGGCCACCCGCTGCCGCTCGGCGCCGAGTTCGCGCACGAGCCGCTGCTCGCCTGCTGCGCGTGAGCGGCCCGGCGCGACACGCTCAGATGGCGGCTTCGTCAAGGATGCGCGTCGCGTCGCCGGCCCACGCGTCGCGATAGCGGGCCAGCCAGTGCTCGGCCTGCGTGGGCGCCCCGGCGACGATCTCGTCGAGCGGCGCGAGATACATCGATTCATCGCGGCCGGCCGCATCCGTGCGCGCCCGCGCGCGCAGGCCGCGATGCGCGATCGCGAGCGCATCGGCCGCGATCGCGCGTAACGACCGGCCGCCGGCCGGCGTATCGAGCCCGGTACGCGGCACGTCGCGACGCAGCGCGAGCAGCGTACCGCGGTCGATCTCGGCAGCCAGCGTCCCGGCATCCGACAGCGCCGCCGGATCGTACAGCAGGCCGGTCCAGAACGCGGACAGCGCGACCATCATGTCGGGCGAGCCGGCATCGGCGCCGCGCATCTCGAGATAGCGCTTGAGCCGGACCTCGGTGAACACCGTCGTCAGATGGTCCGCGAAATCGCCCAGCGTCGGCGTCTCGCCTTCGAGGTGCGGAATGCGCCGCCGCATGAAATCGCGGAACGTGTGCCCGGTCGCGTCCGCATAACGATCGCCGCGCCGCACGAAATACATCGGCACGTTGTCGAGCAGCCAGCTCACGTAGCGCTCGAAGCCGAAGCTGCGCGACAGGAACAGCGCCGGCGCGCCGCAGCGATCCTCGTCGGTATCGAGCCACGTGTGCGCGCGCGTCGACAGCAGGCCCGACGGGCGGCCGTCGCGGAACGGCGAATTCGCGAACAGCGCGGTGGCGACCGGCTGCAACGCGAGCGACACGCGCATCTTGCGCGCCATGTCGCTTTCCGATGCGAAATCGAGGTTGACCTGCACGGTGCAGGTGCGCTGCATCATGTCGAGCCCGCGCGTGCCGACCCGCGGCATGTAGCGCCGCATGATCGCGTAGCGCTGCTTCGGCATCCACGGCAGCGCGTCGCGCGACAGGTGAGGGTGAAAACCGAGCGGCACGCAGCGCAGTCCGAGCGGATCGCATGCCGCGCGGGCCGCGGCGAGGTGCGCGTGCAGCTCGGCGTGCGTGTCGTGCAGCGTATCGAGCGGGGCGCCCGACAGTTCAAGCTGGCCGGCCGGCTCGAGCGAGATCGCGGCGCCGTCGCGCTGGATCACGCCGACGGTCTGCCCGGCATCGACGATCGGCGCCCCGTCGCCGCGCAGCCGCGCCAGCACCTCGGCGATGCCGGACGGCCCTTCATAACGCGCAGCCGCATGCGTCGCGCGGGAAACGACGAACTTCTCGTGCTCGGTACCGATCCGGAACTGCGCGGCCGGCTTGCAGCCGGCGGCCAGATGATCGGCGAGCTGCTGCTCGGAGACGATCGGCGTGTTGTCCGATCCGACGGCGTTCGACATCGACATCCTCCACAGGTCACATTGGGCGACCGACCGGCCGGTCGCACGGCGACTATAGCGACGTCGATGCGCGCGCAGTACTGGCAGGGGTGATAGGGGCGGTGCGAGGCCGCGCGACATTACGGCTGCTTGCGCTTCGCGAAGTAATGCGCGGGCGAATCACCGAACGCGCGGCGGAACATCGCGATGAAATTGCTCGGCGTCGCATAGCCGAGCGCGTCGGCGATGTTGGCGACGCTGTCGCCGTTCGCCAGACGTTCGAGCGCATGCGTGAGCCGCGCCTGTTGCCGCCACTGCGCGAAGCTCGTGCCGGTTTCCGCGACGAACAGCCGGCTCAGCGTGCGGGCGGACAGCCCGGCCCACTCGGCCCACGCGTCGAGCGTGCGGCTGTCGTGCGGCTGCCCGAGGATCGCATTCGCGATCCGCAGCAACCGCCGGTCGTGCGGCATCGGCAAGTGCAGCGGTTCGTGCGGCGCGCGGCGCATCTCGTCGAGCAGCACGACGCTCATGCGCGCCTGTTCGATGTCGAGCCGGTCCTGGTCGGCCCACGACACCGCGCGCCGCACGAGCGCGCGCATCAGATCGGTGATCGCGATCACGCACGGCTGGTCCGGCATGCGGCGGCTCGCGGCCGGCGCGATCACGACGCTCCAGCCGCTCAACGCGCCGCTGATGCTGACCTTGTGCTGCTCGCCCGGCGGAATCCAGCCCGCGCGATGCGGCGGCAGCAGCCACGAACCGTGCGGCGTGCGCACGTGCGCGAACCCGCTTTCGACGCAGAACACCTGGCCGCGCAGATGGCTGTGCCAGTCGACCTCGCGCGTGCCGAGCTGGTAGGTATTGCTGCCGTCGTCCTCGCCCCAGACGGCGATCAGCGACGGGCCGTCCGCGCGTTCGCTCGGATCGGCGTCGGCGCGTTGCGCCACGCGGGCGGGAGAAGCTTCTCGGATGGGCATGGCCGGAATTCATTATTTTTTGTCTAAACAACATTATCAGCTTTACCCGGGAGCGTCCAACAATGCGTGTCGTGTTCAAACCCAAACGAAGCAGAGGAACGCGATGCACGCAGCACTTGCTCCCTCGCCACGCGATGCCGTCGCGCGGCGCGTCCTGTCGCGCATGGCCGCAATCGTGGCGCTCGCCATGCTCGGCGCATGCGCGAGCCGCGACGGGCTCGCGCCGGCCGGCACGCTGCGCGGCGCCGATACGCTCGCCGCAGCGCGCAGCCTCGCGCATGCGCCGGCCGCCGACTGGCCGGCCGCCGACTGGTGGGTTGCGCTGAACGATGCGCAGTTGAATGCGCTGATCGACGAAGCGCTTGCCGGTAATCCCGATCTCGCGACCGCCGATGCGCGCGCGCGCGAGGCGCAGGCGCTCGTGATCGAAGCACAGGCTGCCCGCTTGCCGCATCTCGTCGGCCGCGCAAGCGCGAAAGGGGAACGCACGTCCGGCACGCAGTTCTCGACGGCCGAGGGCGGCGGGTTCTTCAGCCACACGCGCGAAATCAATCTCGGCCTGAGCTGGGATCTCGATTTGTGGGGCGGCCGCCGCGCGGCGTGGGAAGCCGCGCTCGGCGAAGCGCGGGCCGCGCAGATCGATGCACGGGCCGCGCGCGTGCTGCTGTCCGTCAACGTCGCGCGCGCCTACGTGAATCTCGCCTATGCGTTCGATCAGCAGGACGTCGCGCGGGCCGAATACGATCGCGCCGACGAAGCACTGTCGCTGACGCGTCAGCGTGTCACGAAAGGCATCGACAACGTCGCGCAGCAGCGCCAGGCGGAAAGCGAAGTCGCGGCCGCGATGCGCGAGCAGGCACGCGCGGCGCAGGCGATCGACAGCGCGCGCATCGCGCTCGCGATCCTGCTCGGCGCGGGCCCCGATCGCGGCCTCGCGCTCGCGCGGCCCGCGCCGCTGCCCACCGCCGCGCTCGCGGTGCCGGCCGACCTGCCGGCCGCGCTGCTCGGCCGGCGCGCCGATCTCGTCGCCGCACGCTGGCGGGTGGAAGCTGCGAGTCGCAACGTCGCGGCCGCCCGCGCGGACTTCCTGCCCGACGTGAGCCTCACCGCGCTGATCGGTCTCGCGACGCGCGGCGGCGCATCGCTGTTCCAGGCAGCGTCGCGCATCTACAACGTCAGCCCGGCCGTGAGCCTGCCGATCTTCGACGGCGGCGAACGGCGCGGCGTGCTGCGCAAGCGCGACGCGCAATACGACGTCGCGGTCGCCAGCTACAACAAGACGCTGATCGGCGCGATCGGCGAGGTGGCCGACGATCTCCACCGGCTGCATTCGCTCGCCGTGCAGGCCGATGCGCAGCAGCGCGCATTCGATTCCGCCACCGATGCATGGCGGCTCGCGGACGCGCGCTACCGCGCGGGCGTCGGCAGCTACCTCGATGCGCTCGTCGTGCGCCAGCAGCTCCTGATCGCGAGTCGCGAAGTCGCCGCGTTGCGCGCCCAGCGCGCGGACCAGTCGCTGCAGCTCGTCGCCGCGCTCGGCGGCGGCTTCCGCGCCGAGCCGGACGACGTCGCGCTCGCCGCCACTCCTTCCCACCGTCCTTGACATCGAACCATGAGCAGCGACAACACCCTGCAGACTCCCGCGCGGCCCGCAGCCGCCGATCCGGCCAGCGCCCGCCAGCAACCGTCGGCCGACCACACCGGCGCGCCGCGCGCGCCAGGCGGGTCGGACGCCCGCACGCAACCGGCACCGGGCGGCGCCGCACCGGCCACGCCGCCGCCCGCAAGACGCAAGCACCTCGTGCGTGCGCTCGTCGCCGCGTTCGCGCTCGGCATCGTCAGCTGGGGCATCTGGTACGGGCTCGTCGGCCGCTGGTACGAGTCCACCGACAACGCATACGCACAAGGCAACGTCGTCGAGCTGACGCCGCAGGTGACGGGCACCGTCGTGTCGATCGACGCGGACGACGGCGACCTCGTCCGCGCCGGCACGCCGCTCGTCCGTCTCGACGCGAGCGACGCGCAGATCGCGCTCGCGGCCGCGCAGGCCGACCTCGCGACCACGGTGCGCAAGGTGCGCGGCCTGTACAGCAACGAGCGCGGGCTCGCGAACAGCATCGACGGCGCGCGCGCCGATCTCGACGCGCGGCGCACCGCGCTCGACAAGGCGAAGGCCGACTACCGGCGCCGCGAGGATCTCGGCCGCTCCGGCGCGATCTCGCGCGAGGAGCTCGCGCATGCGCTCGATACGCTGACGTCCGCGCAAAGCGCGTACGCCGCCGCGCAAAGCGCGCTCGCGACGTTGAGCGAACAGCACCAGACGAGCAAGGCGCTCGTCGACGACACCGCGGTCGCGTCGCATCCCGACGTCGAGGCCGCGGCCTCGCGGCTGCGCGCGGCCTATCTTGCCCGTGCGCGCACCGACATCGTCGCGCCCGTCACCGGCTATGTCGCCAAGCGCACGGTGCAGGTCGGGCAACGCGTGTCGCCCGGCGTGCCGCTGCTCGCCGTCGTGCCGCTGCGCGAGCTGTGGGTCGACGCGAACTTCACCGAAAAGCAGCTCGAGCACATGCGGATCGGGCAACCGGTCGAGCTGACGGCCGACCTGTACGGCGACGCCGTGCGTTATAAGGGCCGCGTGCAGAGCCTCGGCGTCGGCACCGGCAGCGCGTTCTCGCTGCTGCCCGCGCAGAACGCGACCGGCAACTGGATCAAGATCGTGCAGCGCTTGCCGGTACGCATCGAGCTGACGGATCCATCGCAACTCGACGCGCATCCGCTGCGCATCGGCCTGTCGATGCACGCGCGCGTCGACCAGCACGACCGCAGCGGTGCGATGCTGTCGCGCCGCGCGCAGGACGCGCCGGTGTTCAGGACCGACGTGTACCGCGACGAGCTCGCGCGCGCCGACAGCCTGATCGCCGACGTCGTGCATGCGAACCTGCCGGCGGCGGTGCGTGCGGAGCGTGTGCGATGAGCGGCCCGATGCCGGCCGCGGACGCCGGCTTTCGCCCGTCGAGCGTCGCGCTGACGACGTTCGGCCTCGCGCTCGCGGTGTTCATGCAGGTGCTCGACGGCACCGTCGCGAACGTCTCGC
Source organism: Burkholderia sp. AU39826 (assembly GCF_020419965.1). Classification (NCBI taxonomy): domain Bacteria; kingdom Pseudomonadati; phylum Pseudomonadota; class Betaproteobacteria; order Burkholderiales; family Burkholderiaceae; genus Burkholderia; species Burkholderia sp. AU39826. The sequence goes on from NZ_JAIZQG010000002.1 coordinate 299,724, forward strand.
TGCCGACGATCGCCGGCAACTTCGGCGTCAGCACGACGCAGAGCGCATGGGTCGTCACGACGTTCTCGGTCAGCAACGCGATCGCGTTGCCGCTGACCGGGTTTCTCGTCAAGCGCGTCGGGCAGGTCCGGCTGTTCGTGTGGGCGACGCTGGCGTTCACGTTCGCGTCGCTCCTGTGCGGCCTCGCGCAAAACCTGCCGCAGCTCGTCGCGTTCCGCGCGCTGCAGGGCCTCGTGGCCGGGCCGATGATCCCGACCACCCAGGCGCTGATGCTGTCGATCTACCCGCCGCAGCGGCGCGGCTTCGCGCTGTCGATGATCGCGATGGTGACCGTCGTCGCGCCGATCGCGGGCCCCGTGTTCGGCGGCTGGGTGACGGAACATTACTCGTGGCGCTGGGCGTTCCTGATCAATCTGCCGATCGGCGTGTTCGCCGCGATGTGCGTGTTCGCGCAGATGCGCGCGCGCGTCGAGACGACGGTCGCCGCGCGCGTCGACTATGTCGGGCTCGCCGCGCTCGTCGTCGGCGTCGGCGCGCTGCAGATCGTGCTCGACAAGGGTAACGAAGCCGACTGGTTCAACTCGACGTTCATCGTCGTGATGTCGGTGGTCGCCGCGTTCGGGATCGCGCTGTTCCTGATCTGGGAGCTCAACGAGCCGAACCCGATCGTGAACCTGCGGCTGTTCGCGCATCGCAACTTCGCGGCCGGCACGCTGACGCTCGTGCTCGCGTACTCGGCGTTCTTCGCGGTCAACGTGATCGTGCCGCAGTGGCTGCAGCGCACGCTCGGCTATACGGCGTTCTGGGCCGGGCTGGCCGTCGCGCCGATGGGCGTGATCCCCGTGCTGATGACGCCGTTCATGGGCAAGTACGCGCCGCGCTTCAACATGCGCGTGCTCGTGTGCTGCGCGTTCGCGATCCTCGGCACGTCGTCGTTCCTGCGCGCGGGCTTCGTACCCGACGTCGACTTCACGCACATCGCGCTGATCCAGCTGCTGCAAGGCCTCGGCCTCGCGCTGTTCATCATGCCGATCAACAGCATCCTGCTGTCCGACCTGAAGCCGGACGAGATCGCCGCGGGCTCCGGCCTGTCGACGTTCCTGCGCACGCTCGGCGCGAGCTTCGCCGTGTCGATCACGTCGTTCCTGTGGGACCGGCGCGCGATCCTGCATCACGCGCAGCTCAGCGAACACCTGAGCAGGTTCGATCCGTCCGTTCGCGCCGAACTCGCGCAGCTGGGCGGCGGCGATCCGCAACGCGCGGCAGCGCTGCTCGGCAACCTGGTCGACGCGCAGGCGTACCAGATCTCGTTCAACGACGTGTCGTTCGCGCTCGGCTGCGTGTATCTCGCCGTGATCGCGGTGGTGTGGCTCGCCCGCCCGCCGTTCGGCCCCGGCGCTGCCGCGAAACGATGAAGCGGGTGCCGCGCGGCCCGTTCCGACCCATGCTGTTCAACTCGATGGAGACTGACCCGATGCCTACCCACCACGCTGGAAACGCGCCGTCCGCACTGGCGACGCTCGCCGTGTTCGACGTCACGGAATTCCCGCTCGTCGTCGTGCGCAACGACGCCATTGCCTCCCGCGGCTACGCGCAGCGCTGGCTCGACGACATGCACGCGCTGATGCGGCACGGCGAGCCGTTTGTCATGATCTTTCCGCCGGCCCGCCCCGACGAGCCGCACGACGACCGCAAGGAGCGCGGCATGTGGCTCAAGCAGAACCGCGCCGCGCTCGCCGCGGTCTGCCGCGCGCTCGTGTCGGTCGAACCGGACCCGAACGAGCGTGAAGCGGCCATCGCGAACGCATCCGGCATCGAAAAGGCGTTCGGGATTCCGTTCGACGTGACGGCTTCGCTCGACGACGCGAAGCAGGCGGGTCGGCGACGTCTGACCGAGGCGGTCTAGCGCGGCCCGTTCGCGCGCAACGCCTCGAACCGGTTGCGCAAGTCCGCCTGATTGCAGATTCCAACTAATAAACGGGGTGGCTTGTATGAAAGGACTGGATTGTCTGAAATGGTTGGTACCCGGCGACACGGACGCGTCATGGCAGCGGATGACCGACGCGGCCGCCGGCATGGGGTTCGACAAGGTCGTGCTGATCGTGCTGCCGTTTGCCGGCGCATCGTTCGATCTCGCGCGCAAGTGGAGCAGCGGCGTGCCGGGCTGGACGGCGCTGTACCGGCAGCGGCAGTTCGACCGCATCGACCCGATGCTGCAGCATTGCTTCCGTTCGGCGCTGCCGCTCGTCTGGGACGCCGCGCTGTTCGGGCTGCCCGGGCAACGGCCATGCTACGAGGCGGCCGCCGCGTACGGCATGCGCAGCGGCGTCGTGTTGCCCGTGCGCGGCCCAAAGGGGGAGGTCGGCATGCTGTCGTGCGCGAGCGCGGACGATCTCGCCACCACGTGCGAGCGCTGCGACCGTCATCTCGCGGCGCTCACGCTGCTGCGCGACATCGCCTGCGAAGCGATCGCCGGCACGCGCTGCCACGCACCGCCCGACAGCGTGCCGCGTCTGAGCCGGCGGGAGGTCGAGTGCCTGCGCTGGCATGCGGCCGGCAAGACCTCGTGGGAAATCGGCCACATCCTGAACGTGACCGAGTCGTGCATCAACTTCCACTTCATGAACATCCGCCGCAAGTTCAACGTGTCACGTCGGCACGAAGCCGTGCTGCGCGCGGTCGAGTGGGGGCTGATCAGCATCTCCGACGTGACCGTGCAGACCTGATGCCGGCGTCCCGTCGAGCCAGCGGTCGAGAAACGCGCTGAGCCACGCGGCCGTCGCGCGGTCGTGCCGGCAGCCTTCGTTCGCCTGCGTCGCGAGATCCTGCGCGCCGGGCACCCCCAGCTTGTGCGCGGCCGCCGTGCTCCAGCGCCGCATCATCGGATAGCTCACTTCCGGATGGAACTGGACACCGTACGCGCGCGGCCCGTAACGGACGGCCTGGTTCTCGAAATGCTCGCCGGTGGCGAGGATTTCGAGCCCCGCGACGCGCTCGAAGCCCTCGCGATGCCACTGATACACGTGCGACGGCCATGAACCGAGCCGCCGGCCGGCCGGGGTCGCGGCGATCGGCCAGTAGCCGATTTCCGCGCGCCCGTCGCGATGCGCGTTCACGCGACCGCCCAGATGACGGATCATCATCTGCGCGCCGAGGCAGACGCCGAGAAACGGCGCCGCCTCGCGCAGCGGCACGCCGATCCAGTCGATCTCGTCGCGGATCCAGCGATCGCCGTCGTTGGCGCTCATCGGGCCGCCGAACACCACGGCGCCCGCATGGTCGGCGAGCGTCGCCGGCAACGGATCGCCGAGCGGCGGGCGCCGGATGTCGAGCGGATGGCCGCGGGCGGCGAGCAGCCGGCCGATCCGGCCGGGGCTCGACTGTTCGCGATGCAGCACGATCAGGATCGGACGAAGGGCGGAATGCGTCATGTCGTGAGGTCGGTAGAAGGTCAGCCCGGCTGGCCGCGCAACGCGTCGAACGACACCATCACCTGTTCGCGGTAGGCGGGCCGTCGGCACAGGCGGGCGTACCAGGCCTCGACGTGCGGCAACGGCGGCCGTTCGACGTCGAGCGAGAAATAGCGGAACAGCGTCGCGCCGGCCGGGATGTCGGCCAGGCCCGGCGTCGCGCCGCCGAGAAACGGCTGGGTCGACAGCAGCCGGTCGAGCAGCCGGTAATGCGTCGCGCTGCGCGCGGCCTTGTCGCGCACGATCGCATCGTCGCGCCGCTCCGGCGGCGTTCGCACGAGTGCCCAGAACAACCCGGTCATCACGTCGGGTTCGAGCGCGGTCTGCGACCAGTCCATCCAGCGCTCCGCGCGCGAACGGGCGAACGTGTCGCGGCACCAGAACGGATTGTTCGGCACGCGCGCGGCCAGATAGCGCAGGATCGTGTGCGACTCCCACACGACGTCGCCGTCCCAGTCGATCACCGGAATCCGGCAGGTCGGGTTCAGCGCCGCGAACGCGGGCGTCTGCAGCGAGCCGTGCTCGCCGCCGGCCGGAATATGCCGGTAAGGCAGGCCGAGCTCGCCGATGAGCCACAACACCTTCTGCACGTTGAACGACGTGCGGCGGCCCCAGACGGTCAGCATCGCGCGGCATCCTCGCAGGCGGCGGTCGACGCGCATGCCGCGTAGCGGTCGAGGCCCGCCGCCAGATCGGCGATCAGGTCGTCCGCATCCTCGAGTCCGATGTGCAGGCGCACGCCGCAACTGCCGGCCGGCCAGCGCGCCGCGAGGCCGTGCGCGTCCAGTTCGAACGGCAACGCGAGGCTCTCGTAGCCGCCCCACGAATAACCGAGCCCGAACAGCGCCAGATGATCGAGAAACGCGTCGATCGCGTGCGCGGGAGCCGGTTGCAGCACGATCGAGAACAGCCCCGACGCGCCACGGAAATCGCGGCGCCACAGCGCGTGGCCCGCGTCGCCCGGCAACGCCGGATACAGCACGCGCTGCACTTCGGCGCGCGTCGCGAGCCAGCTCGCGACCGCAAGCGCATTGCGCTGATGCTGCCGCAGCCGCACGCCGAGCGTGCGCAACCCGCGCAGCGCGAGATACACGTCGTCGGGGCCGGCGCACAGTCCGAGATCGCCATGCAGTTGCTTCAGCGCGGGCCATGCGCGCGCGTTGGCCGACACCGTGCCGAGCATCGCATCCGAGTGCCCGACCAGATACTTGGTGCCGGCCTGGATCGACAGGTCGATCCCGACTGCATGCGGCTGAAAGAACAGCGGCGTGGCCCAGCTGTTGTCCGCGAGGACCAGCGCACCGTGCGTATGCGCAAGCCGCACGAGCGCGGGAATGTCGTGCATGTCGAACGTGTAGGAGCCGGGCACCTCGACGTACAGTGCACGCGTGTTCGGACGAAACGCGGCTGCGACGGGCTTGCCGCCGTCGTACCACGTCGTCTCGACGCCGAGCCGCGCAAGCACGCCTTCGCATGCGTGACGCACCGGGCCGTAGACCGATGCGGTCATCAGCAGATGGTCGCCGGGCTTCAGGCACGACAGCAGCGCGAGCGTGCACGCGGACAGGCCCGACGGGCACAGCACCGCGCCGGCGCCGCCTTCGAGGCTCGTCACCGCGCGCTCGAGCGCGTCCGTCGTCGGCGTGCCGCGACGGCCGTAGATATACGGCTGCGTGCGGTTCAGCAGATCCGACACCGTCGGGCTGAGCACGGTCGACGCATGGTAGACGGGCGGATTGACGAAGCCGTGCCACGCGGCGCTGTCGCGGCCCGCGTGCGCGAGCCGCGTGTCGTCGTGCAGGCCGTCATGCGCGCCGTCGCGCGGCGGCGGCGGTTCGTCACGCTTCACGGCCATAGCGCACACCGTTCCCAGCGCGCGCCGGCGCGACGATAAGCCTGCCGCGCGAAACGGCGCGAACTGTCGGCCCGCCAGAACTCGACTTCGTCGGGGGCCAGCGCATACAGGTGCCAGTCGGGCGACACGAGCGCCGGATCGGCGGCCAGCCGTTCGAGCTGCGCGTCGATCGCACGCGTCAGGTCGGCCGGAGCGTCGAGCCGTTCGCTTTGCCGTCCGGCCAGGATGCTCGCGCGCGACCGCTCGGGGCGGCTTGCGAAATCGGCATGGCCCTCGGCGTCCGGCAACCGCTCGACCGGGCCGCTCAGCCGGATCTGGCTCGCGATCGCGGGCCAGTAGAACGTCAGCGCCGCGAACGGCCGGTTCGCGAGCTGGCGGCCCTTGGGACTGCGCGCGTTCGCCGCGAAATGCCAGCCGCGCGCGTCGATGTTCAGCAGCACGACGGAACGGGCATCGGGCCGTCCGTCCGGGCGGACCGTCGACAGCGTCGTCACCTGCGGTTCGAGCGCGCCGGCGGTCACGGCCTCGTCGAGCCAGCGTTCGAACTGCGCGTGCGGCGTGTCGGCCCAGTGGTCGGCCGGCACATGCGGCGCGGCATGCGCGAGGGTTTTCAGCGCCTTCAGGCGCGTGGCGATCGTATCCATGGCGGTACTCATGCGATGCCGAATTGCGTCGCGCGGGCGATCAGCCGATGCGCGGCGAGATAGTCGGGGACTTCCGCGAGGAAGCCGTCGACGACGGCCGCGGCCACGCGGCGGCCGCCGGAGGTACGCCGCGCGTGATCGAACGCGTCGATCACGCGGCGGGCGAGGGCGACCTCGTCGGCCGTCGGCGTCAGCACGCGATTGACGACCGGCACGAATTGCGCGTTGACGATCGCTTTCGCCTGGTAGCCAAGGCCGCGCGACACGCGCATGTCGAGTTCCGCGCCTTCGTTGTCGGCATAGCTGTACGGGCAGTCGATCGCGGTCACGCCGACCGCCGCGCATTCGACGCGAAAGCGCGAGCGCACGTAGTCGAGCTCGCGGCCCGCACGGGTGCGCTCGGCGCCCATGTCGGCCACCATGTCCTCGGTCGCGACGAGCACGGCCGACACGCGCGGGCTCGAGCGCGCGATCGCCATCGTGTTCACGAGGCCGAGCGTCGTCTCGACGTTCGGCACCAGTTCGGTCGAGCCCGGCGCGATGTCGTATTCGCGCTCGAAGCGCGTGACGGCTTCGTCGAGCGCGACGACCTGCTCGGGCGTCGCGACGTACGACATCATCACGATGTCCGGGCGGCCGCGCATCGCGGCGCGCAGGTCGTCGATGCCGCCCGCGTCGAGGGGATTCACGCGCACGGACGCCAGCACGCCGGCATCGCGCCAGCCCGCGAGCACCCGCTCGCTCAGTTCGCGCGCGGCCGGGCGCCGGTCGGGCGGCGTAAAGGTTTCGAGTTCCTGGATCAGCACATCCGCACCGCTCGCGGTGCCGGCAACGAGCGCATCGTGATCGGCGCCGGCGAGAAACAGCCAGGAGCGGCGCAGGCGGGAAGGGCGTCGGTTCGTCGGTGTCATGCGTGGTTTCCTGTAAGGCGCGCGGTGCGCGTGGCGATGGCGCGGGCGATCAGCCGGCGCGCATCATCTGGTTGAAGATGTTCTTGCGGTGCATTTCCTCGGTGCCGCCGACGCTCATGAAGCCCAGTGCGTCCGCCGCGAACGCGGCCACCGGCCCGGCCTGGTAGCCGAGGCTGCCGTACAGCCGCACGAGGCCGAGCGCGCTGTCGACGAGATCCTGAGCGCCGACAAGCTTCGCGATCGAGCATGTCATCAGCGCGTGCGGGTGATCCGTCAGCAACTGCGCGAGCGCGCCGCGCGCGAGCCACGTGCCGCGCTCGATGCCGATCTGCAAATCGACGAGGCGGCGCTGCACGTACTGGTGCACATCGATCGTGCTGTCGAAGCTGCGTCGCTCGCGGCAATAGCCGATCGCGTCGCGCAGATAGGGCGCCGTCACCTGGGCGGCGACGAGGCCGTAATAGAGCCGGCCGAGCGAGATGATGTCGATCAGGTTGCCGAGCCCGGCGCCCGGTTCGCCGAGGAGTTGGCCGCGCGTGATCGGACAGTCGTCGAAATGCAGCGCGCCGGTGGGCAGGTCGTCGAGGCCGAGCTTGCGGTCGGGCGGGCTCACCGTGATGCCCGGCTGGTCGCGATCGACGATCACGAGCGCGGTGTTGCGCCGGCCCGGCGTTTCGATGCGCGTGACGACGAGGATGAAACGCGCGAGCGGCGCATGCGCGATATTGAATTTGCTGCCGGTCATCCTGTAGCCGTCGCCGTGCTCGGCGAGCGTCGTCGCGATGCTGCGCACGTCGGTGCCGGTGCCCGGCTCGGCAATCGCGGTCGCGCTCAGTTCGCCACGCAGGATCGCACCGAAATAGCGGTCCTGCTGCGCGGCCGTGCCATACCGTTCGAGCGCGCGCACCATGCCGGCCTGCGCGATCACCGACAACAGCAGCGCCGGGCGGCGGATCGACGACGCAAGCCCTTCGAGCGCCGCGGAAAAGTGCCACCAGCCGTGACCGTCGCCGCCATACGTCTGCGGCACGATCATGTCCCACAGTCCTTCCTGCCCGAGCTTCATCCAGCCGGCTTCGTCGAATCCGGCGGGCGCGCGGCCGTCGCGTTCCACGGCGGCGGCGATTCCGGCGCCAATGTCGCGAAACCGCGCCCGCGTCGCGTGCTGCTCTTGCGTCCAGTCAAATGGCATCTGTCGTGTCTCCGGTCGAAGCGGCGCGGCCTTCGACGGCGCGCCAGCGATGACGACAAGGTTAAGGGGGCACGGACAGTGCAGGTACTGGCAGTAGTGGTAGTTGCCGCGCCAATGACGGCGATGACACCGGCACATGGCGTGCCGGTTTCGCGTTGCCGGTCCATTGTTTCCGCACGACCAACTGTGAAGTCTTCCGCCAGGCATTTATCGGGTGGGCGGCCGTCCCGATAATCGATGCATAAGGTCAGGGCAGCGTACGCGGCGATCCGGTGGCGACGCGCCCGACCCGCAGGAAAAGGCGGAGGGCACGATGGATACGATGGCGCCCGAATGGGCGGCCTGCGTCACGGCCAGGCAGGATGCACCGGCGCTCGGCGTCCGGCGCGTCCGGGACGCGCGGGACGGAACGCCGATCCTCCTGCGTGCGATCGAGCCCGACGATCTCGACATCGAACGCGAACTGGTCGACCGGCTGTCGAGCCGCAGCCGCTACATGAGGTTGATGTCCGCACGTAAGCCGACGGAAGACGAATTGATCCGATGGACCCGCATCGATCGCCGGCGGGAAGGCGCGGTGATCGCGACGATCCGCGCCGGCGGTCGCGAGCGTTTGATCGGCGTTGCACGTTATGCGATTGACGATGGAGCAACCGAGATCGTCGAATGCGCGATCGTGATCGACGACGCATGGCAGCGGCAAGGGCTCGGCCGTATGCTGCTGTCGAGCCTGATCGATCTCGCGCGGCGCTCGGGCATGCGGCAGATGGTCGGCACGATGCTGACCGAGAACGATGCGATGAAAGGCCTTGCGCGTTCCGTCGGATTCACGCTGTCGCGCCAGCCGGGGAGTGCATTCGTGACGGATCTGCGGCTCGACCTGGATACCGTTCGGGAGCCTGACGAAGGGCGCTTGCAGGCATCCGGGCCGTCAGGACACGCGGCAAATCACGTGGATTCACCCGCTCTTGCCGGATCGTAGAACAACGCAAAGAGCTCGGATTGCGACCCGACACCGAGCTTTGCGTAGATATGCTTTTTATGCGCACGCACGGTTTCGAACGAGATCGACAGCTTCTCGCCGATCGCGCGCGACGAGAACCCGCTCAACGACAACATCGCCACTTCGATTTCGCGCGTCGTCAATGCACCGCGTCCGCTCTTGCCGGTCAGCGTGCCGAAGCGCGCGTGCGGATCGGGCAGCTCGCTTTCCGTTGCACGCGGCGCCTCCTTCACGGCGAACGTCTCGAAGCGCAGGCGCTGCTGCATCAACGACAGCACCCACGGCGTGTACAGCGTGAGCAAGGCTATCTCGCGCTCGTCGTACTTGCTCGTCTTGCCGAGCGAAAAGCCCAGCGTGTGATCGCGATCGATCACGACGTTGAAATGCACTTCGTCGCCGACGATGTTCTTCTTGAAATAGCGCTGGTAGTACTCGGTCATCCGGAAGTTGTCCGGCGCGACGTCGGCCAGCGTGTAGAAGCCCGACGCCTGCGTTTCGAATGCGGCGAGATAGAACGGATCGAGCTGGTAGAGCGCGGCAAGGTAGTCCTGGAACATCAGGTCGATCTTGCCGTCCGGCATCGCCTGTTCGGCGAGCACGAGCGGCGCGCCATCGCGTGCGAAACGCAGCGCGACCCAGTTGTCGAAATCCAGGTGCCGTTCGAGCACGCGCGTGAGGCGCGCCCAGAAATGCGGGCCATCGAGCGCGTCGATGTCCGAACCAATCTCCCGATGAAAAGCGAGATCTCGCCATTCGAGGTCCATCGTGTGCTCCGGTGAGGGTAACCCTGGTGGGGAATTTCTGGACAAAAATAATAACCCGATAATCGACCTCACTTCGGCAGGCGGCGGTGGAGGCTGCTTTGCTCGACGAAGCGTCGTATGCGCGATGCAATGGATACGACACGCGAATGAAAGGTATTGGAAGGAGTGGGCTTCATGCAGGTAGAACTCGCACAACTCGCGCTGGTCGACGGCGACGTCGCGCACAACACGCGCAAGGTGATCGACACGATCGGGCGCGTCGATGTGGCAGGCGGCACGAAGCTGGTCGTGTTCCCCGAAACGACACTGTCGGGCTTCCCCACGCGGGACAACGTCGCCGATGTCGCGCAGACGCTCGACGGTCCCGCGTTGTCCGCGGTACGCGATGCGGCACGACAGAAGGGCGTCGCCGTCGCGGTCGGCCTCGCGGAACGCGACGGCGGACGGTTCTACAACAGCACGGTGCTCGTCGACGATCAGGGCGAGCTCGTGCTGCGCTATCGCAAGACCCATCTGTGGGCGTCGGATGTCGGCGTGTTCACGCCGGGCGACCGTTTCGTAACCTGTCCGTGGAATGGCCTGACGGTGGGCCTGCTGATCTGCTACGACATCGAATTCCCCGAGACGGCGCGCGCGATCGGTGCGCTCGATGCCGATCTGTTGATCGTCACCAACGGCAACATGGATCCGTTCGGCCCCGTGCATCGCCGTGCGATCGCGGCACGTGCGATGGAGAACCAGATGTTCGCGCTGATGGTGAATCGCTGCGGCTCCGGTGATGACGGCCTGACATTCGCCGGCCAGTCCGCACTGGTCGATCCGTTCGGCGAGAGCAGGCTCGAACTCGGCCGGGACGAAGCCGTCGCGCAGACGAGCCTCGATCTGACGCGTCTCGAAGCAAGCCGCGAACACTACAGCTATCTGCACGACGCACGCGTGACACTCGGTCTCGCGCCCATCGAGGAGCCGAACGGACGCCGCGCGCTGATGATCGACGCGCGCCGTCACCGCACCGGGTAATCCGGCTCACTCGCTGTTCCTCTGCGACATCGCGCGGGCGTCACGCCCGGCGGTGCCGGCTCATTCCATTGAAAGGCCTGCCACAGGCACTCGATCGGCCTCGAAGGCCCAGGAGATAACATGCAAGCGTCGTCATCCCACGAACCCGCGCGCCTGAAGCGCACGCTCGGCTTGCCCTCCGTGCTGCTGTTCGGCCTCGCCTATATGGCGCCGCTGATTGTCTACGGTACGTACGGCGTGCTCGCCAAGGCCAGCGACGACACGGCCGCGCTCGCGTACCTGCTCGCTCTGGTGGCCATTGCGTTCACCGCGCTCAGCTACGGCAAGCTTGCGCGGCTCTTTCCGGCGGCAGGTTCCGCTTACACGTACACGCGCAAGACGTTCAACCCGCATCTGGGCTTCATGATCGGCTGGGCGACGCTGCTCGACTATTTTTTCCTGCCGATGGTGATCTGGCTGATCGGCGCGGCCTATCTGAACGCGGCATTTCCGCATGTGCCGACGTGGATCTGGATCGTCGCGTTCATCGTGCTGACGAGCGGCCTGAACATCGTCGGCATCGAACTCGCGGCACGCTTCAACATCGTGCTGATGATCGTGCAACTGGCGATCGTCGCGATGTTCGTCGTGCTGTGCTGGCACTACGCGTCGGCGGCGGCAGGCGCGGGCGGTATCGCGATGGCGGAGCCGTTCTTCAAGCCGCATGTGCCGTTCGGCGCGACGATGGCCGGTGCCGCGATCGCCGCGTACTCGTACCTCGGCTTCGACGCCGTATCGACGCTGACCGAGGAAACGATCGATCCGAAAAAGAACATGCCGCGCGCGATCCTGCTGATTGCGCTGATCGGTGGCGCGATCTTCGTGATCGCTGCGTACACGATGCAGCTCGCGCACCCCGGGGTCGAGTTCAAGGACACGGATTCGGCCGCATTCGAAGTCGCGAGGATGATCGGCGGCGACCTGTTCGTGACGGTGTTCCTGGCAGGCCTGATCCTCGCGCAGTTCGCGTCGGGCATCTCCGCGCAGGCGAGCGTCGGCCGGCTGCTGTATGCGATGGGCCGCGATGAAATCCTGCCGAAGCGGGTCTTCGGGTTCATTCACCCGCGCTTCAAGACGCCCGCGATCAACATCACGCTGGCCGGCGTCGTCGGATTGATCGCGTTGAAGCTGGATGTCGCCACGTCGACGTCGTTCATCAACTTCGGTGCGTTCCTTGCCTTTACGGCCGTCAATCTGTGCGTGATTCGGCTGTACCTGTCGGGCAATCACGGCGGCGAGCGCAGGATCGGCGTGCTCGGCGGCATCGTCTTTCCGGTGATCGGCGCGGTGGCCGATATATGGCTGCTCGTCAGCCTCGAGAAGACGGCGCTCGTGCTCGGCGTCGTGTGGTTCGCGCTCGGGCTCGTGTATCTGTGCTGGATTACGCGGCTGTTTCGGCAGGCACCGCCGGAAGTGGCGATTTGACGGGACGCGACGAAACCGATGACCAGCCGGCCGCCGGTCAGCTTACGCGGCCCGAATGCGACATTTCTAAATGGCTAGAACACGACATTTCTAAAAAGCTACTACAACCTGTTTTGGTGATAATTATGATTATGTAAAATTAAATAAAACCGACTGCACGGAGTGCTGCTAGCCAAGCATCCTCGCGTCCGAACCTTGCACCTCCGCCCTTGCCTTGAGTAAAGCCGCCTGCCAGTCCAGCTCATTCCTCGTCGTCCCGGCGCGGGCTGCGCGCCGGGACCGGTTGCCGCCTGGCGGTTTCCTCCCTGTCAGAACCGGTACGTCGCCCCGATCTGGAAGAAGCGGCCAAGGTCCGTGTAGAGCGACTGGTCATAGCCAGTGATGTCGGGCACGGCTTGCCACTCAACGTCGAACGGCGGCTTCTTGTCGAAGAGGTTCGTGATGCCGCCGTAAATCGTCCAATGCTTGAAGCCGCGATAGTTGAACATGAGGTTGAACTGGCTGTACGACGCCACCGATCCCGTACCGCCGTCGCCGAATTCCGCGGCCACGGCGTTCGTATAGGGTCCCGTGTATTGCCAGGTCAGCGTGGTGGTCAGCTGCCGGTAGTCCCAGCTCAGGCTCGTGTTGCCCTTCCAGCGCGGGTTGCTCGCGCCGAACGGCTGCAGCAGCGCAAGGTTGTTGCCGGCGAAGTCCTGCGGTGCAGTTCCGGGGCTGTGCAGCTTGAAGTGCCACACATAAGCCCAGTCGCCTGCGAGCGTGAACGTGCCGTACTTGGTGCGCACCGCCTTGCGGAAGTTGAGATCGAAACCATCGGTATCGAGCGCACCGAGGTTCACGAAATGCTGAACGAGGTAACGCACCGATCCGTCGGCGTTGCGCACGACGCGGGAGGGATCGTTGGCGACGAGCACCGCGTTCGGATCGTCGGTGCCGATGACGCCGTCGATGCGGACCTTGTAGAACGCCGCGCCGATATCGGTCATCGCATCGGGCGAAAGCTGGAAGCCGATGTTGTAGTTCTTCGTGTGCTCGGGCTGAAGATTCGGATTGCCCGCGACTTGCTCCGTCGTGAAGTGCTTCGTCGGCACACCGCTCGGATCGTTCGGATCGACGAGGTTCTGGTGAGAGAGATAGACGGCCTGCGAGTTTTCGACGAGGGTCGGCGCGCGGAAGCCGCGACTGTACGATGCATACGTCGTCAGCATTTGCACCGGCTGGAAACGCAGCGCAAAACTCGGCGAAAACGCCCCGCCGAAGTCGCTGTAGTGATCGTAGCGGCCCGCCTGCGTGAACGTCAGGTTGCGCAGGATCGGAATGTCGACCTGGTAGAACGCGGCGGCGACGTTGCGCGACCCCTCCACCGTCTGCACGTTCGCGGGCGCGGATACGCCCTGCGACGCGAGCGTCTGCGGGTTGATCGTCGACGATTCGTGGCGGAACTCCGTGCCCAGGCCCAGGCCGACCGGGCCGCCGGGCAGCGTGAAGAGATTCGACGTCGAGGCCTTGGCTGTCACGCTGTCGATCTTCGAGATGGCCTGCTGATCGTCGTCCGTGAAAACGCCGTTCAGGCCGTTTGGCGTGGCGGCCGGGTTCGAGAAGTTGTAGGTGCCGTTCGCGAGCATGTTCTCGAGGCCCGCGACGTTGATCCGGTTGCGATACGTCGTATCGACCGTGCTCTGCGAATGGCCGTAATCGGCCGACCAGTCCCATGCGCCGAATCTGCCCGCATCGAACGAACCTTTGACGCCCGTGTTCGCCATCCAGAACGTCGATACCGTATCCGCCCCCACGACGTTGCCCGGGAAGGTCAGGTTGACCGCCGTCGGCACACCGAACGGGTTATAGGGGTTGCTCACCGGTACGGTGCGCGGCAGCGGCGAAACGGACCCGGTCGCCGGGTTGTAGACGTTCGTCGTGCTCGAGATCGAGGCCGGTCCCTGCAGCTGGACGGTTTCATCCCGGCTCACCCAGAAACCCGCATAGGCCTGCGTGTTGTCGTCGATCTTGAAGGTGGCGCGCACCTTCGCGTTCAGGCGCGTCGTGGACGGAACGAGCGATGTCGACGCGGCCGGGTTGTACGTGCAATTGGTCGCGCTCGTCTTGCTGCCCGGCGGGCACGGCGAAAGCGGCACCTTGGAGCCGTCCGCCAGCGACCAGTACGATTGCTGGTTCGGCCCGAGCGGCGCTGCCAGCCCGCCGGGATATTGCGTGAAGTCTTGCGCCGACGTCATGTCGCGATCGCCGAGCGTCGAGCCCGAATCGCGGTAATAGCTGGCGGCCGCGGTGACGTTGAAGCGGTCCGAATTCAGATCGCCGAAGCCGGCCAGTACGCTGAAGTTACCCTGCCCGTCGCCCGGATGCTGCGCCTTGCCGAGTTGGCCGTCGATCTGCAGGCCCTGAAAGTTCTTCTTCGTAATGATGTTGACGACGCCCGCGATCGCGTCGGAGCCATAGACGGATACCGCACCGGTCTTGACGATCTCGACGCGCTCCACCATGTTCAGCGGGATCGCGTTGACATCGAAGAACGTGTCGGTGAAGTTCACCGACTGCGCATAGTTCGCGACGCGCTGGCCGTCGACGAGCACGAGCGTGTATTTCTCGCTGAGCCCGCGCAACGCCATGCCGGCGCCGCCGGGGGCCGAGCTGTTCATCGTCGTCTGGCCCCAGCTGCTTGCGGAGTTGGCCGAGGTCGAACGCAGGAAATCGGCGACCGTCGTGTATCCGCTTTGCTGGATTTCCTTCGCGGTGATGACCTGCACTTCGGTGTGACCGACCTTGTCGGATGTGCGGATCAGCGAGCCCGTCACCTCGAACTTGTCGAGCTTCTTCACGGTCTGCCCGCCCGCGGTGGCGCCAGATGCCGGCGCGGGCGCGGCGGCGGCAGCGCTGCCGGTTTGCTCGGCGGCGACGCTCCCGTCGACAGGCGTTGTCTGCGCGTAAGCGGAGGTACCCAAAGCCGCCGTCAACGCGACTTCAGCCCATACGATGCTGCGTATTGCCGATCCCAAAGCCGTTGGTTTCATAACACCCCTCTGTCGTCGCAAGGCCTGACCTTTTTGTATGCACGGAGATTCGCCGGCCTTTAAATAGCGCTGCCCCGCTTTCCTGATTCATCACCTGGCGATCGCAACCATTCCGTTCGCCCGCTCATTTATTTCAACGTTATTTCTTCTACTGCCACGCCGAATGAACTTGAAGTACAAGAAACGGCATCCCTATTGAGTTAGGAAACCTAATTACATGATTCGATCTTTCCGCGCATCGAACGGCTGCAAAAAAGCTGCACCCTGGAACATTCGCACCATGGCGCCTCGTCAATTAGCGCGTACGCGTTGCCAGGAAAGGCAGCCGCTCGTTGAATGACTGCCTTACGCCTTCACTTCGAAAGCCTTAATACACGGAATCTTCATTACCGTTCACTACCAAAGTTTTATGTTGGACGCGAACATAGCAGGACAGAATCTATGCGTCAAAAAATATTTGATGCCACATAACTTTGTTTAGGTGCATTGAGCGCACTCGGTTGGTGCCGAATGAAAGCGATATGGTTCACCAGCCGATACCGTTGTCTTGTCTTCCTTGTTCGGCTGCTTTTCACCCCCTCGCGAATGCGCCGCAATGGAGCACACGGCCGGTACTCGTCAGCCAAAACTTTTTTGTTTAGCAAAGAGCGGGCACTCATCCTGAGAACAGATCGGACTCTTGATGGAGCAGCCCTTCGCGCACGTGCGCGGCGTCGCGCACCGGCGAGTTGACAGCCTTCGTGTGGAACACCCGTCGCCACCATCAATCGGTCTCCAGATTCCCGGGCGTTTCCACGCGCTGCGCGTCGCGCTTCGTCACCGCCGCATGCCGCCCGCGCCGGCCTATGGACACGACTACCCGAAACGCCACCGGCGCGAACACCAGCCCGAACACTGTCGCCGCCAGCACGCCCCCGAACGCGCCGGTTCCGATCGAACGCCGGCTTTCCGCACCCGCGCCAGTCGCCAGCACCAACGGCACGACGCCGAGCAGAAACGCCATCGACGTCATCACGATCGGCCGAAACCGCGCAGCCGCCGCCTCGACCACCGCCTGCCGCAGCGGCACGCCGCGCCCGACGAGCTCACGCGCGAACTGCACGATCAGAATTGCATTCTTCGCCGACAACCCGATCACGGTAATCATCCCGACCTTGAAGTACACGTCGTTCGGCATCCCGCGCGCGAGCGCCGCCGCCAATGCCCCGACAATGCCGAGCGGCACGATCGTCAGCACCGACAACGGAATCGTCCAGCTTTCGTACAGCGCGGCAAGCGCCATGAACACCGCGAGCACCGACAACCCGACCAGCAGCGGCGTCTGCCGCGCGGCGATCCGCTCCTCGCGCGCCGCGTCCACCCAGTCGTAGCCGATCCCGGCCGGCAGCATCGCGGCAAGCCGTTCCATCTCCGCCATCGCCGCGCCCGAACTGGTGTGGGTCGCCGCCCGGCCGCTGACGTCGAGCGACGGATAGCCGTCGTAGCGATTCAGCATCACGGGGCCGACCGTCCAGTGCGGCGCGGCGATGGCCGACAGCGGCACCATGTCCCCCGTGCGGTTGGGCACCGTCAGCGCCATCAGTTGCGCGTCGGTCGCGCGTGCGGCCGGATCTGCCTCGATGATCACGCGGCGCATCCGGCCCGACGCCGGAAAATCGTTGATGTAGTTCGAGCCGAACGTACCGCCGAGCAGCCCCGCGATACGCTCGAACGGCACGCCAAGCGCATACGCCTTCGCGCGATCGACGTCGAGCTCGATGCGCGGCGCATCGGGCAAGTCCTCGAAATGCACGGACGCGAGCGCCGGGTCCGCCTTCGCGCGCGCGGCCATCTGCTCGCGAGCGGCCTTCAGCGTGTCGAGCCCGACCCCGCCACGATCCTCGAGACGGAACGTGAAGCCGTCCGCGTGACCGAGGCCGGGCACCGATGGCGGCAGCGTCGCTTGTACGTCGCCGTCGAGAATCCCGTCGAAGCGCCGGTTGAGGCGATCACGCAACGTCATCGCATCGACGTCGCGCTGCGTCCAGTCCTTCAACTCGACGAATGCCATCGCGACGTTCTGTCCGCTGCCCGCGAAACTCCAGCCGATCACGCTCGTCACGTTCGCGACGGCCCGCTCCGCGCGCAGAATCGCCTCGACGCGCTGGACGACCGCCACCGTGCGCGCCTGCGTCGCGCCAGCCGGCAACTGGATCATCACCTGCAGTTGCCCCTGGTCTTCGGTCGGCAGGAAGCCGCCCGGCATCATCCAGGACAGCAGCCCGCACACGGCCACGAGTGCGGCATAGAGGCCCGCGACCGTGCCCGTGCGGCGTACCGCCGACACGGTCACGCGCCGATAGCCGGCCTCGGCCTGCGCGAACGCGACGCCGAAACGGTCGGCCAGGCGCCCGCCGAGGCCGCGTCGCGGCACGTGGGCGCCTTCGCGACGGCCGACCGGTTTCAGCAGATTCGCGCACAGCGCCGGCGTGAGCGACAGCGCCATGAACGACGACACGAGCATCGACGCGATCATCGACACCGCGAACTGCCGGTAAATGCCGCCGACGCTGCCCGGGAAGAACGCCATCGGCACGAACACGGCCGTCAGCACCGCCGTCACGCCGACGATCGCCCCGCCGATCCGCTTCATCGCGAGGCGCGTCGCCTCGCGCGGCGACACGCCCTCCTCCATCACGCGGTGCACGCTCTCGACCACGACGATCGCATCGTCGACGAGAATGCCGATCGCCAGCACGAGGCCGAACATCGTGAACACGTTGATCGACAGCCCGAACGCCCACATCGCGACGAACGCGCCCATCAGCGTGACGGGAATCACGACGGTCGGCACGAGCGTGTAGCGCAGCTCGCGCAGGAACAGCCACATCACGCAGAACACCAGCACGACGGCCTCGACGAGCGTCAGCACGACTTCCCGAAGGGCGATCGTCACGAAATGCGCGCCGTCGAATGGAATCTCGACCGCGACGCCCGGCGGCAGCGTCTTCGACAGCTCGGCAAGCCGCGCCCGAATCGCGTTCGACGTCTGGAGCGCGTTGCCGCGCGGGCCGAGCTGGATCCCGACGGTAGCCGCCGGGCGGCCGTTCAGCCGGGAATAGAACGAATAGTCGTCGCGGCCGATTTCGACGCGGGCGACGTCGGCGACACGCACCACCGAACCGTCCTGCTTCGACTTCAGCACGATCCGGCCGAACTCCTCCGGCGACGTCAGCTGCCCCTTGACGACGATCGTCGCGGTGAGCTGCTGGCCGCGCTCGAACGGCGCATCGCCGATCGCGCCGGCCGTGACCGTCGCGTTCTGCACGCCGATCGCGGCGATCACGTCGTCGGCGCCGAGGTCGTATTCGCGCAACTTGTTCGGATCGAGCCAGACCCGCAGCGCCTCGTCGGCGTCCCACAGCTGGGCCGCGCCGACGCCCGGCGCGCGCTTCAGTTCGCGCAGCACGTAACGGTTCAGATAGTCGCCGAGCTGGGCGGAGTCGCGCGTGCCGTCGGTCGACGTCAGCGTGACGAGCATCAGGAACGTGTTGGCGGCCTTGAACACGCCGATGCCCTGCTGCACGACCTGCTGCGGCAGCCGCGGCTCGACCTGCTTCAGCCGGTTGTTGACGTCGACGAGCGCGATGTCCGGATCCGTGCCGGGCGCGAACGTCACGTCGATCTCGAGATTGCCGTGACCGTCGCTGCTCGTTTCGTAGTACTGCAGCCCGTCGGCGCCGTCGAGGCTTTCCTCGATGATGCTGCCGACGGCGCCGTCGACCGTCTCGGTCGACGCGCCCGGATAGGCCGCCGTGATCACGACGCGTGGCGGCGCAAGGCGCGGATACTGCGCGACCGGCAATTGCGGAATGGCGAGCACGCCCGCGACGACGATCGCGAGCGCGACGATCCACGCAAACACCGGGCGGTCGATGAAGAACGACGGCATCGGCGTGCGTCAGCGAACGGTGCGGGCGCGCCGCGCCCGCTTGACGTCAATCATCCGCGTCCCCTTCCCGCTGCCGCGGCCCCGGTTCCGGCGCGAGCATCGACGACGCGAGCAGCGCCTGCGTATACGGGTGGGACGGCGCGTGCAACACGTCGAGCGTATCGCCCTCCTCGACCACACGCCCCGCCTTCATCACGATGACCCGATGGGCCATCGCACGCATCACCGCGAGATCGTGCGTGATGAACAGATAGCTCAGTTCATACTTCTTTTGCAGATTCGTCAGCAGATTCAGCACCTGCTTCTGGATCGACACGTCGAGTGCGCTCGTCGGCTCGTCCAGCACCAGCAACTCAGGCTCCACCGCCAGCGCGCGCGCGATCGCGATGCGCTGGCGCTGGCCGCCGGAAAATTCGTGTGGATAGCGAAGCATTGCCTCGGCCGGCAGGCCGACCTCCTGCAGCAAGGCGGCGACGCGCGCGCGCCGCGCGGCGCCGGCCACCGTCGGCCGGTGCACGGCGAGCCCCTCGCCGACGATCTGCTCGACCGTCATGCGCGGCGACAGCGAGCCGAACGGATCCTGGAACACGACCTGCATGCGGCCGTACAGCGCGCGCCGGCCGCGTGTCGTGCGCAGCGACGCCAGCGGCATGCCGTCGATCTCGATGCCGCCCGACGCCGGCCGCTGCAGGCCGAGCACGGCTGCCGCCAGCGTCGATTTCCCCGACCCCGATTCGCCGACGATCCCGAGCGTCTCGCCGCGCCGCAGGCTCAGCTTCACGTCGTGCACGGCCCGGAACGCCGTCTTGCCGAACGCCGCGCGCCAACCCTTCGCCGCGATGCGGTAATCGACGGCAAGCTGCTGGACATCGAGGATCGTCCGCGCGTCGGCCGCGACCGGCTCGACCGCGCGTTGCGGCGCGCTGTCGAGCAGCCGGCGCGTGTACGCGTGCCGCGGCGCGGCGAACAGCGCGCCGGTCGTGTTCGTCTCGACGAGCACGCCCCGCTCCATCACGGCCACGCGCTGCGCGAAGCGCCGCACGAGATTCAGGTCGTGCGTGATCAGCAGCACGGCCATCCCGCGCGCGGCGGCCTCCTGCTCCTGCAGCTCGATCAGCAGGTCGACGATCTGCTGGCGCACCGTCACGTCGAGCGCCGTCGTCGGCTCGTCCGCGAGCAACAGCCGCGGCCGGCACGCGAGCGCCATCGCGATCATCGCGCGCTGCCGCTGGCCGCCCGACAACTGGTGCGGAAAACTGTCGATGCGCCGTTCCGGCTCCGGAATCCCGGTGCGCCGCAGCAGTGCGATGCCGCGCTCGCGCGCGTCGCCCGCTCGCAGCCCCTCGTGCAGCCGCAGGCTCTCGGCGATCTGCTTGCCGATCGTATACAACGGGTTGAGTGCCGTCATCGGCTCCTGGAACACCATCGCGATATCGGCGCCGCGGATGCCGCGCATCTGCTGCTCGGTCTTCGCGAGCAGATCCTCGCCGTCGAACAGCATCTGGCCCGACAGCGTCGCCTGCTGCGCGAGCCGCAGAATCGACAGCGCCGTCACGCTCTTGCCCGAGCCCGACTCGCCGACGAGCGCCACGCGCTCGCCGCGCGCGACCGCGAGGTCAAGGTCCTGCACGGCGGCTTTCGCGCCGAAGTGCGCGGAGAACTGGCGGATCTCCAACAATGGCGTCGTCATCGTTGCTCCCCGCCGAAGGCCGAGCCGCGCGCGCGCATGTCGAGCGCGTTGCGCAGCGCGTCGCCCATGAACGTAAGCAGCAGCAGCGTGACGACCAGCGCCGAGAACGCGGAGATCGAGATCCACCACGCGTCGAGGTAGTTCTTGCCTTCCTGCAGCAGCTCGCCGAGGCTCGGCGTCGGCGGCTGCACGCCGAGGCCGAGGAAGTCGAGGCTTGTCAGCGACAGGATCGCCGCGCTCATCCGGAACGGCAGGAACGTGATCACCGGCGTCAGGCTGTTCGGCAGCACGTGCCGCCACATGATCTGCCAGTTCGACAGCCCCATCGTGCGCGCGGCCTTCACGTAGTCGAGCGCGCGGTTGCGCAGGAACTCCGCGCGCACGTAGTCGGACAGCACGAGCCAGCCGAACATCGACAGCAGGATGAACAGCAGCCACAGCGACGGTTCGAAGATCGACGCGAAGATGATCAGCAGGTACAGGTCGGGCAGCGCGCTCCAGATCTCGATCAGGCGTTGCCCGACGAGATCGGTACGTCCACCGTGGAAGCCCTGCAGCGCGCCCGTCAGCACGCCGATCGCGACGCCCGAGACCGTCAGCGCGAACGCCATCAGCACCGACAGCCGAAATCCGTACAGTAGCCGCGCGAGCACGTCGCGGCCGAACTGGTCGGTGCCGAGCCAGTTGCTCGCGGACGGCGGCGCCGGGTACGGCCGCGACGCGAAATAATCGATCGTGTCGTAGCGGTAGCGGTTCGGCGGGTAGATCGCGAAGTTGCCGTGCGACTCGATCTTCGCGCGGATGTACGGATCGAGATAGTTGGTCTTCGCCGGGAAATCGCCGCCGAACTGCGTCTCCGGATAGTCCTTCACGATCGGGAAATAGAGGTGCCCGTCATAGCGCACCACGAGCGGCCGGTCGTTCGACAATCCGTCGGCCAGCAGGCTGAGTGCGAACAGCGTGGCAAAGATCACGAGGCTCCAGTAGCCGAGCCGCTGCGCGCGAAACCGCAGCCACGTGCGTCGCCACGGCGACGGCGACGCCGCGCATGCGACGGCGGCCGGATCAGTGGTCCAGGCGGCTGAACTGGATACGGGGGTCGACGAGGACATAGCAGATATCCGCGATAAGCTTGGTCAGCAGACCGATCAGGGTGAACAGGAACAGCGAGCCGAGCACGACCGGATAGTCGCGGCGGATCACCGAGTCGTACGACAGTTGCCCCATCCCGTCGAGCGAGAACAGCGTCTCGATCAGCAGGTTGCCGTTCAGGAACGCGCCGACGAATGCCGCCGGCAGCCCGGTGAGCAGCGGAATCGCCGCATTGCGCAGCACGTGCTTCCACAACACGTCGCGCTCCGGCGCGCCCTTCGCGCGCGCGGTCAGCACGTATTGCCGGCCGATTTCCTCGAGGAACGTGTTCTTCGTGAGAATCGTGACGATCGCGAAATTGCCGACGACCGACGCGGTAACCGGCATCGCGATGTGCCACAGATAGTCGAGGATCTGGCCGATCAGCGTCAGGTCGTCGAAGTTGTCCGACGTGAGCCCGCGCATCGGGAACACCTGCCAGAACGTGCCGCCGCCGAACAGCATCAGCAGCAGCACGCCGAGTACGAAGCCCGGCACGGCGTAGCCGGTCAGCACCAGCACGCTCGTCACGGTGTCGAACCGCGAGCCGTTGCGCACCGCCTTCGCGATGCCGAGCGGCACCGACACGAGATACGTGAGAATCACCGTCCACAGCCCGAGCGTGATCGACACCGGCAACTTCGAGCGGATCACCGCCCATACGCTGCGGTGCGCGAAATAGGATTGCCCGAGGTCGAACGTCGCGTAGCTTTTCAGCATCAGCGCGTAGCGTTCGAGCGGCGGCTTGTCGAAACCGAACTGCTTGCGGATCTGCTCGATCTGCTGCGGATCGACACCCTGGCTGCCGTGGTAGCCGCCCCCGCCTCCGCCCGCGTCGCCTCCACGCGCGCTGCCGTGGCGCAACTGCGCGAGCACTTGCTCCACCGGGCCACCCGGCACGAACTGCGTGACCGCGAATGTGATCGTCACGACGCCGATCAGCGTCGGAATCATCAGCAGCAGCCGCCTCACTATGTATGCCAGCATCGTTGCTCCCCCGTCAGGCCGCCGGAGCGGGTTGTGGTCGTGCGGCCGGCTTCTTCACGTACCAGTAGTCGACGATCCAGTCCTCGTACTGATAGGAAGCCGGCACGACCGCCGGATGGCCGAGCGTCGTCTTGTATGCGATCCGCGCGTTCGGCAGGTAGTACTGCGGGACCAGCACGTACAGGTTGATCAGCACGCGGTCGAGGGCGTGCGTGGCCGTCTCGAGATCGTCGAGCGTATCTGCCGCGAGCGCCGCGCGGATCAGCGCGTCGACGGCCTTCGACTTCACGCCCGGATAGTTCTCCGAGCCGGGCTGCGAGGCGGCCGCGCTGCCGAAGCGGCGCGTCAGCTCCGCGCCGGGGATCGTCACGGGCGAGTAGATATACGTCGTCATGTCGTACTCGAAATTGTCGAGCCGCTTCTGGTGGAGCGCGCTGTCGATCTCGTGCAGGTACGCATGGATGCCGAGCGTCGCGAGCGCCTGCGTGTACGGCAGGATCAGACGATCCATGCCGGGCTCGTCGTCGATGATCTCGATCGTCATCGGCGTGCCGTTCGCGTCGCGCAGCGCACCGTCGCGATAGTGCCAGCCGGCCTGCGCGAGCAGGTCGCGCGCTTGCCTGAGGTTCGCGCGCAGCGAGCCGGGCGGCAGCGTCGACGGCTGTTTGACCATCGGGCCGAACACCTCCGGCGGCAACGTCGAGCGGAACGGCTCCAGCAATGCGAGTTCCTTCGCGCTCGGCATGCCGGATGCCGCGAACGGGCTCGCGTCCCAGAAGCTGTTGGTGCGGCGATACTGCCCGTAGAACATCATCCGGCTCATCCAGTCGAAGTCGAATGCCAGCGCGAGCGCATGCCGCACGCGTACGTCCTGGAACATCGGCTTGCGCAGGTTCATCAGGAAACCCTGCATCTGCGCGGGGCCGTCCGGGAATTCACCCTTCTTCAGCAGCCCGTTGCGGAAATTCTTGCCGACGTACTTGCGCGCCCACTGCGTCGAGCTGTACTCCACCCGCGCGTCCACGTCGCCGGCCTTGAACGCCTCGAGCGCCGTGTACTGGTCGAGGTACAGCTTGAACGACACGCGTGCGAAGCGGAACATCCCGCGCCGCGACGGCAGGTTCGCGGCCCAGTAGTGCGGGTTGCGCACGTACGTGATCTGCTTGTCGTTCCTGCGCTGCTCGATCAGGTACGCGCCGCTCGCGATCGGCGGCACGTTCGCGATCTGGTCGAACGGCGGCCGCGTACCGTCCGCGCGCTGCCCCCACTTCGGCGAGAACACCGGCAAGTCGCCCGCGATCAGCGCCGCGTCGCGCTCCGCGTGCTGGAATTCGAAGCGGATCACGTTCCGGTCGACCACCACCGCGCGCTTGATGATGGAGAACTGCGCGTTGTAGATCGGCGACGCCTGCGGGCTCGTCAGCGTGTCGAACGAATACTTGACGTCCGCCGCGGTGATCGCGTCGCCGTTCGAGAAGCGCGCGGCCGGATTGATGTGGAACGTGGCCGACAGCCCGTCGGGCGCCACCTCGACGTCGTCGGCGATCAGCGCGTATTCGGACGCGAGCTCGTCCCAGCTGCGCTGCATCAGCGTGTCGAACATCAGGTTCTTGATGTCCGGCGCGGGCGAGCCGCGCACGAGGAACGGGTTCAGCGAGTCGTAGCTCTGCGCTTGGTCGTAGTTTTCGAAATTGAGCGTGCCGGTGTCCGGCGCGTCGGGATCGGCATAATCGAAATGCGCGAAATTGGTCGGGTACTTCGGCTGATCGTATTGCGCAATCGCCGACACCGCCAGCGCCGCACGTGGCATGGCGCTACCCGACACGAGCAGCACGACGCATGCGAACAGCGCCGCGCGCGGCACGCCTGTCCATCGCCATTTCAACAGTTTCATGGTCGGTCTGTCCGAAAGCGTGCGGGCGTGATGCCTGCGCGCGGTAGATGCCGGTGCAGGATGCCGCGTGCCACCTGCATCCCACTGGTTGTTCGTGCTGAAAACGCGCCTGCGAACTGCATCGCCGCACGTCCCGGTTGCAGGCCGTCGTGGCGCCAGGCGAAAAAGGGCCGCTCCAAAAAATGGGGAGGTGGACGTGGAGCGGCCGGTCTAAAGCCCATCCGTGCATCGCAATCGGCATCAGAACTTGTAGGTCGCGCCAACCTGCGCGAATCGACCGACATACGTGTACAGCGACGTGTCGTAGCCCGTCTGGTAGCTCGCGTTCATGAAAACCGGGTCGAACGGCGGCGCACGATTGAAGATGTTGTCGATGCCCGCGTAGATCGTCCAATGCTTGAAGCCGGTGTAGCTGACCATCAGGTTGAACTGGCTGTACGACGCCACGCTGTCCTGCATGTTCGGATATTGGCCCGGCGACAGGATGGCCTGGCTGTACGGTCCCGTGAACATCCACGTCAACGTCGCGTTCCATTGGTTGTGGTAGTTCCAGTTCAGACTCGTGTTGCCCTTCCAGCGCGGGAAGCTGCCGCCGAACGGCTCGTTCAGCGAACCGTTGTTGCCCGCGAAGTCGGTCGTCTCGCCGCCCACCGGCATCTTGAAGTGCCACACGTAGGCCCAGTCGCCCGACAGCGTGAAGGTACCGATCTTGGTCGACACCGATTGGCGGAAGGTGGTCTCGAAGCCGTCCGTATCGAGCGACGACAGGTTCATGTACGGCAGCACGACATACGCGATCGAACCATTCGGATTACGGATCACCTTCGACGGATCGTTCTGGTCGACCACCGTCTGGATGTCTTCCGTGCCGATCACGTTGTCGATGTGGATCTTGTACCAGTCGAAGCCGAAATCGGTATTGCGGGTAGGCGACAGCTGGAAGCCGATGTTGTAGTTCTTGGTCCGCTCAGGCTGCAGCTTGCTGTTACCGGCCTGCACTTCCTCGACGAGGTTGTATGCGTTCGGATTGTTAGGATCGTTCGAATCGACCGCACCCTGCGCGCCGTAGGTCCTCGACGAAGTGTTTTCGATCAGCGTCGGCGCGCGGAAGCCCCGGTTGTACGAACCGTACATCGTCAGCTCGCGGATCGGCTGGAAGCGCAACGCGAAGCGCGGCGAAAACGCGCCACCGAAGTCGCTGTAGTGGTCGTAGCGTCCCGACTGGCTGAACGTCAGGTTCTTCAGGATGGGAATGTCGATCTGGTAGTAGACCGCCGCGACGTTGCGCTCGCCGTTGACCGATTGCAGCGCCGGCTGGATGAGCGTGCCGTTCGCGTAGTCCGCGCCCGTCCCGATGTATTGGCTCTGGTGCGTGAATTGCGTACCGAGACCCAGGCCGACGTTACCCGTGGGCAACGTGAACAGGTTCGGCGTCGACAGCGTCGCATCGACGGCGTCGAGCTTCGTGATGGCCTGCGTCGACGTGCTTCCGTACAGCCCGTTCAACCCGTTCGGTGTCGACGATGGATTCGCGAAGTTGAATACGCCGTTCTGGACGATATTTTCGAGCGCGGCCGCGTTGATCAGGTTCGAATAGTTGTTCGACACCGTGTTCTGCGAATGCGTGTAGGACGCCGTCCAGTCCCAGTCACCCACGCGCGGCGTGCTGAACGATCCTTTCACACCCGTCGCGGCACGCCAGAAGTTGGAGCTCGTATGCACGGCCTGCGTGGCCGGGAATGCATAGACCAGCTTGGCCGGCACGCCAAACGGGTTATACGGGTTGCTGCCCGGCACGAGGTTCGAAATCGGGTTGAGACCGCCCGTCGCCGGATCATAGGTCTGCGTGCTGTTGCCGAGGCGGCCGACGAAGTTGTTCGTGACCGTCGTATTGTTGCTTTCCCAGAGATCGGCGAACGCCTGCATCGCGTCGCTGATCTTGAAGTCGGCGTGCACCTTCGCGCTCAGGCGTTCAGTCCACGGTGACAGCGACGATGCGTACGCGGTGTTGTTTGCGCAGACCGTTCCGGGACCGTTGACCTGCGCGACGGAGGTGCCCGGCACGGCCTGACCGCCGTTCGGACACGGGCTCAGCGGCACCTTCGCGCCGGTGGCCGGATTGCGCCAGTACGACACGCTCTGGTTCGACACGCCGCCCGGGAAATTGGAGAAATCCTGGTTCTGCGTCATGTCGCGATCGGCGATCGAGATGCCGTTCGACTTGTAGTAGCTGAGCGCCGCCGTCACGTTGAAGCGGTCGGCGTTCAGGTCGCCGAAGCCGCCGAGGATGCTGAACTTCGTCGTGCCCTGGCCGCCTTCACCGTTCGTCGCACCGCCGTAGCTGCCTCCCAGCTCGAGACCCTGGAAGTTTTTCTTCGTGATGATGTTCACCACGCCCGCGATTGCGTCGGAACCATACTGAGACACCGCGCCTGTCTTGACGATTTCGATTCGGTCGATGATGTTCAGCGGCAGCGTGTTCAGGTCGAAAAACTGATCGCTGCCGTTCACCGCGAACGCATACGGTGACACCCGCATGCCGTCGATCAGCACCAGCGTGTACTTCTCGCTGAGGCCGCGCAATGCGATGCCTGCGCCGCCCGGCGCGAAGCTGTTCGTCGTCCCTTCGCTCCAACTGCTTGCCGAATTCGCCGAGGTGCTGCGCAGGTAGTCGGCGACGCTGGTGTGGCCGCTGTTCTCGATGTCCTTGCTCGTGATGGTCTGAACCTGGTTGAAGCCGACCTTGTCGGCCTGCCGGATCAGCGAACCCGTCACTTCGAACCGCTTGATCTGCGCGACCTTGCCCTGTCCGTTCGCGCCGGGAGCGGCCGGCGTCGCCTCGGCTGCCGCACCGGATGCCGCGGCGCCCGTGGCGGCGACAGCGCCCGCCGTACCGTTCGCCTGCGCGACGGTCACGGGTGCGCCATTCGCGACCGCATCCGCGATCGATGCGACGCCTGGCGCCGGCTGGCTCTGGGCAAACGCCGGCGGCACCAGCGCGGCCGTCAGCGCCAGTTCCGCCCAGACTATCCTCTTGATGGCCAACGCCAATACTCTCTGCTTCATCTCGTTCCCTCTCGCTCGTAGTAAGACCCCACCTGCTGTACGCCGGAACCTTGTGAATTCCTTGCGCGTCCTGGGCGCCCGTGTAACGGAACCCGCAATAGCCACCCTTCCGACCGCTACGACTCGAACGGATCGGCCTTGGGCACCCGTTCCGCCCAGCATCACCGTTTCTTTATATTTACTTCGTCATACTTACTAGATGTCATGAGCGCACTTCCTGCTGCTTACCGTTCGACATGCGGCGCCTGCCGCCTCCGCTAGAACAGTCTCGGCGTGCCGACCCAGACGATCACCGCTTCTTCGTCGGCCGTGTTGCGCCATGCATGCGGCATCGTCGATTCGTAGTGCGCGGTATCGCCCGCGTTGAGCGTGAACGTGCAATCCTCGAGCGTCAGCGCGACCTGCCCGCGCATCACGTAGACGAATTCCTCGCCCGCATGCGTCGTTATCTCGGACGGCGACTGCCCCGCCGGCATCCTGACGAGAATCGCGTCAAGCTTGCGGCCATCCACCAGGTTCGTCAGTCTGGCAAACAGGCTGGCCGAGTTCGCGAACTGGAAGTACTGCAGCGCGTTCCCGCGGCACACCGAACGCGCTTCCGTCGGCGTGTCGATGAAGTACTGCATCGTGACGCCCAGCGCGTGCGCGATCCGGACCAGCGACGTGATCGACGGCGTCGCGCGCCCACGCTCGACCTGAGACAGGAACGGCTTCGAAATACCCGCGATCCCGGCCGTCTCGTCAAGCGTGAGCTTCAGGCGCTGGCGCAGCGCCCGGATCTTGCTGCCCAGCGATACGGCGACCAGAACCGACTCATCAGGGGGCACAGTCATGGAAGTGCGGAGCCTCGCAGTCGAAACCGGTTTGATGTCGGCCAGCCTTGGCCGATGCGATGACGCGGCCGACGCGGCGCGGCACCGTCGCCGCGCGCCCGCGAGTGTTTCGCCTATTTCATTCGCGTTACTAATTAATAACATTTCCCCTGTCTCTCTTCATGTCAGAACGTCAAGGACTTGTACTTCCATCGCGCCACGCTGCTCGTCGATTGCGTGCGCGTCGCATGCCGTCGCGGCTTTGCGTTGCGCTACCGGGACGCCACCGCCGTCCATAGCTTCGCCAGATCCGCCGACCCGTCGTTACCCTTCACCGTGCGCAGCACCTGGACCGCATGCGCCTTCTGGCCGGCTACGTAGTACGCCTCGCCGAGCCGCAGCCGCGCGGCATCGGGATGCTCGAGTCCGCCTTTCGCGATCACCTGCTCCATCATCGACAGCCCCTGCGCCGCATGGCCCGCGAACACCAGATTCATGCCGGCATCGATCGGCGCCACCGGGTTGGCGGCGTCCGCACCCGACTGCGCACGCTTGGCAGCCAGCGCCTGCAGCCGTTTCTCGCGCTCCGCCTGTGCATCCTTGCCCAGCACGCCGGACGCGAATCCCTGGTCGATCACCTGCCTGCCCTCGGCCGGCGTTCCCGCCACCAGCGCGAGCTGCGTCATC
The DNA here is from genome assembly GCF_020419965.1 of Burkholderia sp. AU39826. NCBI lineage: Bacteria > Pseudomonadati > Pseudomonadota > Betaproteobacteria > Burkholderiales > Burkholderiaceae > Burkholderia > Burkholderia sp. AU39826. The sequence continues at coordinate 329,274 of NZ_JAIZQG010000002.1, forward strand.
TCCATGTAGGCGTCGGCCGTCGTCAGCGAGCCCGTCGCCCTGCGCAACCGGTAGATGTCGAGGTCGAGCGACGACAGGTAACCGGGGCTGCCGCGAATGGCCGAGATCATGTCCTCCCAGTACGCGGGGCTCGGATGAAAAGCCACCAGCATGCCGAGCGCGTTGCGATAGGCAACGGCGTCCTTGCTCTTTTGCGCACAGGTCGCCAGCATCTGCAGCTGGCCCTCGTCCGGCGCGTGGCCGGCCTTCGCCTGTGCCTCCGTGCTCGCCTTCAACTGGCTCACGACCTGGCCGCAATCGTTCGACAGGTAATACGACTGCGTGAGCAGCGTGCGCATGTCCGGATCCGTGCCGCCCGCCTTCAGGTAGCGCTGCGCGACGCGGATCGCCTGCGGATAGTTCTTCTGCTGGAAGTAGATTCCCGCGAGCGCCGCCGTCGTCCGCTGCTCGTCCGCGCCCGACAGGCGCCCCGAGTTCAGCACGGTTTCGTAGGCCTGCGCGGCCACGCCGGTATCGCCGGCCGCCATCGCCGCCGCGCCGCGCGTCGCTTCCACCATGTAGGTTTCGTACGGCGTGCGGTTGGGCACGGCGGCCGCCTGCGCGATCTTGCCGAGCGCATCGCGATACCTGTGCGCGCGATACAGGTCCTGCGCCGCGGCCAGCGGCTTCGCCACGTCGGGCCGCAACGCGTCGGCCGCCCACGCCGGCCGGCCGAGCACGCAGGCCGCACCGAGCGCAGTCAGCGCCATCATCCGTTTCCATCGTCGCTGGTTCATCGGTCGGCCTGTCCCGTCATTGCATGAACTGCTCGTTTCCGATCAGGCCGATCTTCGTCGCGCCCACGCGCTGCGCGGACGCCAGTACGGCCGCCACGTCCTTGTACGGCGCCAGCTTGTTCGCTCGCAGATGGATCTCCGCCTGCACGGGCTCGTGCGCGACCGCCGTCAGCTTCGCCTCGAGTGCCGCGCGGTCCGGCACCGGCGCGCCGTTCCACGTCGTCGCACCGTCGAAGTCGATGTCGATCTGCACCACTTCCGGCGGTGCGGCGGGCGGCGGCGGGTTGCCCACCGGCAGGTCCATCTTCACCGAATGCATCTGGATCGGGATCGTGATGATCAGCATGATCAGCAGCACCAGCATCACGTCGATCAGCGGCGTGGTGTTGATGTCGACCATCACGTCCGGCTCGCCGCCGCTCCCGCCCGAAGGCACGTTCATTCCCATCGTCTGCTCCTGTCGATGCCTGATCTGATCCCATGCGTCGTCGTCAATCGGAATCGGCGCGTATGCCGTTCCCATGCAAGGCTAACCACCCCGCGCCGGCGGTTCCGTAATGAACGACACCTTCGCGATACCCGCTCGCTCGCACATCGTGACGACCCGGCCGATGAACTCGTAGCGCGTGTTCTGGTCGCCCCGTACGTGCACGCTCGGCTGCGGCTGCTGCTGCGACACACCCTTCAGCTTCGCGAGCAACGCCGACGCATCCACCCGTTGTTCGCCCCAGAAGAAATCGCCGTCGCGATTCACCGCGATCTCGACGCTCTTCGGCGTGGTCTGCAGCGGCTGCACGACCTCCTTCGGCAACTGCAGCTGGATCGTGTGCGTGACGACCGGAATCGTGATCAGGAAGATGATCAGCAACACCAGCATCACGTCGACGAGCGGCGTCGTGTTGATGTTCGCGATCACCTCGTCGCTTTCGTCCTGCCCGACGTTCATGCCCATCGCGCGCCTCCGTCAGCCGGTCAGTTCACGAGCGACGCGGCGGGCGACGGCGCGCGCACCGCGCGCTTGCTCCCGGCCAGCAGCACGGTATGCAGCTGGGCGCCGAAGTTGCGGACGCGTTCCATCACCGACTTGTTGCGCCGGACGAGGAAGTTGTAGCCAAGTACGGCAGGCACCGCGACCGCCAGGCCGATCGCCGTCATGATCAGCGCCTCGCCCACCGGGCCCGCGACCTTGTCGATCGATGCCTGGCCCGCGATCCCGATCGCCGTCAGCGCGTGATAGATCCCCCAGACCGTGCCGAACAGCCCGACGAACGGCGCGGTCGAACCGACCGTCGCCAGGAACGCGAGCCCGTCCTGCAGGCGGTTCGACACGTTCGTGATCGAGCGCTCGACGGACACGTCGATCCATGTGTTGCGGTCCACGGCTTCGAGCAGCGCCTCGTCGTGATGCTCGCCCGCCTCGATCGCCGTTTCGGCGATGAAGCGGAACGGCGACGCCTCGTCGAGCAGCTTTGCGCCCTCGGCCAGCGACGGCGCGCTCCAGAGCTGTGCGTCCGCGATTTTCGCGCGGCGGTTTGCCCGCAATTGCTCGACGAACTTCGTGATCATGATGTACCAGCTGCCCATCGACATGATCACGAGCAGGATCAGTACGAAGCGCGCGACGAAGTCGCCGTTCTTCCAGAGCGCGCCGAGTCCGTACGGATTCTCGACCGCTTCGGTCGTGGCCGGCGCCGGCGGCGGGGCCGGCTCGGCCGCGGAAGGCGCCTGCGTGGGCGCCGCGGCCTGTGTCGGCGCGTCGGATGCCGCGGTGGATCCGCTCGCCTGCGCATAAGCGGGCTGCGGTGCAACGAGCCCGTCGATTGCAGCGACGGACATCAACAGGCTTGCCGCCAGCGCGGCTAGAGAACGCTTCGTCATACCCCACTCCAATTCTTTCGTTGAACTTACGATTAAGGTTCGAGCCGGTTTTCACCGGTCCGGCTCCCGCCGGACCGCCCACTGCATCAATTCAGGTTGAACGAGAACGGCACCTGCACCCGTACTGCCTGGCCTTGCGCCACGCATTTGAACCGCTTCACGGTGTTGTACGCCGCACGATCGAGCACGGGGTCGGCCGACTGGGCCACGCGTTCGTTCGTGATGTTCCCTTCCGCATCCACGACGAACTCGATCGTCACGTCACCCGTGATGTTGTTTTCCTGCGCTTCCTTCGGGTACTGCATCGACGCGCGAATCGTGTCCGAGTTCGGGCAGACGACACCTACTTCGTGACTGACCGGTTTGGCCGCCGGCGCGGGCGGTGCGATGACCTGCGCCTGCACGGCCGGCGCGGATGGCACCGGTGCCGACTGGTGCGTGATCGTCGCCTGCGGCGGCGCCTGCACCGGTACTTCCGGCGGCGGCACGAACGGCGGCGGCGGGGGTGCGAACTTCGGCGGCGGAAGCTTGACGACCGGCATCGGCGGGGGCGGCGGCGGCTTCACCGGCTCGATGATGCGGGTTTCGATCGGATGCTGGATCACCTGCACGACTTTCGTCGCGAGGCCGTTGAGCAATGCGTAGATCAGCACTGCATGCAACAGGAGGACGACTGCGATGCCGCCGAAACGGCGCACCGGATTCTGCTGCTTCTTGCCGAATTCCCGCGGACGGCCCAGCGTGGCCAGTCCGCTGTTCGAAGCAACCAGATGCTCTTCGACTTTCATGCCCACTATCCATCCCCCAAGCGAATCGCCCAGTTTCGCGATGATGGCCGGCGCCGGAACCGGGTCGGTTCCGCCTCCGCCTCAACGTGAAATTTCATTTTCGATGCAATTAGTAATCCGAATCGAAAGCATCGATCTCGGATCCGAATTCATTCAATTTCAAGGAATCGTTTCAACCACCACGGGGTAGCCGCCCTATCCGGCGTCCGCCCTGCACCAGCGCGTTCAGGCAATTGTCAGCTTCGTCGGCGCAGCCACATTCTCGTATGGCGATTGAATCTTCGTTACACGCCGATGTCAGCCAGGCCGTTCGTCTTGGGTGCAGAAGATAGCAAGGAAAAAATTGGGGCGTCAAACTTTATTTGATACCCAAATACAAAGTTTGGAGGCCTTACTCGAATAACAAGTTAGTAAGCTTCAACAAACATTTTCCATTAATTCGGTAATTATTTTGTAGGCTATCGCACTAATTCAGTGCTTCTCATAAATAATCACCGATTTAGTGCGGCGCACTGAATTGGCGCGTCTGGAGTGCGCGCCGCCGGATGCGTCTGGTTGTCTCATGCAAGGATGGAAGCCGATTGACCGTTGTCACGCGGAGCCAGGTCCCGTTGACGCGATATTCCGCGGAGTCGCCCACCGCTTATTTGCAAAGGATTCCAAACGAAAATAAGCAAACCTTCCTACCGGCCCGGTTTAAAGTATCTTCTGCACAACGAACCGATTTTCCGAAACCGGGTACCGCTGCGCCAGCGTGAATTCGTTGCCCGCCCCTCTGCGCGCACGGGCATCTCCACTTCACCGAGCCCGGTGGGAAAAATGCCCGCGCATGCGTCATCGATGCACGGCCGGCATCGCTCAGGACAGCATCATCCCCTGCATACGATGCGAGAAATGCGCGCGCTCGGCCGTCTCCATCAGCGCCAGGAATTCGTCCTGCATCATGTGGATCAGCGCTTCGTGGTCGCCGGCCTCGAAATAGACTTCCGGCTGCTGCGCGAGGCGTTCCTCGAGGAACGTCTTCATCCCGTACGCCATGCATACGGGCGGCAGCGCGCCCATGTCGCAATCCTTGAACAGGTCGCGCAATTCGACCTCCCGGGCGAGCACGAGATGGCGTCCCGTCTTCACCCAGAGATCCGACAGACGCACGGCGTGCGTCGTCGGCAACACGGCGGCGACGTAGCCCTCGGCGTCCTCGAGGAGCACCGTTTTCGCGAGACGATCGCCGGGAATGTGCGCGGCGGCGGCCGTCTCCATGCTCGTATGGCTATAGGGGTGGTACACGACTTCGTACCGCGATGACTTCTGGCGCAGGCAATCCTGCAGGGTGGCTGAGACCGGCATGGCACACCTCGTCTGGGCGAATCGGGCGAACGGCGTTCGCTCCGGATTCGTTCAGCATAGGTCGCATTCCGGCCCAATGGAAACACCCCTCGCACGCCCCCGCCCCGGGCCGGCGCCTATCGTTTTCATCCGCTCCCCTGCGTTCGCCGGGATGCGAAATCCGGACCCGGCATAGGCCGCGGCGGCCCCTCGTTTCCTGTAGACGAATTCCACGCGGATCGGCCGTGGACGCGAAGCGCCCGGCAATTTGCCGATGTTTGGAAGCTCGACCGTTAGTTGCGTTTTTGAGGAAACCAGCGGGATATCGGCCGGGATGCGCGGGTCATGAAGCGCGCCCGGCCAATGCCCGCCATCGCGCCGGCAAACCACGCCGCCAAGGGCTTTCCCGCTGCCCTATACTGACCTGGCCGCCCACTATCCGAGGCGGAAACCGATTCCTGGAGCGATCATGCATTACCAGTTGATCTATGAACTCGTCGACGACTACCTGTCGCGCCGCGAACCGCTTCGTGCGGAGCATCTCGCGCTCGCGCAGGCGGCGACCGAGCGCGGCGAACTCGTGCTCGCCGGTGCGCTGGCCGACCCGGCCGACCAAGCCGTGCTCGTGTTCGAAGGCGATTCGCCGGAAGCGGCCGAATCGTTCGCGCGCGCCGATCCGTACGTGCAGAACGGCCTCGTGAAATCGTGGCGCGTGCGGCCGTGGCGCGTCGTGGTCGGCAAGCACGCGCCGCGGCCGGCGTGACGCCGCCCTACAGCCACCCTGCCCGCTTGAAACGCCACCACAGCGCGAGGTCGGCGGCGGCCATCACCGCGATGCAGCCGTAGAACCCGTATTTCAGGTGCAGTTCAGGCATGTTCGCGAAGTTCATCCCGTAGATGCCGGCGATCATCGTCGGTATCGCGAACAGCGCGGCGAACGAGCCGAGCCGCTTGGTCACCTCGTTCTCCGCGAGCGAGATCATTCCGAGGTTGACCTGGATCGCCGTGACGACCATCTCGCGCCGCCCTTCGATCGTTTTCACGATCCGCTGCAAATGGTCGTACACATCGCGGAAGTAGGCCGCCATCCCGCTGCAGACTTGCGGAACACGCCCGCCGGTGAGCTTCGCGAGCGGCTCCATCAGCGGCGCCGTGTGCTGGTACAGCAGCACGAGCCGGCGTTTCAGCGAATAGAGATCCTCGATGATCGCGCGCGACGACGCCGGCGTGGCCTTCGCGAAAATGCGGTCCTCGAGTTCCTCGAGTTCGGTGCCGAGCGTTTCGAGGATCGGGAAATACCGGTCGACGACCTGGTCCATCAGCGCGTAGAACACGAACGCCGACCCCTCCCGCAGCAGATGCGGCTCCCGCTCGCAACGCTTGCGCACGTCGCGGAAATCGTGCTCGGTATGGTTGCGGATCGACAGCACGTAATTCGGGCCGACGAACACGTTCAATTCGCCGACCTTGAATTCGCCGTCCTCGTCGAGTTCGACCGTATGCAGCACCGCGAACAGCGAATCGCCGTATTCCTCGATCTTCGGCCGCTGATGGCCCTTGCGCGCATCCTCGAGCGCCAGCTCGTGCAACCCGAATTCCTCGCCCATCAGGTCGATTTCCTCGGGCGTCGGATCCTTCAGCGCGACCCAGACGAAGCATTCGGGCTTCGACACGTAATCGCTGATGGCATCGATGTCGATATCGGCCAGCTTGCGGCCGTCCTGGTAAGCAGCACAGTTGATCAGCATGTTGTTCACGATATTGCGGTTTGCGCATCAGTTTACCGGTTTGCTGCACGGACGGGCCGGCTTGCACGGCACGCCGATATTGGTCATGATCGGGCTGCGTGCATCGCAGCACGCGCTCCGTGCGCTCCGACCGGCTCGTCAGGCCTGCATTGCGCACTGCACAACGGCCGCGCGGCCCAATCGTCAAGGAGACAGACCTATGTGGTATTTCTCGTGGATACTCGGCATCGGCGTGGCGCTCGGCTTCGGCATCATCAACGCGATGTGGCTGGAAGCGGAAGTGTTCTCGCGCGGCGACAAGCGCGGCGACACGTCGGGCCAGCGGTCGGGGAGCCGGCATTCGTGACGCACCTGGCGTTCTTCTGCGGTCACGCCGGCACCGGCAAGACCACGCTTGCGAAGCGGCTCATCGGGCCGCTGATGCGCGCGACCGGCCAGGCGTTCTGCCTGCTCGACAAGGACACGCTGTACGGCCGCTACAGCGCGGCCGCGATGGGGGCGCTCACGGACGATCCGAACGACCGCGACAGCCCGCTCTACCTGAAGCACCTTCGCGATGCCGAATACCAGGGCCTGCTCGACACGGCCCGCGAAAATCTCGCGCTCGGCATCGGCGCGCTCGTCGTCGGCCCGCTGTCGCGCGAAGTGCGCGACCGGCGCATCCTCGATCGCGCGTGGCTCGGCATCGCGCCGGACGTCACGCTGACGGTCGTGTGGGTCCATACGTCGGAAGACGTCGCGCACCAGCGGATCGTCGCGCGTGCGAACCCGAACGATGCGTACAAGCTCGCGCACTGGGACGAATACCGGCAGCGCCGCTTCGTGCCCACCGGCCGCGAATGCGACGGCATCGTGATGTTCGACAACACCGCGCCGTCCGACGCGGACATCGACGCGCTGCTGTACCGCATCGTGCCGCCGCCGCAGCCGGCGACGATGGTCCCGCCGCTGCCGGCCTGATCCCGCGCCCCCCGGCCCTTCCGCTTCTCCCCCAAAAAACAACGCCGGAAGCGCTGCTGCGCTCCCGGCGTCGTACGGCCCTCGTGCCAGTGGCTGGCGAATCGTCTGGTAACTACCGTCTGGCAACCGCGGTCAGGCAACCGCGTGCATGCGCTCCATCGTGCCGCCGTCGTACAGCTTGCCGAAACGATTCGACAGGAACGCCTTCAGCGACACCTTCTCCTGCGGGATGAAACCGCTCTGCGGCAGCTTCTTTTCGCGGAACAGATCCAGCACCGCGCACATCGCGCCGGCCGTCGTGATCTGGATCGCGCTCATGTGCATCCCGCACACGTCCTTCGCGAAGATCTTGCGCGTGAACACGTCCTGAACCAGTTGGCCGTCCTTCACGCCCGTCACCGTGACGAACACGAGCACGACGTCCTGCTTCGTCGACGGCACCGCGCGGCGCATGATCGACTTCAGCGTGTCGCGGTCGGTCGACAGGCGCAGGTCCTCGAGCAGGAACTGCACGAGTTCGCGGTGGCCCGGGTAGCGCACCGACTTGTAGTCGAGCGTCTCGACCTTGCCCGACAGCGTCTCGCACAGCGTGCCGAGGCCGCCCGACGTGTTGAACGCTTCGTATTCGGTGCCGTCGAGCGAGAAGTGTTCGAGGCCCTCGAGCGGCTGCACCCACTGCTTGCGGCCGTCGCGGATCGCTTCGCACGGCTGGCAGTATTCGTTGATCAGGCCGTCGACGCTCCACGTCAGGTTGTACTTCAGCGCGTTGGTCGGATATTCGGGCAGCGCGCCGACGCGCATCTTCACGTCGCGCACTTCGCTGAAGCCGTTCACGAGTTCGTGCGCGGCGATGCCGATGAAGCCCGGCGCAAGGCCGCATTGCGGCATGAACGCGCGGTCGGAGCCGTCGGCCAGTTCGCGGATCGCATGGGTGGCGCGCACGTCTTCGGTCAGGTCGAAGTAATGAACGCCGGCCGCCTTCGCCGCCGCGGCCACGTTGACCGCGAGGTAGTAAGGCAGCGCGTTGACGAGCGCATCGAAGCCCTTCACCGCTTCGCGAATCGCGTTCGCGTCGGCCGAATCGACCCGTTGCGTCGCGATGCCTTCGCGCGACAGCTTCGCGAGCGCATCCGCGTCGCGGTCGAACGCGACGACTTCGTAGTCGCCGGTTTCGCGCAGCATGTGAGCAATGGTGTGGCCGATCAGACCTGCGCCGACGATGGCGATTTTCATGCGCTTATCTCCTGATGATGGGTTTGGTGTTGTGAACGGCGTTAAGCCAATGAACACAGTGTAGGGACGTGCAAAATCAGTTCCAAGACAAAGAATGATGCGAAACGACCGAGAATTTCGACGTTATGACGATCGATTTGGTCGAAACGACCGATTCGCATAAAAATCGCGCATAGCCGCTGTCGCACGCCGGCCGTTGGCGGCTGCGCATCGCGAGGATGAAGACGACGCACGCCGTCGCACCGGACGCACGAACCGCACATGCGTCAGGTACGACACGCCGCTCGAAGCGGAATACGAAACGAGATTCGGGAAAGACGCGCGAAGTGCGCAGAAGGACAACGGCGGGCGCCCGTGCCGATCACGAAGGACAGCGAAGGCCGATACGAGTGCGTGCGGGCAGGTACCTCGACTTCAATCCGGGCAGCCGTGACGCAGCGACGCCCGCGCGGCGCCGCATCCAACGGGTCAGCCGCCGATCGTTCCGCGATCGATCTTGCGCGACAGGATGATCGACGTCGTCGTGCGCTCGACGCCTTCGAGCGTGCCGATCTGGTCGAGCAGGTCGTTGAGCCGCTCCGGCGAATCGGCGCGCAGCCACGCGACGTAGTCGTACTCGCCGCTCACCGCGCACAGCAGTTGCACTTCCGGCATCCGGTCGAGCTTGCGCAATACGTCCTTGCCGAACTTCGGCGTGAGGATGATGCCGACGTACGCATAGATACTCGCGTCGAGCACGTCCTGCCCGAGTCGCACGCTGTACCCGGCGATCACGTTGGTGCGTTCGAGCCGCGCGATGCGCGCGACGACCGTCGTGCGCGCCACGTCGAGCTGGCGCGCGAGATCGGCGACGCTGGCGCGCGCATCGGCTTGCAGCAGCGCGACGAGTTGCCGGTCGAGATCGTCGAGTTGGTCGAGACGGGGTGGACGCATGACGCTGAGCCGGCGCGCGATGTGCCGGCGGAGTGGAAAGTGACGCGATGATAGCGCCGAACGCCGGCGCGCCCAACCGGCATCGCCCGGATTCGCACCTTCGATTTCGATTCGTATCGGATGTAAGCAAGTGTCGCATTCACTGCCGCGCGGCAGGCAACGTGCTACTAATAACGGGCGACGCGAGAGGCGCGCTGGCGGCGATGGCCGCCGCGCCCGCTCGCCAGACACCACCCCGGAGAGCCAACCATGAAGAAAATCTCGCTCACCCTCGCTACGCTCGCCGTTGCAGCCAGCGCGTTCGCGCAAACCCCGGCACAGCCGCAAGCGCCGGCAACGACGGCCGCGGCGTCGGCGTCGGCGCCGAGCGCCGAGCAGCGCGCGGCGCGCCACGAAGCGCGCATCGAGCAGCGCATCAAGTACCTGCACGACCAGTTGAAGATCACGTCGGCGCAGGAGCCGCAATGGAAGACGTTCGCCGACACGATGCGCGACAACGGCGCAACGATGGGCCGCCTCTACAGTGAACGGATGGCCAAACACGACGTGTCCGCGATCGACGACATGAAGCAGTACGCGGAACTGTCGCAGGCGAACGCCGACGGCGCGAAGAAGCTCGCCGACGCATTCGCGCCGCTCTACGAGAGCTTCCCGGCCGAGCAGAAGGCGCTGGCCGACACGACGTTCCGCAGTTGGCTGCACCACGGCGGCGAGCACCGCGGCAAGGGCAAGACGAAGGGCAAGGAAGGCAACGCAGCCGCCGCGCCGGCCGCGAGCGCGCCCGCGCAGCCCTGACGCCTTCCCCGCCGGCGCCGTGCCGGCCCACCCGGGCCGAACGGCGCCGTGCGTCGACCGGCGACCGGCGCGTCACACGGCGCGCCGAATTCGGGATAAGCTCCCGGCTTTTCCCGCTTTCCCGCCCCTCCCCGCCATGCTCGAACTCAAGCAACTCGATCTGCGTACCGATCCGCAGGCCCGTCGCGTCGTCAAGGACGAAACCGTCGCCGTGTCCTTCGCGGACGCCGACGGCGAACTGATGAGCCTCGAAGGCCCGAACCGTTATGTGACGGGCGACGCATTGATCACCGGCTCGACCGGCGACCGCTGGGTCGTGTCGCGCGCACGTTTCGACGCCAAATACCTGCCCGCCGATCCGGCGCTCGCGCACGGCACGCCGGGCGCCTACCGCAACCGGCCGGCCGTCGTGCTCGCGCGCCGGATGGACGAGCCGTTCACGATCGCCCGCTCGGAAAACGGCGACACGCTGCGCGGCGTCGCCGGCGACTGGGTGATGCAATACGCGCCGGGCGACTACGGCGTCGTGCAGGCGCAGCGCTTCGCTCAGGTCTACCGCGACGCGTGACGCGTCTCGCACCGCGCCGGCGCAAGGCCGGCGCCGCCGTTCACGCAAAGTCTTCGTCGAGTTCGAGTTCCGCGTCGCGCTCGACGGCCTCGCCGGCCGCGTGCCGCTCTTCGAGCGAGCCGAGCATCGCTTCCGTATACGCATGCAGCACCGCATGGCTGCGCGCGCGCTGCATCGGCTTGAGCGCCAGGTAGCGCGCGAGCGCGGCCGGCACGATCCGGATGTCCAGCGTCATCCGCTTCGGCGTCGCGCCGAAGCGCATCGCGAGCCACTGCACGGACAGGAATCGCCCGCGTTCGTCGCTGTTTTCGACAAAGCGCGTCTGCTCCGGAAAGAGTTCGCAGATCACGCGCGCAAGCGCATCGAATTCCGTGCTCGGGCATTCGATCAGATAGTCGTCCATTGCGTCTCTCCCGTCAGGCCGTCGCACGCGACGGCCGGCACGTCTTCGCCAGCACGGCCACCAGGATCGCGGCCAGCACGAAATACGCGGCCTCGACCCACGCGGCCGGCAGCACGCGCACCTGGTACAGCAGCGTGGGCGTCGCCGCGAGCGCATGCAGCACCATCGCGAGCGGCAACACGGCGATGCGGCCGGCACGCACGCTGCGCCACATCAGCACCGACAGCGCCAGTTGCACCGCGAACGCCGCGCAGCGTTCGAGCAGCAACAGCAGGATCGACTGGGCCGACAGTGTCGCGAGCATCATGTGCAGCCGCACCACGGTGTCGACCGGCAGGTCCGACAACTGCGTCTCGAGCTGGCCGCGGCTCGCGAGCCACGCGAGATACGACCACTGACCCCACACGAGCACGCCGACGAACCACGCCTCGGCGCCGCCGTGACCGATCCCGTAGCCGATTCCGCGGCCGTCGCCGGCCGATGCGCCATAGCGGCGGTTCAGCACGCGCATGCCGAGATAGCGGCCGATTTCCTCGAATACGGCGGTCGCGAGCGCGCTGTACGCGACGAACGCGAGCGGCTGCGTCAGCCAGCCGTCCTCGGGCGTGCGGCTCAGCACGAGCCCGTGGAACGCGCGCTCGACGATCATGGCAAACAGCGTGAAGACGGCGACGCCGACGATCGTGTCGCGGCGGTTGAGCGCAAGCGGCTTGCGCAGGAAGCGGTAGAGGACGAGCGGCAGCAGCGCGATGATCAGCGTGGCGGCGATCAGCGCCGCCAGCGTGACGGGAGCGACAGTCATGGAGTTCCTTGTTCGGGGCAGCGCACCTGGCGCGCTGCGTGCCCCGAATGATACTCAGCTTGCGGTCGACGCGCGCGCGATCAGCTCGCCGGGCAGCATCGCGACGCGCACGTCGCCCGCCGCGCCGTCGATCCGCTCGTGCACGAATTCGACGGCCTTGTAGCCGATTTCGTAGGTCGGCTGACGGATCGTCGTGATGCCGATCAGCTCGGCCCATTCCGGATCGTCGATCGACAGCAGCGCGGCCTGCTGCTGCCACGCGGCGCCGAAGCGCGCGCGCAGGTGGCGCGCGATCGTCAGCGCGACCGGCGCATTCGCGGCGAACAGCGCCGCGCGCACGCCGCGCCGCGCCGCATCGTCGATGCGCGCATCGACGTCGGCAAGCGCCGCCGCGGCCGCGTCCGGCTCGTTCAGGTCGAGCACGACCGTCGACGGCACCGCCAGCCCGCGCGCCGCCAGCGCCGCGCGGAACGCGGCCTCGCGCACGCGCCGCGAGCTCACGTGCTCGAACGGCTGCACGACGAAATGGATCGCGTCGAAGCCCTGTGCGACCAGATGCGCGAGCGCCGTCTCGATCGCATCGGTATTGTCGAGGCCGATCAGGTCGGCCTCGAAGCCCTCGACCGTCCGATCGACGAGCACGGCCGGAATGCCCGCGCCGCGCAGCGGGCGCAGCACGTCTTCCTCGGCGCCGAGCGCGTTGACGATCAGCCCTTCGACGCGGTAGGTCGTGAGCAGTTGCAGGAAGCGGCGCTCCATCTCGACTTCGTTCGCCGCGTGACAGATGAGCGGCATGTAGCCGAGCGCATGGCACGCGGCCTCGACGCCCTGCAGCACTTCGACGGTGTAGGGATTGGTCAGGTCGGCCGCGAGCATGCCGAGCAGCCGGTTGCGGCCGCGCTTGAGCCCGCGCGCCATCTGGTTCGGCCGGTAGTTGAGCCGCGCGATCGCCGCCTCGATCCGCTGGCGCAGATCGACCGACAGCACATGCGTCTCGCCGTTCAGGTAGCGCGAAACGCTGGTCTTGCCCGTGCCGGCCTCGCGCGCGACGTCGCTGATCGTCGCCGGACGCGTCGTGGAAGGTTGCGAATCGGTCACTGTCGTGCCTCGCGACGTACGATCCGCGCCGCTTCGTGAGCAGACGGACCATTGTTGTTGGAAACGTAAGCCAACCGGCGGCCTCCCCTGTCCTGGCGCGTCGGCGCCTGCGCCGGCCCGGTGCTTCACGCTCGAGCAGCGCCCGCCAATGGCGTTACAGCAGTCGGCCGCACCGGACCTGGCGCGGAAGCCCGTCGCGCGACGCCGCCGGCCGCGTGGCCGGCCGTCGATGCGACGAGCGCGGGCGATCATAACGCAGCCAGCCCTCGGGCACCAAGACCATCGACTCTAACCGCGCAGGGCGGTTATCGCAGGCGGCTCAGGCGTGCGCCAGCGCATCCGGGTTGACGAGATTCGCGCGCAGCGTGCCGGCCAGCGCGCCGACCAGGTTTTCCGCCGCGCAGCGCGCCATCGCATGGCGCGTCTCGTGCGTCGCCGAGCCGATATGCGGCAGCGCGACCACGTTCTTCATCCGCAGCAGCGGCGAATCGGCCGGCAGCGGCTCCTTCTCGAACACGTCGAGCCCCGCGCCGCGGATCGTCCCCGCACGCAGCGCGTCGATCAGCGCGGCCTCGTCGACCACCGGCCCGCGCGACGCGTTGATCAGGATCGCGCCGCGCTTCATCTTCGCGAACTCGGGCGCGCCGATCAGATGGCGCGTGTCGGGCGACAGCGGCACTTGCAGACACACGAAATCCGACTGCGCGAGCAACTCGTCGAGCGTCACGCGCCGGGCGCCGTACTGCGTCTCGGCCTCGGCATGCGCGGACCGGTTCGCGTACAGCACCTGCATCCGGAAGCCGAGCGCCGCGCGGCGCGCGACCGCGCCGCCGATGCGCCCGAGCCCGACGATGCCGAGCGTCTTGCCCTGCACGTCGGTGCCGTACAGGTCGGGGCCGATGCTGCGATGCCAATGGCCGGCTTTCACCCACTCGGCGAGCTCGACCACGCGCCGTGCGGAGGCCAGGATCAGTGAAAACACCGTATCGGCCGTCGACTCGGTCAGCACGTCGGGCGTATGCGCGAGCACGATGCCGCGCCGCGTCAGATCGGCGACGTCGAAGTTGTCGTAGCCGACCGAGATCGTCGACCACGCCTTCAGCCGCGGCGCACGGTCGAGCATCTGCGGCGTGATCTTCAGGCTCGCGCCGATCGCGCCGTCGGCGTCGCCGAGCGCGGCGGCAAGCGCGTCGGCGCCGTCGGCGTGCACGACGTCCGCATGCTCGCGCAGGTACGCGAGAACGTCATCGGGCAGCGGCTTGTACGCGACGATACGGGGCTTCATCGTTTCATTTTCCTTGCAGCGGCGCGGCGAGCGGATGCGCATCGCGCGCCTGGGGTTTGACGGACAGCGTGAGGATCACCGCGGCGACGAGCGCGGCGCTCATGAACGCGTACGACGCGACGGGCGACCCGGTCGCGCCGTTCAGGTAGCCGACGAAGTACGAGCCGACGAACGAGCCGAGCGCGCCCATGCTGTTGATCAGCGCCATCGCGCCGCCCGCGACGTTCTTCGGCAGCAGTTCCGGCACGATCGCGAAGAACGGGCCGTACGGCGCATACATCGCGGCACCCGCGACGACCAGCAGCGCATACGAGATCCAGAAATGCGACGAGCCGAGCGCGTACGACGCGGCGAACGCGGCCGCGCCGACCAGCAGGAACGGCCACACGAAGCCGCGACGCGAGCCGACCTTGTCGGACGCCCACGACGCGGCGAGCATCGCGATCGTCGCCGCGAGGTACGGCAGCGCGGACAGCCAGCCGGTCGCGACCATCCCGAGATCGGAACCGTTCTTCACGATCGACGGCAGCCACAGCACGAAGCCGTACACGCCGATGCTCCAGCAGAAATACTGCGCGCACAGCTTGATCACGGCCGGCGAGCGGAACGCCTCGCCATAGTTGCGCACCGGCTTGATCGCCGCCTGCTCGGCCGCGAGCGCGGCGTCGAGGTCGCGCTTTTCCTGTGCGTTGAGCCACGGCGAATCGGCCGGCTTGTCCTGCACGAGGCACCACCAGCACACGGCCCAGATGACGGCCGGGATGCCTTCGGCGATGAACATGTGGCGCCAGCCGAATTCATGCACGAGATAACCCGACACGATCGACATCCACAGCACCGTGACCGGGTTGCCGAGGATCAGGAACGTGTTCGCGCGCGAGCGCTCGTTCTTCGTGAACCAGTTGCTGATGTAGATCAGCATCGCCGGCATCACGGCCGCCTCGACGACGCCGAGCACGAAGCGGATCGCCATCAGCGACGGGATGTTGCTGACCACGCCGGTCAGGGCCGCGCAGCCGCCCCACAGCACGAGGCTCGCGAACACGAGCTTCTTCACGCTGCGGCGTTCCGCATAGATCGCACCGGGGATCTGGAAAAAGAAGTAGCCGAGGAAGAACAGCGCACCGATCAGCGACGACAGGCCCTTGCTGATCCCGAGATCCTGGTTGATGCCGGCCGCCGCCGCGAACCCGTAGTTCGCGCGATCGAGGTAGGCGAGGCTGTATGTGATGAAGACGATCGGCATGATCGTCCACCACCGACGGGCTGCGAGATTGGCTGCCATGTGAGTGTCTCCGTATATGGACCGGAGTGGACGCGCTGGCGCCTGCCCGGCCTCGAACAAAACTGCTGTGCGTCGCGCACGAAATGGATCCGCGGATTGTGCCGTGTCCGGCCTCTCATTGCGCGGTGATGGTTTCCTCTAAGCGATCGGCGTCATTGCTGACATTTTCGAGCCGGTCGAGCGCGTCGCGGGTCGGCAACCCTTCCGAGTCGCCGATCACCTGGATCGCGAGCGCACCGATCCGGTTGCCGCGCGCGACCGCCTGCTCGACGCTGCGGCCTTCGAGCAACGCGCTGACCACGCCGACCGCGAAGCCGTCGCCGGCGCCCACCGTATCGACGACCTTTTCAACGCGCTCGCCGGCAACGATGCCTTCGCGGCCGTCGGCCGTGCGGAAATACGCGCCCTGCTCGCCGAGCTTGATCACGACGCCGCGCGCGCCCTGCGCGAGATAGAAGCCCGCGATGTCGGCCGGCGTGTCGTGCCCGGTGAGCTGCCGCCCTTCGGCAAGGCCCGGCAGCACCCAGTCGGCGAGCGTCGCGAGCGCATTCAGCGTCTTCGCCATCACGTCGGCGGACGGCCACAGCGTCGGGCGCAGGTTCGGATCGAACGAGATCGTCTTGCCGGCCGCCCGCATCTCGCGTGCGAGCCGGAATGCCAGTTCGCACGACGTCGCCGAGATCGCCGGCGCGACGCCCGTCAGGTGCAGATGGCGCGCGCCGAGCACGTAGTCGGCCACGTAGTCGTCGCACGACAGGTGGCTCGCGGCCGAACCCTTGCGGAAATATTCGACGGTCGGGTCGCTGCCGTCGTCGTTGCGCGACTTCAGCTGGAAACCGGTCGGGTAACGCGGGTCGACGGTCACGCACGACGCGTCGATGCCCTCGCGCGCCAGCGTGTCGAGCACGTAGCGGCCGAACGAATCGCTACCGACCCGGCTCATCCAGCCGACCCGGAAGCCGAGCCGCGACAGGCCGATCGCGACATTCAGATCGGCGCCGGCGATCCGCTTCGCGAATTGCCCGGCGTGCGCGAGGTGGCCGGGCTCCGTCGCGACGAACATTGCCATCGCTTCGCCGTAGGTCACGACATCGAGTGCTGCTTTCATGACTGAACTCCTCAGGATCCTGCTGCCGTCACGCGGTCGCGAGCCACGCGACACGCCGGCAGGCATCGCCGGCCAGGTCGGCCGCGTCGAACGGGAACTCGATGCCGCGCGGCGCATGCCGCGGCAGTGTCGCGAGCACGCCGGTCACGAGCGGGTCGTTCGGCGCCGGCGCGACGGCGAAACGACGCGCGCCCTCGCCTTCGGTGGCCTTGCAATGAATGTATTCCACATGCGGCGCGAGCACCTGCGCGCAGTCGAGCGGCGCTTCGCCGCGCCACTGCCAGTTGCCGATGTCGAACGTCATGCCGAGCGCATCGGGCACGCCGGCATCGGCCAGCGCATCGAACAGCGCGCGGAACTGCGCGAACGCGCCGCCGACCTCGAGCTGACCGTTTTCCACCACCACGCGAGCCCGCGCGCCGCCCGACAGCGCGACGATCTCGGCCGCGTGCGCGTCGCCCGCGAAGCCGCCGAGCTGCAATTTCACGAAGCGCGCGCCGAGCGCATCGGCTTGCGCGAGCGCGTCGCGCAAAGCGTCGGCATCGAGCGCGCCCGTTTCCGTATACAGCGAGTCCGGTGTCGAATAGACCGACCACAATCCGTGGCCGGCGATTCGCGCGCCGAGCGCGGCCAGCGCGCCGGGCGCCGTGTCGTCGTCCGACGCGAACAGTTCGCGCCGCACCTCGAACCCGGTCGCACCGGATGCCGCCACGGTCGCGATGAATGCACTGTGGCCCTCCTGGCGCACCCGGTCCATCCCGAGTGCGCTCGCCACGATCACGATGTCTGCCATGTTGCCCTTTTTCAACCGGAATGGAACCGGTTCCATTTGCTTGAGACGGATGGTGCGCTTCGCTTCAGACCCACGCCATAGAGGAAATCCCTAAGGCCCGCTGGTCACACGAATACGCGCCCGAACGCATGCAACACCTGTTCCCGGCGCAGCGTCGAGCGTCTATGCGAGGCCCTGCGCGAGGCTCATTTCGAGGAATTGCGCGGCGATTCGCGACGGCGCGCCGCCGTGCGGCACGAGAATGGAGAAATGCCGCGTGAGCGGCGCGGGCGCCAGCGAGCGCGGCACGAGCGCCGCATCCTCGTGACGCAGCGACATCGCGGACACGAACCCGACGCCCATTCCCGCGCGCACGGCTTCCTTCACGGCCTCGACCCCGGCGATCTCGAACGCGACGCGCATCGGCGCGCCGCCGTGCGCGAACGCGCGCTCGACGAGCTGCCGCACCGCGGAGCCCGCCTCGCGCAGCACGAGCGGATGCGCGGCGAGTGCATCGAGCGTCACGCCCGCGTCGTGGCCAGGCGCCGCGAGCGGATGGCCGGCCGGCACGATCGCGACGATCTCGTCCTCGTGCCACGCGTGCACGGCCGTACCCGGCGGCAGCGCCTCGCCGGGCGGCCCTTCGATCAGCGCGATGTCGAGCGACGGCAGCGCCGCGACCACGTCGGCCGTATTGCCGCTCATCGTCTGGATCGACACGCGCGGCGCGCGCGGCTGGAACGCCGCGATCAGGTACGGCAGCAGGTAGCTCGCGGGCGTCGTGCTCGCGCCGATGCGCAGCGTGCCGGCTTCCAGCCCGCGCACCGCGTCGCGAAACGCACGCGCCTGCGCGAACGTGTCGCGCTGGGCCTTCGCGTACTGCGCGAGCTGTTCGCCGACCGGCGTCAGGCGGATGCCGCGGCCGTCGCGCTGGTACAGCGGCTCGCCGAACTCGTCCTGCAGCAGCCGCAACTGGCCCGACACGGCTGGCTGCGACAGATGCAGCGCCACGGCGGCGCGGCTGATGTTCAGATGCTCGGCGACGGCGGCGAACGTTATCAGTTGATCCGGGGTCATGGCGATGAATTATCGGCTTTCCGGATAGTTTACGTCACAAATCACAATTTTTCATATCGATATAACGAAATTAGGATTACACCATCGCCACACGCTCCATCACGGTGCTCCCATGTCCACTGCTCCGACTCCCCCTCTCAGCCATGCCGCGCCGTCGATGCGCGGCCAGTTGAACGGCGTGCTGTTCGTCGCGCTGTTCGCCGCCGCCGTCACGAGCCTGTCCGAGCTCCCCGCGATCGCGGGGCTCGGCCTGTCGCCGCTGATCGTCGGCATCGTCGCCGGCGCGCTGTACGGCAACGCGTTGCGCGACGGCATGCCGGCCAGCTGGGCGGCCGGCGTCAATTTCTCCGCGCGCAAGCTGCTGCGCATCGCGGTCGCGTTCTTCGGCCTGCGCGTGAGCCTGCAGGAAATCGCGCAGGTCGGGCTGCCGGGCCTCACGGTATCGGTGCTGGTCGTCGTCAGCACGCTCGTGATCGGCACCTGGGTCGGCATGAAGCTGATGAAGCTCGACCGCGACGCCGCGCTGCTGACCGCCGCCGGCAGCGCGATCTGCGGCGCGGCCGCCGTGCTCGCGTTCGAGTCGACGCTGCAGTCGAAGCCGCACCAGAGCGCGATGGCCGTGGGCAGCGTCGTGCTGTTCGGGACGCTGTCGATGTTCCTGTATCCGCTCGCCTATCACGCCGGTCTGCTGAACCTCGATCCGGCGGGCCTCGGCCTGTTCTTCGGCGGCACGATCCACGAAGTCGCGCAGGTGGTCGGCGCGGCGAGCGACATCAGCCCGGAGGTCGTGCGCGTCGCGACGATCGTCAAGATGACGCGCGTGATGCTGCTCGTGCCGGTGCTGCTCGCGCTCGGCTGGTGGCTCGCCCGGTCCGCGCGCTCGGCGCACGACGCGGCCGGCGGCACGCAAGGCAGGCGCAAGGTGGCGGTGCCCTGGTTCGCGCTCGGCTTCCTCGGCTTCGTGATCGTCAATTCGCTGAACGTGCTGCCGGCGGACGTCACGCACACGCTGAACGTGCTCGACACCTTCGCGCTGACGATGGCCATGACCGCACTCGGCATCGAGACGCGCGTCGCCCAGATCCGCGCGGCCGGCCCGCGAGCGCTGATGACCGGCCTGATCCTGTACGTGTGGCTGATCGTCGGCGGCTACGGCGTCACCTGGGCCGTGCAGCACTGGCTTGGCTGAGCCGCACGTCCGCGACGGTTCGCGCGCCGCGCCCGACGGGAGAGTCCCGCGGGCGCGGCGCGGTGCTATGCTTCGCGTCGTTTTCCATCGCCCCCTTTCAGCCGTGCTCTCGTTCCTGCTGAAGCTGCGCACACGCGCCCGAACGCTGCTCCGCCTGTCGGACGCCCATACGATGCTGATCTGGTCGGCCATCGTCGGCGTCGGCGGCGCCTTCGCGACGATCGCGTTCCGCGAAGGCATCGACCTGATGCAGCGCCTGATCTCGGGGCACAGCGGCAGCTTCGTGCAGATGGCCAGGAGCCTGCCGTGGTACGTGCGGTTCTGGATGCCGGCCGCGGGCGGCTTCCTCGCCGGCTGCGTGCTGCTCTTCGCGACGCGCGGCGACAAGGAGGCGGCCAAGACCGACTACATGGAATCGGTCGCGCTCGGCAACGGCGTCGTGCCCGTGCGCCAGAGCCTGTGGCGCAGCGTGTCGTCGCTGCTGACGATCGGCAGCGGCGGCTCGATCGGCCGCGAAGGCCCGATGGTGCAGCTTGCGGCGCTCGCCGCGTCGCTCGTCGGCCGCTTCGCGCACTTCGACCCGCCGCGCCTGCGCCTGCTGGTCGCGTGCGGGGCGGCGGCCGGCATCACGTCCGCGTACAACGCGCCGATCGCCGGCGCCTTTTTCGTGTCGGAGATCGTGCTCGGCACGATCGCGATGGAGAGCTTCGGGCCGATGGTCGTCGCATCGGTCGTCGCGAACATCGTGATGCGCGAATTCGCCGGCTACCGACCGCCGTACGAGATGCCGGTGTTTCCGGCCGTGACGGGCGCCGAGGTGCTGCCGTTCGTCGTGCTCGGCGCGCTGTGCGGCGTGCTCGCGCCGCAGTTCCTGCATCTGATCGACGCGTCGAAGACGCAGTTCAAGCGGCTGCCGGTGCCGCTGCCCGTGCGGCTCGCGCTCGGCGGCCTCGTCGTCGGCGTGATCTCGGTGTGGATTCCCGACGTGTGGGGCAACGGCTACAGCGTCGTGAACCACATCCTCCATTCACCGTGGACCTGGCAGGCGCTCGTCGCGGTACTCGTGTTCAAGGTGATCGCGACCGCCGCGACGGCCGGCTCGGGCGCGATCGGCGGCGTGTTCACGCCGACGCTGTTCGTCGGCGCCGTGTTCGGCTCGCTGTTCGGGCTCGCGATGGACGCGCTGTGGCCCGGCCATACGTCGGCCTATTTCGCGTACGCGATCGTGGGGATGGGCGCATTCATGGCGGGCGCCACGCAGGCGCCGCTGATGGCGATCCTGATGATCTTCGAGATGACGCTGAGCTATCAGGTCGTGCTGCCGCTGCTGGTGTCGTGCGTGTTCGCGTATTTCGTCGCGCGCGCGACGGGCACGACGTCGATGTACGACATCACGCAGCATCACTACCAGGACGCGCAGGAGCGGCAGCGGCTGCGCACCACGCAGATGCGCGCGCTGATCCAGCCCGCGCAGACGGTCGTGCCGCTCACCGCGAGCGTCGCCGACATGACACGCGTGTTTCTCGAATATCCGGTGAAGTACCTGTACGTGACCGACGACGCCGGGCGCTTTCGCGGCGCGGTCGCGCTGAAGGACATCACGTCGGACCTGCTCGACAAGCGCGACACGACCGACAAGACGGCCGCGCACTACGCGCATACGCCGTTTCCGCTGCTCACGCCCGACATGCCGCTCGCGACCGCGCTCGAACGCTTCATGGCGTTCCAGGGAGAGCGCCTGCCGGTGATCGAGAGCGAAGCCGAGCCGACGCTCGCGGGCGTCGTCTACAAGACGTCGCTGCTCGATGCGTACCGGCGGATGACCGGCGAGCGCTGACGCGCGCCGCCGCACCGCCCGCGCCGGTCAGTCCGGCGCGCGCCCCAGCACGACCCGCGCGAAGAACCCCGCGAGCGCCGCTTCGGCCACGTCGGCCGACACGTGCTGCGGATCGGCCGTGTAGTACGACTGCACGCCGTCGCACAGGCACATCAGCCCGAACGCGAGCGTGTCGGCCGGCAGCAGCAGCGGCGTGCCCGAACGCTCGGCGAAGCGCTCGATGAATTCGGCCATCTGCACGCGCTTGCCGTGCAGGAACTGGTTGAAGCGCACGCGGAACTTCGCGTCGCGCGCGGCCTGCAGCTTCGCCTCGCCCCACAGCAGCGAATATTCGTCGTCGCGAAACAGCGTCCGGTAATACGCGAGCGCCATCGATTCCATCTGCTCGCGCGTGCCGCCGCCTTCGAAAATCGCCTCGAAGTCGGCCCGCACCTCCTCGTGATCGCGCTCCAGCAACTCCAGCAGCAAGTCGGACTTGCTGCGGAAATTCGAATAGAACGCACCGCGCGTATAGCCGGCCGCCGCCGCGATGTCCTCGACGCTCGCGGCCACATAGCCCTTCTTCAGAAAAATGCGATGCGCGGCTTTCAGCAGACGTTCGCGCGTCTGGTCCCGGCTCTGCTCTCGAGTTAAGCGCTGTGGTTTCATGGCGCGCAGTCTAGCATCCTTTCCCTTTCAGATTCATCTTTGCATTCGGATACAGGTGTGTATTAGAATCCGCCACAGTTTCTGACAATGTTGTCCGTCTGTCCGCGCGCGCCGATGCCGGCGCCGTTTTGGGGCAAGCGCCCGCCGCGCTTGCCGGCTTCGTTCCGCTCCACCTCACCTGGGGGTTTCGTGAATCGCTCCGGTTCCCGCGCCGCGCTGCTGATCGGCGCCGCGCTCGTCCTTGCCGCCTGTCATCCGAAAGAATCCGCGCCGCCCGCCCCGCGCCCCGTCGTCGCGCTGCCCGCACGGGCCGACACCGCCGCGGCCGCGCGCACGCTGCCCGGCGACATCCAGCCGCGCTATGCCACCCCGCTGTCGTTCCGCATCGCCGGCAAGATCATCGAGCGCCGGGTGCGGCTCGGCGATACGGTGAAGGTCGGCCAGGTCGTCGCGCTGCTCGATCCGTCCGACGTCGAGAAGAACGCCGCGAGTGCGCAGGCGCAACTCGATGCCGCGACGCACAGCCTCGCGTTCGCGAAGCAGCAGCTCGACCGCGATCGCGCGCAGGCCCGCGAAAACCTGATCGCGACCGCGCAGCTCGAACAGACCCAGAACAGCTACACGTCGGCGCTCGCGCAACGCGACCAGGCGCAGCAGCAGCTCGCGCTCGCGAAGAACCAGCTCCGCTACGCGACGCTCGTCGCCGATCACGCGGGCACCATCACCGCCGAACAGGCCGACACCGGCCAGAACGTGTCGGCCGGCCAGCCGGTCTACCAGCTCGCGTGGTCGGGCGATGTCGACGTGGTGAGCGACGTGCCCGAGGCCGCGCTCGCGTCGCTCGCGCCCGGTCATGCGGCCACCGTCACGCTGCCGTCGCTGCCGGGGCGCCAGTTCGCCGCGAAGGTGCGCGAAATCGCGCCGGCCGCCGATCCGCAAAGCCGCACCTGGCGCGTGAAGCTCACGCTCGGTACGCCCGACCCCGCGATCCGGCTCGGGATGACCGCGGACGTCGCGTTCGCCGGCGCGCCGGTTGCCGGCGACGCGCAGCCGATCACGCTGCCCGCCACCGCGCTGTTCCACGACGGCGCGCAGCCGGCCGTGTGGGTCGTGCGCACCAAGGACGACACGCTCGAGTTGCGCCGCGTCGACGTCGCGCGCTTCAACGAGCGCACCGTCACCGTGTCGCGCGGGCTGCAGCCGGGCGAGCGCGTCGTGCTGCAGGGCGTGCATACGGTCAGCGCGGGCGAGAAGGTGCGCGCGATCGCGCCGCTGCATCCGGAGGACTTCGCATCGTGAGCGTCTCCCACGAAGAAGGCCGCTTCAACCTGTCCGCCTGGGCGCTGCGCCACCAGGCGCTGGTCGTCTACCTGATCGCGCTCGCGACGCTCGCGGGCATCCTCGCTTACACGCGGCTCGCGCAATCCGAAGACCCGCCGTTCACGTTCCGCGTGATGGTGATCCGTACCTTCTGGCCCGGCGCGAGCGCGCGGCAGGTGCAGGAACAGGTGACCGACCGGATCGGCCGCAAGCTGCAGGAAACGCCGGCCATCGACTTCCTGCGCAGCTATTCGCGCCCGGGCGAATCGCTGATCTTCTTCACGATGAAGGATTCGGCGCCCGTGAAGGACGTGCCCGAGACCTGGTACCAGATCCGCAAGAAGGTGGGCGACATCGGCTATACGCTGCCGCCCGGCGTGCAGGGTCCGTTCTTCAACGACGAATTCGGCGACGTCTACACCAACATCTGGACGCTCGAGGGCGACGGCTTCACGCCCGCGCAACTGCACGACTACGCGGACCAGTTGCGCACCGTGCTGCTGCGCGTGCCGGGCGTCGGCAAGGTCGACTATTTCGGCGACCCCGACCAGCGGATCTTCATCGAGGTCAACAACGCGCAACTCACGCGCCTCGGCATCTCGCCGCAGCAGCTCGGGCAGGCGATCAACGCGCAGAACGACATCTCGTCGGCCGGCGTGCTGACGACCGCCGACGATCGCGTGTTCGTGCGGCCGAGCGGCCAGTTCGACAACGTCGCCGCGATCGCCGATACGCTGATCCGCATCAACGGCCGCACGTTCCGGCTCGGCGATCTCGCGACGGTCAGGCGCGGCTACGACGATCCCCAGGTTACGCAGATGCGCGCGAACGGCCATGCGGTGCTCGGCATCGGCGTGACGATGCAGCCGGGCGGCGACGTGATCCGGCTCGGCAAGGCGCTCGACGCCGAATCGAAGGATCTGCAGGCGCAACTGCCGGCCGGCCTGAAGCTGACCGAAGTATCGAGCATGCCGCACGCGGTCTCGCACTCGGTCGACGACTTCCTCGAAGCCGTCGCCGAAGCGGTCGCGATCGTGCTGGTCGTGAGCCTCGTGTCGCTCGGGCTGCGCACCGGGATGGTCGTCGTGATCTCGATTCCGGTCGTGCTCGCGGTCACCGCCCTCTTCATGTACCTGTTCGACATCGGGCTGCACAAGGTGTCGCTCGGCACGCTCGTGCTCGCGCTCGGGCTGCTCGTCGACGACGCGATCATCGCGGTCGAGATGATGGCCGTGAAGCTCGAACAGGGCTACAGCCGCGCGCGCGCCGCCGCCTTCGCGTACACCAGCACCGCGTTCCCGATGCTGACGGGCACGCTC
This sequence comes from Burkholderia sp. AU39826, assembly GCF_020419965.1. NCBI lineage: Bacteria > Pseudomonadati > Pseudomonadota > Betaproteobacteria > Burkholderiales > Burkholderiaceae > Burkholderia > Burkholderia sp. AU39826. The sequence goes on from NZ_JAIZQG010000002.1 coordinate 354,422, forward strand.
GTCACGGTATCGGGCTTCCTGCCGATCGCGCTCGCGAAATCGAGCACCGGCGAATACACGCGCTCGATCTTCGAGGTGTCGGCGATCGCGCTGATCGCGTCGTGGTTCGCGGCCGTCGTGCTGATCCCGCTGCTGGGCTATCACATGCTGCCCGAGCGCAAGCGGCACGCGCACGAGGCGCACCTGCCCGACGATCACGAGCACGACATCTACGACACCCGCTTCTACCGGCGGCTGCGCGGCTGGATCGACTGGTGCATCGAGCGGCGCTTCGTCGTGCTGCTGATCACGGGCGCGCTGTTCGTCGTCGCGCTGATGGGCTTCACGCTCGTGCCGCAACAGTTCTTCCCGAGCTCCGACCGGCCCGAGCTGCTGGTCGACCTGCGGCTGCCCGAAGGTGCGTCGTTCGCGGCGACGCTGCGCGAGACCGAGCGCCTCGAGAAGGTGATCGACAAGCGTCCCGAGATCGACCATTCGGTGAACTTCGTCGGCAGCGGCGCGCCGCGCTTCTACCTGCCGCTCGATCAGCAGTTGCAACTGCCGAACTTCGCGCAGTTCGTGATCACCGCGAAATCGGTCGAGGATCGCGAGAAGCTCGCGGCCTGGCTCGAAACCACGCTGCGCGACAAGTTCCCGGCCGTGCGCTGGCGGCTGTCGCGGCTCGAGAACGGCCCGCCGGTCGGCTATCCGGTGCAGTTCCGCGTGAGCGGCGACAGCATCGCGACGGTCCGCTCGATCGCCGAGAAGGTCGCGGCGACGATGCGCGGCGACGCGCGCACGGTCAACGTGCAGTTCGACTGGGACGAGCCGGCCGAGCGCTCGGTGCGCTTCGAGCTCGACCAGAAGAAGGCGCGCGAGCTGAACGTCACGTCGCAGGACGTGTCGAGCTTCCTCGCGATGACGCTGTCCGGCACGACCGTCACGCAGTATCGCGAGCGCGACAAGCTGATCGCCGTCGACCTGCGCGCGCCGCGCGCCGACCGCGTCGATCCGGCGAAGCTCGCGGGCCTCGCGCTGCCGACGCCGAACGGCCCCGTGCCGCTCGGCTCGCTCGGCCGCTTCACGCCGACGCTCGAATACGGCGTCGTGTGGGAGCGCGACCGCCAGCCGACCATCACCGTGCAATCCGACGTGCGCGCCGGCGCACAGGGCATCGACGTCACGCACGCGGTCGACGCGAAGCTGAACGCGCTGCGCGCGCAGTTGCCGGTCGGCTACCAGATCAACATCGGCGGCTCGGTCGAGGAAAGCGCGAAGGCGCAGGCATCGATCAACGCGCAGATGCCGCTGATGGCGATCGCCGTGTTCACGCTGTTGATGATCCAGCTGCAAAGCTTCTCGCGCGTGCTGATGGTCGTGCTGACCGCGCCGCTCGGGCTGATCGGCGTGGCCGCGACGCTGCTGCTATTTGGCCAGCCGTTCGGCTTCGTCGCGATGCTCGGCGTGATCGCGATGTTCGGGATCATCATGCGCAACTCGGTGATCCTGGTCGACCAGATCGAGCAGGACATCGCGGCCGGCCACGGCCGCGTCGACGCGATCATCGGCGCGACCGTGCGGCGCTTCCGCCCGATCACGCTGACGGCCGCGGCCGCCGTGCTCGCGCTGATCCCGCTGTTGCGCTCGAATTTCTTCGGGCCGATGGCGACCGCGCTGATGGGCGGCATCACGAGCGCCACCGTGCTGACGCTGTTCTACCTGCCTGCGCTGTACGCGACGTGGTTCCGCGTGAAGCGCGACGAACGCGACCCTCGGGACGGCCCGCCGCCAGGCGCCACGTCTGCCGCGCCGTCGGGAACCTGACCATGAATCGATCGATGACCCTGAAAACGAAAACCGTTCGGGCGCTCGCGGCGGCGAGCCTCGCCGGCCCGCTCGCGGGCTGCGCATGGTTCGCGCCGAGCGGCGAGCCGCCCGCGATGCCGTCGCCCGCGCACTACGGCGCCGCGCCGCAGGTCGAGCAGACCGTGTCCGCGCAAGGCGTCGCGCAGCAGTTCGAGGTCGGCGCACAGCCGGTGCCGGACTGGTGGAAACAGTACCGTTCCGATGCGCTGAACGCGCTCGTCGACGAAGGGCTGCGCAACAGCCCGACGCTGAGCGCGGCGTCGCATTCGCTCGATGCCGCGCGCGAACAGTTGCGCGGGCAGATCGGCAGCTCGATGCTGCCGTCGATCGACGCGGTCGGCCAGGCCGCACGCCAGCGCGCGCTCGGCGTGCCGATTCCCGCGCTCGGCGCGCCGACGCTGCTGTACGACACGTTCGTCGGGCAACTGCAGGCGAGCTACACGGTCGACCTGTTCGGCGTGTCGCGCTTCGGGAACCGCGCGCTCGCGAAACGCGTCGACGTCAGCGCGTTCCAGCTCGAATCCGCGCGGCGTGCGCTGGCCGCGAACATCGTCACCGCGTCGATCACCGTGTCGGTGCTCAATGCGCAGATCGAGACCACCGAGCGGCTCGTCGCGCTCGCGAACGACCAGGCGCACGACGCCGAGCGCCGTTACGCGCTCGGTTCGGCATCGCGCAGCGACGCGCTCAATGCCCGGCAAAGCGCCGACACGTTCGCGGCGAGCCTGCCCGCGCTGCGCCAGCAGCGCGACTCGGCGCGCCATGCGCTCGCGGTGCTGGTCGGCCGCACGCCCGACCGGCCGCCGGCCGATCTCGCGCTCGCCGACCTGCACCTGCCCGAACAGGTGCCCGTCGTCGTGCCGTCGGACCTGCTGCAAAGCCGCCCGGACATCCAGGCCGCCGACGCGGGGCTGAAGGCCGCCGCCGCCGAAGTGGGCCTCGCGACCGCGCAGATGTTCCCGCAACTGTCGCTGTCGGCGGCGATGGGCAAAGGCGGCTTCAGCTGGCCGGCGATGCTGTCGGGCGCCGGCGCGATCTGGAACGTCGGCGCGTCGCTGAGCCAGCCGATCTTTCACGGCGGCGCGCTGCTCGCGCAGCGCCGCGCGGCGAAGGCGACTTACGAGGCCGCGGTCGACCAGTACAAGCAGGCGGTGCTCGGCGCGTTCCAGAACGTCGCCGATTCGCTCGCGGCGCTCGAGCACGACGCGCAAGCGCTCGATGCGTCGTCGCGCGCCGCGCTGTCCGCACGGGGCGCATACGACGACGCGGCCGCCCGCGTGCGGCTCGGCGCGCTGCCGCCGTCGGCCGCGCGCGCGAGCGAGTTGCAGTACCGCAATGCGCGGCTCGACGAGATTCGCGCGACCGGTGCGCGGCTCGCGGATACCGCGCGGCTTTACCAGGCGATGGGCACGCCGCCGGCCGGCAAGGACGCGCCGTCCGACAAGGCCGGCAACGCCGCCGGCGACACTGCGACCGGCAAGGAAGCACGCGCCGCCGCGCCTTCGGCGCAATAACCGCCCCCCCGGATCGGACGCGCGTGCGGCTACCCGCCACGCGCGTCCGATCGCCGATCTTCCGCTTGACCCTCACGTAGCGTAACGTTCGAGACTCCAGTGTGCGCACCGAACGGAGGAACGAATGCGGCTGAAAGTGGGAGAACTGGCGAAACGCAGCGGGCTGACCGTCCGCACGCTTCATCACTATCACGCCATCGGCCTGCTGACGCCTTCGGCGCGCGCCGACAACGGCTACCGGCTGTACGACCGCGACGACATCGCCCGGCTCCACCAGATCCAGGCCCTGCGTCGCTTCGGACTGTCGCTCGCCGAAATCGGCGACTACCTGAACCAGCCCGGCACCCCGCTCGTCGATCTCGTCGCGAAGCAGATCGCGTCGCTCGACCGCCAGCTCGCGCAAACCGCGCAGCTGCGCGAGCGGCTCGCGAGCCTGCACGCGCAGCTCGCGGCGGGCACCGAGCCGGAACTGGCCGATTGGCTCACCACACTGGAGTTGATGACCGTGTACGACAAATATTTCTCCGAGGAAGAACTCGCGCGCCTGCCGATGTACCAGAAGAGCCAGGCCGGCGACGCGGAATGGATCGCGCTCGTCGCGCAAGTTCGTGCGCTGCACGAGGCGGGCGTGCCCGCCGAGGACGAGCGCGTGCGTGCGCTCGCCGCGCGCTGGATGGCGCTGCTGGTGCGCGACACGAACAACGATCCGCGGCTGCTCGCGAAACTGAACCTGATGCACGAGCAGGAGCCGTCGATGCAGTCGAAGATCGGCATCTCGACCGCGTTGCGCGACTACGTGCTGCGCGCATCGTCGGAAACGAAGATGCGGCTCTTCGAGAAGTACCTCACGCCGGACGAGATCCGCTTCATGCGGGCGCACTACGCCGAACGCGCGATGGAATGGCCGCAACTGATGGCCGACGTGCGCGACGCGATCGATGCGGGCACGCCGCCCGATTCGCCGCAAGGCCGCGCGCTCGCGCAGCGCTGGCTCGAGCTGTTCCGCAGCTACGCGGGCGACGATCCTGCCACGCACGCGAAATTCCGTCAGGCGCTGATGAACGAGCCGGCGCTGACGAAGGACTCGTGGACCGACGACACGCTGCTCGGTTTCATGCGCGCAGCGATGGCGCAGTTGGCGCCGGTGCGTTGATCGCATGACGGGCGGGCGGCGAGCTGTTTCCCGTTTGCCGCCCGTTTCGCCATTGGCGGCCGGTATCGCGCGCTCACCGGCCGGGCGTCCGGCCAGCGCCCGTTCACGCCAATAACCCACCCTAGTCGCTGCGCATGCTGATCCCGCGCCAGCGCTTCGTCATGTAGCGCAGAAGCGCGGGCTGCGCCTTCAGGTCCGCGTTCGGCACGGGCGCCGCGCCGCCGTCGACCAACTTGCCGTTGACCGTCACGGTTTCCTCGCCGCGCAGCACGTACTTCGTCCCCGCGTCGATCAGGAAATACTTGACCTGATCGGCACTCACGTCGCCGCGGCAACCGATCTTGTACGCGAACAGGAACTGCTTGCGGCCGGTGCCGAGCAGGTCGCGCATCTCGATCGATTTCGGCACGACGTCGAGAATCACGTCGACCGGGCAATCCTTCACGTAGTCGCGCACCGTCCAGTCGGGGCGGCCGTCGAGCGTCGCGGATACCTTGAGCTCGACGTCGCCGCCGGATACGGTTCTGGCGAGCGTCACGGCATGCGCGCCGGCCGCGTCGGTCCACGTGTAATCGGCCGCCTGTACGGGATTGGACAGCACTGCCGCCGTGAGAAACAGGCCAGGCAAAAGGAAGCGTATTTTCATCGGCGACGGGGTGAGAATCGAACGCGCCATTATCGACGAAGCCGCGTGCCGCCGACAGCCTCGCGCGACACCCGCCGTTCAGCGCTCCCGCGTACCGAGACCGAGCGCCTTCATCCGCCGGTACAGCGTCCGTTCGCTCAATCCGAGCCGCTCGGCGAGCGCCTTGCGCGTGCCGTCGAACGCGCGCGCGATGCGCACGAGCTCCGCGTCCGACACACCGCGCGTGTCCGCCGCCTGCACGTGCGGCGCCGCCGCGGCCGCGACCAGCTCGGCCGGCAGGTGTTCGACGCGAATCGTCCCGTCGTCCGCGAACAGGCACGCGCGTTCGAGCACGTTGCGCAGCTCGCGGATGTTGCCGGGCCACGCATACGCGTCGAGGCATGCGCGCGCGCGTTCGGTCAACGTGAACGGCCGGGCATTCGCGTCGCCCGCCTTGCCGCGCGCGTTCGCGATTCGCCGCAGGATCGATTCGGCCAGCAGCGCGACGTCGCCCCGCCGTTCGCGCAGCGCCGGCAGCGGAATCGGAAATGCGTTGATCCGGTAGTAGAGATCCTGCCGGAACCGGCCGTCGTCGATCATCTCGCGCAGCGGCTTGTGGGTGGCCGCGACGAGCCGGAAATCGGCGCGCAGCGCCTCGACGCCGCCGACACGCCGGAACGTCCCCGATTCGATCAGCCGCAGCAGCTTCACCTGCATCGGCAGCGGCACGTCGCCGATCTCGTCGAGAAACAGCGTGCCGCCCTGCGCGGTTTCGACGAGGCCCGGCTTGCGCTGGTTCGCGCCCGTGAACGCCCCCTTCTCGTAGCCGAACAGCTCGCTCTCGAACAGCGTCTCGGCGATCCCCGAGCAATCGACGACGACGAACGGCCCCATCGCGCGGTCGCTCGCCTCGTGCAACGCGCGGGCGAACAGCTCCTTGCCGGTGCCCGATTCGCCGAGCAGCAGCACCGGCAGCGTCGAGGGTGCCACGCGCTGCAGCGCGCCGAGCGCCGCGTTGAACGCGTCCGAGCCGCCGACGAGCCCTTCCGCGCTCGGCTGCGCGGACGCGCTGCGCACCGTCGTCAGCCGCTCGACATACGCGATCACGGTGCCGTGCGCATCGAAGATCGGCCGCAGTTCGACGTCGACATGCTCGGGGCCGCGCGGCGTGTGATGGATGTGCAGCACGCGGTTCAGCCCGCGCGATTCGAGCGCCTGCTTCATCGGGCAATGCTCGCCGGCCTGGTCGCACGGCACGTCGTAGTGATGCGACACCTGGAAACAGTGCCGGCCCACGTGCTCGACGCCGGCCACACCGAACTGGCTCCGGTACGCGTCGTTCGCCGCGAGGATCCGGTAGTCGGGATCGACCACGATCATCGGCTGCGGGTCCTGCTCGAGATACGCGACGAGTGCGCGTACGTCGGGCATCGCGTCGTGGCGCGGGGCGGGGACGATCGGAATGGTGTCGTGCGGATTCATGCGGCGGCTCGCTCGGCGAAGGGGCGCCCGGACGGACTGCCAGGCAGGCTGCCAATTCTGCCACGACACTGCCAGTTGTGGCAGTCATCGTCGTCAACCGGATGTCGCCGCCGCCCTCAGCGGGCCGCCGATGCACCGAAAAACCGAGCCGAATCAAGTCCTTGCCACATCGGTGGACGCTGCACCGCAGGTTGGCACGCTTCTTGAAGTAAAGATCGCGATTGCAGATGCAGAACCCGATCGAGGACACCCCGTGAGCCACGCCCCCGCCCTGTCGGTCGAAGGTTTTTTCGACCCGGCGACCCACACCGTCAGCTATCTCCTGCTCGATACGGCGAGCCGCGCTTGCGCGCTGATCGACAGCGTGCTCGACTACGACCCGAAATCCGGCCGCACACGCACCGCCAGCGCCGACCGGCTGATCGCGCGCGTCGCCGAACTCGGCGCGACCGTGCACTGGCTGCTGGAAACGCACGTGCACGCCGACCACCTGTCGGCCGCGCCGTATCTGAAAGCGCGGCTCGGCGGCCGGATCGCGATCGGCTCGCACGTGCGTCGCGTGCAGCACGTGTTCGGCACGCTGTTCAACGCCGGCCCCGGCTTCGCGGAAGACGGCCGCCAGTTCGACCGGCTCGTCGACGACGGCGACACGCTCGCGCTCGGCGCGCTGACGATCCGCGCGCTGCACACGCCGGGCCACACGCCCGCGTGCATGACCTACTGCGTGGACGATGCGACACAGCGCGCGGCGTTCGTCGGCGACACGCTGTTCATGCCCGACTACGGCACGGCCCGCTGCGACTTCCCCGGCGGCGACGCGCGCACGCTGTACCGCTCGATCGCGCGCGTGCTCGCGCTGCCGCCCGACACGCGCCTGTATCTGTGCCACGACTACCAGCCGGGCGGCCGCGACGTGCAGTTCGTGACGACCGTCGCCGAGCAGCGCCGCGCGAACGTGCACGTGAAGGACGGCGTGACCGAGGACGATTTCGTCGCGATGCGCACCGCGCGCGACGCGACGCTCGACATGCCCGTGCTGATGCTGCCGTCCGTGCAGGTCAACATGCGCGCCGGCCACCTGCCCGAACCCGAGAACAACGGCGTGCGCTACCTGAAGATCCCGCTCGACGCGATCTGAGCCGTGCGCCCCGCCCATCCGGAGAACCCCGACATGACCATCCGCAAGCTGACCGACACGCTGTCGGTCTCGCCGCAGATCGCGGCGGCCGACCTGCCCGCGCTTCACGCGGCGGGCATCCGCGCGATCATCTGCAACCGGCCCGACGGCGAAGGCGCCGACCAGCCGACCGTCACCGAGATCCGCGCGGCCGCCGCGCCGCTCGGCATCGACGTGCATTACCTGCCGGTCGATACCGGCAAGGTAACCGACGACCAGGCCGCGCAGTTCGGTGCGCTGCTTGCGTCGCTCGACGGGCCCGTGCTTGCGTACTGCCGCAGCGGCACGCGTTCGGCCACGCTGTGGGCGCTGTCGCAAGCCGGGCTGCGGCCGCTGGACGACCTCGTGGCAGCCGCCGGCGCGGCTGGCTACGATCTGAGCGCACTCGCCTCGCGTATCGCGCCAGGCGGCCGCCGGACGGCGCCGACCGTGGACGCACGGCACGACATCGTGATCGTCGGCGCCGGTGCGGCGGGCATCGCGGTCGCGTCGAGCCTGCTCGCGCGCGACGCGTCGCTCGACATCGCGGTGATCGATCCGGCCGACGTCCACTATTACCAGCCCGGGTGGACGATGGTCGGCGCGGGCGTGTTCCAGCCCGGCACCACCGCGCGGCCAATGACCGACGTGCTGCCGCGCGGCGTGCAGCGGATCCAGGCCGCCGTCGCGGGCTTCGAGCCCGACGCGCATGCGGTCGTGCTCGACGGCTGCCGGCGCATCGGCTATCGCAAGCTCGTCGTGTGCCCGGGGCTCAAGCTCGACTGGCACGCGATCGACGGCCTCGCCGACACGCTCGGCCGCAACGGCGTCACGTCGAACTACCGCTACGATCTCGCGCCGTACACGTGGGAACTCGTGCGGGCGTTCCGCGGCGGCAATGCGCTCTTCACGCAACCGCCGATGCCGATCAAGTGCGCGGGCGCGCCGCAAAAGGCGATGTACCTGTCATGCGACCACTGGCGGCGCGCGGGCCGACTCGCGGCCGCGAACGTCGAATTCCTCAATGCGGGCGGCGCGCTGTTCGGCGTCGCCGATTACGTGCCCGCGCTGATGGAGTACGTGAAAAGCTACGACATCGCGCTGTCGTTCGGCCACAACCTCGTCGCGATCGACGGGCCCGCGCGCCGTGCGACGTTCTCGCGCGCGCTGCCGGAAGGCGGCAAGGAAACCGTCGAGCGCGCGTTCGACATGATCCACGTCGTGCCGCCGCAGAAGGCGCCGGACTTCGTGCGCGCGAGCCCGCTCGCCGACGCGGCCGGCTGGATCGACGTCGATCCGGCGACGCTGCGGCACAAGCAGTTTCCGGACATCTACGCGCTCGGCGACGTCACCAACACGACCAATGCGAAAACGGCCGCGGCCGCCCGCAAGCAGGCGCCCGTCGTCGCGCACAACCTGCTCGCGTCGCTCGGCCGCGCGCACGGCGACGCGGTGTACGACGGCTACGGCTCGTGCCCGCTCACCGTCGAGCGCGGCAAGATCGTGCTCGCCGAGTTCCTGTACGGCGGCAAGGTCGCGCCGACCTTCCCCGCATGGCTGATCGACGGCAAGCGCCCGTCGCGGCTCGCATGGCTGCTCAAGGAGCGCGTGCTGCCGCCGCTCTACTGGAAGGCGATGCTCAAGGGCCGCGAATGGCTCGCGAAGCCCGCGATCGCACGCTGACCGGAGCGCGATGACGTCATGCTGATTTCCCTCGTGCTCGGCGGTTTCGTCGGCGCCGTGCTCGGCCTGACCGGCGCCGGCGGCGGCATTCTCGCGGTGCCCGCGCTCGTCGTCGGAATGAGCTGGCCGATGCAGCAGGCCACGCCCGTCGCGCTCGTCGCGGTGGCCGGCAGCGCCGCGCTCGGCGCGCTCGAAGGCTTTCGCCGTGGGCTCGTGCGCTATCGCGCCGCGCTGCTGATGGCCGTGGCCGGCGTGCCGCTGACCACGCTCGGCGTGCGGCTCGCGCACGTGCTGCCGCAGCGCCTGCTGCTCGCGCTGTTCGCGCTGACGATGCTGGTCGTCGCCGGCCGCCTGTTGCGACAGGCGCTGCGGCGGCAGGCGGCCGATGCGGACGCGTCGCCGCTGTGCGTCGGCCGCGTGAATCCCGATACGGGCCGGCTCGTGTGGTCGTGGCCCGTGGGCATCGCGCTGGCGTCGACCGGCGCGGTCACGGGCTTGATGACGGGATTGCTCGGTGTCGGTGGCGGCTTCGTGATCGTGCCGATGCTGCGCAAGTTCACGAACGTGTCGATGCATGGGGTGGTCGCGACGTCGCTGATGGTGATCGCGCTGGTCGGCACCGGCGGCGTGTTGGCCACGCTCGTGTCGGGCACGCGCGCGCCGCTCGACGTGACGCTGTGGTTCACCGTCGCGACCGCGATCGGGATGGCGATCGGCCGCGGCGCGTCGCGCCACCTCGCCGCGCGGCACGTGCAGGCCGGGTTCGCGGCCGTGCTCGTGTGCGTCGCGCTGGGGTTGCTGGCGAAGGCGGCGTTCGGCGCATGAACGCCGGCGACGGGCCGGCGATCGTGACGCGCCGCCAAACAAAACGCCCGGCCCGACTCGTCGTCGGCACCGGGCGTTTTTCATCACGGCCGCAACCGGCGCGTCAGGCGGCGAATCCCGCCATCCGCTTGCGTTCCTGACGCAGCATCACGAAGTTCGCGATCACGACGCCGGCCGTCACCGCGATGATGAACAGCGTCGCGAGCGCGTTCATCTCCGGGTTCAGGCCGAGGCGCACGCGCGAGAACACGACGAGCGGCAGCGTCGTCGAGCCGGGGCCCGACAGGAACGCCGACAGCACGAGGTCGTCGATCGACAGCGTGAACGACAGCAGCCAGCCGGCGATCAACGCCTGCGAGATCAGCGGCAGCGTGATCGTGAAGAACACCTTCAACGGCGTCGCGCCGAGATCGAGCGCGGCTTCTTCCAGCGACGGATTCAGCTCGCGCACGCGCGACTGCACGATGATCGCGACGTAGGAAATGCACAGCATCACGTGGCCGAGCCAGATCGTGAACACGCCGCGCTCGGCCGGCCAGCCGATCCACTTCGCGAGTTCGATGAACAGCAGCAGCAGCGAGATCCCCTGGATCACCTCGGGGATCACGAGCGGCGCGTTGATCATCCCGCTGAACAGCGCGAAGCCGCGAAAGCGCCCCATCCGCGCGAGCACGAAGCCGGCCCACGTGCCGATGAACACCGACGCGAACGCGGTCAGCACGCCGATCTTCAGCGACAGCCACGCGGCCGTCAGCAACTCGTCGTCCTCGACGAGCGCCGCGTACCAGCGGAACGAAAAACCCGACCACACGGTGACGAGCTTCGACTCGTTGAACGAATAGACGATCAGGCTGAGGATCGGGATGTACAGGAACGCGAAGCCGACGAACAGCGCCGCGAACTGCAGGTAGCGATTCGGCTTCATCGGCGGCCTCCCTGTTCCTTCGCCTGGAAGTGCTGGAACATCGCCATCGGCACGAGCAGCAGCAGCACCATCGCGCAGGTCACGGCCGACGCCATCGGCCAGTCCGCGTTGTTGAAGAACTCGTTCCACATCACGCGGCCGATCATCAGCGTATTCGCGCCACCGAGCAGCTCCGGAATCACGTACTCGCCGACCGCCGGGATGAACACCAGCAGGCAGCCCGCGATGATCCCGTTCTTCGACAGCGGCAGCGTGATCTGCACGAACGCCTTCCACGGCTTCGCGCCGAGGTCGTACGCGGCTTCGAGCAGGCGCAGGTCCATCTTCACGAGGTGCGCGTAGAGCGGCATCACCAGGAACGGCAGGTACGAATACACCATCCCGATGTACACCGCGTAGTTCGTGCGGTACAGCTCGATCGGCGTATGGGTGAGCCCGATCCACATCAGGAAGTTGTTCAGCAGCCCGTTGTTCTTCAGGATGCCGATCCACGCGTACACGCGGATCAGGAACGACGTCCAGAACGGCAGCATCACGCCCATCATCAGCAGGTTGCGGGTGGCCGGGTTCGAGCGCGCGATGTAATACGCCATCGGATAGCCGAGCAGCAGGCACAGCAGCGTCGTGATCGCGGCGACCCACACCGAGTTCACGTAGGTCGCGAAATACAGGCTGTCGGTCAACAGGAACGCGTAGTGCGACAGGTTCAGCGCGATGTGCACGACGCCGTCCGCGTACGACGCGAGTTCCGTATACGGCGGGATGCCGAGCTGCAGCTCCGCGAAGCTGATCTTCACGACCAGCACGAACGGCACGAGGAAGAACAGCACGAGCCACGTGAACGGGCCGGCCACGACCGCCGTGGCGCCCGTCAGGTTGAAGCGCCGCACCGGCCACTCGAGCAGGGACTTGAACGCGTTCATGACGTCAGCACCACGCCGGCGGTCGCGCTCCAGCGCACGTAGATCTCGTCGGCGAGCGCCGGCGTGTCGAGTTCGGAAATCGCGAGGCTCGACACGTTCGCGATCACCGTCTTGCCCCCGTCGAGCTTCACGTGATACAGCGAATAGCCGCCCATGTACGCGACGTTGCTGATCCGGCCGCGCGCCCAGTTGAACGCGCCTTCGGGCGGCTTGCGCGTGAGCGCGATCCGCTCGGGGCGCACCGACACCGTGACCGGCATCCCGAGCGGGCCCGAGATCCCGTGGCTCACGTACAGCCGGCTCGGCAGCTCCGGCGATTCGATGTACACGTGATCGGGCTCGTCCTCGACCGTCACGCCGTCGAACAGGTTCGTCGAGCCGATGAATTCGGCCGAGAAGCGGCTGTTCGGGTATTCGTACACTTCGTTGGGCGAGCCGATCTGCACGATCTGGCCTTCGCTCATCACCGCGAGCCGGTTCGCCATCGTCATCGCCTCTTCCTGGTCGTGCGTGACCATGATGCACGTGACGCCGACCTTGTTCAGGATGTTGACGAGCTCGATCTGCGTGCGCTGGCGGATCTGCTTGTCGAGCGCCGACATCGGCTCGTCGAGCAGCAGCAGCTTCGGGCGCTTGACCAGCGAGCGGGCCAACGCGACACGCTGCTGCTGGCCGCCGGACAACTGGTGCGGCTTGCGCTTCGCATACTTGCCCATCTGCACGAGTTCGAGCGCGGACGCGACACGCGCCTTCAGTTCGGCCTTCGGCGTGCCTTCCTGCTTGAGGCCGAACGCGACGTTCGACTCGACCGACATGTGCGGGAACAGCGCATACGACTGGAACATCATGTTCACGGGCCGCTTGTACGGCGGCATCTGCGCGAGGTCCTCGCCGTCGATCAGGATCTTGCCCGACGTGACCGTCTCGAGGCCCGCGAGCATCCGCAGCAACGTCGACTTGCCGCATCCCGAGCTGCCGAGCAGCGCGAACAGCTCGCCCTGGCGCACGGTCAGGTTGACGCTGCGCACGGCTTCGGTGTCGCCGAATTTCTTGACGACGTCGACGATCTGGATGAAGTTCTCGGCGCGCGCATCGGCGCCGGAGGAGGAAACGGAGAACGGCGCGCCCGCAACTGGCGCGCCCGACTGGCTATTCATGATGTGCTGCTTCTCTCCTGCGTTAGACGAACAAAGCCCCCGGGGGCACCAGGGGCTTCATGACCGCGGGTTCACTTCGGCTCGCGTCAGCGGCCCGACTTCAACTCGGTCCACAGACGCGTCTGCAGACGCTGGATTTCAGGCGGCAGCGGCTTGAGCAGGAACAGCGTCTTCACGACGTCGGCCGGCGGGTAGACGGCCGGGTCGTTCGCGACGTCGGGCCGCACGTACTTGCGTGCCTCGGTGTTGGCGCTCGGGTAGTACACCGCGTTGGTGATCGCCGCGTGCACCTTCGGATCCTCGATGTAGTTGATCCACTGCAGCGCGGCTTCCTTGTTCTTCGCGTCCTTCGGGATCGCCATCACGTCGAACCACACCGGCGCGCCGCCCTTCGGAATGTAGTACTCGACCTTGTACGGCTTCTTCGCCTCGATCGCGCGATGCTTCGCGATCACGACGTCGCCCGACCAGCCGAACGCGAAGCAGATGTCGCCGCCGACCAGGTCGTTGATGTAGCCCGACGAGTTGAATTGGGTGATGTACGGGCGGATCTTCTTCAGCACGTCCATCGCGGCCTTGTAGTCGGCCGGGTTCGTGCTCATCGGATCCTTGCCGATGTAGTGCAGCGTCGCCGCGAACATCTGGTCGGGCGCGTCGAGCACCGACACGCCGCAGGTCTTCAGCTTCGCGATGTTTTCCGGCTTGAACAGGATGTCCCAGTTGTCGAGCGGCACCTTGCCGAGCGCCTGCTGCGCCTTCGTCAGGTTGTACGCGAGACCGGTCGTGCCGTACGCCCAGGGCACCGAGTACTTGTTGCCCGGATCCGCGCCGGCGACGAGCGCCATCAGTTGCGGATCGAGGTACTTGAGGTTCGGCAGCTTCGACTTGTCGAGCGGCGCGAAGATGCCGGCGGCGATCTGCTTGCCCGCGTAGTTGCTGGTCGGCACGACGATGTCGTAGCCCGAGCTGCCCGTCAGCAGCTTCGCCTGCAGCGTGTCGTCGCTGTCGTAGTTGTCGTAGCGGACCTTGACGCCCGTCTGCTTCTCGAAGTTCGGGATCGTGTCCTTCGCAATGTAGTCCGACCAGTTATAGACATTGAGCTGCGTATCCTTCGCCGCTGCCGCCGATGCGCCCACGCACAGCGCGAGCGCCGCGAACCGGCCCACTACCTTTGCTTTCATCCCGTTCTCCCTTCGGCCGGACGCATTGCCCGGCTGCCGTCTGCCTCGTCATGGCGGCGCATTCCGGCGCGCCGCCCCTCGAAAACCCCGAAAACTACCATCATTCGCGCCCCGTCACAAAAAAATCATGCCGGTGTCGCGCAAACGGAACAGATTCCCGCCGCCGGTCGGTCGAGCCGCCCGTGCGGCGGGGCGTTCCGGGGGAATTCTATCGGGTAATCGGCGCTTGTCCACCGGCAAAAACGGACGACGGAGAATCCGCGTTTGCATGGCGCACGGCCCGTTCGACGGCCGCGCGCAACGCCGGCCCGTACTGTCGCGCTCCCGCGCCGGGACGGCATGCGGGCGGCAACGTCCGGCCGGGCCGCCGCGATGCATTAAAATGGCGGCTGACGATTCAACTGCGCGAACCCTGCCGATGGCCTCCAATCTTCACGACCTCCCCGACAGCCCCTGCATCGGCGTGTGCTCGACGCTTTTCGACGAAGTCTGCAAGGGCTGCGGCCGCACGGCCGCCGAAGTCTCGAACTGGGTGTTCCTGAGCGACGACGAAAAGCGGGCGGTGTGGGAACGCATCACGCACGAAGGCACCGCGATGCGCTTCCAGTACGACAAGCTGTAAATCCGCGCGCACAAAAAAAGAGCGGCATGCCGACCGCCATGCCGCCAACCCCAACTCTGTTCTTTTACAGTCGCGTCTAGAACTTCATCCCGACGCCCACGCCGACGATCAGCGGATCGATGTGCAGCGTGCCGATGCCCTTGTCGCCCAACGTCGCATCGGTGCTCATCCAGATCTTCTTCACGTCGACGTTCATGAACACCTTCTTCGTCAACTGCACGTCCACGCCGAACTGCAGCGCGGGGCCGAAGCTGCTCTTGTTGATCGACACGCCCTCCCCGCCGACGTTGAGCCCGTTGTTGTAGAAGTACGTGTAGTTCAACCCGGCGCCGACGTACGGACGCACCTTGCCCGCATGGTTGAAGTGATACTGCAGCAAGAGCGTCGGCGGCAGCACGCCCACGCCGCCGAGATTGCCGAGGCTCGACGTCATCTGGTGCCGCGACGTGCCGAGAATCAGTTCCACGCCGAGGTAGTCGCGGATCATGTACGTGAAGTCGAGCTCGGGCACGATCGCGTTGTTCACGCCCGTGTTGATCGCGCCGAGCGTGTCGCTCGCGCGTTCGTTCGGCTGGATGCTGATCGCGCGAAGCCGAACCAGTACGTCACCCTGGTTGATGCCGTCCCCCGGCGATGCCGCGTACGACAGCGACGGCATCGCGAGGACGCTCGCCGCGACGGCGGCGGTGGTGACACAAGTTCGAATCGTTTTATGCATGGTACGGACCCCCAAAGAATGGTTTCCATTCTCCCTGTAGGGTCTTTTCGTCATCTTGATATTGGTCAAGCCAGCGTAAACGTGGGACGGTTTGCCGCAGGCTCGGTCGCACTGCCCGTCAGCAGCAGGTCGAGCAGATCGCGCACGCTGCGGATCGCGCGGCCGAACGGCAACGCTTCCCGGCCGCGGAAGAACAGCCCGTTCGCGATGTCGCCGCGCAGCGCGGCCGCGAGCCGCGTGTCGATGCAGAAGTGGCCGAATTTCTCGATGCCGTCGCGCAGCCCGCATACGCTCAGGCATTCGAGCGCGGTCGGGCAACGCTGCCTGAACGCGCCGAGCTTGTTGCGAATGCGCGTCTCGTTGCGCAGGTAACGATCGAGCCACGGCGTCTTCACCGCGCGTGCCGGCAGCCCCGTCACGCTGACGAATTCGACGATGTCGTCGGGCGTCGCATCGGCAAGCACGCGCTTGAAACGCGGATGCGCATCGCCCTCTTCGGTCACCGCGAACGGCGTCCCGACCTGCACGCCGTTCGCGCCGGCCGCGAACGCCGCGCGCACCGTGTCGTGGCTGTTGATCCCGCCGGCCACGATCAGCGGGATCGTGTCGCGGGCGACACCGAGCGACGCCATCACCTGCGCGGTCTCGTCGAGCACGCGCGCGAAATCGAAGCGGCTGTCGTGCATGTCGTCGAGCTGCGTGACGCCGAGGTGGCCGCCCGCGTGCGCCGGATGCTCGATCACGATCGCATCGGGCAAACGGCCCTTCTTCATCCACTTCTTCAGCACCAGCGCGATCCCGCGGCTGTCCGACAGGATCGGGATCAGCGCGATGTCGCGCCCTTGCGTGAGGTCGGGCAGATCGAGCGGCAGGCCCGCGCCCATCACGATCGCGTCCGCGCCCTCGTCGCACGCGACCCGCACGTAGTCCGCATGCGCGCTCACCGCCTTCATCACGTTGACCGCGATCATCCCGCGCCCTTCGCTGTACGTTTTCGCGAGACGGATCTCGCGCGCGAGCGCGTCGAGGTTCGCCGCCTCGAGCGTCGCGCGATCGGGTTGCGCGCGGCAACGCGCGAGCAAATCCGCATGATGGTGGCGCAGGTCGATGCTCGCGATCGTGCCGACCGCGCCTTCGCGCGCGACGCTGCCCGCCAGCCGGTGCGCGGAGATGCCGACGCCCATGCCGCCCTGCACGACGGGCAGCAAGGTGCGGCCGCGGATCGTCAGCGGCGGAAAGGAAGTGCGTACGGTCATCTGAAACCTCGTCGGAACATCGGAACCGCGATGATCGACGATCCACCGCCGCGCACCTTGACGGCCGTCAAGAAAAAAACGGCACGCGAGCGTGCCGTTTCCGATTCGGGCCGCGAGCGGCGTTCAGGCCGGCTTCGCCGGCTTCAACTGTATCGACTTGTACTCGAGATACTCTTCGAGCCCGTACACGCCGTTCTCGCGGCCGTACCCCGACTGCTTGAAGCCGCCGAACGGCGCGGCGGCGTTCCACGTGCCGCCGTTGATGTCGACCTGCCCCGTGCGGATGCGGCGCGCGACGCGCATCGCGCGCTCGTCGCTGCCTGCCCACACCGCACCGCCGAGCCCGTACGGCGAATCGTTCGCGATCCGCACGGCCTCGTCTTCATCGCGATACGTGATGATCGACAGCACCGGCCCGAAGATCTCTTCCTGCGCGATCGTCGATTTCGGATCGACGCGCCCGAACACGGTCGGCTTCACGAAGAAACCCTTTTCGAGCCCTGCCGGCAATCCGGTGCCGCCCGTCACGAGTTCCGCGCCTTCGTCGATGCCGCGCTGGATGTACGCCTGCACGCGCTGCTGCTGCGCGGCCGACGCAAGCGCGCCGAGGCGCGTCGCCTCGTGCCGCGGGTCGCCCGCGACGTACGACTCGGCCGCCGCCTTCGCGAGCTCGCGCGCCTCTTCGTAGCGCGCTTGCGGCACCAGCATCCGCGTATGCGCGGAGCAGGTCTGGCCCGCGTTCAGGTAGCACGCGTTGACCGTGCCCTTCACGGCCGTCGCGAAATCGGCATCGTCGAGAATCACCGACGCCGACTTGCCGCCCAGCTCCAGCGCGACGCGCTTGACGCCCGCGGCCGCCAGCTCGGCTACGCGCTTGCCCGCGCGCGTCGAGCCGGTAAACGACACCATGTCGACGTCCGGATCGCTGGCCAGCACCTCGCCGACGACCGGGCCATACCCGCACACCAGGTTGAACACGCCGGCCGGCAGCCCGGCCTCGTGGATCGCTTCGGCGAGCATGAATGCATTCAGCGGCGCGACTTCCGACGGCTTCAGCACCACCGTGCAGCCGGCCGCGAGCGCCGGCGCGACCTTCAGCGTGACCTGATTGAGCGGGTAGTTCCACGGCGTGATCGCCGCGACGACGCCGACCGGCTCGCGCACCACCAGCGAATTGCCGACCCGCGCGTCGAATTCGAACGATTCGGCGAGCTTCGCGTACGCCTTCCAGTTGTAGATCGGGCCGCCGACCTGGATCGCGCGCGACAGCTTGATCGGCATGCCGACTTCGCCGGTGATCGACTGCGCGAGTTCCTCGCTGCGCGCCTGCAGATGCTCGACGATCTTGCGCAGGTAACCCGCGCGCGTCGCGGCCGGCGTGGCCGCCCACGCGTCGAAGGCCGCACGCGCCGCGCGGATCGCGGCCTGCGCGTCGGACGCGACGCCCTCGGGAATCCGGCCGATCACGGCTTCGGTGCCCGAATCGATCACGTCGATCGTGCCCGTGCCGGCCGGTTTGCGCCATGCGCCGTCGATGTAGAACTGGTCGTAGATTTTCATCGTGTTCCGCCTCCAGGGAAGCCGCCATTCTAGCGAGCGTTTCGGTGGCTGGTGTGACGAATGACAGCCATCCGAAAGGACCGGCCAGGCCCCGCGCCGGTGCTCCGCCGCCCGCGCGCATGGCCGGCGGCGCCTTCGTCCGGCCAACGCCGCGTCAGCGTCCACCCGGGTGCGCGGCCGGGCCCGCATCGTGCTATGTTTTTACTATCGGCATCGGCCCGTTGCGGCCGGCGCCGCCCGGAATCGACGCACTTCGTGAGCGCTGCCATGTCCGACGCATCCCATACCCTCGGCTCGCAAGACCGCCTGGAGCTGCTTTGCTGGCTCACCTGCGGCAACCTCGGCGCGTTTTACCTCAACGAATCCTGGCCGGACGCCGCGTTCCAGGTCCAGGCCGCGCACCGCTGGCTCGACCGCCATCACCGCCAGGCCGACTGGCTCGCGGTCGCCAGGCTCGCGGCGCTCGCGCAGGACATCGCGAAGCGGCATGCGGGCTTCGTCGACGCGTCGTGGGCGCGCGACGCGGTCGAGGAAATCGTCGATACCGACGATCTCGACTATCGGGCCAAACTCGTGCAGTGGGTGTACGAGGACTGCTGCAAGGCGCTCGCCGACAAGCGGCTGGCCGATTGAGCCGCGCAAAGGCGGCGTGAAACGTCAGGCAGCGTGATATCGCGGCGGTTTGACGACGCTCGACTGAGCGATTCCGCGCGGCGTCGCGGGGGCGGCAGGCGCACGACCGCCCTTCCGTGTCGCCGCCCCGCGCGAAGCATCATAGAATCGTCGTCGCCGGCAGCTCGGCCGCTGCGGCCCGACATCCCTCTCGAACATGAAGAACACGCGCGTGACGCTCGCCCATCGACTTCTGCTGATCGCCGGCGCCTCGATCGCGCCGATGGCCGGCGCGGGTACCGCCGGTACCGCCGGTACCGCCGGTGCGGCACCCGCGGCCGCGGCGGCCGCGGCCTGCGCCTCGCCTTCGTTCGACCGTTATCCGGCGCCGGCCGCCACCCGCGCGCCACGCAAACCGGCTGGCGCGCCTCGGCTCGCCAGCAGCGAAGCGCGCCTGTACCGCACCGTCATTCGTGACGCATTCGCGCAACCGGCCAATTTTGCCGGTCACTACCGCGTCGCGATCTGGGGTTGCGGAACGGATTGCCGAAACTTCGCGATCCTCGACAAGAACACGGGCGCGACGTACACGATGCCCGGCGTGACGGCCATCTCGGGCGTGATGGGCAACGACGACGAGCGCGTCGACTTCCGTGCCGGCAGCAGGCTGCTGATCGTCGCCGGCTGCTTCAACGACGATTGCGGCGACGGCCACGCGAAAGCGGCCCGCTTCTTCTACGAATGGACCGGCTCCCGGCTGCGTCCGGTCGGCACCTGCCCGCTGGCCATCGAGCCGGTTCAGTGAGCGCCCCTGGCAATCATGACGTCCATTCACCTCAGTTTCGACGACGGCCCCGGCCCGTCGACGCCCGCGCTGCTCGACGTGCTGCGCGACGCCGCGTGCGCGGCGACGTTCTTCGTGCTCGGCCAGCACTTGCCAGGCGCGCTCGACGTCGCGACGAGAATCGCGCGCGAAGGCCACCGGCTCGGCAATCACACCTATTCGCATGCGAGGCCGGGCACGCTCACCGACGCCGCACTGATCGACGAGATCGATGCAACCGATGCGCTGATCCGCGACGTCTACCGCCGCGCCGGCCTTGCCGCGCTCGGCACGATCCCGCTGCGCCTTCCGTACGGGTTGATGCCGCACGACGATCGCGCGGCCGTGCTCGCGCGCCTGCGGCGCGAACACACCGGCTGGACCGCGATACTGGACGACTGGCAGCGGCCGCCCCCGTCACCCCAGGCGCTGTTCGACGCGATGTGCGCGCATGTCGACGCCTGCACGGCGCGGCAGCGCGACGTGCTGTTCTGCCTGCATGACGGGTCGCGGCATGGCGAAGCGCGGCCCAACACGGTCGAAGCCGTGCGCCTGTTCCTGAACCGGCGGCGCGCCGACGCGACGCCCCGCTAACCGGCGGGCACCGCCCCGTCCAGCAACTGGCGCCAGCCGCCAAGGAAACCGATCCCGGGCCCCGGCATCCACAGCCCGCGCTGCGCGGCCTCGAGATGGATCAGCGTCTGATCCGCGCAGAACAGCGTCGTCAGCGCGTCGTGGTTGTCGCGCAGCCACGCTGGCGCCGCATCCGGCCGCGTCGCCGCATAAGCCTCCAGGCCGGCCGTCCATCGCCCGCGGTCGAACACGAAGCCATCGTCCCGGCCCGCATCGCGCGACAGCGCGAACGACGCAAAGGCCGCCTCGAGCCATTGCGCGCCCTGCCCCACGTCGTCGAAATCCAGCACGCCGTTCACCGCGTTGCCGACATACAGCAGGTTGCCCGCGTGATAGTCGCCGTGCAGCCAATGCACCGGCCCCGTCAACCAAGATGCCGCCGCGTCGAGATGCGTGCCGATCCGCCGGATCACCGTGCCGTAGTCGTCGCTCAAGCCGGCCGGCAGCGACGGCATCGCGCGCGCCGCGACGCGCGCATGACGGGCCGACAGCCACGCCAGCGGCGCCGCTTCGCCGGCGGGTATCGCGGCCAGCGCCGCATGCAGATGCGCGAGCGTGCGCATCGCATCGATCGCGCCCGCATGCGGGTCGTCCGGCAGGCCGGGACGGCCGTCGATATGCTCGAACAGATGCAACCAGCTCCCGTCGGGCCTCTGCACGCCGGATTGCGCGTCGACGGTCGGCCGCAGCCGCGGCAGCGCGGGCAGCGTCGACACCGTGCGCGCCTCGCCGAGACGCGCGAGTATCGACGCCTCGCGCCGCATCTGCGCGACCGGCTTGCCGGACCACGACACGCGCAGCACCGTGCGCCCCGCATCGCCCTCGACGAGATACGTTTTGTTAGTATGGCCCGACGCCAGCGCCTGCAGGCGCGCCGGCCCGGTATTCCAGTACCGGTGAAGCCACGATTCCAGCGTTATCACGTCACTCCTACTCGTTGCATCGACCATGTCAGAGCGTCCTTCGGCCCGCATGCGGGACATCAACATCGAATGGCTGACGCGCGCCGCCGAATTCGGCCATCTGTTCCAGACCCGCTGGCTCGGCGAGCGCTTCTTCCATCTGCCCGGCGACATGCTCGCGCTGCAGGAACTCATCTGGCGCGAGCGTCCCGACTGCATCGTGCAGACCGGCATCGCGGCGGGCGGCGGCGTGGTGTTCACCGCGTCGATGCTGGAGCTGGCGGGCACCGATGGCCGCGTCGTCGCGATCGAGCCGCGCCTGCGCGACGAGGTCCGCCAGCGCCTGCACGCGCACCGGCTCGCCCACCGCATGGTGCTGATCGAGGGCGAATCGTGCGCGGCCGACACGCTCGCGTCGGTGCGCGCGCAGATCGGCGACGGCGCGCGCGTGATGGCGATTCTCGATCTCACGCATACGCACGCGCACGTGCTGCGCGAACTCGAATGCTATGCGCCGTTCGTGACGCCCGGCAGCTACGCGATCGTGATGGACACGATCATGGAGTACCTGCCCGAGTCGATGTTCGACGGCAAGCCGTACGGCCGAGGCAACAACCCGGCCACGGCCGCGCGCGAATTTCTTGGCCGCGACGACCGGTTCGAAGTCGACCACGACATCGAGGACCGCGTGCTCATGACGCTGTCGCCAGGCGGCTTCCTGAAGCGAGTGCGCTGATCAGGCGGGCGGCTCGCGCCGAGCCGTCGCACGCGGCATAGCTGTCGCGGATCCGCGCCGCCTGCTCGCGCAACGATCCGGCACGCAACAGGCGTTCGAGCGCGTCGGTAATGGCCGCGACGCCGGCCTGCCGCAGATCGAGCACGCAGCCCGCGCCGGCCCGCTCGACGAAATGCGCCGAATGGAACTGGTCGTTGCAGAACGGCGACAGCAGCATCGGCACGCCGCACGCGAGCGACTCCATCACCGAATTCGCGCCGCCGTGGCTGACGAACGCATGCGTGCGCCGCAGCAGCGCCAGTTGCGGCGCGTAACGTACCGCGATCACGCGTTCGTCGCCGGCAGGCAGCAGATCCGAATCGACCAGTTCGCCCACCGACAGCACCAGTTGCGCGGCCGTCGCACGCGTCGCGTCGATTACCTTCGCGAACACGTCCGGATGGTAGTAAAGCTGGCTGCCGAGCGACATGTAGACGAGCGGGCGATCCGCGTCGAGGCGTTCCCATGGAAACACCGTCTCGTCGCCGCGCGGGCCCGACGGCATCGCGGGGCCGACCAGCTCGACGCCGGGCGGCGGCGCGCCGACCAGCGCGTCGGTCGTGAACGCGAGCGTCAGGTGCGGCGACAGCACGTCGCACCCGCGAAAGCGCGCGTCGAGGCCGTAGCGCGCGAACAGGCGCGTGCGTTCCGGTTCGAGCCATCGCACCGTGCGCAGCAATTCCGAATCGAGATCGTCCGGCAGCACCGGATTCAGCGAATTGGACATCGACACCCACGGCAGCCCTTCCAGCTCGGCGGCAATCGCCGCCGCATAGAGCAGCGGATCGATCACGACCACGTCGGGCTGCCATTCGCGCAGCACCGCGCGAATGCCGTCCACCTGCGCGGGCGCGAGGTCGATCAGCAGCGTGCGGATCCAGTGCCGCAGCCAGTCGGCGTCGCGAATGTTCGCGGCGAAGCTCGCGCCGCGCGACAGGTCGTGGCGCTCGGGCGTCTCGCGCGGCCCGACGAACGCGAAGTCGCCCGCGCCGTCGAGCTGTGCGCTGATGTCGGCCGGCGCATAGAACGCGACGTCGCAGCCGGCGGCGCGCAGATGCTGGGCCGGGCCGATGCACGGATTGACGTGGCCCTTCTCGGGCACCACGCAGAACAGGATGCGTTTCATGAGCGGCTCAGGTTGGGCGATGCGCGGCATCGCGGTGAAGGCGATCGAGATGATCGAGAAGCAGTGTCAGCGTCGTCCACAGCACGCGTTCGGTATCCGCCTGCAGCGTGGGCACGGCCAGGCCGAGCGTATCGGCCAGTGCCTGCGTGCGGTCGCGATCGAGCAGCGTCGCGAGATTCATCGCCGGCGCGAGCCGCCCGCGCTTGGGGCCGTGCACGAGACGGTCCGGCAGGTTCAGGCGCGCACCGAGATCGCGCAGGCACTGCTTGTTCGGGTCGGGCGCGATGCTCGTCAGATGCGCGACGACGGCGGCATCGACGAACGGCGGATGCAGGTCGACCGAGGCCTCGCAGAACAGCGCATGGCACAGCGGCAGATAGTTGGCCGAGCGGTCGCGGCGCAAGACCTGATCCGCGCCGTCGCCGGTAATCGCCACCTCGACGCCGTCCGCCGCCATCGCGTCGGCCAGCAGCAGCTTCGCGACCGGATGCAGGTTGAACATCGGTTCCTCGACCGCATGGGTCGTTCTCGGCAGCGCCGCGACGAAATCGGCCTCGTTCGCGCGCACGATCTTCACGTTCGCCTGCATCTGCGCGGCCAGTTCGAGCGCCGCGTCGCGTTCGCAGTAATCGGGCATGTCGGTCGCAAGGATGTAGGCCGTCACGTGCCGCAACGCGCCGAGTTCGCGCAGCAACGCGAGCAGCAGCGCCGAATCGAGCCCGCCGCTCAGCGCCAGCGCGACCCGCTTGCCGCTGTCGAGCGCGCGCTGCAGCGACGCGCGCAGCACGGTGTCGAGATCGGCTGGCCGTGGCCGCTCGGGCGCCGGCCGCACCGTCAGCCCTTGCGGCGACCGGATCAATGCATGACCGGGCGGCAGCGCGAGCACGTCGCGCAGCACGGTACGGCCGACGAGACGCTCGCCGCTCAGGTAGCCCGCGATGGCGGACGCGTCCGGCGCGCCGGCCGGTTGCCCCGACGCCCGCAATACGGCGCGGATGCCGGATGCCGACACGCCGCTGCGCGGATGGTAGTACAGCCGATCGAAACCGAACGGGTCGCGCGTGCCGACGATCATGGATAACGAGCCTTCAAGGTGTCCACTTCAATGCGTTTCAGGATGCGATGCGGCGCGACCGGCGCACTGCCGCCCCGACAATGCAGGCATGCTTCGAGCGGCGTCTCGCGTTGCAGATACGCGAGCATCGCGTCGAGCATGCCGGCGTCGTCGCGCAGCGGCAGGCCGTCGGCCTGAAAGTCCTTCTCGCCCTTGTACAACGTATGGAAATGCGCGGGGCGCGTGCACGTGTAGAACATGCCGTCGCGAATCATATGGCAGCGCTCCCGGATCCAGCAATCGTGATAAAGGCGTCGGGCTTCGTCGCGATCCGTGCCCGGCTGTGCGCGGTTCATCGTCGTGAACACGTCCTGCACTTTCCAGTTCAGACGCACGTCGAAGCGTGCGGCCTGGCGCTCGACATGCGCGACCAGATCGGTGGAAAGCGCCGGCTTCGGATAGCGCGAGATCGTCAGCGCATCCACCGCTTGCCAGAACGCGTCGGGCATCTCGCCGAGTTTCAGGCCGTTCGTCGTGACCGAGATCACGGGCGCGATGCCGGTGCCGCGCGCGCGCTCGACGATTTCGACGAGCGCCGGATGCAGCAGCGGCTCACCGCCAACCAGCTTGAACATGCGCGGGCGCAACACCTTCGCGGCCTTGCGCAAATCGGCTTCGATCGATGCGGGGCTCGCATGCCACTCGGGCAGGAGCGGCGATAGCGAGCAGCATTCCGCGCAAGTGAGGTTGCAGTGATCGACGATATGCGCTTCCAGCGAGCGCGTCTGGACGCGTCCGTCCTCGACGCGGTAATCGCGATCGAGCGGCGGCGGAAACACGTGCTGCCGCTCGCCGGCACGTGGCCGATTCGGGATCTCGTTTGGGCTCGTACTCACATCAGCTTCCTGCTTCCACGCAACGGGAAAAGAAATCGATCAGATGGTCACGCGCGTCCACCATCGCGGACGCCATCGTCACCGCGCCGTTCAGGTGCGACGCGAAGCGCGACGGATCGTCGAGCCAGCCTTGCACGATCCACAGCTTCAGCGCGTGCTGCAAGCAGGCGGCATCGACCGCCCATGCGATGTTTGCCGGGTTCACCGGCCGCACTCGCTGGTACGCACGCACGAACGCTTCCGCGCGGTCCGGCGCCTCCAGCGGCAAATGATTCAGGCATCGCACCAGTTCGTATTCGCGCGGCGCACCGATCGACGCTTCCCAGTCGAGGATCAGCGGCGGCAGCGTGCCCGTGAACAGATAGTTGAACTGGTTGTAGTCGTTGTGAACGGGATGCTGCGGATCGTCGGCCGGAAACGCTTCGATGCTGCCGGGATAGTAGCGGTCGAGCATGCGCAGCGCGAGATCGACGTAGCGGCGCAGGTTCGCGGCGGCGGCAGCGTTCGCACCGGCTCGATCGAGTGCCTCCAGCAGGCTGCCGCGTACCGCATCCGCGTCGATGGAGGTCAGCCGCGCATGGATCGTGTCGAGCGACGGCAGATGCAGTTGTTCGAGACTCACGTGCAACGCGGCCAGACTGGCGCCGAGCGCATCCCATTCGGTTGTCGAGAACGTATCGTAGGTTTTGAATTGCCCGACTTCCCAGCGGGTCAGCATCGCATGGGAATTTTGTCCTGACCAAAGCGATGCGCCGGACGTCGTGCGCTTGAGCGTCTGCACATGGAAGCGCGTATCGACATGCGTTTCCAGATGTGCGAGGACGGTGGCTTCCTTGACCGCGCGCGCATGGTGTTCAAGCGCATAGCGCTTGACCGCCACGCCTGCGCCGCTGTCGGTCGGCAGATGCCACACCCGCTCGCTGACCTGCGTCGGCAGCCCGCCGCGGCCGAGCCCGTAGGCGTCGCGAATCTCGTCGAAGGTGGCGGCGAGCGTATCCATTCAGATGTGCTCGGCCGGCCCGTGCCGATACGGATGACCGGTCAGGAACGTGTTGTGCCCGACGTAGCGCAGCTTGTACATCGCCGGTCGGAACAGCACCGACGGGTCGTTGTTCGCGATGCCGAGCAGCGGGTACAGGTCGCGCCGCACGAAGAACGCGTTGTTGCCCATGTCGTCGCAGCACACGAGCTCATAGCCCTTCTGCCTGCCAAGATGCACGAGCGATTCGAGGCTCGCGCCGTAATAGGTCGAGCCGTCCCATTCGTGGTCCGGATTGAAGCACATGACCCAGCGCTCGGGCGGCGTGTAGTACGGGTTGTATTCGATCACGACGATGCGCGGCTGGAACGCTTGCAGGCCGCGCCACACCCAGTAATCGTTGCCGTCGATGTCGATCGACAGCAGGTCGAAGTCGGTCGGTACGTTTGCATCGACGAGTAGTTGATCGACCGTATCGGGCTGGACGCGATCATGATGCAGGCGGACGCGGTCCACCCCCGCGTAGTGGGCGGCGAGCTTGCCGAACCGGTATGCGCTGCCTTCCACCAGTACGCCGGCCCAATCCTGTTCGCGCAGCAATCGCGCGGTATTGCTGTTGCGCAGCCCGTCGCTCGCGCCGATGTCGACGCAGAAGCGGTTGGTCGGCGCGATCCGCTCCATCAGGCGCGACAGGATGCCCTCCTCGGTGCCCTGCGCGTACAGGCTGGGCGCAAGGCCGGACAGGTCGAGCGGGAGAGGATGGTCCTGCATCGAGGGCGGCTCCGGGTGAAATGGGGAATGATGGGGGTGTTGGGTGGGTAATTTACCCGAAGTCGATCAAGCAGAGGAAACCGGCATGCGCGGCACGGCGGGGTTCGGGCGCGGCGGATATGAAAAAGCCCGCATCGACATGGCTGTCGATGCGGGCCCGTAGCACTTCCGGCGGTTCGCTCCGTACGGTGATGCCCGACCTGGCCCACGCCCGGAGGAAACCTCAGGGCACTTACTCCTGCCCCTGGCTCGTCAGGAACTCCTCGTAATTCCCGCCGAAGTCGAACAGCGTCCCGTCCGTGCGCACCTCGATGATCCGGTTCGCCAGCCCGCTCACGAACTCGCGGTCGTGGGACACGAAAATCAGCGTGCCTTCGAACTGCTCGAGCGCGATCTGCAGCGACTCGATCGACTCCATGTCCATGTGGTTGGTCGGCTCGTCCATCAGCAGCACGTTGTGGCGGCCGAGCATCAGCTTGCCCCAGATCATGCGACCCTTCTCGCCGCCCGACAGCACCTTCACCGACTTCTTGATGTCGTCCGACGAGAACAGCAGGCGGCCCAGCGTGCCGCGCACCATCGTCTCGTCGTCGCCGTCCTTGCGGTACTGGTCGATCCAGTCCATCAGCGTGATGTCGTCCGGGAATTCCTCGTACGTGTCCTGCGGCATGTAGCCGACATTCGCGTTCTCTGCCCACTTCACCGTGCCGTGATCGAGCGGCAGGTTGCCGAGCAGCGAGCGCAGCAGCGTCGTCTTGCCCGCGCCGTTCTCGCCGATGATCGCGATGCGCTCGCCCGGCTGCACCGACAGGTTGAAGTTCTGGAAGATCGTGCGCTCGTACTTCTTCGTGATCTCTTCGGCGACCACCGCGACGTTGTGCAGCTTCTTCTCGAACTCGAAGCGGATGAACGGGTTCTGGCGCGACGACGGCTTGAATTCCTCGATCTTGATCTTGTCGATCTGCTTCGCGCGGCTGGTCGCCTGGCGCGCCTTCGACTTGTTCGCCGAGAAGCGGCGCACGAAATCCTGCAGTTCGGCCACGCGCTCCTTCGCGCGGGCGTTCGCCGCCGCCTGGCGCTCGCGCGCCTGCGCCGATGCGAGCATGTAGTCGTCGTAGTTGCCCGGCCAGACCTTCAGCGTGCCGAAGTCCATGTCGGCCATGTGCGTGCACACCGAGTTCAGGAAGTGACGATCGTGGGAGATGATGATCATCGTCGAGTTGTACTCGTTGAGCGTGTGCTCGAGCCAACGGATCGAGTTGATGTCGAGGTTGTTGGTCGGTTCGTCGAGCAGCAGCACGTCCGGCTTCGAGAACAGCGCCTGCGCGAGCAGCACGCGCAACTTCCAGCCCGGCGCGACGTCGGCCATCGTGCCGTTGTGGAACTTCTCCTCGATGCCGATGCCCAGCAGCAGCGCGCCCGCGCGCGCTTCGGCGTCGTAGCCGCCGTATTCGGCGAACTTGCCTTCGAGCTCGGCCGCGTGCATGTAGTCGTCGTCGGTCGCTTCCGGGTTCGCGTAGATCGCGTCACGCTCGGTCATCGCGGCCCACATCTCGGTGTGGCCCATCATCACGACGTCGAGCACGCGCACGTCTTCGTACGCGAACTGGTCCTGGCGCAGCTTGCCCAGGCGCACGTTCGGCTCCAGCGCGACGTTGCCGGCGCTCGGCTCGAGGTCGCCGCCGAGGATCTTCATGAAGGTCGACTTGCCACAGCCGTTCGCGCCGATCAGACCGTAGCGGTTGCCCTCGCCGAATTTGACCGAGATATTCTCGAACAAGGGCTTCGGCCCGAATTGCATCGTGATGTTGGCAGTAGAAAGCACGGCAGGTCCCGTAAGAGAGAAATCGACGGAAAACCGTGTATTTTAGCAGGTGTCGGAGAAACTGCCGACCGCCCCGCCCCGGCAGCGCTTTCCGGCAACTCCGGCCCGCCGCCCGGCGGCCCGTCAACACGACGGCACGCGCGTCACCGCCGTCCTACCGGAATCCCGCATGCTCGCCAGCCAGCTTCGCGAACGACTCGTCGGCGCATGGCGCCTCGTGTCCTACGAAATCCGCCCGCGTGACGGCGGGACCATCACCTATCCGCTCGGCCGCGACGCGCGGGGCTGGATCCTCTATACGCCCGACGGCTACATGTCCGCGCAGCTGATGGCGGCCGGCCGCCCGCCTTACGCGGACGGCGACCTGCAGGGTGGCAGCGTCGAGGAGCGCGCGGCCGCGGCGCACGGCTACATTGCGTATTCAGGCCCCTTCAACGTCGACGACGACGGCACGTTGACTCATGAAATGGACGTCAGCCTGTATCCGAACTGGATCGGCAACGTCCAGCAGCGTGTCGTCAGCCTGGACGGCGACCGGTTGCAACTCGGCACCACCGCCCCGATCCGGATCGGCGGCCGGGAGGTCGAACCGGTGCTCGTCTGGGCCCGCGCGCGCCGCTGAACGCCCCCGGCGGCGTCGCACAGCCGGCGCTCGAGCGCCGCAACCGCCCCGGGCGCACCGGAGCAAGCCGCTCCGGCGGCTGAGCATTACTTGCCGGCCTTCTTGGCCGCCTTCTGCGCGGCCTGCGCCTTCATCTGCCCGAACAACTCGGAGCACGGCACGTCGCGGTTGTTGCTCGGCGCGATCAGCGGGATCAGCGCCGCGAACGGGTTGATCAGCCCGAGCCCGACCATCGCGCCGGCGCGCAGCGCGAGCGCGCCCGCATCGACGCCGACCTTCGGGTTCTTGAACGTGCCCTTCGCA
Source organism: Burkholderia sp. AU39826 (assembly GCF_020419965.1). Classification (NCBI taxonomy): domain Bacteria; kingdom Pseudomonadati; phylum Pseudomonadota; class Betaproteobacteria; order Burkholderiales; family Burkholderiaceae; genus Burkholderia; species Burkholderia sp. AU39826. The sequence continues at coordinate 384,368 of NZ_JAIZQG010000002.1, forward strand.
TACAACGGCGAGCGCAGCGAGAAGATCCGGAAGCCCTTCGTGTGCGGATGGATCTTCAGGTCGAGCGATTCGTCGCGCAGGTTGATCGGGCCGTCGACGTTGATCAGCGCATCGTCGGTATCGAGCGCGAAGACCTTCGGCTCGAGCATGCCGTCGTTCGCGACGAAATCGATCGCCGCGCAATTGATGTTGACGTCGCGCGTGCCGAACAGCTTCTCGTAGACGACGTTCGCGACGTTCAGGCCCGCGGCCTCCATCAGCAGGAGGCTGATGCGGCCGTTCGTGATGAGCGCCTTCACTTCGCCGGTCGACGTCCCGGCGAGCGCGGCCGGCGAATTGCCGGTCGCCGACAGCGACGCGTCGCCGTTGATCTCGCCGAGCGCGGTCTGCATCACCTTCTGAGTCGGGAACAGCTGCTTGAGCTTCAGGTGGCGTGCGCTCAGCGTGAAGTGCCCCTTGAGCGGCGTGCGGCTACCGTCGAGATGCGCATTCGTCGCGAGCGTGCCGCCCGCGACGCCGAACTGCAGCGGCTCGAGCGTCAGCACGGCGTCCTGCAGCAGGATGTGCGTGTACAGGTTCGTAATCGGCAACTGCGCGCTCTTGATCAGCTTGCGGCCGGTGAACTTCACGTCTGCATCGATCGCGCTCCAGCGTTCGGTACGGAACGTCGCCACCGGCAGCACGCGGTCCGGCGGCTGGCGCGTCGTGTCGCCGCGCTTCTTCTTGCTCGCGGCCGAGTCGGCGCCGATCACCGGCGCGAGGTCAGAGAACTGCAGCAGGTTCGACACGAGTTCGCCCGACAGCTTCGGCCGCGGCTCGCGCTGCGCCCAGGTGAGCGTGCCGCCGAGATCGCTGCCGCCGACGCGGCCGTTGAAGTTCTCGTAGCGGAAGGTGCTCGCGTTCGGCTTGAAGTTGCCGATCAAGCGCCCTTCGGTCGCGTAAGGCGGCGTATCGGGCAGCGTGATGCCGGTGAGCTGGTAAAGGTGCGACATCGACGTGCCCTGCAGCCACAGCCGCAGGTCGAGCGCCGCGAGATGCCTCGGGTCGGTCAGCGTGCCGACGATCGCGAGCCGCGTATCGCCGGCCTTCACGTCGGCCTGCAGCGGGAACGGCCGCGTCGCGTTCTCGATCGCCAGCACGCCACCCACCTTGCCGGTGCCGCTGATCGGCACGTTCTTGTAGCGGCCGTCGAACTTCAGGCCGAATGCATAGGTCGGGCCGGCGGGCTTCGCGGGCGCCGCGGCCCCGCTCGCGCCGGACGCGGCAGCCGCTGACGCGGAAGGCGCGGACGAAGCGGATGCCCCCGACGAACCGCCAGCAGCCGGAGCAACGACACTCGCCGCCGACGCACCCGAGGCCGCAGCCGCACTTGCCGCCGACGCGCCCGACGCGGCTTGCGCATCGACCTTCGCGCCCAGTTGCGCGGCGCCGTGCTTGCCGACGCGCTGCGCCGACGCCGCTCGCGACGTCTGCTCCTGCTCCTTCAGCACGTCGCCGAGCGGGATAGGCTGGCCGAGCGTATCGATCGCGACGGTCAGATCGGCCTTCGTGATCGCGTCGCGATACGTGACGGTGCCCTTCGCGAAACCGAAACTGTCGAGCCGCACCTTCCAGCGCGACGGCTGCGACGATTGCTTGAACTGGAACGTCCACGTATTGCTGCCGTCCGCGCGCCGCTCGAGATCGACGGCGGGATTCACGACGTCGATCGACGGGATCACGATTTCATGCGCGAGCAGCGGCAGAATCGCGAGGTCGAAGTGCGCGGCGTCGAGCGTGACGAACTTGGGCGCCTGCGCCCAGTCGGGATTGCCGATCTCGAGCTGCGTGGCGGAGAAACTCGGCCACGGCACCCATGCGCGCCAGCCGGTCTCGCCATCGGGACGACGCCAGCCGACCTTGAGATCGCCGTTGATCGCGAACGGACGGCCAAGTGCCGTACTCACCTGTTCGTTGACCCACGGTTTCGCGCGGTTCCAGTCGAACGTGAAGAGAAAGATGCCGGCCGCCGCGATGAGCACCGCGACGATACCGACGATCCATGCAGCCGATTTGCCGATGGTTCGGGCTAGCGTCATGGCGGTTCCGTTGTTGTTCTGAAGTGTTGCCGCACCATGCCGGGCCGCTTGCGTGGACGAACGGCGCACGACAACTGCGGCTTTTCAATCGGTATTATGGCGCACGAGATGGCGGCCTTTCGGCGCCATTAACGCTTTTTTTCATTTTTGACATGACCTCCCCCACCGGCCTCATCGACGCGCGGCACATCACGCGGCGCGACGCCAGCAGCGGCAAGACGCTGCTCGCCCCGACCGATTTCAGCCTCGCCGCGGGATCGCGAATTGCTATCACCGGACCGTCCGGGTCGGGCAAGAGCGTGCTGCTGCGCGCGCTCGCGCTGCTCGATCCGCTCGACGGCGGTCACCTCCTGTGGCGCGGCCGCCGGATCCGGCGCAGTGCGATCCCGCGTTACCGGCGCAGCATCGCCTATGTCCGCCAGCGCCCGGCGCAGATGGACGGCACCGTCGAATCGCAATTGCGCTACCCCTACTCGCTCGCGATCTATCGCGACGTCGCGTTCGACCGCGCACGCGCCGAAGCGCTCGCCGCGCAGGCCGGCCGCGGCGCCGACTTTCTCGACAGGCGCGCGAGCGACCTGTCCGGCGGCGAAGCGCAGATTACCGCGCTGCTGCGCGTGCTGCAGCTCGACCCGGACGTCCTGCTGCTGGACGAGCCGACCTCCGCGCTCGATCCCGAATCGGCGCGCGCGATCGAGGCGCTCGTCGGCGCGTGGTTCGACGCGGCGCCCGACGCACGGGCCTACATGTGGATCTCGCACGACCCGGCCCAGGCCGCGCGGATCGGCACGATGCGGCTCGTGATGCAGGCTGGCGTCCTGCACGCGGCCAACCCGACGGAGGCCGCGCAATGAGCCCGGCACTGCAGGACCTAAGCCTCGTCGACGTCGGCATCGCCGCCGCGCTCGTCGCCGTCAACGGCGCGATCTCGGCGGCGCTGTCGCTCGGCCTCGGCCGCAAGCTCGCGCTCGCGGCGGTGCGCACCGTGGTGCAGTTGCTGGCGATCGGCTACGTGCTCGGCTGGGTGTTCGGTCATCCGCACTGGTACGTCGTGCTGCCGCTCACCGCGCTGATGACGCTGATCGCCGGCTTCGCCGGCGCGGGGCGCGGCAAGCGCACGTACCGCGGCCAGCGCGTCGACAGCATCGCGTCGATCTGGTTCAGCAGCTGGTTCGTCGCGGCGGTCGGCCTGTTCGTCGTGATCCGCATCCATCCGTGGTACGCGCCGCAGTATGCGATCCCGATCCTCGGGATGATTCTCGGCAATACGCTGACGGGCGTCTCGCTCGGCGTCGAGCGGATGATGGAGGAACTCACGGCACGCCGCGATCGCGTCGAAACCGCGCTCGCGCTGGGTGCGACGCGCTGGGAAGCCGCGCAGGACGCCGCACGCCAGGCCGTGCGCGCGGGCATGCTGCCGACGCTGAACCAGATGGCGGTGGTCGGCGTCGTGAGCCTGCCGGGGATGATGACGGGCCAGGTGCTCGCCGGCCAGTCGCCGCTGCAGGCCGTGCGCTACCAGATCGTGATCATGTTCCTGATCGCCGCGGCGTCCGCGCTCGGCACCGTCGGCGCGGTGCTGATGACCTATCGCCGGCTGTTCTCGGCCGATCACCGCTTTCTCGCGTCGCGGCTCGAAGAGCGCACGCAGTGATGCGCGGCGGCGACGGCGCGAGCCGTACCGCGAAGCGGGCAGCGGAGCGCATTGCAACGGCGGCACGGCGCGACTTGCTCGCGCGCCGCCCTGCTCGTTACGCCAATCGAACCGGTTGCGCGCGCACCGAAGAAGCTCCGGCTCGCGCGCATCGCTCAATGCTTGATCGACACCGTCACCTTGGTTCCGTCGCTCATCGTCACGGACTTCGACCCGCCGTTGGTCGGAATCGACACCCACTTCACCTGGCTCACCGACACGACGTCCGGACACTGCAGCGACTTGCCGCCGGCCGTCACGCTGCGCGTGCCTTTCGGTGCGGCCGCCTGGAAACTCAACTGCACGTTGGCGACGCCCTTCGCGTCGACCGACGGCGCGAGCCGCACCTGGGTCTGCCGCACCATCGCGCCGTTCGCGTCGCGCGGCAGGTTGTCGGCGTTCGGGCAGCCATCCGGCATCGCGACCGCGCCGCTCGGCGGCACCGATTTCCAGTTGAAATCGTCCGTCTCGCCCGAGCGAATCTTGCGGGTCTCCTGCGTGTTGCCGAAGGTCTTCGAGTCGACCTTGACGGTGTATTCGAGCTGTCCGGTACCGCCGCCCTTCAGGCTGCCCTTGACCGGCGGCGCCGCGAATACGCTCGCGCTGGCGCACGCCGCCGCGAACACGACCGACCACGATGCGGCGACCGACAAGCTGCGTTGGCTCATGCTGACCTCCTTGTCATGCGGCGGCACGCGCGTGCCGCGCGGTTTTAGATGCATGATGCGCTGCCAGTCTACCGCCAAGCGGGACGCAATGCGCCGCAAACGCATCGGGTGTTACCCCGCTTGCGTTCGCGGCGCCGCGACCTTAATCGCGCGTACCCGGCTCAGAACCCGCTCAGCACGAGCTTGCCGATCGCGCGCCCGCCCTCGAGCATCCGATGCGCGCGCCGCACGTTCTCGGCGTTGATCGTGCCGAGCTGTTCGCCGAGCGTCGTGCGCAGCGTGCCGCCGTCGACGAGCCGCGCGACTTCGCCGAGGATCCGGTGCTGCTCGATCATGTCCGGCGTCTCGAACATCGCGCGCGTGAACATGAATTCCCAATGAAACGCGGCGCTCTTCGCCTTCAGCAATTCGACCGGCACCGGCTTCGCGTTCTCGACGATCGTGCAAATGCCGCCCTGCGGCCGGATGACTTCCGCCGCGGCCGGGAAATGATGGTCGGTATCGTTGAAGATCAGCACGTAGTCGACCGTCGGATGCCCGAGCTCGCGCAACTGCGCCGGCAGGTCGCCGAAATGGTCGACCACCGCATCCGCGCCCAGCGCGCGCACCCATTCGGCCGACGCCGGCCGCGACGCGGTCGCGATCACGTGCAGCTTGCCGAGCGTCTTCGCGAGCTGGATCGCGATCGAGCCCACGCCGCCCGCGCCGCCGATGATCAGCACCGACTTGCCGGCGTCCGCGCCCTGCGGCGACACGCGCAACCGGTCGAACAGCGCTTCCCACGCGGTCAGCGCGGTGAGCGGCAGCGCGGCCGCCGCCGCGAAGTCGAGCGTGCGCGGCTTCAGCGCGGCGATCCGCTCGTCGACCGCGTGGAATTCGCTGTTTGCGCCGGGCCGCGTGATGCTGCCCGCGTAGAACACTTCGTCGCCGGGCCGGAACAGCGTGACGTCGGCGCCGACCGCGACGACCGTGCCGGCCGCATCCCAGCCGAGCACGCGCGGCGTCTCCTCGACCTGCGGCTTCGGCGCGCGCACCTTGGTGTCGACCGGGTTCACGGAAATCGCCTCCACCTTCACGAGCAGATCGCGCGGGCCCGGCACGGGCTGCGGCAGTTCGACGTCGAGCAACGCTTGCGGGTCGTCTATCGGCAGATAACGGGTCAATCCAACGGCTTTCATTTCGATACTCCTTTCAACGGAATTCGGACAGGCTGCGGCGCAACCTCCATGCGTGCCATCGTAGACACCCCGATCATTCGAGAAAACCGCTATATTTCCTGAAACATTTTCAGGAATTTCAGAATAATGACGTCCGATCCGATGCCTGCGCCCGACAAGCCGCTCGACCTGCTCGACGTCGCGCTGTTCGTGCGCGCGGCGCTGCTCGCGAACGTCAGCGCCGCCGGCCGAGAATTCGGCGTGTCGGCCGCGGTCGCCAGCGCGCGCATCGCCCAGCTCGAACGCCAGCTCGGCGCGCGGTTGCTGCATCGCACCACGCGCCGCATCAGCCTCACGCAGGACGGCGAAATCTTCATGGCGCGCGCCGACGCGCTGCTGGCGGCCGCCGACGCCGCGCGCGCATCGGTCGGGCGCGGCCGCAGCGAGCCGTACGGACGGCTAAAGGTGTCGATGTCGTCGTCGTTCGGCCGCCAGCACGTCGCGCCGGTGATTCCCGCGTTCCTGCGCCGCTACCCGTCGGTGTCGCTCGATCTGCGGCTGTCCGACGAGATCGTCGATCTGGTCGACGACGGCTACGACGTCGCGATCCGCCTCGGCGCGCTGAAGGATTCGACGCTCGTCGCCCGCAAGCTCGCCGTCAACCGCCGCGTGCTGTGCTGCTCGCCCGCCTACCTCGCCCAACGCGGCACGCCGCGCCATCCGGCCGACCTGACCCAGCACGAGTGCGTGATCCTCGGCGACCAGCGCGACTGGTCGTTCGCGACGCCGCAGGGCCCGCTCACCGTGCGGGTCGGCGGCCGGCTCGTCGCGAGCAACGGCGAGGCGATCCGCGAAGCGCTCGTCGACGGCTTCGGGATCGCGATCAAGTCGACCTGGGACGTCGGCCCGCTGCTCGCGAGCGGCGCGCTCGTCACCGTGCTCGACGATTACCCGTTCGCGGAAGACGTCGCGATCTGGGCCGTCTATCCGAGCCGCGCGCACGTGCCGCTGAAAACGCTCGCGTTCATCGCGTTCCTGGCCGAGCATTTCGGCGATCCGCCGTATTGGGATCGCGCAAACGGGTGAGCGCTACCGCTGCGCGCACGGTTTCGCTCCGGCGCCGGGCGCCCTGCGCGGCCAACCGGCTACAATGGCGCGTTCGCGACGCAACGGCCCGCAGACGCACGGGGCCCGCGTTCGCAGGCGGCCGCCCGCGGGCCGCGCACGTCATTCATTCGCCTCCCAACCACTCGTCATGACCCACAATCTCGTCATCCAGAGTCTTGCGCCGCTGTCGGACGCCCATCACAAACCGCTGCTCGCGCTGTCGCGCGGCACCCGCGTCGTGCAGACCGACGATCACGCGCTGCGCATCGAAAACGCGAACCCGGCGCAACGCCTCGACATCGACGCGTACTGCGGCACGCATGCGCTCGACTTCGGCTTCGTCGAGGCCGGCCGCACGCTCGGCGATTTCGGGCTCGCGGTGATGGACATGGATTCGACGCTGATCACGATCGAGTGCATCGACGAGATCGCCGATTTCTGCGGGCTGAAAACGCAGGTCGCGGAGATCACCGAAGCGGCGATGCGCGGCGAGATCCGCGACTTCAACGAAAGCCTCACGCGCCGTGTCGCGCTGCTGGCCGGGCTCGACGCGCACGCGCTCGAGCGCGTGTACGAAGAACGGCTGCAACTGTCACCGGGCGCCGAGACGATGCTGGCCGGCGTGAAGGCCGCCGGCCTGAAGACGCTGCTCGTGTCGGGCGGCTTCACGTTCTTCACCGAGCGGCTGAAAGCCCGCCTCGGCCTCGACTACGCGCATGCGAACACGCTCGAGATCGTCGACGGCAAGCTGACCGGCAAGGTGCTCGGCGAGATCGTCAACGCCGACGTGAAGGCGCGCCTGCTGCGCGAGACGTGCGCATCGCTCGGCCTCGAGCCGAGCCGCGCGATCGCAATGGGCGACGGCTCGAACGACCTGAAGATGATGGCCGAAGCCGGCCTGTCGGTCGCGTTCCACGCGAAGCCCGTCGTGCGCGATGCGGCCACCGTCGCATTCGACCATGTCGGCCTCGACGGGCTGCTGCGACTGTTCTGATCCCGCCGCACCGTCAATGAAAAACGCCGGCGCGATATCGCATCGCGCCGGCGTTTTGTTTTTGTGCCGGACGTTGCCGGCGTGCGATCAGCCGAGAGTGGCCTGCATCGCCCGCTCGATGTCGGCGCGCAGGTCGGCTTCGTCTTCCAGACCCACGTAGAAACGCACCAGCGTGCCGCGATGTGGCCAGTCCGGACGCATCGACGCGACGTCGTAAGGCATCGCGAGGCTGCACGCGCCGCCCCAGCTCCAGCCGATCGCGAACAGCTCGAGCGACTCCACGAAACGGTCGACCTGCTCCGCGCTGTAGCGTTCATCGAACACCACCGAGAACAGCCCGCCCGCGCCCGTGAAATCACGCATGAACGACGCATGCCCCGGACAGTCGGCGATCTGCGGATGCAGCACCGCCGCGATCTCCGGCCGCGCCTTCAGCCACTGCGCGAGCGCGAGCGCGCTCTTGCCGTGCGCGTCGAAGCGCACCTGCATGCTCGGCAGGCTGCGCAGCACGAGCGAGCAATCGTCGACCGACACGCCGATCCCGCAGCGCATCCGCGCGAGCTTCAGCTTCGCGTGCAGTTCCGCGTTCGCGGTGATCGTCGCGCCCATCAGCACGTCGCTGCCGCCCGACTGATACTTGGTCAGCGCCTGCACCGAAATGTCGACGCCGTGCTCGAACGGCTTGAACGCTAGCCCCGCCGAAAAGGTGTTGTCGATCGCGGTGAGTACGCCGCGCGCTTTCGCGGCCGCCGTGATCGCCTGCACGTCGGGCACTTCCATCGTCACCGAGCCGGGCGCCTCGAGCCAGATCAGTCGCGTGTTCGGCTGGATCAGCCCGGCAATGCCGGCGCCGATCAGCGGATCGTAGAAGCGCACGGTCAGGCCGAAATCCTTCGCGAGCCAGTTGCCGAAATCGGCGTTCGGGCCGTACACGTTATGCGGAATCAACACGTCGTCGCCCGCTTTCACGATCCCGAAGTAGACGTTCATGATCGCCGCGAGACCCGACGGCTGCAGCAGCGCGTGCGTGCCGCCTTCGATCTCGGCGAGCCGCTGCGCGAGCGCGAGCGACGTCGGCGTGGCGTGCAGCCCGTAGCGCCACTGGTTGTCGTCGTGCCAGACCAGCGCGCGCATCGTCGCGAGATCGGGGAACACGACCGTCGACGCGCGCGCGACCGGCGGCACGAACGAACGGAAGCCTTCCGGAATGACGTCGTCGGGTTGAACGATACGGGTTTGCAGCGCGCGCTTGGGAGTGGATGCAGTCATGACTGGGGCCGGGCACGAGGCCGTTCGGTTGCGGAATATGTCGTTAGAGTAGCCAAAATCGGTACGCTTGGCCCGGTACAATGCGCGCCGCGCACACCGAGCCAGCACGCGCTCAGTCGTCGGTACGCAGGTTGACGATGCCGCCCACCGTCTCGATTTCCTGCACGCGGCCGTCGCGCACCTGCAGCGCCGCGCGCTTGCCCGGCGCCAGACGCAGCACGACCGGCTGCGGATCCGATTCGTCCGAATTCATCCGGTCGGCCTTCAGGTCGCCCGTGGCGTCGAAGCGGCCAATCCACACGCCGGTGATGTTCGTGCCGTCGTTCGACTCCTCGATCTCGAGCGTATCGCCGTCGCGATCGCCCGCGAGCAGCACGACCTCGCCCGTGTCGGCGAACTGGTATTCGCCGTGCACGCCTTCCTCGTCCGTCTTCGGGCCGAGATGCACGACGATCGGCCGATCGCCGAGCGTGCCTTCGTAGCGCGGCAGGCGGGCGAACTCGGGATTCGGCTTCAGCGGCCGCGCCGGCGCCGGTTCATCCTGCTGCACGCCCGGTACGGCGGCCTGCGCCGCGACCACCGTCGGCATCGCGACGCCTGCTGCCAGCGCACCCGCGACGACGAGCGCCCGTTGCCATTCCGAATATCGACCCACGTTGTGTTGCTCCTTGCTTCAGATTCGCCCGACAACCGCGGACCGTGCCGGGTCGAGACCCGGTTCCTGCGTGGCCGCGCGAACCGGCGCGGCCAATGCGCCGGCTTGCGCGTTTCGCGTCAGCCCTGCATCAGGCGTTCCACCGCATCGCGGTGCGGAATCGGCGCGACCGCGCCGTAACCGGTCGTCGACAGCGCCGCCGCCGCGTTGGCATAGCGCGCGGCCGCGAACGGATCGTCGCCCGCGACGATCCGCGCGACGAACGCGCCGCCGAAGCAGTCGCCCGCGCCAGTCGCGTCGACGGCCTCGACCGCGAAGCCCGGCACGACGCGCCGCTCGTTCGGCGTCGCGACATACGCGCCTTCCTTGCCGAGCTTCAGCGCGACGACCCGCGGCCCGTGTTCGAGCATCGCGTCGACGATCGCGTCACGATCGTTCGCGCCCGTGAGCGCCGTGACATCGTCCCAGCTCGGCAGGCAGATGTCCGTCTGCCGCAGCGCCTCGCGCATCACCGCGCGGGCACGCGGCAGCGGCCACAGCTTCAGCCGCAGGTTCGTGTCGAAGCTGACCTGCGCGCCGTTGCTGCGCGCATGATCGATCGCCGCGAATGCCGCGTCGCACGCGGCCGTGCTGATCGCAAGACTGATGCCCGACAAATGCACGGCCTTGGCCGCGGCCAGCGCGTCGAACGGCAGATCGGCCGCTACATAGCGACTCGCCGCCGACCCCGCGCGCAGATAGTCGAACTGATGGCCGTCGGCGCCGTGCGTGACGAAATACACGCCGGTCGGCGCCGAACGGTCGATCCGCACGTACGTCGTGTCGACGCGTTCCGACGCCCACATGTCGGCCAGCAGGCGGCCGAACGGATCGTCGCCGATCGCCGACACGAAGCCCGTCGACGCGCCCTGGCGCGCCGCCGCGATGCAGAAGTTCGACGTATCGCCGCCGAAGCCCTGCAGGAATTCAGGACGCCCCGGCTGCGACTGGTTGAATTCGATCATCGCCTCGCCGAGCGCGAGAATCTCCGGGAATGCGGCGGCCATCGCTTACACCTCGCCCCACAGATCGTGCCCGTCGGCGCCCGTGATCTTCACGGACACGAAATCGCCGACCTTGTAGCGCTTCGATGCCTTCGCCGCCGGCTCGACGTAGACGACGCCGTCGATTTCCGGCGCGTCGGCTGCCGTGCGGCCGATGCCGCCTTCTGCGCTCACCTCATCGATCAGCACCTTGAGCGTCTTGCCGACCTTGCGCTGCATGCGGTTCGCCGATACTTCCTCGGCGACTTCCATGAAGCGCGCGCGGCGTTCCTCGCGGACTTCGTCCGGCAGCGCGCCATCGAGGTCGTTCGCGGTCGCGCCTTCGACCGGCGAATACGCGAAACAGCCGACGCGATCGAGTTCCGCGTCGCGGATGAAGTCGAGCAGCGTTTCGAACTGCGCTTCCGTCTCGCCGGGGAAGCCCGCGATGAACGTGCTGCGGATCGTCAGGTCCGGGCAGATCTCGCGCCACTTCTGCACGCGCTCGAGCACCTTCTCCGCGTTCGCCGGACGCTTCATGCGCTTCAGCACGTCCGGGTGCGCGTGCTGGAACGGCACGTCGAGATACGGCAGCACGTGGCCCTTGAACGGGCCTTCGGCCATCAGCGGAATCACTTCGTCGACGCTCGGATACGGGTACACGTAGTGCAGGCGCACCCACGCGCCGTACTGCGCGGCGAGTTCGCCGAGCGCGGCGACCAGGTCGGTCATGCGCGTCTTGATCGGCTTGCCGTTCCAGAAGCCCGTGCGGTACTTCACGTCGACGCCGTATGCGCTCGTGTCCTGCGAGATCACGAGCAGTTCCTTCACGCCCGACTTGAACAGGTTCTCGGCTTCGAGCATCACTTCGGCGACCGGGCGCGATACCAGATCGCCGCGCATCGACGGGATGATGCAGAACGTGCAGCGGTGGTTGCAGCCTTCGGAGATCTTCAGGTATGCGTAGTGACGCGGCGTGAGCTTGATGCCGGCCGCGGGCACGAGGTCGACGAACGGGTCGTGCGGCTTCGGCAGGTGCGAATGCACGGCCTGCATCACTTCGCCCACCGCGTGCGGGCCGGTGACGGCGAGCACCTTCGGGTGGACTTCCTCGATCAGGTTCGAGCCGCTTGCGCTCGACTTCGCGCCGAGGCAGCCGGTGACGATCACCTTGCCGTTTTCGGTCAGCGCTTCGCCGATCGCGTCGAGGCTTTCCTGCACGGCTTCGTCGATGAAGCCGCAGGTGTTCACGACGACGAGGTCGGCGCCGTCGTAGCTGCCGGAGATTTCATAACCTTCGGCGCGCAGTTGCGTGATGATCTGTTCGGAATCGACGAGCGCTTTCGGGCAGCCGAGGCTGACAAAGCCTACTTTGGGGGACTGAGACATCTGGGGTGTGGGGGCGTGGCGGCAAAAGCGTGAGTTTACAGCCGTTTAGGGGCGGCGAGGCAAAATCCCGCAGCGCTAGCCGGCGCGCGCCCATGCCGGGTGCTCGTCGGCTCCGTGCGGGTCATTGACGATCGCGTCGGGGGACGGACGGTCCGCATCCCCCGCCCCTCACGGCGCGGGCAAAGCGTGTTAATGGGGACAGAAAACCGGAATTGCGGGCTTTATCCGGCCCCGGGCGCGCTGGCGCGTGGTCGAAACCTTCGACCAGATCTTCACGACACCACGGCTCCTGATGGTGCCATTCCCGTTTATGCCGACAAGGCGATGTGTCGAAATATCGGGACGCCTCGACTTCTCGTAATTGCGCTGCGTTTCGATGCCATCCGCGCGTAATTGGCTGTAATGGATCGACTGTTTTCCAGCATGTACGGTTTGTCGTGCGTGAGCATCGAACAGCACGCCGCAAATCCAGGAACACGGCCTTATACGCGCCTACCAGGAATGCGAACCATCCACTTACCGAGGAAATGAAATGTACAAGGGACCCAGCGTTGACGCCAGCATTCAGGAAATCACGTTACTCTCGGTTATTAATGCAGAAAAAGTAATAGAAGAAGCGAATGGGAAAGTGTCGTCCGACAAAAGCCGCCCCGTCCAGGTCGGGCACAATCACCAGTACCTGCTGTGCGACGACCCCTATCGCCCATCCGAAAACCAAGGGGCATGGAATATCAAGTTCTATGCAAAGAAGTTCGATTCCGTCAATTTTACCGGAACCACGATTCACACCAATTCACGCTACGCCGTCATTGTCTACGATCTTGTCCATCAGAGCGGCGATAACGTATTGGATTTGCGCCCGGGAATCGGGCTGACCCACCGCGGCTATACGTTGGCGCGGGCCGCGGAGCCCAATCCGGAGACGAAGGACGGCCTTGATGCGATTCATGTCCCGAGGTCGTTCTCGCTCTTCGACACGCGCGTCATTGGAAACGGAACGGAGAGTTTCTGGATCCGGTTTGCGTTGTATACGCTCGCGCCCGATGGGGAAACGCAAAAGTTCCATAGCTACTACGAATGGGATCCGACGATCACCACCTTGGCGCTGTGAGCCGACGCGTGCGCGTTGCGTGACACGTGCTCGCTTCGGTCGAGTGGGCACGCCTGTCAGGGACCGTCACGCTCGACACCGCCGATCAGGCGGCAACCATTCATCAGCGTGTCGTCGCGCCACATTCGGGCGGCGGCGCGACGAGCACGCTGAGCGATTCTGCCCGGCACAACGGCTAACGCGCCATGGATACATCGCTTCCTGGCGACCCTGTTCTCTCATGCGTGCCACCGCCTGATGATCTGCTTCACCTTCTGCAAAGGCGACATGGCGCGCCATCGGCGCCACATGCCACACCGAAATCGGCCCGAACCCAGCCGGCCGCTATGCGAAAATCGAACCCTCCACCCTTTTCAATCGACCCAACGGGGTTCGCATGACCACGCACATCACGATCGAATTCACCGAGCACGCGGCGGAAGCCGTCGGCGAGCAAACGAGCACCAGCTTTTCGTATGATCAGGGCGCGCACGTCCCGCAACCGGGCGACTTCGTCGAGCTCGAAAACTCCCGGCAGACGTTTCTCGTGATCGGCCGCGTGTTCTCGCTCAAGGCGAACTACAGCGCGGTCAAGCTCGTTCTCGATCTACCGCCGTCGGATGACGAACATGGATTCGATCCGGAATCCTGACGCCTCCAGTTCCGTGACGCAATCGCCAAAAATCCGCCGCAGCAGGCCCGTACTCGCTCCGATGCTCGCGCCGGATACGTTGCTGCCGTCAAGCACCGATTGAACCAGACCGCATCGTCGCCATCGCCGATCGACCACAGCGCCACGTCTCGTTGCGGTCGGCCGGTTGTCGGCGCAGGCGCGCGACTATCGCTATCGACCGTCCCCGCACGCACCCAGCCTGTGCGCCACCGTTATCGCATGCCTGCGCGTCGCAGCACGCCGCCGGGCGAATCTTCCCGCCATCGCCTGTAGCGTTCCGAAACGCGCATACGAAACGTGCGCGCCCCGCGCATCGCCCGGTACGAAGTCGCCGTTCACGTCGAAGCCCGCCAACGGGCCGCCCGTCTATTTCGCGAGCACCGATGCGCGGCCCGCGCCAGCGCGATCAGCGCTTGCCCGACCGATCGGCCGGCACGGCGGCTCGCTCGTCGCTGGCCTCGGGTTTGTCGATGAATCGTATTCAAAAAATCCGACCGACAAAATAAAAATAGAAAAACAAACCACATGAAAATCGCCAAACCACACCACGACTCAAAACCACAACTCGAAATAATCCATAAATTTATTTTTTACGACCACCCAATCACCGCATTCTTTGCAAACCATCACAACACACAATTCGCAAAAATATTTTGAAATAGTCAATAATCCACAAAAATCATTTCCAAATCCGCCACCCCCATCCAACACCCGATCAATCTCCAATATATTCGACACCTATTCAGCCTGGCAACACTGAACCGCGCATTACCCGTACCACAACCAAGTCATCCATTCACCAAGGAAAGACCATGAGAAAACTCGCGGCCGCCCTCGTTTCGGCCATGATGCTTGCTGCATCCTCGTACGCCTCTGCGGAATCGCTTTGCAAGGCAGGCAAGATCGACAAGATCGAAACCGATACGAGCGGCAACCTCCTCGTATCCATCAACGATGGCATTTACTCGTTCAGCGCCAAGGAAGTTTTTCCGATCATCTACTCGGCATTTTCCGAAAATAGAAATATTTTTATTTACGGAAACAACTGCTCGAACGGATCGGCGGCAAGCCGCTTCGCGGTTCGATAAGCCGGCTGAAAATCCGGCCATCGGCATCTTTTACAATCAGCGCTTTATCTGATATTCGGCCGACCGGGCTTTGCCGGTCGGCCTTTTTAATTTGCACTGATGCGCCACGGTACGACAACGTCCATGCACTCGCGGGCAATGCCACCGTGCGGACAATCGTTCCGCGAAACGGCCCGTTGCCGTCCCGCGCGATGCCGGCGCGACACTTTGCGCGCCCACGCCGGATCGCCGCTTACTTCTTCTCCGGTTCCGACGCTCCCGGCTGCTTGAACGGGAACGTGCTGAACATCGATTTCGCCTGGTTCTGCATCTGTTCCTGCATCTGCACGAACATGTTCTTCGACTGCTCGATGTAGCTCGTCATCATCCCTTGCATCATCGGCGCCTGCATGTTCATGAACTGCGACCAGACTTCCGGATTCATCGCGTTCCCTTCGTACAGGTTCTTCGATTGATCCGCGAGCTTGTTCTGGATGTCGATGAACGCCTGGATGTTCTTTTCCAGGTACGTGCCCATCATGCCCTGCATCGCATGACCGTAGAAACGGATGATCTGCGACAGCATCGACGAAGAGAACATCGGCACGCCGCCGCTTTCCTCTTCGAGGATGATCTGCAGGAGGATGCTGCGCGTCAGGTCTTCGTTGGATTTCGCATCGACGACCTTGAAATCCTCCTGCTCCAGCACGAGCTGCTTCACGTCGGTCAGCGTAATGTACGTGCTTGTCTCGGTATCGTAGAGCCGGCGGTTCGGATACTTCTTGATGAGCCGTTCGGCCGTCTTCTTTGTAGTAGTCATGTAACGCCTTTGAGTGCAGCGTAGCGCAAGTGACGAATCCCCGCCGCCCGAATCCGGGAGGCGGGGGCCTTCGGAAAACGCCCGGCCGCGCGGCCATCCGCCCGCGCGGCCCGGACGCTCAGCCCATGTGCAGGCCGCCGTTCAGCGAGAAGTCGGCGCCCGTCGCGAAGCCGGAATCGTTCGACGCGAGCCACGCGACGATCGAGCCGATTTCTTCCGGCCCGCCGAGACGCCGCACCGGAATCGTCGCAACGATCTTCTCGAGCACGTCCGGACGGATCGCCTTCACCATGTCGGTACCGATGTAGCCCGGCGACACGGTGTTGACCGTCACGCCCTTCGTCGCGACTTCCTGTGCGAGCGACATCGTGAAGCCGTGAATGCCGGCCTTCGCGGTCGAGTAGTTCGTCTGACCGAATTGCCCCTTCTGGCCGTTCACCGACGAAATGTTGATGATGCGGCCCCAGCCACGTTCGACCATCCCGTCGATCACCTGCTTCGTCACGTTGAACAGGCTCGTCAGGTTCGTGTCGATCACCGCCGTCCAGTCTTCATGCGTCATCTTGCGGAACACGACGTCGCGCGTGATGCCCGCGTTGTTGACCAGCACGTCGATCTCGCCGACTTCGGCCTTCACCTTGTCGAATGCTGCCTTGGTCGAGTCCCAGTCGCCGACGTTGCCTTCCGACGCGATGAAGTCGTACCCGAGCGCCTTCTGGTCCTCGAGCCATTTCACCCGGCGCGGCGAGTTCGGGCCGCAACCTGCCACCACCTTGAAGCCGTCCTTCGACAGACGCTGGCAAATGCTGGTGCCGATGCCGCCCATCCCGCCGGTTACGTACGCAATTCGCTGAGACATAAATCTCACTCCATTTTTTGGTTTCGAGAGCTGCCGGAGCCCCCTCTGACTTCACGTGACGCCGGCCGAAGCCGCAATCGGCCGGCGCACGGATTCGGTTCGCCGATGGCGAACGGCTGGTTACGGACGGCTGGTTACGGACGGCCGGTCACGGACGGCCGGTCACGGACGGCCGGTCACGGACGGCCGGTCACGGACGGCCGGTCACGGACGGCCGGTCACGGACGCTCGACCGCGAGCGCGACGCCCATCCCGCCGCCGATGCACAGCGACGCCAGCCCGCGCTTCGCATCGCGCTTGGCCATCTCGTGCAGCAGCGTCACCAGGATCCGGCAGCCCGACGCGCCGATCGGGTGACCGATCGCGATCGCCCCGCCGTTCACGTTCACCTTCGACGTGTCCCAGCCCATTTGCTTGTGCACCGCCAGCGCCTGCGCCGCGAACGCCTCGTTGATCTCCATCAGGTCCAGGTCGCCCGGCGTCCAACCCGCGCGCTCCAGGCACCGGCGCGAGGCCGGCACCGGACCCATGCCCATCACGCTCGGATCCACGCCCGCGTTCGCGTACGCCTTGATCCGCGCCAGCGGCGTCAGGCCCAGCGCCGCCGCCTTCTGCGCCGACATCACCAGCACGGCCGCCGCGCCGTCGTTCAGCCCCGACGCATTCGCCGCCGTCACCGAGCCGTCCTTCGCGAACGCCGGCTTCAGCCCGGCCAGCGATTCGGCCGTCACGCCGTGACGCACGAACTCGTCGGTCGCGAACTGCAGCGGCTCGCCCTTGCGTTGCGGGATCGACACCGGCACGATCTCGTCGTTGAAGCGCCCGGCCTTCTGCGCGGCTTCCGCCTTGTTCTGCGACAGCGCCGCGAACGCGTCCTGCTCCTCGCGCGTGATCCCGTATTCCTTCGCGACGTTCTCCGCCGTGATGCCCATGTGGTACTGGTTGTACACATCCCACAGGCCGTCGACGATCATCGTGTCGACCAGCTTCGCGTCGCCCATCCGGAAGCCGTCGCGCGAGCCCGGCAGCACGTGCGGCGCCGCGCTCATGTTCTCCTGGCCGCCCGCGATCACGATGTCCGCGTCGCCCGCGACGATCGCGTTCGCCGCCAGCATCACGGCCTTCAGGCCCGAGCCGCACACCTTGTTGATCGTCATGCCCGGCACGGCGCTCGGCAACCCCGCCTTGATCAGCGACTGCCGCGCCGGGTTCTGCCCGGAGCCGGCCGTCAGCACCTGGCCCATGATCACTTCGCTGACCTGCTCGGGCTTCACGCCCGCACGCTCCAGCACCGCGCGGATCACCGTCGCGCCCAGTTCAGGCGCCGCCACCTTCGCCAGCGAGCCGCCGAATTTGCCGACCGCGGTCCGCGCGGCCGATACGATCACTACGTCCGTCATTTCCCTTTCCTCCAGGCCCGCACGACACGGCGCATCGTTACCGGCCCTGTTAAAAAAACTGCGGTGCACCGGACAGCGTGCGCCGCTGTCTGGTTTTCGTCAATCGCGCTGCAACACGTAGCGCCCGGGCGCCGGCTCGATCACCGGGAATTGCGCGGAACCGGGCTGGGCCGGCGGCGCGATCTTGCGGCCGCCGTACGCGTCGAGCCACTCGACCCACGTCGGCCACCAGCTTCCCGGCTGCTCGGTCGCCGCGGCGAACCAGTCGTCCGCGGATTCGGGCAGGTCGTCGTTGACCCAGTAGCTGCGCTTCTTCTTCGCCGGCGGGTTGATCACGCCCGCGATGTGCCCCGACGCGCCGAGCACGAACTTCAGCGGGCCCGACAGGATCGACGTCGATGCGTAGGCCGTCTGCCACGGCACGATGTGATCCTCGCGCGAACCATAGATGAAGGTCGGCACGTCGATCAGCGACAGGTCGACCGATTCCCCGCACACGGTCAGCGCCCCCGGCTCGCGCAGCTTGTTCTCGAGATAGGTATGGCGCAGGTACCACGCGTACATCGGGCCCGGCAGGCTCGTCGAATCGCTGTTCCAGTACAGCAGGTCGAACGGCGCGGGCGTGCGGCCCTTCAGGTAGTTGTCGACGACGTAGTTCCACACGAGATCGTTCGGCCGCAGGAACGAGAACGTGTTCGCGAACTCGACGCCGCGCATCAGCCCCGGTTGCGCGCCGTTCTTGCCGCCGATGGTCTGCTCGCGCATCTGCACGTGCGCCTCGTCGACGAACACGTCGAGGATGCCCGTATCGGTGAAGTCGAGCATCGCGGTGAGCAGCGTCATCGACGCGGCCGGATGTTCGCCGCGTGCGGCGAGCACCGCGAGCGCGGTCGCGAGCATCGTGCCGCCGACGCAGAAGCCCAGCGTGTTGATCTGCTCGCGGCCGCTGATCTGCTGCACCGCGTCGATCGCGGCGAGCAGCCCTTCGTTCATGTAGTCGTCCCAGGTCTTGTGCGCGACCGACGCATCCGCGTTGCGCCACGACACGAGAAACACCTGATGGCCGTTCGACAGCGCGTGCGCGACGAGCGAATTCTCGGGCTGCAGGTCGAGGATGTAGAACTTGTTGATGCACGGCGGGACGATCAGCAGCGGCCGCTCGAACACCTTGTCCGTCTTCGGCGTGTACTGGATCAGCTGGATCAGGTCGTTCTCGTACACGACCGCGCCTTCGGTACACCCGAGGTTCTTGCCGACCACGAACTGCGATTCGTCGGTTTGCGAAATCTTGCCGCGCTGCAGATCGCCGAGCAGGTTCATCATCCCCTGCCGCAGGCTTTCGCCGTGCGTCTCGAGGATCGATTTCTGTGCTTCGGGATTGAGTGCGAGGAAGTTGCTCGGCGCGGCGGCGGCCGTCCACTGCTGGACCGTGAAACGGATGCGCTCGCGCGTCTTCGGATCGGTCTGCAACGCGTCGGCCAGCTCCTGCAGGTAACGCGCGTTGAGCAGATACCAGGCAGCCGCAAACGCATGCGCGGGCGACGCCTTCCACGCGTCGCCGCTGAAGCGGCGGTCTTTCAACTCCGGCGACTCGAGCTTCGCGGCGGCCGCCTGCTGCATCAGCGTCATGCAATCGCGCGCGTAGTCGGCCTGCAATGCCTGGAGCCGTTCGGGCGGAATCGCGGCAACCGGCAGCTTCAGCCCCGCGAACGGCGACGCCATCGCGCCGAGGTCGGGCATCGACGGCATCTGGAACGGGAACGACGTCGGGAACTGGAATGTCGCGAACGGATTGACGGAGGCCGACGCCGTCGCGGCGCGCGCCGGATCCGCAAAACCACGCCACGCGTTCAACCACGACTCGAACATCTGCTGCATCGGCTGGGCAGCCGGATCGAAACCGGTGCTGCCCGCGGAAGTGCCCGCATGCGCGGACGTCGACGAATTTTTCGATGCTGTCATTACCTGCCTTACCGGTGATTCGTGAGCGTCAATCGTGAAATCCTGCTCGCGCGCGGCGTGCCGGCTGCGAGCCGGGCCGTCATGCTCTGGAGAGGCGTCTCCAGATTCTGCCGCAGTGCGGTATTTTTATCATTATCGTTTTCCCCATGTGATGCGCGATCAAACCACTGAACATTTCTGCACGGAGATAATCCTCGCACAACAGACGGGACAAGGGTTCCGACAAAACATAAAACATTTTTTCTGGCTTGACGTCGGAATTTTTCATTCAGTCGCGCATGCAACGCCGCATTGCCGCCTCAATATCGAGATAAAGCGATTTCGCGGCGCAACAAAACCCGCGCATGCGCGTGCGATCAATCGGCGAGCCAGATTGCCGCGGCCATGCGGCCCGTCACGCGGTCGCGTCGATACGAATAGAAGCGCGTGCGTTCGGCGACCGTGCAAGCCGTCCCGCCGCTCACGTGCGCCACCCCCGCACGCGCGAGTCGCAGGCGCGCGAGCGCGTAGAGATCGGCGAGAAACTTGCCGGGCGCGCCGTCGATCGCGACGAACGCATGACGGGTTTCATCATGCTCCGACTGCGAAGCCGTGTCGAGAAACGCATCGCGCACGTCGGCGCCGACCTCGAACGCCCGCGGGCCGATCGCCGGCCCGAGATAGGCATGCAGCGTGTCCGCCGCGCCGCCCGCGAGCGCCGCGACGCGCGCCGCGGTCTGCTCGACGATGCCGGCCGCGAGCCCGCGCCAGCCCGCATGCGCGGCGCCGACCGCGCGGCCCTGCGCGTCGCACAGCAGCACGGGCAGGCAATCGGCCACCATCACGACGCAGACGGCGCCTGGCTGGTCCGTGACGCTCGCGTCGGCCTGCACCGGCGCCGTGGCGGCAGGCGCCGCGGCGATCACCGCGTCCGCCTGCACGATCTGCGCGCCGTGAACCTGCTCGAGCCATGCGGCGCTCGACTGGCCCGCGAGCGCGAGCACGCGCGCGCGATTGACGGCGACATGGTCCGGATCGTCGCCGGTATGCAGGCCGAGATTCATCCCGCCCGGCAGCGCGGCACCGTCGTGCCAGCGCCCGTACGGACCTTCGCTCACACCGCCGTTGCGCGTCGTGATCAGCGCACGCACGCGCGGCGACACCCGCCAGTCGGGCTGCACGCAGTCCTGCCACGTCAACGGCGCCAGGTTCGTCATCGGCACTCACTCCTCCTCATCGTCCAGATACGGCTCGTCGTCGTGATACTCGCCGCCGAAATCGTCATCGTCGTAGACACCGTCGTCGTCGTCGAATTCCTCGTCGCCCTGCCCGAAGCCGAGCGCCGCGACGAGCGCGTTCATGTCGTGCGGCAGCGGGCAGCGCCATTGCATCGCCTTGCCCGTGACCGGATGCACGAGGCCGAGCCGCCACGCATGCAGCGCCTGCCGTGCGAATCCGTCCGGCAGCGGCGTGACCGAACGCTTGCCGCGCGCATGCCCGTAGACCGGATCGCCGAGCAGCGGGTGCCCGGCGTGCGCGCAATGCACGCGGATCTGGTGCGTGCGGCCGGTCTCGAGATCGCACTGAATCGCGGACACCGGCTGACGTTGCCACAGGCATGTGTCAACCGTGCGGAAATGCGTGCGCGCGGGCTTGCCCGACGCCCCCGTGACGACGGCCATGCGCGTCCGCTCGCGCGGGTCGCGGCCGATCGGCGCGTCGATCGTGCCCTCCTCCGGCATCGTGCCCCACACGAGCGCGAAATAGCGGCGCTTCACCGTGCGGGCCTGCAACTGGCGTACGAGGTCGGTCTGCGCGGCCAGCGTGCGTGCGACCACCATCAGGCCGGAAGTTTCCTTGTCGAGCCGGTGGACGATCCCTGCCCGCGGCAGGCCGGCCGCCGCGTCGCCGTAGCGGTGCAGCAGACCGTTGAGGATCGTGCCGCTCCAGTTGCCGGCGGCCGGATGCACGACGAGGCCGGCCGGCTTGTTGATGACGACGAGCGCGTCATCCTCGTAGATCACGTCGAGCGGCACGGGCTCAGGCGTGAACGCGAGCTGCTCGGGCAGCAGGTCGGGCACGAGCGCGATCTTCGCGCCGAGCGGCACCGGCTGGCGGATCTTCGCCGGCGCGCCGTCGACGAGCACACGCTGCGCCTCGATCCAGCTCTGCAGGCGGCTGCGCGAGAATTCGGGGAACAGTTGGGCGAGCGCCTTGTCGAGCCGTTCGCCGGCGAGCGACAGCGGCACTTCGACGATGCGCGGCGCGTCGTCGCCCGCCGCGGACGGCACCACGGGCGGCTGCATGGCGTCGCCGGCCAGATCGTCATCGAGGGAATCCCCCGACGCAGCGTCGGCGGGCCGATCGCTTGGGCTATAATCTTCGCGATTTGGTGTGCCCGGCTGGGCATTCTGCGAACTTGAACGGGTCATTTAGACTGGGTCACCGAGACTTGAAGCTAGGACATGCGAGCATGATGAATTCGACCAAACGCACGGCCAGAACCGTCGCCGCCCGGGCTGCGGCGGTAGCGGCCGCGGCCCTCATCGCCGGCTGCCACGGCTTGCCGCAGAAGCAGGACGAGACGGCTACCTGGTCGAACAACAAATTATACTCAGAGGCCCAGGACGCACTGTCCGGCGGCGACTGGGGCAAGTGCGCGAAATATTTCGAATCGCTGCAGGGCCGCGATCCGTTCGGCCATTTCGCGCAGCAGGCGCAGATCAACGTTGCCTACTGCAACTGGAAGGACAACGAAGCGGCAGCGGCCGATCAGGCCGTCGATCGCTTCATCCAGCTCCACCCCGATCACCCGGATATCCCCTACGCGTACTACCTGAAGGGAATGATCCACTTCAACGACGATCTCGGTCTGTTCGGGCGCTTCTCCGGCCAGGACATGAGCGAGCGCGACCCGCAGGCGCTGCGCGAATCGTACGATGCGTTCAAGGTGGTCGTCGACCGCTTCCCGAAGAGCAAGTACGCGCCCGATGCGGCCGCGCGGATGCGCTACATCGTCAACGCGCTCGCGTCGCACGAAGTGCATGCGGCCGACTACTACTACCGTCGTGGCGCGTATGTCGCGGCCATCAACCGCGCGCAGCTCGCGATCAAGGACTACAAGGGTGCGCCGGCGATCGAGGATGCGCTGCACATCATGATCCTGTCGTACGGCAAGCTGAACCAGCCGGAACTCGCCGAAGACACCAAGCGCGTGCTCGCGGGCACGTTCCCCGACAGCCCGTACGTGACGGGCCATTCGCGCCCCGGTACGAAGAAGTCGTGGTGGCAGTTCTGAAGCACGGCGCGACGTAATACCCCGGCGCGCACACAAAAAACCCGGCCAACGAGCCGGGTTTTTTATTGGCGCCGCATGCAGGCAGCGCCGGTGCGTTCGCGCGGCCAGCGCCGCGCATGCGGTCACGCGCGCTTGTCCGAGCGGTGCTCGTCGAAGAAATCCTGGACGACCGCGATCTCGCGCGTGCGCTTGAACGGCGGCAGGCTTTGCCAGATCCGGCGCCCGTACGGCTTGTCGACGAGCCGCGTATCGCAGATCATCAGCACGCCGCGATCCGTCTCGGCACGAATCAGCCGGCCCGCGCCCTGCTTCAGCGTGATCACGGCCTGCGGCAATTGATGCACCGCAAACGGGCTCAACCCCTTCTTCGTCAACGCATCGAGCCGCGCGGCCAGCACCGGATCGTCCGGCGGCGCGAACGGCAGCTTGTCGATCACGACCAGCGACAACGCATCGCCGCGCACGTCCACGCCTTCCCAGAAACTCTGGCTGCCGACTAGGATCGCATTGCCGTACGCGCGAAAGCGGTCGAGCAGCTCCGTGCGGCTTGCGTCGCCCTGCACGAGCAGCGGCGTGTTCCAGCCGCGCGATTCGATCACGTCGCGCAGCTTCGATGCGATCCGGTCGACCGCGCGCAGCGTCGTGCACAGCATGAACACGCCGCCGCCGGACGCCTCGATCGCCGGCAGCGCGGCATCGAACACGGCATCGGTGAACGCGGGCGAAGACGGCTGCGGCAGGTTGCGCGGCACGTACAGCAGCCCCTGCGACTGGTAATCGAACGGGCTGGCGAGCGTCATCGAACGGCGCGAGCTCAGGCCCATCTGCGCCGCGTAGTGCGTGAAATCGCCGCGCACCGACAGCGTGGCCGACGTGAACACCCATGCGCGCGGCACGCCCGCACGCTGCTTCGCGAAAATCGGCGCGACCGACAGCGGCGTTTCGTGCAGTTGCACGGTATGCGCGAACACCTCGACCCAGCGCACCTTCTCGTTCGGATCGCCGTCGGATGCCACGTTGTCGCCGGCGGCTGCCGCATCGGCCTGCGCGGCCGCTTTCGCCGCGCCGGGCGCGACCCAGCCCGCCAGCAGGTCCTGCAGCTCGCGGGCGCGGCGCAGGCACGCACCGAGCGATTCCGCGCGCTCGGCCTGGCTCGCGAGCGCCGATGCGAGCGCATCGAGCGCGACGTCGAGCGCGTCGAGCGCACCGAACATCGGGTGATCGTCGCCAAGTTGCGCGAGCGACATGCGCACGATCTGGTCGTTCGCGAACGCGAGGCGCAAGTCGCGCGCCGCGCGCTCGAGATCGCCGCCGAGCTTCACCCACTCGACCGCGTCGCGCGCATGGCTCAGGCCTTCGGCCACGGTGTCGCGCGCCAGCTCGAGAATCTGCGTCGTCGACAGCGTCTCGCCGAAGAACAGCGTCGCCGTCTCCGGCAACTGGTGCGCTTCGTCGAAGATGATCGTGTTCGCGTTCGGCAGCAGTTCGGCCATCCCCGTGTCGCGCAGCATGATGTCCGCGAAGAACAGGTGATGGTTGACGACGACGATGTCGGCCTGCTGGGCCTCGCGCCGCGCCTGCATCACGAAGCATTCCTTGTAGTGCGGGCATTCCTGGCCGAGGCAGTTGTCGCGCGTCGACGTGACCATCGACCACACGGGCGCGTTTTCGGGCACGCTCGCGAGTTCGGCCTTGTCGCCGCTCTTCGTGATTTTCGCGAAGCGGACGATTTCCTGCAGATAGGCCGTGTCCTGCCGCGACGGCAGCCGGCCGTTGTCGGCCGTGCGTTGCAGGTAGTAGTGGCACAGGTAGTTGGCGCGGCCCTTGAGCATCGCGACCGACACCGGCACCGCGAGCGCGTTGCGCACGGTCGGGATGTCGCGCAGGAACAATTGGTCCTGCAGGTGCTTCGTGCCGGTCGACACGATCACCTTGCCGCCCCACAGCATCGCGGGCACCAGATACGCGTAGGTCTTGCCGGTACCCGTGCCGGCCTCGACGATCAGCGTGTTGTCGCCTGCGTCGTGGTCGGATTCTGCGGCCGCGGCGTCGTCCGCGGCCGGCGCGGCCGTCTTGTCGGCCTCGCCCAAGCGGCGCGCCGGCCGCTTGCGGGTTTCGAAGATCTCGGGCTCCGGCATCCGGCGTGCGGATGCCTCCATCGCGGACGCGACCGCCCGCGCCATCTCGATCTGCGACGTACGCGGCCGGTAACCGTCGAGCGCACGCGCCAGCAATCCGCCTTCGCCGAAGATCGTGTCGAGTTCGTCGACGCGCTTGCGGCTCAGCTCGAAAGTGCCTTCGGGCGCACGAGCGCGCCCGGCGGACGTCGTGTCACGCCGGGCATCGGGGGTGGCTTCAAGCGGTGAATTCAAGGCAAGCGTTCCTGTGTCCAGCGCCCGGGCGGCGCCGGCGCTTGCCAGGCCGCGCTCAGGCGCGCTTATCCGGTTCGAGCTGCGATTGCAGCAAAATGATTTTGTCCTTGGCCGCCAGCTTTTCCTTCTTCAGCCGGTGCAGCGTGATGTCGTCGATGTCGGAGTGTCCTTCCTTCAGCTCGATCTCCCGAGCGAGCTGCTGGTGCTGCTCCTGCAATGCAGCCAAACGGTTGTGCAATTCCTGCTGCTGTTCCGTGTGACGGTTTTGCATAGTTGCCTCCTCATCGAAGCAGCGCGACGGCTGGCGTGCCGACGCGCCCGAGACTGATCCCGATCAATTCAACACGTTACTGCCCCTGCTGTTGCTGCTGCCTGGCCTTCTCGGCCGCTTCCTGCTGACGCCGCTCGACATCGGCCTTGTGCTGCGCGGCTTCCTTCTGCTTCTGCTCGTAGCGCGCGGCGTTGTCCGCCCGCTCCTGCGCCTTCTGCGCCGCCTGCTGGTGCGCCTGGTCGAGCTTGCGCTGGAAATCCGCCTGCTTCTGGTCGTATGCCTGCTTGCTCGCCGCGCGTTGCGGCCCTTCCGCGCCGCGCTGCGCCTGCTTCAGTGCATTCTGCTCCTGCTTGTCGCGGAATGCAGCCGCGTTCGCCGCGTCGTTCGCCGCCCGCTGCGGCGCTTCCGCCGCGTTCTGCGCCTGCTTCAGCGCCTGCTGCTGGTCGCGCTGCTGCGCCCGCACCGCGCGCTGCTCGTCGTTGAGCGCGAGCTGCTCCTGGCGGATGCTCGCCCGCTCCTCGCGCATCCGGTCGCGCGCCTTGCCGAGACAGTGATTGACGAAGAATTTGCTGTAGCAATCGTGCTCCGCCACCGCATAACGATAATCGTTTTCCGCGGAGCGCTGATTGAGCACTTTTTGACGGGCGTCGAAATCCGGGGCGGCGGAGGCGGCAACGGGCGCGGACGCGGCGGCGTCCGAGGCCTGCGCGAATGCGCCGGAAGCCCCGGCAGACAAAGCCGCGGCGAGCGCTGCGCCGAGCGCGACGAGAGAAATACGGGAAGTTGGCAACGTCGTAGGAAAGCTGCGGGACATGTGTCAAATTCTATCACCCCCGGCTGGACGCTCCGCCATTTATGGCAAAATGCCCCGCTCCATTCACCCGCGGCCTTGCCCCGGCGGGCCCGCCGTGCAGTCCGCCGCTGCGGGCCTGCCGGCCCGCGCCGCGATTTCAGCAGGCAGACAGACCATCCACGACATGACGGAAACCGTAGCACTCAAGATCGTACAGCGCATCGCCACCGAACTGTCCGTCCAGCCGCGCCAGGTCGCGGCGGCCGTGCAACTCCTCGACGAAGGCTCGACCGTTCCGTTCATTGCCCGGTACCGCAAGGAAGTGACCGGCAACCTGGACGACACGCAGCTGCGCCAGCTCGAGGAACGCCTCCTGTACCTGCGCGAGCTGGAGGATCGCCGCGCCGCGATCCTGTCGAGCATCGACGAACAGGGCAAGCTGACCGACGAACTGCGCGCCGCGATCGACGCGGCCGACAGCAAGCAGGTGCTCGAAGACCTTTATCTGCCGTACAAGCCGAAGCGCCGCACGCGCGCGCAGATCGCCCGCGAAGCCGGCCTCGAGCCGCTCGCGCACGCGCTGCTCGCGAACCCGCTGCTCGACCCGCAGGCGGAGGCGGCCGCGTACGTCGACGCCGACAAGGGCGTCGCCGACGTGAAGGCCGCGCTCGACGGCGCGCGCGACATCCTGTCCGAACAGTTCGGCGAGACGGCGGAGCTGCTCGGCAAGCTGCGCGACTACCTGCACAACCAGGGCGTGGTGTCGTCGGCCGTCGTCGAGGGCAAGGAAAACGAGGAAGGCGAGAAATTCCGCGACTATTACGACTACGCGGAAACGATCAAGACCGTGCCGTCGCACCGCGCGCTCGCGCTGTTCCGCGGCCGCAACGCCGGCGTGCTGACGATCAAGCTCGGCCTCGGCGAGGAGCTCGACGCGCAGGTGCCGCACCCCGGCGAGGCGATGATCGCGCGCCATTTCGGGATCGCGAACCAGAATCGCCCGGCCGACAAATGGCTGTCCGACGTCTGCCGCTGGTGCTGGCGCGTGAAGGTGCAGCCGCACATCGAAAACGAACTGCTCACGCAGTTGCGCGAAACGGCCGAAACCGAGGCGATCCGCGTGTTCGCCCGCAACCTCAACGACCTGCTGCTGGCCGCGCCGGCCGGCCCGAAG
Source organism: Burkholderia sp. AU39826 (assembly GCF_020419965.1). NCBI lineage: Bacteria > Pseudomonadati > Pseudomonadota > Betaproteobacteria > Burkholderiales > Burkholderiaceae > Burkholderia > Burkholderia sp. AU39826. The sequence goes on from NZ_JAIZQG010000002.1 coordinate 412,158, forward strand.
GCGGTGATCGGTCTCGACCCCGGCCTGCGCACGGGCGTGAAGGTCGCCGTGGTCGACCGCACCGGCAAGCTGCTCGCGACCGACACGATCTACCCGCACGAACCGCGCCGCGACTGGGACGGCTCGATCGCGAAACTCGCGCGCATCGCCGCGCAGACGCAGGCCGAACTGATCAGCATCGGCAACGGCACCGCGTCCCGTGAAACCGACAAGCTCGCGAGCGAATTGATCGCGAAGCACCCCGAACTGCGGTTGCAGAAGATCGTCGTGTCGGAAGCCGGCGCGTCGGTCTACTCGGCGTCCGAGCTCGCCGCGAAGGAATTCCCGGAGCTCGACGTGTCGCTGCGCGGCGCCGTGTCGATCGCCCGCCGCCTGCAGGACCCGCTCGCCGAGCTCGTGAAGATCGAGCCGAAGGCGATCGGCGTCGGCCAGTACCAGCACGACGTGAACCAGCGCGAACTCGCCCGCTCGCTCGACGCGGTCGTCGAGGATTGCGTGAACGCGGTCGGCGTCGACGCGAACACGGCGTCCGTCCCGCTGCTCGCCCGCGTGTCGGGCCTGAACGCGACGCTCGCGCGCAACATCGTCGACTACCGCGATGCGAACGGCCCGTTCCCGTCGCGCGAGCACCTGCGCAAGGTGCCGCGCCTGGGCGACAAGACCTTCGAGCAAGCCGCCGGCTTCCTGCGCATCAACGGCGGCGAGAATCCGCTCGACCGCTCGTCGGTGCACCCGGAAGCATATCCGGTCGTCGAACGGATGCTCGCGAAGATCAACAAGCGCATCGACGACGTGCTCGGCAACCGCGAAGCGCTGTCGGGCCTGTCTCCGATGGAATTTGTTGACGAACGTTTCGGCCTGCCGACCGTGCGCGACATCCTGGCCGAACTGGAAAAGCCGGGTCGCGATCCGCGTCCGGAATTCAAGACGGCCGCGTTCCGCGAAGGCGTCGAGAAGGTATCGGATCTCGTGCCGGGCATGACGCTCGAAGGCGTCGTGACGAACGTCGCCGCGTTCGGCGCGTTCGTGGATATCGGCGTGCACCAGGACGGCCTCGTGCACGTGTCGGCGATGTCGACGAAGTTCATCAAGGACCCGCACGAAGTCGTGAAGGCCGGCCAGGTCGTCAAGGTGAAGGTGCTCGACGTCGACGTGAAACGCCAGCGCATTGCGCTGACGATGCGCCTCGACGACGACGCGGCAGCGCCCGGCATGTCGTCGCGCGGCGGCCAGGATCGCGGCAACGCGGGGCGCGGTGCCGCTCGTCCGCAGCGTTCCCGCGAGCCGGAACCGGCAGGCGCGATGGCCGCGGCATTCGCGAAGCTCAAGCGCTGAGCGCGAAGGCGCCCGAAGCAATAAAAAACCCGCCTTCCGGCGGGTTTTTTATTGCTTCGGCGAAACGCGCAGCCTGGCCGGCATGGGCCGCATGCGCGGCCCCACCGCACCGGTCAGATCTCGATCTTCGTGCCGAGCTCGACGACGCGGTTCGCCGGAATCGAAAAGAAGTCGGTCGGCTTCGCGGCGTTCTGATGCATCCACGCGAACACGCGCTCGCGCCAGATCGACATCCCCGGCAGATGCGTCGGCACGACCGTTTCGCGCGCGAGGAAGAACGACGTATCCATCAACTCGAACGTCATGTCGTGCGAGCGGCCGAATTCCTCGAGCACGGCCTTCACGTCCGGCGTCTCGTTGAAGCCGTACTCGGCCTTGACGATGTACAGCCCGCCGCCGGCATCGCGTGAGCTCAGGCGCTTGTCGTCGCGCACGTAAGGAAAATCGCGCGTGACGAACGTCAGGAAAATGGTCCGCTCGTGCAGCACCTTGTTGTGCTTCAGGTTGTGCAGCAGGCTGACGGGCACGAGCTTGTCGTTGCCGGTCAGGTAGATCGCGGTGCCCGACACGCGATGCGGCGGATGCGCGAGCAGCCCCTGCAGGAACGGCTCCAGCGGAATACCGTCGGCCGCCGTGCGCTCCTTGACGATGTGGCGCCCCTTGTACCAGGTCATCAGCAGGAAGAACAGCAGCGCGCCGATGCCGAGCGGCAGCCAGCCGCCCTGCGCGACCTTCAGCAGGTTCGCGCCGAAAAAGCCGAGGTCGATCGCGAGAAACACGGCGATGATCGCGCCCACCAGCAGCCGGTTCCAGTTCCACACCTTCACCATCACGACGCACGCGAGCACGGTCGTGATCACCATCGTCGCCGTCACCGCGATACCGTACGCGGCCGCGAGATTGTCCGAACTCTTGAAACCGACGACGATACAGAGGATCACGAACAGCAGCAGCCAGTTCACGACCGGCACGTAGATCTGGCCGATCGCGAGCTCGGACGTATGCAGCACCTTCATGCGCGGCACGTAACCGAGCTGGATCGCCTGCGACGTCAGCGAATACGCGCCCGAGATCACGGCCTGCGACGCGATCACGGTCGCGACCGTCGACAGCACGACGAGCGGCAGCAGCCCCCATTCGGGCGCCAGCAGGAAGAACGGATTCTCGATCGCTTTCGGATTCTGGATCAGCAGCGCGCCCTGGCCGAAATAGTTCAGCACGAGCGACGGCATCACGAGCCCGTACGCGGCGTAGCGGATCGGCTTGGCACCGAAGTGGCCCATGTCCGCATAGAGCGCTTCCGCGCCGGTCAGCACCAGCACGACCGAGCCGAGCACGACGTAGGCCTGCAGCAGGTGGTCGGCCATGAACGACGCCGCGTAATACGGATTGATTGCCGCGATGATGCCCGGCACGCGAACGATGTGGTACACGCCGAGCGCCGCGATCACGACGAACCACAGCACCATGATCGGGCCGAACAGCTTGCCGACCAGCGCGGTGCCGTGCCGCTGGATCCAGAACAGCGCGATCAGGATCACGATCGTGATCGGCAGCACGAGATGGGACAGGTGCGGCGTCGCGATCTCGAGACCTTCGACGGCCGACATCACGGAGATCGCCGGCGTGATCACCGCGTCCCCGTAGAACATGCACGCGCCGAATATCCCGAGTGCCATCAGCGCGCCCGCGACACGGGTTTTGGAATCGAGCGGCCGCAGCGACAGCGCCATCAGCGCGAGCACGCCGCCTTCGCCGTTGTTGTCGGCGCGCATCACGAACAGCAGGTATTTGACGCCGACCACCAGCACGATGGCCCAGAACAGCAGCGAGATCACGCCGAGAATCGACCCTTCGGTCAGCGGAATCCCGTGCGCGGGGCTGAACGCCTCCTTGAGCGAATACAGCGGGCTGGTGCCGATGTCGCCGAACACGACGCCGATGGCTGCTATCGCTAGCGCCCGCATCGAATGTTGTTGCGTCGAATGCGGCGCGTGTGCGGCGTCGGTCGCGTGAGTCGTGTCGTTCATATGAAGCGTAATAATCGGGTCCGGGTCGGACAAAACGAGCGCTATTCTACTCGCGCCCCCGTGAAACGCCGCCCTGCCGTGTTGCCGTGGAACCACGTGATCCACGCCGCGCATGCAATCCCGCGCCACCTGTGGCAGGGCTGCCATCATAGCCGGGACCGCGCCGCCTGCCTATCGGGTGCGCAAGGCGCGCCGCGCGGCGCAACGCGCGCACCAATAAAAACGGCGCCGCAAGCGGCGCCGTACCAGGCTTTCCTTCGATCGGCCGGCCGCTTACGCGCCCGAACCGTCGCGCTGCGCGCGACCGCGCTTGATCCACGCCTCGAGGTTGTGCGGACGAACCGTGTCCCACTCCTCGAACGGCTGATGAATCCACGGATTCGTCGGCAGGAACTGCGTGTGATAGTCGGGCTTGACCTTCGAGCAACCCTTGTACCAGAGCACGGCCGAACGCACGGCCGTGACCGCCGGATAGCGCTCCTTCAGGTGCTCCTGCACGCGCGCGAGCGTGACGCCCGAATCGACGAGATCGTCGACCAGCAGCACGTTGCCCGCGAGATGGCCGCGCGTCATCGTGATGTACTGCGCGATGTCGAGCTCGCCCTGCTGGGTGCCGGCCGCTTCCCGGTACGAGCTCGTCGCGAGGATCGCGAGCGGCACGTCATAGATGCGCGACAGCTGGTCGCCGACGCGCAGGCCGCCGCGCGCGAGGCACAGGATCTGGTCGAACTTCCAGCCCGACGCATGCACCTGGAGCGCGAGCAGCTCGATCAGACGGTGGTACTCGTCCCAGCCTACCCACAGGTTCTTGTCGTCGTTGCGCGGATCGGTCATCAAGTCTGCCGCCGTCATCGTGATTTGCTGCGTCATCTTGGGAATTACACCTTGAACGGATGGCGGAGCAGGATCGTTTCGTCGCGGTCCGGGCCCGTCGACACCATGTCGACCGGCACGCCAGCCACTTCCTGGACGCGGCTCAGGTAAGCCTGCGCGTTGGCCGGCAGCGCGTCCCACGTCTTGATGCCGACGGTGCTTTCCTTCCAGCCGGCGAACGTTTCGTACACCGGTTCGCAGCGCGCGACGTCGACCGCGCCACGCGGCAGAATGTCCACGTCCTTGCCGTCGACCTGGTAGCCGACGCACAGCTTGACTTCATCGAGACCGTCGAGCACGTCGAGCTTCGTCATGCACAGGCCCGACACGCCGTTGATCTGGATCGAGCGGCGCAGCGCCGCTGCGTCGAGCCAGCCGGTGCGGCGCGGACGGCCGGTGACCGAGCCGAATTCCTTGCCGACGTTCGCGAGCGTGACGCCGACCTGGTCCTGACGCTGCGGGTTGTCCGCATCGTACAGTTCGCTCGGGAACGGGCCCGAGCCGACGCGCGTGCAGTACGCCTTCGTGATGCCGAGGATGTAGTTCAGCTTCTGCGGACCGACGCCGGCGCCGGCCGATGCCGCGCCCGCGACGCAGTTGCTCGACGTGACGAACGGATAGGTGCCGTGGTCGATGTCGAGCAGCGTGCCTTGCGCGCCTTCGAACAGCAGGTTCTGGCCCGCGTTGTTCGCGTCGTACAGGCGGCGCGACACGTCGGCCACCATCGGCTTCAGGCGGTCGGCATAGCCGAGCATCGTGTCGAGCGTGGCCTGGAAGTCGACGGCCGCACCGCCCAAATACTGGGTCAGCACGAAATTGTGGAAATCGAGGTTTTCGCGCAGGCGATCGGCGAAGGTCTTCGCGTCGAACAGGTCCTGCACGCGCAGCGCGCGACGGCCGACCTTGTCTTCGTACGCGGGGCCGATGCCGCGGCCCGTCGTGCCGATCTTGCCCGCGCCCTTGCGCGCTTCGCGCGCCTGGTCGATCGCGATGTGATACGGCAGGATCAGCGTCGTGGCTTCGGAGATGAACAGACGGTCGCGCACGTTCACGCCGGCTTCTTCGAGCTCGCCGATTTCCTTGAACAGTGCTTCGGGGGACAGGACGACGCCGTTGCCGATGTAGCAGGCGACGCCTTCACGCATGATGCCCGACGGAATGAGGCGCAAGATCGTTTTCTTGCCGCCGATGATGAGGGTGTGGCCGGCGTTGTGACCGCCCTGGAAACGCACGACGCCCTGAGCGTGGTCCGTCAGCCAGTCGACGATCTTGCCCTTGCCTTCATCACCCCATTGCGTTCCCACGACGACGACATTGCGCCCGGGAGTCACGTTCACTGCGCTGGCAGACATGTTGATTCGTTAGCTGGTTAAAAACGTATTCTACCTATGTTCGCGGGCGATTCCGAATTTTTCCGTTTCGCTTCAACGATATGCACGCCGAAGCACGACCCGCGAACGCCTGTTTATCGGGGTTCGACCACCCATGCGCCGTTGCGCTCCACGAGCGAGCGATCGCACGCGAATTCGTCGAGCACGTGGTCGTGGCCCGGGAGCGCCTGGATCACGACCTCGCCCGCATCGCGCAGCGCCGCGACGGCCGCGCCCAGCGCGTCGTCCTGCGCCCATGGCGCAAGGATCGCGGTGCCGCGCGCCTCGACCGGCGAAATCCGCGCGAGCTCGCGCAGGTCGAGCGAGAAGCCGGTTGCCGGACGCGCCCGGCCATAGGCCTGCCCCACGTGGTCGTAACGGCCGCCGCGCGCAATCGCGTTCGGCACGCCGTCGATGTACGCGCTGAACATCGCGCCGCTGTGGTACGCATAGCCGCGCAGGTCGGCGAGATCGATCGCGACTTCGACGCCCTTCGCCTGCGACGCAAGCTGCGCGAGGTCGTCGAGCGCCCGCGTGATTTCAGGCAGCACCGGCAGGCGCGTACGCGCCTCGGCGAGCACGCTCGCGTCGCCGTAGAGGTTCGGCAGCGCGCGCAGCGCGGCACGCGTATCGGCGCCGAGATCGTCGGTGAGTTCGTTCAGCAGCGGCACGTCCTTGCCCGACAGCGCGTCGTACAGCGACTCGCCGCGCTCGGCGGCCTGCGCGTCGCGCGCCAGCAGCGCCGCGAGCACGCCCGCGTGACCGAGGTCGAGACGGATGCGCGACAGGCCCGCGAGATGCAGCGCATCGAGCATCAGTTGCTGAATCTCGAGATCGGCTTCCAGCCCGGCGTGCCCGTAGATTTCGGCGCCGATCTGGATCTGCTCGCGCGTCGCGTGCAGGCCGCGCGGACGCGTATGCATCACGTGGCCCGCGTAGCAGAGGCGCGTCACGCCCTGCCGGTTCAACAGGTGCGCGTCGATCCGCGCGACCTGCGGCGTGATGTCCGCGCGCAGGCCGAGCGTACGGCCCGACAACTGGTCGACCAGCTTGAAGGTGCGCAGGCGCAGATCGGCGCCGCCGCTCGTCAGCAGCGACTCGAGATACTCGAGCAGCGGCGGCATCACCATTTCGTAGCCGTACGAACGGAAGCGGTCGAGCAGCCTGCGGCGCAGCTCCTCGATCTTGCGCGCTTCCGACGGCAGCACGTCGGCGATATTCTCGGGAAGTAACCAGGTCGACATCGGTACGGTCCTACGACGGGAAACGGCGCGCGACACGCGCGCCGCGAGTTGAATCGGAACTTCGAAATCGGGCGGAACGAACGGCGGATGCGCCGTCCGGATCGGGGCGCCGGTCAGGTCGCGAGCAACAGCAGCACGAGCCCGAGCACCATCACGATCAGCCCGCCGATCCGGATATGATGCGGCGGCCGCTCCGCTATTCTACGAAACGTGTCGCGCCAGGCGACGGGAAACACGAAAGGGAACGCCCCCTCGATGATCAGCATCAGCGCTACCGCGAGCAACAACGAGCCAGCCAGGTCCATGCGAGCGACGGCGCCGCTCGACGCGGCGCCCCAAGGTCAATGTTTGCGGGGAGCGGGCGCCGCCGGTGCGGCGCCGCCCGTCGGGCTGCGCATGAAGCGGAAGAACTCGCTGTCGGGATCGACGACGATGATGTCGTTGCGCTTGAACGTATTCCGGTAGGCCTGCAGGCTCGCGTAGAACTGATAGAACTGCGGATCGCGGCCGAACGCGTCGGCGGCGATCGTCGCGGCCTTCGCGTCGCCCTCGCCCTTGATCGTCTGCGCGGACTTGTACGCGTTCGCGAGCACGGCCTGCTGCTCGCGTTCGGCGTCGGCCTTGATCTGCTCGACGTCGGCCGCGCCTTGCGCACGCACCTGGGCCGCCTGATCGCGCAACGCGCCGATCATCCGTTGATAGACGGCGTCCGCCTGCGCGGCCGGCAAGTCGACACGCGTGAGCTGAACATCGACCACGTCGACGCCGAAACCGGACGCTTGCGCCTTCGCCGCATCGCGCGCGGCCTCGGCGATCGCGCGCTGGCCGCCGAGCGCATCGTCGAGCGCGCGCTTGCCGAGTGCGTCGCCGAGCGCGCCCTTCAGCACGCCGGCCAGCCGGTCGGCGGCCGCCGCCGGGTCCCCGCCCGTCGCGGTGAAATACTTCATCGGATCGCTGATCCGGTACTTCGCCGCATACGCGACCAGCAGGTCGTGCTTGTCTTCGGTTGCCAGTTGCAGCGGATCGGACGACTCGAGCGACTGCACGCGCGTGTCGATCAGCGTGGCCGTCTGCAGCGGCGGCGGCAGCTTGAAGTGGACGCCGGGGCCCGCGAGCTCCGGTTGCGTACCGTCGCGGCCCGACAGCACGGCCGCATGGCGCGGATCGACGGTGAGGACCGTCGACGATGCCGCGAAGGCGACGATCACGATTGCGACGACGAGCGCAATGATTCGGTTCATGTTCTGCGCTCCCCGTTACTTCGTATCGTCTTCACGCGACCGGCTGCGAAACGCTTCGCGCGATCGCAGCACGTCGACGCCCGACGCGGTGGCGGCCGGTGCGGCGCTCGCCGGTGCCGGCGCGGCTGCCGACGGCGTCGTGGCCGCCGGGGCCGACGCCGCATCGGGCGCGGACGCGCCGGTCGACGCCGCGGCGTTTTGCCGCCCCTGCTCGACGAGCTTGTCGAGCGGCAGATACACGACGCTGTTGCCGCCCTTGTTGCCGACGAACACCTTCGTCGCGTTCGAATAGATTTCCTGCATCGTCTCGAGATACATCCGCTCGCGGATGACCGCAGGCGCCTTCGAGTACTGCGCGTAGACCTGCTTGAAGCGGTCCGCATCGCCTTCGGCTTGCGTGACCACGCGATCGGCATACGCCTTCGCTTCGTCGACGAGCTTCGCCGCATCGCCCTGCGCCTTCGGCAGCAGGTCGCTCGCGTAGGCCTGCGCGGCGCGCTTCGCGGCCTCGCGCTCGTCGCGCGCCTTCGCCACTTCGGCGTACGCGGCCTGGGTCTGGTCGGGCGCCGCGACGCTCTGCATCGTGACGGCCGTCACCTCGAGCCCCGACTGGTAGCGGTCGAGATCACGCTGGATCGCGGTGGAAAGCTGCTCGCGCAGCGCATCGCGATCCTGATTCAGCATGTCGGCCGCACTGCGCGTGCCGACGATCGCGCGCACCGCGGCCTGCGCGGCCTGCGACACGCTGCGTTCGGGATCGACGCTGCGGAACAGGTAATCGGTGGCGGAACGGATCCGGTACTGGACGATGAAGCGCACGTCGACGATGTCGGCATCGCGCGTCAGCATCGCGGCCTCCTTCACGTTCGCGAGGCGCACGACGTTATTGCGGCCGATCTCGATCGAGCGGACCTGCGACGTGTCGACGATCTCGTGCGACGCGAACGGATACGGCGCGCGCCAGTGCACGCCCTGGCCGACCGTGCCCGACAGCTTGCCGAGCTGCAGCACGACGCCCGTCTGGCCTTCCTGCACGACGAACAGCCCGCTGCCCGCATACACCGCGACCAGCACGCCGATCACGATGCCGACGCCCACCCGTGCGGCCCGGCCGTTGTCGGGACGCAAGCCGTTACCGCCCTTGCCGCCGAACAGGCCGCTCAGGCGTCGGTTGAAGTTGCGCCACATCTCGTCGAGATCGGGCGGACCGTCGCCGTCGCCGCCTTGCGGACGCTTCGATTCGTTCGCGCGGGGGCGGGATCCGTCCTTGCCATTGCCTTCGCCGCGTCCCCAGCGGGGATCGTTGATCGACAACAAGGCGCGCATCCGCCGCCAGGTACTCCGCTCGTTGTATTCGTTCACCAGAGTTTGTTCACCAGATTGGAAGCCGGCGAACCGGCCGGGGCCGGTTAGCGCCCGTGTTCGGAAATCGTGTGGTCTTCGTGCGGTTCAGCGGACGTGCCATCGAGCGCGTCGGACAAGGTCGCGCTGGAAAGGTGTTCCGCGGAGGCGATTTCGGCGATGGCGGCACGCAACGTATCAAGACCCTGACCGGTGCGCGCGCTCAAAAAGACGCGCGAAATATTACCATATTCGTCCCGCTCGACCGCGTCGCCGCGGGCCGCCAGCTCGGGCACGGCGTCGATCTTGTTGAACACCAGGACCTGCCGGACCGTGTCCGCACCGATCTCGTGCAGCACGCCGTTGACCTGCTCGATTTGCTCGAGCCGGACCGCGCTCGACGCATCGACCACGTGCAGCAGCAGATCCGCATGGATCGTTTCCTCGAGGGTCGCCCGGAACGCCGCGACGAGCTGGTGAGGCAGCTCGCGGATGAACCCGACCGTATCGGACACGACGATCTGCCCGACCTCGTCGCCGAGGTACACGCGCCGCGACGTCGTATCGAGCGTCGCGAAAAGCTGGTCGGCCGCGTAGGCCTGCGCTTTCGTCAGCGCATTGAACAGCGTCGACTTGCCCGCGTTCGTATAGCCGACGAGCGACACCGACATCGTGCCGCTGCGCGCGCGCTGCCGGCGCTGCGTGCTGTGCTGGCGGCGCAGCCTGTCGAGCCGCGACTTCAGCATCTTGATGCGTTCGCCGATCAGCCGGCGGTCGGTTTCGAGCTGGGTTTCGCCGGGGCCGCGCAGGCCGATACCGCCCTTTTGCCGTTCGAGGTGGGTCCACGCGCGAATGAGCCGGGTCGACAGGTATTGAAGCTGCGCGAGCTCGACCTGCAGCTTGCCTTCGTGGCTGCGGGCGCGCTGCGCGAAGATGTCGAGGATGAGGCTCGTGCGATCGACCACGCGCCTGTTAAGCGCCTGCTCCAGATTGCGTTGCTGGGCCGGCGCCAATGCGTGGTTGAAGATGACGATTTCGACGTTGTGCGCGTCGCAGGCGAGCCGCAGCTCTTCGGCTTTGCCGCTGCCGATGAACATCTTGGCATCGGGACTGGCGCGACGCCCCGTGAGGGTGACGGCGGGACGGGCTCCCGCGCTGGAGGCGAGAAGACTGAGTTCTTCGAGACTGGCTTCGAAATCGGTCTTGCCGAAATCGATGCCGACGAGCGCTGCGTTGATCAAATTATCGGGTGTCAAGATAAGGCGGCTGGCATCGGTCGCTCGCGGCGACCGGATGCCGGCCGCTGCGATAGGTTAGGACGAGGCTTCCGCGTCCGGGTGGAAATTCACCGGGCGCGCCGGCACGACCGTCGAGATGGCGTGCTTGTAAACCATCTGGGTCACCGTATTACGGAGCAACACGACGTACTGGTCGAACGATTCAATGTTCCCTTGAAGCTTGATGCCGTTGACGAGGTAGATCGAAACGGGAACGTGCTCTTTGCGCAGTGCGTTCAAAAACGGGTCTTGTAACAATTGCCCTTTGTTGCTCATGGCGTACTCCATCTTTTTTTGCAGGTTGATCTGGATTGGCGGCGAAGAAAAAGAGATCCGGCGCCAATCGCTACACTATAGCTGATTTTGCCTGCCCCGCCCGGTGCATAGGCCTTCCGGCCTAGCCGTGGCGGGCCATGCGTCAGCCCTTGTCCGCGTACGGATTGCTCGACGAACGGAACTCTATGCGCAATGGAGTCCCGGTCAGCGAGAAAGTTTCGCGGAACCGGTTTTCGAGGTAGCGCTTGTAGGTTTCCGTCACCGCGTCGAGCGCGTTGCCGTGAATCACGATGATCGGCGGATTCTGGCCGCCCTGGTGCGCGTAGCGCAACTTCGGACGCACCGGGCCGCGACGGCGCGGCTGCTGGAATTCGACGGCCTCGATCAGCGCGCGCGTGAGCTTCGGCGTCGGCAGTTTCGCCATGGCCGCCGCGTAGGCGTCGTCGACCGAGCGCATCAGCGCGCCGATACCCGTCTTCTTCGCGGCCGAAATGAAGTGCGATTTCGCGAAGTCGAGGAATTTCAGCTTGCGGGTCAAATCCGCTTTCGCGCGGTCGCGCGCGTGGTCGTCGAGGCCGTCCCACTTGTTGACGCCGATCACGAGCGCGCGGCCCTGCTCGACGACGAAGCCGGCGATGTGCGCGTCCTGGTCGGAAATGTCCTGCTGCGCATCCAGCAGAAGAATGACGACGTTCGCGTCGGAGATCGACTGCAGCGTCTTCACGACCGAGAACTTCTCGATCGCCTCGAACACCTTGCCGCGGCGGCGCAGGCCGGCCGTGTCGATCAGCGTGTATTTCTTGCCGTTACGCTCGAAGTCGACGTAGATCGAATCGCGCGTCGTGCCCGGCATGTCGAACGCGATCACGCGGTCCTCGCCGATCAGCGCGTTGACGAGCGTCGACTTGCCGACGTTCGGGCGGCCGACGATCGCGATCTTGATGCCGCGCGACGGATCATCCTCGTCTGCTTCCTCGGGCTGGCCCGCGTACGCGACTTCGAGCGCCTCGTTGATCATGTCGGTCACGCCGTCGCCGTGCGCGGCCGAGATCGCGCGCGGATCGCCGAGCCCCAGCTCGTAGAACTCGGAGGCGACCGCCGTGTACTTCATCCCCTCGGCCTTGTTGACGACGAGGAAGATCGGCCGGCCGGTCTTGCGCAGGTAGTCGGCGATCGACTTGTCCTGCGGCGCGAGCCCGTTGCGGCCGTCGACGATGAACACGACGACATCGGCTTCCTCGACGGCCTGCCGCGTCTGGCGCGCCATTTCGTGCAGGATGCCGTCCTTCGCGACGGGTTCGAAGCCGCCCGTATCGACGACCAGGTAGGGCCGTTCGCCGACGCGCCCTTCGCCGTAATGGCGATCGCGCGTCAAGCCCGGCAAGTCGGCGACCAGCGCATCGCGCGAGCGCGTGAGCCGGTTGAACAGCGTGGATTTCCCCACATTGGGGCGCCCAACGAGGGCAATGACCGGTTTCATCTGTGTTTTCTACGGTGAAGCGCAGCAGCGGGAGGCCCGCTGCTGCGGGCGGCTGCGCTGAATGAAAATATCACGAATTCGCGCCGCGCCGGATGCGCGCGCCGGGCGCGCGTCGCGCGCCGTCGTCTTTCGTCTCGAACTGCCTTTCAAATACCGAGCGGCCGGGAACGCCGGCCGCCTTCAAGTCGCGGGGCCGCGGCGCGCGGGACCGGCCCGCCGCACCGCGGCCCCGCCTGTTTCCTGCGTGTCAGCGCGGGCGGAACCCGTACAGGCCGCCGTCCTTCGTCTGCACGACGAGCGTATTGCCCGCGAGGACCGGCGCCGCCGTAATCGCGCTGCCGTCGGTCTTCATCCGCGCGATGAAGCTGCCGTCTTCGCGCGACAGGAAATGCACGAAGCCCTTGTAATCGCCCATCACGACCGCGTGCCCGAGCAGGTACGGCACGCCGACGTCACGGCTCTTCAGCTTGTCGTTGCGCCACAGCGGGTTGCCCGTGGCCGCGTCGTACGCGGTGACGACCGACCAGTCGTCGCCGCCGGCGACCACCGAATCGTCCTGCGCGAGGCCGCTGCGGCTCGAGAACGGTTTTTCCCACAGCGGACGGCCCGAGTTCGCATCGAAGCAGCCGAGCTGACCCTGGAACGTCACCGCGCAGGTTTCCGCGCCCACGAGCGTCGGCGGGCCGCTGACGTCGTTGATGCGCTCGACCTCGGTCACGCCCTTCGGGAACGACACGGGGGTCTGCCAGAACGGCTCGCCCGTCTGCAGGTTGATCGCGACGAGACCGCCGCCCGGGAAGCCGGCGAGCACGGCCGCGTCGCCCGCGAACGTCATGCCGGCCGACACGCGCAGGTTCAGCGGCACCGCACGGTTGCGGTAGTTCCACTTCTGCTCGCCCGTCTGCGCGTTGAACGCGATCACCTGGCCGTCGATCGTGCGCACGATCACGAGACCATTGCCGACGAGCGGCGGCGAGAAGATCTCGCCCTGCACGGTGGTCTTCCACAGTTGCTTGCCGTCCGGGCCCAGCACGAACACGCCGCCCTTCAACGCACCGACCGCGGTCAGGTTGCCGTCGCTGCCGACACCGGCCGACAGGTCCGAACCCACCTTTGAGCGCCACAGCGTCTGGCCCGTCTTCGCGTCGATCTTCTCGACCGAACCGTTTTCGCCCGCCGCATAGACGGCGTCGCCCACGGCCACCGGCGAGAACAGGTAGCGTCCGCCCTTGCCGACGCTCGCCTTCCAGACCTGTTGCACGTCCATGACGGGCTTGAACTCGGTGAGCGGCGTCGGCACGCGGCGCGCGTCCTTCGACGACGAGCAAGCCGCCAAAGCGAGGACAGCCGCCGCGCAGGCAACGGGCACAGCGTAACGTTTCAGCAAATTCATCGGTTAGCGAAGCAGAGTTAAGAGGTTGAGGGGGCCGGGATTCAGCCGCCGAGCGCGTCCAGCTTGAACTGCACGAGCTGGCGTGCCGACTGGTCGTCCTTCGACAGGCCGTCGAGCGCAAGCTTGTAAGCCGCGCGCGCATCGTCGGTCTTGCCTTGCGCGGCCAGCAGATCGCCGCGGCGATCGGCCACGAGGCCCTTGAACGCATCGACCGGCGTACCCGACAGCAGCGCGAGGCCCGCATCGTACGCCTTCTCGTCGAGCAGCAGCGACGCGAGCCGCAGCTTCGCGATCTGCTTGTACTCTTCGTCCTTGGCGTGCTCGGCGGCCCATTGCAGCTGCGCCTTCGCGCCTGCCGCATCGCCGGCCGCGTACAGCGTCTTCGCGGCCGCGAGCGCCGTCATCTGCGCATACGGCGTGCTGCCGAACTTGTCTTCCATGTCGGCAGCCGCGCGGGCCATCGTCGCCTTGTCGTTCGCGGCGGCCGCCTTCTGAACCTGTTCGTACAGCCCGGACGCCTCGGCGGCCTGACGGCGCTGCCAGTAGTTCCAGCCGTTGAAACCGGCCGCGACGACGAGCGCCGCGAGCACGATCCACGTGGTGAGGTTGCCCCAGCGGGCCCACCACGCCTTGAGACTTTCAATCGATTCTTGTTCGTCGTGATAACTCATCGGCGAGCGATTCCTTCCTGTTCAGCTTTTCTTGTCGAGCGGATGCCAGCGCGATCAGTCGTCGCCGTCTTCGGCGGATGCAACCATCGCATTGATTAGGAATTCGGTCAAGCTTTCGACCGGTACGGTCTGCTGAACGTTCTTTTCCCCTTCCGCGCCCGCGCCGCGCAGCGCTTTCACGCCCACCGTGCCGTTCGCGACCTCTTCTTCGCCGAAGATCACCGCGAACGCGGCGCCGCTTGCATCGGCCCGCTTCATCTGCGACTTGAAGCTCGCCGGCGCGCCGTCGGCGCTGCAGTGGAAGATCACGTCGAGGCCCGTGTCGCGCAGGCGCTCGGCCGCGATGAACGCCTGTTCGCGCGCGGTTTCACCCTGGTGCACGACGTATACGTCGACGCCTTCCTGCTCGGGCGCGAGATCCTCTTCCTTCAGCAGCTCGAGAATGCGCTCGATGCCCATCGCCCAGCCGCACGCGGCGGTCGGCTTGCCGCCGAGCTGCTCGATCAGCGGATCGTAGCGGCCGCCGGCCGCGACCGTGCCCTGTGCGCCGAGCTTGTCGGTCACCCACTCGAACACGGTCAGGTTGTAGTAATCGAGGCCGCGCACGAGACGCGGATTGATCTTGAACGGAATGTTGTTCGCGAGCAGCAGGCGCTGCAGCCCTTCGAAATGCGCGCGCGATTCGTCGCCGAGGAAATCGATCAGCTTCGGCGCGTTCTGCGCGATCTCCTGCAGCGCGGGATTCTTCGTGTCGAGTACGCGCAGCGGGTTCGTGTACAGGCGGCGCTTCGCATCCTCGTCGAGCACGTCGGCGAACTGCTCGAGGTACTTGATCAGTTCGACGCGGTGCGCGGCGCGCTCTTCGGCGAGGCCGAGCGAGTTGATCTCGAGCTTGATGCCGGTCAGGCCGAGGTCGTCCCACAGGCGCTGGCACATCATGATGATCTCGGCATCCGCATCGGGACCCGCGAAGCCGAGCGCCTCGACGCCGACCTGGTGAAACTGGCGATAACGGCCGCGCTGCGGACGCTCGTGACGGAACATCGGGCCGATGTACCACAGGCGCTTCGGGCCGTCGTACAGCATGTTGTGCTCGATCGACGCACGCACGACGGCCGCGGTGTTTTCCGGGCGCATCGTCAGGTTCTCGCCGTTCAGCGCGTCGGTGAAGCTGTACATCTCCTTCTCGACGATGTCGGTGACTTCGCCGATGCCGCGCGTGAAGAGCTGCGTATGTTCGACGATCGGCGTGCGGATGTTCTGGTAGCCGTACGCGCGCAGCAGCGATTTCACGGTAGCTTCGAAGAATTCCCACAGGCCGGCATCCTGCGGAAGGATGTCGTTCATGCCTTTGACGCCGGTGAGCTTCTCGATCTTGCGTTTCTGTTCAGTCATCGTTCGTGTGTGTGGACGAATTAGTTCAGGGCCTCGGTGCGGCCGTAATTGCGTGCGACGTAGTCGCTGACGATCTGCTGGAATTCCTCGGCGATCCGCTCGCCGCGCAGCGTCTTGACCTTTTCGCCGTCGATGAAGACCGGCGCGGCCGGGTTCTCGCCCGAGCCCGGCAGGCTGATGCCGATGTTCGCGTGCTTCGATTCGCCCGGGCCGTTGACGATGCAGCCCATCACCGCGACGTTCATCTTCTCGACGCCCGGATACTCCTTGCGCCAGACCGGCATCTGCTCGCGCAGATACGTCTGGATCTGCATCGCAAGTTCCTGGAACAGCGTGCTCGTCGTGCGGCCGCAGCCCGGGCACGCGATCACCATCGGCGCGAACGAGCGCAGGCCCATCGTCTGGAGGATTTCCTGGCCGACGATCACTTCGCCCGTGCGCGACGCGCCCGGCTCCGGTGTCAGCGAAATGCGGATCGTGTCGCCGATCCCTTCCTGCAGCAGCACGCCGAGCGCCGCCGTCGACGCGACGATCCCCTTCGAGCCCATGCCGGCCTCGGTCAGCCCGAGGTGCAGCGCGAAGCCGCAGCGGCGGCCGAGTTCGCGGTACACGGCGATCAGGTCCTGCACGCCGCTGACCTTGCACGACAGCACGATGCGGTCGCGCCCCAGGCCAAGCTCCACCGCACGCTCGGCCGAGCCGATCGCCGACTGGATCAGCGCCTCGTACATCACGCTCTGCGCGTCCCACGGCTGCGCGCGCGCGGCGTTCTCGTCCATCATGCGCGCCAGCAGATCCTGGTCGAGGCTGCCCCAGTTCACGCCGATCCGCACCGGCTTGTCGTACTTCGCCGCGGCCTCGATCATCTGCGCGAACTGCGTGTCGCGCTTCGCGCCCTGACCGACGTTACCGGGGTTGATCCGGTACTTCGACAGCGACTCCGCGCAGCCCGGGTAGTCGCGCAGCAGCAGGTGCCCGTTGTAGTGGAAATCGCCGACGAGCGGCACCGTCACGCCCATCCGGTCGAGCTGCTCGCGAATCGCCGGCACGGCGGCCGCGGCTTCGGGCGTGTTGACCGTGATGCGCACCAGCTCGGAGCCCGCATTCGCGAGTTCCTTGATCTGAATCGCCGTGCCGATCGCGTCGGCCGTGTCGGTATTCGTCATCGACTGCACGCGCACCGGCGCGTCGCCGCCGATCGTCACGAGTTGCCCGCCCCAGCGGACATCCACCGCATGCGATACGCGGCGCGGCTGATGCCCGCCGAACACCGGCTCGGTTGAACAAATCTGACTGCTGCGTGGGGATTGAGCTTCGGATTGCATCGATAGATCCATTTACGCGGAATGCGCCGCGACGCGGCGCATGAATTGAAAAAGCGCCGTGCCCTCACGGCCCGCCGATATCGACGGCAGGCCTTCGCCACGGCGCTTGACGTCAGGGCAGCGTGAACCGCGCCACGTTACCCCGCGCTGCCGAATATTTTGCCGGATCGACCGGTTTTCCGTCGAACGCAATCGCGTCGAGGCCGGCCTTGTTGCCGATCGTGACCTTGAACGGCCCGTCGCCGGCAACCTGCTTCGTTTCGCCGGCGCGCACCAGCGCCGAGAACAGCTCCTTGCCGTTCTTGTCGCGCACGCTGAACCAGCAATCCTGCTTGACCTTCAGTTCGACCATCGACTGGCCTGCCGCGACCGCGACGCTCGCCGGCTGGGCCGGCGCGGCCGTGCTTGCCGCCGTCGTTGCCGCCACGGGCTGGGATGCCGCAGCCGTCGCGACCGGGGCCGCGGGCGCCGGGACAGCCGATGCAATCGCCTGCGCGGGGGCCGCCGACGCGGCAGCCGGGGCCGGAACCTCATTCGCCACCGCCGCCGACGCACCGTTCGGGGCCGCTTCTTCAGCGGACGACGCTGCCGCCGCGCTCGCGGCCGACGCATGTTCGGCATCGCCGCCCTTGAAGCGCGCGAGCAGGCTCGACGAATCGCCGCCAGTGTGCCACATCAGTGCGGCAATCACCGCGACGATGACGATCCCCGTTCCCCACAGCCAGGGATGGTGGCGCGACGAGCCGCCCAGCGGAATCGACACGCGGCCGCGCGGCAGATCCGTGCCCGACGACGCAGGCATCGACAGGTCGACTTCCGGCACCCCGCGCTCGCGGCGCAGCGCCTGCGCGAACGGTTCCGGATCGACGCCGAGCATCTTCGCGTAGCTGCGCACGACGCCGAGCGCGAATGTCACGCCGGGCAAATGGCTGATGTCGCCGGCCTCGAGCGCCCGGAGTTTCTGCGGTGCGACCTTGAGTCGCGCCGACACGTCGTCGACCGACCAGCCCTTCGTCTCCCGAAGCTGCGCCAGCCGGCTGCCGACCGCCGCCAGCGATTCCAGTCCCGCCGGTGCCGGCTTCGCGGCATTCGTCTCTGCGCCGTTAGACGGCTGCGGCTCACTCATCCTTGTCCTCGCGTCGATTCTTCTTCACTGGCGGGTGCCGCCGGCTCCTGCCGGCCGGCACCCGCAACGGTTCATACCCTGCGCGGCGCCGAGGCGCCGCGACCGATCGCTATTCGCGTGTTGCACCGCCAAAGGGTTCGGGCACCCTGGGCAGGTGCCCCGAACCAGGCGTCCCCGACTAGGCGTCCCCGACTGGGCGTCCCCGACTAGGCGTCCCCGTCAAACTGCCCGAACTTCGATGATCTTTCCTGCTGCGCCCGTCCGCTCCGCGAGGCGCGTGCGATCCTTCACCGCGCCGGCCAGTTGCCCGCACGCGGCGTCGATGTCGTCGCCGCGGGTCTTGCGCACGGTCGTGACGACGCCCGCGTCGATGAGGACTTGCGCGAAGCGCTTGATCTGCTCCGGCTTCGAGCGGATCAGGCCAGATTCCGGGAACGGATTGAACGGGATCAGGTTGAACTTGCACGGCACGTCGCGCGTGACGGCCAGCAGTTCGCGCGCATGCGCTTCGGTGTCGTTGACGCCGTCGAGCATGCAGTATTCGAACGTGATGAAGTCGCGCGGCGCGACTTTCAGATAACGCTGGCACGCAGCCATCAGTTCGCGAAGCGGATACTTCTTGTTGAGCGGCACCAGCTCGTCGCGCAGCGCATCGTTCGGCGCATGCAGCGAAACGGCCAGCGCGACCGGCAACTCGGCGCCGAGGCGGTCCATCATCGGCACCACGCCCGATGTAGACAGCGTGACGCGACGGCGCGACAGGCCGTACGCGTTGTCGTCGAGCATCAGCCGCATCGCGGGGACGACCGCGCTGTAATTCAGCAGCGGCTCGCCCATGCCCATCATCACCACGTTGGTGACGACCCGCTCGGCCCGGCCATTCGGGCCGGGCGCGCGGCCCAGGGACGCGCGCAAAGCAAACTCGGCCATCCGGAGCTGGCCGATGATTTCGGCTGTCGACAGGTTGCGGGAGAAGCCCTGCTTGCCCGTCGAACAGAAGCGGCAGTTCACCGCGCACCCGGCCTGCGACGACACGCACAGCGTGCCGCGCGTCTCTTCCGGGATGAACACGGTTTCGACCGCATTGCCGTTTCCGACGTCGATCAGCCACTTGCGCGTGCCGTCGGTGGAAACGTGATCGCTGACGATATCCGGCATCACGATCGACGCGCGGCCCTTGAGCTTTTCCCTCAGGGACTTCGCGAGATCGGTCATGCCGTCGAAGTCGCCGGCGTTGTACTGGTGGATCCAGCGCTGCAACTGCTTGGCGCGGAACGGCTTCTCGCCCAGGCTGCCGCAGTACGCGACAAGACCCTCGGCGTCGAAGTCGAGAAGATTGACGGAAGTTTCGCTCGTCATGATGTGCTGCCTTGCCGCGTGCGCTGAATCCTGCCTACTTGCTGTCAGCCAGGGCTTAACGCGAGTAAACGTTCATTTCCGGGAAGAAGAACGCGATTTCGACCGCTGCCGTTTCCGCAGCGTCCGAGCCGTGCACGGCGTTCGCGTCGATGCTGTCGGCGAAGTCGGCGCGGATCGTGCCCTTTTCCGCCTTCTTCGGATCCGTCGCGCCCATCAGGTCGCGGTTCTTCAGGATCGCGCCTTCCCCCTCCAGAACCTGGATCATCACCGGGCCCGAGATCATGAAATCGACGAGATCCTTGAAGAACGGACGTGCCGCGTGGACTGCGTAGAACTTCTCTGCGTCAGCACGCGACAGGTGTGCCATGCGCGCTGCGACGATCTTCAGGCCGGCGCCTTCGAAACGGCTGTAGATCTGGCCGATCACGTTCTTTGCCACCGCATCCGGCTTGATGATCGACAGGGTGCGCTCGATTGCCATAAAAACTCCAAAAAATTAAGAAGTTACAGGTTCAAATGAATCCGCTATTGTAGCACGATCCCGTGTATCATTGCGATTGAACCCTTACACGAATGAAAGGTTCAGAATCCATATGTTTTGTTCCGCCGAGCCATTGAAACCTCGCGGCACGGAACGTATCTTAGCCATAGCTGCCCCGGTTTGCTGCGCCGCACATCGCGCGCGCCGAACCGGCCCCGGACGCCCACGCGTTCAATGTTAGGAGAAACCATGAACGACTATCCGTACAATTTCGGCCGCGGCGGTTCCGTCAGCACCGCCGAGGTTCGCAACCGCGTGCTGCGGAACACGTACTGGCTGCTCGCGCTGTCGATGGTGCCGACCGTGCTGGGCGCCTGGGTCGGCGTCGCGACGGGCTTCTCGCTGTTCGCGGCCACGAGCCCGATGATGAGCCTGCTCGCGTTCTTCGCGATCGCGTTCGGCTTCATGTTCGCGATCGAGCGGACGAAAAACAGCGCGGCCGGCGTGTTCGTGCTGCTCGGCTTCACGTTCTTCATGGGCCTGATGCTGTCGCGGCTGCTGAGCTTCATCCTCGGCTTCTCGAACGGCCCGTCGCTGATCATGCTCGCGTTCGGCGGCACCGGCATCATCTTCGCCGTGATGGCGACGATCGCCACCGTCAGCAAGCGCGACTTCTCGGGGCTCGGCAAGTGGCTGTTCATGGGCGTGATCGTGATCCTGCTGGCGTCGGTCGCGAACATCTTCCTGCAACTGCCGGCGCTGATGCTCACCGTGTCGGTGCTCGCGATCGCGATCTTCTCGGCCTACATGCTGTTCGACGTCCAGCGCGTCGTGAACGGCGGCGAGACGAACTACATCTCGGCCACGCTCGCGATCTACCTCGACCTGTACAACGTGTTCACGAACCTGCTCGCGCTGCTCGGCATCTTCGGCGGCAACCGCAACTGACGTTCGCTGCGCACCCATGAAAAAACCGGCCCGCGGGCCGGTTTTTTTACGTCCGACGCCCGGCTCAGTCGCGCTCGAACAGCGCGATCGATTCGACGTGCGACGTATTCGGGAACATGTTCACGACCCCGGCGCCCTTCAGCCGATAGCCGGCCTCGTGCACGAGCAGGCCCGCATCGCGCGCGAGCGTCGACGGGTTGCACGACACGTAGACGATGCGCTTCGGCAGCGGGCCTTCGCCGCTCTGTGCGATCTCGGCCAGCGCCTTCGACACCGCGAGCGCGCCTTCGCGCGGCGGGTCGATCAGGAACTTGTCGAATGCGCCGAGCGCGCGCAGATCGTCGCCCGTCACTTCGAACAGGTTCCGGCATGCGAACGTCGTGTGGCCGTCGACACCGTTCTCGCGCGCGTTCGCCAGCGCGCGCGTGGTCAGCGTGTCGCTGCCCTCGATGCCCATCACTTCGCGCGACAGCCGCGCGAGCGGCAGCGTGAAGTTGCCGATTCCGCAGAACAGGTCGAGCACGCGGTCGTCGCGCGACGGCGCGAGCAGGCGCAGCGCGCGGCCCACCAGCACGCGGTTGATCTGGTGATTGACCTGCGTGAAGTCGGTCGGCTTGAACGGCATGCGGATGCCGAATTCCGGCAGCGTGTAGTCGAGCGACACGTCGAGCGGATAGAACGGCGTTACCGTGTCCGGCCCCTTCGGCTGCAGCCAGAACTGCACCTTGTGCTCGTCCGCGAACGCGCGCAGCAGCGCTTCGTCGTCCGCGTTGATCGGCTCCAGCACGCGCAGCACGAGCGCCGTGACCGCCGAGCCGACCGCGAGTTCGATCTGCGGCATCCGGTCGCGAATCGACAGCCCCTCGACGAGCCGGCGCAGCGGCACGAGCATCGCCGACACGTGCGGCGGCAGCACTTCGCAGCTCGTCATGTCGGCCACGTAGCTGCTCTTCTTCTCGTGGAACCCGACCAGCACGCCGCCCTTCTTCGCGACGTTGCGCACGGTCAGGCGCGCGCGGTAGCGATAGCCCCACGACGGGCCGTGGATCTGCGCGAACATCGTTTCCGCGCGCAGCTTCGCCAGGTGCCACAGATTGTCTTCGAGCACGCGCTGCTTGACCGCGACCTGCGCGCGCATGTCGAGATGCTGCATCGAGCAGCCGCCGCAGGTGCCGAAGAACTTGCATTTCGGCTGCGTACGCATCACGCTCGGACGCAGAATGTCGACGACCGTCGCCTGCTCGTAGCTCGGCTTGCGGCGATAGCTCGAATAGGTCACGCGCTCGCCCGGCAGCGCGCCTTCGACGAAGATCACCTTGCCCGGCTGGCCGTCCTCGGTCACCGTGCGGCCGACACCGCGCGCTTCCATGTCGAGCGATTCGATCTCGAGAACCGGTGCAGGCCCGGGCGGAACGGGCGCATTTTTCGATTTGCGCGCAGAAGTGGGGACGGCTTCGGACACCAGCTTTTCCTGACAAACGTTGAAGAAGGCGAGATTGTAGACGACGAAGGCCCTCGCCGCGTGCTTTGGATGAGGCACGCATCGGGCACGCGGGCATAAACCATGCGGCGCGGGCCCGGACGGCCGCTCGACGCGGCTTTCCGATTCGCCTGCAGTCGGCGTGGGCCACGGAATCAGCCGAGGCAACGTCCGAGGCCCAACATCCCTACCCGCCCGACAGGAGGTTCGACCATGCGATTGATCGACTGGAACATCCAATGGGGCCGGGACGCGGACGGCGTCGTCGATCTTCCGCGCACCGTCGCGGCCATTCGCCAGCTCGGCGATTTCGACGTGCTGTGCCTGCAGGAAGTCACGCGCGGCTTCGACGCACTGCCCGGCCGGCCAGGCCCGGATCAGTTCGCCGAACTCGCGGCGCTGTTGCCCGGCTATACGATCGTCGAGGCCATCGGCGCCGACCTGCCGGCCATCCGGCCCGGGGGAGCACGCCGCCAGTTCGGCAATGCGATCGCGACGCGGCTGCCGGTCGGGCGCGTGCTGCGCCAATTGCTGCCGTGGCCCGCCGACGCCGGCGCGCCGTCGATGCCGCGCGTCGCGCTCGATATCGAGTTGCAGGCGCCCTTCGGGCCGTTGCGCGTGATCACCACGCATCTGGAGTATTACTCGGCGCGCCAGCGGCTTGCACAGGTCGACGCGTTACGCGCCCGGCATCGCGAGGCCTGTGCGCACGCGGACCACCCCGCGCCCGCCGAAACCGCCGACGGGCCGTTCAGCGCGACCGGACAACCGCGCGACGCGATCGTCTGCGGCGATTTCAACAGCGCGTTCGGCAGCGAGGCATACCGACGCTTTCTGGAGCCGATCGCCGACGCGCCGCGTTTCGTCGACGCGTGGGTCGCGCTGCATCCCGGTCGTACGCCGCCGCCGACGGCCGGCGTCTACGATACGGTGCAATGGTCGGACGGCCCGCTCGCATGCGATTTCGTGTTCGTGACCGACACGCTGTTGCCGCGCGTCACCGGCTGCGAGATCGACGGTGACGTACGCGCGTCCGATCACCAGCCGGTGCTGCTCGAGCTCGCCTGAACGCGCAGGTTGCGGCGCCGCCGCCCGCGCTACGCGTCGAAGCCGGCCAGGTATTCGGCCCAGTGCGGCGCCGGCTCCAGCGCGAGCGCGTTCTTCACGAGCAGGATTTCGTCCGCGTACTCGCTCGGCGTCAGCCCGCCGCGCATCAACTGAAACCGGCAATACAGCAGGTAGGTGTTGACGACGTCGGTTTCGCAATAGTTGCGGATTTCGTCGATCCGGCCGTCGCGGAACGCCGGCCATACCTGGCTGCCGTCCATCCCGAGCTTGCCCGGGAAACCGCACAGCTTCGCCAGCGCGTCGAGCGGCGCGTTCGCGCGCGCCTGATACATCGCCAACACGTCCATCAGGTCGGTATGCCGCGAGTGATAGCGCGAGATGTAGTTGTTCCACTTGAATTCGCGGTCGTCCTCGCCGAGATCCCAGTAGCGGGTGGCGGGAATGCCGTGCACGAGCGCGCGGTAATGGAGCACCGGCAGATCGAAACCGCCGCCGTTCCACGACACGAGTTGCGGCGTGTATTTCTCGATCACGCGGTAGAACGACTGGATCAGCGTGGCTTCGTTGTCCTGCGGCGTCCCGAGCGAGCGCACGCGAAAACCGTTGTTGTCGCGGAACACGCACGAGATCGCCGCGATCCGCTGCAGATGGTGCGGCAGGAAATCGCCGCCGGTCTTCTCGCGGCGTGCGGCAAACGCATGTTCGGCCACCGCGGCATCGTCGAGCGTCGCGGGCAGGTCTTCCAGACGGCGGATGCCGTCGACATCGGGAATCGTCTCGATGTCAAAAACGAGAATCGGCGTCATCAGTTACAGAACGGCGTCCTTGCGCACGCCGTTGGAGGCGAAGAACCGCTTGAGGCGCACCAGCGCTTCCTGCTGGATCTGGCGCACGCGCTCGCGCGTGAGCCCCATCTCGTCGGCAAGCTCCTCGAGCGTCGCCGGTTCGATGTGGTTCAGGCCGAAGCGGCGCTCGATCACGTGCCGGTGCTTGTCGGACAGCCGCGACAGCCACGCGCGCGTCAGCGTTTCGAGCTCGCGATGCTGCACCTCGGCGTCGGGCGACTGGCTCTGGTCGTCGGGCAGCAGGTCGAGCAGGCTGCTCGCGGGATCGAGGTCGAGCGGCGCGTCGAGCGATGCCGTGTGTTCGTTGAGCGCGAGGATATCGGTGACTTCCTCGGCGGTCTTGCCGGTGAGATAGGCGATGTCGTCGATACTGGCTTCGCGGCGCTCGGCCGCCTCGCCCGTCGACATCGAATTCTTTTCGAGGTGGCGCTTCGCGCGCAGCACCTGGTTCAGTTCGCGGATCACGTGCACGGGCAGGCGTACCGTGCGGGCCTGGTTCATGATCGCCCGCTCGATGCTCTGCCGGATCCACCACGTCGCATAGGTCGAGAAACGGAACCCGCGCGTCGGGTCGAATTTCTCGATCGCATGCATCAGGCCGAGGTTGCCTTCCTCGATCAGGTCGAGCAGCGGCACGCCGCGGTTCAGGTACCCCTTCGCGATACTGACGACGAGACGCAGGTTGCGCTCGATCATCACCTGCCGCGCCTCGAATTCGCCGGCCTTCGCGAGGCGCGAATAGCGCTGCTCTTCCTCGACGGTCAGCAGCGGCTTCACGCTGATGCGGTTCAGGTAATGCTGGATCGTGTCGGCCGTGAGCTCGGCCTGCAGCAGCGTGCGGAAATCGTCGACGTCGGGAACTGCTTCCTGGCGGCCTTCACGCTCGTCGTCGCCACCGTCCGCGTCGGCGTCGGCGTCGCGCGCCTCGAGATCGCGTTCGTTTTCCGCGACGTCGTCTTCGTCGTCCGTCGAAGCACCTGCTCGCCCCACCGATGCTTGCGTGGCACGACTGATCTTCTCAGACTCGGCTTGCGGCTCGTGGCGCTTCGATTTCGGCATGGTCGTCTCGGTTATTGAGGCGGCAAATACTTCAGCGGATCGACAGGCTTACCCTGCCGGCGAACCTCGAAATGCAGCATCACGCGGTCGGCATCGCTGTTACCCATCTCGGCGATCTTCTGCCCCTTCGTTACCGCGTCCCCCTCTTTTACCATCAAAGCGCGATTGTGTGCATACGCCGTGAGGTAAGTTGCATCGTGTTTGATGATAATGAGGTTGCCGTAACCACGCAGCCCGTTGCCGGAGTAAACGACGCGGCCGTCTGCTGCCGCCTTCACGGCCTCGCCGGCCGTCCCGCCGATATTGACACCCTTGTTCTTCGCATCGTCGAACCCGTTCAGCACGGGGCCGCGCGCGGGCCACGCGAACGTCACGGGGCCGCTCGGGGCCGCGGCCGTATCGCTCGATCCGGTTGCCGCGGCCGGCGGCGTGGCGGCAAGTGCCGACGACGTGCCGGCAGCCGGCGTGGCCGGGCCGCTGCTCAGCGGCGCGGTCGCGACCGCACCACCGGCGATCGGTGCGGTGGCCGGCGCGCCCGCGACCGCAGCGCCGCCCGGCGGCGCGACACGCAGCAACTGGTCGACTTCGATCTGGTTCGGGTTCGCCAGATTGTTCCACGACGCGATGTCTCGATAGTTCTGCCCGTTCTCGAGCGCGATCCGGTACAGCGTGTCACCCGGCTTCACCCGATAGAAGCCGGGCGGCGGCGGGCCGAGCGGCACCGCGGGCTGCGCGGCGGTGCTCGTGCCGAGCGCCCCGGAGCGATCGACGACGGGCGCGTTGTCGAGCCGCGTCGCACAGGCGGCCAGCAGCGTGGAGAAAGCAGCCACACAGATCGCGCGCTGGGCGAGCGTGAGCGGTTCCCTGGATCGGTTGTTTTGCATCGCGCGCAACATACTCATCGGTTTCAAATCACTCCGGATTTTAAAGGGACAAAGAAAACGCGATCAAGCCGGGACTCTCGCCATTGCGCGTGCGCGACGCGCTCGACGAGCGTGAGCACCTGGTGCTGTCCGCTCTGCGCACCGACAGGCGCGACGAGCCGCCCGCCGATCGCGAGTTGCTCGAGCAGCGCCTGCGGCACGTCGAGCCCCGCCGCCGCGATCACGATCGCGTCGAACGGGGCCGCGGACGGCAGGCCGACACGCCCGTCGCCGTAGTGCAGGCGGATGTTCGGCACGCGCAGCGGCCGCAGGTTCAGCTTCGCGCGCTCGTAAAGCGGCTTGATGCGTTCAATCGAATACACGTCGCGTGCCACGTGGCTCAGCACGGCGGCCTGATAGCCGCAGCCCGTGCCGATCTCGAGCACGCGCTCGAGCGTGCGGCCGGCCATCGCGAGCTCGATCATGCGCGCGACGACCGACGGCTTTGAAATGGTTTGCTGGTGGCCGATCGGCAGCGCCGAATCCTCGTAGGCCTGCGTCGCGAGCCCCGGATCCACGAACAGGTGGCGCGGCACCGCGGCCATCGCGTCCAGCACGCGCGCATCGGTCACGCCGTTCGCGCGCAGGCGTTCGACCATCCGCTCGCGCACACGTTCCGACGTAAGCGCGAACGCGCCGGCCGGCGCGACACTCGGCGCGGCCGGCTTCGGTAGCGCAGGTTTCAGTGCGGTGGGCTTCGGTGCGGTCGCCGGCTTCGCGGCGGCGATGCCCGGCTGCGGCGCACGCAAGGCGGCCGGCTTCACCGCAACCGGTTTCACCGCGACCGGTTTCAGCGCGGCCGCGGGTTTGTCGGCGGCCTTCGGCACCGCGCCCGCCGTCTGGCGTTCGCCGGCCCGGCCTTTTTCCGACTTGCGTGGCGCTCGCTTGAGATCTTCGAGCGCGAGCGGGAACCGCTTCGCGCGCTCGCCGCTCATGAAGCCCGCCCTCCGGCGCGCGCCCATTCGCGCGTCGCGGGCAGCATCTGCGTATGCGTGAGATCGAGCTGCAGCGGCGTGATCGACACGAAACCGTTCGCGACGGCATGGAAATCGGTGCCTTCGCTGGCGTCCAGCGCCTCGCCCGCGGCGCCGATCCAGTAGATCGGCTCGCCGCGCGGGTCGGTCTGGCGAATCACCGGCTGCGACGGATGACGCTTGCCGAGGCGCGTGACCTTCCAGCCCTTCAGTTGATCGTACGGCAGGTTCGGAATGTTGACGTTCAGCAGCGGCTGGCCCGGCAGCGGATGCGCGAGGTAGTGCGCGACGATTTCCGCGGCGACGCGCGCGGCGTCGGCCAGATGCGTCCAGCCCTTGTCGACCAGCGAGAACGCGATGGCCGGCACGCCGAACATGATGCCTTCGGTGGCGGCTGCAACTGTCCCCGAATAGAGCGTGTCTTCGCCCATGTTCTGGCCGTTGTTGATGCCGGACACGACGATGTCCGGCCTTGCATCGGCCATCCCCGTCAGCGCGACGTGCACCGAATCGGTCGGCGTGCCGTTCACGTAGAAGAAACCCGTACCCGCTGCGCGCTGCACCGACAGCGGCCGCGACAACGTGAGGGAATTCGACGCGCCGCTGCAGTTCTGCTCGGGCGCGATCACCGTAAGCTCGGCCAGCGGCTGCAGCGCTTCGCTGAGCGCGGCGAGACCAGGGGCGAGATAGCCGTCGTCGTTGCTGAGTAGGATTCGCATCCGGCGATTGTAACCGAGGAAGGATGGCGCGAGAGCGACAGTCCAGCCACCGCAGACGGGCGGGTATACGCATGGGCGCGCGATGCGCCGCCGTACTGCGCGGCGGCGTTCCGCGCGCTGGGGAAAACACCGTGTCGCCCGATTTGCCGCCCCGACGAAAGTCTGGACGACGGGATCCCATCGCCGGGCCGGCTGCGCTCAGATCGCGCCCGCCTCGCGCAGTGCGGCAATCGCCTGCGTGTCGTAGCCGAGGCCGCGCAGCACCTCGTCGGTGTGCTCGCCGAGCTCGGGCCCGAGCCAGCGCGTTTCGCCCGGCGTGGCCGACAGCTTCGGCGTGATGTTCGGCAGCGGAATGTCGGTGCCGTCGGCCAGCTTGAACCGCTGGATCATCTGGCGGGCGACGAACTGCGGATCGGTGAACATGTCGGCCGCGCTGTAGATGCGTCCGGCCGGCACGTCGGCCGCGTTCAGCACGCCGAGCGCCTCGTCGATCGTGCGCGGCGCGAGCCACGCGGCGATCGCGTCGTCGATTTCCTGCGTGCGCGGCACGCGCCCGTCGTTCTGCGCGAGCGCGGGATCGTCGGCGAGGTCGTCGCGCTCGATCGCCTTCATCAGCCGCTTGAAGATCGGGTCGCTGTTGCCGCCGATCACGATGCTGCCGTCGCGGCATGCATACGTGTTCGACGGCACGATGCCCGGCAGCGACGCGCCGGTGCGCTCGCGCACCATCCCGTACACGCCGTATTCGGGCACCACGCTTTCCATCATGTTGAAGACGGCTTCATACAGTGCAACGTCGACCACCTGCCCCGCGCCGCCGTTGACCTTGCGGTGATGGAGCGCCATCAGCGCGCCGATCACGCCGTGCAGCGCGGCGATCGAATCGCCGATCGAGATGCCGATGCGCGGCGGCGGAAGATCCGGATAGCCGGTGATGTGGCGCAGCCCGCCCATCGATTCGGCGATCGCGCCGAAGCCGGGCCGGTCGCGGTACGGGCCCGTCTGCCCGTAGCCGGACAGGCGCACCATCACGAGGCCCGGATTGTCGGCCGACAGCACGTCGTAGCCGAGCCCGAGCTTTTCGAGCAGGCCCGGACGGAAGTTCTCGATCACGATGTCGGCCTCGCGCGCGAGTTGCCGCGCGATCGCCTTGCCGGCGTCGGCTTTCAGGTTCAGCGTGACCGATTTCTTGTTGCGCGCCTGCACGGACCACCACAGCGACGTGCCGCCCTGCTCCGGGTAGAGCTTGCGCCATTTGCGCAGCGGGTCGCCGCCGTTCGGATCCTCGATCTTGATCACTTCCGCGCCGAATTCGGCGAACAGCCGCGACGCGAACGGCCCCGCGATCAGCGTTCCGAATTCGAGCACTTTGACGCCCGCGAGCGGGCCCTGGCTGGTGCTCATGTGTCTCCCTGGCATGAGGAACGGCGCCGCTAGCAGGCGGCGCCCGGCTTACATCGTGCGGCGATCGAGCATCGCGCGGGCGATGGTGCCCGCGTCCACGTACTCGAGCTCGCCGCCCACCGGCACGCCGCGCGCGAGACGCGTGACCGCCAGCCCGCGCGCCTTGAGCGTCTGGCCGAGATAGTGGGCGGTGGCTTCGCCTTCGTTCGTGAAGTTGGTCGCGAGCACGACTTCCTTGACGACGCCGTCGGATGCGCGCCGCACGAGGCGGTCGAAATGGATTTCCTTCGGACCGATTCCGTCGAGCGGGCTCAGTCGCCCCATCAGCACGAAATACAGCCCGCGGTAGGTCATCGTCTGCTCGAGCATGATCTGGTCGGCGGGCGTCTCGACGACGCACAGCAGCGTCGGATCACGCTCCTCGTCGCTGCAGACCTCGCAGATCTGTGCTTCGGTGAACGTGTTGCACTTTTCGCAATGCTGCAGGTGCTCGGTCGCGAACAGCAGCGACCGGCCGAGCCGCTCCGCGCCCTCACGGTCGTGCTGCATCAGGTGAACCGCCATGCGCTGCGCGGATTTCGGCCCGACGCCGGGCAGCACGCGCAACGCTTCAACGAGAGCGGACAGGGCGGACGGCTGTTTCATACGGCGGCAAACGGTGGCAAGGACGCCAAGCTCAGAACGGCAGCTTGAAGCCCGGGGGCAGCGGCAGGCCCGACGTCATGCCGCTCATCTTTTCCTGCGACGTGGCTTCGGCCTTGCGCACCGCGTCGTTGAACGCAGCGGCGACGAGATCCTCGAGCATGTCCTTGTCGTCCGCGAGCAGGCTCGGGTCGATCGACACGCGGCGCACTTCGTTGCGGCACGTCATCGTCACCTTGACGAGGCCGGCGCCCGACTGCCCTTCGACCTCGATCAGCGCAAGCTGCTCCTGCATCTTCTTCATGTTTTCCTGCATTTGCTGCGCTTGCTTCATCAGTCCGGCGAGGTTGCCTTTCAACATGGGAATACTCCTTCTCGATCGTGTGAAAACCGGCACGCGGCGCGTGCCGGCCAATGTGTGCGGGGCGTGATTGTGCCTGTCGCGGGGCGCTCAGTTCAATGGAGTGTAGGCGGCGCGCCGTCCGGCGCGGAATCGGCGAGCGGACGCACCGACCCCTCGACGATGCGTGCACCGAACTCGCGCACGAGCTGCTGGACGAACGGATCGCCGTGAATCTCCTGCTCGGCTTCGCGCTGGCGCGCCGCGCGCGCGGCCGCATCGAGCGCCGCCGCGGTGCGCCGTGCGGGCCCGACCTCCACGGTCACCTCGACCGGCTTGCCGAGCGCATCGGCCAGCGCGGCCTTCAGCTTCGCCACCTGCGCGGCGTCCGCATACTGCGGCACGGGCACGGACAGTTTCAACGCGCTCGCATCGACGGCCGTCAGCTCGCTGTTGAACGCGAGCTGGTATGCAACACCCTTCAGCGGCAGCCGCGAAGCCAGCGCCGGCCATTCGCCGTCGAAGCCGATCGGATCGAGCGCGATCGCCGGCGGTAGCGGGCGCGTGTCGATCGGCGCGGCCGGACGCGCGTCCGCCGGCTTCGGCGTCACACGCACATCGTCGGGACCGCTGTCGAACACCGGCACGAAGCCGTCGTCGGAACCGCCGAACATTTCGTCGGCGCTGAGCGGCACGTAGTCGTCGGGCGGGATGTCCTCCCACGGCGGCGACGGCTGGCGCGCCTCGGCGGCTTGCGGCGCGCGGGCGGCGGCACGCGGGGTCGGCACCTGCACGGCCGGCCGCGGCGCGGCCGGCTTCTCGGCGGCCGGCTGAGCCGCCGCCGGCTTGGCCGCAGCGCCTGCACGACCGCGGTCCGACGACACGCGCATCCCTGCATTGCGCAGCACGTCGAGCGCGGCGGCGGCACCGCCGGCGCGCGCCGCCGGACGCGCGGCGGCCGGCTCGGGCGACGCGGCGCGCGGCGTCGGTTCGGCCTGCGGCGCCGGTTCGTCGTTTCGCTGCACGGCGGCAACGGCAGGCGGCTCGGGTTCCTTGAGGGCGGAAGCCGGCACGTCGCCGGTGGGCGCCGCCTTCGTTTCCGGCTGCGGCGGCACGATGGCGCGTGCGTCGGCCGCGACCGGCGCCGGCGCTGCTGCCTCCACCGGCGACGGGACGGCAGCCGGCTTGGCGGCCGACCGCCCGGCTTCGTCGCCCGACTGCGCCGGCGCCGAACGTGCGACCGGCACGGCAGGTGCGGCCGGCGTCGCAACTTGCGGACGCGCTGCGCTGGCGGGCGCTGCGGATACCGGCTTCGCCGCGGCGGCGGCGGCCGGCGCCGCGGCAGCGCGCGGGGCCGGCACGGCACGCGGCGGCACGGACGGCTGGCCGCCCGGCGCACTGCCGGCGCCAACGGCCGGCTCGAACGCGAGCATCCGCAGCAGCGTCATCGTGAATCCGGCGTATTCGTCCGGCGCCAGGCCGAGCTCGGCGCGCCCGACCGTCGCGATCTGATAGAACAATTGGACTTGCTCGGGGCTCAGCGTCTGCGCAAAACGGCGCAGATCGGCCGCTTCCGGCCACTCGTCGAGCACCGAGCCCGGCGCGAACTGCGCCCACGCGATCCGGTGCAGCAGGCTCGCGAGATCCTGCAGCGCGGTCGAGAACGACAGGCTGCGCAGCGACATCTCGTCGGCAATCGCGAGGATTTCCGGGCCGCTGCCGGCCGCGAGCGCGTCGAGCAGGCGCACCATGTAGGTCTGGTCGAGCGCGCCGAGCATGCCCGACACCGCCGACTCGGTCACCTCGTTCGCCGAATAGGCGATCGCCTGGTCGGTCAGCGACAGCGCATCGCGCATGCTGCCTTGCGCGGCGCGCGCGAGCAGGCGCAACGCCTGCGGCTCGAACGTGATCCGCTCTTCGCCGAGGATCTGCTCGAGATGCGACACGATGTGTCCGGCCGGCATCTGCTTCAGGTTGAACTGCAGACAGCGCGACAGCACGGTGACGGGGATTTTCTGCGGATCGGTCGTCGCGAGGATGAACTTGACGTGCGGCGGCGGCTCTTCGAGCGTCTTCAGCATCGCGTTGAACGCGTGGTTCGTCAACATGTGCACTTCGTCGATCATGTAGACCTTGAAGCGCGCATCGACGGGCGCATACACCGCGCGCTCGAGCAGCGCGGCCATTTCATCGACGCCGCGGTTGCTCGCCGCGTCCATCTCGACGTAATCGACGAAACGGCCCTCGTCGATCTCGCGACAGGCGCGACACACGCCGCACGGCTGCGACGTGACGCCGGTTTCACAGTTGAGCGCCTTCGCGAAGATCCGCGACAGCGTCGTCTTGCCGACACCGCGGGTTCCGGTAAACAGATAGGCGTGATGGAGGCGCCCGCCATCGAGCGCGTGCGTGAGCGCCCTGACGACGTGCTCCTGGCCGACGATCGAAGCGAAATCCTTCGGACGCCACTTGCGTGCGAGAACTTGATAGGTCATCGGGAAATTGTATCAGTAACGCTGCGTCGCGCCGACACGCGAAACGGTGCGGAACACGGGCAACGCGCAGGTCGAACGGAGTGTGACGCGGAAATAAAAAACGCCCGGCGAACGGGGCGAGAAGGAAGGTGACGAGCCCAACCCTCGGCACTGGCGGAAAACGATTGTGGCTGCTTCGTTCCCGACCTGACCAGGTTCACCGCCCCACCATGCGAGGAGGCCCGTCACGGCATATTCTATCACCGCTTCCGGACGAATGCGACCGTTTGTTCGCATCAATGCGAACGTCGCCGGGCAAACCGGCCCGTCGTCCATTCGGATACGTTGCATGCGGCGCGCCCCTTGCAATTGGCGAACCGGCCTCCACCTGCATGGCACGACGGTCGAACGTCGCGTCGTACCCCTACTCGCGTAGCGGCTACTATCGCCGCCCGCAGCAGATAGCAATTTAGGCTAATATGACGCCCGAACGACCCGCGAGCCGCGGATGCAGCGCTTACGCCCCTCCTTTCCGGAAAGGCGGAGTGACCTGCCGCGGCGGCCGGCAGCCTACGGCGGCCGGTTCGCCGCAACGCGCAAGCAGGCAGTCCCCGAACCGTAAGAGGTATTGACCCAATGAGCGAACAGATCAAACACATCAGCGACGCATCGTTCGAACAGGACGTCGTCAAGTCCGACAAGCCCGTACTCGTCGATTTCTGGGCCGAATGGTGCGGCCCGTGCAAGATGATCGCCCCGATCCTCGACGAAGTCGCGAAGGACTACGGCGACAAGTTGCAGATCGCGAAGATCAACGTCGACGACAACCAGGCCACGCCCGCGAAGTTCGGCGTGCGCGGCATCCCGACGCTGATCCTGTTCAAGAACGGCGCGGCTGCCGCGCAGAAGGTCGGCGCGCTGTCGAAGTCGCAGCTCACCGCATTCCTGGACAGCCACCTGTAATACCGGCAGATCCGCGGACGTGTTGTCAGTCGGCAACACGTCCGCCGCCAAGCCGCCGATCGCTCGCTCAAGCGCGAATCGGCCTATGCTAGAATTAAAAAACGTCGGCAAGACGCATTTAAGTCTCTGAGCGCTTCCGCTCGCCCTCCTCCCTTATTTTCTTTCGTCGCTTCTCCTCCCTGGCGGGTTCTCCGTATGCATTTATCCGAGCTCAAGTCTCTGCACGTGTCCGAACTGATCGAAATGGCCAATGGCCTGGAGATCGAAAACGCGAACCGCCTGCGCAAGCAGGAGTTGATGTTTGCCATTCTCAAAAAGCGCGCCAAGACGGGAGAGACGATCTTCGGCGACGGTACGCTCGAAGTGCTGCCGGACGGCTTCGGCTTCCTGCGCTCGCCGGAAATGTCGTACCTCGCGAGCACCGACGACATCTATATCAGCCCGTCGCAGATCCGCCGCTTCAACCTGCACACCGGCGACACCATCGAAGGTGAAGTCCGCACGCCGAAGGACGGCGAGCGCTACTTCGCGCTGGTGAAGGTCGACAAAGTCAACGGGCAGCCGCCCGAGGCCTCGAAACACAAGATCATGTTCGAGAACCTCACGCCGCTGCACCCGAACAAGCCGCTGGCGCTCGAGCGCGAGATGCGCGGCGAGGAAAACGTCACGGGCCGCATCATCGACATGATCGCGCCGATCGGCAAGGGCCAGCGCGGCCTGCTGGTCGCGTCGCCGAAGTCGGGCAAGACGGTGATGCTCCAGCACATCGCGCACGCGATCAAGCAGAACCACCCGGACGTCGTCCTGTTCGTGCTGCTGATCGACGAGCGCCCCGAAGAAGTGACCGAAATGCAGCGCTCGGTCGCCGGCGAAGTCATCGCGTCCACGTTCGACGAGCCGGCCACGCGTCACGTGCAGGTCGCCGAAATGGTGATCGAGAAGGCCAAGCGCCTCGTCGAAATGAAGCACGACGTCGTGATTCTGCTCGACTCGATCACGCGTCTCGCCCGCGCTTACAACACCGTGATCCCGGCATCGGGCAAGGTGCTGACGGGCGGTGTCGACGCGAACGCGCTGCAGCGCCCGAAGCGCTTCTTCGGCGCGGCGCGCAATATCGAGGAAGGCGGCTCGCTGACGATCATCGGCACCGCGCTGATCGAAACCGGCAGCCGCATGGACGACGTGATCTACGAAGAGTTCAAGGGCACCGGCAACATGGAAGTGCACCTCGAGCGCCGCCTCGCGGAAAAGCGCGTCTATCCGTCGATCAACCTGAACAAGTCGGGCACGCGTCGCGAAGAAATGCTGATCAAGCCCGAGATCCTTCAGAAGATCTGGGTGCTGCGCAAGTTCATCCACGACATGGACGAAGTCGAGGCGATGGAATTCCTGCTCGACAAGATCCGCCAGACGAAGAGCAACTCCGAGTTCTTCGACCTGATGCGCCGCGGCGGCTGATCGCCCTCGCCGCGCGACACGGCCGCCCGCGCATTCCGCCTGGCGGCCGTTTTTCGGCCCCAACCTGTACGTGAACGTACACGTTGATCTATAATCGCGTCATCCTTCCGCCGAAATCCGCCACCTCCGATGCCGAACGACGCCTCCACCCCGTTATTGACCGTCAGCGACGCCGCGTCGCGGCTCGGCGTCACGCCGCGCACGCTCAAATATTACGAGGAGCGCGGGCTCGTCACGCCGTCGCGCAGCGAAGGCCGCTACCGC
This sequence comes from Burkholderia sp. AU39826, assembly GCF_020419965.1. Lineage (NCBI taxonomy): Bacteria > Pseudomonadati > Pseudomonadota > Betaproteobacteria > Burkholderiales > Burkholderiaceae > Burkholderia > Burkholderia sp. AU39826. Next base: position 447,936 of record NZ_JAIZQG010000002.1, read on the forward strand.
CTCTACGACGAAACCGACCTCGAGCGCTTCGCGCGCATCCTGCGGCTGCGCGCGCTCGGCTTCTCGCTGCACGGCATCACCGAAATGCTGAAGCGCCCGCTGGAAGAAACCGGCGACGGCCGGCGACGCTATTCGGACGCATCGCTGCGCGACATCCGCGCCGGCCTCGCCGAGCAGATCGATACGCTCGACCGGCGGATCGCGGCCGTCCAGCGCGAGCTGAAGGAAGCCGTCGCGCTGCGCAAGGAATTGCAGCACGACATCGACTACGTCGAACGGCGCCTCGCCGGCGAAAACGCCGATGCGCTGATCGCGCAGCGGCGGGCGGAAGCCGGCGCGCGGCGCGCCCGCAAGGATCGCGAATGAACGCGGTGCCCGGCCGATCGCCGCTGTGGAGCCGCGCGAACCTGCGCGCGGACTTGTTCCCATGGGCGCTCGCGCTCGTCACCGGCATCGACTACTTCGACAACGCGGTCTTCTCGTTCTTCGCGAGCTACATCGCGGGCGGCATCAACGCATCGCCCGACGAACTCGTGTGGTCGTCGAGCGCCTACGCGGTCACGGCCGTGCTCGGTATCCTGCAGCAGCAATGGTGGGTCGACCGGCTCGGCCATCGCCGCTACGTCGCGGGCTGCATGCTGATGTTCTCGTTCGGCGCGGTCGCGTCGGCGCTGGCCGACACGTCGCTGGCGCTTGCGTTCGCGCGCGGTTTCCAGGGTTATTTCATCGGCCCGATGATGGGCGCGTGCCGGATCCTGATCCAGATCAGTTTCAAGCCGCAGGAGCGGCCGCCCGCGACTCGCGCGTTCCTGATCATGATCCTGCTCGGCAGCGCGCTCGCGCCGATCGTCGGCGGGCTGCTCGTCGCGCATTCGACGTGGCGCGCGCTGTTCGCGTGCACGGCGCCGGCCGGCATCGCGTTCGCGATCCTCGCGCTGCTCACGCTGCCCGATTCGGGCCGCACGCCGGACGACGAACGCGGTTCCGGCCACTTCTGGCCGTACGTCCTGTTCGCGCTCGCGCAAGGGGCGCTGCAGATCGTGCTGCAGCAGGTGCATTACCAGCTCTACAGCGGCTCGCCGATGCTGATCGCGCTGACGATCGCCGGGCTCGGCGCGCTCGCGTGGTTCGCCTATCACCAGTGGCATCACCCGACGCCGCTCGTGCGGCTGCACGCGTTTCGCGAGCGGACGTTCCAGATCGGGCTGCTGCTCTACATGTTCTATTACTACGAGACGACGGGCTTCAGCTACCTGACGTCGCGGTTTCTCGAGGGCGGGCTCGGCTATCCGGTCGAGAACGCCGGGCGCCTGGTCGGCACGATGTCGCTGATCTCGGCCACCGCGCTGTTCGCCTATCTGCGCTACGCGAAATTCGTCACGCACAAGAAGTGGTTCGTCGTGCCGGGGTTCGCGATCGCGGTCACGGCCGCGCTGTGGATGACGCGGATGACGCCGCAGGTCGGCGAGGCGGCGCTGATCGTCCCGCTGCTGCTGCGCGGGTTGCTGCTGCTGTTCATCGTGCTGCCGGTCGCGAACCTCACGTTCCGCATCTTCGCGATCGACGAATACACGCACGGCTACCGGCTCAAGAACATCGTGCGGCAACTGACGATCTCGTTCGCGACGTCGTCGGTGATCATCGTCGAGCAGCACCGGCTGGCCGTGCACCAGACACGGCTCGTCGAGCGCGCGAACGTGTTCGACCCGCTGTTCCAGCAGACCGCCGATGCACTCACGCGCGGCTATGCGGCCGCCGGCCACGCGCTGAACGACGCGCACGGCCTCGCGATCGCGTCGATCGCGCGGATGGTGGCGCAACAGGCGTCGTTCCTCGCGTCGCTCGACGGTTTTTACTTCCTCGCGGGCGTGGCGCTCGTCGGCGGCCTCTTCGCGGCATGGCAAAAACAGATCGATTGAGTTAAAAGACAGGCTTTGGATTTTCGTCCGCAGCCTCCATGCTTTCGAAACTGACCCGGTGGTTCGACGACCGCCGCCGCGACCGCGCGCTGCGCAGCCATCCGATTCCCGACGCGCTATGGCGCGAAACCGTCGAGCGGCTGCCGTTCCTGGCCGATCTTCCGCCCGACGCGCTCGGCCGGCTGCGCGAGATGACGAGCCTGTTCGTCGCGAAAAAATCGTTTTCGACCGCGCACGGGCTCGAGCTGACCGACGCGATGATCGTCGCGATCGCCGCGCAGGCCTGCCTGCCCGTGCTCAATCTCGACCTGTCGCTGTACGACGGCTGGGTCGGCGTCGTCGTGTATCCGGGCGAATTCGTGATCCGCAAGACGGTGCAGGACGAGGACGGCGTCGTTCACGAAGTCGAGCAGGACGCGAGCGGCGAGGCATGGGAAGGCGGCCCCGTGATCCTGTCGTGGGAAGACGCGCAGATGACGGACGGCCGGGATGCATACAACGTGGTGATCCACGAGTTCGCGCACAAGATCGACATGGTCAATGGCGCGGCCGACGGCTATCCGCCCCTTTTTCGCCGCTGGCATGCGCCGCGCCTCGACGCGCAGGTGTGGGCCGACGTGTTCGAACATGCGTACGACCAGTTCTGCGCGCGCGTCGACGCGGTGCCGGAGCGCGCGTGGGCGCGCTTCGAGCGGGACTCGCTGATCGATCCCTATGCGGCCGACCACCCGTCGGAATTCTTCGCCGTATGCAGCGAGGCGCTGTTCGTGCGGCCGAAAGCGTTCGAGTCCGAATTTCCGGAGCTGTACCGGCTGCTCGCGCGCTACTACCGGCAGGATCCGGCCGGCACCGGCGCGCTCGACGCACCATGAAAATTATTCGTCAACCGTCTGATTTTCTGGCATAATCGCCGTTTTTCGACCTTAGGCAAGTGGCTCGCGCCGGGCTTGACGTCAGCCGAAACGCTCCCATCGGGGCGGCACGGCCGGCCAAGCGGCGGGTTGGCTACCGCTATCACCAAGGAAAATCATGAAACCTGGCATTCACCCGGACTACCGCGAAGTCGTCTTCCAAGACATGTCGAACGGCTTCAAGTTCATCACGCGCTCGACGATCCAGACGCGTGAAACCATCGAGCACGAAGGCAAGACCTACCCGCTCGCCAAGATCGAAGTGTCGTCGGAATCGCACTCGTTCTACACGGGTCAGCAAAAGATCATGGACACGGCAGGCCGTGTCGAGAAGTTCAAGAACAAGTTCGGCGCACGCGCCAGCGGCAAGGTCGCGAAGTAAGCTTCGCACCGCATCCGGTGGTTGCAACGCACCGGTACCGCACGAAAGGGCAGCCCAGGCTGCCCTTTTTTGTCTCTGCCCGCCCGGAAAGGCGCCGCCCGGCGCCCGGGCAACGACCTGACGCACAACAGCGGGCGCGACTACAATGCCGGATGCTCGAAACCGGCTCGACCGCGCGCAGCCGCGCCGGCCGCCCGCCCATAACAAATCGCTCATCTGCATGAAGCCTGTCGTCCGTCTCACCGCCTCCGCCACGCGTGCGCTGCCGCGCTGGCTGCTGCTCACGCTCTGCCTCGTCTACGCGGCGTTCGGCCTGTTCGGCCGCGACCCGTGGAAAAACGAGGACGCGGCGGGCTTCGGCGTGATGTGGACGATGGCCAAGGGCGGCTGGCACGACTGGCTGCTGCCGAACCTGGTCGGCAAGTTCATCACGACCGACGGGCCGCTCGGCTACTGGCTCGGCGCACTGTCGATCCGCGGCCTCGGCCCGTGGGTCGACGCAAGCAACGCGTCGCGCGTCGATACCGGCGTGCTGTTCTGCGCCGCGTGCGCGTTCGTCTGGTACGCGGCCTACCTGCTCGGCCGGCGCGCCGAGGTTCAACCGTTCAAATACGCATTCGGCGGCGAGCCCGAGCCGCGCGACTACGGCCGCACGCTCGCGGACGGCGCGCTGCTGGTGCTCGTCGCCTGCTTCGGCCTCGCGGAACGCGGGCATGAAACGACGCCGCAACTCGCGCAATTCGCGTGGATCGCGATGCTCGTGTACGGGATCGTGCGCGGCATCGACAAGCCGCTGCAAGGCGCACTGTGGTGGGGCCTCGCGATGGGCCTCGTCGCGCTGTCCGGCAACCCGGTGCTGGTCGTCGCGCTGCTCGCGGGCACGGCCGCGCTGTGGCTCGTCACGCCCGAGATGCGCAACCTGCGCCTGCCGCTGGTCGGCCTGCCGCTCGCGGCCGCGATCTTCGCGCTGTGGCCGATCGCCGCCTTCGTCGCGGCGCCGGACGACGCCGCATGGTTCTTCAACCAGTGGATCCACGGCAGCCTGATGCGCTTTTCGGGCCCGCCGACGGCCGTGCTCGGCTATGCGGCGAAGAACCTGCCGCTGTTCACGTGGCCCGCCTGGCCGCTCGCGATCTGGGCGTGGTGGAGCTGGGCCGGCATGCGCCGTCGCGCGCACATCGCGATTCCGCTGTCGGTGGCCGTGCCGCTCGTCGCGCTCGTGATCCTGCAAAGCCAGCAGTCGAACCGCATGTACATGCTGCTGCTGCCGCCGCTCGCGGTGCTGGCGACGTTTGCGCTGCCGACCCTCAAGCGCGGCGCGATCAACGCGATCGACTGGTTTGCCGTACTGAGCTTCACGATCCTCGGCACCTTCGTGTGGCTGGTGTGGCTCGCATCGCTCACCGGCTTTCCGCATCCGCTCGCGCGCAACCTCGCGCGCCTCGTGCCCGGCTACGAGCCGCATTTCAAGATCCTGTCGTTCATCTGCGCGGTGATCGTCACCGTGTGCTGGTGCTTCATCGTGCGGTGGCGCGTGTCGCGGCAGCCGAAGGTGCTGTGGCGCAGCGTCGTGCTGTCGGGCGCGGGCACGACGCTGATGTGGGTGCTGCTGATGACGCTGTGGCTGCCGATCGTCAATTACGGCCGGACCTATCGCGACGTCGCGCAACAGATCGCCGTGCACCTGCCGTCCGACTACGAATGCATCTCGCCGGTGCGGCTCGGCGACGCGCAGATCGCGACCTTCGCGTACTTCGGCGACATGCACTTCGATTTCTCCGGCGACTGCGACGTGATCCTGCGCCAGGACCGTGCCGACTTCGGCGAGCCGAGCGCGATGTCGCAATACGTGTGGCGTCTCGTCTGGGAAGGCCGCCGCGTCGCCGACCGCGACGAGCGCTTCCGCCTGTACGAGCGCATCGAACGGCCGAAGACGCCCGTCAAGCGGCGTCCGCCGCGCCGTCGGGCGGCCGATTGACGATGTTCGGCGACATCCGCCGGATCGTCGGTCTCGCGTGGCCGGTGCTGGTCGGCCAGCTCGCGATCATCGCGTTCGGCGTGATCGACACCGCGATGGTCGGCCGCTACTCGGCCGTCGATCTCGCCGCGCTCGGGCTCGGCTCGTCGATCTACGTATCGATCTATATCGGTCTAACCGGCATCCTGTCCGCGCTGCAGCCGATCACCGGGCAACTGTACGGCGCGCGGCGCTATGCGGAAATCGGCGAGGAAGTGCGCCAGGCGCTGTGGCTCGCGCTGCTGCTCGCGATTCCCGGCTTCCTGCTGCTGCATTTTCCCGAGCCGCTGTTGCGCATCGCGCATGCGCCCGCCGCGCTGCACGAGCGCACCGTCGACTACCTGCGCATCCTGTCGTACGGGCTGCCCGCGAGCCTCGTATTCCGCATCTACAACGCGCTGACCAACGCGGCCGGCAAGCCCCGGCTCGCGATGATCCTGCAGATCGGCGCGCTGCTGCTCAAGTTTCCGCTGAACGTCTGGTTCATCTTCGGCGGCTTCGGCGTGCCGGCGCTCGGCGGCCGCGGCTGCGGGCTCGCGAGCACGCTGATCAACTGGGCGCTCGCGCTGATCGGCTACACGCTGCTCGCGAAGCTCGACGTGTTCGCGCCGCTCGCGATCTTCTCCCGCTTCTGCTGGCCCGTCTGGGCGCGCCAGAAGGCAATCCTGAAGCTCGGCGTGCCGATGGGCCTGTCGTATCTGATCGAGGTCACGTCGTACACGTGCATGGCGCTGTTCATCGCGCAGTTCGGCACGACGACGCTCGCCGGCCACCAGATCGCCGGCAACATCGGCGCGGTGCTGTACATGACGCCGCTGTCGATCGGCGTGGCGGCGTCGACGCTGGTCGCGCGCGCGCTCGGCGCCGGGCACGCCGAGGAAGCCCGGCTGCTCGGCCGGCACAGCGTGATGTTCGCGTGCGGCGTGGCGGCTGCCTACGGCGTGCTCGTGTTCGCGCTGCGCCCGCTGATCATCGGCGGCTACACGCCGAACCCGGCCGTCGCCGCGGCCGCGATGCCGCTCGTCGCGATCGTCGCGTGCTACCACGTGTTCGATGCGCTGCAGGTCACGTCGGCGTTCGTGCTGCGCGCGTACAAGGTGGCGGTCGTGCCGACCGTGATCTATGCGGTCGCCCTGTGGGGCGTCGGACTCAGCGGCGGCTACCTGCTCGGCTTCGACGTCGGCGGGATCGCGCCCGCGTGGCTGACCGGTGCGCGCGGCTTCTGGTTCGCGAACACGGCCAGCCTGATGCTGGCGGGCGCGGGGCTCGTGCTGTACCTGCGCCGCATTGGCCGCGCGCACGCAGCCACAGCCTGAAGCGCGGCGCGCTACGCGCCCTCCAGCACGTCGGCTGCGTGATAGGAGGACCGCACGAGCGGGCCGGCGACCACTTCCCTGAAACCGAGCGCAAGCGCCTCGTCGCGCCACGCGGCGAAGGCCTCCGGGCTCACGTGGCGCCGCACCGGCAAATGGTGCGCCGACGGCGCCAGATACTGGCCGAGCGTCAGCACGTCGACCTCGTGCGCGCGCAGGTCGCGCAGCGTGTCGCGCACCTCGTCGTCGTGCTCGCCGAGCCCGAGCATCAATCCCGATTTCGTCACGAGCGTCGGCCGCGCGGCCTTCGCCTGCGCGAGCAGTTCGAGCGAGCCGCGATAGTCGGCGCCCGGCCGCGCCGCCCGATACAGCGACGGCACCGTCTCGATGTTGTGGTTGAACACGTCGGGCCACGCCGACGACAGCGCATCGAGCGCCCGTGCCGTGCGGCCGCGGAAGTCCGGCGTCAGCACCTCGACGCCGATGCCCGGCACGCTCGCGCGCACCGCCGCGATGCACGCGGCGAAATGCGCGGCGCCGCCGTCGCGCAGATCGTCGCGGTCGACCGACGTGATCACCACGTAGCGCAACCCGAGCGCCGCCGCCGCGTCGGCCAGCCGCGCGGGCTCGTCGGGATCGAGCGGCTCGGGCCGGCCGTGCGCGACGTCGCAGAACGGGCAACGCCGCGTACACAGCCCGCCCATGATCATGAAGGTCGCGGTGCGCTGCGCGAAGCATTCGCCGATGTTCGGGCACATCGCCTCCTCGCAGACGGAATGCAGCCGATGCTCGCGCAGCACGGCGGCCATGTCGGCCACCGCCGCGCTCATCATCGGCCGCGCGCGCAGCCACGGCGGCTTCGGCAGCGCCGCGCCGGCCGCGGGCTCGACGCGCACCGGAATGCGCGCGAGCTTGTCGCGACTTCTCGCGCCGGGCTGGCCGAGCGCCGTGAGGCTGGGTCGTTCGAGCGCGGCGGCCATCGTCAGTCTCCGAGGAACGCGACGATCAGGCGGTTCACGTCGGCGGCCGCCTCCATCTGCACCATGTGCCCGCCGGCGGCGATCACCTCGGCGCGCACGCCGTCCGGCAAGCCCTGCGCGTGCCGCGCGGGAATCACCTGGTCGCGCTCGCCCCAGATCACGAGCGTGCGCGGCGCAAGCGACGCGAGCCGGTCGCGGAATACGCGCCGCTGCGCGGCGCCGTCGAACGCGGCGTCCGCGATCTTCTCCAGCGCGGCCTGCACGCCTTCGAGCCGCTTGTACTTGACGAGATCCTCGACGAGCTGCCGCGTGACCAGCGCGTCGTCCGCGAACAGCGCGCCGAGGTGCGGCTTCAGCGTGTTGCGGCTGTTGCCGGCGACGAAGCCGTCGATGTATGCACGGTTGATGTCGGTGCCGAGCCCCGCGCTCGCGATCAGCGTGAGCGACGCCACGCGCGCCGGCGCGCTGTCGGCCAACGTCATCGCCACCGCGCCGCCCATCGAATGGCCGATCAGGTGCGCACGCTCGATGTGCTGCGCATCGAGCAGCGCAAGCACCGCGTCGGCCAGTTCGTCGAGACTGCCGGTCTCGACGGCCTTCTCCGACTCGCCGTGGCCGGGCAGATCGAGCGCCCACACCGGCCGGTGCGCGGCGAGTTCCGCATGGTTGAACAGCCAGTTGTTCAGGTCGCCGCCGAAGCCGTGGATCAGCACGGCCGGCGTGCCCGAACCGTCGCCGAGCTTCAGGAAGCGGATCGTGCGTCCACCGATCCGCGCCTTCTCCGGCTGCGGGCCGGCCGCCTCGTCGGACGCCGCGCTCGGCACGAAGTCGCGCTGGAAGTCGGCGATCGCCGCATCGATGTCGGCGTCGCTCGTGTCGGCGGCCGCGACCACGCCGAGCAGCGCGCCGACGGGCAGCGTCTCGCCCTCCTGCGCGATCTGCCGGCGCAGCGTGCCGTCGAACGCGCATTCGACGCCCGACGAGATCTTGTCGGTCTCGACGTCGAGCACCTCGTCGCCCTTCGCCACGCGTTCGCCGATCGCCTTCAGCCAGCCATTGACCTGCCCCTGCTCCATCGACAGCCCCCACTTGGGCATCGTGATCATGTGAATCGACATCGTGTCAGCTCCTCGTCTTCAGGACCGCCCGCGCAATCGCATCGGCGGACGGGATATACAGGTCTTCCAGCACGCCGGCGAACGGCGCGGGCGTATGCGGCGCGGTGACGAGCTCGATCGGCGCCTTGAGCGAGCGGAACGCGCGCTGCGCGACGAGCGCGGCGATGTCGGTCGCGATCGAGCAGCGCGGGTTCGCTTCGTCGACCACCACCACGCGCCCCGTGCGCTCGGCGCTTTCGAGAATCGTTTCCTCGTCGAGCGGCGACGTCGTGCGCAGGTCGATCACGTCGCACTGGATGCCGTCCTTCGCGAGCGTCGCGGCCGCGTCCATCGCCAGATGCACCATCCGGCCGTACGTGACGATCGTCGCGTCGTCGCCGTCGCGCAGCACGTTCGCCTCGCCGAACGGAATCGCATAGGATTCCTCCGGTACGTCGCCCTCACGCGTATAGAGCAGCTTGTGTTCGAGGAAGATCACGGGATCGTTGTCGCGGATCGCCTGGATCAGGAGCCCCTTCGCGTCGTACGGCGTCGACGGGCACACGACCTTCAGCCCCGGGATGTGCGTGAACAGCGACGTGAGCATCTGCGAGTGCTGCGCGGCCGCGCGCAGGCCGGCGCCGTACATCGCGCGGATCACGACCGGCGTCACGGCCTTGCCGCCGAACATGTAGCGGAATTTCGCCGCCTGGTTGAAGATCTGGTCGAAACACACGCCCATGAAATCGATGAACATCAGTTCCGCGACGGGCCGCATCCCGCACGCGGCAGCGCCGACCGCCGCGCCGATGTAGCCGCCCTCCGACAGCGGCGTATCGAGCACGCGGCCCGGAAACTTGTGGAACAGCCCCTTCGTCACGCCGAGCACGCCGCCCCATGCGTCGTCCTCGCCGGGCGCGCCCGCGCCGCCCGCGTTGTCCTCGCCCATCACGATCACGCTGTCGTCGCGCGCCATTTCCTGCGCGAGCGCCTCGTTGATCGCCTGCGAATAGCTAATCTTCCTTGCCATGTCTGTCTCCTGGAATGTTCGGTTCGCCGTGCCGGCTGCTCGGTCAGGCCGGGTTCACGGATACGACACGTAGACGTCGGCGAGCAGGTCGGCGGCATCCGGCAGCGGCGCCGCCTTCGCCTGCGCGACCGCGTCGTCGATCAGCGCCTTCACCTGGGCGTCCACCGCGCGCAGGTCGGCCGTCGTCAGCGCTTCGGCGCGCACGACGCGCGTTTCGAAATGCTTCAGGCAGTCTTTCTCGTCGCGCAGCTTCTGCACTTCGCCCGGCGCGCGATAGGTTTGCGCATCGCCCTCGAAGTGGCCGAAATAGCGCGTGAACTTCACCTCGACGAGCGTCGGGCCGCCGCCGTTGCGCGCGCGGTCGACGGCTTCGCCGAGCGCCTCGTGCACCGCGAAGAAGTCGAAGCCGTCGACGATCACGCCCGGCATCCCGAACCCGTTCGCCCGATCGGCGATGTTGTCGGTCGCGACCGACCAGCTCGACGACGTCGCTTCCGCATAGCCGTTGTTTTCGGCGACGAAGATCGCGGGCAGCCGCCACACCGACGCGAGGTTCATCGATTCGAAGATCACGCCCTGGTTCGACGCGCCGTCGCCGAAGAAGCACACGCCGACGCCGCCGGTTTTCCTGTACTTGGCCGCGAGCGCCGCACCGCACACGAGCGGGCCGCCCGCGCCGACGATCCCGTTCGCACCGAGCATCCCCATCGACAGATCGGCGATGTGCATCGAGCCGCCCTTGCCGTGGCAGACGCCTGTCTTCTTGCCGTAGATCTCGGCCATCATCCCGTGCACGTCGACGCCCTTCGCGATGCAATGGCCGTGGCCGCGGTGCGTGGTGGCCACGTAGTCGTCGAGGCCGAGGTGCAGCATCGTGCCGACGGCGGACGCCTCCTCGCCCGCGTACAGGTGAACGAAGCCGGGTATCTCGCCGGTCGCGAATTCGACGTGCAGGCGTTCCTCGAATTCGCGGATCGTGCGCATCAGCCGATAGGCGTCCAGCAGCTTGTCCCTGCCGAGCTGTGTCGAAGCGGTCATGTGTGTCTCCTGGGTAGGTCTGACTGCGAATGCCGCCCCGGCCATGCCGTGGCGGCGGATTGCACGGCCTGCGGCCGTCAGTGAAACGTGAAGCCGCCGTCGACGTTCACGGCCTGGCCCGTCACGTTGTCCATCGTCGCGAAGAACAGCGCGAGCCGGCCCATGTCTTCCGGCGTCTGCGCGCGGCCCTGCGGAATCAGCGTCAACTGGTGCCGCTGCCACGACTCCTCGACCGATTCGCCGTCGGTCTTCCATTCGTCGGACAGCCGGTCCCACATGTAGGTACGGACGATGCCGGGGCAGATCGCGTTGACGGTCACGCCGTCGCGCGCGAGCTCCTTCGCCAGCGCGTTGGTGAAGCCGACGACCGCGAATTTCGATGCGCTGTAGTGCGCGAGATTCGGGAAGCCTTCCTTGCCCGCGATCGACGCGACGTTGATGATCCGGCCGCGCCGCTGCGCCTTCAGATGCGCGAGCGCCGCGCGGCAGCCGAGGAACGTGCCCTTTGCGTTCACGTCCATCACGAAATCCCAGTCGCGCTCGGTCAGGTCTGCAACCGGACGGATGCTGATCACGCCCGCGCAGTTCACGAGGATGTCGAGCCCGCCGAGGTCGCCGAGCGCCTGCGCGACCATCGCGTCGACCTGCGCGGCCTGCGTGACGTCGACCTTCGCGATCGCCGCGCGGCGGCCGAGCGCGCGCACCTCGCCGGCGGTCGCGTCGAGCGCGTCGTCGAGCAGGTCGGCCAGCAGGATGTCGGCACCGGCGCCGGCGAGCGTCAGCGCGATGCCGCGGCCGATGCCGCGCGCGCCGCCCGTGACGATGGCGACCTGTCCTTCGAGAGGGGCTGTCATGGCGATGTCTCCTTGATGATCGTGATGGATGTCGAAACGTCTTCGTGAAACCGGTGTATCAGTCGTGCCACGCACCGGCATCGCGCAGCAGTTGCCGTGACGACGCGTAGCGCAGCGTGCGGCCGACGTCGACCGTCAACGGTCCGCCCCAGTCGAGTGCGATCTCGTAGCGATCGCCGCGCGCGACCTCGATCTCGCGCTCGCCGTCGAACGCGAACGTGCCGCGCTCGAACGGAATCGCGTGCCACGCGCCCGGCTCGAGCCGCTCGCAACTGCGCATCACGACGCGGTCGACGCGCCCCGGCGCGATCGGCGCGACGAGCGGCGTGCCGGCCGTCTTGCCGGCATCCGCGAAGCGCATCGCGAGCCCGTGCGGCGCGCTGCGTTCGAGCGGCGCCCACGCGCCGCCGAGCGCGGACAGGCCGATGCCGTCCGGTTCCGCGAACGTCAGATAGAGCGTGTCGATGTCGTCCGAGCCGGAGATCGCGCGCGCGCCGACGAAGCGCTGCCGCGCGGCGCACACATCGACGAGCGCGATCTCCTCGCGCCCGGGCTGCGCGCCCGCGACGCAGCGCACGACGAGCCGCTTGTTGCGCACGAACGCGACCTCGGCCGGCACGGCGCCGGTCGCGACGAGCCCCGCGGCGACGCCGGCGACGGTCGCCTCGCGATGTTCGGGAAACGCGTTGTTGGTGCCGGTGGACAGCGCGACGAGCGGCGTCGCGCCGCAATGCGCGGCCACCGCGCGATGGGTGCCGTCGCCGCCGAGCACGACGATCAGCGACACTTCCATCCGATGCAGATAGGCGGCGCCGGCCTGCGTGTCGGCGACGCTGTCGGTGATCGGCAGGTCGACGAATTCGACCTGGGGCCAGCGCTCGTGCGGCGCGACCGCGCGATGCGTGTCGATCGCGCGCAGCAGCAGCGTCGCGATGCCCGTGCGGTCGCGCAGCGTCAGCACGCGCTCGACGCCCATCGCGCCGAGGCCGGCCAGCAGGCGCACGATCATGTTCGCCTTCTCCGCGGTCGGAAACACGGATGCATGCGTCGTGAGGCGGCGGATGTCGCGCCCCGATGCGGGGTTCGCGATCACGCCGACGGTAACGGGCGTCGTCACGGGTTTGTCTCCATCCAGTCGGCAGGGCCGGCGTATTGCGCGCGCCGCCCTCGCCTGTTTCGTCCGCTGCCATCGACGGGCGGCGGATCGTCGTCGCCGACGCGATCGCGCCGGCTTGCCCGTCATCTCTGCAAGCGGCGTGCCATCGTGCATGCGATGCCCGCGAAACCCGCGTCCGCGCTGGCGCGGCGGGCATGCGCACGTTCGGAATGCGCGGTCGTGACGGCGCGGCGCGCGTCGGATTCGCCGGCACGTCTCATGCCGTCGATACGGCGACGCGATCGTCGCGGCGCGCGCGCATGCGCGGCGTTCCGCCCGCAAACCCTGCGTTCGCGCGGCGCCGCGCGCGCGACGCCCCGCCTGACGACCGTCGCGCCGCGCGCGGGCGGCCGTCTCAATCGCGCGAGACGCATCGGATACCGGTGAGACGACCGTCTCACGCGCGCCGCGTGCTGCAATGCAGTGTGATCCGCCGGACCGGATGTGCTACAAGAACAGCGACATCCCCGCCGTACCCGGAGCCGACCATGCCCTACGCCGTCCCCCAGGCCCAGCACGCCGACCGCATACTCGGCGCGCTCGCCGGGCGCCTGCCCGCGCCGGCCGATTCCGCGCGCCTCGTGTCTTCGTGGCAGCGATCGCTGGAGCGCTATCGCCTCGACCCCGCTTCGTCGATCGGCCCGCGCGTGCTGACCGCGGCCGAGCTGCGCGAAGTGCGCGACAAGGAAGAGGCCTTCCTGCGCGCGTCGGGCCAGTGCCTGACGCGGCTGCACGACATGATCCGCGTCGCCGACTACTGCGTGATGCTGACCGACGCGCACGGCGTGACGATCGACTACCGGATCGACCGCGAGCGCCGCAACGACTTTCGTCATGCGGGGCTGCACATCGGCTCGTGCTGGTCGGAAAGCGAGGAAGGAACCTGCGGCGTCGCGAGCGTGCTGACCGATCTCGCGCCGATCACCGTGCACAAGACCGATCACTTTCGCGCGGCGTTCACGACGCTCACGTGCAGCGCGGCGCCGATCTTCTCGCCGGGCGGCGAGCTGATCGGCGTGCTCGACGCGTCGGCCGTGCATTCGCCCGACGGCCGCGACAGCCAGCGCCTCGTCTACCAGCTCGTGCGGCAAAGCGCGGCGCTGATCGAGGACGGCTACTTCGTGCACAGCACCGCGCAGCACTGGATATTGTTCGGGCATCCGAACCGTCACTACGTCGAAGCGCAGCCCGAGTGGCTGATCGCGTTCGACGAATGCGGCAACATCGTCGCCGCGAACCGGCACGCGCGCGACGCGCTGCCGGCGCTGCGCGAGCCGCGCCATATCGACGAGATCTTCGATGCGACCGAGATGCCGCTGCGCGACGCCGCGCGGCTCGACGCGATCGTCGCGCTGCGGCTGCGCGCGACCGGCGCCCCGCTCTACGCGCGGCTGCGCGCGCCGCTAAGGCGCGCCGGCCGCGAACCGGGCGCGGCACGAGCCGCCCACGCATCGCGCCGCCCGGGCACCGCCGCGCCGCGTCACGTCGGCGCGCTGACGCCGTTCCTGCACAGCAGCGACGCGCGCATCGCGCAACAGGCCGAACTCGCGCTGCGCGTCGCGAGCAAGCGGCTGCCGATCCTCGTGCTCGGCGAAACCGGCGCGGGCAAGGAAGTGTTCGCCCGCGCGATCCACGACGCCGGCGCGCGGCGCGCGCGGCCGTTCGTCGCCGTGAACTGCGGCGCGCTGCCGGAAGCGCTGATCGAGAGCGAACTGTTCGGCTATGCGGCCGGCGCGTTCACCGGCGCACGCAAGCACGGCGCGCGCGGCAAGATCGCGCTCGCCGACGGCGGCACGCTGTTTCTCGATGAAATCGGCGACATGCCGCTCGCGCTGCAGACGCGCCTGCTGCGCGTGCTGGCCGACGGCGAGGTCGTGCCGCTCGGCAGCGATACGCCGGTGCGCGTCGATCTCGACGTGATCTGCGCGACGCACCGCGATCTTGCGCGGATGGTGGCCGACGGCACGTTCCGCGAGGATCTGTACTACCGGTTGAGCGGCGCGACGTTCGAGCTGCCGCCGCTGCGCGAACGCGCGGACGTGCGCGACGTGATCGCCGCCGTGTTCGCCGAGGAAGCGCAGGCGACCGGCCACGTGCTGACGCTCGATGCGACGCTCGCCGAACAGCTCGCGGCCTACCCGTGGCCGGGCAACGTGCGGCAACTGCGCAACGTGCTGCGCTATGCGTGCGCGGTGTGCGACGCCGCGCGCGTGACGCGGCACGACCTGCCGGCCGAGCTCGCCGCGCAACTCGGCGGCGCCCCGGCGGGCGTGCTGCCCGATGACGAACGCGGGCGCATCGTCGCCGCGCTCACCGCGCATCGCTGGCGGCCCGACGCGGCCGCCCGCGCGCTCGGCATGTCGCGCGCGACGCTGTACCGGCGCATCGCGAAGCACCGGATCGTCGCGCCGCACCGCGCGTGACGCGCGCCGTCATGCGGGCTGCCCGGCCGCTTCGTTCGCGTGGTCTGCCCCGCCGGCCGCTTCGTCGCGCCGCTTGAACACCTCGTGCGCGGCAAACAGCGCGTTGAGCGCGGCCGGCATCCCCGCATACACGGCCATCTGCATGAACACCTCGACGATCTCGTCGCGCGTGCAGCCCACGTTCAGCGCGGCCTCGATATGCACCTTCAGTTGCGGCTGCGCGTTGCCGAGCGCGGCCAGCGCGGCGATCGTCGCGATTTCGCGCGCCTTCAGGTCGAGTTGCGGCCGGCTGTAGATGTCGCCGAAGCTGAATTCGACCAGGAGCCGCGCGAAATCCGGCGCGATCGGCGCAAGCGCCGCGATCACGCGTTCGCCCGCTTCGCCGTCGATTTCCTTGAGCTTGTTCCAGCCGCGCGTGTAGCGATCCTCAACGAGTCGTTCCATCTTGTCCGTCCTGTTCCGATAAAGAGTGAGAAAGATTCGCCCGTCGTTCCGTTTCCCGTTCCTTCGCCTCGTAGTACGCGATCTTGGCGCCGATCGCATCGAGGCTCGCCTGCAGCTCCGCGATATGCGCGCGCACCGCGTCGCGATGCGCGACCAGCAAGTCGCGCCGCGCGCGGAACGTCGACTCGCCCTGCTCGCGCAGCACCGCGAACGCCTGCATCTGCGCGATCGGCATGCCGGTCGCCTTCAGGCGCATCACGAAGGCCAGCCAGTCAAGGTCGGCCGGCGCATAGAGCCGGTGCCCGGCCGCCGTGCGCGAAATCGCGCGCAGCAGGCCGGCCTGCTCGTAATACCGCAACGTGTGCGTCGACACGCCCGTCAGTTCGGCGACTTGCCCGATCGTCAGCGGACCGGCGGCGGAGGGTTGGGATACGGTTTTCGACATGGCACGAACAAGGTTAGGAGTTAGAGTTCACTCTAAGTCAAGCATTGTCTGACGGCCAGTGCGGCGTTCACTCGCGGCCCCCTGCGACACCGTAAAGAATGGTCAAAATCGCCCGCCGCGACCGCTTTCGGCCTTTACAGCACCGCAAGCCTTCAGCAAGATGCGATCAGCCTGTCTCAAAAAGGGCACGCATTTGTCCTATGCTTAACGGCGACGCCCGGCCAGCTCGCGGGCCGCCGTCCGTTGCAACAACCATTCATCCGTCAGAACCAGGGAGCCCTTGCCATGCTGAAAAAGCTGCTGATGCTGTTCGTCGCGCTGTCGCTGTCGCTCGCCGCCGGCCTTGCCGCGGCCGTCGATGTCAACACGGCCGACCAAGCCGCGCTCGAATCCGTGAAGGGTCTCGGGCCCGTGAAGTCGAAGGCGATCATCGACGAACGCACCAAGAACGGCCCGTTCAAGGACGCCGACGATCTCGCGAACCGCGTGAAGGGTCTCGGCACGAAGTCGGTCGGGCATCTCGAGGAAAACGGCCTGACGATCGGCGGCTCGTCGACGCCGCCGAAGGGCGTGAAGCCGTCGAAGCCGGCCGCGACGACGTCGGCGACCCCATCGACCACGACGTCGGCAGGCACCGCATCGACGTCCACGACCGCGACGGCCGGCACGACGGCCACGGCCCCCGCGCCGGCGGCGAGCGCACCGGAAGCAGCCGCCAAGCCGGCCAAGACCAAGCGCGCATCGAAGAAGGAAAAGGCGGCAGCGGCGGCAGCGGCATCCGCCGACACGGGTGCGAGCGCACCGGCGGCCGCATCGTCCACGAAGGCGGCGAAGGGTTCGAAGAAGAAGAGCAAGAAGGACAAGGCAGCCTCCGCCGCCGCGGCGTCGGGCGCCTGATGTGCGCCGCGCGCGCGACGGCGTGCGCGCGGCATTCGTTCAACGGGCGCCGTCGTCACGGCGCCCTTTTCAGTGAAGGTGAAGAACCATGGGTCTCCTCGACATCGTCGGCGGTCTGATCGGCGGCCAGGCCGGCGGCAACTCGCAAAGCGCGCTGATCACGACCGCGCTCGAATTCATCAACAACCAGCCGGGCGGCCTGAACGGGCTGATCGAGAAGTTCAAGGCCGGCGGCGCCGGCGAGATCATCGGTTCGTGGGTCGGCACCGGCGAAAACCAGCCGATCTCGCCGGATACGCTGCAGAACGTGCTCGGCTCGGACGTCGTCGGCTCGCTCGCGAGCAAGGTCGGCATCGATCCCGCGCAGGCCTCGTCGATCCTCGCGCAGGTGTTGCCGCACGTCGTCAACGGCGCGACGCCGAACGGCGAAGTGCCGGCCGGCGGCCAGGTCGACACGTCGAACGTGCTCGGCACGCTCACGCAGCTCGCCGGGATGTTCGGCGGCAACAAGCAGGGCTGAGCCCGCACCGCGACCGGGCGGCCCGTTCGGCCGCTCCATAAGCAAACACCCCGCCGAGGCGGGGTGTTCGTTTTTGCGCGCCCGGCGTGAGCCGGGCACGCGGCCGATGGCGGACGATCAGTGAACGACGCGGTCGAACACGAACTGGCCGTCGTTCACGTCGACCGGGATCACGTCCTTCGGACCGAAGCGGCCCGCGAGGATCAGCTTCGCGACCGGGTTCTCGATCTCCTGCTGGATCGCGCGCTTCAGCGGCCGCGCGCCGAACACCGGATCGTAGCCGACCTTCGCGATCTGTTCGAGCGCCGCCGGCGACACGTCGAGCGCCATGTCGAGCTTCGCGAGCCGGTCATGCAGGCGCGCCAGCTGGATCTTCGCGATCGACTCGATGTTGCTGCGGTCGAGCGCGTGGAACACGACGACGTCGTCGATCCGGTTCAGGAACTCGGGGCGGAAATGCTGCTTCACCTCGAGCCACACGGCGTCCTTGATCTCGTCCTGCGGCGAGCCCGTCATGGCCTGGATCACCTGCGAGCCGAGGTTCGACGTCATCACGATGACCGTGTTCTTGAAGTCGACCGTACGCCCCTGCCCGTCCGTCATGCGGCCGTCGTCGAGCACCTGCAGCAGCACGTTGAACACGTCCGGATGCGCCTTCTCGATCTCGTCGAGCAGGATCACGCTGTACGGCTTGCGGCGCACGGCTTCCGTCAGGTAGCCGCCTTCCTCGTAGCCGACGTAGCCCGGCGGCGCGCCGATCAGCCGCGCGACGCTGTGCTTCTCCATGAACTCGCTCATGTCGATGCGGATCAGGTGCTCTTCCGAATCGAACAGGAACGACGCCAGCGCCTTGCACAGCTCGGTCTTGCCGACACCGGTCGGACCGAGGAACAGGAACGAGCCGTACGGACGGTTCGGATCGGCGAGCCCCGCGCGCGACCGACGGATCGCATCGGCCACTGCGCTGATCGCCTCGTCCTGGCCGACCACGCGCTCGTGCAGCTTTTCCTCGATGTGCAGCAGCTTCTCGCGTTCGCCCTGCATCATCCGCGACACGGGGATGCCCGTCGCACGCGACACGACTTCCGCGATTTCCTCCGCACCGACCTGCGTGCGCAGCAGGCGCGGACGCGTCGGGTTGTGCTGCTCCTGCTCCTCGGCCTGCGTGACCTGCTTCAGTTGCGCCTCGAGCTGCGGCAGCTTGCCGTACTGCAGCTCGGCGACCTTCTCCAGCTTGCCTTCACGCTGCAGCCGCGCGATGTCCGCCCGCACCTTCTCGATCTCTTCCTTGAGCTGCGCGCTCCCCTGCACCGCGGCCTTCTCGGCGGTCCAGATCTCTTCCAGGTCCGCATATTCGCGGCCGAGGCGCTCGATCTCTTCCTCGATCAGTTGCAGGCGCTTCTGCGACGCTTCGTCCTGCTCCTTCTTCACCGCTTCGCGCTCGATCTTCAGCTGGATCAGACGACGGTCGAGCTTGTCCATCTCTTCCGGCTTCGAATCGATTTCCATCTTGATCTTCGAGGCGGCTTCGTCGATCAGGTCGATTGCCTTGTCGGGCAGGAAGCGGTCGGTGATGTAGCGATGCGACAGCTCGGCCGCGGCGACGATCGCCGGGTCGGTGATGTCGACACCGTGGTGCAGTTCGTACTTCTCCTGCAGCCCGCGCAGGATCGCGATCGTCGCCTCGACGCTCGGCTCGTCGACGAGCACCTTCTGGAAGCGGCGTTCGAGCGCGGCGTCCTTCTCGATGTACTTGCGGTATTCGTCGAGCGTGGTCGCGCCGATGCAGTGCAGCTCGCCGCGCGACAGCGCCGGCTTCAGCATGTTGCCCGCGTCCATCGCGCCTTCGGCCTTGCCCGCGCCGACCATCGTGTGAATTTCGTCGATGAAGACGATCGTCTGGCCTTCGTCCTTCGCGATGTCGTTGAGCACGGCCTTCAGGCGTTCCTCGAACTCGCCGCGATACTTCGCGCCGGCGAGCAGCGCGGCCATGTCGAGCGACAGCACGCGCTTGCCCTTCAGCGTCTCGGGCACCTCGCCGTTGACGATCCGCTGCGCGAGCCCTTCGACGATCGCGGTCTTGCCGACGCCCGGCTCGCCGATCAGCACCGGGTTGTTCTTCGTGCGGCGCTGCAGGATCTGGATCGAGCGGCGAATTTCGTCGTCGCGGCCGATCACCGGGTCCAGCTTGCCCGCGCGGGCGCGCTCGGTCAGGTCGACCGTGTATTTCTTCAGCGCCTCGCGCTGGCTTTCGGCGTCCTGGCTGTGCACCTGCGAGCCGCCGCGCACCGCGGCGATCGCGGCTTCGAGCGCCTTGCGCGTGAGACCGTGCTGGCGCGCGAGCTTGCCGGCGTCGCCCTTGTCGTCGGACACGGCGAGCAGGAACATCTCGCTCGCGATGAACGTGTCGTTGAGCTTCTGCGCTTCCTTGTCGGCCTGATTCAGCAGGCCGGCCAACTCACGGCCGATCTGGATGTCGCCGCCCGTGCCCGTTACTTGCGGCAGGCGCGAAATGGCTTCGTTCAGCGCGCCCTGGAGCGCCTGCACGTGCACGCCCGCGCGCGACATCAGCGAGCGGGCCGAGCCGTCGTGCTGCGCGACCAGCGCCGCGAGCACGTGAACGGGTTCGATGTATTGATTGTCGCGGCCTGCCGCGAGGCTTTGCGCGTCCGCGAGTGCTTCCTGGAACTTGGTGGTGAGCTTGTCGATTCTCATTTGGTAGAGACCTCCAATTTTCGATTAACACCAAGATGAGGATGGTTATGCGGCTTTCAAGCGAAATTCGGGTTGATTCAGCGCAAAAATTGCCGGATAGCCTGAAAACGGTCCGGCGGCGTGATGGCGCGAGCGGGCAGCGCGCGGCGCCCCGCGCATCAGGGGGCCTTGGACGACGTCTGTTCAACTGCCGGCGCTTCGTCCGGCACCGGCGCGGCACGCACGAGCGCGACCGGACGAATGCCGAGCAACGCCGCGAGCGGCGATGCGGGCACGGCCAGCTCGCCGAGCGTGTGACGATCGAGCTCCGCGAAGAACGCATCGCGCGCGGCCGCCAGCACGCTTTTCAGCCGGCACTGCGGCTCGATCACGCAGCCGCGCGGCTCGCTGCCGTCGGGCGAAAAGCAGCCGACCAGCGCGAAGTCGTTTTCGGTCGCCCGCACGACCTGGCCGACCGTCAGCCGCAGCGAATCGGCGAACAGCCGCAGCCCGCCGTTGCGGCCGCGCACGGTGTCGACCCAGCCCAGTTCGCCGAGCCGCTGGACGACTTTCATCAGATGGTTCTTCGAGATGCCGTAGGCGTCCGAGATCTCCTGGATCGTCGCGAGCCCCTCGCCGCGCACGGCCAGATACAGCATCACGCGCAGCGAATAGTCGGTGTAGTCGGTGAGTCTCATGAGCGAATACAGAAAAGGTCGATCGTGCCCCGCTCCGATGAACCGGGCCGATCGCGAGGCGTGCAGGGCCGATAGACGGTGCCGTGGCGCGGCCCCGGGTTGCCGGGATCGCGTGCGCGCAATAAGATGCGGGATATCTACACGTTTTCCAGGGGTTATTGGACGCTATTTTGCGTCAAAATCCGACCGGCGTCCTGCCCGTCGCCGGCGCCGTCGCGCCGTCACCGCCCCGCTCTACCGGCCCTTTTCGTCATGACTGCCCAGCCCGTCTCGCCCGATACCGTACCGGCCCGCCCCCGCGACGCCGAGCCGACCGAAGACAACATCCGCGATCTCGTCTACGCGTTCTACGAGCGCGTACGCGCCGATCCGCTGCTGGGGCCCGTATTCGACGCGAAGCTGGCCGGCCGCTGGGACGACCATCTGCCGAAGATGGTGACGTTCTGGTCGAGCCTCGTGCTCGGCACCAAGGGCTATCGCGGCAACGTGCAGCAGGCGCACCAGCCGCTCGACGGGATCGAGCCGGCCCATTTCAGCCGCTGGCTGTCGCTGTTCCTGAACACCGTCGAAGCGCGCTACGCGCCGCCCGCGGCGGTTCGTTTCATGGAGCCCGCGCTGCGGATCGCGCAGAGCCTGCAGTTGAGCCGGTTCGGCTGGGACTACCGGATTCCGCCCGAGCAGCAGGCGCTGCTCGACGCGATCGCGCCGCGCCGCCGCGACGCGGGCGACGATTCGCACGCGTTGCCGTCGCGCGCCCGCGGCGAGCCTTTTCCGACGAAGATCATCGGGCGCGGCGTCGACCCGGACGCGTAACGCCCTTTACACGCGACGACGGCACCCACGCGGCACTTCGCTGCATCGCCCGCGTGCCGCGCTCAGCGCGGCGCGTTGCCCGACTCGACGCCCCAGCGCGCGAGCGCGGCGTCGTCGGTACTGCGCGCATCGACCCAGCGCTCGCCGTCCGGCGTCGTTTCCTTCTTCCAGAACGGTGCTTCGGTCTTCAGATAATCCATCACGAACTCGCACGACGCGAACGCGTCGCCGCGGTGCGACGCGACCGTCGCGACCATCACGATCTGGTCGAGCGGCAGCAGCCTGCCGACGCGGTGCACGATCGCGACGTCGACACCCGGCCAGCGCCGGCCGGCCTCGGCCGCGATCTTTTCGAGCGCCTTCTCGGTCATTCCCGGATAGTGCTCGAGCTCCATCGCGGCGACCGTATCGCCTTCGTTCAGGTCGCGCACCGTGCCGACGAAGCACGCGAGCGCGCCGATCTTCGGGTTGCGCGCCCGCAATGCCGCCACTTCGGCATTCAGATCGAAATCGTCGGTCTGGACTCGTACCGTTGCCATCGCCTCCCCCCTCAACCGCCCGTGACGGGCGGGAAGAACGCGACCTCGCAGCCTTCGGTGAGCCGCGTGTCGGGGTCGGTCATCTCGTGGTTGCACGCCATGCGCAACGCGCGCCCTTCGGCGAGCGTGTCGGCCCACGCGCCGCCGCGTGCGCGCAGCCACGCGCGCACGTCGCCGACGGTCGTCACGCCGTCCGGCACGTCGGCTTCTTCATCGGCCACGCCCAGCGCTTCGCGCACGCTTGCAAAAAATTTCAGTTGAATCTTCATGGTTCGGGGAGCCGCCGCGTCACGACAGCAGTTCGGAAAACGGGATGAAACGCACGGTCTCGCCTGCGCTGATCGCGTGCTGCGGCGGATTGTCGATCAGGCCGTCGCCCCAGACCGTCGACGTGAGCACGGCCGAGCTCTGGTTCGGGAACAGGTCGAGGCCGCCGGCCGCATTGACGCGCGCCCGCAGGAATTCGTTGCGCCGGTCGCCTTTGCTCTGCGAAAAATCGGCCCGCAGCGACAACGCGCGCGGCGCGACGTCGCGTACGCCGGACAAGCGCAGCAGGAACGGCCGCACGAACAGCAGGAACGTGACGAAGCTCGAGACCGGGTTACCGGGCAGCCCGATGAAATGCGCGTCGGCGCGCTCGTCGCCGCGGCGCACCGCGCCGTACGCGAGCGGCTTGCCGGGCTTCATCGCGATCTGCCACAGCGCGAGCCGGCCTTCGGCCTCCACGGCCGGCTTCACGTGATCCTCGTCGCCGACCGACACGCCGCCGCTCGTCAGGATCACGTCGTGATCGCGGGCGGCCTCGCGCAGCGTGTCGCGCGTCGCGGCCAGCGAGTCGGGCACGATGCCGTAATCGGTCACGTGGCAGCCGAGCCGCTCGAGCAGCCCGCGCAACGTGAAGCGGTTCGAGTTGTAAATCGCGCCGGGCTTCAACGGCTCGCCGGGCATCGTCAGTTCGTCGCCGGTGAAGAACACCGCGACGCGAATCCGCCGCGCGACCGCCAGTTGCGCGCAGCCGACCGACGCGGCGAGACCCAGCGCCTGCGGCGTGAGCCGGGTGCCGGCCGGCAGGATCACCGAACCCTGACGGATGTCCGCGCCCTGCGCGGTGATCCATTCGCCGGCCTTCGGCGTGTGCAGGATCTCGACCGCGTCGCCGTCGGCCGATGCCTGCTCCTGCATCACGACGGCATCGGCGCCCGGTGGCACCGTCGCGCCGGTGAAAATCCGCGCGGCCGTGCCGGCCGCGAGCGGCGCGGCCGGATGCCCGGCCGGAATGCGCTGCGACACCGGCAGGCGCCGGTCGCCGTGCAGCAGGTCGGCGACACGCACCGCATAGCCGTCCATCGCGCTCGTATGCATCGGCGGCACGTCGAGCGGCGAGCTGACGTCGGCCGCCAGCACGCGGCCGAGCGCGTCGAGCGTGGCGACGGTTTCGGCGCCGGGCAGCGGCTTCGCGGCGTCGAGCAGCGCGGCGAGCGCCTCGGCGGTCGACAGCATCGGCGCGCGCGGCGCCGCGGGATTCGGGTTCGACATCGATGGAATCGGGGATCGTTGGAATCAATACGTCATTGTAGCGACGACGCCACGCAGACGCGCGATATGGCGGGCATGCGAAAACTGTGATCGGCGCGAACGCGCGGGTCTGGCACCTGTTTCGCGCGGCGTATGATGCCCGCGCGCCAAACGAAACGGCCGGAACCCCGATCCGTTCGACGAATCGGCATTCCGGCCGTCCCGCGCGACCGGGCCCGCAGGCCCGGCCGTGCGTCATGCGCCCGTATGGGCGGCGATGAAGTCCTTCACCTGCTGCGCGTCGGCCTTCACGACCTCGAAGCGCTGCGGCAGCGCCTCGAGCCCGTCGAAAGCGGCCGGACGCTCGGCTTCGCGATCGAGCGCCTCGCGGATCGTCTCGCCGAACTTGATCGGCTGTGCCGTCTCGAGCACGACCATCGGCACGCCGGCCTCCAGATGCTCGCGCGCGACCTTCACGCCGTCGGCCGTATGCGTATCGATCATCGTGTCGTAGCGCGAGAACACGTCGCGGATCGTCGCGATGCGGTCGGCGTGGCTGCTGCGGCCGGACACGAAGCCGAATTCGGCCACACGCGCGAAATCGCCGCTCGCCGCGAGATCGAAGCCGCCCTTCTCCTCGACGTCGCGGAACAGTTGCATCACGCGCGCCGGATCGCGGCCGAGCAGGTCGAACACGAAGCGCTCGAAGTTCGACGCCTTCGAGATGTCCATGCTCGGGCTGCTCGTGTGATAGGTGTTCTCGGCGCTGCGCACGCGGTACGCGCCGGTGCGGAAGAACTCGTCGAGCACGTCGTTCTCGTTGGTCGCGACCACCAGCTTCGCGATCGGCAGCCCCATCATCCGCGCGATGTGGCCCGCGCAGACGTTGCCGAAGTTGCCCGACGGCACCGTGAACGACACGCGCTCGTCGTTGGACTGCGTCGCCGCGAAATAGCCCTTGAAGTAGTACACGACCTGCGCGACGACGCGTGCCCAGTTGATCGAGTTGACGGTGCCGATCTTGTGCCGAGCCTTGAACGCGTGATCGTTCGACACGGCCTTCACGATATCCTGGCAGTCGTCGAACACGCCTTCGACCGCGAGGTTGAAGATGTTCGGATCCTGCAGGCTGAACATCTGCGCCGTCTGGAACGCGCTCATCTTCTTGTGCGGCGACAGCATGAACACGCGCACGCCGGCCTTGCCGCGCATCGCATACTCGGCCGCGCTGCCGGTGTCGCCCGACGTCGCGCCGAGGATGTTCAGCGTTTCGCCGTGCTTCGCGAGCGTGTACTCGAACAGGTTGCCGAGCAGCTGCATCGCCATGTCCTTGAACGCGAGCGTCGGGCCGTTCGACAGTTCGAGCAGCGACAGCGCCGCGCCGTTCTCGGTGCCGAGCGCCTTCAGCGGCGTGATGTCGGACGCGTTTTCGCCATGGCGCGTGTTGCTGTACACGGCGGCCGTGTACGTGCGGCGCGTGAGCGCGCGCAGGTCGTCGGCCGGCACGTCGTCGCAGAACTTCGACAGGATCTCGAACGCGAGATCCGCGTACGACAGCGTGCGCCAGCGCGCGAGCTCGTCGGCGGACACCTTCGGATACTCGGCCGGCAGGTAGAGCCCGCCGTCCTTCGCGAGACCGCCGAGCAGGATGTCGGAGAACGTATGGCGCTCGCCGATGCCGGCGCCGCGCGTGGAGATGTAGTTCATGTCGTTCCTGTCCTCAGTTCAGCGCTTCCATGCGCAGCTTCGTTACCTTCGAGACCACCGTCGCGAGGCTCTCGATCTGCGCGATCGCCGCGTTGACGTTCTTCTCGACCGTCTCGTGCGTGATCAGGATGATGTCGGTCTCGCCGTTCGCGCCGTCGATCTGCTCCGATTCCTTCTGCAGCAGCGCGTCGATCGAGATGCCCGACTCGGCGAGGATGCGTGTGATGGCGGCCAGCACGCCGGTCTGGTCGGCAACGCGCAGGCGCAGGTAGTAGCCGCTCGTCACTTCCTCGATCGGCAGGATCGGCGTGTTCGACAGGCTGTCCGGCTGGAACGCGAGGTGCGGCACGCGATGCTCGGGGTCGGCCGTGTGCAGGCGCGTGACGTCGACGAGATCCGCGACGACGGCCGATGCGGTCGGCTCGGCGCCCGCGCCCTTGCCGTAGTACAGCGTCGTGCCGACCGCATCGCCGTGCACGACGACCGCGTTCATCGCGCCCTCGACGTTCGCGAGCAGGCGCTTTTCCGGGATCAGCGTCGGGTGCACGCGCAGCTCGATGCCGTTCGCGGCGCGGCGCGCGATGCCGAGCAGCTTGATCCGGTAGCCGAGCTCTTCCGCGTAGCGGATGTCGGTCGCGTCGAGCTTGCTGATGCCCTCGACGTACGCGCGGTCGAACTGCACCGGCACGCCGAACGCGATCGCGCTCATGATCGTCGCCTTGTGCGCGGCGTCGACGCCTTCGATGTCGAAGGTCGGATCGGCTTCCGCGTAGCCGAGTTCCTGCGCGGCCTTCAGCGCGGTCGCGAAATCGAGGCCGCGGTCGCGCATTTCCGACAGGATGTAGTTCGTCGTGCCGTTGATGATGCCCGCGATGTACTGGATGCGGTTCGCGGTCAGGCCTTCGCGCAGCGCCTTGATGATCGGGATGCCGCCGGCGACGGCCGCCTCGAACGCGACCATCACGCCCTTCTCGCGCGCGGCTTCGAAGATCTCGGTGCCGTGCACCGCGAGCAGCGCCTTGTTCGCCGTAACGACGTGCTTGCCGTTCGCGATCGCGCGCAGCACGAGCTCGCGCGCGATGCCGGTGCCGCCGATCATCTCGGCGACGATCGCGATCGACGGATCGTCGACGACCGCGTTGAAGTCGTCGGTGATCTGCGCGGCCGCGGCGTCACCGCCGAGCGCGGCCTGCGCCTTGGCCGGGTTGCGCACGGCAATGCGCGCCACCTCGATGCCGCGCCCCGCGCGTCGCTTGATTTCTTCCTGGTTGCGGCGCAGCACCGTGAAGGTGCCGCTGCCGACGGTGCCGAAGCCCAACAGGCCAACTTTGATCGGTTCCATGCTGCGTGTGATCGATGAGTAAGAAGTAATGAGTTCCGTGTGGCGCTGCCCGCTCAGACCGAATGGCGCTTGCGGTAGCCGTCGAGAAAGCGCGCGATCCGGTTGATCGAATCGGCCAGATCGTCGAGGTTCGGCAGGAAGACCACGCGGAAGTGGTCCGGCGTCGCCCAGTTGAACCCCGTGCCCTGAACCAGCAGCACGCGTTCCTCGAGCAACAGGTCGAGAATGAACTGCTGGTCGTTCTGGATCGGGTAGAGCTTCGGGTCGAGGCGCGGGAACATGTACAGCGCGGCCTGCGGTTTCACGCAGGTCACGCCCGGGATCGACGTCAGCATGTCATACGCGAGTTCGCGCTGCTTGTACAGGCGCCCGTTCGGCACGATCAGCTCGTTGATGCTCTGGTAGCCGCCGAGCGCCGTCTGGATCGCGAACTGGCCGGGCACGTTCGCGCACAGGCGCATCGACGACAGGATGCCGAGCCCTTCGAGGTAATCCTTCGCGCGCCGGCGATTGTCGCCGCCGAGGCCCGACACGGCCATCCAGCCCGCGCGATAGCCGCACGACCGATAGCTCTTCGACAGGCTGTTGAACGTGACGGTGATCACGTCCTCCGACAGCGCACCCAGCGCGGTGTGCTCGAGACCGTCGTAGACGATCTTGTCGTAGACCTCGTCGGCGAACACGATCAGCCCGTGCTGGCGCGCGATCTCGAGCAGCTCGAGCAGCAATTCGTCGGAATAAAGCGCGCCGGTCGGATTGTTCGGGTTGATCACGACGATCGCCTTCGTGTTCGGCGTGATCTTGCCGCGGATGTCGTCGAGGTCGGGCATCCACGCGTTCTGCTCGTCGCACACGTAGTGCACGGGCGTGCCGCCCGACAGGCTCACGGCCGCCGTCCACAGCGGGTAGTCGGGCGCGGGCAGCAGCACTTCGTCGCCGTCGTTCAGAAGCGCCTGGGTCGCCATCACGATCAGCTCGGACGCGCCGTTGCCGATGTAGATGTCGTCGAGGCCGACGCCGACGACGCCCTTTTCCTGCGTGTAGTGCATCACGGCCTTGCGCGCCGAGAACACGCCCTTCGAATCCGAATAGCCGGACGACGCCGGCAGGTTGCGGATCATGTCCTGGATGATTTCGTCCGGCGCGTCGAAACCGAACGGCGCGAGGTTGCCGATGTTCAGCTTGATGATGCGGTGGCCTTCTTCCTCGAGGCGCTTGGCGTGCTCGAGCACCGGGCCACGGATGTCGTAGCAGACGTTGAGCAGCTTGTTCGACTTCTGAATCGGTTTCACGACGACACGGTTCCTGGGTTGGCCTTGCGGCCGGGGGGACGGGATCAAAACTGGAAAGCGGCCGGTCTGTGCGCGCTGTCTAGGCTGGGAAAAAGCGGCGGCCGGACGCGGCTTGTGGCGACGCACGACGCAAGTGGCGCCCGGGGGCGACCAAAAAGTTATAATTTAGCGGATTTTGGCCGACTTTCGCAATGCACCATAGCCGCGCCGGGCCCGCGCCGTCAGGCGTCCGCGCGTGCCGGAGCGCGCGAAACCGGCCCGCCGGGCCCCACGGCCCTGCCAATCCATTCCCCTACGGAACCGCGGAATACCGATTTGAAACTGCACCAGGACACGAGCGGCGCGCTCAACACCGTCACCGGCTACGGCCCCGATTATGTCGACGTCAACCTCGAACGCCATGAAACGAGCGTCATCGTCCTGCCCGGCGCGCCGGTCCAGGCCTGGCCCGTGGCGTCGTTCGACGCGCTCGCGCCCGAGCATTTCGCGATGCTGCTCGACCCCACGCCAGAACTCGTGATCTTCGGCAGCGGCGCGCGGCTGCGCTTTCCGCACCCGCGGCTCGTCGCGGCGCTCACCGCGAAACGGATCGGCGTCGAGACGATGGATTTCCAGGCCGCCTGCCGCACCTACAACATCCTGATGGCCGAGGGCCGCAAAGTCGCCGCCGCGCTCTTGATTGAACGTTAATCCCCGATGCGGTAAAACACGGGCCGGCGCAGCGGGTCGATCCCCGGATCGCCGCGGCCAGGCCGCCCGCCCCCGGCGCACCGCGCCGGCGGCCCGTCACAACAACCAACAGGCTGAAAACCCATGAACGATACGCCGTCGAGGCTACCGCTCAATCGCATCACGCTCGTCCTCCTCGTCGTCGCGCTCGCGATCGTCTGGTTCGCGCCGCTCGGGCTGCGCCACCTGATCCCGAGCGACGAAGGCCGCTATGCGGAAATGGCGCGCGAAATGTTCGTCACCGGCGACTGGATCACGCCGCGCTACAACGGCTACAAGTACTTCGAGAAGCCGCCGCTGCAGACCTGGCTGAACGCGCTGACGTTCGCGTGGTTCGGCATCGGCGAATGGCAGGCGCGCCTCTATACCGCCGTCGCGAGCTTCGCCGGCGTGCTGCTCGTCGGCTACACCGGCGCGCGCCTGTTCAACCCGCTGTCGGGCTTGCTCGCGGCCGTCGTGCTGGCCAGCTCGCCGTACTGGAACCTGATGGGCCACTTCAACGCGCTCGACATGGGGCTCGCGTTCTGGATGGCGCTGTCGCTCTGCTCGCTGCTGCTCGCGCAGCAGCCCGGGCTGCGCCCGGCCGCAGTACGCGGCTGGATGTGGGCGTGCTGGGCCGCGATGGCGTTCGCGGTGCTGTCGAAGGGCCTCGTCGGCCTGATCCTCCCGGGCGCCGTGCTCGTGCTGTATACGCTGATCGCGCGCGACTGGGCGCTGTGGAAGCGCCTGTACCTCGTCAGCGGCCTCGTGATCTTCTTCGCGATCGTCACGCCGTGGTTCGTGCTCGTCCAGCAGCGCAACCCCGAGTTCTTCAACTTCTTCTTCGTCGTCCAGCAGTTCCGCCGGTATCTGACCCCGGAACAGAACCGCCCGGGCCCGCTGTACTACTTCGTGCCCGTGCTGCTGGTCGGCTTCCTGCCGTGGCTGTCGGTCGCGTGGCAGAGCATCCGCCATGCGCTGCGCATGCCGCGCCAGCCGAACGGCTTCTCGCCGATGCTCGTGCTGCTGATCTGGAGCGCGTTCATCTTCCTGTTCTTCAGCGCGTCGCATTCGAAGCTGATCTCGTACGTGCTGCCGGTCGCGCCGGCGCTCGCGCTGATCATCGGCGCGTACCTGCCGCTGATGACGGCCGAGCGCTTCCGCCGCCACCTGCTCGGCTATCTCGTGTTCTTCGTCGCCGCGGCGTTCGG
Source organism: Burkholderia sp. AU39826 (assembly GCF_020419965.1). Classification (NCBI taxonomy): domain Bacteria; kingdom Pseudomonadati; phylum Pseudomonadota; class Betaproteobacteria; order Burkholderiales; family Burkholderiaceae; genus Burkholderia; species Burkholderia sp. AU39826. The sequence goes on from NZ_JAIZQG010000002.1 coordinate 477,881, forward strand.
GATCATCTTCCTCGCGTACCAGGGCGACGCCCGCACGCCGAACGCGCTGTACCGCGCATTCCAGATGTGGCTGTACGCCGGCCTCGCGGTCTCGGCCGCGCTGACGCTCGCGGCCGCGTGGCTGAACCGCCGGGCGGGCGCGGCCGCCGCGCTCGCCGCGTTCGGCGCCGCGTGGCTCGCGTTCGGCACGATCGGCGGCACCGGGCACGACGAGTTCGGCCGCTACAGCTCGGGCGCGCTGCTCGCGCCGGCCGTGCGCGCCGAGCTGGCGAAGCTGCCGCCCGACACGCCGTTCTACTCGATCGAAATGCTCGACCACACGTTCCCGTTCTACGTGGGCCACACGACGATCATGGTCCAGCGCCAGGACGAGCTCGCGTTCGGGATCTCGGTCGAGCCGAACAAGTGGATCCCGACCGTCGGCGAATGGATCACGCGCTGGAAGCAGGACACCCATGCGCTCGCGATCATGCCGCCCGGCCAGTACGACGCGCTGGCCAAGGAAGGCGTGCCGATGCGCGTGATCGCGCGCGACAACCGCCGCGTGATCGTCGAGAAACCGCAATCGTAAGGACGTCCCCCGCATGAATCCCGTTTCGTTCGTCTGCATCGTCACCGGCGTGATGCTCAACGCCTGTGCGCAACTTTTGCTGAAAGCCGGCGTCAACGCCGTTGGACACTTCGAATTCAGCCGTGCGAACATCATTCCGGTCGGATTCAAGATCGCGACCCAATTGCCGATCATCGGCGGCCTCGGCTGCTACGTGCTGAGCGTCGTCGTATGGATCGTCGGGCTGTCGCGGGTCGACGTCTCGATCGCGTACCCGATGCTGTCGCTCGGCTACGTCGTCAACGCGTTCGCGGCGTGGTACCTGTTCGGCGAAGTCCTGTCGATGCAGCGGCTCGTCGGCATCGGCATCATCCTGATCGGCGTGCTCGTGCTCGCGCGCAGTTGAGCACGGCGCGCGGCGTTAAGCGTCCGCCTACAAAAAATCACGGTACGAATCGGCCAACCGGTGTTTAATGCCGGTTTCGGACGGATCGCCCGACCCTTTTATTACACGCCATTACAGGCCCAACGCGTTCATGAGCCAGACTACCGCTCCGTTTCTGCCGTTCACCCGCCCCGAGATCGACGAGGAAACCATCCAGGGCGTCGTCGACGTGCTGCGCTCGGGCTGGATCACGACCGGCCCGCAGTGCCAGAAATTCGAAGCCGCGCTGTCGGAGTACTGCGGCGGCCGCCCGGTCCGCGCGTTCAATTCGGGTACCTGCACGCTCGAGATCGGCCTGCGCATCGCGGGCGTCGGCCCCGGCGACGAGGTGATCACGACGCCGGCGTCGTGGGTCTCGACCAGCAACGTGATCATCGAAACGGGCGCGACGCCCGTATTCGCGGACATCGATCCCGTCACGCGCAACATCGATCTCGACAAGCTCGAGCAGGCGATCACGCCGCGCACGAAGGCGATCGTCCCCGTGTTCCTGTCCGGCCTACCGGTCGACATGGACCGCCTGTACGCGATCGCCCGCGCGCACAAGCTGCGCGTGATCGAGGATGCCGCGCAGGCATTCGGCTCGACGTGGAACGGCAAGCGCATCGGCGCGTTCGGCGACCTCGTGTCGTTCAGCTTCCACGCGAACAAGAACCTGACGACGATCGAAGGCGGCGCGCTCGTGCTGAACGACGAGGACGAAGCCGTGCTCGCGCAGAAGTACCGGCTGCAGGGCATCACGCGCACCGGCTTCGACGGGATGGACTGCGACGTGCTCGGCGGCAAGTACAACCTGACCGACGTCGCCGCGCGCGTCGGCCTCGGCCAGTTGCCGCACCTCGAGCGCTTCACCGCGCAGCGCCGCGCGCTCGCCCGCGCGTATTTCGCCGCGTTCGACGGCGGCGCGGCCGTGAAGCTCGGCCTCGGCCTGCCGGTCGCCGAATTCGAGAACGGCAACTGGCACATGTTCCTCGTCACGCTGCCGCTCGAGCGGCTGACGATCACGCGCGCCGAATTCATGGCGCAGATGAAGGAACGCGGCATCGGCACCGGCATCCACTACCCGGCGATCCATCTTTTCACGCTGTACCGTGCGCGCGGTTTCAAGGAGGGCATGTTCCCCCACGCCGAACGGTACGGCGCGTCGACCGTCACGCTGCCGCTGTTTACGCAGATGACGGAAGGCGACGTGCGTCGCGTGGTCGACGCCGTCAATCAGATTTGCGAACAATACGGAAAATAAGCGTACATGAGTCACCTTGAAGCACGCGTCGGGCATCCGGGCGCCGGGCACCCGGGCGCCGCGCATCTGGACGCCGGCCGGCCCGAAGTCTCGGTCATCATCCCCGTCTACAACGAGGAAGACGGCCTCGCCGCGCTGTTCGCGCGACTGTATCCGGCGCTCGACGCACTCGACACGCCGTACGAAGTGATCCTGATCAACGACGGCAGCCGCGACCGCTCGGCCGCGATGCTCGCCGATCAGTTCCACGTACGGCCGGACACGACACGCGTCGTGCTGCTCAACGGCAACTACGGCCAGCACATGGCGATCCTCGCGGGCTTCGCTCAGTCGCGCGGCGAGATCGTCATCACGCTCGACGCCGACCTGCAGAATCCGCCCGAGGAAATCGGCAAGCTGATCGCGAAGATGCGCGAGGGCTACGACTACGTCGGCTCGATCCGCAAGCAGCGCCAGGACAGCCTGTGGCGGCGCAAGGCGTCGCAGATGATGAACCGGCTGCGCGAGCGCATCACGCGCATCAAGATGACCGACCAGGGCTGCATGCTGCGCGCGTACAGCCGCCGCATCATCGACACGATCAACGTGTGCGGCGAAGTCAACACGTTCATCCCCGCGCTCGCATACACGTTCGCGCAGAACCCGACCGAAATCGAGGTCGCGCACGAGGAACGCTTCGCGGGCCAGTCGAAGTATTCGCTGTACAGCCTGATCCGGCTGAACTTCGACCTCGTGACGGGCTTCTCGGTCGTGCCGCTGCAGTGGCTGTCGTTCATCGGCGTGATCCTGTCGCTCGGCTCCGCCGCGCTGTTCGTGCTGCTGCTCGTGCGCCGCTTCATCGTCGGCGCGGAAGTGCAAGGCGTGTTCACGCTGTTCGCGATCACGTTCTTCCTGCTCGGCGTGATCATCTTCGCGCTCGGCCTGCTCGGCGAATACGTCGGCCGCATCTACCAGCAGGTGCGCGCGCGGCCGCGCTACCTGATCCAGGCCGTGCTCGAACAGCACGACGGCGTGCCGCCGGTACCGGCCGGCGCGAACCATCCGGGAGCCGCGCGATGAAGCCGCGCGCGGTCGTCTTCGCGTATCACAACGTCGGCGTGCGGTGCCTGCAGGTGCTGCTCGCGCGCGGCGTCGACGTCGCGCTGGTCGTCACGCACGAGGACAATCCGAACGAGAACATCTGGTTCGGCAGCGTCGCGGCCGTCGCGGCCGAGCACGGCATTCCGGTGCTCACGCCGGCCGATCCCGCCGATCCGGCGCTGCGCCGCGCGGTGTCCGACGCGCGGCCCGATTTCATCTTCTCGTTCTACTACCGCCACATGCTGCCGGTGGACCTGCTCGCGATCGCGCCGCGCGGCGCGTACAACATGCACGGTTCGCTGCTGCCGAAATACCGGGGTCGGGTTCCGACCAACTGGGCCGTGCTGAACGGCGAGACCGAGACCGGCGCGACGCTGCACGAGATGGCCGCCAAGCCCGACGCGGGTGCGATCGTCGGCCAGACCGCGGTGCCGATCCTGCCGGACGACACGGCCGCGCAGGTATTCGACAAGGTCACCGTGGCCGCCGAGCAGACGCTGTGGCGCGTGCTGCCCGCGCTGCTCGCGGGCGAGGCGCCGCACCTGCCGAACGATCTCGCGACCGGCAGCTACTACGGCGGGCGCAAGCCCGAGGACGGCCGCGTCGACTGGTCGAAACCGGCCGCGCAAGTCTACAACCTGGTGCGCGCGGTCGCGCCCCCGTATCCGGGTGCATTCACGGACGTCCACGGCGCGCGCTTCGTGATCGCGCGCGCGCGCCTCGCGGCGCCCGGCAGCGCGATGGCGGCGGCCGCAGCGGATTTGCCGCCCGGCCTGCACGTAAGCGATAATGCGCTATTCGGCGTCTGCGGCGACAGCCGCGCCCTATCCATTCTCGAGCTCCGGCAACAGCGCGACGGCGGTGAAACCGTCGTGACGCCCGCGGAATTCGCGCAGTTCATTCATTCTTCCCGTCATTCATGAAAGCAAAAAAAGTCCTGATCCTGGGTGTGAACGGCTTCATCGGCCATCACCTGTCGAAGCGCATTCTTGAGACCACCGATTGGGAAGTGTTCGGCATGGACATGCAGACCGACCGGCTGGGCGACCTCGTCAACCACGAGCGGATGCATTTCTTCGAAGGCGACATCACGATCAACAAGGAGTGGGTCGAGTATCACGTGAAGAAGTGCGACGTGATCCTGCCGCTCGTCGCGATCGCGACGCCGGCCACCTACGTCCAGCAGCCGCTGCGCGTGTTCGAGCTCGACTTCGAGGCGAACCTGCCGATCGTGCGCTCGGCCGTCAAGTACGGCAAGCACCTCGTGTTCCCGTCGACCTCCGAGGTCTACGGCATGTGTTCGGACGAGCAGTTCGACCCGGATGCCTCCGCGCTCACCTACGGCCCGATCAACAAGCCGCGCTGGATCTACGCGTGCTCGAAGCAGCTGATGGACCGCGTGATCTGGGGCTACGGGATGGAAGGCCTGAACTTCACGCTGTTCCGCCCGTTCAACTGGATCGGCCCGGGCCTCGACTCGATCTACACGCCGAAGGAAGGCAGCTCGCGCGTGGTCACGCAGTTCCTCGGCCACATCGTGCGCGGCGAGAACATCAGCCTCGTCGACGGCGGCTCGCAGAAGCGCGCGTTCACCGACATCGGCGACGGCATCAGCGCGCTGATGAAGATCATCGAGAACAAGGGCGGCGTCGCGTCGGGCAAGATCTACAACATCGGCAATCCGAAGAACAACTTCTCGGTTCGCGAGCTCGCGCACAAGATGCTCGAACTGGCCGCGGAATTCCCCGAGTACGCCGATTCGGCCAAGCAGGTGAAGCTCGTCGAAACGACGTCCGGCGCCTACTACGGCAACGGCTACCAGGACGTGCAGAACCGCGTGCCGAAGATCGACAACACGATGCAGGAGCTCGGCTGGGCGCCGCAAGCGACGTTCGACGACGCGCTGCGCAACATCTTCGAAGCGTATCGCGGCCACGTCGCCGACGCGCGCGCGCTCGTCGAACAGCAAGGCTGAGCGGGACGTTCGCTTGGCTCGCATCGTCCTCAAGATCGACGTCGACACGCTGCGCGGCACGCGCGAAGGCGTGCCGAACCTCGCGCGCATCTTCGATCGCTTCAATGCGCGCGCGACCTTCCTCTTCAGCCTCGGGCCCGATCACACGGGCTGGGCGCTGCGGCGCGTGTTCCGCCCGGGCTTCCTGAAGAAGGTGTCGCGCACGTCGGTCGTCGAACACTACGGCGTGAAGCAGCTGATGTACGGCGTGCTGCTGCCCGGCCCCGACATCGGCCGCCGCGCGATCGCCGACATGCGCGCGATTCACGAGGCCGGCTTCGAATGCGGGGTCCACACGTGGGATCACGTGGTCTGGCAGGACAACGTGCGCGTGCGCGATCGCGACTGGACCGCGCGTGAAATGCAGAAGAGCCATGCGCGCTTCATCGAGATCTTCGGCGCGCCGCCCGTCACGCACGGCGCGGCCGGCTGGCAGATGAACGATTCCGCGTTCGAGCAGATCGACGCGTGGGGGATGCGCTACGCATCCGACGGTCGCGGCCACTCGCCGTACCTGCCCGTCGTCGGCGGCCGCACGCTGTCGCACGTGCAGATGCCGACCACGCTGCCGACGCTCGACGAAGTGCTCGGCGTCGACGGCATCGACACGCGCAACGTCGCCGCGCACATCCTCAAGTTCACCGAAGCCAATCCGCACGACCAGGTGTTCACGCTGCATGCGGAACTGGAAGGCCAGAAGCTCGCGCCCGTGTTCGAGCAACTGCTCGCCGGCTGGCGTGCGCAAGGCCACACGTTTGCGACGATGGGCGACTACCACGCGACGCTGGACCGCGACTCGCTGCCATCGTACCCTGTCGCGTGGGGCGAAATCCCCGGCCGCTCCGGCGAACTGATCGTCCAGCCCGACTGAGTTCGCGCGCGAGCCGGCGTCGCCGCTCCCGCCCTCGCGGCGCGTTGCCGCGACGCCCCGCCGAACCGCGCCGCCGCAGCGGCGCCCTTCCATAACAATAGGAGAAACACGTGTCTGTCGAAGTTGACCGTCAAGTTCCCGATTTCACCGCACCGGCCACGGGCGGCGACATTTCGCTGTCCGACCTGAAGGGCAAGAAGCTCGTACTGTACTTCTATCCGAAGGACAACACGCCGGGCTGCACGACCGAAGGGCTGCAGTTCCGCGATCTCTATCCGAAATTCAAGAAAGCCGGTGCGGAAGTCATCGGCGTGTCGCGCGACAGCCTGCGCTCGCACGACAACTTCAAGGCCAAGCTCGAACTGCCGTTCCCGCTGATTTCCGATGCCGACGAAGCGCTGTGCGCGTTGTTCGATGTCATCAAGATGAAGAAAATGTATGGCAAGGAAGTGCGCGGAATCGAGCGCTCGACGTTCCTGATCGACGCGGACGGCGTGCTTCGCCACGCATGGCGCGGCATCAAGGTACCGGGTCACGTGGACGACGTGCTAAAGGCTGTACAAGCGCTTTGAGGCGCGTTATATTGGGCCGCAATGAATGCCCGTTCGCCCCATATTTCTCGTAGCTGCGCCGGTGCCCGTTGCGATGCTTGCCGGCACCTGACGCGCATCACGACGGCATCAGCCGAGCCGCATGTCCCTGTCGACGGGGCAGCGGCTTTTTTTATGGAACGCGCGCCGGCCCTCCCCGGTCCGGCCCTTACCGCATCGAGGAGCTGATCGACACTTAGGCGAACCGGCTAGACGAAATTCCTGTGCGCCACCGCGCGCAAACTGCATGCGTCTACGTCACGCAGGATGCGATCAGCGGCGCACGCCATGCGACACGATTCCTCCCGAGGGACACCATGCCTTTGCCTACTCCCCCCAGCAAGCTCGGCAGCCTGCTGCCGCCCGACGAATACAAGGCGAAAGCGCGGCCCGCGAAAGCCGCGAAGAAATCCGCCGAAGGGGACGCATCCACAGCCGGTGACTATGGTCCGGCCAGCGTGGCCCAACCGATGATCGAAGCCGCGAACACGGCCGCGCCGCTGCGCGCCGTCGCGTCTTCGGCGCCCGATGCCCCGAGCGCGCCCGCGCGCGGCCGCAAGACCAGGCAGACGGCCGCGCTGCTGCAGCCGATGCCGGCGCCCGCCGAACCCGCGGCGCCCGTCGTGGCACGCAACGACAAGCCGGCCGCAGATAAATCTGGCGGAGCGGCCGCGGCACCCGCGCGCGATGCGGGCGCCGCGACGAAGTCGCGCAGCCGCAAGCCCGCCGACGCCGAACTGCAGAAACTGTTCGTGCTCGACACCAACGTGCTGATGCACGACCCGAGCAGCCTCTTCCGCTTCGAGGAACACGACGTCTATCTGCCGATGATGACGCTCGAGGAACTCGACAACCACAAGAAGGGGATGTCCGAAGTCGCACGCAACGCGCGCCAGGTCAGCCGCACGCTCGACGCGCTCGTCGCCGACGGCGGCCCGATCTCGGCCGGCATCCCGCTGTCGCGCCTCGGCAGCCGCGACGCGCTCGGGCGCCTGTACTTCCAGACGAAGCTGGCGGATATCGCGCCGGTGGAAGGTTTGCCCGAAGGCAAGGCCGACAATCAGATCCTCGGCGTCGTGCGCGCGCTGCAGCGCGACCGGCCCGACCGCCAGGTCGTGCTGGTGTCGAAAGACATCAACATGCGGATCAAGGCGCACGCGCTCGGCCTGCCCGCGGAAGACTACTTCAACGACCAGGTGCTCGAGGATTCGGATCTCCTGTACAACGGCGTGCGCGAACTGCCGCAGGACTTCTGGACCAAGCATGCGAAGGGCATGGAGAGCTGGCAGGACACGAAGACGGGCACCACGTACTACCGCGTGACCGGCCCGCTCGTCGCGTCGATGCTCGTCAACGAGTTCGTCTATCTCGAGCCGCAGAACGGCGAGCCGACGTTCCACGCGATCGTCCGCGAGCTGAACGGCAAGACGGCGCTGCTGCAGACGCTGCGCGACTACAGCCACCACAAGAACAACGTGTGGGGCATCACCGCGCGCAATCGCGAGCAGAACTTCGCGCTGAACCTGCTGATGAACCCCGAGATCGACTTCGTCACGCTGCTCGGCCAGGCCGGCACCGGCAAGACGCTCGTCGCGCTCGCGGCCGGCCTCGCGCAAGTGCTCGACGACAAGCGCTACAACGAGATCATCGTGACGCGTGCGACCGTGCCCGTCGGCGAGGACATCGGTTTCCTGCCCGGCACCGAGGAAGAGAAGATGCAGCCGTGGATGGGCGCATTCGACGACAACCTCGAAGTGCTGCAGAAGACCGACGACGCGGCCGGCGAATGGGGCCGTGCCGCGACACAGGAGCTGATCCGTTCGCGCCTGAAGGTGAAGAGCATGAACTTCATGCGCGGCCGCACGTTCGTCGACAAGTACCTGATCATCGACGAGGCGCAGAACCTGACGCCGAAGCAGATGAAGACGCTCGTCACGCGCGCGGGCCCCGGCACGAAGATCGTGTGCCTCGGCAACATCGCGCAGATCGACACGCCCTATCTGACCGAAGGCAGCTCGGGCCTGACCTACGTCGTCGACCGCTTCAAGGGCTGGGGCCACAGCGGCCACGTGACCCTCGCGCGCGGCGAACGCTCGCGGCTCGCCGACTACGCGTCGGACATCCTGTAACGCGCCGGCCGGCCGAACGGCCGGCTTTCGACGCCACGCGGCGCTCCATTTTCGGAGCGCCGTGTTTATTTGGGGTCGAAGACAAAAGTAACGCTTCGTCACGCAACAACGCAGTTTACGCGCGAAACTTCAAGTAAATTCTCAGGAATGGTTGCTTAAGCCCCGCCGGAGCGTCTACCATCGGGTCTGTCTGTTGTCATACGATTCGCGAGTGCACCGCTCGCCCGCCTTGCCATGCTTCGAATCTGGGTTCCCGTCGCCGTCGTCTCCCTGCTTGCGGCCTGCTCCAGCGTGCCGCCGCAATCGGCATCGCGTTCCGCGTCGGGCATGAAGATCACGACGCCGCGTGCGTTCCCGGCGCCGGCCAATTTCCCCAAATTCGTCGACCACAGCGTCGGCCAGGAAGAAATCTCGATCCAGGCGATGAGCCTCGTCGGCGTCCCGTATCGCTGGGGCGGCAACACGCCGGCGAGCGGCTTCGACTGCAGCGGGCTCGTGCGCTACGTGATCGGCCGCGCGGCCGACGTAAACCTGCCGCGCACGACCGCCGACATGAGCGGCCGCGGCGTGTCGATCGAGCCCGACGAGATCGCGCCGGGCGACCTGATCTTCTTCAATACGACCGGGCGGCCGCATTCGCACGTCGGCATCTATGTCGGCAAGCTGCGCTTCGTCAACGCACCGTCGACGGGCGGCACCGTGCGGCTCGACTACCTGACGAACCCGTACTGGGCGAAGCGCTTCGACGGCATTCGCCGCGTCGCGCCGCCGCGCTCCGCCCCGACGCCGTTCGATGCGCCGACCTACGAGGCCAAGCGCGACGAGCCGCGCAATCCGCCGGCGGTCGCGGCTGCTCCGGCGGTCGTGACGGCTGCCGCCGCGCCGCGACAGCCGGCGGCGTATGCGTCTTCACGAGCAAGAGCGACGCAGGCGCCGGCTCCGGCCATCCCGACCACGCCGGTCGTGACGGCCACCGCAACCGCACCGGCAGCACCGGCCACCGATCCGTATGAACCGCCGCCACCGCGGATGCAGGCGGCCCAGCAGCAAGCCACGTCGGTGAACGACGGCGCGACCGCGATGACGGCCAACGCAGCACCGACCGCCCCGGCGGAAGTCGGCACGCAGATTCCGACGACCGCCCTGACGGCCGCCGAGGCCGCTGCCTTCGATGCCGAGCCGCCGCCCGCCCCCGGCACGCCGCCGCGCACCATCGATCCCGTGCAGGTGTTGCGTGCGTCGACGCAATCCGCGCCCATCAGCCCGCACACCAGTACGGCAGACGATCCGATCGCGCGGTTCGCGAACGGCAGCTACTGAGCCGTTGCTCGAACCGCGACCGTCGACCACGTCGACAACATGCTCCGCTGGCCTCCAAAAGAAAATGCGCCGCGGCCTTTCGGCCTGCGGCGCATTTCGCGTCGATCAGGAAGTGTCGGCGATCAGAAGATCTGATGCCCGAGCCACCAGCCGCCAGCCGCGAACAGCGCGGCCGCCGGCAACGTCAGCACCCACGCCCACACGATGTTGCCGGCGACGCCCCAGCGCACGGCCGACAGCTTCTGCGTCGCGCCGACACCGACGATCGCACCGGTAATCGTGTGCGTGGTCGACACGGGAATGCCGAGGAACGATGCGACGAACAGCGTGATTGCCCCACCGCTTTCCGCGCAGAAGCCGCCGACCGGCTTGAGCTTCGTGATCTTCTGGCCCATCGTGCGCACGATGCGCCAGCCGCCGAACAGCGTGCCGAGGCCCATCGACAGGTAGCACGCGCCGATCACCCACGCCGGCGGCGCATCGGCGGTGGCCGACGCGTAGCCGCTCGCGATCAGCAGCATCCAGATGATACCGATCGTCTTCTGTGCGTCGTTGCCGCCGTGGCCCAGGCTGTACAGCCCCGCCGACAGCAGCTGCAGCCGGCGGAAGCGCCGGTCGACCTTGCTGGGCGCGGTACGGAAATACAGCCACGACACGCCGAGCATGAACAGCGAACCGAGGATGAAGCCGAGCAGCGGCGAAATGAAGATGAACGCGATCGTCTTCAGCAGCCCGTCGATGTTCAGCGAGCTCCAGCCCGACTTCGCGAGCGCCGCGCCGACGAGGCCGCCGATCAGCGCGTGCGACGAGCTCGACGGAATCCCGTAGTACCACGTGATCACGTTCCAGCCGATCGCGCCGACCAGCGCGCCGAACACGACGTAGTGGTCGACGATCTCGGGATCGATCGTGCCTTTACCGACGGTCTGCGCGACTTTCAGGTGGAAGATGAAATACGCGATCACGTTGAACGCGGCCGCGAACACCACGGCCTGCTGGGGCTTCAGCACCCCGGTCGACACGACGGTGGCGATCGAGTTCGCCGCGTCGTGAAAGCCGTTCATGAAGTCGAATACGAGCGCGACGAGCACGAGCGTCGCGACCATCCATAGGGCGAGTTGTATCGAATGCATGTGGTCCGCTCAGGCGTTTTCCAGCACGATGCCTTCGATGATGTTCGCGACGTCCTCGCACTTGTCGGTGATCTCTTCCAGCAGCTCGTAGATCGCCTTCAGCTTGATGAGCGTCTTCACGTCGTCTTCCTCGCGGAACAGCTTCGACATCGCCGCGCGCAACACGCGGTCGGCTTCCGACTCCCAGCGATCGATTTCCTCGCACTGCTTGAGGATCTGCGCCGACTGCTTCATGTCGGACAGCAAGCCGACGGCCTGCTGCACGTGTTGCGCCGACTGCGTGACGATATGCGCGAGCTGGCTCGCCTCGGACGTGACGGACTGCACGTCGTACAGCGACACGGCCGTCGCGACGTCCTCCATCAGGTCGAGGATGTCGTCCATCGTCGTGATCAGCTTGTGGATCTCGTCACGATCGAGCGGCGTGATGAAGGTCTTGTGCAGCAGATCGATCGCCTCGTGCGTCAGCTTGTCGGCGGCCTTCTCGGCGATTTGCACGTTTTGCTTGTGAATCTCGGCGTCGGCGAGATTGTCGATCAGCAGTTCGAGCTCGCGGCCACCGGAAACGATGTGCTTCGCGTGCGAGTTGAAGAGTTCAAAGAACTTGCCCTCGGTGGGCATGAATCGACCGAACATGGGATTCCTGAGAGATTGTCAAACTACTGTCACGAAAACGGGCGACATTGTACCGGTTCCGGTCGCGACGCGACGTGCGCATATGCGCACGCCGGGATTGGATACAACATTTGGCGAAATAGGTGTTTACAACCAGCTTTACTCGCCGTAGAAGGTCTGCGCCCCGGCAAAATTGTCGAACTTCGTGTATTGCCCCAGGAACGTGAGCCGAACGGGCCCGATCGGGCCGTTACGCTGCTTGCCGATGATGATTTCGGCCGTCCCCTTGTCAGGGCTGTCGGGATTGTAGACCTCATCTCGATAAATGAACAGGATCACGTCCGCATCCTGTTCGATTGCGCCCGATTCGCGCAAATCCGACATCACCGGCCGCTTGTTCGGGCGCTGTTCGAGGCCGCGGTTCAGCTGCGACAGCGCGATCACCGGCACGTCGAGCTCCTTCGCGAGGCTCTTCAGCGATCGCGAGATTTCCGAAATTTCGGTCGCGCGGTTCTCGCCCTGCGACGAACCCGACATCAGCTGCAGGTAGTCGACGATGATCAGGCCGAGCTTGCCGCATTGTCTCGCGAGGCGCCGCGCGCGCGAGCGCAATTCCATCGGATTCAGGCCGCCCGTCTCGTCGATGAAGAGCTGCGCCTCGCTCATCTTCTGCACCGCGTGCGTCAGCTTCGGCCAATCCTCGTCCGTCAGGCGGCCGGTACGCATCCGGTGCTGGTCGAGCCGGCCGATCGAGCCGAGCATACGCATCACGAGCTGGGTGCCCGGCATTTCCATCGAGAACACCGCGACCGGCAACCCGTACTCGACCGCGACGTATTCGCCGATGTTCATGGAGAAGGCCGTATTGTGGGTCACGACGTAATCGTCGGTCACGTACAGCCGCGACGGATGCGAGACCGAAATGCATTGCGTGGCCGTCCGGCGCGTCGGCTCGATGGCGGCGATGACCGGCATCTTGCGGCGCACACGCCCGCCCGTCAGCCGGTCGCGCTTGCCCTGGAACAGGAACAGGCTCTGCGGATCCGGATGACTGATCGTGCAAACGTAAGCCGTCGCACCGGCCTTGCGTTCGCCGTCGACCGTGAAGCTCGTCGCCTTTTCGGCAATCTGGCACCATGCACCGAGCGAACGCGCCAGTTCGCGCACGTCGCTCGCCAACTGCGCGCTGGCGGTCGAATAACGCACCGCCCCACACGATTCGACCCAGCCGTCCGTGTCGAGCAGCCCGCGCAACAAATCCAGCCGCGCGTCCTTGTCCGCATCGAGGTAGAGGCGCGGGATGAACTTGTCGTAGCTCGTCCTCCCCCACACACCGAGCTGCTCGAGAGCAGCCTTGAGCGGGTTGGCGGACGGCCGGGCTTCCGCGGCCGTCGACGGCCGGCGCTTGATGCGCCAGTCGTGCTGGCCCGCGTATTCGAGCTCGAGCGACGCGTCGACGCGCGCGCGCATCCGGTTCAACGTTTCCTCGGCCTTCACGCTGAAACGCACGGCAGTCCCGCCGAGCGCACCGTCGCCCAGCAGCGCGCCGAGCACCCACGGATCGATCGGCAGCGCCTCGCGATGACCGAACTCGCCGCTCGGCATGTCGATCCACAGCCGGTTCCGGTAGCGTTCGCGCGTCAGCAACGTGCGAATCTCCGCGGTCGACAGTACGCGCGGCTTTTCCCACTCACGGAAATGGACGCACCACAGGTGCTCGTCGCAGCATTCGGCCGAACGCCCATCCGAAAAGCGGACCCGATACACCTGGCGTTCGCCCTGCGGGTAGATCCCGGTCACGATCGACGCTGCGCCGTCGACCGAAGCAAGTGCATCACCGACTGCCAGCTCGCCCATCGGCTTCCAGCCCGTCAGCGTCCTGACGCGCGCATCGAGCGGCTGGGCCTTACCCATCGACGGTCTTCCGGCCACGATGATCAGCTCGCCGCCGTGCATCCCGGACGTCATCCGGTCGAGGTCGACGAAGCCGGTCGGCGTGCCGGTGACGTCGCTCGGGTTCGCGGTGTGGTACAGCGTGTCGATGCGCTCGACCACCTGGGTAAGCAGCGGGCCGATCTCGAGGAAACCCTGGTTGCCGCGCGCGCCCTCCTCGGCGATCGAGAACACCTTCGATTCGGCTTCGTCGAGCAGTTGGCGGACTTCCTTGCCCTGCGGATTGAAGGCGTCGGCCGAGATCTCGTCGGCGACCGACACCAGCCGGCGCAGCACCGCGCGATCACGCACGATTTCCGCGTAGCGGCGGATGTTCGCCGCGCTCGGCGTGTTCTGCGCGAGGGCGTTCAGGTACGCGAGCCCGCCGACGTCGTCGGCCTTGCCGGACGTGGTCAGCGCTTCGTACACGGTCACGACGTCGGCCGGGCGCGTCGACGCGATCAGGCGGCCGATGTGCTCGTAGATGATCCGGTGGTCGTAGCGGTAGAAGTCGCCCTGCGACAGGAAATCGGCAATCCGGTCCCATGCCGCGTTGTCGAGCAACAGGCCGCCGAGCACCGACTGCTCGGCTTCGACCGAATGCGGCGGGACTTTCAGCGATTCGATTTGGGGATCTTGCGGCGCGTTCATGGGTTGGGATTATCGCGAATAGATGGCGGCAGCGCTACCACCGCTTGCCGGCGATCGGGCAATAAAAAAGGCAGGCCCCGGTTGCCCGGGCGCCTGCCCTTGTCCGGACGACGGAAGCCGCCCGGCAAGCTTGCATACGCTTACGCGTGGTCGCCGATCACGTTGATCGTGACGTCGACGACGACGTCCGTGTGCAGCGCGACCTGGACGTTGTGCTCGCCGATCATCTTCAGCGGGCCTTCCGGCATGCGCACTTGCAGCTTCTCGACTTCGTAGCCTGCCTTCTTCAGCAGTTCCGCGACGTCGCCGTTCGTGACCGAGCCGAACAGACGGCCGTCGACGCCCGACTTCTGCGTGATTTCGAACGACTGGCCGTTCAGCTTCTCGCCGACTGCCTGCGATGCTGCCAGCTTTTCAGCAGCGATCTTTTCGAGTTCAGCGCGGCGCACTTCGAATTCGGCGATCGCTTCCTTCGTTGCACGGCGAGCCTTGCGGTTCGGGATCAGGAAGTTGCGAGCGTAACCGTCCTTGACCTTGACGATATCGCCGAGGTTGCCCAGATTGGCGACTTTTTCCAACAGAATGATTTGCATTCGAATTCTCCTTATTGCGTCGCCTGATTACGCCTTGTGCTGATCGGTGTACGGCAGCAGCGCGAGGAAACGCGCACGCTTGATGGCCGTATCCAGCTGACGCTGATAGTGCGCCTTCGTACCCGTCAGACGAGCCGGCGTGATCTTGCCGTTTTCGCCGATGAAGTCCTTCAGCGTTTCCGTGTCCTTGTAGTCGATCTGCTCGACGCCTGCAGCCGTGAAACGGCAGAACTTCTTGCGCTTGAAGAGCGGGTTTTGTTGCTGACGACGCTTGTCGAATTTCTTACCAGTCGGGCGGGCCATGATTTCAGTCCTTTCCTGTGTCCTGCAATGCAGTGATGTGAAACACCAAGGTTCTCGCGTTGCGGCTTTTCTTGGCCAGAAAGCCCGTGAACAGCGTTTCGACGCCCATTTCACGACTTTCCAGCTTGCCGCTCGCCTCACCGGCCGCCACCGCCTCGATCGTCATTTCGACCTGACGGGGAATGCCTGCTTCGACGACTTCCGTGCGGTGATGCAATGTGGCGCTTGCGATCGGAACACCGGCCGGCGTATATCGCACCGGTGCGCGTTCGACGACGCTCGCCGTCAATTGCAACCTGTTCACGTGAGTGGCGCGCTCCTTGATGGCTTAATAAGTGACGAACTTAAGCCTGCGCTTCGGCCGGCTGAGCAGCAGCCGCCTTCTTGGCTTCTTCGCGCTGAACTTCCTTCATCATCGGCGACGGGCCGGTTTCGGCCTTCTTCATCTTGACGATGAGGTGACGCAGCACGGCGTCGTTGAACTTGAACGCGTGTTCGAGTTCGTCGAGCGTCGTCTGGTCGCACTCGATGTTCATGCAGACGTAGTGAGCCTTCGCGAGTTTCTCGATCATGTAGGCCAGCTGGCGACGGCCCCAGTCTTCGACACGGTGGATCTGGCCGCCGTGCGACGTGATCGTGGACTTGTAGCGCTCGATCATCGCGGGCACTTGCTCGCTTTGATCCGGGTGCACGATGAATACGATTTCGTAATGACGCATTACACACTCCTTGTGGATTAAAGCCACCCGGGCGTCTGAACCGGTGTGGCAAGTGAGAAGCCGAAGATTCTAACCCGGTTACGGGTCGCATGCAAGGCCAATCGACGATCGGCGGACGGATTCGGCCGTGTTTTCAAAGACTTGAGCAGGCATGCGGGCGGCCGCGGCCGACATCCGGCCCTTCCACGGCCGGGGTCGGAACACGCGTGCGCCGCCCCTCGGCCGCGCCGTCATTCGCTGCGCGCGCCGGCAAGCCGCGCGCCGAGGGCCGTCCGGAACGCCGCGAGCGCCGACGGCTCGGCGTCGGTCACGGCCCACCACGTCATCCCGGCCGCGTTCCAGCGGTCGAGCGCATAGCCCTGCGACACGGTCGTGTACGGAGCAGCCGGCCGCTCCCCGGCCGGCTGCACGTAGACGTCGACCACGTGCTGCCGGTGGCGGTAGACGAGCACCGCGACACGGCGACGCCCGACGTAATCGAGCCGGCCGCCGACCAGCGCGAAGCCGCTCGCCGCGAGATCCTCGACCGGCGGCGCGTAGTCGAGCCGGCCGTTGAACCACGGCTTGACCGTGTGCTGGTCGGTCGAGATCACGTCGATGGCGCGCGCCGACAGGTCGGCCCGTACATGGCTCGCGACGAGTTCGTCGACCGTTCGCTCGGTGTCGGCGTGGCGGGCCGACCACGCCATTCCGCCCGCCGCCGCGAGCGCCATCAACAGCGCGACGCCCCAGCCGAGGCCCGGCAACGCGGCCACGCGCGGGCCGATGCCGGCCGGCCCCGGGCGCGCCGGCCCGCCACGCCCGCTCAGCCAGGAAAACCAGCCGCGTCCGCGCGGCCGCCGCGGCGGCGGTGACCCGGGCTCGGGCCGCGGCTCGGCCGGCGACGACTCACGGGCAGGCGCATCGGCCGCGGCCGGCAGGCTCGCAAGAATGCTCGCCCGCAGCGCGTCCGGCGCGCGGTGATAATCGGCCTGCCGCACGGCCTGCACCAGCGTGACGATCCGCGCGCGTTCGCGGCGGCACGCGTCGCACCCGTCGACATGCTGCTGGACACGCAACGCATCGGGCGCCGACAGCTCGCGGTCGACGTCCGCGTCCAGCAACGCTCGCGCTTCGTTACAGTCCATCGATAGCCTCCGATGCGGTTCCGCCCGCCGGCGTCCGGCCCGGCCGGCCTTCGGTCGTCGGCGCCGGCGCGGCGCCCAGCAGCGCGGCGAGCTTGCGCCGGCCGCGCGCGAGCCGCGACATCACCGTGCCGACCGGCACGTCGGCGATCGCCGCGATCTCGCGGTAGCTCAGGTCCTCCATCTCGCGCAGCACGAGCACCTCGCGGTATTCGGTCGGCAGCTTCGCGAGCGCCGCATTCACGAGCCGCACGTTCTCGCCGCGCAGCAGCTGCGCGAGCGGGTCCTCCGTCGCCGGCTGCCAGTCGTCGGGCACGTCCGCGTCGTCGAGCGTGTCGGGCAGCGCCACCTCGTGCGCATGCGCGCGCCGCCGCCACTCGGTGTACCAGGTGTGGCGCACGATCGTCAGCAGCCACGGCCGCGCGTTGTCGCCGCGACACGAATCGACGAAGCGCAGCGCGCGCATGCACGCGTCCTGCACGACGTCGTCCGCATCGCCGGCGCTGCCGCTCAGCCAGCGCGCGAGGTTGTACGCGGCGTCGAGATGCGGCAGCACGAGCATGCGAAACCGCTCGCCGCGCGCGGCTGCATCGTCCGCCGCCCGTTCATCGACCGCCTGTCCGGCTTGCCCCACATGGCCTCCCTGGTCCCGGCGGCCGACGCCGCGCCCGTTCCGCGCCCGGCGCCCGGACAGACCGGCAACGTGCGCGCTCGATGACCTTACCGCTGCTGCGTCGAGTTTATTCCCGCGCCGCACGCATGCAGCGCAAAAAATCGCAGGCGGCCGGGCGCGCCGGCCGTTACGGCGTGGTGCTCCAGTAACCGGGGCGCGCATACGCTTCGCGCAGGTAATCGATGAAGTAACGCACGCGCGCCGGCACGTAGCGCTGCTGCGGGTAGACGGCGAGGATGTCGTAGTCGGGCAGCGCGTATTCGTCGAGCACGGTCTCGAGTTCGCCCGTTTCGAGCTGCGCGGCGATCTCCCACGTCGAGCGCCAGCCGAGCCCGAGCCCCTCGGCCACCCAGCGGTGCAGCAGCTCGCCGTCGTTGCAGTCGAGATTGCCGGTCACGCGCATCGTCGCGATCTTGCCGTGACGCTGGAAATACCAGCCGCGGTTCTGCCCGCCCTGCAGGTTGAACGCGAGACAGTTGTGCTTGAGCAGGTCGTCGAGCGATTTCGGCCGGCCGTGCCGGCGGAAATAGTCGGGCGTGCCGCACACCACGCGCCGGTTCGACGCGAGCTTCACAGCGACGAAGTTCGGATCGACCGCGCCGCCGATCCGGATCGACAGGTCGTAGCCTTCGCGCACGAGATCGACGACGCGGTCGGTCAGGTTGAACGACAGCTGCATCTCCGGCTTGTCGGCCAGGAAGCCGGGCGCGTGCGGCGCGACGTGCTTGCGGCCGAACGCGGCCGGCGCCGACACGATCAGGTGCCCGCTGACCGCGCGCCGGCCGGCAGCCAGCTCGTTCTCGGCCTGATCCCATTCGGACAGCAGCCCGCGGCAGCGCTCGAGGAACGCGGCGCCCTCCTCGCTGACCACCAGCCGCCGCGTCGAGCGGTACATCAGTTTCACGCCGAGGCGCTTCTCCAGCGCGTCGATGCGCCGCCCCAGCACCACCGGCGACACGCCCTCCTCCAGCGCCGCCGCCGCGAGGCTGCCGGCATCGGCCACGCGCACGAACGTCTCGATCTGCTTGAAGCGGTCCATCTCCCGTCTCCGTCTCGGCTCCGACACCGGCGGGAAGCCCCGTCCGGCCGTCATTCCATACTTTTAGTTTCGAAATAAGCGACTTCGGCTGATCTTATCAAACCTTTCCTGCATCCCTAAAGTGTCCCCAACAGACCGATTCGCACGATCCGCCATATTCAAGGAGACATTCATGGCCAAGATGAGAGCCGTCGACGCAGCCGTACTCGTGCTCGAGAAGGAAGGCATCCAGACCGCGTTCGGGGTGCCGGGCGCGGCGATCAACCCGTTCTACTCGGCCATGCGCAAGTCGGGCGGCATCAGCCACGTGCTCGCGCGCCACGTCGAGGGCGCATCGCACATGGCCGAAGGCTTCACGCGGGCGGCGCCGGGCAACATCGGCGTGTGCATCGGCACGTCGGGCCCCGCCGGCACCGACATGATCACCGGCCTCTACTCCGCATCGGCCGACTCGATTCCGATCCTCGCGATCACGGGCCAGGCGCCGCGCGCGCGCCTCTACAAGGAAGACTTCCAGGCCGTCGACATCGAATCGATCGCGAAGCCGGTCACCAAGTGGGCCGTCACCGTGCGCGAACCGGCGCTCGTGCCGCGCGTGTTCCAGCAGGCGTTCCACCTGATGCGCTCGGGCCGCCCGGGCCCGGTGCTGGTCGACCTGCCGATCGACGTGCAGCTCGCCGAAATCGAGTTCGACATCGACACGTACGAACCGCTGCCGGTCTACAAGCCCGCGGCCACCCGCGCGCAGATCGAGAAGGCGCTCGCGATGCTCAACGACGCCGACAAGCCGCTGATCGTGTCGGGCGGCGGCGTGCTCAACGCGGCGGCCGAAGACCTGCTCGTGCAGTTCGCCGAAACGGTCGGGGTGCCGGTGATCCCGACGCTGATGTCGTGGGGCGCGATTCCCGACGATCACCCGCTGATGGCCGGCATGGTCGGCCTGCAGACGTCGCACCGCTACGGCAACGCGACGATGCTCGCGTCCGACTTCGTGCTCGGCATCGGCAACCGCTGGGCGAACCGCCACACGGGCAGCGTCGAGGTCTACACGAAGGGCCGCAAGTTCGTGCACGTCGACATCGAGCCGACGCAGATCGGCCGCGTGTTCGGCCCGGATCTCGGCATCGTGTCCGACGCGAAGGCGGCCCTCGAGCTGTTCGTCGCGGTCGCGCGGGAATGGAAGGCCGCGGGCAAGCTGAAGGACCGCGGCGAGTGGGTGTCCGAGTGCCAGGCGCGCAAGCGCACGCTGCAGCGCAAGACGCACTTCGACAACGTGCCGGTCAAGCCGCAGCGCGTGTATGAAGAAATGAACAAGGTGTTCGGCCGCGATACCTGCTACGTCAGCACGATCGGCCTGTCGCAGATCGCCGCCGCGCAGTTCCTGCACGTGTTCAAGGCACGCAACTGGATCAACTGCGGGCAGGCCGGCCCGCTCGGCTGGACGATCCCCGCCGCACTCGGCGTGCGTGCGGCCGACCCGAGCCGCCCGATCGTCGCGCTGTCCGGCGACTACGACTTCCAGTTCATGATCGAGGAGCTCGCGGCCGGCGCGCAATTCAAGCTGCCGTACGTGCACGTCGTCGTGAACAACTCGTACCTCGGGCTGATCCGCCAGGCGCAGCGCGCGTTCGACATGGACTACTGCGTGCAGCTCGCGTTCGACAACGTGAACGTACCCGAACTGAACGGGTATGGCGTCGACCACGTGGCGGTTGCCGAAGGCCTCGGCTGCAAGGCGCTGCGCGTGTTCAAGCCGGAAGAGATCGAGCCGGCGCTGCGCCAGGCGCAAACGCTCGCGGAAGAGTTCAGCGTGCCGGTGGTCGTCGAGGTGATCCTCGAGCGCGTGACGAACATCTCGATGGGCACCGAGATCGACGCGATCAACGAATTCGAGGAGCTCGCCGAAAAGGCCGAGCACGCACCGACCGCGATCTCGATGCTCGACTGAACCGCACGACATTTTTGACCGACCGAAGAGGCTTACGCTCATGCCGAAGTTTGCTGCAAACCTGACCATGCTGTTCAACGAAGTGCCGTTCCTCGACCGCTTCAAGGCGGCCGCGGACGCGGGCTTCGACGCCGTCGAGTTCCTGTTTCCGTATCCGTACGCGAAAGAAGAACTCGCCGAGCGGCTCGAGACGCACGGCCTGCGCCTCGTGCTGCACAACCTGCCTGCCGGCAACTGGGACCAGGGCGAGCGCGGCATCGCGTGCCTGCCCGATCGCGTCGGCGAATTCCAGGAAGGGGTCGGCCGAGCGATCGACTACGCGAAGGCGCTGAAGGTGCCGCAGCTGAACTGCCTGGTCGGCATCCCGTCGGCGAGCACGGCGCGCGACAAGACGTTCGTGACGATCGTCGACAACCTGCGCTTCGCCGCCGATGCGCTGAAGCGCGAAGGCATCCGCCTGCTCGTCGAGCCGTGCAACCGCTTCGACATCCCGGGCTTCGCGCTGAACCGGTCGTCGGAAGGCCTCGACGTGATCCGCGCGGTCGGGTCGGACAATCTGTTCCTGCAGTACGACATCTATCACATGCAACGCATGGAAGGCGAACTGGCCGCGACGATCGAACGCAACCTCGCGTCGATCGGCCACGTCCAGCTCGCGGACAACCCTGGCCGCAACGAGCCGGGCACCGGCGAGATCAACTACGCGTTCCTGTTCGCGCTGCTCGACCGGCTCGGCTATGCCGGCTACGTCGGCTGCGAATACAAGCCCCGCACCACCACGACGGAAGGCCTCGGCTGGCTGCAAAGCGTGGCCGGTTGCGCACCGGCCTCGGCGCGTCGCGCCGCCTGAGTCGCACCCTTTCCGTTTTCAGCCCCACAGGAGACTTTCACATGGCAACCATCGGTTTCATCGGCCTCGGCATCATGGGCGCGCACATGGCGCGCAACCTGCTCAAGGGCGATCATCAACTCGTCGTGAACGGCGCGTTTCCGATCCCGGACGATCTGCGCGGCAGCGCCAAGGTCGTCGCGAACTCGACCGAAGTCGCGCGGCACGCGGACATCATCATCTCGATGGTGCCGGACACGCCGGACGTGCGTAACGTGCTGTTCGCCGACGACGGCGTCGCGAAGGGCCTGAGCGCCGGCAAGCTCGTGATCGACATGAGCTCGATCTCGCCGCTCGACACGCAGGCATTCGCGAAACAGATCAACGCGCTCGGCTGCGACTACCTCGACGCGCCGGTGTCCGGCGGCGAAGTCGGAGCGCGCGAAGCGACGCTGACGATCATGGTCGGCGGCCCCGAGAAGGCGTTCGAGCGCGCGAAGCCGCTGTTCGAGAAGATGGGCAAGAACATCACGCTCGTCGGCGACAACGGCGCGGGCCAGACCTGCAAGGTCGCGAACCAGATCATCGTCGCGCTGAACATCGAAGCGGTCGGCGAAGCGCTGCTGTTCGCCGCGCGTTCGGGCGCCGATCCGGAACGCGTGCGCCAGGCGCTGATGGGCGGCTTCGCCGCGTCGCGCATCCTCGAAGTGCACGGCGCGCGCATGACCAAGCGCACGTTCGATCCGGGCTTCCGCATCGAGCTGCACCAGAAGGACCTGAACCTCGCGCTCGACGGCGCACGCAAGCTCGGCCTCGCGCTGCCGCACACCGCGAGCGCGCAGCAGCTGTTCAGCGTGTGCGCATCGCACGGCGGCAAGGCATGGGATCACTCGGCCCTCGTGCGCGCGCTCGAGATCATGTCGAACTTCGAGATCGGCCAGACGCCGGCCGCGTAACGCGGATGCCGCAACGCGCGTTTGTGCTGCGATGGCGGACGCGCGCGACGAATGATTGCGATCCGGCCGCGGCCGGTCGCATCGATGCGCGGTGCACACGCGCATCACGGTGGGGCGCCCCGCCCTGCATCGCCAACGGCATGCGGGACGGGGCGAAAAACGCCGCTCTGGGCTGAGAGCGGCGTGGTGGGGTCCGCAGCGGCACCCGGCGGCGCCGGGGAAGCCTTGGTCGGTCAGACGTCGTCGTCGGGTGTCCGCCTGTCGGATTTCGCGTATTACATTTCTTTACGTTCGGGCGTGCGATTTTTCATGCAATCGTCGCGTCGAACGCCTACACTTTCGCCACGCCTTTCGAGAAAACCGCCGCGCCTGCGTTTCCCTCCGGAGACCGCACCCAGCGCGGTGTTTTTTTCGCCACTTCACGGCGCGTTTTCTTTTCAACCACCTAAGGAGTGCAACGATGGGTCTTCTTTCGTTTATTAAAGAGGCGGGTGAAAAACTGCTGGGTCACGCCGATGCACAGGCAGCGGAAGATCCGAATGCCGCGAACCAGACCGCGGCCGATGCGATCAAGAACTACATCAACTCGCAAGGTCTCGACACGTCGAACCTGACCGTCGCGTTCGACGGCGCGTCGCGCACCGTCACGCTGTCGGGCAGCGTCGCCGATCTCGACACGAAGGCGAAGGTCAAGGTCGCGGCCGGCAACGTGCAGGGTGTCGCGGGCGTCAACGACGACGGCCTGCAGCCGGACGATCCGGAAGTGCGGTACCACGACGTGAAGCCGGGCGACACGCTGTCGGCGATCGCCAAGGAAGTGTACGGCGACGCGAACAAGTACCCGGCGATCTTCGAGGCGAACAAGCCGATGCTGTCGAGCCCGGACCGGATCTACCCGGGCCAGAAGCTCGTGATTCCGCCGCAGTCCTGAGCATTCGCGCAGCGCTGATGCAAAAAAGGCAGGCCGCTCGGCCTGCCTTTCTTCATGGGCGACGCGCACCGCGCGATCGGCGCGTGTCGATCATCCCGTCATCGAATCACAGCGTATCGAACGCGCGCTGCAATGCGTCGCGATCGTGAATGCCGTTCGCGAGCGCGAGCATCAGCAGCACGCGCGCCTTGAACGGGTGCAGCGAGCCCGCGCTCACGAAACCGAGTGCATCGTCGCTCGCGGCGCCGTTGCGCATCACGTGCCCCGACCCGACGCGCGACGCACGAACCACCGCCACGCCCGCGTTCACCGCATCGGCGAGCGCCGCCTGCAGCGTCGCATGAATCGACCCGTTGCCGGTGCCTGCGACGACGAGGCCGCGCACGCCGGCCCCGACGAGCGCATCGACGGCCGTGCGCGTCACGCCCGCATAGCTCGCGACGACCTCGACCGGCGGCCAGCTTGCCGCGATCGCCAGTTGCGTGTCGCGCGTGCGCGTGATGCGGCGCGCGAATTCGACGCGGCCGTCCTGTACCCAGCCGAGCGCCCCGAGCTCCGGCGACTGGAACGCGTCGACCGCATAGGTGCTCGTCTTCACGACGTCGCGCGCGCCGTGGATCCGGTTGTTGAACGCGACCAGCACGCCCTGCCCGCGCGCGGCCGGATGGGCGGCCACCGTCACCGCGTTCAGCAGGTTCAGCGGGCCGTCGGACGACAGCGCGGTCGCCGGCCGCATCGCGGCCGTCAGCACGACCGGCTTGTCGCCCCGGACGACCAGATGCAGCGCGTACGCCGTTTCCTCGAGCGTATCGGTGCCGTGGGTGATCACGATGCCGTCGATCGCGGGATCGGCCATCAGCGCGTCGATCCGCGCGGCGAGCGTGTTCCACAGCGGCAGCGCGAGATCCTTGCTGTCGATGCTGGCGATCTGCTCCGCGTCGATGCGCGCGACCGACGCGAGCGCCGGCACGGCGTCGACCAGGAAACTGACGCCGAGCGCGCCGGCCTGGTAGCCGGCCGTGCTGGCCGCGTCGGGCGCGGCGCCGGCGATCGTGCCGCCGGTGGCAAGTACGGCGATGCGCGGCAATGTCGCCGCGGACGAAGGGGATGCGGTGTTCGATGTATTCATGGCCGCGATTGTAATGGCTCGCGGCCGCGAGCCGGCAGGTTCCGGCGCGACGGGCCGGCGCCGGCCGCCGCGCGTCATGGTTTGTCCCGATCTCCTGGCCGCGTGCGCCGTCAACGGCCATGGCGTCCGCAACGTTATAGAAAGTGCCGTTTTGGTGTTTTCACCTTGATTTGCCATAATCGGAACGCGTGGTGCGATGTGGCCCTGTCCACGTCGCGTCGAGCTTCATGACGGCGTCGATCACGCGCAATTCACCCCATGGGAGTGTCGAAATGAAAATCCAATCGCTCGTAGCCGCACTGCTTCTCGGCGGCATGCTGGCTTCCCCCGCCTTCGCGGCGAACAGCCAGCAGGACAAGATGAAGGCCTGTAACACGCAGGCAGCCGGCAAGACGGGCGACGAACGCAAGGCGTTCATGAAGGACTGCCTGTCGGCGAAGCCCGCGAAGGCGATGACGCAGCAGGAAAAGATGAAGGCGTGCAACACGCAGGCCACCGGCAAGAAGGGCGACGATCGCAAGGCGTTCATGAAGAGCTGCCTGAGCAATCAGCCGGCCGCCTGAGTTCCGGCGCTCCCGTCTCGAATGCCGCGCACCGCTTCGGCGGGCGCGGCATTTTCATTTTCGTTGCACGCGCATCGACGCACGCACACCGCCTGTCCCTCCCCGTTTTCCGGCCTGCCGTCCCGACGCCGCCACAGGGGCGGTAATTCGGGTGCGGCAATTCGCCGCGTTTTCTTCTATGATGGCTGCAACGCGGCCCACCCAAGACCAAGAAGCGCCATCGGGCCGCCCTCGAGACGAACGCGCACGCGCGTCAAACGGAGGCCTGGATGGCATGGAGACAACACCGCTGGTTTCGCCGCTGGCTGATCGTGATCGTGTTCTGGGCCGTGCCCGTCGCGATCGTCGCCGTGCGCGAGATCCGCGAGGAAATGGCCTACAACAAGGCCGACCTGCAGCTCGCGCTGACCACCTGGCAGCTCACCGACGCGCAGGAGGCCGCCGGCGCCGCCGCGAAGTGCCGCGGGGATGCCGACGAGGCGCGCGCGGCCGGTTGCCCGGCCGATGTGCTGGCGGCCAACGCGCCGCGCCAGCAGGCGGCTCGCGACGAATACGTCGTGCGCCGCAATACGCTCGCCGGCTACCTGTGGCATGCGTTCGTCGGCTACTGGGTCGTCCCGGCCGCGTTCCTGTTCGCGTGCGGCGTCGTGATCGCGCTGATCCGTCGCGCGCTGCGCCGCCCACCGATCAAGCCGCCCGTTCCCCCCGTCACGCACTGACACCGGCGCGCCGCGGGCGCCGCCCCTGCAATCGCCCGCACGTTCCCGCACGACGCCCCTGTGCGAGGCATGCGTCGCGCGGGCGCCGCTTCGTCCGTTGGCGCGCCGCGACACCCGCGCGCGATTTGACGCTTTTTCACGTGGCAACGAAAAGTGGCCCTGATCCGCTGTGATATAACTGCCGACGTGATCCGCTCCTTGAGCGAGACTCACTCCGAACATCATCCGATGGAGAACAACGATGCAAAAACGGACTCTTGTGCTCAAAGCCGCCGCCGCGCTCATCGTCGGTAGCCTCGCGCTCACCGGTTGCACCACCACCCCGGACAAGCCGGACAATGCCGCCACCAACGCGTCGAAGCGTCAGTCGATCGACGCGAGCGTCGACGCCACGCTGTCGCGCATGTACTCCACCGTCAAGGGCTCGCGCGAGCTCGTCGCGAAATCGCGCGGCGTGCTGGTCTTCCCCGAAGTGCTCCAGGCCGGCTTCATCGTCGGCGCCCAGTCCGGCAACGGCGCGCTGCGCGTAGGCGGCAGCACCGTCGGCTACTACAACACGTCGTCGCTGTCGGTCGGCCTGCAGGCCGGCGCGCAGTCGAAGGCGGTCGTGTTCCTGTTCATGACGCAGCAGGCGCTCGACGAATTCCGCAGCTCGGACGGCTGGGCAGCCGGCGCCGGCGCATCGGTCGCGCTCGTGAAGATGGGCGCGAACGGCGCGGTCGATTCCAACACGGCCACCGCGCCGATCCAGGTCGTCGTGCTGACGAACGCCGGCCTGATGGGCGACGTGTCGATCAACGGCACCAAGGTCACGAAGCTCAAGATCTGACGTTGACTTGACGCACCGCCCGCGCGCGGCGCGCCGGGCATGCGCAAACGGCGATGTCCTCGCGGGCATCGCCGTTTTTTTATCCGCCCGCGCCGCGCGTCAGGTCGGCCAGGCTGATCGGACCGCTCAGGTCGTCGAGTCGATCACCTTGAAGCGCGAACGCTTCTGCGCGCGGATCACCGACTGGTACACGTCGACGTACTGCTGCGCCATCCGGCGCGACGTGAAGCGCTCCTCGAAGCGCTGCCGCACGCGCGCACGCGGCAGCAGGTGCAGCCGGTTCACCGCGGCCACCGCGCTGATTTCATCCTCGACGATGAACCCCGACACGCCCTCGTCCACCACTTCGGGCACCGCGCCGCGGTTGAATGCGATGACCGGCGTGCCGCACGACATCGCCTCGATCATCACCAGGCCGAACGGCTCCGGCCAGTCGATCGGAAACAGCAGCGCATGCGCGCCCGACAGGAATTCGGCCTTCTCGTGATCGGCGATCTCGCCGATGTACTCGACGTGCGGCAACGCGAAGAGCGGCTTGATCTCGCGGTCGAAGTATTCCTGGTCGGCCGCGTCGATCTTCGCGGCGATCCGGATCGGCAGCCCGCACTGGCGCGCGATGCGGATCGCGGTATCGACGCGTTTTTCCGGCGAGATGCGGCCGAGGAACGCGAGATAGCGCGGCTCGACGGGCTGCGGCATGTACAGCGTATCGGGCAGCCCGTGATAGACGGTCGTCAGCCATTTCGCCTGCGGCAGCGGCTGGCGCTGCGCATTGGAGATCGAGATCACCGGCGCGGTGTTGAAGGTGTCGAACACCGGCTGCTGCTCGGGCAGGTCGAGCCGGCCGTGCAGCGTCGTCACGTACGGCGTTTCCTGCCGGTTGAAGACCGAGAACGAGTAGTAGTCCATGTGGAAATGGAGCACGTCGAAATCCTTCGCGCGGCGCGCGACCGTCTCCATCAGCAGCATGTGCGGCGCGACCCGGTCGCGGATCGACGAATCGAGCCGCAGCGCGCGCGGCCACACGGCCTCGAGCGTCGCCCGCGTCGTCGAATCGCCGCTCGCGAACAGCGTCACATCGTGGCCGAGGTCGACGAGCGCCTCGGTGATGTAGGACACGACGCGCTCCGTGCCGCCGTACAGCTTCGGCGGCACGGATTCGGTCAGCGGGGCGATCTGGGCAATTCTCATGGTCCACGTCTCCTGTGTCCTGTCCGTTGCGGTACGGCCGGCGGGATTCCGCGCTTGCGTGCGCCCGCCGTGCGTCCATGCGGCGCCGGCCGGCGTGGCGCCAGCCGAATATCTCATTATTATTCGCGATCCCGATGAGCGGAACCGCTGGTCTTTCATTTTTTGGGGGTTGTTACAGACCGGATACATTCGGCCCACCGGTCACGGCCGCGTCGCAGCGGGGCCCGGCCGGACCGATCACGCCCCAGGCGCACCGTCAGGCTGTCAACGCGACGGCCACTTCCAGGCCGGCAGGTCGCGCGAGTCGGCATCGACGAGCGCGGTCGCGCCGAGCTGCTTGTCGAGCACCAGCGATTCGCAGCCGGCCTCGCGCTCGAGCGTCGCGATGAGCCGCGCCGCGTGCGACACGACCAGCACCTGGGAACGCCGGGCGGCCTGCGCGATCAGGCGGCCGAGCGCCGGCAGCAGATCGGGATGCAGGCTCGTCTCCGGTTCGTTCAGCACCATCAGCGCCGGCGGCCGCGGCGTCAGCAGCGCGGCCGCGAGCAGCAGGTAACGCAGCGTGCCATCCGACAGCTCGGCCGCCGCCAGCGGCCGCAGCAGCCCCGGCTGGCGCATCAGCACGTCGAAACGGCCGCGGCCGCCCGGGTTGTCGATCTCGACCGACGCACCGGGGAACGCGTCGTCGATCGCCGCGTCGAGCGCCGCGGCATCGCCGATTTCGCGGATCGTCTGCAGCGCGGCGGCCAGGTCGGCGCCGTCGTCCGCGAGCACCGGCGTATGCGTGCCGATGTGCGACTGGCGCGCCGGCGCGTGCGCATCGGTCCGGAAATGGTCGTAGAAGCGCCACGAGCGAATCCGTTCGCGTACCGCGATCATCTCGGGCGCGCCGGTCGGATCGGCGAATTCGGTCATCATGCTGTCGAAGCTCGCGACCGGCTGCGGAATCGTCAGCCAGTCGCCCGACGCGGTACGCGCACGGATCTGCGCGCCCTGCCGGTCGACCAGCAGCGTGGACGGGCGCAGCACCGCGCCGCCCCAGATGCACTCGCGCTTGACCACCGGGTCGAGCGCGAACTGCGAACGGCTCGGCAACGGCAGGCCGAGATCGATCGCATAGCCGAAATCGTCGCACGCGAAACCGAGCTTCAGGCTCACCGGGCCCTTGCGCACCGTGCCCGTCACCGGCACCTCGCCGGCCAGCATCGCGCGCGAGAAGCGCTCGGGGCCGGCCCACAACGTCGACGGCAAGCCGCCCTCGCGCGCGAGCGACGGGATCACACGGCCCTGTGCGGTATCGGCGAGCAGCCGCAGCGCGCGGTACACGCTCGACTTGCCGCTGCCGTTCGGGCCCGTGACGACGTTGAGCGCCGCGAGCGGCACGATCAGCTCGCGCAGCGAGCGGTAATTGGCGATGGCAAGCGTCTTCAGCGCGGTCATGGGAACGGGAAATGGCAAGCAGGGGCCGGGCCGCGCTCAGCGGCCTTCGACGGCCTGCGGGTCGGCGGCGGTGTTGGCCGCCGTGCTGGCGGCAGGCGAGCGCACGTGCGGCCGTTCGCGATTCGGCGCATCGGGCGCCGAGTCGTGCGGATACAGCTCCATCCGGCTGCGCGGCAGGCATTGCGGATAGCGGTCCTGCAGATAGGCGATCAACCCTTCGCGCACGCGGCAGCGCAGATCCCAGCACGACGACGAATCGGCCGCGCTGACGAGCGCGCGCAACTGCATCGTGCGCTCCGTCGCGTCGGTCACCTGCAGCACCTGCACGCGGCCGTCCCACTCGGGCGCGGCGTGGACCAGCCGCGCGAGTTCCTCGCGCAGCGGCGCGAGCGGCGTGCGGTAATCGACCGACAGGTAGACGGTGCCGATGATCTCCGCGCTGCTGCGCGTCCAGTTCGTGAACGGGTTCTCGATGATCCACTGCAGCGGCACGACGAGGCGCCGCTGGTCCCACAGCCGCACCGACACGAACGAGCCGGTGATTTCCTCGATACGCCCCCACTCGCCCTGGATCACGACCACGTCGTCGAGCCGGATCGGCTGCGTGAGCGCGATCTGCAACCCGGCAATCAGGTTGCCGAGCACCGGCCGTGCGGCGATACCGGCGACCAGCCCCGCGACGCCGGCCGACGCCAGCAGGCTCGCGCCGATCTGGCGCACGTTCGGGAACGTCATCAGCGCGGCGCCGGTGCCGATGATCACGATCAGCACCATCACGGTCCGCACGAGCACCTTGGCCTGCGTATGGACGCGCCGTGCCTGCAGATTGTCGGCCGTATCGATCGGATGGGCCTGGATGATCGCGTCGCCGACGCCGGCCGCGAGCCGCACCAGC
Source organism: Burkholderia sp. AU39826 (assembly GCF_020419965.1). Taxonomy (NCBI): domain Bacteria; kingdom Pseudomonadati; phylum Pseudomonadota; class Betaproteobacteria; order Burkholderiales; family Burkholderiaceae; genus Burkholderia; species Burkholderia sp. AU39826. The sequence continues at coordinate 508,335 of NZ_JAIZQG010000002.1, forward strand.
AGCCACGTGAGCGACACGATCGAGCCGACCGCGGCCGCGGTGCGCATGCCGCGCACGAACGACATGCCGTCGTCGGCCTGGACCCACAGGAATTCGAGCGCCAGCAGCGCCAGCACGACGAGCGACGGCTTGTCGATGTAGCGCAGGATCGCGCTCATCAGCGGATACGGCTGCGCGATGCGCTTGACGATGCGTGCGCCGAGGCGGTGCACGACCGTGACGACCAGTATGACGATGACCGACACGCCCAGCGTGCCGAGCCACGAATGCAGCGGCGCATCGGCGATGCGCTGCAGTTCCTCGATTGAAATCATCGGCGCCCTCGAGTGATGAAGCCCACTGGCTTCGTCCTGGATGCGTCGGCGACGCCCGGGCCGCGCACGCGCCCGGACACGGCGTCAGATCAGCTGCCGTTCCTGCAGGGAAACGCCTTGCCGAGACCGAGCGACACCGCGGTGCTCGCGTTGTAGTCGGCCAGCTTCGGATTTTCCGCGATGTACTTGCGCACCGCGTCCGTCATCTGTTGCGCCCGGATGTCGGGCGGCAGGCAGAAATACTGGCCGACGCGCGGCCCCGTGGTGCCGCCGATCGCATCGATCGTGTTGTAGACGCCGTCGGCGGCGCCTTCGATATAGGCCGCGCACGACGCCCGCGACTTGACGTCCGTCTTCGCGCACAGCCGGTCGAGATCCGCGCCCGTGAAAGCCGCCGCCGACAACGGCACGGCAAACGCCGCGGCACAAAACATTGCGCGCAACATGGTGTTCCTTCTTATGTCAAGGCGGCCCGAGACCGCCTGCTGCGTTGGCCGGTGCGGCAACGGATGCCCTGCTCCGCCCGGAAGCCGGCTGGCCGGACAGGCGCCGCCGCACCAAAAACCGTTATTTTGCACTCTTTTGAGCATCTGCCGGCGTGCCCGCACCGATACGCGTCGTCCGCTTGCTCAGGATCTCGATCGCGTCCGGCGCGTTGTAGTGCTTCGCGAACTCGAGCGCGGTGATGCCGAGCTGGTTCTTCACCTGCGGATCCGCGCCCTGGTCGAGCAGCAGCGTGACCGTCGACGCATGATTGCCGCGCGCGGCCATCATCAGCGGCGTCGTGCCGTTCGGCGATGCGGTGTCGATGTACGCGTCGTGGTCGAGCAGCACCTTGACGACCGCGTCCTGGCCGTTGGTCGCCGCGTAGTGAAGCGGCGCCCAGCCCTTCTTGCTGACTTCCGCGCCCTTGTCGATCAGCAGCTTGACGAGGCCGAGGTCGCCATTCAGCGATGCGAGCATCAGCGCGTTTTCGCCGGCCTTGTCTTCCTTCTCGAGGTCGACGTTCGGCGTCGTCGCGATCGCGGCCGCGACCTTGTCGGACTTCTCGCGCGCGGCAATCACGAGGATCGGGTCGCCGTTCGGCGCGAGCGTGTTCGGATCGAGCTTGCCGCTCTTGAGCTGCTTGCCGATATCGGCGATGTCGTCGAACTTGACGGCCTTGACGATCGCGTCGAGCGACTCGGCATGCGCGCCGGCGGCGGCGAACAGGCCGCTCGCGACGAATGCGGCGGCAACGAGGGCGCGTTTGGACAGATGGTTGGTCGGCTTCGTCATTGTTGTGGGCTCCTTCCCTGGGTTGTCGGCTGCGCGCGCGTCGTTAGCGGGCGATCTTGAACAGCCGGAAAAAGTTCTGCGTCGTCGCATCGGCGAGCGCCTCGACGGCGATCCCGCGCTCGGATGCGATAAAGCGTCCGACATGGCTGACGTACGCAGGTTCATTCGGCTTGCCGCGATACGGCACCGGCGCGAGGTACGGCGAGTCGGTCTCGATCAGCAGCCGGTCGAGCGGCACGCGCCGCGCGACGTCCTGCACGTCGGTCGCGTTCTTGAACGTGACGATGCCCGACAGCGAGATATGGAAGTTCTGCGCGAGCGCCTGCTCGGCCACCGGCCACGGCTCGGTGAAGCAGTGCATCACGCCGCCCGGCACGTCCGCGCGCTCCTCGGCCATGATCCGCAGCGTGTCTTCCGACGACGAACGCGTGTGGATGATCAGCGGCTTCATCGTCGCGCTCGCCGCGCGGATGTGCGTACGAAAACGCTCGCGCTGCCATTCCATGTCGGCGATCGAGCGGCCTTCGAGGCGGTAGTAGTCGAGGCCGGTTTCGCCGATCGCGACGACCTTCGGGTGCGCGGCCAGCTCGACGAGCTCCGCGAGCGTCGGCTCGCGCGCGTCCTCGTGATCGGGATGGACGCCGACCGACGCGTACACGTTGTCGTGCGCTTCGGCGATCGCGAGCACGTCCGGCAGCGTCTCGAAATCGACCGACACGCACAGCGCATGCGTGACGTCGTGCTCGCGCATGTTCTCGAGAACGGCCGGCAGGCGGTCGGCCAGGCCCTTGAAATTGATGTGGCAGTGAGAGTCGACGAACATCGTGTTTCCTGAATACGTGAGACGGGCGCTCATGCGCCCGCCGGCTGGCGGCACCGGGCGACGTGCGCGGGCCGGGCGGCCACGGCCGCGCCGCAGCGGGACCCGTTCATCGTTTCGCAACCCATCGGAAACAATGCCGGATCAAGCGAACATTTCCCGATATCCGAGAAACAATTCCTCGAATACGAGCCGCGCGTTGAGCGGATGGTTCTCGACCGTCCGCTGCCGCGTCACGGCTTTCATGAAGCGCGCGAATGCGTTCGCGTCGACCGCTTCCGCGCAGCGCGCCAAGGCGGCCGCGTGCGTCGGGAAGTAGCGCGGCGCGCCGGCCATCCGCTGCGCGAGCAGATCGTACAGCCAGCGCTGCAGCCAGCCGAGCACCAGCGGCACCGGCAGCTTCTGCAGCGTCTCGCCGCATGCGAACGGGTCGCACGCCGCGCCGGCCGCGAGTTGCCCGAGCGTGTAGTCGCGCAGCGGGCGATTCTCGTCGCTCGCGAGCGCCAGCGCGGCGAGCGGCGCGCCGCCGGCTTCGGCGAGCAGCGCGCTGGCGTGGTCGACGCCCTGCGCCGCGAGCCACGCGGCGGCCGCCTCCGGCGCCGGCACGGTCATCGGCCACTGGCGGCAGCGGCTGATGATCGTCGGCAACAGGCGGTCGATGCGCGCCGACACGAGCAGGAACACGACGCCGGGCGGCGGCTCCTCCAGTGTTTTCAGCAGCGCGTTCGACGCGGCGACATTGAGCGCCTCGGCCGGATACAGCACGACGACGCGCGCGCCGCCGCGGTGCGAGCCGACCCCGCAGAAGTCGAGCAGCGCCCGCACCTGCTCGATCTTGATTTCCTTGCTCGGCGCCCGCGTCTTCTTGCCGCCTTCGTCCGCGTCGGCCGGCTTCGCGTCGTCGGCCGCGCCCGGCGCCTCGCCCGCCAGCGCCTCGGGCAGCACGATCCGGTAGTCCGGATGGTTGCCCTGCGAGAACCAGTTGCAGGCCGCGCAGGCGCCGCACGGCTCGCCGTTCGGCTGCGGCGATTCGCACAGGAAGCCCTGCGCGAGATGCTGCGCGAACTGCAGCTTGCCGATCCCGGCCTGACCGTGCAGCAGCAACGCATGCGGCCATTGCGCGCGCAGTTGCTGCAGGCGGTTCCAGTCGTCGGTTTGCCACGGATAGATCATGGGGTGCGTTCCTTGCGGGTTACAGCGCGGCGAGCACGCGTTCGAGCTGCTGGCGGATCTCGGGAATCGATCGCGTCGCGTCGACGATCGCGAAGCGGTGCGGCGCCTCCTCCGCGCGCCGCAGGTATTCGGCGCGCGTACGCGAGAAGAACGCATCGGATTCGCTTTCGAACTTGTCGGGCATGCGCGCGGCGCCGCGACGCTCGCTCGCCACCTGCGGCGCAACGTCGAACAGCACCGTGAGATCGGGCTGGAAACCGCCCTGCACCCAGCGCTCGAGCGTCTCGAGCTTGTCACGCGGCAGCCCGCGCCCGCCGCCCTGGTACGCGAACGTCGCGTCGGTGAAGCGATCCGACACGACCCAGTCGCCGCGCGCGAGCGCCGGCTCGATCACGAGCGCGAGGTGCTCGCGACGCGCGGCGAACATCAGCAGCGCTTCCGTCTCGAGATCCATCGGCTGGTTCAGCAGGATTTCGCGCAGTTTCTCGCCGAGCTGCGTGCCGCCCGGCTCGCGGGTGACGACGACCTGCCGGCCGGCCGCGGCCAGCCGGCCCTGGAGGCGTTCGCAGAACCATTGCAGGTGGGTGGTCTTCCCCGCCCCGTCGATGCCTTCGAACGTGATGAATTTACCGCTCGCCATTATTGACCTCGTATGTACTTGTCCACGGCCTTGTTGTGGTCGCCGAGCGTGTCCGAGAACACGCTCGTGCCGTCGCCCTTCGCGACGAAATAGAGCGCGCTCGTCGGGGCCGGATTGATCGCCGCCTGCAGCGCGGCGACACCCGGCAACGCGATCGGCGTGGGCGGCAGCCCGCGTCGGGTGTAGGTATTGTAGGGAGTGTCGGCCTGCAGGTCGCGCTTGCGCAGACGGCCGTCGTACGCGTCGCCGAGCCCGTAGATCACCGACGGATCGGTCTGCAGCGGCATGCCGATGCGCAGCCGGTTCGCGAACACGGCCGCGACGAACGCGCGATCGGCCGCATGGCCGGTTTCCTTCTCGACGATCGACGCGATCGTCAGCATTTCGTAAGGCGACTTGTACGGCAGCCCCGGCGTGCGCGCGGCCCAGGCCTCGTCGACGCGCGCCTGCATCAGGCGGTAGGCGCGCCGGTAGATGTTCAGGTCGCTCGTGCCCTTGTCGAACAGGTAGGTGTCGGGGAAGAACAGCCCCTCGCCGCTGCCGCGCTGCACCGCGCTCTCCGGCGCGCCGATCGCGCGCAGCAGCTCGGCGTCGCTCATGCCGGCCGTCGCGTGCGTGAGATCGGGGTTCGCGTCGAGCTCCGCGCGCATCCGCTTGAAGGTCCAGCCTTCGATGACGGTCGCGACGTACTCGTTCACGTCGCCGCGCGCGATCTTCTGCAGCACGTCATACGGCGTGATGCCGGTCTTGAATTCGTAGTTGCCCGATTTGAGCCGGCTCGACAGCCCGAGCACGCGCGTCATCGCGACGAACGCGAACGGCTCGACCGGCACGCCGCCGCGCTGGAGCTGCAGCGCGACGCTCTTCACGCTGCTGCGCGGCTTGATCGTGACGTCGAGCGATGCCGAGCCCAGCAACAGCGGCCGGGTCGCCCAGTAATACCCGCCGCCCGCGCCGGCAGCGGCCACAACGACGGCCAGCGCCACGATCGTCGCGGCGCATTTCTTCAGTAGGGACATGGAAACGTGACTCAGGTAAGACCCATATAATACTTGCTCGCCTCCGTCAAAGTCAGGGTTGACTGTTCCCTCATTCCATGAGCACACCGTTCGCTTCACCGGCTGCCCAGGCCGCATCCGCCTCGCTCCCCGTTTTCCCTCGCCCGTCGGCCGCCGATTTCGATGCGCCGGCCGCCTGCATGCCGCTGCCGCAGTTCGGCGTGATCGACGTGGCCGGCGACGACGCCGCGACGTTCCTGCACAGCCAGCTCACCAACGACGTCGAGCATCTCGATGCCGGCAGCGCGCGGCTGTCCGGGTACTGCTCGCCGAAGGGCCGACTGCTCGCGTCGTTCCTCGCGTGGCGCGCCGGCCACGACGTGCGCCTGCTCGTGTCGAAGGACGTGCAGCCGGCCGTGCAGAAGCGGCTGTCGATGTTCGTGCTGCGCGCGAAGGCGAAGCTGACGGACGCGAGCGACACGCTCGCGGTGGCCGGCTTCGCGGGCGACGTGCGCGACGCGCTGTCGGGCATCTTCGATGCGCTGCCCGACGGCGTGCACGTGAAGGTCGACGGCCCGGCCGGCGCGCTGATCCGCGTGCCCGATGCGGCCGGCCGCAAGCGCTATGTGTGGATCGGCCCGCGCGCCGAAGTCGACGCGCGCGTCGCCGCGCTCGCCGGCACGCTGCCCGTCGTGTCGCCCGCCGTGTGGGACTGGCTCGACGTTCGCGCGGGCGAGCCGCGCATCACGCAGCCGGCCGTCGAACAGTTCGTGCCGCAGATGGTCAACTTCGACGTGATCGGTGCCGTTAACTTCAGGAAAGGGTGCTACCCGGGCCAGGAAGTGGTGGCGCGCAGCCAGTACCGCGGCACGATCAAGCGCCGCACCGCGCTCGCGCACGTCGCCGGCGAGACCGATACCGTGCATGCCGGCGTCGAGCTGTTCCACAGCGACGATCCGGGCCAGCCGTGCGGGATGATCGTCAACGCGGCGGCCGCGCCGGCGGGCGGCGTCGACGCGCTCGTCGAGATCAAGCTCGCCGCGCTCGACAGCGGCACGGTGCACCTCGGTTCGGCCGATGGCCCGGCGCTCGCGTTCGACGCGCTGCCGTACGCGTGGCCGACCGAAGCCTGATGCACCGACAACCCGTTCGCGCGCCGGCTCGCGAGTCGCAGCCGGCCCGCGACGTTTCCTGCGAGAGATTCGCCCGATGTGTCTGATTGCCTTCGACTGGCAGCCCGATGCCGCCGCCGGTCCCGTCTTTACCCTCGTGGCCAATCGCGACGAGTTCTTTCGCCGGACCAGCGCGCCGCTCTCGTGGTGGGAAGACGTGCCGGGCGTATTGGCCGGCCGCGACCTCGAGGCCGGCGGCACGTGGCTCGGCGTCTCGCGCGACGGCCGCTTCGCCGCGCTGACCAACTACCGCGCGCCGTTCGACATCCGCGCGGGCGCGCCGACCCGCGGCAAGCTGGTATCCGATTTTCTCGGCGGCACGCCGGTCGCGCCGCTCGACTATCTCGCGCAGCTTGCCGAGCATGCGGCCGTCTACAACGGCTTCAACCTGCTCGTCGGCGACTGGCGCCGGCGCGAACTCGCATGGTTCTGCAACCGCGCGCCCGAGGGCGAAAGCCGGGTCGCCGCGCCCGTCGCGATCGAGCCGGGCGTGCATGCGCTGTCGAATGCACGGCTCGATACGCCCTGGCCCAAAGTGGTGCGCAAGCGCGCGGAGCTCGGCACGCTGCTCACCGACAATCCGACCCCGTCGCTCGACGAACTGATCGCGCTGATGCGCGACCCGCACGTCGCGGACGACGACGCACTGCCGCACACGGGCATTCCGATCGAGCGCGAGCGCGCGCTGTCGGCCGCGTTCATCGAGACGCCCGAATACGGCACGCGCGGCACGACCGCGCTGCGCGTCACGATGAAGGAAGGCGTGCGGCTGACGGTCGAGGTCAAGGAGCGCAGCGACGACGACGGCTCGCACCGCACCGTGCGCCCGGGCGCGTTCGAGCGCGCGTTCACGTTCGATATCGACGCGGCGCGCCCGCGCTGAACGCACGCGTGGCGTGCTACGGCGCGCGCGCCATCTCGACGTGCGGCACGCCGGCTTCGACGAACGGTTCGCCCACCGCCGCGAAGCCGTGCCGCAGATAGAACGACACCGCCGAATCCTGCGCGTACAGCCGCACGACGGCTTCGCCGCGGCGCCGCGCGGCGTCCAGCAGCGCATTCAGCACGGCCGACCCGACGCCCTGCCCGCGCACGTCGGCCAGCACCGCGACGCGGCCGATCGTGCCGGACGGCAGCAGCCGCCCCGTCGCGACCGCGCGGCGCATCCCGGTCGCCGCGTCGGTCCGGTACGCGACCGCATGCAGCGACAGCGGATCGTCGTCGTCGAGTTCCCATTCCGGCGGAATCTGCTGCTCGCGCACGAACACCGCGTCGCGGATCCGCGCAGCGTCGCCGCCCAGTACCGTCCAGTCGCCCGTTTCCACGCTGCCCACGCCGTTCGTCATCGCCATCCTCCCGCAGCGTGCGCACCGTCAGGCGCTCGCCGTCAAACCTCGTCGAATGCGGCCTTCAGCGCCGCGACCGCATCGGCATGCGCGGCCCGTACCTCGGCCACGTAGCCGCCCATCTTGAAGAATTCGTGGATCATCCCCGGATAGCAGACCAGCGTGACCGCGTTGCCGGCCGCGCGCAACTTGTCCGCGTACGCGGCGCCCTCGTCGCTCAGCGGATCGTACTCGGCCGTCGCGATCCACGCCGGCGCGACACCCGCGAACGACGGCGCGCCGCGCGTACCGTCGAGCGGCGCGAAACGCCAGTCGTCGCGATCGGCCCGATCGCGCACGTATTGCGTGAAGAACCACTGGATCGTGTCCTGCGTCAGCAGGTAGCCGCTCGCGAGCCGCGCGTGCGATTCGGTGTCCTGGTGGCCCGTCACGCCCGGGTAGATCAGCAGCTGCAGCGCAAGACGAATGCCCGCGTCGCGCGCGAGCACCGCGCAGACCGTCGCGAGCGTGCCGCCCGCGCTGTCGCCGCCGACCGCCAGCCGCGCGGCGTCGATGCCGAACGTGGCGGCCTCGCGATGCAGCCACTGCAATGCGTCGTCCGCGTCGTTCACCGCGGTCGGAAACTTGTGTTCGGGCGCGAGCCGGTAGCCGACCGACAGCACCGCGCAGTGCGCGTCGTGCGCGAACATCCGGCACAGCGCATCGTGCGTGTCGACGCTGCCGACCGTGAAGCCGCCGCCGTGGTAGTACACGAGCGCGGGCAGCGGCTCCGCGAGGCTCGGCGCGACCGGCAGATACAGCCGCGCGCCGATCGTGCGGCCGTCGCGCGTCGGTACGACGCATTCCTCCACCGCATGCATCGGCGCCGGCGCGACGTCGAGGATCGGCGCGCTCTTCTCGTACGCGGCACGCGCCTGCTGCGGCGTCTGATGGTGATACGACGGGCGTTTCGCGCGCTCGATCATGTCGAGCACCTGAGCGATCTTCGGATTCAGCGGCATCGGTGTGGACGGCGCCGGTGCGGCGTCGTGAACGGACAAGCGTCACATGATGCCACGCGCGCGCCGGGCAGGCGCGCCGTGCCATGTACCGTTATCCCGTGCTCCAAAACGAAACGGCCCTGCCGCATCGAAGAGACAGGGCCGTGCGTGGCGGATGCTTACGCGTCGCTCGGGCCGGGCTGCGCATCCGGCGCGGTGCGCGAGCGTTGCCGCTTGATGTCCCGGCCGACCGCGAGCCGGCGCATGTACTTGAACGTGCCGAGCGCCTTCGCGACGAAATTGCCGTCGCTGTCGCGCACTTCGCCTTCGCAGTAGGCCATCGTCGTCGAGCGGTGCATCACGCGCCCGTAAGCGCGCAGCTCGCCGCGGCCCGGCTGCATGAAGTTCACCTTCATCTCGACCGTGACGACGCCGACGCCGTCGTCGGTCAGGCTGCGCGCCGCCATCGCGAGCGCGATATCGGCGAGCGTCATCGTCACGCCGCCGTGCGCGATGCTCCACGTGTTCATGTGCCGCTCCTCGAGCGGCAGCACGATCTCGCTCGCGCCATCCTTCGCGGACACGAGCTGCACGCCGAGCAGATCGACGAACGGGCTTTCGATCGACGGGCCTTCCGTCGGGGTTGCCGCGTCGCTCATCACGCGTTGTCGACGATGTAGTCGACGCACTCGCGCGATTCGGCCACCGCGACGACGAATTTCTTCACTTCCTGGTGAACCGGATGCACCTGGTATGCGTCGAGCGCGGCCTTGTCGGCGAAATCGGAGACGAGCACGATGTCGGCGGTCGCATCGAGGCCCGGCGTCGCCACGCCGACGTCGATCTGCAGCGTGCCCGGCACGAGGTCGCGGCAGCCTTCGAGCTTTTCCTTCAGCTTCAGCGCGTTCTGTGCGCGCGTCGCGCCTGCGGCCGATTCCTTCAACTTCCACATGACGATATGTCTGATCACTTCGTTCGCTCCTGTTCGTGATGGTTCGGCGAATTGCCTTAACCCTTTACCAGTTGGGCATTGCACGCCCTTTCACCGTTCGCTTACGTTCGCCTGAAATCGTGTCCAGCCGAGAAAAAAGGGGGTATAAAAGGGGGTATCATTTCGACCATTCAGAGACGATACCCCTTTTTTACCGTGCCACTTACCGACATCAAGATCCGACAAGCGAAGGCAGGCAACAAGCCTACCAAACTTACCGACGGCAATGGACTGTATCTGCTGGTGAAGCCGTCCGGCTCCAAGCTCTGGCGTTACAAGTACAGGATTGCCGGGAAGGAAAACGTCTTCGCGATTGGCGAATATCCCACGATCAGCCTTCAAGACGCGCGCGCGACGCGTGACGATGCCCGCGAACTCGTCAAGAAGGGACTACACCCGTCACATGCGCGGCAGGAAGTGCTGTCGGCGCGCATCAACGAAGGCAAAGCAACTTTTCGCGCAGTCAGCGACGAGTGGCTGGAGAAGAAGCGGAAGACTTGGACCGAGCGGCACTTTGGCGAGATTCTGCGCATGCTCGAAGCCGATGCGTATCCGTTCATCGGGAACCGCCCCATGCGCTCTGTTACCGCTCATGATGTGCTTGCTTTGATGCGTCGAGTCGAAGAGCGGGGCTCCCCTTCCGTAGCAATCAAACTGCGCCAGTACGTGTCCAACGTGTTCCAGTATGCGGTGATCACACTGCGAGCCGATACAGATCCCGCATCGGTGCTGCGTGGCTCGGTCTTGAAACCGCCGACAGAGAATGCGCGGGCGCTGAGCCGTGAAGAACTCAAGAAGCTCTTTCGCCAACTTCCGACCTACAAGAGCAGACGAACCGCGATTGCGATTCGATTGCTGATGATGCTGTTTCCACGAACGATCGAGCTTTGCCGGGCGCGATGGGAAGAAATCGACCTAGGAACCGCCGAATGGAAGGTGCCCCCGGAAAAAATCAAATCACGACGCCTGCATATCGTTCCCCTTCCCAAACAAGCTCTGAAACTGCTGCGCGAGCTGCAGGAGATGTACGGACATCACGGGTATATCTTGCCGATTCTGCATAGCAATCGAAAGCGCCCACACATGAGTCGCGCAACGATCAACCGGGCGATCGACTACATGGTTCCGGATAACCCCGAACCTATAACCGGCCATGACTTTCGGGCAACAGCGTCGACGAACCTCCATGAAATGGGATGGAAGGACGAAGTCGTTGAAATGCAGTTGTCGCATAAGGACAAGGACAGGACTCGCTCGACGTACAATCATGCGAAGTACTTACCGGAGCGTCGAGAGATGATGCAAGCGTGGGCGAACTGGCTCGACGCCGTCGAGGAAGAAGCACGTCAAGACGGGGGTACCGTAAGCGCCCCTATCCAATGACCAATGAGGCATTAGTACCTGCGTCTTAGCTGTTGATACTCAAATCAAAAGGCTACGCCACAACCTACGTTGACGGATTTAGGCAACGCTCGCCCAGGGTTGCACTTTGGCTTCGCGCCAACGCCTCCTTGGAAGTAGAACAAGGTGGATCCCAGACAAGAGGTCGCAACGATATAACCTACATTCGTTGTAATCTGTGCAAAGTCCTGACGCGCCCCGCCTATCGTTAGGAAAAAGCCATAGTATCAACAGCCGCACGGCGTAGGCACTCCCGGCAGCGAGAGTCGAACTCTTCCGAAGTAGGCCAACGTTCGGCCACGATCCCACCTAGCATCCCGCGCCAAATATTTGTCGCGGGCAAGATAGAATACGGGCGAACCACATGACAAACGACGCAGGACGGCCTCTTCAGCTTCCCGCCTGGCGGGCGCAAGAACAATGCCTTGAGCCTGCAATTATGAACAGACCGCCATGGATGAAAGATCAAGCAACGACGAGCTTCACTTCGACGTGAGCAGTGGCTTAAAAAGTGTTCTCGGAAGCGAATTAATCACCGACGACGAAGTCGCAATATTTGAGCTAGTAAAAAACTCCTTCGACGCAAACGCCTCTCACGTAGTCGTATACTTTAACGAAACCTCAATTGTTATTGCCGACAATGGCACCGGGATGTCGTATGAAGACATTCGTAGCAAATGGCTATTTGTTGCCTATTCATCAAAGCGTCACGCAAATCAAAGAAGCGATTTTCGCGATGATATCGCTGAGCGGAGAAATTATGCAGGAAGCAAAGGTATCGGTCGATTTTCGTCCGACCGTCTCGGACGAACAGTACACCTTCAGACAAGACCAAGAAGCGAAAGCACAACCTCAGTGCATTCAGTTTTTGTCGACTGGGATCTATTTGACATCGATCACCTCGCCCATTTCGAAAGCATTGACCTTAAGTACACAACACTATCGGATGGCTTTCAACTTCCAGCTGAAATCCCGCCCCCACCACATGGCACTGTCATATCGATTGGCGATACCAGAAGGGCATGGGACAGAGAAAGCATTCTCCGGCTAAAATCTGCCCTGGCAAAATTAATTAACCCGTTTGGAGCACACGCAGACGGGTTCGGCATCACAATCATTGCACCTCAAGAAGTTCAAAAAGATCTCGCCGCTCAAGCAATTGCCGAGAAAAAGGGCGAAGACCCGCCTCCCAACACGCTCGTTAACGGTGAGGTCGGGAATTTTATATTCTCAACACTTCAAGAAAAGACGACATTCCTCGATGTCGCGATCTTAAACGATCGGGATCAAATTGAAAGTACCCTTATTGACCGAGGGGAATTGATATATCGCATTCGAGAACCAAATCCCTACCCCCTTCTCTTACGCTCCGGTTTTAAGTGCCAGATTTATTTTTTAAATCAGTCTGCGAAAACGACCTTTGCACGAAGAATGGGCGTACCATCCGTTCAGTTCGGCTCGGTGTTTCTCTTTCGAAATGGTTTCCGCGTTTACCCTATCGGAGAGGTCGGGGATGATTGGTTTGGAATGGATCGGCGGAAACAGCAAGGCTACGCCCGATTCCTCGGGACCCGCGACGTCATCGGCAGAATCGATGTATTCGGTGAAGATCGTGACTTTCAGGAGGCCTCTAGTCGTAATACGGGGCTGATTGAAACGCCTGCAGCCAAGCAGTTACGTGAGTGCTTCCAAGACCACTGCCTTAAGCGACTTGAGCGCTACGTCGTTCCGGTCACATTCGTCGATAAAGAAGATAAAAACACAAGCGACGTATCGCGCCTTATGACTGACCCTGGACGGGCCCGTGTTACTTTGGCCGTCGCAAAAATCGTTGACAATGCCGAGATCGAACTTCTCGACTACAGCAAGACCATCATAGGCCTGCTCAATGAGCGTTCAGCTCATTTTGAAAACTCACTGGTCAATTTACGAGCAATCGCAGAAAAAACTGAAGACCGAAATCTCTATAGCAGCATTGAGGCTGCCGAAAAACGGTTTGAAGAACTTAGACGGTCAGAAGAAAATGCACGCAGACAAGCAGACGAGGAACGTGCCGCAAAAGAAGCTGCACAGGCTCGCGCAAGTACAGCGGAGACATTAGTCACAAAAGTTAGTGAGAAGCTCGAAGAAGAACGAAAGCGAAATTTATTTCTTACTTCGATCTCGACGCTCGATACCGATACGATTCTAAATCTACACCATCAAGTAACAATTTATGCTGTCGACATACAACAGCAAATTGAAAATTTCATCGTCGGCATTTCAGATCAACCCACAGTCTCACCTAGAGACGTCATTGACGCACTCGAACGAATCGCCCTACTAAATAGAAAAATAATGGGGGTTTCGAAGTTCGCCACGAAAGCGAACTTCAGACTCGAAGCGGAACAAATTCATGCCGACATAGGAGAGTATATCCAACAATATGTCACTGGCGTTGCGCGCGATTTCCTACATGGTCGACCAATATCATTAGAAGTAAAGACAGATGGGAAGCGGTTTGCTCGCTCATTCAAACCAATTGACATATCTGTTGTCGTCGATAATCTGATTGCCAATTCGCGCAAGCAACATGCCAGACATATTGTTTTCGATATCTCCCATCCAGAAAAAGACATAATACACATTCACATGTCGGATGATGGATCAGGATTTAAGAAGAATATCGACGATCTAAATCAAATTTTCGAAAAAGGGTTTACTACAACAGATGGCTCAGGACTAGGGCTATATCACGTCCGTCAGGTTCTTGGAGAGATGAACGGAACCATTGAAGCGGCTAGGATTGAAGGTCAGCGCGGGGCGCAGTTTTATATTCGGATTTCAAAATGAGACTTGACTTCAACGTTCTTTGGGTCGAAGACCAACAGGGCGCAGTACAATCACAAAGGGAAAAAATCGAACGCCTGATCCGCGCCGAGGGATTCCGCTTAAGAGTACAGTTTGCGACAAGCGTCGACAAAGCCACCCACTACCTCTCCGACGATATCTTTGGAGATCACGTAGATTTAATTCTAATGGATTACAATCTCGGATCCGGTCCGAACGGAGACAGAGGACTCCAAGAAGTCCGTCGATTATTGCCGTACAAAGATGTGGTTTTTTATTCCGCACAGGCAAACAATCTTCGCACCATTCTTGAAAAAGCTGAGGTTGAAGGAATTTACCTTTCCAATCGCGAAGATTTACCGGACGCCGCACACGGAATCTTCAAAACATTAATTAAAAAAGTACTCGATATAGACCACTCACGGGGACTGGTCATGGGTGCAACGAGTGATATCGACCACTTCGTTAATGACTGCCTCGTCTTGATGTTTGACTCAAGCGATGAAGCTACGCAAAAAGCCATCCTTGAACTCGTCACCCAAAGAGTTGCTGAAATTAAAGAACGATTCGATACAACCACGGAAGAAATTTGCGCGCTGAAGCACGTCAAAGACCTTTTCGAAAATCACGCAGTCTATACCAGCACCGATCGAACAAATTTGCTGAGAAAAATACTAAAAATTCACGGAAAACAGCTCGAGATTGAAAAAGAAATAGCAAAATACGTAAGCAATGTCGTGCCCAAACGCAACACCCTCGCTCACGTTCGCGTCGTGATCGAGGGATTCTCAAGAAAACTTATCAACAATAAGGGCGAAGAACTGACGAACGATGAAATGCGAGATCTGCGAATACTACTCCTGAAAAACCAGGAGATGTTCGAAGACCTGCATCGCGCATTGAGTCAGAAGGAGAGTTAATCCACCCCAAAGCAATGGGCCTTCAATGCGAGGCCTATTGCCTCAGCCACTAGCGGCGGAACGGCGTTGGCGACCTGCGTATATCGCGGCACTTCACGGCGGCGCCTTTCTCCTCCTGACGTATACTTCCCCTTAAATGCAAACCAATCTGGGAAACTCTGCAGGCGAGCATTCTCCCGGACCGTAAGCGTTCTCGGCTCAGAGTAATGAATTAAATCGTCCGGCATACTAGTAATCGTCGGAGAAGGACTTTCAGGATCAAGAACCCTGATAGCACATTTTCGCAACCCAAAACTCGCCCGCAATTCAGGTGAAATAGACACATTTAGCCGCCCATCAGCGTGACATATTTCAATCAATTTCCTAAATCGAGCAACAATATCCGGGCCATGACGCGCCAATCTGGTATCAGTGACCCCTTCTTTCGCCTGACAATTCATTAATTTCTGATACGCTGTCAGTGGAGACTTGTACGAAATATCCTCGAATCCGACTGTATCACGACTGTCGATTTTACCATTTCGATGAATCTCGAGATCGGAGAGCGCCGATTTCGCTGACACCGGAACATTCCCTATCCCTTTTTCCCTTAAGAAATGAGATCGAATACGATCAACGGAATCAAATGGATTTCCCACATTTTTCTTCGACCAGTCTTTTCTAATAGCAATAATAAAAAACCGATGACGCTTTTGCGGCACACCAAAAGACGATGTATCGAGCATGCGCGTCGACACCACGTACTCCGATGAAAGCGCGGATACAATCCATCTTGCGTAATTTATTTTACCCGTTGGATCGCTTTCATCTTCGAAATCCTGCGTTATACCTCGAACGTTCTCAATTAACACAACCTTCGGCTGCACAAGACGAACAAACTCGATATATGCATTGACCAATCGATTACGCGGATCGCTCGGATCACGGCGCCCGGCGGAGGAAAATCCTTGACACGGCGGACCACCTACAATCATGTCGACCTTTCGAGAGAGCGCGAGAAGTCTTTCACGATGATTCGCTAGAACTTCGGTAACATCATGCGGCGCTTTTGGCAGCCAATTTGGCCACGAAAATTTAATAGTCCGCTGACGTTGAAGAAGATTGTGACGCAGCGTTTCAAACGCATTTTTATCGTGCTCAATAGCGAAAAGCCCTTTCCAGCCGGCCTGCATGAGCCCCAAACTTAACCCGCCACAACCGGCAAATATGTCGATAAATGTGGGTTGCTTTTTTTCTCGAACTTTTTGCATTGACACACAGTTTCAAATAGTCTCGGGTCTTGGCTCTTGATCCATACCATAAATATGCCGCATCGGCGCAAAATGCGCCAGGCTCCCCCGACCACAACGCAGCACTGTATGGTATCTGGTAAAGCTTGGTCGATCTACGCTCAAGACCACCGATGCGGCAGGCAATCAGACGGGTGGCCGGAGAACGTCGCTGGTGGGCCATTGCGAAGGCCCGCGCGGCGCGGGGCGCGCGGGACAAAGCAGCCCGTACGGTCAGCATGGATTGGTCAGAAAAGTCCCACAGGGTGTGTCGCGTCGTCCCAACTGAAGATGATCAGCTCGTTGCGCTCGACGCCCTTGCCACCTCCTACCGTATACTGGATTGGTACAGTCTCGATGTGAAATCCGTCGAACACGCGCCGAATGTCGGGATGGTCGTTGAGGCTCACGATCGCGCGCCCTTTGAGCGACCGCAGGCGCTGCGCCATCTTCTCGTACTCGCCAAATGGAAACGCAACGCCATACCCTTCCGTCTCGTAATACGGGGGGTCCAAGTAGAACAGCGTATGCGGGCGGTCGTATCGATCAATGCATGCAGCCCAATCCAGCCGCTCGATATACGCGTTCGCGAGCCGCAAGTGAGCCGCTGACAGATCTTCCTCAAGCCGCAGCAGGTTCAGGCCCGGCGGATGTTCGGTTCGCGTTCCGAAGGTCTGCCCCTCTAACTTCCCGCCAAAGCAACTTTTCTGCAGGTAGTAGAACCGCGCAGCACGCTGAATATCGGTGAGCGTTTCCGGGACCGTTTGTTTGAGCCATTCGAATACCTGCCGGCTCGTCAACGCCCACTTGAACTGACGCACGAACTCCTCCAGGTGATGCTGTACGACGCGATACAGGTTGATCAGCTCACCGTTCACGTCGTTGATGACCTCGACCTTGGCCGGCGGCCGCAGAAAGTACAACGCCGCCCCGCCCGCGAACACTTCGACATAGCAGTCGTGCGCCGGGAAACGCGGGATCAGGTGATCTGCCAAACGGCGCTTGCCGCCGATCCAAGGAATGATGGGATTTGCCATTGTGAAAGCCGTTTCTGAACTTGGTGTAGAATCCGGCCCGCCTACCGGTAGGTAGCAGGGCCTTGGCTGATTCACTGGCGTAGACAGTGGAAAGGCGACCGGGCGAATGCTCCAACATTCTCCCGGTCGCCCTGTTTCTTCAGTGCATCGCAGCCGTCACGGCGTCCGATGCTCGATCGGAACCGACGCGATCACCTTCGGATCGACCGCCCCGCCCGTCACCGTGATGTCCGGCGACACGGCGAACTGCGTGATGCGGTCCGCCTGCTTGTCCGCTCGCGACGACGAGCCGAAGAAGTACTCCTTCGAGCCGATCACCATCGTGATCAGCACGCCAAGCAGCGTGTCGAGCGTGCTCTTCACGACGTCGGGCATCTTGATCTCGCCGATGGCCAGATAGAACTCCAGCCCGATCACGACGAACAACGCCACCGTGTACATGTAGGCGAGGTTCCGCGCCGTGTGGTCGTGCTCGGCCGCAGCGTATTGGCGAGCGCTCGCGCGATCGTCGGCCGCGACCTTGTCGGCCTGCACCTGAATGCCCGCCATGCTTTCCGCGTGCTCGAAACCGGCCTGCCGCATCTTCAGCTCGAACTCCGCGTCGGCCTGCCTCAACGCAAGCAGTTGCTCGGGCGTCACCGACTGACCGGCCAGCGCTGCCTTCACGGCGTCCACCGAACCGTCACCGAAGCCAAGCTTGTCCGCGATCGTCGACGCGGCCATCGCCGCGATACCCGGCACACCGCCGGTCAGCGCCGTGACCAGCCACGGCGCAACAGTCTTCAGAATGTCGAGCATCGTCACACCCCCAGTGCGCGGTTGAGTTGCCAGCCGTACTCGAACTTCTCGTTCTCCGGCCGGCGCTCGGCCGCCTCGATGTAAAACACCGACTGCTGCGCGGCGATCATGCCGTACAGGACGCGATGCCCGTCCGCCCCGCGTTGCTGCAGGAACGCCTTCAGCGCAGTGATCGTCATCGGGCCGATGCCGCCGTCGACCGAGATATCCGGGAACGTCTTTTCGTTCTGGTTCAGCACGTTCAGCGCCCGCTGCATGAACTTGATGCCCGTCGGCGGCCCCGTGTTCACGCCGATGTCGAACAGCTTTTCCGCGAGCGTCGACGAGATCGCGTCGACCTGGTCGAACTTCGGACGCCGCCAGTACCGCGACTCGTAGATCGCGACGGCCGTCGAGCGCGGCATGTCCTTCATCGGCCCCGTGTATCCGTACGCGCGCGCTTCGGCGGCCGTCACACCCCACATGGTTCCTTCGAGCTTCCCGAGATACCAATTGCCGCGATCGTTCGGATCGTCCGAGAACCCGCCTTCGCGCCCGATCAGCGCGTCAATCTTCGCCGTTACGTTCATTGCTTCCCTCCCCGGCTCACCGCCTGTTCCAGTAAATCGATGCGCTGCTGCTGCAGACGATTGAGCGCATCGCCCTCGTTGATGTGCGTGAAGACCCAGACGATCGAACCGACCAGAAACGTCTGCACCACACCGAGACACACACCGAGCACCCACATCGCGCCCGTCGCCTTGTTCTTCATCGCGTCGACCTTGCGATCGACGTCGGCGATCTCGTCGGCCAGCTCGCCGCGAGCACGCTCTTCCGCCCGCGACCGACTCCACAGCAGTCCGATGTCCTCTCGCGTCGTCTCCGCTCGCACTGCCATCTCCGCGAGCCGCCGGTCGAGATCCGCGAACGGCTGCACCGATCGCTTGATGTCCTCGACGCTCGCCGCGACGGCGCGCATCTGCTGCGTCAACGTCGCGATCTGGACGGCCAGCCCCTCCTGCTTTTCATCACCCATCAAACCCCCGCTGAAAATAAAAAAGCCGCCCGGGTTGCCCCGAGGCGGCTGCCAGAAATTGATACGCTCGCGTGTTACTTCGGCGGCGATGGTACGACCAGGTCGACTTTCTTCGTCGGCTTCTTGCGATGGCCGACCTTCGCCTTCCCCTTGTTGCCGGCGTTCAGCTCCACCGACGTCTCCCACCCGTTACCGGCATAGGTGTGTCGGACGGAATCGACCAGAAAATCGCCGTCTGCCTCCTGCTTAAAGCCGGAAAGCTTCACGGTCTTCTCGGCCGATATGTCCGTGCGCCCCTTCATGCGCAGCACGCTGCGCGCGGTGTGCCGGTTCAGCTTCTCCAGACGCGACTTCGCGCCCGCCTTGGCCGCCTCCGGACTGGCGAACGCGTGGCGCTCGGTATGTACAGCGGCGGCTCCCGGCGGTGCGTCCGGATTCGGGATCGTCAGGTCGACCTTCCTCCCCGTTTTCTTGTCGTGTACCTTCGTCCGTACGGCAACGAAGCTGGCACGATCAGGAAACGAGATCTCGTAGTCCGTCAGATCGGCCGGCGTCAACGTGACCGCTGGCAGCGGCTTGCCGCTCGCGCTCTTGCCGCCGCCGATCGGCCCGACGATCAGCTTGCCTGCCTTCACCGTCGCCGTTGCGCCGTACTGCCGCGCGATACGCGTGATGAAATGCAGGTCGCTTTCGCCAAACTGATCCGCACGCGGAATCGCTGCGTCGACCGAGCACGCGGCGACCCATTTATTGCGCCGTGCGACGTCGCCGACGATGTCGGCCAGCTTCACGTTCGTCCAGCTACCGTTGCGCTGCGTCTTCGACGTCGCGCGCATGTTGGCCGGTCGGCCGCGGATGATGATCGTCGCCGGCGGACCGCGCAGCACGATCTCGTCGACGGCATACTCGCCGAGCATCGACAGCCCCTGCCCTTCCCATCCGAGCGAGATCTTCAACGTCGCGCCCTTCGGTGGGAATCGGACCTTGCCATCCCGGTCGTCCAGCTCGAGCTCGCATTCGTCCGCTTCGAGGCCCGGCTTGTCGGTTGTCTGAATCCGCAGCACGCGGTCCTGAATCACGCGCGTGATGTCGTCGCCGTTCGCGACGACCTGAAAAATTGCCTGCATCGTCCCTCCCTCACGACCAGAGCTGAATCGGTTCGTCGCGCGGCGTGTCGAGATCCGGCATCGCGATCAAGACACCGGACCGAAATGGCTGCGGCTCGCGCGCGAGGCCGGGATTGGCTTCGTACACGGCCTCGACGGTGCCCTTCAACGTCCCGTAATGGGCGTAGCAAAGCGAGTCCAGGATGTCCCCGTCAGAGGTTCGCAAAATCTTCGCCATAGCGGCCAAACTCCAGACTGTAGGTTTGCTTGCGCGGCGCACCGTCCGACATCAGCGCCTCCTGCTCTTCGTCGACGCTGTGCAGATACCAGCGTCCGAGCACGTCGCCCGTGCCGGCCGTCAGTTGCACCGGCTTCAACTTCGCGCCGATCGCGCGCAACGTTTCCAACTGGCGGAAACCGGCACCGAGCGACGGAAACACGACACCCGACAGCGTGATCGTGTCGCCGCCCTGACTCACCGGCTGCTGCGCCTCTTCGCGATTCAAGCGCTCCTGCGAAGCGATCTTGAAGCGCGTCGAACGCCGCAGCTTGTCGTACGCCGCCGTTGACAGCCCGAAGTGAAACGCGTCCCCGTCATCCGTTGATAGCGTCAGCAGATGAGGGGTGGAAGACGTCGCGCTGTCGAACAGGCCGGAGAGAACCGAACTCAGGCCCGTCGTCTGCGCGAACGACTTCAGCGCCCCCATCGTCTGCTCGCCGACCAATGCGGTGAACTGCGTTTTCGCATCGCCCAACGCGCCCATGACGGATTGCGCGGCTGACTGGATCAACGGGTGATTGACGCCCCCGATCATCTTCAGCACGCCGCTGACGGCCGCACCGGTTGCCGAGAAACTGCGCATCACCGTGCCGATCTGCGGACTCAGGTCACCGGCGACCGACAGCAGGCTCGTTGCCCCACGCAGCAGGTCAGCGGCCGACGTAAGGTTTCCCGTCGCCAACTTCGTCAGCACGTCGACCGTGTTCTGACTCGCGCTCCGGTTCCGATCGAACACGCGCACCACGTGCCGAACACGTTCGGACGCGATGCTCGCCTGCGTTGCCGCCTGCGTCACACTCGAAATGAAGTCCATCCACTCCCCCTTACAGATGCGGCGCGTCGAACATGGCCGACCGGTTGCTCTTGTCCATTGACTCGGTCATCGTTCGCTGAATCAGCGGATTGATGCGCGCGAGCAGCTTGTCCGCGATCTCCGCATCCGTGCCGCCCTCGACCTTGATGTGGAACACCGGGGCAAACGAGTTTTGCTGCTCGACCTTGAACGGTCGCGACTGCGGCGAGTCCGGCCCTGCCGCCACCTTCGCGGCCGCCTTCGCCGCGTCGCTGTCGCCATCCTTCGAACCCGTCGCCCACCGCGCGATCGCCCCAAGTAACTTTCCACCGGCGAACGTACCGATCGCACCGCCGAGAACGCCACCGACCGCGACGCCAATCGGCCCGCCGAGCGCCCCAATACCGGCCCCGAGCTTCGCCCCGACCATGCCCCCTGCGAGCGAACCACCGATGCTCGCGTACCCTTCCGCCTTGCGCACGGACGGCTGATCGCTACGTGCGACGGCATACGCATCCTTGGCTGCGAATGCGATTTTCAGGACACTGCCGGCGACGGCCAGTTTCCCCGCGTAAGGCGCGAACCGGCCGGCTACGGTCCGAAACGCACCGATGACACGACCGAGACGACCGCGCGGAACGCGGCCACCGCCAGAGCCGCCGCCGGCCAGATCGCCGAGCAAGTCACCAGCGGCCCCTGCAACGCCACCAAGACCGCCGCCCGGCAAATTGACGACGAACACGCGCTGCACGCCCCCTGCAGCGCCGCTCAAAGCGTCGAGCGCCTTCCCGAGCCGCCCGCCGGCAGCACCTCCACCGGCCGCCCCACCGCCACCACGTCGCGCCATCCAACCGCCGCGCAGGATGTCGAGCACACCGCGCCCCATGTTCCACGCGGCACGTGCACCACGAAAGGCAATCGCCGTGCCGATGACACCCACGACCGCCGCCGTCGCACCAGGTGCGGCGTCCGACGCGTGCTGCACCGTTTCGCCCGCCCGCTTCGCGACCTTGCCGGCCAGATCCGTCACCGGCCGCAGCGCGTCGCCGATGCTGCGCATCGCGTCGTCCCACTGCTGGACGACCTCGCTCCAGATCTGCTTCGACGTTGCGCGACGATCGGCGAGATCTTTGTCGATCTCGCCGTTCGCGTCCGCCGCATTGCGCTTCAGCTTCTGATACAGATCGGCGTTCTGCATGTAGGCC
Organism: Burkholderia sp. AU39826; assembly: GCF_020419965.1. NCBI lineage: Bacteria > Pseudomonadati > Pseudomonadota > Betaproteobacteria > Burkholderiales > Burkholderiaceae > Burkholderia > Burkholderia sp. AU39826. The sequence continues at coordinate 530,699 of NZ_JAIZQG010000002.1, forward strand.
GTCAGCGCCGCTTTCACCTGCATGTCGTTGAACAGGTCGCCGGTCTTCATCGTGTCCTCGAAGGCCCGCATCTGCGCCTGACGCTTGGCGGGATCCAGCTCGCTGTTGAGCTGCTTCGCCACCGCTGCGAGCTGCGCCGCCTTCTTCGGATCGACACGCTCGATGTACGCCCGAGCGAGAACGAACGACGCCTCCAGCGTCGACCAGCCCTTGCCGATCGCCTCTTTCATCTTCGCCTCGTAGTCGACGCCGGCCTTCTTGTAGTTGCGCTCGGTCTCGCCAGAACCGATCTTCGAGAACCAGTTTTTCAGGTTGTTCGCCGCCTCGTCGGCGTTGCCGGCGGTCTTCATCTGAACCTGCAGCATCGCGCCGAGCTGCGTCACGGAATCCTGCCCCGTGATGCCGATTTTCTTCATTTCGGCGAGCAGCACCGGGAACCACCGGGCCATGTCGACGGACTCGAACGAGCCCTCCTTGCCGAGATACGCGATAGCCTCCAGCGCCTTCATCATCGCCTTGGGGTCGGTGATGTTGGCGTTCTGCTGCAGCGCCTGGATCATCTGCGCGGTCTCGACGCTCGACGCTCCCTGACCCACCGAGAATTTCGCCACGGCCGGGCCGAAGTTCAACGCCCGGTCGACGTCCATCCCGGCCGCAACCATCTGGTTGACGGCGTCGGCCAGCTCGTTGCGCCCCATGCCGTTCGACAATGCGTCACGGCGGATGCGCTCGGACATCGCACGCTCCTGCTCGGTGCGAGCGATGCCGGCCTTGATGGCGATATCCCGGATGATTGCCTGATACTGCGCGGAGACAGCGGTCGGTACGGCGACGGCCGCACCAAGCTTCACCGCGTCACCCGTCGCGCTACGCATGCCCTCTCGACCGGCGGCCAGACGCTCGTGCCCCGCCGCCTTCAGCTCAAGCCCGCGCACCGTCCGGCCGAGCCGCGCGTATGCGCGATCGAGCCGGTCGACCTCGAAGCCCGCGTCACGCAGCGCTCGCACATTGTTGTCCAGCTTGCGCCGGATCCCGTCAGCCGCGCTGTCGCCGGCAAGATGCAGACGGCGGAACTCCTCCTGCAGCTTGATCGTCTCGCCGATCTGCCGCTGCCACATGCCGCGCTCGCTCGCAGTCTTGCGCAGCCCGACGATCTTCGAATTCGTATCGGCAAACGCCTTACCGAGCGTTGCCGACACCGCACCGCCGATGACGATGCCAAGTGCAATATCGCGTGCCATGTCAGTCCTCGCTCAATCCGTCAGCCACCACAGCAATTCGTCGATCGTCATGTCGTCAACCGACTGCGGCTGCGCTCCGTACTCCTTCATCATCCGCCGGGCCAGTGCCTTCACCGTCCCGATTGGAAGCCGGACGAACGGATCGAAAGGATTCGTACGCACGCTGCATGGCGTCGTAGTCGACCATGTCCATTGCTTCGATATCGTCGGGAGCGACTTCGGCCAGCGTCGCGAACAGCACGATTTCGCGCAGCTCGTCGTCGCCCTGCGCCTGCTTGCTCGCGGTACGCATGTCGCGCACCTTCGGGCGGCGCATCACCAGCTCGTTGCGCACGACGCCGTCGAACGAGACGGGATACTTCAGCGTGATCTTCACGGTTTCCATTCAGCACCTCAGAAATGACAAGGGGCGGTCAACGGACCGCCCCTCGGGTTATCGAAAAGTTACTGTGACCGGCTCATTGGCCAGCCGCAGCGCTTACATGCCGAGCGCCTTGCGCACGTCGGCGAGCTGGTCAACGCCGTCGATGATGCGGATCATGTTGAGCACGTCGATCTCGCAAATCACTGCCCCGTCGATCTCGGCCTTGTAGTACGACAGCTCGGCCGTGTATTTCAGCTCCGACGTCGAGCCCGGCTTCCAACTGCCGGGATCGTATTCGGACAGCATGCCGCGCATGATGAGCGCGACCGACTTCACCTTGCCGCGCGTGTCGCGAAACGCACCGCGAAACGTCGCGTTGAATGCGTTGTTGTCGGCCAGTCCGAAGAACTTCAGCACGTCGCGCTCGACGCTGCCCATGGTGAACGCCGCCTGCAGCCCCTCCATACCTTGGTCGACCTTGACCGGCGCGTCCATGCCGCCCGCGCGATAGTCCTCCGTCTTGATCTTCAGCTTCGGAGGACTCACTTCGGGCGAGCGGCCGGCAAAGCCGCGCCCATCGACGTACAGCGCCATGTTGTTGAGAGTTTCCGGGACCATGCGTCACCTCTTACGATTGCGTGTCGAGAACTTCCGTCAGCCACTCGTTCGTGACTTCGAAACGGAAGATCGGGTTTTCTGCGGGCGGGACGTCCGTGAAGCGGATGTTCCAGTACACCTTGCCCTGTTCGAGCTGCGACGCCGAATTGAGCTTCGGATCCGGGTACACCTCGAAGTTGATCACCGCGCCCTGCGCGCGCAGATCGCGCATGAACGCCCGCAGCCCTTCGGTAACGTCCTTCACATACGTCCCCGTGATCCCGCGATCGACCGCCCACTTGTGACCGGCCTGCACGGCATCCATCACGATATCGAGCGTACGCACACGGGTCACGAACGACCACTTCGGATCGGCCGACAGCGTGCGGTTGCCCCACAGGCGGTAACCACCTTCGCGAATGATCGTCGTGATGAACGAGTTGTTCAGCAGGTTCGCACGGCACGTCTCGTCGCCGTCGAGGAATTCGATCGGCCGCTTCGTGCCGCTGATCCCGACGATCTCCTTGTTCGACGGCGACGCCCAGAAGCCGATCGCCGCATCCGTCTGGCAGAACAGACCGGCAGCGTACGCGGATGCCGGTGCGTCGACGTCCGCGTTCTTCGCCGTGTCCCAATACCGCACGCCGGGATCGACGAGATACAGCCGCTTGCTGCCGAAGTTCTTCGCGTATTGGATCGCGTCCTCATCGGTCTTGTTCGGCCCGTCGAGGATCGCGATTGCGCGCAGCTTCGCGGCCAGCTCGTCGGCCGCCGTCGCGACCGGCTGCTTCGCCGTATGCCCCGGCGCGAGCAGAAGCCGCGGCTTCAGGTCGAACAGCGATTTACCGTCGAGCAGCGCCTGCATGCCGGTGCGTACACCACCGGCCGACACGCCACCGATGATCGCGGATGTCAGCTCGGCGTCGGTCTGATCGACCGGGACGCCGACCGCCACCATGACCGTCTTGCTCTGCTTGTAGATGCCCTGAATCGCGCGCGTGATCGCGCTCGTCTCGCCGAATGCAGCGGCGGCGTCGTATTCGCTGGTGATGCGCACCGGCACGTGCGGTGCGACGAGGTCCGGACCCGGCGTGTAGGTGTCGGCGATGCCGACGACCGACGTCGACGGCACAGCGATCGTGCGCGGGCCAACGTCGACCAGCACGGTCGTCACGCCGTGATAGAAAGAAGTAGCAGCCATTCAGATCTCCGAGAAAGCTACAAATAAAAAGGCCGCTCAATGAGCGGCCACACATACGGACGAGTCGAGATTGGCGCTACACCGTTGCAGCCGGCTGCGCCCCTGCAAACGGTGGTGGCGACGGTAGCTCTGCATTCGGCCAGCCGGGAAGGTCGCTGGCTTCCCGCAGCGATTGCCGATAGCGGAGCAGCGTCGCGAACTGGTCGGCCGTCAAAGTCGTCCCGTCACCCAACAGTTGCTCGTCCTGATGTCGGGAAACGAGCCAGTCCGTCGCCTTCAGCGCGAAGTCCCGCTGCGCACGTTTCGCATTGGCGAGTTCCGCTCGCGTTGGTGGCGGCGGATCGACAGCGACAGGCGAACCGTCTTTGACGGCAAGGCGCTTTCCGGTCGCTTGGGCACGCATGAGACCGTCCAGTTGCTCTGAGGTGATCTCGATGACTGCGACTCCATCAGGAGCGGGACTGTCCACCGTGTCGTAAAAAGCGATAATCGTGCCGTCCGCACCGTATGCTGCGAGTTTGCGTCCCATGTCACTTTCCCCAACAAAGAATTCGGCCGGCAATACCAGCGGAAATACCGGGCCCATTCGTGCCGCCAATGTTGCGCACGCGAGCGAAGGCGGTTGATAGCGTCGACGCGCCCATATCGAACGACCAGACGGTCGTCGTGTTCGCTCCCCAGCCACCCGGACTCGCCTCATTCGCCATTCCACCGAGAACAACGTTAGGAAACGAGATCGGAAGCGTGAGGTTCATGTTTCCGTTCACGTCGCTGGAGCCGATGACCCATTGAAAAAACAGCCCGGTCGGCAGTTTCTGAAAACCGCTTGTCGTGAGCGAATTGGCGAATGTTTGTCCGACGCGCTGCGTATATGACCCGAACGCCTGCCAGTACGTACCGCTCCATACCAGCACGACAAACTCGCCTGCCATGACAAAGATCGAAGAGGCAAGGCCGGCTGTGGTATCGATAATCGCGTTCGCCTTTTTTGTGCTGATCGTCAATCCGGTCTGAGCACCTCGCTGAAACGTAATCGCAGCACCCGGCGGCAAACCCGTTTCGCTCGGCAACGTGACAGTCTGGTTCGCGGCGCCGTTGAAGTAGTGGAACCCACCGATGTCGTCATTGGTCAGGACCGTGTTCGTGGCGCTGATACCTGCGCCCGTACCGCTGCTCAGATTGAAGTTCCCCAACGCACGCTGCACGAATTCGGTCGGCGCAAACCGCAAGCTGTTGTCGAACAGCGGCGGCGTCGGCCCCTTCGGCGTACCAGTGAACAGGGGCGAATCGAGCGCCGCTTTGAGAGCGAGCTGATTCGTGATCGTCGTCGCGAAATTCGGGTCGTTGCCGAGTGCCTTCGCGAGTTCACTGAGCGTATCGAGTGTTTCCGGGGACTGTGCCACCAACGCGGCCAACTTTTCCGCCAGATCAGCATGCGTCGCATACTGCGGATGCGGATCGACCGCCGCAACGTGCGCGTCAAAGTCACTTTGCCGCGCCTCAACCGCCTTTTTCAGGTAGCGCGTCCGGTTCGCGAGCTGCTTCGCTTGCAGGTTGTCGATTCCCTCAGGTCCACCGACGACGGGATCCGATGTTTCGAGTTGGTAGACCCCATCCTCCCACCGCTCAATCTCAACCAAATTGGTCATGTTGTAATACTCCCTCTCGTGTATTGCCCGTCCCGCCGCGCAACGCCGTTGTGTCGGATCGGCACGGCCGCATAATCGAGCGCAGCAAGCTGGCTGCGTGCTGGTGCGTAACGCTCAATTGCCCGCCACAGCTTGTCACCTTGATCGCGTGTAATTGGCACTCCGAGCTTCACGATGTACTCGGCCCACGCGCTTGGCTTCCCGTGCAGTTGCTCGCCATTACGGACAATCGAGCCATCGCGCCGTCGACCGCTGCGCCCCTCGATGATCGTTACCTCGCCGAAACCGAGCCGCCGGATCACCTCCCGCACCGCCCACGGCGTTCCCTTCTTCCGGTGCAGTGCCATCGAGCCCTTCACCAGCGCTCGCCGCGCGTCTTCGGATTCGGCCAGTTCCCACCCATCGACGGCGAGCGCCCACGCAAGCCACGGCAACCACGCTGTCGGACAACGATCCGCGTCCCACAACGTGCGCAAGATCTCGGGATCGACGCTCGGGCGCAGCACGCGCGCGAGCGCCGCCTCCAGCGGCGTCTGATTGGACGGCAGCAGTGGTTCACGCGTCATCGGCCTTGACCTCCAGATTGATGCTCGTACAGTGCGCAAATTCGCGCGGGCCGCACAAGACGTCGGCGACCGGCGAGTGCAATTCGATACGCGTCACGCCACTGTCCGGCGCGTGGAGTGCCCCTTCAATCGCGGATCGCGGCATGCCTGCACGAAGCCGGCGTGACTTCGCCACCACACCGTCGAGCACCTTACGTCGCGCGTCGAGCACGATGTTTGGATCTGGCCCGCTGCCGACATAGATCAACCCATCAATCGCATACTCGATCTTGATCGCCGGCTCGACCAGAACCGTGTCATTGAGCGGGCGCACCGTCTCCGGCGTAACCTTCGCGCGCACCAGATCGAGCAACGCCTCATCGGGTACACCGTCTCCACGTGCAGACATGATCGTGAGCCGCACCGTGCCTGCCACCGGCCGGTCGACAGCGACGTCGAGGACATCGGCCGACGCGTCCATTGCAAACGCGCGGTATGCCGCGAATGGCCCGGCGACCGTCGCGCGCTCCATCGACATCTGCGTGCGCAACTTCAGCCGGTCATCCGATTCCATGCGCCGCTCGACTGGCGGACTCGCCTCCGGATCGCCGGGCTCGACGACTGCGCGCTCCGTATCCAGCAGCACGGCTAGATGCTCCAGATCAGCGCCCGTCGAGAAAGCGAGCATGCCCGCGCGGGCTGCGTCGTTGAGACGCGCTGCCGCGCGGATCTCGTCATACGCTGCCAGCTCAATCAGCTTGACGACTGGATCCGACTTCAGCGCCGCCGTCCAATCGGGATAGATCGATTTGAAGTACTCCAGCTTCATCTGGAATGCCGCCTCGAAGTCGAGCACCTCGACAAGATCAGGCGGGTCCAGAGACGCGAGATCGATAATCGTCATGTTGGCACCTCGATTTCGACGGCCGTACCGTCGTACTCGCCACGAATCGCGAACGTTGGTTTGCCGTCGATGACCGACAGCACCTTGACCTGAGCAAGCTTGATGCGCGGTTCCCACCGGCCGATCGCCCGTGCGGCCTCAGCCTGTGCCGCCGAAATCCATCCGCGCGTGACCGGTAGGTCGACCATCAACGGAATGTCCGACCCGTACTCAGGCAGTTCCCGGCGAGTGCCCTTGCGCGTGCTGAGGATGTCGCCGAGACTCTGTTTCAGGTGCGCGACGCCACTGATCGGCGCACCGGTCCATCGGTCCATGCCGACGAGCGCACCCGACTGGCTCATCGGCGCTCCTCAAGCCGCTTGAAGTCCGGGTGCGCGTCGAGGTATTCGATCTGTGCGGCGGTCTTTGCGGTCGCTTCACCGGAAAAGACGTGCAGCACATCGCCGTTCGGGAACACAATCACGCGGCTACGGAACCGCGTATCGAGGAACGTCGCAACGGACGGAGCGGCCGGAGTAGCTGCCTGCAGAGTATCTTTTGCCATGATGAATCCCTCAAAAACGAAACCCCGCCGAAGCGGGGCAAAGCAACTTTGCGAATGTGCGTGTTACAACGGCGGCGACACGGGTGCACCGTCACCCTGTTCCATGTGCGAGTGCCCGAGGAACGATTTACCGCCGATTTCGACGTCGTCCGTGTAACGCGCCCCGCCCTCCACCTGGACGGCAGGGCCGCCGTCACCGCCGCCCTTGCCCTGCATCCCGCCGTTGAACGTCAACAGCTTCTCCGTCGTCGTGTTGCCCGTGAACGTCGAGTCGGGAATGTCGCCGAGCAATTTCTCCGTGCGCAACGTCACGCCGTCCGCGCGTAGCTCCAACTCCGTAGCGCCGATGCGGAACACGATCCGCCCGCCTGCCGGAACGTCGACGCGGTATTCGTGCTTCTCGTGGTCATAGACCTCCGACGCACCGTCCGGGTAATCCCATGCGGTCTCGTTCGGATTGGACCGCGCCGACCCACCGTGCTGATCCGAGTAGTAGCCCGGAGCTGCGTACGCGCCAGCCAGATCGCCGGACGGCGCGAACATCGACGCCTGCTCGCCAACAGACGGCGGACGCCAAAAGCGCACCACGCCCGCTGCCGCCGTCTTCCACGGCATCCAGTCGCTGACCCAATCGCCGATTCGCACACGGCACTGTGGCGGCTGATACGAGACATTCTCGACAGTTCCGTGCTGCACCATGCAGGCCATGCGGCGATCGATCTCGCCCAGCTCGTAATCGCTCATGATTCGCCACCTCCCGCACCGGGATCCCAGTACTGCCCTTCACTATCGGGGCCAGTGTCGGGGTCGACGCCCCATAAGATCGAGCACCCGTCCGGAATCGGGTCCAACTCGATCCCGAGTCCGAATTCATGCGTCCATTCGACGAGCCAGACGCAGTACGTATCGAACTGCGGCCGGAACGGATCCTCCGCAACCTGCACGACCTTACCCGGCGTGATCGGCAGCTCCCACGTGTTCCCGTGCACGACCATGGCGACACGCGCCGCGACCTCGCGCACGGCCAGCTCCGCATCATCGTCGATTGGATCGAACACAACGCGGGCCTGCATGCGTGCAATCAGCGCCACGTCGCCGGTCCCGTCGTCGTGACCGGGTTCGAACTCGTTCAGCTCGATCGCGATCAACGGCGTGTCGATCTTCTGGCCGAGCCGCGGATATGCCTCGATTCGCTTCATCGCGGGCAGCTTCGCGCGCATGCCGCGCTCGATTGCCTCATGTAGCGCTTTCAGATTCTCAAGCACGACGCATCACCTTCTGCAGTTCGTAATTCACTTCCTGACGGAGAATCACCATCAGCCGCGCCTCGCATGCCTTTGCCGCCCGCCGAAACGCCGGGTCGCCCGATTGCTGCCACGCCACTGTCACCATCCGGTACGGCATCCGCTCCTTGCCGACGCGCTCGTAAATCGGCCCGTCCGGCTTGCGATTCGTCTGTCGCCACGCGCCCTCGAACGACTGGCGGCCGACTCGCATCCCCTTGCGCGTCTTCGTCGCATTGCCAAGGCGATGCGCCTCGATCGGATTCAGGCCGAGCCACACCTTGCCGGTATCAGCCGAGCGAAGAAAGAAGTAGAGGCGGCGACGGATCGCCTTCTGCGGGATCTTCGTCGCGGCCCCGACCTCCTTCGCCGTCTGGCTCTTGATCCACCCCGCCGTCTTACGCAACATCCGTCGCCACGCTGCCTGCATCGCGGACGGCGACAACCCTTGCAGCACCGCCGTCGCCTCTTTGATGTCGATTTCGATCTTCAGATCGTCCATATCGCCTACTGGAGAATGAGGACTGTCCAGCCGGTACCGTCCGGATGCGCTTCGAGCACGCGGTAACGCTCCCCGCTCGCGATCAGGATGCTTCCCTGCCGGACCCCAACAGCATCGCGATCACGCACATGGAACACCGGCGCAACCAGTTGCGTACGCTGGCTACCGAGATCCGGGCCGAGCCAAGGCGACGCGAACATACCCTCGACGGGCCGGCCGTCGATCGTGATGTCCGCATCGCCCAGGTCGCGCAGCACCGCAGCGTCGACGTCCGAGATCAGATCCCGGAATGCCATGTCACGCCTTCAGCTTGACCAGCGCCTTCGGGCGCGTGCACAGGTGGATCGGGTTCGACTGCGCCTCGATCTCGACGCCCTTGCCGAAGGGCATCAGTTCCTGCTTCGCGTAGTACGGAATCCCGGTCGTGTTCACCGCCTCGACGTAGTCGGCCGGCGCGAAACGCGTGATGAACAGATCGGACACGCCCTCCGGCACCGCATGCGCTTCGTCGTCGGCGACGTACCCGACATCGCCGACGCGACCGCGATAACGCTCGAACGTGCAGCCGCCGAAGTCGAACGCGTCGCGCGCATCGCCACGCAGCTGCGCGGCCATCACGGAGGCGAGATACGTTTCCTTCACCGACTTCGCGACGATCAGCTTGTTCCAGAACTCGCGCCCGCAGAGCACGCGCACGCCCGTGTACGTCATCGCGCCGAGCGCATCTTCGATCGCGTCCTGCACCTCGACGCATTTCTGGCGAATCTCTGTGGTCGCAGTCGACAGCTCGAACGCAATAACCGTCTGCTCGATGCCGAAGTACTTCAGCAGGTCGATCAGCACCGTCTTGCCGTCCGCGTCGAGCACCGCGCCCTTGATTGCGCCGATGCGGTGGAATTCGTGCGTCGCGTCGAGCTGGCGGCGCATCTTCGCGAGTCGGCGATTCACGACGGTCTGGAGTGCCTCCAGCTCCGTTTCCGAACCGAACGCACGCAGGTTCGCGATTTCGTCGGCCATGATCACCGCACGCTGCGGCAGATGCACCGTGTTGAACGGGATCATGCTGCGCTTGCTGCCCGCGACAACAGCGGCCGGTGCACCGCGCTGGCCAGACGCGACGAGCGACAGCGTGTCGCCGTCGCGCTCGATCTGGATCGTCGTCGTGGTGATGCCGTCCTCTTCGAACAGCCCGAGCGTGCCGATCCGGCCCGGCACATACGGCTGCTCGTTGATCGCAGCACTCAGGGACGACAGCGAAAACGCGTCGTCTTGAAACAGGGCGATATCCGCCATACAACCTCCGACATGAAAATGGATACAAAAAAGGCCACGCGGACGGCGTGGCCTTCAATGGGGTGTGATGCGATCAGCGGACGATCACGTGTCGCTCGGCGAGATCCCCGCGACCGGCCGCATCGAGCCCCGTGAGCAGCCCGCCAATCACTTCGGCGAGCCGGACGATCCCCGTTGCCGGACGCGACGTTTCGGACGCCGCCAGCGGCGCGTAGAGGACGGCTGCAGCGACTTCGGAACCGTCGTTCGCGGCGTTGTCGTACGGCGCGTACTCGCCGGTGCTGGTCACGCCGAGCACCTGCCCGGCCGGTAGCGCCGGACCTGCCTTCACGACGATCCGCTCGCGCGAGATCTGGCCGTTGCCCTCCGACACGAGAAATTCGGCCGGCAGCACGCCTTGTTGTTTCACGTTCGACATGTGTTTCCCCTCCTCGGGTTACGTCAAAGTTACTTGCCGCTCTTGCGAGCCGCGTAGATGGACGCCGCACGCGGCGCATTCGCGACCACGGGCGCGTCTTGCGGCGCAACCGGGGCAGCACGATGGTTGATCGGCTTCTGCGAGGCCGTCATGCGCTCGAACAGCCGCGCGCGCACCTGATCGGGCGACAGGCCGTCCGAGACAAAGCCGGCCGTCAGCTCGGTCAGGCTCGCGGCCAGACAGATACCGGCGATGTCCTGCGCGTTGCGGATCGCGGCGTCGACGGTCGCGAGATCCCGCAGGCCGGTCGCCAGCACGATGCCTTCGGCGCAGTGCTCGATGCGCGCTTCGCGGCACGCGCTGTACACGTGAGCAGCGAGAACCGACACGTCCGGGCCGGGCGCAGGTGTGGGCGTCGGCAGCGGATGAGGCGTCGGGTCGGGCGTTACCTCGCCATCGTCCTCCAGCACGGCGCGGATTTCGGCCGGCACTGCCGCATAGCGTGCCGCGAGCCGTGCCGCGCCCGCATACGCGTCGATCCGGATCGGATCGACAATCGCATCGCAGAAACCTTGCTCCTTCGCTTGCGCGGCCGTGAGCCAGGTCTCGGCATCCATAATCGCGCGGACCTCCTCTGCGGTTCGGCCGCTGCGCTCGACATAGGCCGCCAACATGCTGTCAGACGTGCTGTCCAGCAGATCGGCGAGCTTGCGCAGATGCCCCGCTTCGCCGGCCGCGACCGTGTTCGGGTTGTGAATCATCAGCCTCGCGTTCGATGGCATCTCGATCGTGTCGCATGCCATCAGGATCAGTGACGCGGCCGACGCTGCAACACCGTCGACGCGCCCGGTCACCTTGCCGCTGTGCCGACGCAGCGCGTTGTAGATCGCGAACGCATCGAACACGTCGCCGCCCATCGAGTTGATCGCGACGACGATCGACGTCGCTGTCGACGCCACTTCGTCCAGCTTCGTCGCAAACAGCTCCGCGTCCGTCCCCCAAAACCCGATGTCGCCGTAAATCCGGATCTCGACCTCGTTCCCGCCCGCCGCATTCGCTTGCGCACGGATGTCCCACCACCGCTTTTTCCCTTTCATTCGCCCTCCCCATCTGAAAGATCGCCCGCCCCGTCGACCGGTTCGAGCGTGTCATATCGAATCCCGAGCCGGCGCTCACGCGCGAGATCGTCCGCGTTCTCCTGATCGACCTGCTCTGGATCGTCGCCACGCGAGAGCACTGCGCCTGTCCGGCTCGCGAGACCGGACCGGATCTCCATCCGCTTCGCCGTGACGTCCTGCACCGGATGGATATACGGCCACCCTTGCGGCACCCACCGCACCCGCAGATAGTCGCGACGGCGTCGGTAGTAGTCCGCCATCGGCATCGCGCCTGACAGTGCGCAGGCATCGACCCACCAGCGCCAGACCCTCCGGCAAAACTGATGAATGAACACGTTCCACTGGATCTGCTCGATCGACCGGCGGAACTCGTTCAAGATCACGCGCAGCACGCGATCGCTGACGTCGCGCAGATCGCCCGTCATGACTTCGTACGGCATGCCGACCGATGCCGCAGCGGCCATCAGTTGCTGCCGCATGAACGGACCGTAGTCAGTTCCCGCGCCCGGCGGCTCCGCAAATTTCACGTCCTCGCCGGGGGCCAGTTCCTGCATGCTCCCCGGTTCGAGCGATACGACCGGCGAAAAGCCGTCGACGTCGTACTGCATTTCGCCGCCGGTCACCGGATCGCCCATGAGGCCCGGCTCGGCGGGTGGCTTCGTGACAAAGCCGGCAAAGAGGTTGCTGACCTCTTGCCGGAACAGCACCGCGTCATCGAAGTTGTCCAACGACTTGAGCCGAAGCAGCACGGTCGACAGTTCGGGAACGCCGCGCACCTGGCCGGGGCGCAGCGCGAGGAACACGTGCGCGATCTCGTCGGCCGGCACGCGAACGGTCTGTGTGTTGGCCGTCGATGCACGCCCGTACTCGCCGGGATGACGCTGCAGCAGGTGATACGCAACGCGTCGACCGTCCGCATTGAACTCGACTCCGTTGACGATCTCGCCACCACCCGGCACGGTCTCGTTCTTCTCCATCGGCAGCAGATCGCCTTCGAGAAGCCGGATTTGCATCGGGACCGCCAAGCCCTCGCTCGGGCTGCGAAACTGGCGTCGTACCAGCACCTCGCCGTCACTGAAAAACGCCCGAGCGGCAAGCGTCTGCACGCCTGCCATGTCGAACAGATCGTCCGCGTCGATCTCCTCGCAGCTATCCTCCCAAAGTTGCTTTTGCATCTTGCGCACTGCGTCGTTCGGATGCTGCGGGTGCGCTTGAATGCCGTTGCCGATCGTGTTCGATACGAGCCGGGCGATCGCCGTTTTCGCCCACGGATCGTTGCGGATCGCGTCGCGAGCGCGCGAGCGCAGCAGCGGCAGGTTTTGCGCCGCCGCCGCATTCGGTCCCGCGCTCGACGCACGCCACGACTTCGCCCGCGCGCCCGTCGTGCTCGCCGACTCGTATGCCGCCGCCTTCAGCCGCGTCGGCACCACGAATCCGCGCCGCGCGAGTGACGGAAAGCCCCCCTTCATCGCACCCCCTTGCCGGCGTGACGAAGCCGGACGATCGACGAACGTCCGGCCGCGCCGTTCAGGTCGCGAATGATCTCGGTGCGTGCCTCGCGCAGCTCGCCGATCGAGCGATATTTCACGCGCCGGTCGGCATACTGGACTTCCAGCTCGCCCTTCGCGATTGCAGACTGGATGTTCTGTAGATCCTGCTTTGTGTATGCCATGCCATTCCCTCGTTTAGCGCCGCTTCAGGTACGTCGAGCGACCAACACGACGCCCCTGAATGCGCGAAACCCCGCTCGGGGGCGGGGTTTCGGTGGGTTTTGCTACCTGCGGCGGCGGCCGCGGCGTCTCGATAATCTCGGTCACGTCCGGCGGATCGGGCGGCACCTCGGCCGGCAGCGCCGCAGGCAATGCCTCCAGCACCGGGACCGCATCGAACAGCGAGACCTGCGATGCACGATGCTGCTCGACCTGCCAGTGCGCCTCGGTCATCAGGTGCACTTTTACGCTACGCGACGCGTGCAGCGCGTACGCTTCGCAGTCCAGCGCCTCGTTGCGCGGGCTGATCTTCTTCCACACGCGCTTACCGCCACGCGGCCCCGGCACCTTGACCTCCGCCGTGAGTTGCGACAGGTAGTCGCTACGCACACCGCTATACCAGTGCATGCGGCCCGGCCCGTCGCCTTCGAGCTTCAGTCGGTTTTCGAGGATCAGATCCTTCGCGCGGCTCACGCCAACCATATACGGGCGCAGCCCGTACTTCGCCGCCTTGCTGTTGTTGCGCGTCGAGTCGATCGGCGCCTTCGGTACGCTGAAGATCTCCGCGTCAACGTTGCTGCTGCCCTTGACGGCCATGACGTTGTAACCAGCCTTGTGCGCCGCGCGCACATACTTGTATACGGCGTCCGACGTCGCGCCGTCCGACGAGTCGATCGACGTTGCACGTACACGCAGCAGCCAGCCGTTCTCATGCCGGTATGCGTGCGACAGTAGCATCGTCAACGCGCCCCATACGCCGCCTGTCATCGGGTCTTGCTGCTGCTCCGTCACATTGCCGAAGATCTCGCCCCACAAGACGAGCCAGCTTTCCTCGCCGCGTCCCCATGCACGCACGACGATCGCCAGCCGGTCGTGTTGCACGTCGACGCCGAGCGTCAACACCAGACCTCCGAGCGGCACCGTCAGCTCCGCGTATGGCAGCGCACGTTGCGCGAGCACGTCCAGCTCGGGCAGATCGGTCTTGTACTTGTACGCCCGGCCCTGCGAGTTGTTCACGAACGAACGCATCTTCGTATCGTCGCCCTCGCGCAGCGCCTTGTCGGCCGTCAGCCACTTCTTGACCAGCTCGGCCATGTTCGAGCCGGGGAACGGCGACACCAGCTCGTTGATGCGGAAGCCGGCAACGCCGTGAAACGGTGCCGTCGCAACCCATCGCCCGCGACGGACCGCGCGAATACGCGTCGCGTCGTCCCACAACGAGCCGCAATGCGGGCAGGTGTAACGCGCCGTCTCCGGTTGTGCGCGGCCGTAGACCTCATGTACGACTTCGGCGCCCTCGCTCCACGTGACGTTTTCCCACGCCAGCTCATGCTCCTCGCCGCAATCAGGGCACGGCACCAGATACACGCGCTGATCCGATGCCGCGTAAGCCTCCTGGATGCGCGACAGGCCGTCGACGGTCGGCGTGCCGCCCAAGATCATCTTTCGTCGCCGGGCCGAATAGCTCTTGTTCCGTTCCTCCAGCAGCGTGATCGAATCGCCCTGCTCGCGCACGTTCGTATTCGCATCGTCCGGCTCCTCGACCGCAACGACCGGGGCCGGCGTCGACTTCACTTCGTCCGGCGCGTTCGACGTGATGAACTTCAGGAAGCCGCGCGCGAACGTCTTGTGATCCCACAAGTTGTTTTTGTCACGGGCCGCGTGGACCGGCAACTTCGCCGACAGGCGAGGCGTTACCTCGACCATTGGCTCGAACTTCTCCAGGTTGAACTTCTTCGCCGTCTTCTCTTTCGGGAACATGACGATCATCGGGCACGGGTCAACGTCGATCCGCTTGCCGATGTAGTTCAGCAGCACGCCATCCGTCCACGCGACCTGCGCCGACTTCATGCACACGATCTTCTGCACGGACGGGTCGTCCAGCGCTTCGTGCATGCCGAACACCCACGGCGTGATGTTCGGGTTATACCGGCCGGGGCTGGCCGATCCCTTCGCGCTCAACCTACGATGTTTGCGCGCCCAATCCGTCGTCCCAATCCGCTCCGGCGGACGCAGCATCTTCGCGATTCGGCGAATCACCGCGTGGACTGTCTGGGTCGTATTCAGAAAGCTGCTCAAGGCATCCATATATGTGCTCGTTCAACCATTCGACGTCCACCTCGACGCCGTATAGCGTGCGCAGCTCCTGCACCAACTTGTCGGACAGCGACAGCAGCTCCGTTTGAAATGCGCCGACCATCAAGCCGTACGCCTGTTCGAGCTGCGCCGCATTGACGAGCTGGCCCTTCTTCTCGGCCAGCGTCAGCAGCTTGATCTCGCGATCGACGATCTCGGTCTTCGCCCGTTCGGCGACAAGATCGATGCCCGTACCACTGGACCGGCCGGCCGCGATCTCGCGCAAATGCCGGATGTACGCGACGCGGATCTCGTCGATCGACGCCACGCGGTAATCAAGCTGGACCTTGTCGACGAACCGCGAAACAGCCGACTGGTCAAGGTCGAGATGGACAGCGATCTGCTGCTGAGTCGGCATGAATATGACCCCCTATGGAGACTCGCCAGTAGAGAAAAAACGCGGGTGCGAGCCCCCGCGTGTGGCGATGCCCGTGGGGTCCCCGCCTGCTCAAAAAATGGGCAGACCCGCACCAATCGCGACATCGGCGGTCGTGCTGTCGCCTGCTCGGTCCATCGCCCACACGACACGGTCCATCGCGTCGTCAAACACGAAGCACCGCGCGGTAACGCGCCCCATGCTTCGATCTTCATCCCACGTCGACCAGACCTCGCTCGGCCCGGCGCCCGTCGATTCGATTCGCATTTCAGCGCCCCAATGCAAAAAGCCCCGAGGGCTCTCACGCTCGGGGCATCCGTTTTGACATACGCTTAAATTAGCTTCTTAGCAACTTCCAACGGCTTCGTGGCTGCTGCTGCGGGCTTTACTGCCAGTAGTTGAGGATCAAGCTTTGTGCTCGGGTCGCCGATTTTGGATTGAATTACTGCAATTGATTCAAGCGTCTTTTGAATGCTGCTTTCGTCGATTGCGGTATTACTCAAAATTGGCCCCGAACCTCCCGGCACTCTGATGCCAATTGAATCGACGGTCATTGTGCCGGTGATTTGATTACTACTCGCAGCAATTCCCAAAGCGAGCAAACTACCAAGATTGACATTTGCTTTGGTGGTAACCACATCTGCCGTGAGCCTAAGCCCGACACCGACACGACCTTGCCCGATAAGATTGCCTTGATCGTCAGTTACCGTCTGCCCAACGTACTCACAATAATCCATTACAACGCGATACGAGCCGGCCGAACCCGTAACTTTCGAAACCAAGTACGTTAAATTACCGGCCGCATCAAATTTCCCCACGGTGATTTCTGCGCGATTGTTCGAAAGAATATTACGTATTTCGACGTTCGACAGTTGCACCCATGCTTTTGTAACCTCCTTTCCGGTCTTTGCATCAAAGTAGGTTATCTTCGGCGATGGCAGCGGATCTTGGGGAATAAAGTCACTATATCCGGTCGGCCCCTTTATTTCTATAAGTCTAGGATCAACCACAGTTGTAGCTGTACAAGCCACCAATCCGGACAACATGCCCAGTATCAACGTCCGTTTGGCGACCAACAACAAGCGGGAATTTGATTTAATCATTCTTTGCCCCTAGCGTCTTAGTCTTATGCGGCGATGCCGACCTTCGCCCTGCATCAACACTTTGGAAAGCGCTAACCCGAGTCACTACGGCACAGCTACAGACGGCGTCGCACAATGCTGACAATCCATAACAGTGTTATGTCTCGATGGCAATCTCCGTGACACGCGGCAAGGTATAGAGGCATTGGCGATGCAACCGGCCAATGGCAAGGGATGAGCTTTCCCTGTCGCTCACACCCTCATCAACAATACAAAAGCGCTACGACGATTACAAGTGTTACTGCATGCACGTACCCGCCACGATTTGGGTGAATTGCGCACAATATACGGAAAAACCCGAACGAACTAACCTTCCGCGCAGAATCTCGGCGCGAGAAAACACAAGCCCCGAGGGCTTTCGCACTCAGGGCTTCAGAATTCATCTCGTAGGGACGAGCGCCCCCACACGACCTAACGGGCTCCACTATGTGTTCTTATGTCCCGAGAGGTTTGCACGACTAACGCGCGGTGCCAGCGAATATCCAGTGATGCAGTAAAGGATGTTCGAAGTTTACGCGATTTACTCTTGGAATGAAAGATGTTTCATCCTCGCAATTGTCGGCGCATTGTGTCGGATACCGATCCATTCACGCGGTCGAGCAACGCATGCATGTCATGAAAGCGACGCGACCAGTGGCGGCGGTATTCATCGAGTGGGACGCCAATCACCTGCGCACGCGCAGGTTCGTCGATCGGGCGCTTGCCCGAGCCTGCGCAATCCGGGCAAATGTAGCGACCGTCTCGCCGCACGATGCCGCGCCCTTCGCATCGCGCGCACTGATCGTTGATCCACTCGTCAAGCAAACGCAACGCGAAGCGCTCAACGATATCGGCCTTTGCACGCTCGACTTCATGTCCTGCACGCTGGTCGCGACGCTCGTCGCGCTTCAGGCCGGTGAACCGACTGCGCTTAAAACGGCCCGACAAGCGGATCATCTGCGCAAACAGCAACGTCGCCTTGCGGATCGTCTCTGGCTTCGTCTCTTGCCCTGCCTTGATCCGAACCAGCAAGCGACCGAGATCGTTCGCAAAGGCGAGTGCGCCCAAAGTAACTTTAGGATCGGCAATTGGGTCGGTAAACTGACCACGAACGCTCATTGCCACACCTGCCCGCTCCATCAAATCAATCACAACTCTCTCCTATTCGTCCTAATGTCCCAATGTCCCAAGGGAAAAGGCTTGCAGGGGTGCGCGCCCGCGACATGCGACATGCGCCGCTCACGTCGCGCATGTCGCGCCCCTGCACCCGCGCCCGAGACCGCGCCTTGGGACGTTGGGACATGGGACGTCCACAGCGCGCCAAGACGGGGCAAGTGGCGCGCCTGCCGTGCAGGCACAGCGCGCCACGCAATCACAGCGGACTGTCGTCATCACCCGCCGCAACCAGTTCGCGCTCCGCTTCCGGCTGTTGTTCTTCCTTCACGTAGTACCAACCGCGCGATCCGGTCGACTCGCGCTTGCGCACCCACCCGAGAGACTTCAACGCCTTGCCGATGCGGCGCTGCTCGGCCAGCGTCCACTTCGACGTGTCGAGCTTCAGAATGTCCGCGAGGATCTCTTCCATCGTCGTGCGCGACACGAATTCCAGGGCCTTGGCGATCTTGTCCTCGTACACGTCGCCTTCGTATCGTTCCGCCTGCTCGATCTCGAACAGCGGGCGCTCATGCTCTTCTACGTGCCACACGACGCCCGAGCGATACAGGTGCACGGCTTCCGCCCAGAGCTGATCGCGAACGGCCACAATGCCGTCGATATCGACCAGCCCGCCGACACGCAGCGGCCAGTAACGCCGGTTGCCCGATTCGTCTTTCAGGTACGTGTCGAAGTTGACCGAGCCGGCGAACACGCACTGACGCGGGACGTCGGTCGCCCGCTTGCCGTAGAAGTTGCGGAACCGGTCGACGGCCGTCGCGAAGAAGCTCTTCACCGCCGACGAGTCGGCCTTGTTCAACGAGTCCAGCTCGGCCAGCTCGATCACCCACTTCCCCGCCAGCACCGCGTACGTGTCCTTGTTGCCGATCTGGATCGGCGTATCGGTGAACCACGGTGCGCCGGCCAGCACCTTCAGCGCCGTCGATTTGCGGTGTCCTTGCTTGCCTTCGAGGATCAGGACGTTGTCGACCTTGCAGCCCGGCTCCATCACGCGCGCAACGGCGGCGATCATCCACTTCATGAACGCGAGCCGCACGTATTCGCTGTCGGCCACACGCAGGTATGTCGACGGCATCGTGCGCACACGCGGCACGCCGTCCCATTTCAAACCTTCGAGGTATTCGCGCACGTCGTGGAAGTGGGTCGCATCCGCCACCAGCAGAACCGCGTTCATCACGACATCAGTGCGCGTATCGAGGCCATACCGTTTGGACAACCAGAGAACGGTCCGCTGGTCGTCCATGTCGGTCCATTCGCCCGTCACACCCTGCGGGAACGGCGGTGCTTTGCGCTTCATCACGCGACCACCGAAGTCGTCCTGCTCGATCACACCCTGCCACGCCTTGTGGTTCGACAGGATCAGGTGCACGTTACCGAGCGTCGGCAGCAGCCGGCCCTTGTCCGATCGCGCCAGATCCTGCTCCCACGTGTGCGCGCCGCTCTCTGCCTCGCGGCCATCCCATTCCGGCTGTTTCGCGGCAGCGGACGTCGCGGTGGGTTTCGTCGGCGCGGCGTCCGCGGTCGAGACGGCAACCGACGCCGGCCGGATCTCTTCGTTCGCTGGCGCGATGACGCGCAAGATTGCCGCCTGCACCTGCGCCTGGACGGCGCCGATGCCCTCCTCGACGTGCAGGTCGTTGAAATCGGTCAGCTTGCGCTCGCCGCGCTTGGCGAATGCCGGATAGACGACGCTGACGTCGGCGACCGTCGCTGCCGCCTCGTACGCACGCTTCAGGCCCGTGTTTTCGAAACGCTTGCGGCGAAGCGGCATCACGTCGTTGCCATAGCTCACTTCGACGTACGGCACGCCGTTGTCGTCACGACGACGAGCTGCGGCGACCATGTACCACGTGTTCTTCGCCTCGATCCGCACCGGTTCGGCACCAAACACTAGTTCACCCCGGAAAGCAAACTCATCGGCGAGCCAGTCGCGCATGCGCTGCTCGATCTTCCAGTCGTCGTCGGCGCAGACCAGTACATGCACATCCGGATACGTCGCACGCAGGTAACGCACGGCCGGGAGGATGCCACCCGCGTCGAAGCAGACGTTGACCGCGAATGCCTCGTCGATCGCCATCCGGATCGAGCGCGCGGTCGCGTAGCCTTCGGCGATCAGCACGATCTGGTCGTCTGCGCCTACTTCGCCGAGCAGATACGACGCGCCCTTCTTTTCCATGCCTTTGTTGAAACGTTTCGCGCCGTCCGGGGTGATCTTTTGCAGGCCGACGAGCCGAGCATCCTCGCCGTACTGATACATCGGCACGAAGATCGTGCCGTCCGCGTCGAAACGCACGCCTTCGGCCGTGATGCGCTTGCGTTCAAGATAGGTGGACCCGCCATGCTCTGCCGCACGGTTCCACTGATCGTGCGCGCGGTTCGCGGCGAGCTTCGCCTGACGCGCATCACGCTCGGCCTGCTCACGGTCGGCGGCTTCCTGCCGGCGACGCGTCTCCGCGAGCACTTCCTCGCTCATCGGTGCGCCGCTCCACTCGAATCGCTCGGTGCCCGGATCGTCACCCGAAAAATGGCCGAACGTGCCGCCGTAGCCGATGACTGCGCCCTTGCTGATGACCTCGCGAAGCTGATACCAGTATTTCTTGCGCGGCCCGTACCGGTGATGTTTGCCGTCCGCGACGGGATGTCCGGCGGGCAGGTCGGGATGACCCGCCGCACGCAACTGCTGAATGATCTGGTCCAGTGTCGCCATACAAATATTCCCTCGATGAAAGTTACTTTGGCCGCATGTAGCGGCCAGATCACAATTCGTTGAATGGTTTCCTGCTAACCCGCACGGCGAGCGGTCTCCAGCTCAACTAGGCGGCGGTCGCGCTCGACCTTGTGAGAAAAACTTCGCCATGCGGCCCGCCCGGCCGCATAGCACTGCCGGCCGCTCGGCGAGCGGCTGTACTGCGACGCGCCACGTCGCAACGCGCTGCTGATTCCGTTCACGTTCACGTATGTCTCCGGTTATTTGCCGCGTAGTCGACGCCATTCCGCCGACATGAGATCGTCGAACGCGGCAAGGTCAAGCGCGCAGAGACGATCGGCAAGCTGGTCGCGGAACGCGTGGCGTTCCGCCTTGGTCGCGAGCGCGGCGCATGCGCGCGCAGCTCGCTCGATGAACAAACGCACGCGCCCCGCTGCGTTCGCTTCCGCGAGAATCGGAGCAAGGCGGTCGGGGAACGTGGCGATCAGTTCGGACAGCAATCGCCCCGCTTCGGCGGGGGCATACTCGAATCGGGATGCGAGCGTCGTGACAGCGCACGCCAATTGCTGCTCAGGCGAGCAACTGAGGCCGATGTGTTCGCGGTCCGGCCGGCAGCACCCCATGCCGGGCTTAAACCGTTTCATGACGACGGCGACGACGTGCGGCAAGGTTGCGAGCAGCGTGGATCAGGCGCTGGAACAGACGCTGCCCCTTGCGGCCGGTCGCGATGATCTGCTCCGCGCGGCCGTCGTCGATGCGCTGCTCCCCAAGAACACGCGTCACGTCGTCTGCGACGCGGCCAACGTGAGCCTGAAGGTGCAAAGCGGTCGAGACCAGATGCACGTCCACGCCCGGCCCGGTGTCGTCATCAGCGCCATGCTCGTCGACGTATTCGGCAACCAGCCCGAAACGCGCATTCAGCGCATGGAGCGCATCAAGCGCGTGCGCCTTTGCCTCGGTCTTTTCCTGCATCCATTCGATCAGCAACTCGAACATTTCCATCGACAAGCGACTGTCGCCAACACCACGCAGGCGAAGGCGTAGCGATTCCGGCGTGATGTTCTTACCGCGCCGGATCGTGAGGTGGTTCGCCGCGTCGGCGACACCGCCGGGCGTGTTGCGAACGGACGTATAGAGCACGTCCAGCCATTCGGTACTGTCGTATCGGCAGGTCATAGCAGGAGATTGGTAGAGAGTGACTTTCATCCTGTCGCGCGCACACAGCCGCAACTAAGATTCAGCTCACGAGGCGCGTAACTACGGTTGTCACGCGTCGATGGCGGGTGACAACGAGTTGTCGTGTGCGTCTAGAGAAGCAAACAGGTCAGGACGCGCGAGCTTCAAGAAAAGCAGACGCGCTCGCGGAATGCCGTTCCGACGCCATTCGGATACGGACGGCATCCGAACTTCGCACAGTTGGGCAGTCGCGGCCGTTCCGCCGAATGCATCGATCACGGCACACGCGTACGGGTCTCGATTCAGCAGCGTATTCATGCCGCCATGTTAGGCGCTCCTTACACGAAAAGCAAGGCATTCCTTGCGCCCATTCAGTTAGGCTTTCCTAATGACGACACTAGCCGAACGCCTGGAACAGGCAATGAAGTTGCCGCCTGAGAAAAAGGCTGCAGATTTGGCGCGAGCGTGCCGAGTGCGAGCGCCCTCGGTCAGCGACTGGTTAAGCGGGAAAACAAAAAAGATGGAGGGCGCGAACTTGCTGCTCGCGGCCGAATTCCTGAACGTTGACCCATGGTGGCTCGCCACAGGCGAAGGTCAAATGGTGCGCCGAGCCAATGCGCCCGCCCCACAGAGACAGGAGACGCTCGGCACGCATGCTCGGGCGCTAGTTGACGCACTCGCCAAGGCAGACAAGCTTGGATTGCCGTCGGCAGCATTTATCGCGCTGCTGGAAACCCTTAAGGTGTTTGAAGATCTACGCGGACAGCAGTCTGGTGACCTTCTCGATCTGAATGCGCCTGACCCGCAAGAGGGGTAAGGTTCCAGTCGAATACAGCGGCTCTGTGGTGCGTTCCGACGCACCCCGAACGTATCCCGCGCCCTCTGATCGGGCCACCAAGGATCTCAACATCCCAATCGAAGTCATCGCTGCCATGCGGGCCGATGATCCGTACCAGCATGCCGATACGCGACTGGTTTCGGCATCGGCTGACGATCGCCACATCGCCCGGTTTGCAGCGCAATTCCCCTGTTGACATATCCCCGCAACAACCTCCCCTCGGCAATATTTTCGCTTAACCACTGTATAAACATACAGTATTTAGTCGGAAGAATACAACACCTTTCAGCAAGGTCCAGCGCATTCTGCCGGGCCCACTTGCGGGCAAAGCACAACGATACGGGAAAATAGTTAGGCATTCCTATTGCACATCGACAAAGGAATGCCTAATATTCGGCTTCATCGCTGCCGCTCGCGCAGCCTTCGGAGAAGCCCATGAAAATGCTCGACCATCAGTCCGCCGACCGCCACGAATGGCTTCGTGAGGAAAGCACGCCTCGCATCACGCCGTCCGAACCCGCCCGCCAAAGCAACTTTGAAAAATCGAAGATCTTCCGCTGGACGGTCGTCGCCGCCCTGCTGTTTGTGGTCGTGAATGTGTTCCAGGACGATCCGGTAGTCGCTCCGACGACCGCTTATCACGTCAGCGTTTAAGCCGCCCCAATCTTGCCGGGGCGCACGCCCCCGGCGTCATGGAGACCACCATGCCGCGAGTCAAAGCCCGAACTCTCCCCCTCGTCGACGTCGAGCGTCGCGACACTCTCTCACTTCGCACCATCACGCGTTACGACCGGAACGCACGTCGTCCTTCGACACCGATCCTGATCGGCAAGTACGTTGTCGGACGCCGCCCGTTGGTGGACAGCGTACATACGGAGTATTTGATCCTCGACGGCAACGAGATTGCTGCCAAGCAGATATCAATTCCGAGCGAAGGCGACTGCGCGGACGCAATCAAGCGCCTGCGCGACGCCAAGCGTGCAGCGGGGGTCCAGGCGTCGAACGCGATCGATAAAGCGAAGAAACCTGCCAAGAAGCGGACGGCGGCAACGCAGGAGGTTGCGTAATGGACGACCGTACGCAACAGCTAGACCTCGCCGCTCCGATTCAGACCGGCAACACGAAAGCAGCGGCAGCCGCTGCCGGTGCGACGTCCGCCGATTTGTGGATGACGCCATACGAAGCGCTGCGGTACGACCCGCGCGACAACGTCCGTCCGGTCGATCCGCAGTGGGTCAAGGAATTGACCGCCCTGATGATGCAGAACGGGTACGACAAGGGTTCTCCGCTGCACTGCTATGCGCGCAAGGTCGACGGGAAGGATTACTTCTACGTATTCAAAGGACAGCACCGCTACCTCGCGGCAGGCGCAGCAATCAAGGCCGGGAAAGATCTCGGAAGGATTCCTATTGTCGTGCTGGATTCCCGCGAAGTGAAGCGGCCGAAGATGGTGATCGACGGCTACTTGAGCAACGTCTCGAAGACTTCCACACCGCTCGATCTCGCCACGACGATAGCCGAGTTGCGCGATGTCCATAAAATGGACGTGAAAGCCATTTGCGACCATTTGAACATTTCCGAGCAATCTATTCGAGATGCCGCACTGCTTGAAACGGCACCGGCGGAACTGCACGCGCTCGTACGTGCCGGGTCGATCGCCGGCACCCTCGCGATCGAAGAGATTCGCGCGCACGGCGGCGACAAAGCGCTCGAACGCATCGCCTCGGGACTTGCGAAAGCGAAGGAAACTGGCAAAAGCAAGGTCACGAAGAAACTACTGACCAGTAGCACTTCGACCGGCAAGCCGGACCCGCCCAAAACGACGAAGATCAACGATGCGTGTGCAAAGCAACTTTTGCAGGCATTACAGGCCGTCTTGCATGATCCCGTTTTCGGCAAGCTTTCGCCCGGAACGATTCGAGCCGTCCATACGGCCCTCTCGCCGCTCACTGATCTCCTCGATGCTCCGCAAAAGGCACGGGTCTACCCTGTGACGACACCGGATCAAGACGGTCGCTGCGTCGCGACCGATACGCTTCGCTCGCCCAACAGCAAGCGCACGAAAAAGCCAATCGCCGAAATCTACGTGGCCCAACCGAAAGCAGATCAGTGGATTTGCGCGGCTATGTACAACTTCGGGGACAGCTTCGCATCGACGCCCCTGAAGTTCGGCGCAGGAACCGCGACCTACCCGACGCGAATGCAAGCGGTACAGGAAGGTGCTCGATGGCTTAAAAAAGCTCTTGGCTACGAGAACATCAAGCGCCAGAAAGACCTTCCGTTCGTCCTGCAATGGCTCGATGACATTCTGCAGCTTCCCGATCCCGACTGGACGCCCGATATGGCGGCGGAGGCAGCGCAATGACCCCTCACTCGGCCCCTTCTACCCCACGTCCGCTGCCGCGAAAGCGGGAACACGCGAAAAAGCGCTCGGCTGTCGCACTGGCGAGCGTCAACGGTACTTCGACACAGTCGAACTGCGACAGGCTGACGCCCGCAAAAGCGAACCAGAAGGACGAAGCCTTGGTGGATGCCCGCGAAGGCAGGCTCGCGCGGATTGACTATCTGCGTACCAAGATCCGCTCTCTGATCGCCAACATCTCGCACGCGGCCGACGTCGAACTGCTAGACCTGATGGCCGACGAAATCGGATCATTCGCCCGCCACAACGCGGCGCAGGATGCGCGCACCTGGGCCGCGACCGCTGCGATCACGCTTGAAGCGGGGCTAATGCAACTCGCCCGTGCAACTCAGCCCGTCACCGAATAGCGAGGAACAGAGAATTGAGCACCACGACTGAACGATTGTTGCGACTTCCGACTGTTCTGGACATGGTCGGCTTGGGCAAGACGACGGTCTATGACATGATGAAGGAAGGTAGTTTCCCGAGGCCACGACGAGTTCGCAATCTCTCACTATGGGCGGAGACAGAAGTACAAGCATGGATTCGTTCCATCACATCGCGGGAATCGTCTACCGCCCAATAACGTATCTAAGTCTAGACCTGATCCCTCCGCCAACATCTGATCGGGTCTAGCATTACTTGGATATCCTTATCAAGGGCCGTAATCGACCCAAAACGGATCTTTGTTTTTTCGGAGCGGCCATGCCTCATAAGCGACGAGGTAGGGTCCATGGTGCCTCGGTTTCTAAAAGTAGGTGCCCATCTGTGTTCCGATTACATGGTATTCGCCGCATCAGGCGAAGCGATTAGTCCCAGTTCCACAAAGCCCGCTCGGACTCGACTAGCCGCGACTTCTGAGGATGTATTCAGGATCTCCATCAGGTCGTCATAGGCTTCCTTAGCCCGTCGATCCTTTGTCAGTATTCCGTCGAAATAGGACGCAACGATTCCGTAATCCAGATCGAGTTGATGGTTGAGTTCCTTGGCAGCATCCATCGCTTGAATACCCCCTCCCTGTTTTACCGCGAGAAGCGAGTGCCTGGTAATCGCATAGAGGTACCGCAAGCACATGGGCTTGCATTGAATTAAGGCAGACACCTCGTCAGTGGAGCGCCCTGAGGCGGTCAATAGGCGACGGCAAAATTCTTCAGCGTTCACCTGAACGAGGCTAAGGAAGAACAGTTTGTCAGCATTTGGCTTTCGAATCGCTTTTATAAGAATCGGTTTCATGCCGTCGAGCCAGACCTGCACGAGAGCCAACGCCCGCTGCTTCGCGCCAGAAGCATTGATGTCAGACGCCAAAAGTTCTCTTCTGATTTCACTAAAGTTCTGATCCATCCGAGCCACATTTGGCCCGGAGCGTTTCTCTGCGAGTTCGCTCACCAAGCCGCGCAAAAATTGACGAAAATCGTCAGGAAGAAGCTGGATCGTCGCAATCGGCTTGCCGCTTGCGAACTCTTCATTCATTGCTTCTCCCACCGAAAGGGACATATCGATGCATTCGGTTTTGCCGCCGAATACATTTAATGCCAACCCCATGGTCAATCGCCAATCCTCATGCTTGCTCATCTCGACAAACGCCACATCAGGAAGCACAAAGCGCGCCTGTGGCTCCGTGGATATGAGATTGGCGAGGTCCACAGATTGCAGCATGTTCAAATCAACTACATAGGTCGTCATACCAATTCGTCCGCGTAAAGTTAAGCACGATCGATAAATGTAGCATTTATATGTTTCTTCGAAGTGGCGGGCGCGAGTCGTTCGCCTTCCGGCGGCTGCCCACAACGGGAGGAAACTAGCTGGCAGCCTGTCTTTAGTCGACCGTTAATGTCAGAGCAAGAGCGCCCCACGGTCTGCTTTTGGCAGGTGGCTGGTGATCGCCACCAGCAACAATAGGCCGAAGGGCGACGAATTCAGTCGAACGGCTCAACAGTTACGTCGCGCTGTGCACATCGTTCCAGCGCACAAAAAAGGGGGTATTGGAGGGGGTATCAGACGCGAACATATGAACACAATCTCTTACTGATCAATATATTATGATCGCAAATGTCAACGTAACTTCCACATGACGATATGTCTGATCACTTCGTTCGCTCCTGTTCGTGTTGGTTCGGCGATTGGCCTGTCGTCCTTGGCAGCCGGGCACTTTACACCCTTCCGCCGTTCGCTCACGGTCCCCCTCCTGCCCGGCATCAGGATCCGACAAGCTCGCGCAGGCGACAAGCCTACCAAACTTGCCGATGGCAATGGACGGTATCTTGAGGTCGGCATGTGCGTTGCGACGCTCCGGCGCCTGTCGACTCGGTTCGCGTTCCGGCGCCCCAATGCAAAAGCCCCGAGCGCGCTTGCACCCAGGGCTTTGACAGCGTCACATTCGACCACGCCGAACTAATCCCAAACCAGGTTCTCGAACGGCGTGAACCATCCATACGTTCTTGAGCTGACCACGACTTTCCCGCCGTACACGCCGTAGCAAACGTCCTTGCCATCCACGTTTCCCACCACGGGCGCGCCACTGTCACCCGGTTGGGTCTGCGCATCTCCGTCCAGGTTGAGCAGGACGACGTTCTTGACCTTATCGTTGGTGCCAGGCACCGTGATATCCGCATCCGCCTCGGCAACCGAGCAATTCACGAGACCGGAGAGCGCACCTTGCAACCACAAACGCTGGCCCTTTACGGGACGAACGTTTGAGCCGAACTCCACCGGTTTTTTACCACTGTCCGTCCATATCTCATTGGCCGTTGCCTTGACTCCCGACAACACCGTCACGAGGGCGATATCCTGATTTTCCTCGAGGAAGTTGACGAGCAGATCGCCCACGTGGTTTGCGTCATCGGGCTGCCCCACCTTCACATCCTTCTTTCCGAACACATGGCCCGCCGTCGCAAAGCACGTGCCGCCGTCATATTCCACGACCAGACCTAAAGTGCCGATCTTGCTGGGGGTCACGATTTTGATCCCGCCGACCAAAGGACGAACTTTGAGATTGTTTGCAGGCATCACGGGCTCCGCTAACGGTTGAAAAAAGCGATTGATCATTGCCGGATGACTATCAAGAACGTTGAAACATGACGCTTGTGAACCTTGGACTGTCTAGCGATCAATCGACGATCCCTCGCCGTGCGGCACAGGCGCAGGAACACGGTTTGCTCGGCCTCGCGCGTGCCGCGATTTGCATGTCGGCCTGTCTCGACACTGCCCGACACAACGCGGCGATTCATTTCCTGTTGGGCATCAATGCCCGGCCCGGCATCGTATCTCCGGTCGTTTTGTCACCGCATATCCGGAGTACGTTAATTCGAATCCATTGAATCGCACATTTTACCGGAGCGACTGGCAATAATTTCATCCCATTTTTCAATTCAACATTCGAAAACAAAAACATTATTGACTTCGACTTTCCCGCAAATTTAGAATCGCCTACGACGGCTTACGTATCATTTTCCGCGCCGCCCCGGATTCGCCGCTCACCTGCGCGAAGGCCGGTCTCATCGCCTTTCCCGCGGGGCATCGACGCACACCTCTGCCGTTTTCGGCTTTCGGCATTTATCGGCCAACCGGTTATTTGCCGACCTGTTTTCCTTTCGAAGAAGCGCAACACCCCGATTTAATTCCCGCCATTCGCCGCAATGAATGCAAAACGGGATCAGACGGACCCACGATCCGCCGATTGGAACATCCAGATAAAAAATCGCGAGTCATCAGGAGGGACATCAACATGCATCGCCTTGCGAAGTCGCTGTGTCTCGGGCTCGTCTGCGCCGGCCTGCTGTCGGCCTGCAACGACGACGACGTCAAATCGACCGCCCCGCCGTCGACCACCGCCGCGCTGTCGTTCCGCATGGACACCGGCGGCCAGATCAACGCGTTCTACCGGCAGGACAAGGTCGCCGCGCACCTGCTGGCGCGCTCGTCCACGAAGCCGCGTCTGCTCGTGGTCTTCCCCGCCGGCAACAGCGGCACCGGACTGTGGTTCGACGACACCGCGCAGCCGGTGAACTGGAGCCTCGACACGCCGCCGGCCGCACTGTCGGCCCCGGACGCGCACGGCCGTCCGCTGTACGGCATCGGCGCCGACGTGTCGGTCGACACCGCTACGCTGACGATCCGCCAGAGCGTGCTCAGCAACGTGCGCTTCCTGCGCGACTTCAACGGCGGCGCCACGATTCCGCAGCAGATCCTCACCGCGCCGACGGTCCAGGGCAGCACCGCGCAATGGCAACGCGACCGGCTCGACGGCGCGCCCGGCTATGCGCTGCGCATCACGCTGCGCGACGGCGGCAGCATCGCGCCGGCGGCCGGCGGCAAGCTCGTGCTGAACGCGCCGGCGGGCTCGCACACGCTGAAGCTGCACATCGATGCGCTGTCGGGCGAGACGCCGCTGTCGCCGATCACGCACGCCGACCTGTTCGCGCCGTCCGTGAACCCCGACCCGGTCAGCCAGAACGTGCTCGAATTCCTGAGCTTCAACGACAAGCTGCTGGCCGGTTCGTGGCAGTACGACACCTACTTCGGCCGCGACACGCTGATCTCGGTCCGCATGCTGATGCCCGTGCTCGAACCGGCGGCGATCGAGGCCGGGCTGTCGTCGGTGCTGAGCCGCCTGTCGCCCGACGGCAAGGTCGCGCACGAGGAAGGCATCGGCGAATTCGCGCTGGTCGACAACCAGAAGAACGGGCGGCCGAACGATGCGACACCGACCTACGACTACAAGATGATCGACAGCGACTACCTGCTCGCACCGATCGCCGCCGCGTGGCTGATCGACGATACGCGCGGCCAGGCCCGCGCGGCCGCGTACCTGGCGCAGCGCGGCAGCGACGGGCAGACCAACGGCAGCCGCCTCGTCGTCAACCTGCTGCACGTCGCGACGACCGCGCAGCCGTTCGCACAGCAACCGTCGGTGGCAAACCTGATCCACCTGCGGCCCGGCGAAATCGTCGGCAACTGGCGCGACAGCACCGACGGCCTCGGCGGCGGCGTCTACCCGTACGACGTGAACGCGGTGCTCGTGCCGGCCGCGCTGCGCGCGGCGAACGCGTTCCTCGCCCGCGGCCTGCTCGATCCGTATCTCGATGCCGGGCAGCGCGCGACGCTCGCCAACACGGCGAACGAAGCGGCCACATGGGAAACGCAGGCGCCGCCGCTGTTCCAGGTCAGCGTGCCGGCCGCGCAGGCAGCCACCGACGTGTCGGCCTATGCGCCGTCCGCCGGCGTGCCGGCCGGCGCCGCGCCCGACGCACCGCTGGCCTTCTACGCACTGTCGCTCGATCAGCAGGGCAACCCGATTCCGGTGATGAATTCCGACGGCGGCTTCGCGCTGCTGTTCGGCACGCCGCCGGAGGATCAGCTCCAGCGGATCGTCACCGACGTCACGCGGCCGTTCCCGACCGGGCTCGTGACCGATGCCGGGATGCTGATCGCGAACCCCGCGTATGCGAACCCGTCGCTGTGGCCGAAATTCACGAGCTCCGCGTATCACGGCACGGTAGTCTGGTCGTGGCAGCAGGCGATGTGGGTAGCCGGACTCGATCGCCAGCTGGCGCGCCAGGACCTGTCGGCCACGACACGCACGCTGCTCGCGCAGGCGCGGCAGACGATCTGGCAGGTGATCTCGAACGGACGCGACATGCGCACGTCGGAAATGTGGACGTGGTCCTACGTGAACGGCAAGTACCAGACCGACGCATTCGGCACGCGCAGCGCCGATGCGACCGAAGCCAACGCGGCGCAACTCTGGAGTACGACGTATCTCGCGATCCGCGATCCGCAGCAGCGCGCGGGCAAGTACTGGTGGCAGGCGTCGCAGCCGATGCAGGACGAACGATCGAAGCAGGCGACGGCCGTGGCGTCGCGCTAGCGCGCGTCGCCACGCGCGTGCATGCCGGCACCGGCGCCGGCATGCGGACTAGCGCGTCACCACGCGGTTGCGCCCTTCCCGCTTCGCCTGGTACAGCCGCTCGTCGACCACCCGCAGCAGCGCATCCACCGTGCCGCCGTCGACGCCGTATTGCGCGACGCCGACGCTGACCGTCACCTGCACGCGCTTGAAGTCCAGTCCGAACGGCGCACTCGCGATCGACGAACGCACGCGCTCGGCCGTCATCCGCGCGCCCTCGAGCGGCATTTCGGGCAGGAGCGCCATGAACTCCTCGCCGCCGACCCGCGCGAGCGCGCCCGCCGGCCGGATCGCCTCAAGGCACTGGCGCACGACGCCGCGCAGCACTTCATCGCCGATCTGGTGCCCGTAGGCATCGTTGATGTTCTTGAAATTGTCGAGATCGAGCGCGAGCAGGCAGAACGGCGTGCCGTCGCGCTCGGCCCGCACGATCTCGCGCTCGACCTGCGCGATGAACTGGCGGCGGTTCGACGCGCCCGTCATCGGGTCGGTCGCGGCCATGTACTCGAGCTTCTGGTTCGTGCGCCGCAGCTCCTGCAGCGCGCTTTCGGTGCGCGCCATCGATTCGGACAAGCGGCTCATCAGGTCTTCCTGGCTGTAGATCGCCGAGAACGAGCGCGTCGTCTGCAGCGCCTGCACGACGCCGTAACTGAGCAGGAAGAACCCGCCCGCGAAGATCGCATGCGCGAGCCACCACATGTGATTCCACGGCTTGCCGAGGATGAACGCGAGCGACGACAGCGCGAACGCCATGATCGACACGCCGTAGATCACCATCAGCGGCGAGCGGATCCGCCGCGCGAGCAGCAGGCACACGTTCAGCAGCGAGAACACCAGCGCGCCGCCTTCCATCGACAGCCGCGTGCCGAGCGCACCGGCAACCGGCGAATACGCGACGTACGCGACCACCACGTCGACGATCAGGAAAAGCACGATCCAAGGCAGCCACGTCCGTGCGCTCGTGCGCTTGTCGACCCGGTCGGGCGGACGCGAATACGACAGCAGGCCCGTGAGCAGCAGCACGGACATCACCAACCGCGACGCGGGCCCGTACAGCAGGAACAGCCAGATATTGTGATGCGCCATCCCGGTGAACGCGCCGTGCAGTGCATAGATCATCGCGAAACCGAGAAAGCCGAGCGTCAGCCAGCGCAGCAGCGGCTCGCCGGACGACCGGTAGCACACCCACGTCACATAGGTGACGAACGCGCCTTCGATCGTCGCCGCCGCGATCGCGATTTCATGGAAAGCGTGGTTCTCGAACACGACGCTCCGGTCGCTGAAGAACCACAGATAGGCAATCAGATACGCAGGCAGCAACGCGAATCCGACCAGCAGGCATTTCGCGTAGAGCCTTGCGGCCGCACTGACGACGCGCGGCGGTTCCCCGGCTGCATAGGTCGTACTCATTCGGTCCCCGGTCGGTCTGCTGCGTTGATTGGAGTCCTCGCGGCACGGATCGCGCAACGCATGATCTGACCCATCGTGCCGAAAGGCAAATGTCAGAGCAAGTATAGGTGGGGTAATTCGTTTGACAAGTCAGGGGAAACGGCATTGCCGGGTGCATGCCATTTGCTTCCCCGTCGTTGCGAATCGCGCATCGGTCGCGCCGATTCATCGCGGCGGCGTGCGGTGACACCGAAGCGCCACCGCGGCCGCGGCCGGTCAAAGATCAGAGGATTTCGAACAGGCCGGCCGCGCCCTGCCCGCCGCCGATGCACATCGTGACGACCACGTACTTCACGCCGCGCCGCTTGCCCTCGATCAGCGCATGGCCGGTCAGGCGCGCGCCCGACACGCCGTACGGATGGCCGACCGCGATCGCGCCGCCGTTCACGTTCAGGCGCTCCTCAGGAATCCCGAGCGTGTCGCGGCAGTACAGCACCTGCACCGCGAACGCCTCGTTCAGCTCCCACAGGCCGATGTCGTCGACTGTCAGCCCGGCCTGCTTCAGCAGCTTGGGCACCGCGAACACCGGGCCGATGCCCATTTCGTCCGGTTCGCAGCCGGCCACCGCGAAGCCGCGGAACGCGCCCAGCGGCTGCAGCCCTTCGCGTTGCGCGGCGTCGGCGCTCATCACCACGCATGCCGACGCGCCGTCCGAGAACTGGCTCGCATTGCCCGCGGTGATCACGCCGCCCGGCACGGCCGAACGGATCTTCGACACGCCTTCGAGCGTCGTGTCGGGGCGGATGCCTTCGTCGGCCGAGACCGTCACTTCCTGCGTGTACAGGCGGCCCGTCGCCTTGTCGGCGATGCCCGCGAGCACGGTGATCGGCACGATCTCGTCGCGAAAGCGCCCGGCTTCCTGCGCGGCCGCGGCACGCAGTTGCGACTGCACGCCGTACGCGTCCTGCCGCTCCTTCGAGATGCCGTAGCGCTTCGCGACGTTCTCGGCGGTCTGCAGCATGTTCCAGTAGATCTCGGGCTTGTGCTGGACGAGCCAGCCTTCCTGGATCATGTGCCGGTTCATCTCGTTCTGCACGCACGAGATCGATTCGACGCCGCCGGCCACATAGATCTCGCCTTCCCCCGCGACGATCCGCTGCGCGGCCAGCGCGATGGTCTGCAGCCCCGACGAACAGAAACGGTTCACCGTCATCCCCGGCACGCTCACGGGCAATCCCGCGCGCAGCGCGATCTGCCGCGCGATGTTCGCGCCCGTCGCGCCTTCGGGGTTCGCGCAGCCCATGATCACGTCCTCGACGCGCGCCGGATCGAGCTTCGCGCGTTCGAGCGCGGCCGCGACCACGTGGCCGCCGAGCGTCGCGCCGTGCGTCATGTTGAATGCGCCGCGCCAGGACTTCGCGAGCGGCGTGCGTGCGGTCGATACGATTACGGCTTCGGTCATGCGAGTCTCCTTCGGTCCTGCTTCATGTCCTGAATCGGATGGGAAATGCGCTACGCCGCCGGGCGCGCGCCGGCGGACGTCACATGCGCGACGCCCGCTGCCTGCATCTGCTGCCATGCGTGCGCGAGCGACCCGTTCAGGTCGATCGCACGGCACGCATCGTTGATCACCGCGGCTTCGAAACCGGCCGCGCGCGCATCGAGCGCCGACCATGCGACGCAATAGTCGGTCGCGAGCCCGCAGCACCACACGCGCTTCGCGCCGAGTTCGCGCAAGTAGCCCGCGAGCCCCGTGCGCGTCGTGCGGTCGGCCTCGACGAACGCGGAATAGCTGTCGACCTGCGCGTCGCCGCCCTTGCGGATCACGAGCCGCGCGTGCGGGATGTCGAGGTCGCGATGCAGCGCCGCGCCGTCGGTGTCCCGCACGCAGTGCACGGGCCACAGCACCTGCTCGCCGTACGGCAGCGAAAGCGTGGAAAACGGCTCGCGGCCCGGATGGTTCGCCGCGAACGACACGTGCTCGCGCGGGTGCCAGTCCTGCGTCAGCACGACCTGGTCGAAGCGTTGCGCGAGCGCGTTGATCACCGGCACGATCGCATCGCCGTCGGGCACCGCGAGCGCGCCGCCCGGCATGAAGTCGTATTGCACGTCGATCACGAGCAGGACGTCGTCGGTGCGTTTCATTTCAATTCTCCTGGGTGAATCGGGCGCGCCGCCGTGCGAGATCGTCAGCCGTTGAACCCGCGGCCGGCCTTGGCCAGTTCCGCGATCGACGGCGCGAGCTGCCACGCGTCGCCGTTCGGCGCCGCCGCATAGCGGCGAATCGCGCGCTCGACGTTGTAGAGGCCGACCGTATCCGCGTACAGCATCGGGCCGCCGCGCCACAGCGGGAAGCCATAGCCGGTCAGATAGACCATGTCGATGTCGGACGCCTTCGACGCGATCTTCTCCTCGAGGATCTTCGCGCCTTCGTTGACGAGCGCGAACACGAGCCGCTCGACGATCTCGTCGTCGCCGATCTTGCGCCGCTCGACGCCGCGCTCCTTCGAGTACGCGACGACCATCTCGTCGACGAGCGCCGACGGCTTCGCCTTGCGATCGCCCGGCACGTAGTCGTACCAGCCGGCGCCCGTCTTCTGGCCGAAGCGGCCCTGCTCGCACAGGCGGTCGGCGATCTTCGAATAGTGCAGGCCAGGCTGCTCGACGTAGCGCCGCTTGCGGATCGCCCAGCCGATGTCGTTGCCGGCGAGGTCGCTCATCCGGAACGGCCCCATTGCGAAGCCGAACTTCTCGATCGCGCGATCGACCTGCGCCGGCAGCGCGCCTTCCTCGAGCATGAACAGCGCCTGGCGGATGTACTGCTCGATCATCCGGTTGCCGATGAAGCCGTCGCACACGCCCGACACGACCGCCGTCTTGCGGATCTTCTTCGCCACCGCCATCACGGTCGCGAGCACGTCCTTCGCGGTCCGCGCGCCGCGCACGACCTCGAGCAGCTTCATCACGTTCGCCGGGCTGAAGAAGTGCATGCCGACGACGTCCTGCGGGCGCTTCGTGAACGCCGCGATCTTGTCGACGTCGAGCGTCGACGTGTTGGACGCAAGGATCGCGCCCGGCTTCGCGACTTCGTCGAGCTTCCTGAACACCTGCTCCTTCACGCCGAGTTCCTCGAACACCGCTTCGACGATCAGGTCGGCGTCCTTCAGGTCGTCGTAGGACAGTGTCGGCGCGATCAGCGCCATGCGCGCGTCGAGCTTCTCCTGCGTAAGCTTGCCCTTCCTCACCTGCGCGTCGTAGTTCTTGCGGATCGTCGCGAGGCCGCGCTCGAGCGCGTCCTGCTTCGTCTCGAGCAGCGTGACGGGCAGCCCCGCGTTGACGAAGTTCATCGCGATCCCGCCGCCCATCGTGCCCGCGCCGATCACGCCGACCCGGCGGATCTCGCGCAACGGCGTATCGGCCGGCACGTCGGGAATCTTGCTCGCCGCGCGCTCGCCGAAGAATGCATGGCGCAGCGCGCGGCTTTCCGGCGTCATCATCAGCGCGACGAAACCCTCGCGCTCGGCGATGCTGCCCTTGTCGAAGCCGTTCAGCACGCCGGCCTCGATCGCGTCGATGCACTTGTGCGGCGCGGGGAAATTCGGCGCGGCGGCCCGCGCGGAATTGCGCGCGAACTGGATGAAGCCCGCCGCGTTCTCGTGGACGATCTTGCGATCGCGCACGCGCGGATGCGGCCCCTTCTGCGCGCCAACCTTGCGCGCGAACGCAACGGCCGCGTCGAGCAGGTCGCCGTCGGCCATTTCGTCGAACAGCCCGCTCTTCGCGAGTTGCTCCGACGGCACCGGCGCGCCCGACACGATCATGTTCAGCGCGGTTTCGAGCCCGACCGCGCGCGGCAGGCGCTGCGTGCCGCCCGCGCCCGGCAGCAGCCCGAGCTTCACCTCGGGCAACGCGACCTGCGCGCCGGGCGCGGCGACCCGGTAATGCGCGCCGAGCGCGAGCTCGAGGCCGCCGCCCATCACGACGCTGTGCAGCGCCGCGACGACCGGCTTCGCGCTCGCCTCCACCGCGCGGATCACGGTGTGCAGCGTCGGCTCCTGCAGCGCCTTCGGCGTATTGAATTCGGTGATGTCGGCCCCGCCCGAGAACGCGCGGCCCGCGCCGGTCAGCACGATGGCCGTGACCGACGGATCCTGCGCGGCGCGATCGAGCGCGTCCATGACGCCCTGGCGGGTCGACAGGCCGAGCCCGTTGACGGGCGGATTGTTGAGCGTGATGACGGCCACGCCGTCGCGAGTCGAGTAATCCACTGCCATCTGCCTGCCTCCATGCATCGCGCGCCGGATTGGCTGCGCTTCATTGTGCGCGGTCGAACGGCCGCATGTCCGGATGAACGCAGGCAGCATACAACGAAAAAGCACGATCGTTCAATTTGAATTGCGTTCCCGATTCGGGGACGGAGCGGGGCGACCGGCATCGGGCGACCGGCCCCGCGTGCCGGCGGCTGCCCGGGCGCGAGGGCTTACGGCGCGCCCACCGCCGTCGGCAACACGTAATGGCGGAACGTCTCGCGCAACTTCAGCTTCTGCAGCTTGCCGGTCGCGGTGTGCGGCAGCGACTCGACGAACACGACGTCGTCGGGAATCCACCACTTCGCGACCTTGCCCTCGTAGAACGCGAGCAGCGCGTCGCGGCTCAGGTTCGCGCCTTCACGCGGCACCACGACGAGCAACGGCCGCTCGGTCCATTTCGGGTGCGCGCACGCGATGCAGGCGGCCTCGGCCACGCCCGGATGCGCGATCGCGACGTTCTCGATGTCGATCGAGCTGATCCACTCGCCGCCCGACTTGATCACGTCCTTGCTGCGGTCGGTGATCTGCAGGAAGCCGTCGGGGTCGATCGTCGCGACGTCGCCGGTCGGGAACCAGCCGTCCGCCAGCGGCGATTCATTGCCGCGAAAGTAGTGGTCGATCACCCACGGCCCGCGCACCTGCAGTTCGCCGAACGCGACGCCGTCCCACGGCAGCTCGCGGCCGTCCTCGCCGACGATGCGCATGTCGACGCCGCAGATCACGCGCCCCTGCTTCTCCAGCAGCCGGCGCTGCGCGTCGAGCGGCCGCCGCGACTGCGCCCAGTTGAGCTTCGCGAGCGTGCCGAGCGGCGACAGTTCGGTCATCCCCCACGCATGGATCACGCGCACGCCGTACTCGTCCTCGAACGTGCGCAGCATCGCGGGCGGGCACGCGGAGCCGCCGATCACCGTGCGGTTCAGCGTCGAGAAACGCACGCCGGCTTCGCGCATGTAGTTCAGCAGGCCGAGCCACACGGTCGGCACGCCCGCGGAGAACGTCACGCGCTCGGCCTCCATCAGCTCGTACAGCGATTTCCCGTCGAGATCCTTGCCGGGCAGCACCAGCTTGCCGCCTGTGAGCGGCACCGCGTACGGCAGCCCCCATGCGTTGACGTGGAACATCGGCACGACGGGCAGCACGGCGTCCATCGCGGACAGGTTCATCGCGTCGGGGAGCGCGGCGCCGTACGCATGCAGCACGGTCGAGCGATGCGAATACAGCACGCCCTTCGGGTTGCCGGTCGTCCCCGACGTGTAGCAGAGCCCCGACGCCTGCTGCTCGTCGAGGCGCGGCCAGTCGTAGCGGCCGTCCTCGGCGTCGACGAGCGTTTCGTAGCAGAGGAACGGCGTGGCGCCGGACGGCAGGTGCGCGGCGTCCGTCATCGCGATCCAGCCCTGCACGTGCGGACATTGCGGCGCGATCGCATCGACGAGCGGCGCGAAATTGATGTCGAAGAAGACGTAGCGGTCTTCCGCGTGATTGACGATGTACGCGATCTGTTCGGGGAACAGGCGCGGATTGATCGTGTGGCACACGGCGCCCATCCCGCCGATCCCGTAATACGCCTCCAGGTGCCGGTAGCCGTTCCACGCCAGCGTGCCGACGCGCTCGCCGGTGTCGACGCCGAGCCGGGCGAGCGCCTGCGCCAGTTGCTTCGCGCGGCGTTCGCAATCGCGGTACGTATAGCGATGCAGGTCGCCCTCCACGCGCTTCGACACGATCTCCGTGTCGCCGGCGTGCCGCGCGGCATGCGAAATCAGCGACGACACGAGCAACGGCACATCCATCATCTGGCCCAGCAACGGCTTACCCATCGTCTTGTTCTCCGTGAAGGATGCGAATCGGTGACCGGCTCCCGCGGCGCGCCCGTCGGCGGCCCGGACGGGCGCGGCGCACGGTGCGCGGGCCGCCATGCGGGCGGCGCGGCGCCGCCTTACAATATCGGCTTACCCAGAGGCGCTCAACATGTCGTTTTCCCGAAGCGCAGCCGATGCGGCTGACACCCTGCCCGACCTCGCCGCGACGCTCGGCGCGCCCGCCGAACGTGCGTTCGTGACGCTCGGCGACGCGTTTCATACGCGGCTGCCGGCCGCGCCGCTCGCCGCGCCGTACGTCGTCGGCTTTTCCGACGAAGTCGCGCGACTGCTCGACCTGCCACCGTCGATCGCCGCGCGGCCCGGCTTCGCCGAGCTGTTCGCCGGCAACCCGACGCGCGACTGGCCCGCGCACGCGATGCCGTACGCGTCGGTCTATTCCGGCCATCAGTTCGGCGTGTGGGCCGGCCAGCTCGGCGACGGCCGCGCGCTGACGATCGGCGAACTGCCCGGCGCCGACGGCCGGCGCTACGAACTGCAGCTCAAGGGCGGCGGCCGCACGCCGTATTCGCGAATGGGCGACGGCCGCGCGGTGCTGCGCTCGTCGATCCGCGAATTCCTGTGCTCGGAAGCGATGCATCACCTCGGCATCCCGACCACGCGCGCGCTGACGGTGATCGGCTCCGACCAGCCGGTGGTGCGCGAGGAGATCGAGACGGCGGCCGTCGTCACGCGCGTGTCGGAAAGCTTCGTGCGCTTCGGCCACTTCGAGCACTTCTTCTCGAACGATCGCCCCGACCTGCTGCGCCAGCTTGCCGATCACGTGATCGACCGCTTCTATCCGGCCTGCCGCGACGCGGACGATCCGTACCTCGCGCTGCTCGAAGCCGCGACGCTGCGCACGGCCGAGCTCGTCGCGCAATGGCAGGCCGTCGGCTTCTGCCACGGCGTGATGAACACCGACAACATGTCGATCCTCGGCGTGACGATCGACTACGGTCCGTTCGGCTTCGTCGACGCATTCGACGCGAACCACATCTGCAACCACTCGGACACCGGCGGCCGCTATGCGTACCGGATGCAGCCGCGCATCGCGCACTGGAACTGCTATTGCCTCGCGCAGGCGCTGCTGCCGCTGATCGGGCTGCAGCACGGCATCGCCGACGACGATGCGCGCGCCGAGCGCGCGGTGGACGATGCACAGGCCGTACTCGCGACATTCCCCGAACGCTTCGGTCCCGCGCTCGAACGCGCGATGCGCGCGAAGCTCGGCCTCGAGCTCGAGCGCGAGAACGACGCCGAACTCGCGAACAAGCTGCTCGAGACGATGCACGCGAGCCACGCGGATTTCACGCTGACGTTCCGCCGGCTCGCGCAGCTGTCGAAACACGACGCGAGCCGCGACGCGCCCGTGCGCGACCTCTTCATCGACCGCGAAGCGTTCGACGCATGGGCGAACCTCTACCGCGCGCGGCTGTCCGAGGAGACGCGCGACGACGCGGCGCGCGCGGTTGCAATGAACCGCGCGAACCCCAAATACGTGCTTCGCAACCATCTGGCCGAAGTCGCGATCCGGCGCGCGAAGGAAAAGGATTTTTCGGAAGTCGAGCGGCTCGCGCGAATCCTGCGCCGCCCGTTCGACGAACAACCGGAGCACGAAGCATACGCGGCGTTGCCGCCCGACTGGGCGGGCTCGCTCGAAGTGAGCTGCTCGTCGTAAGCCCGCAACCCGCGCATCTCGACCGACCGATCAGGAGAACCCCATGTCCCACGATTCCGACGACAAAACCTACCCGTACCAGAAGGACGACGCCGAGCTGCGCCGCCGGCTCACGCCGATGCAGTACGAGGTCACGCAGCACGCGGCGACCGAGCGCGCGTTCACCGGCGAATACACCGACACCGAGGATGCCGGCATCTACAAGTGCGTCGTCTGCAGCACGCCGCTGTTCGAATCCGGCGCCAAGTTCCACTCGGGCTGCGGCTGGCCCAGCTACTTCAAGCCGCTCAACGGCGAGGTGATCGACGAGAAGGTCGACTACTCGCACGGGATGGTGCGCGTCGAGGTGCGCTGCAACCACTGCGGCGCACATCTGGGCCACGTCTTCGAGGACGGCCCGCGCGACAAGACCGGTTTGCGGTACTGCATCAATTCGGCTGCGTTAAACTTCGAGTCCCGACCCGAAAACGAATGAGCGGCGCCGGGCGGATCTGCCGGGCGGCCAGCCTCGAGCCGGACCGCCCCGATCCGCGACGGCGATGCCTGGCGGGTCCCTACAACGGTGACGGGCCGCACGAGCGGCCCGTCACGCAGCTGCGAGCGCCATGAAATTCCTGTTCGATCTGTTTCCGATCATCCTGTTTTTTGTCGCCTTCAAGGTCTGGGGCATCTTTACCGCCACCGCCGTCGCGATCGTCGCGACGCTGGCCCAGGTCGCGTGGGTCGCCTTCCGGCACCGGAAGGTCGACACGATGCTGTGGGTCAGTCTGGGCGTGATCGTCGTGTTCGGTGGCGCCACCCTCGTCCTGCATGACGAGAAATTCATTCAATGGAAACCGACGGTGCTGTACTGGCTGTTTGCGATCGGGCTGCTCGCCGCGCGTTATGCGTTCAGCAAGAACCTGATCGAGAAGATGATGGGCAAGCAGCTCACGCTGCCGTCCCCCGTGTGGGACAAGCTGAACGTCGCGTGGGCGCTGTTCTTCGCGGTGCTCGGCGTCGCGAACCTGTACGTGGTGCACAACTTCACCGAATCGCAATGGGTGAACTTCAAGCTGTTCGGTACGACGGGCGCGATGGTCGTATTCATCATCCTGCAGAGCCTGTGGCTCACGAAGTACCTGAAGGACGAATGACATGAGCGACGCCTTTCTCCACGCCTCCGCCGACGAACGCATCGCGCTGATCGAAGCGCGCCTCACCGCGTCGCTCGCGCCGCTGTCGCTCACCGTGCGCGACGACAGCGCGCAGCACGCCGGCCACGCGGGTGCGGCCGCCGGCGGTCATTTCACGGTCACGATCGTATCGTCCGCGTTCGCGGGCAAGCCGCGCGTCGCGCGGCACCGGCTGGTGTATGATGCGCTCGCTGATGCGATGCAGCGCGGCATTCACGCGCTCGCGATCGTGGCTTACACGCCCGAAGAATTCAACGAATCTTCAATCTAGTCTCAACAGGAATTTCCGATGATCCTGAAATCCCCCCGCCTGTGGGTCGCGGCGGCTGCCTTTGCAGCGGCGCCGGCATTCGCCCAGAACATCGCCGTCGTCAACGGCACGCCGATTCCGAAATCGCGCGCCGACGCGATGGTCGCGCAGCTCGTCCAGCAAGGCCAGACCGACGGCCCGCAACTGCAGCAGGCCGTGCGCCAGGAACTCGTGAACCGCGAAATCCTGATGCAGGAAGCGATCCGCGAAGGCATCCCGAATCGTCCGGACGTGAAGGCGCAAGTCGCCGTCGCGCAGCAGACCGTCGTGCTGCGCTCGATGATCGAGAGCTTCCTGAAGAAGAACCAGCCGACCGACGCCGAAGTGAAGGCGCGCTACGACGAACTCGTCAAGGGCGTGGGCGGCAACCGCGAGTATCACCTGCACCACATCCTCGTCGAGAGCGAACAGCAGGCGAAGGACCTGATCGCGAAGATCAAGGGCGGTGCGAAATTCGAGGATCTCGCGAAGCAATACTCGAAGGATCCGGGCTCGGGCAAGAACGGCGGCGATCTCGACTGGTCCGACCCGAAGGCGTACGTACCGGAATTCGCGGCGGCCGCGCAGAAGCTGCAGAAAGGCCAGATGACCGACGCGCCGGTGAAGACGCAGTTCGGCTGGCACATCATCCGCGTCGACGACATCCGCGACATCGCCCCGCCGCCGTTCGACCAGGTGAAGGCGCAGATCGCGCAGCAGCTCGTGCAGCAGAAGCTGCAGGCGTTCGAGGAAGGTCTGCGCCAGCAGGCGAAGATTCAGTAACGCCGGCGCGCGTCATACGCGCATCGCAAAGCCGCTCTTCGGAGCGGCTTTTTCTTTTGGCGCGCGCGAACATGTGTCTCGCGATGCGGCGGTGCGCGGCCGACGGGCAATAAAAAACCGCTCCGAAGAGCGGCTTTGCCATGCCAGGTGTGACCGCACACCGCGTTCGCTACGCGGCGGGATAGAACACGTCGTGGTAACGCACGTTACCTGACGGCACCGGTGCCGATTCGTCGAACGACAGCGCGAGGAAATACTCGGCCGGCACGCCCGGAAACACGATGCCGCCGTGCGGTTCGAACCCGAAACGCGCGTAATACGCCGGCTCGCCGAGCACGACGCAGCCACGCGCGCCGAGCCGCCGCAACGCGTCGAGCCCCGTGCGCACGAGCCCCGCGCCGATGCTTTGCCGCTGGCATTCGGGCCGCACCGCGAGCGGCGCGAGCCCGTACCACTGCTGGCTGGCGGCCGGCTCGCCGCCGATCGCAACCGGCGAGAACGCGACGTGCCCGACGATACGCCCGTCGCGCTCCGCGACGAGCGACACGCTCAGCGCACCGTCGGCGCGCAGCGTGTCGACGATGCGCTGCTCGAACTGCCCGCCCTGCGGCTCGCCCGCGAACGCCGCACGGATCACGCGGCCGATCGCGTCGGCCTCGCTCGCACGCGCGTCACGCAGCGTGACGACCTCGACCGGCGCGTTCGGGTCGAACATCATCCCCGGATCAGCCGATCCAGCGGCGTGCGTTGCGGAACACACGCATCCACGGGCTCGCCTCACCCCAGCCTTCCGGGTGCCAGCTCATCGTGACCGTGCGATGCACGCGCTCCATGTGCGGCATCAGCACCGAGAAGCGGCCGTCGGCCGTCGTGACCGACGTGATGCCGGCGGGCGAGCCGTTCGGGTTGAACGGATAGCGCTCGGTCGCTTCGCCGCGGTGGTCGACGTAACGCATCGCGACCGCGACGCGCTCGATGTCGCCCTGCTGCGAGAAGTTCGCATAGCCTTCGCCGTGCGCGACCGCGACCGGAATCCGCGAGCCTTCCATCCCCGCGAAGAAGATCGACGGCGACTTCTCCACTTCGACGAACGAGAAGCGTGCCTCGAACTGCTCGGACTTGTTGCGCGTGAACTTCGGCCACGCCTCCGCGCCCGGGATCATCGACGCGATGCTCGACAGCATCTGGCAGCCGTTGCAGATGCCGAGTGCGAACGTATCGGGACGCGCGAAGAACGCCGAGAACATGTCGGCGAGGTTCGCGTTGAACCGGATCGTCTTCGCCCAGCCTTCGCCGGCGCCCAGCACGTCGCCGTACGAGAAGCCGCCGCATGCGACCGCACCCGCGAAATCGGCCAGCGTCGCGCGGCCCGCGAGCAGGTCGCTCATGTGCACGTCGTGCGCATCGAAGCCTGCGCGGTCGAACGCGTACGCCGTTTCCAGATGCGAGTTCACGCCCTGCTCGCGCAGGATCGCGACGCGCGGCCGAGCGCCCGTCGCGATGAACGGCGCGGCGATGTCCTCGGCCGGATCGAACGTCAGCACCGGCGAGATGCCCGGATCGGCCGCGTCGAGCAGCGCGTCGTATTCGGCATCCGCACAGGCGGGGTTGTCGCGCAGGCGTGCGATGCGCCAGCTTACTTCGCTCCATGCGCGATGGAGTTCGGTCCGCGGCGCGTCGAAGATCTTCTTCGCATCGCGGTACACCTCGATCACGTCACGGTCGTTGACCGAGCCGATCACGTGCGAGCACGTCGACAGGCCGAACTCGCGCAGCGCGCCGAGCACCGCGTCGCGGTCGGACGCGCGCACCTGCACGACGGCGCCGAGTTCTTCGGAGAACAGCGCGCGCAGCGTGCGGTCGTCGCGACGGCCGCTCGTCTGCTTCGCCCAGTCCTTCGCGTCGCCGTAGTCGGATTCGTGGTTCGGGTCGAGCGTCAGCATGTCGACGTTCAGCGACACGCCCGCGTGGCCCGCGAACGCCATTTCGCACACGGTCGCCCACAGGCCGCCGTCCGAGCGGTCGTGGTACGCGAGCAGCAAATCTCGCGCATTGAGCGACTGGATCGCGTTGAAGAAGCGCTTCAGGTCTTCCGCGTCGTCGACGTCCGGCGTCGTGTCGCCAACCTGCTGCGTGACCTGCGCGAAGATGCTGCCGCCCATCCGGTTCTTGCCGCGGCCGAGGTCGATCGCGATCAGCACGCTGTCGCCCGCATCCGCCACGCGGCGCAGTTGCGGCGTGAGATGGCGGCGCACGTCCTCGACCGGTGCGAACGCGGAGA
Source organism: Burkholderia sp. AU39826 (assembly GCF_020419965.1). Taxonomy (NCBI): domain Bacteria; kingdom Pseudomonadati; phylum Pseudomonadota; class Betaproteobacteria; order Burkholderiales; family Burkholderiaceae; genus Burkholderia; species Burkholderia sp. AU39826. The sequence continues at coordinate 575,661 of NZ_JAIZQG010000002.1, forward strand.
TGATCAGCGACACCGGCGACACGACTTCCTTCGCGACGCCCTGCTCGTCCCACTTCGTCTTCATCGACAGCGAGTCCTTGCCGACCGGGATGCCGATCCCGAGTGCCGGGCACAGCTCCATGCCGATCGCCTTGACCGTGTCGAACAGCGCGGCGTCTTCGCCAGCCGTGCCGCACGCGGCCATCCAGTTCGCCGACAGCTTCAGCTTGTCGAGCGACGCGATCGGCGCGCTCGCGATGTTCGTGATCGCTTCGCCGACCGCCATGCGGCCCGATGCCGGCGCATCGATGACCGCGAGCGGCGTACGCTCGGCCATCGTCATCGCCTCGCCCCTGAAGCCGGCGTAGTCGAGCGCGGTGATCGCGCAGTCGGCCACCGGCACCTGCCACGGGCCGACCATCTGGTCGCGCACCGACGTCCCGCCGACCGAACGGTCGCCGATCGTGATCAGGAACGACTTGCTGCCGACCGTCGGGTGCTTCAGCACGTCGAGTGCGACTTCCGACAGCGCGATGCCCGTCACGTCGACCGGCGCGCGCTCGGTCTTCACGCGCACGACGTCGCGGTGCATGCGCGGCGGCTTGCCGAGCAGCACTTCCATCGGCATGTCGACCGGGTATTCGCCGGCGCCCGTCGCTTCGTCGTCGACGAGCTTCAGCTGGCGCTCGTCGGTCGCGACACCGACCACCGCGAACGGGCAACGCTCGCGCGCGCAGATCGCCTCGAAGCGCGGCAGGTCGGCCGGCGCGATCGCCAGCACGTAGCGCTCCTGCGCCTCGTTCGACCAGATTTCGCGCGGCGACAGGCCCGATTCCTCGAGTGCGACCTTGCGCAGCTCGAAGCGCGCGCCCTTGCCCGCGCCGTCGACGATTTCGGGGAACGCGTTCGACAGGCCGCCCGCGCCGACGTCGTGGATGCTCAGGATCGGGTTTTCCGCGCCGAGCTGCCAGCAGCCGTTGATCACTTCCTGCGCGCGACGCTCGATTTCCGGGTTGCCGCGCTGCACCGAGTCGAAGTCGAGCTCGGCCGTGTTCGCGCCGGTCGCCATCGAGCTCGCGGCGCCGCCGCCCATGCCGATCCGCATGCCGGGGCCGCCGATCTGGATCAGCAGCGAGCCCGCCGGCACGTCGTGCTTGTGCGTGTGCTGATCCGCGATGTTGCCGAGGCCGCCCGCGATCATGATCGGCTTGTGATAGCCGCGCACCGTGCCGCCGACGTTCTGTTCGTACACGCGGAAGTAGCCGCCGAGGTTCGGACGGCCGAATTCGTTGTTGAATGCGGCGCCGCCGAGCGGGCCGTCGATCATGATCTGCAGCGGCGACGCGATGCGGTCCGGACGGCCGTACGGGCCGTGCGCTTCGTTCGGGTTGCGCTCGGCCATCGGCTGCGCGGCGTCGCGATCGTTTTCCCACGACCGGCGGGCGTCCGGCAGGTCGAGGTTCGACACGGTGAAGCCCGTGAGGCCGGCCTTCGGACGCGCGCCGCGGCCCGTCGCGCCTTCGTCGCGGATCTCGCCGCCCGCGCCGGTCGCCGCCCCCGGGAACGGCGAGATCGCCGTCGGGTGGTTGTGCGTCTCGACCTTCATCAGCGTGTGCGTGAGCTCGGTGTGGCGACCATAACGTTCACCCGGCTCGCCCGCGGCACCCGACTTGCGCGGGAACCAGCGCTCGGCTTCGGCGCCGACCATGATCGACGAGTTGTCCGAATACGCGACGATCGTGCCCTGCGGGCTCAGCTTCTCGGTGTTGCGGATCATCGCGAACAGCGACATGTCCTGCGCTTGCCCGTCGATCGTCCACTGCGCGTTGAAGATCTTGTGGCGGCAGTGTTCGCTGTTCGCCTGCGCGAACATCATCAGCTCGACGTCGGTCGGATTGCGTTCGAGCTTGCGGAACGCGTCGACCAGGTAGTCGATCTCGTCGTCGGCGAGCGCGAGGCCCAGCTCGACGTTCGCCTGCTCGAGCGCGGCGCGGCCGACACCCAGCACGTCGACGGTCGACAGCGGCTTGGCCGGCAGCTCGTCGAACAGATGCTTCGCGTCGTCGCGAGCCGCGACCACGCTTTCGGTCATCCGGTCGTGCAGCGCGGCCGCGACGGCCGCACGGGCGTCGTCCGACAGCGCCTTCTTGCCGCCGAGCAGGCCCGACTTCAGCGTGACCGTGAATTCGACGCCGCGCTCGATGCGGCGCACGTGCGTGAGGCCGCAGTGCTGCGCGATGTCGGTCGCCTTGCTCGCCCACGGCGAGACCGTGCCGAAGCGCGGCAGCACGACGAAGGTCTCGGTCGCGCCCTTCTCGCCCGCCGGCTGGAACGGCTCGCCGTAGTGCATCAGCGCGTCGATGCGCGCGCTGTCGTCGGCCGACAGCGGCTCGGCCGCATTGACGAAGTGCAGGAACTGGCCGCGCACCGCGACGATGTTGGCGTCGATTTGCCTGAGCGTGTCGAGCAGACGGGTTTGACGGAAATCGGAGAGGGCCGAAGCGCCGGGAAAACACGAGAAGTGAGCCATGGGCTGGACTGACGTCGATGAGTCGCGCGAGGTGGCGACGTGGGGCGAAAGGAAGGCCGTAATTATACCCGGAAGTCGGGCGTCCCAGACCGGCCGATCGGTGCGCCTCATGCACCGCACCGGTGCCCGCGCGCGGGGCGCGCACGGCCGCCCGCCGGGCCGGCCCGAGCAGCCCGTGCGCCGCGCCGTCGTGGCGCGCCCGCACGACCCATGCTCGGCCGGCGCCGGCTCGCGCACTTTTGGCGCTATCATTCCGGGTTCACCGGGCCCGGGCCCTCAGCGAATTCTCACCGGGCGGCGTGCGCGCCGCCCGTCATCGAAGCAATCCATGGATGTGATCGTCATCGGCGGCGGGATCAGCGGCGTCGCCACCGCCTACCAGCTGCGCGCGGCCGGCCATCGCGTGTGCGTGGTCGAACGCCACGCGACCGTCGCGCAAGGCGCGACCTACGGCGACGGCGGCGCGCTGCTGCCGAGCCCCCTCGACGTCTGGTTCGGTCCGACTTTCATGCGCCAGCGCCAGCCGCGCGACAGCGGCATCGTCTACAAACCGGGCTTGAACGGCGGCGTGCGCCGCTTCGTCAAGCAGCTCGGCGCGCTGCGCGAGCCCGACGCGTTCGCCGCGCAGTACGCGCGGCTGCGCCCGCTGATCGACGTGTCGCGCGACACGCTCGCCGATATCGAGGCGCGCCTCGAGCTCGAATTCGAGCAGAAGCCGGGCATCCTGCACGTCGTGCGCGATCCGCGCGACTGGGACGCGCTGCAACCCGCGCTCGACCTGCTGCGCACGCTCGACCAGCCGTACCGCACGCTCACCGCCGACGCATGCACGGCGCTGGAGCCGTCGGTGCCGGCCGAACCCGGCTTTGCGGGCGGCGTGCTGCTCGAAACCGAGCGCACCGGCAACTGCCCGCTGTTCGCGAAACTGGTCAAGCAGACGCTCGACGAGCACGGCGTGCAGTTCCGCTTCGGCGCGGATGTCGCCGCGATCCGCGTCGACAACGGCCGCGCCGCGGTCGAACTCGTGCCGCCGGGCAATGGAAACCCGGCGAAGGCGCGCGAGGTCGACGTGATGTCCGCCGACGCGATCGTGGTCGCTGCCGGCGCCGGCAGCCTCGCACTGCTCGAACGGCTCGGCTGGCGCCTGCCGCTGCACCCGGTGCGCACCCACACGCTCACCGCGCCGGTTGCATACGAAGAGCATGCGCCACACCTGAGCGTCGTCGATTCGATCAAGCGGATCTCGATCACGCGCACCCACCAGCGGCTGCGCATCGGCGGCGGCGCCGTGCTGCAGAGTCTCGCCGATACCGCGAAGCCGCTCGCCGAGCCGCTGTCCGAGGCCGCGCTCGCACTGCTCGGCCAGGCCGTCCACGATTGGGTACCCGGCGCGGCGCGGATTTCGGCCGCGCTGTCGTGGCAAGGCATGCAACTGCTGTCGCCGGACGGGCTGCCCGTCGTGGGTCCGACCCCGCATCCGCGCGTGTTCGTCAATTTCGGCCATGGCCCGGCCGGCTGGGGGCTCGCGTGCGGGTCTGCTAAAGTGGTGGCCGACTATCTGGGCGGCAACGTCCAGCACTGGCCCGCCGACACGCTCGCCGCGCTGAGCGCCGGCCGCTTCACGACCTGACCGCCGCGGGCCGTCCCGTGGCGGCATCCTTGCCAGCCGCCACGATCCCGCGATGACCGCTACCCACCCGCTTCCCGATTCCGATCCGATCGCGCTGCTGCGCGTCGCCGACCTGCGCGCTGCCGAAGCCGACGCCACCGCCGCGCTGCCGCCGCACACGCTGATGGGCCGCGCCGGCACCGCCGCCGCACACTGGCTGTCCGAGCGCATGGCCGGCGACGAACGCCCCGTCTGGTTCGCGGTCGGCCCCGGCAACAACGGCGGCGACGCACTGGTGGCCGCCGCGCAGCTCCAGCAGCTCGGCGTCGCGACGCATGCGTGGATGCCGGTGCCGGTCAAGCCGGACGACGCGCAATGGGCGCTCGATCTCGCGCGCTCGGCCGGCGTGCCGTTGTCGGCCACCGCGCCCGCGTCGCTGGATAGCTACGCGTGGGTCGTCGACGGGCTGTTCGGCATCGGTCTCGGCCGCGCGCTCGACGGCCCGTTCGCCGAGCAGGCCGCGCGCATCGCCGCCCATGCGCGCGGCGGCGGCCGCGTGCTCGCGCTCGACGTGCCGAGCGGGCTCGACAGCGACACGGGCCGGATCGTCGGCGCGGGCGTCGCCGTCGCGGCCACCCACACGCTCACCTTCATTGGCGCGAAGCCCGGCCTCTACACGGGCGACGGCCGCGACCTCGCCGGTGAAATCCACGTCGCGTCGCTCGACGTCGCGCCGCCGGCCGCGCCGGCCATCGTGCTGAACGCAGCCGCGCGGTTCGCCGCGGCGCTGCCCGTGCGCGCGTTCGCATCCCACAAGGGCACGTACGGCAGCCTCGCGGTGCTCGGCGGCGACACGGGCATGTGCGGCGCGCCGATCCTCGCCGCCCGCGCCGCGCTGTTCGCCGGCGCCGGCAAGGTGCACGTCGGCTTCCTTGGCGCGGGTGCGCCGCCGTACGATCCGCCCTTTCCCGAACTGATGCTGCATCCGGCCGACACCCTCGACCTCGGCGCGATGTCCGCGATCGCGGCCGGTTGCGGGCTCGGCACGCGCGAGGCCGCGGCGACGCTCGTGCGCGACGTGCTCGCGCACGACACCGCGACGCTGCTCGATGCCGACGCACTGAATCTCGTCGCGACGCACGCGGACCTCGCGGCCGCCGTCGCCACGCGCGGCGCGCGCGGCAATCCATGCGTGCTGACGCCGCATCCGCTCGAAGCCGCACGCCTGCTCGGCAGCGACACCGCCGCCGTGCAACGCGATCGCGTCGCGGCCGCACAGGCGCTCGCCGCCCGTTACGCGGCCATCGCCGTGCTGAAAGGCTCGGGCACGGTGATTGCGGCGCCCGACGGCCGCGTGACGATCAATCCGACCGGCAACGCGGCGCTCGCCACCGGCGGCACCGGCGACGTGCTCGGCGGCCTGATCGGAGCGCTGCTCGCGCAGCGGGTCGCGCCGTACGAGGCCGCGCTGGCCGGCGTCTACCTGCACGGCCTCGCGGCCGACACGCTGACCGCGAACGGCACCGGCCCGGCCGGGCTGACCGCGGGCGAGCTCGCGCCGATGGTGCGCACGCTGATCAATCGCCTTTTTTATCCGTCGCCGCGCGCCGACACGTAACGCCGCTATACTGACTGCCCCGCCGCACGGCGGGCCTTCTCGTCCGCCGGCTTTCCGATCCCGATGAGCCGGCGCGGCATTCCTCCCGATTCACGCTTCACTCGAACCGCCATGACGCTGAAATCGCTCCCCGCCTGGACTGCCCTTCAATCCCACTTCGAACAGATCCGCCACGCGCGGCTGCGCGACTGGTTCGCGCCGGAAAACGACCGCACGCCCACCCGCGCCGAGCGCTTCACGATTGCCGGCGGCGGTCTCGCGGCCGATTTCTCGAAGAACCGTATCGACGACGAAACGGTACGCCTGCTGGTGCAGCTCGCGCGCGACGCGGGCGTCGAAGCGCGCCGCGACGCGATGTTCGCGGGCGAGATCGTCAACCCGACCGAAGGCCGCGCCGCACTCCACACCGCGCTGCGGGCGACCGACCCGCAGGCGCCGTTTCACGCGCAGGTGAGTGCCGAGCGCGCGAAGATGGCGACGTTCGCGCGCGCCGTGCGCGGCGGCACGTGGACGGGCTATACGGGCAAGCGTATTCGCCACGTGATCAATATCGGCATCGGCGGTTCCGATCTCGGGCCGAAGATGGTCGTGCATGCGCTGCACCACGTCGCGACGCCCGAGATCTCGACCCACTTCGTGTCGAACGTCGACGGTGCCGATCTCGCGCGCGTGCTCGAACAGGTCGATCCCGAGGAAACGCTCGCGATCATCGTGTCGAAAACGTTTACGACGCTCGAGACGATGACCAACGCACGCTCGCTGCGCGACTGGTTCGTCGCGCGCGGCTGCCCCGAGGACGCGCTCGCGAAACACTTCGTCGGCGTGTCGGCGAACCCGGCCGAAGTCGTGAAGTTCGGCATCGCCGCGGACAACGTGTTCGAAATGTGGGACTGGGTCGGCGGCCGCTATTCGCTGTGGTCGGCGGTCGGCCTGTCGATCATGATCGCGGTCGGCCCCGAACGGTTCGACGAGCTGCTGGCCGGCGCGAACGACATGGACCGCCACTTCCGCGAAGCGCCGCTCGAGCGCAACCTGCCGGTGCTGCTCGGCCTGATCGGCATCTGGTACCGGAATTTCTTCGGCTCGCAGAGCTATCTCGTCGCGCCGTATTCGGAAGCGCTGCACTACCTGCCGTCGTACCTGCAGCAGCTCGAAATGGAGAGCAACGGCAAATCCGCGCGCCTGGACGGCACCTTCGTCGACTACCCGACGTCGGCCGTCACGTGGGGCGAGCCGGGCACCAACGGCCAGCATGCATTCTTCCAGATGCTGCACCAGGGGCCGACGATCGTGCCGATCGATTTCATCGCGGTGCTGACGCCCGAGCATCCGCTGGCGAGCCATCATCCGAAACTGCTCGCGAACTGCTTCGCGCAGAGCGAGGCGCTGATGCTCGGCCGCACGCTCGAAGAAGCGCGCAAGGTGGCCGGGCCGGGCAAGGAAGCGCTCGCGCCGCACCTGACGTTCCCCGGCAACCGCCCGACCACGACGCTGCTCGTCGATGCGCTGACGCCGCGCACGCTCGGCGCGCTGATCGCGCTTTACGAGCACAAGGTGCTCGTGCAGGCGACGGTGTGGGACATCAATCCGTTCGACCAGTGGGGCGTCGAGCTCGGCAAGATTCTCGGCAAGGTCGTCGAAGCCGACCTGTCGGCCGAATCGGTCGATCCGGCGAAGCACGACTCGTCGACCACGGCGTTGATCGAGCGCGCCCGTGCGGCGCTCAAGCGTTGAAAAAGGACTGACGCGACGGCGTCGCAACCGTGCCGGCCGCGCAATTCACCATGCGCGGCCGGAACGGATATTCACGCGTCACGCGGAGCGATTGTGTGCGGCGCGACGATGCGCCCGGCGTCGATGGTGACTGTCGTCGCGCAGCGGCGCGCGAGTTCGGTATCGTGCGTGACGAGCACGAGCGTCGCGCCATGCGCGCGGTTCAGCTCGAACATCAGGTCGATGACCGCGTGGCCGGTGGCCGCGTCGAGGCTGCCGGTCGGCTCGTCGGCGAACAGGATCGCCGGGCGCGTGACGAACGCGCGGGCGAGCGCGACGCGCTGCTGTTCGCCGCCCGACAGCAGCTTCGGATAATGCGCGGTGCGTTCGCCGAGACCGACCTGCACGAGCAGCGCGCGGGCGCGGTCGGCCGCGTCGCGCGCGCTGATGCCGCCCTGCAGTTCGAGCGGCAGCATCACGTTCTCGAGCGCCGTCAGGTGCGGCATCAACTGGAACGACTGGAACACGAATCCGACCGCGCCGTTGCGCAGCGCCGCGCGTTCGTCCTCGTCCAGCGGGTCGAGCGCGCGGCCGAGCAGGCGAACCGTGCCGCTCGTCGCGCTGTCCAACCCCGCGAGCAGGCCGAGCAGCGTCGATTTGCCCGAGCCCGACGCACCGACGATCGCGAGGCTGCTGCCCGGCTGCACGGCGAGCGTGATGCCGTCGAGGATCGTCAGCTCGCCCGTTGCATCGGCAACCCGCTTGCACACGTCATGGACTTCGATGATCGGATCGGTAATCTTGAACATGGACACGACATTTCGCTGGAAAAGACGCGCGACGGCCGCCGCGCTGCTGGGCACGCTGCTGGCCGTCACCGTACCCGCACGCGCCGCGACGGCGCCGGCATCGAGCCCGCCCGTGATCGTCGTGCTCGGCGACAGCCTGTCGGCCGAATACGGATTGCCGCGCGACACTGGCTGGGTGGCGCTGCTGCGGCAACGGCTCGCCACCGAGCGAATCGATTATAGCGTCGCGAACGCCAGCGTCAGCGGCGACACCACGAGCGGCGGCCGTGCGCGGCTGCCGGCGGTGCTGCAGCGGCTCAAGCCGTCGATCGTCGTCGTCGAACTCGGTTCGAACGACGCGCTGCGCGGCGTGCCGCTCGCGACGACCGAGCAGAACCTGCGCGACATCATCGCCGGCGCACGGCGTGCGCAGGCAAAGGTCGTGCTGGTCGGCATGTACGTGCCGCCCAATTACGGCCCCGACTACACGCAGAAGTTCCACGCGCTCTATACGCGGCTGTCGAAGGACCTCGGCGTGCCGCTCGTGCCGTTCCTGCTGGCCGGCATCGAGAACAAGCCCGAGATGTTCCAGGCCGACCAGATGCATCCCGCGCAGCAGGCCCAGGGCATTCTGCTCGACAACGTGTGGCCGACATTGAAGCCGCTGCTCGGCAAGCCGCGCGGCTGACCGCAGCCGACGCACCGGAAAACGAAAAGCCCCGCTTCGAGCGGGGCTTTTCGATGGTTGCGGGCGAAACGACGCTCAGTTGTCGCCGTCCTGCTGCTGGCTGGCCGTCGTGCTGCCGTACAGCTTCACCTTCGAGCGATCGCGCAGCGCGGCGAGATACGCCTCGCCTTCGCTTTGCGCGTCGACCTGGGCCATCTGCTGCTGCGCGGCCGCCAGTTGCTGCGGATCGACCGCCGAACCCGGAATGACCGCGTTCACGCGATAGATCGCATAGCCGTCCGCGCCGAGGTCGACACCGACGTAAGCCGGCAGCGTCTTCGCATCGACCTTGTAGACGGCGCTCAGCGCAGCCGGCGTCAGGCCCTGCGACTGCGTGCGCGACACCTTCTGCGCGGCCGTAAAGCCGTCCGTCGACTTCGACTTCTGCAGTTCGGCCAGCTTCGCCGCACCGTCCTTCTTCGCGAGTTCCGCGGCCTGCTCGGCGATGACCTTCTGGCGCACGACATCCTTGATCGCGTCGAGCGCGGGCACCGCGGCCGGCTTGTGCTCGGTCACGCGCGCCGAGATCAGCGTGTTGTTGCCGACGTCGATCGCCTGCGTGTTGTTCTGGTTCTTCACCGCGTCGTTCGCGAACACGGCGGCCAGGAACTTCGGATTGTTCAACGGGCTCGTCGGCGGCAGTTGCGGATTCGGCGTCGGCGTGACCGTGGCCGTCTGGATCGTCAGCTTGTACTTGTCCGCGGCCGGCTGCAGCGTCTTCGCCTTTTCATAGACGGTCGACGTGAAGCCTTCCGCGTTGTCCGAGAACGCCTTCGATGCGTACTGCTGCTTCAGGTCGACTGCGATCTGGTCTCTCACTTCCGCGAACGGCTTGACGACGGCCGGCTTCACTTCGGTCGCCTTCAGGATGTGGAAACCGAGATCCGACTGCACGATACCGCTGACCTCGCCCTGCTTCAGCGAGAACGCGGCATCGTCGAACGCCTTGCCGCCCGCGGTCGAACCGCGCGTGATGAAGCCGAGGTCGCCGCCCTTCGCCGCCGACGGCGCGTCCTGCGAGTTCTTCTGCGCGATCTGCGCGAACTGGTCCGGATGCGCCTTCACGTCGGCGAGCAGTTGCTCGGCCTTCGCCTTCGCGGCTGCCTTGTCGGCCGCGCTCGCGTTGCCCGGCGCGGCGATGAAGATGTGGCTCACGCGCACCTGCGCTTCGGTACGGAAGTGCGTCGGGTTGTCGTCGTAGAACTTCTTGATGTCCGCCTCGGTCGGCTGCGCGCTCGCGGCCGCCGCTGCCGGCGAATAGACGAGGTACTGGATCGTCGCGGTTTCCGGCGTCGCGAAGCTCTGCTTGTGCGCGTCGTAGTACGCGGCGAGCTGCGCGTCGGTCGGCTGGACCTTCGCTGCGAAGTCGCTCGTCTTCAGCACGAGCGCCTGCACTTCGCGCTGTTGCGCGGCGAGTTCGGACAGGCGTTGCGCGAGGCTCTTCGGCGTGAACGCGCTCGACACGATGCTTGCGGGAATCTGCTGCAGCGCGAGGCTGTAGCGCACGCGCTCCTGGTACTGCTCGGGCGTCATCCCCTGGAACGACAGCAGTTGCGCATAGCGTTCGACGTCGATCGTGCCGTCGGGCTTCTTCAGCGACGCGATCATCGGGTCGCTCATCAGCGCATCGCGCACGGCGTTGTCGGAGGCGGTCAGGTGCAGGCGTTGCGTCTCGTCGGCCAGCACGCGTTGCTGGATCAGGCCGTCGAGCACCTGCTTGCGATGCTCGGGCGTATCGAACATCTTGATGTCGAACTGCCCGCCGAGCGCCTGGCGCGCCTGGTCGATCTGCTGACGGAACGCGCCGTCGAATTCGACCCGCGTGATCTTGTGTCCGTTGACCGCCGCGACGTTCGCACTGTCGTCGAAGAAGCCGCGGAAGCCTTGGATCCCGACGAAACCCAGCCCCGGCAACACGATCAGGAGCAGGAGCGCCATCATCAGGCGCTGGTGATTACGGAAGAAATCGAGCATGCGTGACGGGAAAATTGGACAAAACGTCCGATATTACAACATACGGGGTGGGACGGGATAAAACGCAGGCGGCTTCCTCCGCTCCACAGTCACGCGCCCGCCAGCGGGCGCAAAACCACAACGCACAAACAACAATGCCCGCACGAGGCGGGCATTGTTGTTTGTTTGGCGGAGCGGACGGGACTCGAACCCGCGACCCCCGGCGTGACAGGCCGGTATTCTAACCGACTGAACTACCGCTCCTTGGTCTGGCTGAATCGTGAAACTGGTGGGTGCTGAGGGGTTCGAACCCCCGACCTACGCCTTGTAAGGGCGCCGCTCTACCAGCTGAGCTAAGCACCCGTTTCCGATTCGTTCCGACTGCGATCTGCGTTTCCGCATCAACAATCAGCGAGCCCGCAAGTTTAATTCATCCCCGATCATTTTGCCAAGCCCGTGCGTGAATTTTTTTAACGCCCGCGCTCGCCCGATGCCGACGCGCATAAAAAAACCCGCGGGCATCGCCGCGGGTTTCGTGAACAACCGTCAACAACGACGGTCGTCAGGGTCTCAGTGCTTGACGACTTCCGTCGAGCCGGCATCCTTCGCCGCCTCACCGACCGGCGCCGCTGCCTTCGCTTCTTCTTCCGGCGGCAGCGGCGTCGGCGAACGCTCGAGCGCGAGCTCCAGCACCTTGTCGATCCAGCGGACCGGCACGATCTCGATCGCGTTCTTCACGTTGTCCGGAATGTCCGCGAGATCCTTCACGTTCTCTTCCGGAATCAGCACGAGCTTGATGCCGCCGCGATGCGCCGCCAGCAGCTTTTCCTTCAGCCCGCCGATCGGCAGCACTTCGCCACGCAACGTGATTTCGCCCGTCATCGCGACGTCGGCCCGCACGGGAATCCCCGTCAGCACCGACACCAGCGCGGTCGTCATCGCACCGCCGGCGGACGGACCATCCTTCGGCGTCGCGCCTTCCGGCACGTGGATGTGGATGTCCTGCTTCTCGAACGCTTCGTCCTTGATGCCGAGACGCCGCGAACGCGAGCGCACGACCGAACGCGCAGCCTCGACCGACTCCTTCATCACGTCGCCGAGCGAGCCCGTACGAATCACGTTGCCCTTGCCCGGCATCACCGCGGCTTCGATCGTCAGCAGGTCGCCGCCGACTTCCGTCCACGCGAGGCCCGTCACCTGACCGACCTGGTTTTCCTTCGCCGCGAGGCCGAAGTCGTACTTGCGCACGCCGAGGAACGTGTCGAGGTTCTCGCCATCGACCTTGATCGCACCCGACGCCTTCTTCAGCAGCAGCATCTTCACGACCTTGCGGCAGATCTTCGACACTTCCCGCTCGAGCGAACGCACACCGGCTTCGCGCGTGTAGTAGCGGATGATGTCGCGGATCGCCTGTTCGGTGACCTCGACCTCGCCTTCCTTCAGCCCGTTGTTCTTCTTCTGCTTCGGCAGCAGGTAACGCTGGGCGATGCTGACCTTCTCGTCTTCCGTGTAGCCCGACAGACGGATCACTTCCATCCGGTCGAGCAGCGGCGGCGGGATGTTCAGCGAGTTCGACGTCGCGACGAACATCACGTCCGACAGATCGAAATCGACTTCGATGTAGTGGTCGGCGAACGTGTGGTTCTGTTCCGGATCGAGCACTTCGAGCAGCGCCGACGACGGATCGCCGCGGAAATCCATGCCCATCTTGTCGACTTCGTCGAGCAGGAAGAGCGGATTGCGCACGCCGACCTTCGCGAGGCTTTGCAGGATCTTGCCCGGCATCGAGCCGATGTACGTGCGGCGGTGACCGCGGATCTCGGCTTCGTCACGCACGCCGCCGAGCGCCATCCGGACGAACTTGCGGTTCGTCGCACGCGCGATCGACTGGCCGAGCGAGGTCTTGCCGACGCCCGGGGGCCCGACGAGGCACAGGATCGGCGCCTTGACCTTGTCCACGCGCTGTTGCACCGCGAGATACTCGAGGATCCGTTCCTTGACCTTCTCGAGGCCGAAGTGATCCTCGTCGAGTACCTGCTCGGCGTTCGACAGGTCGTTGTTGACCTTGCTCTTCTTGCGCCACGGCAGGCCGATCAGCGTGTCGATGTAGTTGCGCACGACGGTCGCTTCCGCCGACATCGGCGACATCAGCTTCAGCTTCTTCAGCTCGGCGTCGGCCTTCTTCTTGGCTTCCTTCGGCATGCGCGCGGCGTTGATGCGCTTCTCGAGTTCCTCGAGATCCGCGCCCTCCTCGCCCTCGCCCAGCTCCTTCTGGATCGCCTTGACCTGTTCGTTCAGGTAGTACTCGCGCTGGCTCTTTTCCATCTGGCGCTTCACGCGCCCACGGATGCGCTTTTCGACCTGCAGGATGTCGATCTCGGCTTCGAGCTGCGCGAGCAGATGCTCGAGGCGCTCGATGACCGGGAACATCTCGAGGATGTGCTGCTTCTGGTCGAGCTTGAGCGGCAGGCGCTCGGCGATCATGTCGGCGAGACGGCCCGCTTCGTCGATGCCCGACAGCGACGTGAGGATCTCCGGCGGGATCTTCTTGTTCAGCTTCACGTACTGGTCGAACTGCGACACGATCGCGCGGCGCAGCGCTTCCGTTTCAGCGCTGTCGGCGTGATCGGGCTCGAGCGGCATCACGTCGCAGGAGAATTGCGTCTCCTGTTCCTCGATGGACAACGCCTTCGCGCGCTGCAGGCCTTCGACGAGCACCTTCACGGTGCCGTCCGGCAGCTTCAGCATCTGCAGAATGTTGGCAATACAACCGACCTCGTACATGTCCTTTTCGGTCGGTTCATCCTTGGCCGCGGTTTTCTGGGCGACGAGCATGATGTGCTTGCCGCCTTCCATCGCTGCTTCGAGGGCCTTGATCGATTTCGGCCGGCCCACGAAGAGCGGAATGACCATGTGCGGGAAAACGACGACATCCCGCAGCGGCAGCAGCGGGAGCGTGATGCGTTCCGGCGGGAGAAGTTGGGTGCCTGACATTTCATTTCCCCATGAGTGGAATCAATTGTTCGGTAATTGAGGCCGCCACAACGAATTGCAAGCCTTCAAGTGCGGGAAATATTCGGTAAGAAAGTAACCACCGCGTGTCGAGTCAGAGTTACCCACAAGATAAACGAAAAAAAGCCGCCCACGGACTCATGAACGGCCTTTTTCGATGAACATCGTCGGCAAGCCGGTCAGTTCGAACCCGCCACCTTCGGCGTGTCCTCGTAGATCAGCAAGGGCTTGCCGTCCCCATCGATGACGTTCTCGTCGATGATGACCTTGCTGACCCCTTTCATCGTCGGCAGCTCGTACATCACGTCGAGCAACGCCTGTTCGATGATCGAACGCAAACCGCGCGCGCCGGTCTTGCGGCGGATCGCCTTGCGGGCGACTGCCTGCAACGCGCCCGGCCGGATTTCCAGCTCGACGCGCTCCATTGCGAACAGCTTGTGATACTGCTTGACGAGCGCATTCTTCGGCTCGACCAGGATCTTCATCAGCGCGGCTTCGTCGAGCTTGCCGAGCGTCGCGACCACCGGCAGGCGGCCGATCAATTCGGGGATCAGACCGAATTTGATCAGGTCTTCCGGTTCCGTTTCGCGCAGCACCTCGCCCGCGTCGCGCTCCTGCTTGCTCTTGACCGTCGCGCCGAAGCCGATGCCGGTTTTCTCGGTACGATCGGTGATCACCTTTTCGAGACCGTCGAACGCGCCGCCGCAGATGAACAGGATGTTGGTCGTGTCGACCTGGATGAAATCCTGGTTCGGGTGCTTGCGGCCGCCTTGCGGCGGCACCGACGCCATCGTGCCCTCGACGAGCTTCAGCAGCGCCTGCTGGACGCCCTCGCCCGACACGTCGCGCGTGATGGACGGGTTGTCCGACTTGCGGCTGATCTTGTCGATTTCGTCGATGTAGACGATCCCGCGCTGGGCCTTGTCGACCTCGTAGTTGCAATTCTGCAACAGCTTCTGGATGATGTTCTCGACGTCCTCGCCGACGTAGCCGGCTTCGGTCAGCGTCGTCGCGTCGGCGATCACGAACGGCACGTTGAGCAACCGCGCGAGCGTCTGCGCGAGCAGCGTCTTGCCGGAGCCCGTCGGGCCGATCAGCAGGATGTTGCTCTTCGACAGCTCGACGTCGTCCTTCTTGTCGAGGTGCTTCAGGCGCTTGTAGTGGTTGTACACGGCCACCGCGAGGATTTTCTTCGCGCGCTCCTGGCCGATCACGTACTGATCGAGGATGTCGCGAATTTCCTGCGGGCTCGGCAGATCCGACCGGGACAGGCTGGCCTCGACGCCGGCGGCAGCCGCCTCGTCGCGAATGATTTCGTTGCAGAGGTCGATACATTCATCGCAGATGAACACCGACGGGCCCGCAATGAGTTTTTTCACCTCATGCTGGCTCTTTCCGCAAAACGAGCAATACAACAGCTTTTCGCTGTTCGAACCTTTTTTGTCCGCCATGAATGTAGAGCCTCCGGACAGGTAGATGACATGATACGCCGATTGCTCCGGACGCCGCGCCTAGGGCGCGACCGGAGCCGGCTGGATGCGCTTGCCGCAGATGCTCAGGGCACTCGGGACGTTTGAGGGCGCCGGCCCGAATCGGGGCGGCACCCCGTTTAAGCTCACGGGCGCTTCAGCAGCACCTGATCGATCAGCCCGTACGCCTTCGCGTCCTCGCTCGACATGAAGTTATCACGGTCGGTGTCGCGCGCGATGCGCTCGACGTCCTGGCCCGTGTGCTGCGCGAGCAGGTTGTTCAACCGCTCCTTCAGGTAGAGGATCTCGCGTGCCTGGATCTCGATGTCGGATGCCTGGCCGCGCGCGCCGCCGAGCGGCTGGTGAATCATCACGCGCGAATTCGGCAGCGCGAAGCGCTTGCCCTTCGCACCCGACGCGAGCAGGAACGCGCCCATGCTGGCCGCGAGGCCCATGCACAGGGTCGACACGTCCGGCTTGATGAACTGCATCGTGTCGTAGATCGCCATGCCGGCCGACACCGAGCCGCCCGGGCTGTTGATGTAGAGGCTGATGTCCTTGTCGGGATTCTCGCTCTCGAGGAACAGCAATTGCGCGACCACGAGGTTGGCGGTCTGGTCGTTCACTTCGCCGACCATGAACACCAGGCGCTCCTTCAGGAGACGCGAATAGATATCGTACGAACGCTCGCCGCGGCCGCTCGTTTCGACGACGATCGGCACCAGCCCCAGCGCTTGCGCCTCGAAACCCTGCGGCGCGTTCGAAGCAAGCATGTCCAGCAATTCAGCGCGAGTGATCATTCAATGAACCTTGTTCGATTGGAAAATTGAACGGAAGGAAGCCGCCCGCTCAATCGCCATATTAATGGCAACCGTGCGCTTGACGTAAAAACGGCGTGCGGGCCGTCGCTCCGACAGCCGGCACGCCGCAAGAGCGACAGTTACGCTTGCGCCGATGCGCTCGCGAGTGCCTCGAAGCTCACTTCCTTGTCCGTCACCTTTGCCTTGCCCAGCACGAAGTCGACGACGTTGCTTTCAACGACGAACGCTTCCATCTCGGCGAGGCGCTGCTGGTTGGAATAATACCAGCGGACCACTTCCTTCGGGTCTTCGTAGCTCTTCGCGAACTCGTCGACTTCCGCGCGGATCTGCTCCGGCTTCGCTTCGAGGCCGTTCGCCTTCACCAGCTCGGCCAGCACGAGGCCCAGCTTCACGCGGCGCTCGGCCTGCTCGGCGAACATTTCGGCCGGGATCGGTGCGTCCTTCGCGTTCGGCACGCCGCGCTGCGCCAGGTCCTGGCGAGCCATTTCGACGAGACGTTGCTGGTCCTGCTCGATCAGCGCCTTCGGCACGTCGAGTTCGGAAATCTTCAGCAGCGCGTCCATCACCTGGTTCTTGACGATCGACTGCGTGCGGCGCTTCGCTTCGCGCTCGAGGTTTTCCTTGATCTCGGCGCGCATCTTCGTGAGATCGCCGTCTTCGATGCCGAGCGACTTCGCGAATTCCGCGTCGATTTCCGGCAGGTGCGGCCATTCGATCTTCTTCATCGTGACCGTGAACTGCGCCGTTTTACCGGCGACGTCCTTGCCGTGGTAGTCGTCCGGGAACTTGAGGTCGAACGTACGCTGTTCGCCGACCTTCAGGCCGAGCGCCGCCGTTTCGAATTCCGGCAGCATGCGGCCTTCGCCGAGCACGAACGGGAAATCTTCGGCCGTGCCGCCCTGGAACGCGACGTCGTCGATCTTGCCGACGAAGTCGACCGTCACGCGGTCGCCGTTCTTCGCCGCGGTGTCCGCGCCGCCGTCGCCGTGCTCGCCGGCTTCGCCGCGTGCGTGGTAGTGCACGCGCTGCTTGCGCAGGATGTCCAGCGTGCGGTCGATTTCGGCGTCGCCGATCGTCGTGGTCGAGCGCTCGACTTCAGCCGTCGCCAGATCGCCGATCTTCACTTCCGGGTAGACCTCGAACGTCGCGTCGAACGCGTATGCGTCCTCGGCCTGCTCCTGCTTCGGCTCGAAGCTCGGCTGGCCGGCGACGCGCAGGTTTTCCGCGCGGCTGATCGTGAAGAATTCCTGGCCGATCTTGTCGCTCAGCACTTCCGCCTCGACCTGACCCGCGTACTGTTGCGCGACCATCTTCAGCGGCACCTTGCCCGGGCGGAAACCCGGCATGCGCACGTTCTTCGCGAGTTTCTGGATGCGGGCGTCGATTTCCTTCTGCACGGTGTCTTTCGGCAAAGAAATCGTCACACGGCGTTCAAGCTTGCCGAGGTTCTCAACAACGTTAGCCATGGCTTCAATCGTCCTAAAATTATTCGAGCGAATCGGGTTTTCCTTGCCGTGCCTGCCTGCAGCGCGAGGTGCGCACACTCACACGCCGCGCCGGGGCGCCACGCCATCCCTGCACGCGCCGGATGGCTAGCGCAAGCGGCTCGGAGCACGGCTTTGGCCGGAAGAATCGACTATTCTAGCAAACAATTTTCCTCATACCGCCAGATCGGCGCGACACAGGTTGTCCCGGCCCTGTCTGCGGCCCGTCGCACGCCCCTGCACGCGGATCGCCGCTATGCCGAACGGCGTATCCTCCCCGGCCCCGCCATCCTGTAAGCTCCGATAACGTGCGAGCCACCGTCGTGGCCCGACCTTCATACCAATCACGCCTTTTGGAGACACCATGCCGCACCGCCCGTCCGCGCCTGTCGTCGTCATCGCGCCCGATTCGTTCAAAGGCTCGCTTTCCGCCGAGCAGGTCGCGGACGCGATCGCCACCGGCATTCGCCGTGCCCGGCCCGACGCCGTCGTGCGCTGCTGCCCGATGGCCGACGGCGGCGAAGGCACGCTCGACGCGATGCTGGCGGGCGGCGGTACGCGGCGCACGCTGCGGGTGGCCGGCGCGTCGCTCGCGGCGCGCGATGCGGCGGTCGGCGTGATCGACGCGCGCACCGCGATCGTCGAGACGGCCGAGATCGTCGGCATCACCGACCCGGTCGGCATGAGCGTGCCGGTCGATGCGCGCAGCACGCGCGGGATGGGCGAAGCGATCCGCCTGCTGCTCGACGAAGGCGTGCGCCGCTTCTTCGTCGCGCTCGGCGGCAGCAGCACCAACGACGCGGGCGCGGGGCTTCTCGCGGGCCTTGGCCTGCAGTGCCTCGACGCGAGCGGCCAGCCGGTCGAGCCGGTGCCGTCGCGGCTCGCCGACGTCGCGCGCATCGACGCGTCGGGACTCGATCCGCGGCTGAAGGAAACCGAATTCATCGGCATGTCCGACGTCGACAATCCGCTGACGGGCGCGCATGGCGCCACCGCGGTGTTCGGTCCGCAAAAGGGCGTGACGGCAACGCAGGTCGCGACCCTCGATGCCGCCCTTGCCCGCTTCGCCGATCTGCTCGAGGCCGCGCTCGACCGCCGCGGCCGCGATCTGCCGGGCGCGGGCGCCGCGGGCGGCCTCGGTTTCGCGCTGCACATGCTCGGCGCACGCTTCGAGGCAGGCGCCGAAGTGGTCGCGCGCCAGGTCGGGCTCGACGCCGCACTGGCCGGCGCCGACTGGCTGATCACCGGCGAAGGCCGCTCCGACGTGCAGACGCTGCACGGCAAGGCGCCGTTCATCGCGTGCCGGCACGCGCGGGCCGCCGGCGTCCCGGCGTCGCTGCTGTCGGGCGCGGTCGATCCGGCCGCGCTGCCGCGCCTGTCCGAGCATTTCTCCGGCTGCTTCTCGCCGGCTCCCGGGCCGATCACGCTCGACGTCGCAATCCGTGATGCGGCGAATCTGCTCGCGAACGAAGCAGAACAGTTGACACGGCTGAAGTACGGCGCACACTGACCGTTGACCCGAGCGCGCGATACAGGAACAATCGGGCCCGCCCTTTTTCTTCAGGATTCGACATGAAAGGCCGTCAAGCCGGGCTCGATCAGTTTCTGACCTATCGCCTCCATGTGCTCACGAAGCACTCCGACCGCGGAATCGGCGAGGTGTACCGGCACAAGCTCGACATTTCGCTGCCCGAGGCGCGCGTGATCGCCGCCGTCGGCGCGTTCGGTCCGTTCTCGATCATGGATCTCGCACGCCACACCAATCTCGACAAGAGCCAGGCGAGCCGCGCGGCCGAAGCGCTGCTGCGCCAGGGGCTGCTCGAGCGCGGCGCGAGCGAGGAGGACGGCCGGATCGTGCTGATCGCGCTGACTGCCGACGGCCGCGCGCTGTATCGCAAGATCATGCCGATCGTGCGCAAGTGGAACGACGGCTTGCTCGCATGCCTGTCTGACAGCGAACGTCAGACGTTCGAGCGGCTGCTCGACAAGGTCGTCGCGCACGCGACCGAGCGCGACGACTGAGCGTCGCGTCGGCCCCGGCATCGCCGGACGGCCGCTTGCCGCGGGCCGCATTGATCCGATGAATCAGACTGGCCGCACGGGGTCGCGTCACACGCGATCCGGTCGGCCCGTTTTACATCACGCGGCGATCTCGCGCGAAGCGCGCGTTGCCGGCAGCCGCGCATTCGCGCCGGCCTGGCGCACACTACAACCCGCTGTTCGTCGCGCGCTGACGCAACAATCCAAGCACTGCGTCGCAGTACGGGGTCGGCACGCCAAGCTTGCGGCCGAGTTCCGGAAACACGCCGAGAATCGGCCCGATCTCGAGCGGGCGCCCCGCTTCGAAATCCTGCAGCATCGACGTCTTGAACGCGCCGAGCTTGCGCGTGACCGCGATCCGCTCGGGACCGCTCATCCCGGTGGACAGGCCGAGCTTCGCGCCGATCGCGGCCGCCTCGTCCATCATCCGCAACGCCAGATCCTGCGTGAACGGATCATCGAGCAACTGCTCGGCCGTTGAACCGGTCAGCGCGCTCAGCGGATTCATGTTCATGTTGCCCCAGAGCTTCGTCCAGATCTCGGTCCGGATCGCGGGCGTCGACTCGACGTCGAAACCGCCGGCCGAGAGTGCCGCGGCGAACCGCGCCGTGGGCACGTCGAGCCGCGGATCGGGCGTGCCCACGATCAGCCGGTTGCCGCGCCCGCGCCGCACGACGCCCGGCGCGTCGGTACTCGACGACAGGTGCACGACGCAGCCGATCGCCCGCGCGGGCGGCAATGCCGCCGACACCGCACCGGCCGGATCGACCGCCTCGAGCGGCACGCCGTCGAGCGCTCCTTCGAGCCCGTGCGTGAACCACCACGGCAACCCGTTCATCGCCGCGACGATCACGGTGTCGGGCCCGACCAGCGGCGCAATGCGCGCGGCCAGCGCCGGCAGCGCCTGCGCTTTCAGCGCGATCACCACGTAGTCCTGCACGCCGAGCGCGGCCGCATCGTCGCTTGCCCGCACCGGCACCGACGACGTTGCGCCCGCCTCGTCGATCACGCGCACGCCGTGCGTATTCAGCGCATCGAGCGTCGCGCCGCGTGCGTACGCGCTCACGGTCATGCCGGCTCTGGACAACGCGGCCGCGAGCAATCCGCCGATCGCGCCGACCCCGACCACCGCCGCGCGCACCGACCCTGAATTCGTGTCGTTCATGATGGGATTCCGTCTTCCGAGAGCAGACGAGCATAACGCTCAATAGTTGCGGGCACAACCATTCCGACAACGCCGGGCGCTCCCCGCGGCACCCGGTCATGCGTGCGCGTCAGCGCGGCATGCCGCCGGCTTCCACCGCCTCGTCGTCGGCCGTACCGCCCGTCGTCGCACCGAGCACGCCGGCGATCTGGCTCTTGTCGTGCATGCCGAGCTTGCGGTACGCGCAGCGCAGGTAATGGCGCACGGTCGTCGGCGAGATCGCCATCTGCTGCGCGACTTCCTTGTGCGAGCGCCCGGCACCGTAATAGCGGATCGCCGCGAGCTCGCGCGGGCTGAGCCGGTCGAGCAGCGAGCGCGGCCGTGCCTCGATCTGGAACAACCCCGCGACGGGCACGCACTGGATGCGCAGCGCGTCGCCGACGAACGGCTGGCCCGACTGGCGTCGCAGGTGCGCGACGAGCGCCTCCGGCACGCGCGGGCCCGCCCAGGCCGGCCACTCGGCGCGCAGCACGTCGTCGAAACCGGGATCGGCATGGTGCAGCACGCCGAAGTTGTCGCACAACGCTCGCGCGGCCGGGGCGACCGTGTCGGCGCGCTCGCGTTCGCGCGTGAGCTGCGCGGCGCGATTGATCGTCAACGCCGCCGCGAGGTGCGGAATGAGTTCCTCGAAACGATGTGCGTCGTTGTCGCCGAACGGCCGATTCAGGCCCTGGCGGTAAATCGACACGAACGTCGTCAGGCCGAAGCGGCGATCGATCGTACAAACGAACATCAGTTGCGCGAGCCCGTACTTCACGCACCAATCGCGAAATCGTGCATCGAGCCCCGGCTCGATGACCGTCAGCCGCACCGCGCGACCGTGCGCGCCGTGCAGCGTGCGGTGCGCAAGCGGATCGCAATCGCGCACACGCTTCCAGTCGGTGAAGAACGCGTGCGGCAACCGGTACAAAAAGCTGTTGTGCATCACGGGGCCGGTCGGCACATGGGTCGCGACGCCCGTCCACGCGGCATCGAACGGAATGAGGGCCTGCAGCAGCGAAAAGAACCGGTACTCGAATTCGCCGATGGCGGACTGCGCGGCCACCGCGTACAGGTCGAGCAGCATCAGGCCGAGTTCGCGCTGCGGCGCGTCGCCACGCGTGACGCCGTCGAAATCGGCGCGCCGGGACGGCCGCGTCGGCCACGCGAATTCGTCGAGCACGATGGCGGCCGGCACGTCGCGCAGCGCGTCGAGGTCCTGCCCGATATCCGTCGTGATCCTCACTTTCCGCTCCCCTGCCCGGTCGGGCTGCTGATGTGCGCAACGACACCGGCCGATTATAGCGAGCCGCTTTTTTGGCGGGCCACGGTGCCGGAACGCTCGTCAACCCCATCCATTTGAACGGTGCACCGCGCATTGCTGCTGCGCAGCACCGCGCGCGCCGGCATCGCAAGGCGTTCATGCGGGGCACCGCGGGTTTTCCGCACCGTTCATCTGGACGACTGTTCGAAGGTTTTCCCGCTACGGACACTGCGTCGCGACAACACCAACGACAAATCGATGCAGCACGGTATGGAGAACCCCACGTGACGACACCCCGCTTCATCCGCATGGCCGCGGCCGCCGCGACGCTCGCCGCATGCGGCGGCGCCGCGCACGCGCAGTCCGCCCTCACGCTGTACGGCGCGCTCGACGTCGGCGTGCAGTACCTGACGCACGCCGACGGACATCACTCGGCCGTGCGATTGCAAAACTACGGCATCCTGCCTTCGCAGATCGGGATCAAGGGCCACGAGGATCTCGGCGGCGGCTGGCGTGCGCTGTTCAAGCTCGAACAGGGCCTCGACCTCAACGATGGCACCGCGACCGTGCCCGGCTATGCGTTCTTTCGCGGCGCATACGTGGGGATCGCGGGGCCGGTCGGCACCGTCACGCTCGGCCGCCAGTTCAGCGTGCTGTTCGACAAGACGCTGTTCTACGACCCGCTCTGGTATGGGTCGTACAGCGGCCAGGGCGTGCTCGTGCCGATGAACGCGAACTTCATCGACCACTCGGTCAAATACCAGTCGCCGACCTTTGCCGGCTTCGACGTCGAGGTGCTCGCCGCGACCTCCGGCGTCGCCGGCAATACGCGCGCCGGCCGCGTGCTCGAGCTCGGCGGCCAGTACACGAGCAACGGCCTGTCGGTCGGCGCGGTGCTGCACCAGGCGCACGGCGACGTATCGGCGGCCGGCGATGCATCCGCGCGGCGTCGCGAACTGGGCACGCTCGCCGCACGCTATGCGTTCGCCGCGCTGCCGCTCACCGTCCATGCAGGCGTCGAACGCCTGACCGGCGACCTCGACGCGGCGCGCACGATCGTGTGGGGCGGTGCGCGTTACCTGATATCGAACGGGATCGGCCTGAACGCCGGCGTCTACCACACCGATTCGCGCACGCCGGCGATCGGCCACCCGACGCTGTTCATCGCGAGTACCACGTACGCGCTGTCCAAACGCACCGTCGCCTACGTGAACCTCGGCTATGCGCGCAACGGCGGGCAAAGCTCGCAGACCGTCTACGAATACGACCCGACACCGCTTGCCGGCGCGTCGCAGTTCGGCGCGATGGTCGGCATGTACCACCTGTTCTGATTCCCTCGACGAGATCCCGCCATGAAAATCCTGTCCCCGGATGCCGCCCGCTCGCCCGACGGCCGCGCGTCGACGTTCGCACGCTCGACGCTCGTTGCGCTCGTCGTGTTCGCGGCCATCACGCCGCTGTTGCTGCTCGTGGCGCCCGCCGTCGCCGGCCAGCTCGCGACGCAGCTCGGCTTGACCGCATCGCAGATCGGCACCTACTTCTTCGTCGAACTCGGCGCGTTCAGCCTCGCGACCGTGCCCTCGTACCTGTGGCTCGGCCGGATCGACGCGCGCCGCGTCGCCGCGTTCGCCATCGCGCTGTTCGGCGCGGGCAACCTGCTGACCGCGCTGTGGATGCCCGGTTTTGCCGCGCTGCTCGCGCTGCGCGCCATCACCGCGCTCGGCGGCGGCTCGCTGATGGTGCTCTGCATGACGAGCGCCGCGACGAGCGGAAACAGCGACCGCGTGTACGGCCTGTGGGTCGTCGGCCAGTTGATCGCGGGCGCGATCGGCCTGTTCGTGCTGCCGCACGTGTTCGCCGCGTTCGGGCTGCGCGCGCTGTACGTCGCGCTCGCCGTGCTCGCGCTGCTCGCGGCGCCGCTGTCGCGCGGGTTTCCGTCGTCGCTCGGCATGCGAACGGCATCCGCGCGCACCGCGCACGGCGACGCGCCCCAGACGCCCCGAAGCTTCGTGGTGCTCGCGATCGGCGCGGTGCTGACGTTCTATCTCGCGATCGGCAGCGTATGGACGTTCGCGAGCCGCGCGGCGGCCGAGGCCGGGCTCGATCCGCAGTCGACCGGCAACGTGCTCGCGATCGCGAGCGTGATGGGCATCGCCGGCGCGGCGCTCGCATCGTGCGCGGGCGGCCGGCTCGCGCGGCGCGCGATGCTCGCGGCCGGCTACGCGCTGCTCGCGGCATCGCTCGTCGCGCTCGCCGCGATGCGCCACGGCGGCAGCTACAGCGCGGCGATCTTCGGGTTCAAGTTCGCATGGACCTTCGTGCTGCCGTTCATTCTCGCGACGGTCGCGCAGATCGACACGTCTGGGCGGCTCGTCGCGACGCTCAACTTCGTGATCGGCGCGGGGCTCGCCGCGGGCCCGCTGCTGGCCGGCCTGATGCTCGACGCCGGCGGCACGATGCGCGCGCTGTTCGTGGCCGCGACGGCCGTCGCGATCGTGTCGTTCGCCGCGCTGCGCCACATCGATCGCCGCGCGCGCCCCTCCGTTTCCTCCCAACCGTGACAGGTCAAGCACCCATGAATCGCACTGCCTTCTTCACCGACGAACGCACTTTCTGGCACACCGGCGGCACGCACGCGCTGTTCCTCCCGGTCGGCGGCTGGGTCCAGCCGCCGTCGAGCGCGGGCTACGCGGAATCGCCCGATTCGAAGCGCCGCCTCCTGTCGCTCGTGCAGGCGTCGGGGCTGGCCGCCCGGCTCGACCTGCGCGGCGCGGCACCCGCGACGACGGCCGACCTGCTGCGCATTCACCCGGCGCACTATCTCGACGCGTTCCGCGCGCTGAGCGACGCGAGCGGCGGCGACCTCGGCGATCTCGCGCCATTCGGCAAGGGCAGCTACGAGATCGCCGCGCTGTCGGCCGGCCTGGCGATCGCGGCGGTCGACGCGGTCGTCGGCGAGCGCGCGGCGAATGCGTTCTCGCTGTCGCGTCCGCCCGGCCATCACTGCCTGCGCGACCGCCCGATGGGCTTCTGCCTGCTCGCGAACATCCCGATCGCGATCGAGGCCGCGCGCGCGAAGCACGGCATCGAGCGCGTCGCGGTGATCGACTGGGACGTGCATCACGGCAACGGCACGCAGTCGATCTACTACGACGATCCGGATACGTTGACGATCTCGCTGCACCAGGATCGCTGCTTTCCGCCCGGCTACGGCGGCGCGGACGACCGAGGCGAAGGCGCGGGCATCGGCGCGAACCTGAACGTGCCGCTGCTCGCGGGCAGCGGCGACGATGCCTACCGATATGCGTTCGAGCGGATCGTGCTGCCGGCGCTCGCCCGTTTTCGCCCCGAGCTGATCGTCGTCGCGAGCGGCCTCGACGCGAGCGCGGTCGATCCGCTCGCGCGCATGCAGCTGCATACCGACAGCTACCGGTTCATGACGCGCGCGGTGAAGGACGCCGCGCAGCGCCATTGCGGCGGGCGGCTCGTGATCGTTCACGAAGGCGGCTATTCGGAGGCGTACGTGCCGTTCTGCGGGCTCGCGATCGTCGAGGAACTGTCCGGCGTGCGCACCGAGGTCGCCGATCCGATGCTCGACCTCGCGATCGCGCAGCAGCCGGGCGAGCGGTTCGTCGCGTTTCAGCGCGAACTGCTCGACGAACTGGCCGCGTCGTTCGGGTTGTAACGGGCGGGAACGGACGTGGCGGGGCCGGCCCGCGCCGGCCCTTGCGCGATCCGCGCGGATGGGGTTTCCTGTGCCTTTACCCTTGTTCCGGCACGAGGCCGCACTCTTCCGATGAAATCGTCCCCGCGCGATCACGACGACAACACCAAAACGCGCCGCCAGCCGTCGAAGCTGGCCTTGAACATCGCCGCCGTGACGGTCGGCCTGATCACGTTCGCGATCGGTGCGGCATGGGTGATCTATAGCTGGGTCGTCGATCGCGAAGCACAGTATTTCGCGATTCCGCTGGTGTTCTCGGTGCCGGTGATCGTGGCCGTCGCGATCCGCAGCTTCTGGGAATAGGCGTGGCGGAAACGACGAAGCGGCGCGCTCGGGCGACGCGCGGCGCTTGCTTGTCGAACGACGCGGCGCTCATCTACGAGCCATTTGCAGGCCGGCATGCGGTTCCGGATTGTTGCAGCCTGCCCTTCGATACAACACTGAGCGCGGACACGGCCAGCACCGTACCGACCGATTTCAGCATGGACTCCGCGGAAGGACGCTCGCCGCCTGCGATCCGCCACCCCGCAGAAGTGGAAGTGGACGTCGGACAGTCCAGCGGCTTCCGGGCGGTCGGCCCCGGTCCCGTGCTCCACGCCACGTTGTCGGCAGGCGTGGCCGCGACAGCCGGCATCGCCAGCATCAGCGCCAGAACGCCGATCGTGCGTACGGTGTTGGTCATCGACGGTCCCCGGTTGAACAGCCCGCGTGCATGAATGGTTGCGTCATATTACACATCGCCGATTTACCGTGCCTGCGCGAGCGGCATCATCGCCGCTGAGGGCCATCAACAAAAAAGCGCTGCGGTCAGCCGACCGGCAGCGCTTTTTCGCGAACGGCCCGTGACGGGACACGTTCGACTTCTGGTGCGTGAGGCCGGACTCGAACCGGCACACCCTTGCGGGCGTCAGGACCTAAACCTGGTGCGTCTACCAATTTCGCCACTCACGCGCATTTCCGTCGCCTGACCGCGCGGCACGCAAGATGCGTGCTCCACGCGCCCGGGACTTCACGCCGGCCCGAAAACCGGCACGCCCGATCAGGCGAGCGCGAGATTCTACCCGATCCCTGCGGTCTTGTCTCGCCCTGCCGGCGCCCGTCGTGCCGCGGTGCTAGAATGCCGCGCTCGACGTTTCGGCAACGCGCCGCCGCGCGTCCCCCGAACCCGCCCCACCCGATTCAGCCCGTGAACTTCGACGACTACTGTCAGCAAAAGGCCGCCCCCGCAGGCTCCAGCGTCTACTACGCGCTGCGCCAGGCGCCGCTCGCCACGCAGCCGCGCCTGACCGCGCTGTTCGCGCTGCGCCGCGAACTCGAGGAAACCGTCAAGGAAACCAGCGATCCGACGGTCGGCCACACGAAGCTCGCGTGGTGGCACAAGGAACTCGCGGCACTGGCCGACGGGCAGCCGTCGCACCCGGTCACGAAGGCGCTCGCGCAGCATCACCCGGCGATCGCCGCCGAAGCCGACGCGTTGCGCACGCTCGTCAACGGTTACGGGATGGATCTCGAACAGGCGCGCTACCTCGACTTCGCGAACCTGCAGCGCTATATCGCGCAGGTCGGCGGCACCTTCGCGTCGCTGGTCGCGCGCGCCAGTTCGGCGAATCCGGCCGCACCGCAATCGTGGGCCGCGGATGTCGGCCGCGCGCTGATGCTCGCGCAATTCGTGCAGGAACTCGGCAACGACGCGCGCCACGGCCGTATCTATCTGCCGATCGACGAACTGCAGCGCTACAACGTGACCGCGGCCGATCTGCTGAACCGCCGCTACAGCCCCGCCTTCACCGAATTGCTGCAATTCCAGACGACCCGTGCGCGCGACGCGCTCGCGGCGGCCGATGCGGCGATCCCCGCCGCCGAACGCCGCGCGCAGCGCACGCTGCGTGCGCAGATCGCGCTGGCCGGCGCGCTGCTCGACGAAATCGCGCGCGACGGCTACCAGGTGCTGCACCAGCGCATCGCGCTGACGCCGATCCGCAAGCTGTGGATCGCGTGGCGCGCCGCGCGCCGCCGCTGAGCAGCGCGCATCACGCCTTCAGCAGCGGCAGCGTGTCGAAGCGCTGCTGTAGCACGCGCGTCGCATCGAGCCCCCACCAGGACCCAAGCACGGTCGCGTAAAGCTGGCGGAAATCGACCGCGACCGGCAGATTGCCGTTGCCGTCGAGCCGCGCGAGCGCCGGCGGCGCGCCGTACAGCCCGCCGGCCACGCGGCCGCCCATCACGAAGTGCGGCGCGGCCGTGCCGTGATCGGTGCCGTTGCTCTGGTTCTCGCGCACGCGCCGCCCGAATTCCGCATACGTCATCACGAGCGTCTCGTTCCAGCGCCCGAGTTCGATCAACGCGGCGCGCATCGCGCTCATCCCTTCCGCGAACTGCTTGAGCAGCGCGGCGTGCTGCGCCGGCTGGTTCTGGTGCGTGTCGAAGCCGTTGAGCGTCAGGCGCAGCACCGCGACACCGTCCTGCACGCCGGGCCCCGACGCTTCGCACGCGGCCAGCACCTGCATCGCGGTCTTCACCGACGTGCCGAATGCGCCGGCCGGAAACGTCGTCCTGAATTCACGCATCCCGCCGCGCGGGCGCAGCCGGTCGGCCGCTTTCACGATGTCGTTCTCGACGTCGATGATGTGCGCGAGCGCCGGGTTCTGCTCGCGCAGCGACGACGGCTCGGCGAGCCGGGCCGCACGGATGAACTGCGCGGGATTGACGAGTGCGATCGCGCGCGCGCCGTTCGACAACGGCCCCATCTCGGCGCTGCCGAGCACGACGCCGTCCGCCGCGAAACCGGGCGGAACGGGCGCCTGCGCGAACGTGCGCGTGAGCCAGCCTTCGTGCAGGTACTGATCCGAGCGCGACGCGGTATCCCAGATCTCGATCGAACGGAAATGCGACAGGTTCGGCTGCGGATAGCCGACGCCCTGCACGACCGCGACCTGACCGTCGCGCCAAAGCGGCATCAGCGGCGCGAGCGACGGATGCAGCCCCGTCTGCGCGTCGAGCTGCAGCACCTGGTCGCGCTTGATGCCGATGCTGCGCCGGCACTGGTAGTACAGCGGATCCGCGTACGGCACGACCGTGTTGAGGCCGTCGTTGCCGCCCTTGAGCTCGACGAGAATCAGCACGTTCGCATACCCGGTCGCCGGCTTTCGCCCTGCCTGCGTCGCGCCAGCCGCCGTCGCAGGCGCCTGCCACATCGACACGCCGGCGGCGGCCGCGGCACCGG
The DNA here is from genome assembly GCF_020419965.1 of Burkholderia sp. AU39826. Lineage (NCBI taxonomy): Bacteria > Pseudomonadati > Pseudomonadota > Betaproteobacteria > Burkholderiales > Burkholderiaceae > Burkholderia > Burkholderia sp. AU39826. Next base: position 604,798 of record NZ_JAIZQG010000002.1, read on the forward strand.
TCAGCGTCAGAAAATCACGTCGGTTCATCGCACATCCTTCGGTTTTCCGCCCGGCGCCTTGGCCGCGGCGGCTGCCCACTTCGTCATCGTTCGCATCATTTCAGTTGATAGGCCGGATCCATCAGCAGCGCCTCGAGATACGCGCTGCCGGTCGAATCCGTGTCGATCGCGGCGACCGGAGAAAGCTGCAGCACCGCATGCTGCAACTGCAGCTCGGTCGACAATCCCGCGATCGCCTGCGGCCGCGCACGATACTGGGCCAGCCAGCGCTCGAGATCGAACCGCAGGCCGCCGCGCGCCGGCTTCGGTGGCGTGCCGCGCATGCCGGCCGACGCCGCGTCGGCCACCGGCATCGCCTGTGCCCGCGCGTTCGGCGGCGTCGGGACCGCACGGGCCGGCGGCCGCATGCCGGCCGTCTCGGTCGCGCGGAACAGTTGCTCGACGAACTGCTTGCGCGACAGCAGCGTGGTGCTGTTGATCCACAGCGCGCCGCCCGGCCAGCCCTTCACGTTCGGCGGATAGAACAGGTTCTGCCCGAGCGTGCGCACGGTGTTCGCGAGCATCAGCGGATCGCCGTACGCGACGTCGAACAGCCGCACCGAGCCGACGACGAATTCCACCGGCGACTTGACGAGCACGCCGCGGTTGCGCGGATCCCAGAACGCGTCGGTCGACCACAGCGCCGCGAGCGCCGCGCGAACGTCGTAGCCGCTCGCGCGAAACCGGTCGGCCACCGCATCGAGCGCACCCGGCTCCGGCGTATCGGACACGAACTCGCGCCACAGCTTGCCGGCGATGAAGCGCGCGGTGTCCGGCCGCTTCAGCAGGATGTCGAGAAAGCCGTCGCCGTCGAACGGCCCGGTTTCGCCGAGGATCGTCTTGTCACCGGCATCGTGCCAGTCGGGCCGCACCGCGAAGCGCAGCGTGTCGGGATCGACCGTCCAGCCCGTCATCGCGCGCGCGGCTTCGGTCACGTCGTGTTGCGTGTAGCGCCCTTCGCCGAGCGTGAACAGCTCCATCACCTCGCGCGCGAAATTCTCGTTCGGCCGCCCCTTGCGATTGCTCGCGCCGTCGAGATACTGCAGCATCGCCGGATCCTTCGCGACCGCATGCAGCAGCGTGCCGAAGTTGCCGAGCGCCTCGCGGCGAAACAGCGCGTTCTGCGCGGCCATCGTCTGCGGGTAAGGCACCTTGTCCTGCCCGGACGTGAAGTGCCCGTGCCAGAACAGCGTCATGCGCTCGGTGAGCGGCGACGGCGTCGCGACCATCTCGTTGATCCAGGCCGCCCGCAACGCATCGTAGCGGCGATTGCGCTCGCGCTGCTCGTCGCGCCGCATGTCGGGCGTGAGCGCCTGGCGCTGCGCGCGCGTCGGCGGCGGCTCGGCGAGCCAGTCGGGCCACGTCGTGACGGGCTCGCGCCGCGCATTGCCGAGCGTGTCGGCCACGACCTGCGCGCGCGTCATGCCGACGATGCGCGCGACCTCGGCGGGTGTGGGAGAGAAACCGGTGCGGCTGAGAAAAAACAGCGCGTCGTCGGCATCGAGCGGCGACTGCATGGCAGGCGACGGCGCCGGTGCGGCAGCGTTCGCTTTCATCGTCATGGACTCCCGGAACGCACCGGCGGTGCGGATGCCCGTACAACGGCATTCGGCGGCCGAAAGTTGACGGAAAAAGTGCTACGAATTCTTTCCGCGCGGGCACTTCCGCGCACGAAAAACGACGGCACGCATCAACGCTTGTACAGCTCGCGAACGGCGTCTTCGATGTGCTGGCGCAACAGGTGCCGCTCTTCGGGCGTCATGTGCCCGTCGCGGCGGCGCTGTTCGAGATCGGGAGGCACGGCGGAACGGGCCGTCATGTCGGCGGCGCGATCGGGTTGCGACGCTTTGCCGCGCGGCAGCTTGCGCGACGGTGCGCCCTGCTCGGGGCGCTGCGCATACGCGAAGTTCGACGCATACGGACCGGCAAGCGCGATCGTCAGCATCAGTGCAATCCGGGCAGATCGCATGACCGTCCTCGCTTCTTTGGTCGATTTGTTCCCTTCGTCACGCGGCAACCGGCTACCTCTGGTACTTGAAAAACCCTGCGGAATTCGGGTGTGCAAAGATGAAAGATGGAGTGCAGGGGAGTATCTACCGAATTTCGGCTTCGAGTAAAGGAATCTATATAGCCTGCCTTTACTCGGCGCGACACTACGGGTAAATTTTGTAACCGACTGTAACGCACGAAAATACGCGGCCGTGCGTCAATTCCCATTCGCGATAAGATGCCGATCATGGAAACGAAAAACCCCTCCAAGATTCTCGTCGTCGACGACGACCCTCGCCTGCGCGATCTGCTGCGCCGCTACCTCGGCGAGCAGGGTTTCAACGTCTACGTCGCGGAAAACGCGACCGCGATGAACAAGCTCTGGGTACGCGAGCGTTTCGACCTGCTCGTGCTCGACCTGATGCTGCCCGGCGAAGACGGCCTGTCGATCTGCCGCCGCCTGCGCGGCAGCAACGACCGCACGCCGATCATCATGCTCACCGCGAAGGGCGAAGACGTCGATCGCATCGTCGGCCTCGAGATGGGCGCCGACGATTACCTGCCGAAGCCGTTCAATCCGCGCGAGCTGGTCGCGCGCATTCATGCGGTGCTGCGCCGCCAGGCGCCGGCCGAACTGCCGGGCGCGCCGTCGGAAACCACCGAGGTGTTCGAGTTCGGCGAATTCTCGCTGAACCTCGCCACGCGCACGCTGACGAAGTCCGGCCAGGAAATTCCGCTGACCACCGGCGAATTCTCGGTGCTGAAAGTCTTCGCGCGTCATCCGCGCCAGCCGCTGTCGCGCGAAAAGCTGATGGAACTCGCACGCGGCCGCGAATACGAAGTGTTCGACCGCAGCCTCGACGTGCAGATCTCGCGCCTGCGCAAGCTGATCGAACCGGATCCGGGCAGCCCGCGCTTCATCCAGACCGTCTGGGGCCTCGGCTACGTGTTCATCCCGGACGGCGCCGCCTGAGTTTTTTCTTCCCGGTTTCGCCCCGCCCACGGCCCGTCCCATGCGTATCGACCGGCGCCTTCTGCAGCTCGCGTTCGGCGGGCTGTTCTGGCGCACCTTCCTGCTGATCGCGCTGCTGATCTCGGTCAGTCTCGCCGCGTGGTTCCAGAGTTTTCGCGTGATCGAGCGCGAGCCGCGTGCGCAGCGCGTCGCGCTCCAGCTCGTCGCGGTCGTGAAGCTCACGCGCACCGCCCTGCTCTATTCCGATCCCGACTTGCGGCGCGCGCTGCTGCAGGATCTCGAGAGCAACGAGGGCGTGCGCGTGTACCCGCGCGAGAAAACCGACAAGTTCAAGCTGCAGCCCGACGAATCGCTGAACCGCCTGATCGAGCACGACATTCGCAGCCGCCTCGGCGACGATACCGTGATCGCGCAGTCGGTCAACGACATTCCCGGCGTATGGATCAGCTTCAAGATCGACGACGACGATTACTGGGTCGCGCTCGACCGCGACCAGCTCGACAACGTCACGGGCCTGCAGTGGGCCGGCTGGGGGCTGTTCGCGCTCGCGCTGTCGCTGTTCGGCTCCGCGTTCATCACGAGCCTCGTGAACCGGCCGTTCTCGCGGCTCGCGCTCGCCGCGCGCCAGGTCGGTTCGGGCCAGGCGCCCGAGCCGCTGCCCGAGCGCGGGATGGGCGTCGCGGCCGAAACCAACCGCAGCTTCAACCAGATGGTGCGCGACCTCGAACAGCTCGAGGCCGATCGCGCGCTGATGCTCGCGGGCATCTCGCACGACCTGCGCACGCCGCTCGCGCGGCTGCGGCTCGAAACCGAGATGAGCCCGTCCGACCAGGCGACGAAGGATGCGATGGTCGACGACATCGAGCAGATGGACCGCATCATCGCGGCCTTCATCGACTACGCACGCCCGTCGCAGCGCAAGCCGGAACCGGTCGACCTGTCGTCGATCGCGCACGAAGTCGCCGCGCGCGTGTCGGGCGAGGACGGCGTCGAGATCCGCACGCGCCTCGCGCCGAGCGCGATCATCGAAGCCGACGAGACCGACATGCGTCGCGTGATCGGCAACCTCGTCGAGAACGCGCGCAAGTACGGCCAGAGCAAGCAGGACGGCATCTCGCGCATCACGCTCGAGACGCGCGTGTCGCATGCGCGTGTCGAACTGGCGGTGAGCGACGAAGGCCCCGGCATCCCGGAGGATCAACTGCCGCTCGTGATGCGGCCGTTCTACCGCGTCGACACCGCGCGCACCAAGGCGGACGGCACGGGCCTCGGGATGGCGATCGTGCTGCGGCTCGTCAGCCGTTATCGCGGCGCGCTGCGCCTGCGCAACCGCCACCCCGAAGCGGGCCTGGAAGTCACGCTCGAGTTCCCGGGCGCCGGCAAGGCGCGTGCGACCGCGTGACACGCTCGCGCACGCATCTTGCGCGTCACACTATCGGCCCGGTTGATAAAAGCTATGAGGGTCGTTAGTCAAAATCTATTGAAGTGCCTTATTAATAGTGTTATAGTCTTCGGCATGCTGTCACATCATCGTTGCAGCACCGAGGTAGCTTGACTCAGTCTTCTTCCCAACTCACACAGGAGTATCCGCATGAAAACCGTGGGCGATAAACTCGAAGCATTCACCGTCGTAGCCGCGAAGCCGGGCTTCAACAATCATGAGGAAAACGGCCAGTCGGCGTTCGAGACGATCACCGAAGCGTCGTTCCCGGGCAAGTGGAAGATCATCTACTTCTATCCGAAGGATTTCACGTTCGTGTGCCCGACGGAAATCGTCGAATTCGCGAAGCTCACGAAGCAGTTCGAAGAGCGCGACGCCGTCCTGCTCGGCGGCAGCTCGGACAACGAATTCGTCAAGCTCGCATGGCGCCGTGAGCACAAGGATCTCGACAAGCTGAACCACTACTCGTTCGGCGACGTCAAGGGCGAACTGATCGACCAGCTCGGCGTGCGCGACAAGGAAGCCGGCGTGGCCCTGCGCGCGACGTTCATCGTCGATCCGGACAACACGATCCAGCACGTTTCGGTGAACAACCTGAACGTCGGCCGCAGCCCGGAAGAAGTCCTGCGTATTCTGGACGGCCTGCAAACGGACGAACTGTGCCCGTGCAACCGTGCAGTCGGCGGCGCAACGCTGTAAGCGCATCGATGCACGAAGCCCGCGGCGCACGTCCTGCCTGCGGGCTTTTTTAACGGCCAACCCATAGGAGATATCAATGGAATTCATCGACTCGATTAAGGCACGTATCCCCGACTACGCGAAAGACATTCGCCTGAACCTCGACGGCACGATCTCGCGCTCATCGCTCGAAGGCACCGACGCGGTCGGCGTGGCGCTGGCGGCGGCCATCGCGGCGAAGAGCACGGTGCTCGTGAAGACGATCCGCGAAGCCGGCGTGCTGTCGCCCGAAGAGACGAACGCCGTGCTGACGGCGGCCGCGCTGATGGGGATGAACAACACGTGGTATCCGTATGTCGAGATGGCCGACGACGCCGACCTGAAGACGCAGCGCGCCGAATTGCGGATGGGCGCGTATGCGACGCACGGCGGCGTCGACAAGCGCAAGTTCGAGATGTACGCGCTCGCCGCGTCGATCGTCGGCAAGTGCCACTTCTGCGTGAAGTCGCACTATGCGCTGCTGAAGAACGAGCAAGGGATGACCGTCACGCAACTGCGCGACGTCGGCCGCATCGCGTCGGTGATCAACGCCGCCGCGCAGGTGATCGCCGCCGAAGGCGAATGAGCGAATGAGCGGCTGCGCGGCGCTCGCCATACGCGGCGCCCGCTTCCAACGAAAATGCCACGCATGCGCGTGGCATTTTTCATTTCGGCGGCGCGGCATGCGGCGCGAACCGCACGCCGCCACGGCCGGACGTCAGCCGCCCTGCTTCACCAGCAGCGCGGCGGCCTGCGCCTCGATCCCCTCGCCGCGGCCGAGATAGCCGAGCTTCTCGTTGGTCTTCGCCTTCACGTTCACGCGCTCGAGCGGCAGCCCGAGATCCGCGGCGATGTTCGCGCGCATCCCGTCGATATGCGGCGCGAGCTTCGGCGCCTGCGCGATCACGGTGCTGTCGACGTTCTGGATCGTGAAGCCGGCCGCCTTCACGCGCTCGGCGCACGCGCGCAGCAGCACGCGGCTGTCGGCGCCCTTGAACGCCGCGTCGGTGTCGGAGAAATGGCGGCCGATGTCGCCGAGCGCCGCCGCGCCGAACAGCGCGTCGGTGATCGCGTGCAGCAGCACGTCCGCGTCCGAGTGGCCGAGCAGGCCGCGCTCGTACGGAATCGTCACGCCGCCGATGATGAGGGGGCGCCCTTCGACGAGCTGGTGCACGTCGTAGCCTTGTCCGATTCTGAAATCCATGCGTGTTCCGATTGAGAGAAGTGAAAGTCAGGAAGCGTTTTCGGGGCGCGCGAGGATCGCCTCCGCGAGCGCGAAATCTTCCGGGTACGTGACCTTGAAGTTGCGCAGGCTGCCCTGCACGACGCGCGGCGTATGGCCGGCCCATTCGATCGCGCTCGCTTCGTCGGTCAGGTCGTGCCCTTCGCGCTGCGCGCGCAGGATCGCTTCGCGCAGCATGCCGATACGGAACATCTGCGGCGTCTGCGCCTGCCACAGCGCGTCGCGCGGCTCCGTGCGGGCGATCGCGTCGCCGCCGGCCGGCACGCGCTTGAGCGTATCGGCCACCGGCAGCGCGACGATCCCGCCGACCGGGTCGTCCTTCAGCGTCGCGACGAGCGTGCGGATCAGCGCCGGCGTGATGCCCGGGCGCGCGGCGTCGTGCACGAGCACCCAGTCGTGGTCGGTCGCGCCGAATTCCGCCAGCTCCAGCAGCCCGTTGAGCACCGACGCCTGCCGCGAGCCGCCGCCGCAGCGGCGCACCGCGAAGCGCAGGCCCGCGAAGCGGCGCGCGTCGAAATGGGTATCGTCGGGCGCGAGCACGACGAGCGTCTGCGCGAACTCGCTGCACGCGTCGAACGCGGCGAGCGTGTAGTGCAGCAGCGCGCGGCCGGCCAGCGTGCGGTATTGCTTCGGCACGGCCGAACCGGAACGGCTGCCCGTGCCGGCACAGGGAATCAGGGCGAAAAGTCGGGGAGTCACGAAGGGAAACGCCGGAAAGGTGAAATCGAGAAGCGGATTTTATAATAGGTCTTTCGTCTCGACCGGCGCACCGCGATGCGCCCGTGCACGCCACCCCTGTCGTCCCTATGCCAGATAACGCTTCCACCCCGTCCGCTTCACCCGTTGCCCGCGTCAAGCCCGGCCAGCGTTTCGCCTTCGACGGCGCGCACGGCTCCGCCGACGCGCTCGCCATCGCCCGTTATCTCGCCGAAAACCGCCAGGACGTGCCGCTCCTCGCGGTGATCTGCGCGAACGCGGTCGACGCGCAGCGGCTGTCGCAGGAAATCCGCTACTTCTCGCCCGACGCGCGCGTGCGCCTGCTGCCCGACTGGGAAACGCTGCCGTACGACACGTTCTCGCCGCACCAGGACCTCGTGTCCGAGCGGCTGGCGACGCTGCACGACCTCGGCGAGGGCCGCTGCGACATCCTGCTGGTGCCCGCGACCACCGCGCTGTACCGGATGCCGCCCGCGTCGTTCATGGCCGCGTACACGTTCGCGTTCGCGCAGGGCGAGCGGCTCGACGAGGCGAAGCTGAAATCGCAGCTCACGCTGGCCGGCTACGAGCACGTGAGCCAGGTCGTGCGGCCCGGCGAATACTGCGTGCGCGGCTCGCTGATCGACCTGTACCCGATGGGCTCGCCGCTGCCGTACCGGATCGACCTGTTCGACGACCAGGTCGACTCGATCCGCGCGTTCGACCCCGACACGCAGCGCAGCCTGTACCCGGTGCGCGACGTGCGCCTGCTGCCCGGCCGCGAGTTCCCGTTCGACGAGGCCGCGCGCACGGCCTTCCGCAGCCGCTGGCGCGAAACCTTCGAGGGCGACCCGAGCCGCGCGCCGATCTACAAGGACATCGGCAACGGCGTGCCGTCGGCCGGCATCGAGTATTACCTGCCGCTGTTCTTCGACGAGACGGCCACGCTGTTCCACTACCTGCCGCAGGACGCGCACCTCGTGTTCACCGGCGACCTCGAAGCGTCGATCCGCCGCTTCACGGCCGATACGAAGCAGCGTCACGCGTTCCTCGCGCACGATCGCGAGCGGCCGATCCTCGAGCCGCAGCGGCTGTTCCTGTCCGACGAGGATTTCTTCGCGTTCGCGAAGCCGTTCGCGCGCGTCGTGCTGCCCGCGCAGCCGGCCGGCGGCTGGGCGACCGCGCTGCCCGAGCTCACCGTCGACCGCCATGCGGAGGATCCGCTCGCGTCGCTGCGCACGTTCGTCGAATCGTCGGGCAAGCGCGTGCTGCTCACCGTCGAATCGGCCGGCCGTCGGGAAACGATCCTGCAACTGCTCGCGGAACATCACCTGCGGCCGTCCTCGAACGACGATTTCGCGAGCTGGCTCGCGAGCGACGCGCGCTTCGCGCTCGGCGTCGCGCCGCTCGCGAACGGTTTCGCGGTGCCGGGCGAAGGCTACGCGATCGTCACCGAAACGGAGCTCTACGGCGCGCTCGGCCGCCGCGCGGGCCGCCGCCGGCAGGAACAGGCGAGCAACGTCGACGCAATGGTGCGCGACCTGTCCGAGCTGAAGGTCGGCGATCCGGTCGTGCACGCGCAGCACGGCATCGGCCGCTACATGGGCCTCGTGTCGATGGATCTCGGCGAAGGCGAGACCGAATTCCTGCATCTCGAATACTCGGGCGACAGCAAGCTCTACGTGCCCGTCGCGCAACTGCACGTGATCTCGCGCTACAGCGGCGCCGATCCCGACAGCGCACCGCTGCACGCGCTCGGCTCCGGCCAGTGGGAGCGCGCGAAGCGCAAGGCCGCGCAGCAGATTCGCGACACGGCCGCCGAGCTGCTGAACCTGTACGCGCGCCGCGCGGCCCGCGAGGGCCACGCGTTCGCGCTCGACCCGCGCGACTACGTGAAATTCGCGGAAAGCTTCGGCTTCGAGGAAACGCCCGACCAGGCCGCGGCGATCGCGGCCGTGATCGGCGACATGACGAGCGGCAAGCCGATGGACCGCCTCGTGTGCGGCGACGTCGGCTTCGGCAAGACCGAGGTCGCGCTGCGCGCCGCGTTCATCGCGGTGATGGGCGGCAAGCAGGTCGCGCTGCTGTCGCCGACGACGCTGCTCGCCGAGCAGCACACGCAGACCTTCGCCGACCGCTTCGCGGACTGGCCGGTGCGCATCGTCGAGCTGTCGCGCTTCAAGACCGCGAAGGAAGTGAACGCGGCGATCGCGCAGATCAACGAAGGCAGCGTCGACATCGTGATCGGCACGCACAAGCTGCTGTCGTCGGACGTGCAGTTCAAGCGCCTCGGCCTCGTGATCATCGACGAGGAGCACCGCTTCGGCGTGCGCCAGAAGGAAGCGCTGAAGGCGCTGCGCGCGGAAGTCGACGTGCTGACGCTCACCGCGACGCCGATCCCGCGTACGCTCGGCATGGCGCTCGAAGGGCTGCGCGATTTCTCGGTGATCGCGACCGCGCCGCAGAAGCGGCTCGCGATCAAGACCTTCGTGCGCCGCGAGGAAGAAAGCGTGATCCGCGAGGCGATGCTGCGCGAGCTGAAGCGCGGCGGCCAGGTGTACTTCCTGCACAACGAGGTCGAGACGATCGAGAACCGCAAGGCGATGCTCGAGGCGCTCGTGCCCGAGGCGCGCATCGTGATCGCGCACGGCCAGATGCACGAGCGCGAGCTCGAACGCGTGATGCGCGATTTCGTCGCGCAGCGTGCGAACGTGCTGCTGTGCACGACCATTATCGAGACCGGCATCGACGTGCCGAGCGCGAACACGATCATCATGCACCGCGCGGACAAGTTCGGCCTCGCGCAGCTTCACCAGTTGCGCGGCCGCGTCGGCCGCTCGCACCACCAGGCGTATGCGTACCTGCTGGTGCACGATCCGCAGTCGCTGACCAAGCAGGCGCAGCGCCGGCTGGAAGCGATCCAGCAGATGGAGGAACTGGGCTCGGGCTTCTATCTCGCGATGCACGACCTCGAGATCCGCGGCACCGGCGAGGTGCTCGGCGACAAGCAATCGGGCGAAATCCACGAGATCGGCTTCCAGCTCTATACGGACATGCTGAACGACGCGGTGAAGGCGCTGAAGAACGGCAAGGAGCCCGACCTCACCGCCCCGCTCGCCGCGACGACCGAAATCAACCTGCATGCGCCCGCGATCCTGCCGGCCGACTACTGCGCGGACGTGCAGGAGCGGCTGTCGCTGTACAAGCGGCTCGCGAACTGCGAGCACGGCGACGCGATCGACGGCATCCAGGAGGAACTGATCGACCGCTTCGGCAAGCTGCCGCCGCAGGCGCACGCGCTCGTCGAGACGCACCGGCTGCGGATCGCCGCGAAGCCGCTCGGCATCGTGAAGATCGACGCGAGCGAGGCCGCGATCGGGCTGCAGTTCGAGCCGAACCCGCCGATCGATCCGATGCGGATCATCGAGATGGTGCAGAAGCATCGCCACATCAAGCTCGCGGGCCAGGACAAGCTGCGCATCGAGACGCGCTCGCCCGACCTCGCGATCCGCGTGTCGACGATCAAGGAAACGCTGCGCGCGCTCGCCCCGAAACAGGGGGCGGCCGTCGCGGCCCGTTGATGCAGCGCCGACGCGGCGCCGATGCGATCCTGACGGGCGCGACGTTGCTGCACCGCATCGCGCCCGGCGAAGGCGGCCGGGCGCGTTTTTGAGTATGATTTCTCATTCATCAGACGGAGTTTTGCCATGTCCACTCTCGACGCGACGGCGCCGTCCGCCGCCACCGAAGGCGATGCATCGCTCGTCAGCCTGCCCTGGGTCAAGCAACTCGTGTCGATGGACACGACGAGCCGCGTGCCGAACCTCGGCCTGATCGAGACGGTGCGCGACGCGCTCGCCGCGAAGGGCATCGCGTCGACGATCACGCACGATGCGCGCGACGGCTGGGCGAACCTGTTTGCCACCGTGCCCGCGCACGACGGTTCGACGAACGGCGGCATCGTGCTGTCGGGCCATACCGACGTCGTGCCGGTCGACGGCCAGCAATGGGACAGCAACCCGTTCGCGCCGGAAATCCGCGACGGCCGCCTGTACGGCCGCGGCACCTGCGACATGAAGGGCTTCATCGGCGCGGCGCTCGCGCTGCTGCCCGAGATGCAGGCGACGAAGCTCTCGCAGCCGATCCATTTCGCGCTGTCCTACGACGAGGAAATCGGCTGCGCGGGTGCGCCGCTGATGATCGCCGATCTCGTGAAGCGCGGCGTGCAGCCGTCCGGCTGCATCGTCGGCGAGCCGACCAGCATGCGGCCGATCATCGCGCACAAGGGCATCAACGCGTACCGCTGCTGCGTGCGCGGCCACGCCGCGCATTCGTCGCTGACGCCGAAGGGGCTCAACGCGATCGAGTATGCGGCGCGCCTCATCTGCCACATCCGCGACATCGCCGAGCGCTTTCGCGCCGAAGGCCCGTTCGACGAACTGTACGACGTGCCGTTCACGACCGCGCAGACGAGCACGATCCAGGGCGGCAACGCGATCAACACCGTGCCGGCCGAGTGCCGCTTCGACTTCGAATTCCGCAACCTGCCGACGCTCGATCCCGAACAGATCTTCGCGCGCATCGAAGCCTACGCGCAGGAAACGCTGCTGCCGCAGATGCTGCGCGAGCATCCGGGCGCCGCGATCGAGTTCTCGAAGATCGCGGCGGCGCCCGGCCTCGACGCGACCGAGCAGGCGGCGATCACGCAGCTCGTGCGCGCGCTGACGGCCGACCAGGACAAGCGCAAGGTCGCGTACGGCACCGAGGCCGGGCTGTTCGCCCGCGCGGGCATCCCGAGCGTCGTGTGCGGGCCCGGCAACATCGAGCAGGCGCACAAGCCGAACGAATATGTCGAGCTCGCGCAGCTCGCCGGCTGCGAGCAATTCCTGCGCAAGTTCATCCGCAGCATGTCGGTCGACGCGCACTGACTACCTCCCGCCACGCCGGCCCGCGTGCGCGGGCCGGCCCACTCCGCCACCCGCCACGTCATGTCGACTGAACAACAGGGCACGGCCCATACGACGATCGACGGCGAGCCGATTCCGACGCTCGACGAAATCGCCGCGCAGCATTTCGCGTTGTCGCCGTGGGTCGCGCGCACGCCCGTATTCGAGCGCGCCGACCTGCCCTCCCTCGAAGGCACGCACGTCAACTTCAAGTTCGAACTGCTGCAGGCGAGCGGCAGCTTCAAGGCACGCGGCGCGTTCACGCACGTGCTCGCGCTCGACGAAGCCCGCAAGAACGCGGGCGTCACCTGCGTGTCGGCCGGCAATCACGCGGCGGCCGTCGCGTACGCGGCGATGCGGCTCGGCAGCAGCGCGAAAGTCGTGATGTTCCATACCGCGAGCCCGACGCGCATCGCGCAGTGCAAGCAGTACCGCGCGGAAGTCGTGCTCGCGGGCAGCGCGTCGCAGGCATTCGACCTGGTGCGGCGCATCGAGGCCGAGGAAGGCCGCTTCTTCATTCATCCGTTCAACGGCTATCACACGATCCTCGGCACCGCGACGCTCGGCTACGAATGGGCGACGCAGACGCCGGACCTCGACGCGGTGATCGTGCCGATCGGCGGCGGCGGGCTCGCGGCCGGCATGGCGACCGCGCTGCGGCTCGCGAATCCGCGCGTGCACGTGTACGGCGTCGAGCCGGAAGGCGCCGACGCGATGAGCCGCAGCTTCGCGGCCAATCACACGATCAAGATGAGCGCGATGCAGTCGATCGCCGATTCGCTGATGGCGCCGCATACCGAGGAATACAGCTATCAGCTGTGCCGGCGCCATCTCGATCGCATCGTCACCGTCTCCGACGATGCACTGCGCGCCGCGATGCTGTTCCTGTTCTCGCACCTGAAACTGTCGGTGGAGCCGGCCTGCGCGGCCGCGCTCGCGGCGCTCCTCGGCCCGCTGCGCGAAACGCTGCAGGGCAAGCGCGTCGGCGTGCTGCTGTCGGGCACGAACACCGATCCCGCCACGCTCGGCATGCACCTCGCGCATGCGCAACTGCAGCACTGACCACGCGTCGTGCGTTCGCGGACCGACCGGGGGTTATCCCCAGATTATGTTGACAGCCCTGTTGATAACCCGCCGGACAAGCGCGCAAGTGGTTGAGCGGGCGGCGTTTTGCGCGCGCGAAGGTCGATCGTCACGAAATGGGCAGATGCGGCGGCTGGCCGCATGCGCTGCGGTGCTCGCCCTGCTCGCCGGTTGCGCGGCGCCACCCTCGTCCACCTTCCCCGCGCAATCTGCGTCCTGCGCGCGGCCGGGCGAAAGCCGCATGCTGCAGGCCGACCTGCTGTTCGGGCGCGACATCGCCGGGCGCGGCCCCGTCACCGATGCCGAACGCGCGGCATTCCTCGCCGACACGGTCACGCCCCGCTTCCCCGACGGCCTCACGTACTGGGACACGCACGGCCAGTGGCGCGACCGCGCGAGCGGCGCGATCACGCGCGAAGACAGTTTCGTGATCCGTATCATCGCCGACGATACGCCGGACACGCGCGCACGGCTCGCCGCGATCCGGCAAGCGTACGTCGAGCGATTTCATCAGCAATCGGTCGGCATGACCGTCGTGCCGGCCTGCGCGTCGTTCTGATTCACCGTCTTTGCTGCCCGGCCGCACGCAAAAAAAACGGGCGCCCGAAGGCGCCCGTCGCATGCGCGGAGAACGGCGTATCGCTTACTTGCTCTCGAACATGTCCATGATCTGCTGCTTCTCCTGCGGCGTGACGGGCGGCGGCGCCAGCCCTGCCGCGCCGGCCGAACCGAGGGCGTCGTTCGCGCTGATCGCGTTCTCGGCCGGGTTGATGTCGACGTTCGCGACGAAGCCGTTGCCCGGCGTGCGATCGGCGTAGTACAGCTCGCCGTCGATCGTGGTCAGGCCGTCCGGCATCGGCATCTGCTGCTCGGGCACGCCGTTCAGCGCGGTGCGCATGTAGTTCACCCAGATCGGCAGCGCGAGCTGCGCGCCGAATTCGCGGCTGCCCAGGCTCTTCGGCTGGTCGAAGCCCATCCAAGCCACCGCGACGAGCGACTGCTGGTAGCCGGCGAACCAGCCATCCTTCGCATCGTTCGTCGTACCCGTCTTGCCCTGCAGGTCGTTGCGGCCCAGCGCGTTGGTGCCCGCGCCCGTGCCGGCCGTCGCGACCGAATGCAGCAGGCTGTTCATCACGTACGCGTTGCGGCCTTCGATCGTGCGCGGCGCCGTGCTGCCCGCGACCACCGGCTGCGACTTCTGCATCGGCTGACCGCGCGCGTCGTCGACTTCGGCGATCAGGTACGGGTCGACCTTGTAGCCGCCGTTCGCGAACACCGCATAGCCGGTCGCGAGCTGCAGCGGCGTCACGAGCCCCGCGCCGAGCGCCATCGGCAGGTACGGCGGCGTCTTCGCCGGATCGAAGCCGAAGCGCTGCGTCACGTATTGCTGCGCGTACTGCGTGCCGATCGACGCGAGGATCCGGATCGACACGAGGTTCTTCGAACGCTGCAGGCCGGTGCGCATCGTCATCGGGCCGTCCGGCTGGTCGTCGTCCTTCGGCTCCCACGCGGTGCCGCCCGGCACGCTCGGCGGGAAATACAGCGGCGCGTCGTTGATCATCGTCGCCGGCCCGAGCCCCTTGTCGAGCGACGCCGAGTAGATGAACGGCTTGAACGACGAGCCCGGCTGCCGCCACGCCTGCGTCACGTGGTTGAACTTGCTCTTGTTGAAGTCGAAGCCGCCGACGAGCGAGCGGATCGCGCCGTCCTGCGGCGCGATCGCGACGAGCGCGCCTTCGACCTGCGGCAACTGCACGACCTGCCAGCCCGTCTTGCCGTCCTTCAGCACGCGCACGACCGAGCCCGGCTTGATGCGCAGCGCGTTGTTCGCGCGCGGGCCCAGCGCGGCCGACACGAAACGCAGCCCGGCCGGGCCGATCGTCGTGGTCGCCCCGCCGACGAACTGCACCTCGACCGCGTTCGGCGATGCCGACAGCACGACCGCCGATTGCAGGTCGCCGTTGTCCGGGTGGTCGGCGAGCGCGTCGTCGATCGCCTCGTCGCGCTCGTCGCCGGTCGCGGGCAGGTTGATCGACGCTTCGGGGCCGCGATAACCGTGGCGGCGCTCGTAGTCGAGAATGCCGCGACGCACGGCCTGGTATGCGGCTTCCTGGTCGGCCGAATTGATCGTCGTCGTGACGGTCAGCCCGCGCGTGTAGGTTTCGTCCTTGTATTGCTCGTACATCATCTGCCGCACCATCTCGGCGACGTACTCGCCGTGCACCGCGTATTGATTGCCCGGCGTGCGCACGTGAATCTCTTCCTTGATCGCTGCGTCGTACTGCGGCTGCGTGATGTAGCCGATGTCGAGCATGCGCTTCAGGATGTATTCCTGACGCACCTTCGCGCGCTTCGGATTGACGACCGGGTTGTACGCGGACGGCGCCTTCGGCAGCCCCGCGAGCATCGCCGCTTCCGCGAGCGTGATGTCCTTCAGGTCCTTGCCGAAGTACACGCGCGCGGCGGCCGCGAAGCCGTACGAACGCTGGCCGAGATAGATCTGGTTCATGTACAGCTCGAGGATCTGGTCCTTCGTCAGGGCCTTCTCGATCTTGTACGCGAGCAGCATTTCGTAGATCTTGCGCGTGTAGGTCTTCTCGCTCGACAGGAAGAAGTTGCGCGCGACCTGCATCGTGATCGTACTCGCGCCCTGACGCGCGCCGCCGTGCATCAGGTCGGCCACGCCCGCGCGCAGGATGCCGAGGAAATCGACGCCGCCGTGCTCGTAGAAGCGGTAGTCCTCGATCGCGAGCACGGCCTTCTTCATCACGTCGGGAATGTCCTGGAAGCGCACGAGGCTGCGGCGCTCCTCGCCGAACTCGCCGATCAGCACGTGGTCGGCGGTGAACACGCGCAGCGGCACCTTCGGCTGGTAATTCGTCAGCGCATCGAGCGACGGCAGTTGCGGCGCCATCACGACGAGCGCGTAACCGACGATCAGCGCGCCGACGACCGCAAGCGTCGCGATGAGGCCGACGAACCACAGCGCGACGCGCGAGCCGAACGTGCGGCGGCGCCCTCCGCCTCCGCCGCCGCGCTGCTGCGCACGGCGGCCGTCGTCGCGATCGTCGTCATCGGGGTAATAGGCTCCGGACGGCGAACGGCGCAGCGTGTAGTGGGGTTCGTTCCTGTCGGAAGAAGAAGGCGGTCGTTTGATAATTGGCATGTCGGAATGGCGGGCGGTCGTGGCGCCCTCGGACGCATGCGGAAATGCAAGCGGATGAATCAGAGTGGGTGCATCGAGATGCGGCTGTCACGTCGACAGACCCCGCCGCGCGGCGATCCGTTCCCGCGACGTGACAGCGCATTTTAATGAAATCGACCGGGGGCCTTCGCGATTTTTTGTAAAAATTCCCGCAATGCCGTGATTTCCGGCACGTATTGTCGGCATCCTCGGCCTATGATGGACACGCGACACGGCGCGTGCGCACGCGTTTCTTTCAGCCGCGAAAGGTTTGGCATCCTGATGCACGAGCCGCTTGAACTCGCGCGTTTAAGCCGTATTTAAGTGAACCGGTGGTGTAATATCCGCCGGCTCACGCGGGCCGGAACCGTAGCGGGACCGAAGCGGAACCGTAGCGGGACCGTAGCGGGACCAGCTCGCAGCGGGCATTGCCGCGGTCACGCGGCGCCTTTCAACCACGGAGGATTTCATGTCGCTTTTCGACTCTATTTCGCGCACGATCAAAGGCCTGCTGAACGATGCGGCCGATTCGGTACAGGATCCGTCGCGCGACGCACGGCAGATCGTGCGGGAGCTCGACGACAGCATCGGCCGTGCCGAGAATTCGCTGATCGAAATCGAGGCACAGGTCGCCACCCAGCGCAGCAAGCGCGATGCGGCCGACGACAAGGTGAAGAAGTACGAGGACGGCGCGAAGCGTGCGCTGCAGGCCGGCGACGAAGCGCTCGCCCGCGAGGCGCTCGCCGCACAGTCCAACGCGGAAGCCGAGCGCGATGCGCTCGCGGCCGAACTGGCGACGCTCGAGCCGTCGGTCGACAAGCTGAAGGGGCAGATCGCCGACATGCGCCAGCGCCGCAACGACCTCAACGCGCGCTCGAACATCCTGCAGGCCAAGCAGGAAATCGCGCAGGCGAAGGACGTGGCCGCCAGCGCGCTGGGCGGCATCGGCGGCAAGAACCTGTCCGAGGATTTCCAGAAGCTCGAGGACAAGGTCGCGCTGCAGAACGCCCGCTCGGACGCGCGCCTCAATTCGGCCGACACGTCGAGCGGCAAGGCGCTCGAGGACAAGCTCGCCGCGTTGAACAAGGGCCCGTCGGTCGAAGATCGTCTCGCCGCGCTGAAGAAGCAGCTCGATACGCCCGCGCAGTAACCGCCGCCGCGAGCCCCCGCGTCGCGCCCCGGCCCGGGCGCGCGGCGCGAACCGATCGTCAGGAGACGGGCGCCTCGCGCCCGGTTCGACCATGAAGAAATCTCTCGCCGCACTCGGCCTCTCGCTGATGTTGCTGTCGTCCGCCGCGTTTGCGGTCCCGTCGCTGCAGCAGGTCGAGCAATCGATCGCGCAGCGCAACTGGCAGCAAGCCGACACGCAGTTGTCGCAAGTCATCGATGCCCATCCGAACAACGCGCACGCGCGCTACCTGTATGCGCAGGTGCTGGACCGGGAAGGCCGCGCGTCCGACGCGCTCGCGCAACTGCAGCGCGCGAAATCGCTCGATCCGCAACTGAAGTTCACCGACGCGTCGCGCTTCGCGCAGACGGAGTCGCGCATTCGCGCCGATGCCGCGCGCGTGAGCGGCAACACGCCGTCGGCCACGCAGGCGGGCACCCTGCAGCCGGGGCCCGCTCCCGCCGTCGCGCCGGCCGAAAAACACGGCCCGTCGACCGGCATGTGGATCGGCCTCGGGCTGATCGTCGCCGTGATCGCGCTGGTGCTGCGCTGGACGCTGCGACGCGCGCGCACGGCCGACGACGGCCGCGCCGACGACGAACGCCGCACGCAGCTCAAGCGCGCGACCGACGTGCTGAACGACATCCGGCCGCTGAAGCTCGATGCGAAGCTGTCGACGGCGCCCGGCGCCGCGGCGCTGACCGGCGAGCTCGAAGCGATCGAGAACGACGCGCGCACGCTCGTCGAGACGCTCTCGAGCGGCAAGAATCCGGTGCCGCCGTATCGCGTCGATGAACTCGAACAGCGCCACGCCAGCGTGAAGGCGCGCGTCGAAGGCCGTCCCGACCCGGCGGCGCAGCCCGCGGCGCCGGCGAACGGCAGCGGCTCCGTGTATGCGCAGGAAGCCGACCGCATGACGGGCGCCCAGGGCCAGCCGTATCAGCAGCAGCCCTATCCGCCGCAACAGCCCTATCCGCAACAGCAGCCGCCCGTCGTGATTCAGCAAGGCGGCGGTTTCGGCGGCGGGATGGGCGGGCTCCTGACCGGCGTGCTGCTCGGCGAAGCGATGTCGGGCGGCCGCGAGCGCGTGGTCGAACGCGACGTGATCGTCGACGGCGAACGCCACCGGCAGGAGGCCGACCCGGGCTTCGACCTCGGCCGCGGCGACGATTCGAGCTGGAGCGACGGCAATGGTGGCGGTGGCGGCATGGACCTCGGCAGCAACGACGACGGCTGGACCGACGACAACACCTGAAGCACCGACGGCCAGGCGTCGACGTCCGTCTCGACGCCCGGCCGCGCACGCCGCGCGCTGCCGCATGGCCGCCCGCTGCCGATGCGCGGATTTGTCAATCATTTCAAGATGGACTACCGGCAATGGGGCACGTTCGCTATCATGCGGCCATCGGCGTGCCACCGACCCTCATTCGACGCAAGGCAATCCTGCGCGTCGCGGCACGCCTCCCCCGCCCCCAAACAGGAGAAAGCCGCTCATGAGCATCATCAAGGAATTCAAGGAGTTCGCCGTCAAGGGCAACGTGATGGATCTCGCCGTCGGCGTGATCATCGGCGGCGCGTTCTCGAAGATCGTCGACTCGGTCGTGAAGGACCTCATCATGCCGGTCATCGGCGTGCTGACCGGCGGCCTGGATTTCTCGAACAAGTTCATTCTGCTCGGCACCATCCCCCCGTCGTTCAAGGGTAATCCCGATTCGTTCAAGGACCTGCAGGCCGCGGGCGTCGCCGCATTCGGCTACGGTTCGTTCATCACCGTGGCGATCAATTTCGTGATCCTCGCGTTCATCATTTTCCTGATGGTGAAATTCATCAACAAGCTGCGCAAGCCGGAAGAAGCCGCGCCGGCCGCGACGCCGGAAGACATCGTGCTGCTGCGCGAGATCCGCGATTCGCTCAAGCAGCGCTGATCGCGCCACGCTTCGCGTGCCAGGCCCGCCCCGTGCGGGCCTTTTTATTGCGCATGCGATGCACCGCCGCATGCGGCCCATCTCACTTTTTTGTGACGGGCGAATGCACGCGCGGGAAAAGCAGGTCTATGATGGAGACTAAACGACAGTACGGGCGCCAAGACGCTGGCTGTGTCGATCATGGCGAGCAGGTCGACGGGAGACATTGATCGTCGTACTGCACGAATGCAGCATTTTCGTGTGCTATAAAGGATCGACATGCGGCGTACATAGCCGGGAGTGGGTCGCATGAAAGTGCCGCATTTCTTGCAATTGTTTTTGAGGCGAGTGTTTATGTCCTTCCCGAAAAAACGTCGGCGTGCGCCGCAGGATGGCCAGGAGTCGTTCCTCGCGGTCTTGCGCCACTCGAAGCCGTTTGCCCAGCTCGACACCAAGATTGCCCGCGCCCGCGCGCAGGACGAGCCCGTCCTCTATGCGCACGTGCTGCCCGGCCTCGACGTGCTCCTGTGCAGCGTGCGCGGCGCGCAGCCGCCCTATCCGGCCATCGCCGAGCTGCGCAAGCGCTGCATCGAATCGATCGCCAACGCGCTCGAGCAACCCCTCGACGGCCTCGAGAACGGTGGTTACTGGTACGAAGCGAACGGCTTCGGCTTCCTCGTGTTCGCCAGTCGCGCGCGTGCGCGCATCCTGCCCGAGTTTGGTGCGGGCACGAAAGCGAGCCTGCGCGGCGGCCTCGGCCGCCAGAACGCCGGCGATACGACACCCCGCTCGCTCGGCTGATCCGCCAGTCATTCGATGGGCCGCCTCCGGGCGGCCCATCTGCCATTCACGCGCCCTGCTTGCCCGTCACGGCGCC
Organism: Burkholderia sp. AU39826; assembly: GCF_020419965.1. Classification (NCBI taxonomy): domain Bacteria; kingdom Pseudomonadati; phylum Pseudomonadota; class Betaproteobacteria; order Burkholderiales; family Burkholderiaceae; genus Burkholderia; species Burkholderia sp. AU39826. The sequence goes on from NZ_JAIZQG010000002.1 coordinate 625,058, forward strand.
TGCCGGCGACCGTTGCCCGGCCGCACGATGTCGATGAACGCGGCGAAATCGGCGCCGGCCAGCCCCTGCGCGGCGCCGAGCCTCAGCACCTGCTGCACGGTGGCCGACACGGGCATCACCGCGCCCGTGTCGCGCGCGGCGTCCGCGATGGCGTCGACATCCTTTTGAAACGTACTCAGCGCGCCGATCGCAGGATGGCCCCCCGACGTCATGCGCGGCACGAACGTCTGCAGCAGCACCGAATCGGCCCATCCGCCGGCCAGCGCCTCGGCCAGGCGCGCGGCGTCGATGCCGCTCGCCTGCGCCAGGCCGACCGCCTCGGCGATCGCGGTGACCGTCGCGGTGACGATCGCCTGGTTGCACAGTTTCGCCGTCTGGCCCGCCCCCGCGTCGCCCATGTGCGTGATGCGCGACGCGTACGTATCGATCAACGGGCGCACCGCATCGAGATCGGCCGCGCGGCCGCCGGCCATCACCGCGAGCGTGCCGGCCTGCGCGCCCGGCACGCCGCCGGACACCGGCGCATCGACCCAGCCGACGCCGAGCGCGGCCGCACGCGCCGCATAGTCACGCGTGACGGCGGGCGGAATGCTCGAATGATCGACGATGCGCCGCACGCGACGCGCGCTCGCGTCACCGGAAAGCAGCCCGTGCTCGCCGAACACGACGTCGCCGACCGCCCGGCCGTCGAGCACGCACACGAACGCCGTCTCGACGCGCTCGGCCAGCTCGCGCGGCGTGCCGACCACCTGCGCGCCGTCCTTCACCAGCGCCTCGGCCTTCTCGCGCGAGCGGTTCCACACGCTCACGCGATGCCCGGCCGCCAGCAAATGCCGAATCATCGGCGCGCCCATCAAACCCGGTCCGCAAAATCCGACTTCCACGTTCGTCGTCTCCGATATGGGTTGCAGTTGCCGCCCATCATACCTATCACTCAAGAAGCCGGGCACGCACGCGCAACCGTAGCGGAACCGTAGCGGAACCGTAGCGGAACCGTAGCGGGACCGCCTCGGGACCGCACCTTGCACCGGCAAAACAGATCGATATCCCAGGGAGGCATCATGAGCGACCACGTGTACAAGATGATCGAGCTGACCGGATCGTCGCGGCAATCGAGCGACGACGCGATTCGCAACGCGATCTCGAAAGCCGGCAAGACGCTGCACAACCTGCACTGGTTCCAGGTGACCGAAACCCGCGGCCACATCGAAGGCGATCAGGTTGTGCACTGGCAGGTCACGCTGAAGGTCGGCATGCGCATCGACGACTGACGCGCCCGTCGCCACCCGCCGCGCCGCGGTCCGGATCCGCGCAATACGGATCCGCGCGGCGCCGCGCGCCCATCCGTTCAGGCCCCTTGTCGCGGCCCGGCCGGCGGATGCCTGCGGGTATCCATCTCTTGACGCTGATTTTCGTTCATATTAAAAACGATATACCCCACCCACTCCTCGATCAGCCCAGCCATATAACCCGGAGATAACATGAGTCAGCAACGCGAGGCGATCGACACGTACCTCTTGCGCGTCTTGCACACCTTGTTGATGGAGCGCAGCGTCACGCGCGCGGCCGTCAAACTGAACCAGTCGCAACCGGCGATCAGCGCCGCGCTGCGGCGCCTGCGCGACATCACCGGCGATCCGCTGCTGGTGCGCGGCAAGTCCGGCATGGTGCCGACCGAATACGGGCTGCGCCTGCTCGAGCCCGTGCAGAACGCGCTGCGCGAAATCGAGCGCATCAAGTTCCAGCAGCACAACTTTGACCCGGCGACGTCGATCCGCTGCTACCGGATCGGCTGCCCCGACTACCTGAACGTGCTGTTCGTGCCGACCGTCGTCGAACGCTTTCGCCTGGCCGCGCCGAATGCGACGCTCGAGTTCCACTCGCTCGGCCCCGCGTTCGACTACGAGCTCGCGCTGGAAGACGGCAAGCTCGACATCGTCGTCGGCAACTGGCCCGAGCCACCCGAGCAACTGCACCTGTCGAACCTGTTCGTCGATGAAATCGTCTGCCTGATGAGCAACACGCACCCGTTCGCGAAGCGCGGCGGGCTCACGCTCGACCAGTACCTGAACGCGCCGCATCTCGCGCCGACGCCGTACTCGGTCGGCCAGCGCGGCGCGATCGACGTGCATCTCGCGCGCGAACGGCTCAAGCGCCACGTGGTCGTCACGCTGCCGTACTTCAACCTCGCGCCTTACGTGCTCGTGAAGTCGGACCTGATCTTCACGACCACGCGGCTGTTCGCCGATCATTACGCGAAGTTCCTGCCGTTGTCGGTCGTGCCCGCGCCGCTCGACTTCCCGCCGATGCAGTACTACCAGCTGTGGCACGAGCGCTGCCATTACTCCGACGAAGTGCGCTGGCTGCGCAGCCTCGTCGCCGAAGCCACCCGCACGCTGATCGAGGCGTAAGCGCACAGGGCGCGCCCCGCGCGCGCGCCGGTCACGCCGTTGCGCGTGGCCGCGGCGGGTTGCGCGGCGGGCGGTGGCCGCAACGGCCACGCACCCGATCCGCAACGTGCTGCGCGACCTCCGCGCCGACGCGTCAGCGCGACGCTTCCACGAGCGCGTGCGCAAGCGCGTTATGACGCTCGATCACGGGCGGCAGATCGAGCGTCGCCAGCCGCCCTTCGCGCACCACCACCTTGCCGTTCACCACCGTGTACGCCGTCTGCGACGGCGCGCAGAACACGAGCGCCGCAACCGGATCGTGCAGCGCGCCCGCGAACAGCGGCTGACGCAGGTCGAACGCGGCGAAATCCGCGGCCATGCCGGGTTTCAGCGCGCCGATGTCGTCGCGGTTCAGCACCTTCGCGCCGCCGAGCGTCGCGATCTCGAGCGCTTCGCGCGCGGTCATCGCGTCGGGCCCGAAGCCGACGCGCTGCAACAGCAGCGCCTGGCGTACCTCGGCGACCATCTGCGCGCCGTCGTTCGACGCGGAACCGTCGACGCCGAGCCCCACCGGCACGCCCGCGAGCCGCATTTTCTTCACCGGCGCGATGCCGGACGCGAGCCGCATGTTCGAGCACGGGCAATGCGCGACACCCGTGCCGGTGCGCGCGAACAGGCCGATGCCCGCATCGTCGAGCTGCACGCAGTGCGCATGCCACACGTCGTGACCGACCCAGCCGAGGTCTTCCGCGTACTCGGCGGGCGTCATCCCGAACTTCTCGCGGCTGTATGCGATGTCGTTGACGTTCTCCGCGAGGTGCGTGTGCAGCGACACGCCGTATTCGCGCGCGAGCACGGCCGCGTCGCGCATCAACTCGCGGCTCACCGAGAATGGCGAGCACGGCGCGACCACCACGCGCAGCATCGCGTAGCGCCCTTCGTCGTGATAGGTCTCGATCAGGCGCTGCGTGTCGCGCAGGATATCCGGTTCGCGCTCGACGACCGAATCGGGCGGCAGCCCGCCGTCGCGCTGGCCGACGCTCATCGCGCCGCGGCTCGCGTGAAAGCGCATGCCGATCCGCCGCGCGGCGCCGATGCTGTCGTCGAGCCGGCTGCCGTTCGGATAGATGTACAGATGGTCGCTCGACGTCGTGCAGCCCGACTGCAGCAGCTCGGCCATCGCGGTGAGCGTCGACACCTCGATCATCTCGGGCGTCAGGTGCGCCCAGATCCGGTACAGGTTCGTGAGCCAGCCGAACAGTTCGGCGTTCTGCGCGGCCGGCACCGCGCGCGTGAGGCTCTGGTACATGTGGTGATGCGTGTTCACGAGCCCCGGGATCACGAGGTGGCCGCGCAGGTCGAGCACTTCGTCGGCCGTGTCGGGCAGCTCGGCGCTCGGGCCGACCGCGACGATCCGGTTGTCTTCGATGTAGAGCCCCGCGTCGCGCAGCTCGCGGCGCGTGTCGTCCATGGTCACGAGCACGTCGGCGTGCTTGACCAGCAGCGTCGTCGGGCGGGATGAGGTGGGGTTCGGCGCGCGTGCGCCGGCGTGCTGCTCGAGATTCATGCGTTCTCCGCGTCGGTCTGCCTCCCGGATTGCCCTGGAGGCGGTCACACAGCCGTTCGAACGCTGAATCGCGGCACGCCCCGGTGCCTGCGTCCGTTCGAACGCCCTGGCCCGGTTACCCGGCGTGCTCGCCGTCTTCGGGGTACGCGCGGGCCACGGGCCGACGCGCACGGCGGGAGGATCGCCCAAGCGCGCGCCGCGCACAATGCGCGATCCCGAATACCGTCCTTCAGGGATTCGGTATGGTACGCCGCCCGCCACCCCGCCGGGCGCCCGGCATCCACGCGCGAAGCCCTGTCGGGCGGGCCGTCGACAGCCGCTCATGCGCGGCGCATTATCTTCGATATCGCGCACGTATTTGCACGGGGAACCTTTTTACAATGCCTGCACGGCGCTCGCTTCACGCTCGCCGACGGGTATGTAGCCACGTGACGTGGAGCCTCGATCCGCCGCACAGTCATGGATCGGGTCGCCGCCGAACCTCGCATTCACACAAGGACACAACGAATGGGAAAGCTCACTACCCACGTACTCGATACGGCGCACGGCCGTCCCGGCGCGGCCATCAAGGTCGACCTCTACGCGCTGGACGGCGAATCGCGCCGCGCGATCAAGACCGTGCTGACCAATAGCGACGGCCGCTGCGACGAACCGCTGCTCGAAGGCGCCGCGCTCGCCGCCGGCGAATACGAACTCGTGTTCCATGCCGGCGACTACTTCGCGTCGCTCGGCGTGAAGGTGCCCGAACCCCGCTTCGTCGACCGCGTCGTGCTGCGCTTCGGCATCGCCGACACCGGCGCGCACTACCACGTGCCGCTGCTCGTGTCGCCGTGGTCGTACAGCACCTATCGCGGCAGCTGACACACGAATCAGCGCCTGCATCAAGACAAACGATCTGAGTCTGGAGGAGTTTCATGGAAGGCTTCATCACCGACTGGCTGAACCTCGCGCTGCGATGGCTGCACGTCATCGTCGCCATCGCGTGGATCGGCGAGTCGTTCTATTTCGTCGCGCTCGACAACAGCCTGAAACCGCCGACCGACGCGAACCAGCGCAAGCGCGGCGTGTTCGGCGAGCTGTGGCACGTCCACGGCGGCGGCTTCTACAACATGCAGAAGTACACGGTCGCCCCGCCGGAAATGCCGGACGACCTGCACTGGTCGAAGTGGCCGTCGTACACGACGTGGCTGTCGGGCTTCACGCTGTTCTTCGTGCTGTACCTGCTCGCCCCGAACACGTACCTGATCGACAAGAACGTGCTCGACATGGGCCCGGTGGTCGCCGTCGCCTCCGCGCTCGGCTTCCTCGCGGCCGGCTGGATCGTCTACGACTCGCTGTGCCGCATCCTCGGCACCAACGACCGCGTGCTCGGCATCTGCGTGGGCCTATACGTCGTCATCGCCGCGTACCTCGCATGCCACATCTTCTCGGGCCGGGCCGCCTACCTGATCGTCGGCGCGATGCTCGCGACGATCATGTCGGCGAACGTGTTCTTCGTGATCATCCCGGGCCAGCGCAAGATGGTCGACAAGATGCTCAAGGGCGAGGAGCCGAACCCCATCTACGGCAAGCGCGGCAAGCAGCGTTCGGTGCACAACACGTACTTCACGCTGCCGGTCGTGTTCGCGATGCTGTCGAACCACTATGCGATGACGTACACGAACAAGTTCAACTGGGTCGTGCTCGTGCTGATCATGCTGGCCGGCGCGCTGATTCGCCAGTTCTTCGTGATGCGTCACCGCGGCAAGCAGCTGTGGTACCTGCCGATCGGCGGCGTCGCGCTGCTGTCGGGCGCGCTGGTGTGGACGATGCCGAAGCCGGTGGCGCCGGAAGCGCAAGCGGCCAACGCACCGAAGATCGTGATCAACGACATCATGCCGATCCTGCAGCAGCGCTGCGTCGCGTGCCACTCGGCCAAGCCGACGCTGATGGGCAGCGCGCCCGCCGGCGTGATGTTCGACACGCCCGACGAAGTGTCGAAGAACGCACAGCGCATCTACGACCAGGCCGTGCGCCTGAAGGCGATGCCGATCGGCAACGTCACGCACATGACCGACGACGAGCGGACGAAGCTCGCCGCGTGGTTCGAGGGCGGCGCGGTCAAGTAAGCCGCCCGCCGGGCGCCGGAAATCATTCGCCGGCGCCAGCCTCTTCGTTCTCGGGCCCGGTGACGGGCCCGTTTTTTTTGCCCGCGCGGGGCTGAATGCGCTTCGCGCGTCAGCCGCGCATCGCGTCGTCCGCTTCGCGGAACGTCGAACCGCAACGCTCGACTCACGCGTCGACCGTCTCCGGCAGCCGCGCAATCGCCTTGATCTCGAACTGGAAGCCGTACAGCCAGGTCACGCCGACGGCGGTCAGCGTCGGATGCGGTGCGTCGCCCCAGTATTCGGGCACGATTTCCCAGACGCGCTCGAACGTCGCCTCGGGATCGACGAGGAACACCGTCACGTCGACGACGTCGTCGAACGTGCAGCCGGCCGCCCGCAGCACCGCATTCAGGTTGTCGAACGCGCGGCGGACCTGCGCGCCGAGTTCCGGCTCGGGCGAACCGTCCTCGCGGCTGCCGACCTGCCCGGACACGAACAGGAAGCCGTTCGAGCGCAGCGCCGGCGAGTAACGGTTGCGGTCGTACAGCGCCTGGCGACCCGGCGGGAAAACTACGCTACGCTTTGCCATTCGACACCTCCATCGGTCTTGTCGGGCGACATGCCCTTGCATCAACGATGGAGGCACTTTAAGGACCGTTGCGCGGCGGATAAACCGGCAACCCTGTCCAACACTGTTTGCTCGCCCCAAACAATCTGCGACCGACGCGGAGCCCCGACCCGATGGATCGATTCGACGCAATGCAGGCGTTCGTCCGCGTGGTGGAAGCCGGCAGCTTCACGAAGGCAGCCGACACGCTGCACATGAGCCGCACCACCGTCACGCAACTGGTGCAGCAGCTCGAGGCGCGACTGCGCGTGAAATTGTTCAATCGCACGACCCGCAAGGTCGTCGTCACCGCGGACGGCGCCGCATACTACGAGCGCGTCGTGCGGCTGCTGGCCGACATGGACGATGCCGAAACGAGCCTGTCCGCGGCGTCGGCGTCGCCGCGCGGGCGGCTGCGGGTGGACGTGCCGACCCCGTTCGCGCGCCTGATCCTGATCCCGGCGCTTCCCGCGTTTCATGCGCGCCATCCGGACATCCAGCTCGACATGGGCGTGAGCGACCGCGTGGTCGACGTGATCGGCGAGAACGTCGATTGCGTCGTGCGCGGCGGCGAGCCGACCGACCGCGCGCTGGTCGCACGCCACATCGGCGACCTGCGGCTCGGCGTGTACGCATCGCCCGCCTATCTCGCGCGCGCCGGCACGCCATCGCATCCAGATGAACTCGAGGATACGCATCACCGGGTCGTCGGCTTTCTGTGGGCGCGCACCGGCAAGACGCTGCCGTTCGCGATGGCACGCGACGGCGAGCAGGTCAACGTGCGCGGGCGCTACGTGCTCGCGGTCGACGACGGCAATGCGTACCTCGAAGCCGGCCTCGCGGGGCTCGGCATCCTGTGGCTGCCGGACTACATGGCCGCCGCGCATCGCGCGAGCGGCGAGCTGGTGCCGCTGTTCGAGCAGTGGCAACTCGAACCGATGCCGATGTATGTCGCCTTCCCGCCGAACCGGCACGTCAGCGCGAAGCTGCGCGTATTCGTCGACTGGGTGGCCGAGCTGATGGCGCGGCATGCGCCGGTCGCGAGCCGCCGCCGCCGCGGTCAGGGTGCGCGCGATACGCGCAAGGGCGCGGCGGCCTGATTCGCCTGAAAACGACGCGCATGAAAAAACCCGCGCGAATCGCGCGGGTTTCGATCGACGGACGATCGGCCCGACTCAGGCCGTCAACGCATGCAGCGCGTCGTCGGTGAGCCACAGCGATTCCGGCAGATCCTGCTCGTTCAGGTTCAGGCCGTCGCCGCCACGATCGACGACGATGAAGTCGCTGACGCCGCCGAGCGCGATCAGCGGGTGATGCCACACGCCCTTCGCGTAGTTCACGCCCTGCCAGCCGCTCGTGACGAACGCGCGGATCTTCGCCGGATCGAGATCGCCCGCCGGCGCGACGACGACGAGATACGGCCGGTCGTTCAGCGGCACGAACGCCTGGCTGCCGAGCGGGTGCCGCTCCAGCATCTTCACTTCGAACGGCAGCGAGCGCGGCTGGCCGCGAAACAGGTTGACGAGCGGGCGGCCGCCTTCGTCGGCCACGTCGACTTTCGCGAGATCGTGAAAGCGGATCGTCGTGCCGAGGTTGATCGGGATCTGCTTCGCCCCTTCCGTTTCGATCACGTCGCCGAACGGCGCGAAGGCTTCCCTGGTCAGCGGTTCGATGGCAAGCGTCTTCATTTGTCGAGCGTCCCCCACAGGCGCAGGCGCGACACGCCGCCGTCCGGAATGATGTTCAGCCGCACGTGCGTGACGGGGCCGAGCGACGCGATCTCATGTTCGAAGTAGTGCTGCTTGTCCATCTGCAGCTTCTGCTCGCCGAGCAGCACCGGCCAGAACATCGACTGCGTGATCAACGAACTGTCGGTGCCGCCCGACACGTACGCGGCCTGGATCGAGCAGCGGTCCGGGTAGTTGCCCTTGAAGAACGCGGTATCGACTTCGATCTTGCGGATCACGCCCGGCTGCGCGAGCGCGATGATCGCCCAGTCGTTGCCCGGTTCGCGGCGGCGGCGGGTTTCCCAGCCGTCGCCCATGTTCACGCCGCGGCCCGGCAGCAGCAGGTTCGACGCGACGCCGAAGTGCTGGTTGTTCGCGGCCACCACGTAGCCGCCGTTTTCCATCGCCGCGAGATCGAACTGCTCGGTCGCGCTCGCGCCGGCCCAGTCGAGCTGCGGCTGGCCGTACACGCGCAGGCGCGCGATGCCGCCGTCCGGGTAGATGTTCACGCGCAGGTGCGTGAACGCACGCGCGTCGCTCGCTTCGACGTAGTGGTGGCTGTTGCCCTGCAGCGTCGTCGACGGCACGATCTCGACCCAGTCGGTCGCCTGCGTCGGCGCGCCGTCGGCCACGAACGCGGCCTCGATCGACGCGGCCGGCGGAAAGTTGCCGGTGAAGTGGCTCGTGTCGATGTCGAAGCCCTTGATCACGCCCGGCCGCGCGAGCTTGACGATGCACCAGTCGTAGCCGGTCGTACGCTTGCGGCGCGTTTCCCAGCCGTCCATCCACTTGCCGTGATCGTCGTACTTGCCGGGAATGAAGACGGCCGGCTCGGGGTTCAGCATCCGCTCCTTCGGCGCGAAGAAATCGTCGCTGGCCTCGAGCGCCTGCGCACCGAGACGCGGGTCGGCAAGGTTCACGTAGCGCCGCGTGAAATCGGGTGCGTTCGGATCGAGAAGCGGAACAGCCATGATGTTTCCTTGTTTCAGTGAGGCGATCGGGCCGCCGCGACGCGGCGGCCCAGAGTGCGGTGTCAGACGGCGACGTCAGGCGTCGATCAGGTCGTCGAGGCGAAAGCGCGCGATCCGGTAGATCTGGTCGAGGCTCGCGCGCAGCTCCTCGTCGCGCGAATGATTCACGCGCGACTCGAAGTTCGCGATGATGCCGTGCCGGTCATAGCCGCGCACCGCGAGGATGAACGGGAAGCCGAATTTCTCGCGATACGTGCGGTTCAGCGTCAGCAGCTTGTCGAATTCTTCCTGCGTGCACTGGTCGAGGCCCGCGCCGCTCTGCTCGCGGGTCGACTCGGCCGTCAGCTCGCCGCGCACGGCGGCCTTGCCGGCCAGCTCCGGGTGGGCGTTGATCAGGGCGAGCTGGCGCGCTTCGCCACCGGTTTCCACCGCATCCGACATCGTCTCGTGCAGCGCGTCGATGCTCGCGAACGGCCGCTTGCCCGCGGCGACCTCGGCCACCCACGGCGAATGTTCGAAGATGCCCGACAGCGCCGCGACGAATGCGCCGGGCGCCATCGTGTTCAGTTGCTCCAACGTGTAACGCATCGCCTTCATGCTTTCCCTTCGTTTCGATGATTGGGCTGATACGGATGATGTTCACGCCAGTGACGCGCGATATCGACACGGCGCGTCACCCATACGCGATCGTGCTGCTCGATGTGGTCGAGAAAACGCTGCAGCCCGCGGAACCGGCCCGGCCGGCCGAGCAGCCGGCAGTGCATGCCGATCGACAGCATCTTCGGCGCCTCGTCGCCCTCCGCGTACAGCACGTCGAAGGCGTCGCGCAGGTACTGGAAGAAGTGGTCGCCGGTGTTGAAGCCCTGCGGCGTCGCGAAACGCATGTCGTTCGTGTCGAGCGTGTACGGCACGATCAGTTGCGGCGACGTGCGGCCGCCCGACACCTCGACGTCCATCCAGAACGGCAGGTCGTCGCCGTAGTTGTCGGAGTCGTACAGGAAGCCGCCGTATTCGGCGACCAGGCGGTGCGTATTGGGGCTGTCGCGGCCCGTGTACCAGCCGAGCGGACGCTCGCCCGTCACGCGCTCGATCGCCTCCATCCCGAGGCGCATGTGCTCGGCTTCGAGCTCCGGCGTCATGCTCTGGTAGTGGATCCAGCGCCAGCCGTGGCACGCGATTTCATGGCCGAGCTCGACGAATGCGCGCGCAAGCTCCGGATGACGCTCGATCGCCATGCCGACGCCGAATACCGTCAGCGGCAATCCGCGCTTCTCGAACTCGCGCAGGATGCGCCACACGCCGGCCCGCGACCCGTATTCGTAGATCGACTCCATGCTCATGTGGCGGTCCGGGTACGCGGCCGCGCCAACGATTTCGGACAGGAACTGCTCGGAGCCCGGATCGCCGTGCAGCACGCAGTTCTCGCCGCCCTCCTCGTAGTTCAGCACGAATTGCACGGCGACGCGGGCGCGCCCCGGCCAGTTCGCCTGCACGGGATGGCGGCCGTAGCCGATCAGGTCGCGAGGATAGTTGGGATCGAGTGGCATGGGTTCGAGGTGCGGCGAAAGCCTTGCTGAAGTAATGGGTTCGCATCGGCTGCACGGCGCCCGCGAGGCCGGCCGCACGAGCCGATGCGATGACGGCCCAGTGTAGCGAAAACGCTCATACGCGCCCATACAGCGGCGCAGATAGTGCGTGTCAGACGGTGTGTATGTGCGGTTGCGGCAAATTCGGGCCCGGCTGCGCCGCTTCGCCATCCGGCGGGCTGAAGCGGGCGAACGCGCCGTCGTAGCGCTTCGGCAGCGGGCGCGCGTAGTCGCCGCGCTTCGCGGTCGCGAGGCGCAGCGCGACGAGCGCCTCGGCCCACTTCACGGCCGCCGTGACGCCCTCGACCACCGGCGCGCCGATCTGCTGCTCGATCTCGTGCGCGAATTCGGCCATGCCCGCGCATCCGAGCACGATCGCGTCGGCGCCGTCCTCGTCGAGCGCGCGCCGGCATTCGTCGACGATGATCCGGCGCGGGGCCGAGCCGGGCCGGTCGAGTTCGAGCACCGCGACATCGGTCGCGCGCACGTTGCGGCAGAACCGCTTCATCCCGTAGCGCTCCGCGAGGTGCCACGCCATCCCGCAGGTGCGCGCGAGCGTCGTCACGACCGAAAATCCCGGCGCGAGCACGCTCGCCGCATGCATCGCGGCCTCGGCGATGCCGATCACCGGCCCGCGCGCAAGCTCGCGCGCCGCATACAGGCCCGGATCGCCGAAACACGCGATCACGTACGCGTCGCAACCGTCGCGCTCGCCTTGCGCGATCTCGGCAAGCAGCCCCGGCGTCGCGAGCGCCTCGTCGTAATACCCTTCGATCGACGGCGGCCCCATCGGCGGGCTCACGGCCACGATCTCCGTGCCGGCGGCCGCGACCTCGCGCGCGCAGCGGCCCATCGCGTCGGTCATCCGCTGCGTCGTATTCGGATTGATCAGTCGGATCTTCATCGCCCGCTCCTTACGCCTTCGCGCTCGCGAGCATCCGGTAGAACACGAAGCCGAGCCCCGCGCCGATGAACCACGAGAAATTCGCGACGCCCTCCCAACCCGGCACCATCACGCAGGCGACCGCGATCACCGCGGCCGGCAGCAGCGCCGCAAGCGCACGGCGATTCACGCCGCCCGTATACCAGTAGGCGCCGCTTTCCGACATCGTGTACAGGTCGTCGCGCACGAGGCGGCCGCGCTTGACGAGATAGAAATCGGCGATCAGCACGCCGTACAGCGGGCCGATGAACGCGCCGAGCACGTCGAGCGTGTAGTGGATCACGGCCGGGTTGTTGAACAGGTTCCACGGCGTGATGAAGATCGACGCGACGGCGGCGAGCATCCCGCCCGCGCGCCAGCTGATCAGGCGTGGCGCGACGTTCGAGAAATCGAACGCGGGCGACACGAAGTTCGCGACGATGTTGATGCCGATCGTCGCGATCGTGAACGTCAGCGCGCCCAGGATCACCGCGGTCGGATGGTCGATGCGGCCGACCGTCGCGACCGGGTCGGTGATCAGTTCGCCGAACACCGGCAGCGTCGCGGCGGTGGTGATCACCGTGACGAGCGAGAACGCGAGGAAGTTGACCGGCAGCCCCCAGAAATTGCCGCGCTTCACGTCGCCGAATGAGCGGCAGTAGCGCGAGAAATCGCCGAAGTTCAGCATCGGCCCGGAGAAGTACGACACGACGAGCGACACGGCGGTGATCATCACCGGAATCACTTCCGCGCCGTGATACTTGACGCCGCCGAGGTTGATGCCGATGTTGCGCCAGCCCGCGCGCCACACCATGTAGCCGGCGAGGATGAACATCACGACGTAGACGGCCGGGCCCGCGAAATCGATGAACTTCTTGATCGTCTCCATCCCGTTCCAGAACACGAACGCCTGGAGCACCCACAGCAGCATGAAGCCGGCCCAGCCGACCGCCGACAGCCCGAGAAAGCCGTAGCGATGGACGTCCGCGTACGGCAGCCATTGCGGGAAGAATTTCAGCACGACGATCACGAGCGCGCTCGACGCCAGATACGTCTGGATCCCGTACCACGCGATCGCGATCAACCCGCGGATCACGGCCGGCACGTTCGCGCCGAGCACGCCGAACGTCGCGCGGCACGCGACCGGATACGGCACGCCGATCTGCTGGCTCGGCCGCGCGATCAGGTTGCACAGCGCGTTCACGAGGCCGATGCCGACGATCAGCGCGATCAGCACCTGCCAGCTCGTCAGCCCGAGCGCGAACAGGCTGCCCGCGAACACGTAGCCGCCGACGCTGTGGACGTCCGACATCCAGAACGCGAAGATGTTGTACGCACCCCACGTCTGATTTTTAAGGGGTGCCAAATCTTCGTTGTACAGACGTTCGCTGTAACCATCCGGCAGTGCCGGACCACCGCCCTCGCCGCCTTCTTCCGCCGGATAGGCGCTGTCGTGCACCACACTGAACTGAGCCATGACTTCTCCTTGACGCGGCCGCAAGGCCGCTCCACCGTCATCGATATCGCCCCGGATCGTCGCCCGGAGTCGGACCAGCGGCCCGCGGCAAACGCCGGGGGCCTGCATTTCGCTCGTTCTGTGGCGCGCGGCCGCGTTCGCGTCGCCGCTCAGGCGCCGCCGAACACTTCGCGCAAATCGACCTGCCCTTGCGCGGGCCGGTCCAGCATCTTCAGTTCGACATGCTGCAGGTGGCGCGCCATCAGCGTCACCGCCTGCTTCGGATCGCCCGCCTCCAGCGCGGCGAGGATCTCGTCGTGGTCGTCGCACGAGCACGGGCTGCGCCCGTGCGATTCGTACAGCGCCGACATCAGCGTCGAGCGTGCGACGAGCCCTTCGAGGCACTCGCTGAGCGTCGCATTGCCCATCAGCGCGGCAAGCGCCGTATGGAATTCGCCCGACAGCCGGATCCACGCCGCGAAGTCGTGCCGCTCGAACGCCTTGCGCTCCTTGTCGATCAGCGCCGCGACGCCCTTCAGCCGCCGGGCGCCGGGGCCCGTCGCGAGCCGCTCGACCACGGCCAGCTCGATGATCCGGCGCATCTCGAACACTTCGTGCACGTCCTGCAGCGTCGGGCTCGCGACGAACGCGCCGCGGTTCGGCTCCAGGTCGACCAGCTTGTCGGTCGCGAGCTGCGCGAGCGCCTGGCGGATCGTTCCGCGCTTCACGCCGAACACGTCGCAGAGCTGCGCCTCCGTGAGCTTCGCGCCGGGCGCGAGCCGATGCTCGAGGATCGCGGTGCGGATCCGCTCGGCGATCGCTTCAGGGCTGGCCGCACCGGACGGAGGGGAATCGGGCTCGTTCATGATCGGCATCGTGTGATGGTCCTCATCCTAGGGTGGACACAAAGATTGTCAACAATTCTTTTGAAGGATTTCGCACAATCGGCGTGCGCCGGCGTGCCTCCATTCGGTGCAACGCGCACGAAATCCATGCATATCAAGCCTCACAGGCAAGACGGGGGCCCTTCTCGTCGTATACCCGCGCGGCCATTTTGTTGACAAAAATGGTGCAAAACCGGGCGAAACTCAGGTCGGCGTCAACGAAAAATATCGACGGTTAGTTGCGCATTTGCATAAAGAAAAAGGCGGGAACCCCGCCTTTCGATCGATCGCGCCGGCATCGCCGGCGTCAGCCGAGATGCGGATAGTCCGACAGCGTGAGCCTGAACCCGTGCGCATTCGCGACCAGTTGCGCCTGTGCGCCGAACGGCAGCGTCAACAGGTCGGGCACATGGCCGAACTGGAGCCCCGTGACGACCGGAATCCCGACCACCGCGCGCACCTGATCGATCATCGCCTGCATGTCGTAGCCGTTGTCGTACTCGAACGGCCGCGCGCCGGTGAACTGGCCGAGCACGAGCGCCTGCTGGCGCGCGAGCAGCCCCGACAGGTGCAACTGATAGATCATCCGCTCGATCCGGAACGGCTGCTCGTTGACGTCTTCGATGAACAGGATGCCGCCCTCGATGTCGGGCATGTATGGCGTGCCGACCAGCGACGTGAGGATCGCGAGGTTGCCGCCCCACAGCGTGCCCGTCACGTTCACCGCCTGCACCTGCGGGGCGTCGGCCACGATCGTCGTGCTCGGCTGCGTCAGCGTCTGCCAGAAATGCTGCATCGTGAAGTCGCTCGGCGTTTCCGCGCCGAAATCGGCCGACAGCATCGGGCCGCCGAACGTCTTGATGCGCGCCTTCGCGTACAGCGCCAACTGGATCGCCGTGAAGTCGCTGTGACCGACGAGCGCGACCGGCTGGTCGCGCAGCCTGCGTTCGAGCCCGCGATAGTCGAGCCCGTGCAGGATGCGCGCGGCGCCGTAGCCGCCGCGCACCGCGAGCCCGATGTCCGGCAACGGCCGTGCGGGATCGGCGAGGCGGTTCAGGTCGCCTGCCCGCTCGCCGTCGGTGCCGCCGAAACGCTGGAAGCGGCGCTGCGTCGCCTCGATGTTCTCGATGCGCTGCTGCGCGGTGCTCAGGCGCTCGAGCGCGCGGTTGATCGCGTCGGGGTCGTGCGGATAGCCGGACGGCGCCAGCAGGCGGATGGTATAGGACGCGGCGGGCTGGAAGGACATGGCGGAAGGTGTCGGAGGTCGTCAAACCTGCTTAGAGGGTCCGAACCGTGGGCGGTTCACGAAACCATGCGCGCCCACAACGACGGGCGCGGCGGCGACGCGCCTATGACGCGCCGGATTCGGCGTCGCGGGCAAGCCGTGCTTCGCGCAGCGCGCGTCGGCGCTCGGCGAAGAACGACTTCAGCGCGGCGCCGCATTCGTCGGCGAGCACGCCGCCCGTCACTTCGGTGTGGTGGTTCAGTTGCGGATTCGCGAATGCGTCGATCACGCTGCCGCACGCGCCCGTCTTCGGGTCGGCCGCGCCATAGACGACCCGCGCGATGCGGGCGTGCATGATCGCGCCCGCACACATCAGGCACGGCTCGAGCGTCACATACAGCTCGCAGCCGGGCATCCGGTAATTCCGCAGGTGCTGCGCGGCCATGCGCAGCGCGGCCATTTCGGCATGCGCGGACGGGTCGTGCCCGCCGATCGGATGGTTGAAGCCGCGCGCGATCACTTCGTCGCCGCGCACGAGCACCGCGCCGACCGGCACTTCGCCGGCCGCGCGCGCCTCTTCGGCGGCGGCCTGCGCAAGACGCATGAAATGCAGATCGCGCGCCGAGATGGGCGCGGCTTCCAGAACGGGAGAATCGGCGACGGGTTCGGCGCCCGAGGCGGCTGCCGCAAGGCCAGCAGGGGCTGCGTCGGGCAGCGCGCCGGACGTCACATCGGCCCCGCTTCGGCGGGCGCTTCGTCGAGCCCGCGCTCGCACAGGCGTTCCGCGATACGCCGGCAGTAGTCGCGCGGCATCACCATCGGGCCGCCGCGCAGCGATTCGAGCGCCATGTCGAGCGCGAGGATCTTCGCTTGCAGCCGGCAGCGCGCGGCGCGGTCGCTGACCGCCTGCACCTCGTCGTGCAGGTTGCGCAGCGCGCGCAGTTGTTCGACGGCCGGCGGCACGAAGCCCGCATTCTTCAGGATACGGTTAGCCACCCGCACCTCCTCGGGCACGAGCAGGTCGTCATCCAGCGCCTGCGGCGCGCCGGTACCCGGCAAATCGTCGAACTCGCCCCGCGCGGCGGCGGCGGCAATACGTTGTTCGACCAGAGCGTCAAGCAATCTCATCAGTCAATCGGAACAATGCGGCAGGCCGAATTCTATCAGGGTGACGCCGGTATGACAGGCCCTTCGAATACATGCTCGATATTGTGCTTTTAGGGGCCGAATCGCAGCGCATGCGCGCCGATCGCAGCCACTTGCCGCGCTGCTGCGCCGCAGCAGGCCGAGCGCCGTTCGACCGCGTCCGAACGGGCGCGATGTCCGACCCATTTTTTATCCGAGCCAGGCGCTGGCCACTGCCCGCCCCGAGAAAACGCGAGGCGCCCCACTCCCCGCCCGATTACGCAGCCACCGTTTCCTGTCGCGCTTTCGCGAACGGGCGGAACAGCGTCGCGATCAGGAACGCGCCGATCCCGATCGCGAACGAGCCGAGGTACAGCCAGCCGTAGCTGCCGAGCGCATCGACGATCAGCCCGCCGGCCACCGGGCCCGCGGCCATCCCGAGGCTGCCGGCCATCGCGCAGCCGCCGATCACCGTGCCCATCATGCGCAGCGGGAAATTCTCGCGCGCGAGCACCGAATACAGCGGCATCACGCCCGCATAGATGAAGCCGAACAGCGTCGCGACCGCGTAGAAGCCGTCGAGCGTGCGCACGAAGTAGTAGCCGAGCGCGCCGAACGCCTGCGCGAGCAGTCCGGCGACCAGCATGCGCTTGGCGCCGAGGCGGTCGCCGAGTATCCCGAACGCGATCCGGCCGCCCATGCCGGCCAGCCCTTCGACGCTGTAGATCGACACGGCGACGATCAGCGGAATCCCGCAGGTCACCGCATAGCTGACCGTATGGAAGATCGGGCCCGAATGCGTCGCGCAACAGAAGAAGTTGGTCAGCACCAGCACCATGAACTGCGGCGAGCGCAGCGCATCCGCGACCGACATCGTCGGGGCCGGCGCGCCGGCAGTCGCCGACTCGGCCGCCGCCTGCACGGGCGCGGGCGCCTGCTCAAGCGCGGGCGCCCGGCGCACCAGAGCGACACCGGAATCATCACGACGGCCGCCAGCACGGCGATCAGCAGCATCGACGTGCGCCAGTCTCGCACCGACACGAGCCACGCGGCCAGCGGCGCCATCGTCATCGGCGCCATTCCCATGCCGGCCGACACGAGCGACACCGCGAGGCTGCGGTGCGTGTCGAACCAGCCGGTCACGCACGCCATCATCGGTGCGAATATCGCGGCCGTCGCGCTGCCGACGGCCAGCCCGAAGGTGAGCTGGAACACCAGCAGCGACGGCGCGCGGCTCGCGAGCGCCAGGCTGGCCGACAACAGCACGGCCCCCGCGATGACGACGGGCCGCGTGCCGACGCGATCCGACAGGCTGCCCCACGCCATGCTCGCAAACGCCATCGCGATGAAGCCGAGCGTCATCGCCGCGGAAATGCCGGTCATCGACCAGCCCGTATCGTGCGCGATGGACCGCAGGAACACCGGCAACGAAAACATCGCGCCGATCGCGACGCAGCCCATCAGGCCGCCCGCGGCGACAATGACCCAGCGGTATCGGGAATCCGGCATGTGGCGTGTCATGGGGTTTCTCCTCGTTCGTTGCGCCATTCGCGGAAAACCGGGGTGCCGGCCGCATGGCGCGGCGCACTGCCCGGTCGACATCGATACGACGGGCGACGCATCCGGAAATCGACATGCGGCGCGCATCGGGCCACGCCTTTTATTGTCGGCGATCCCGCTCGCCTCGCAAGGGTCGGGTCACCCGCTCGCGCCGCCGCCCCCCTTTTTCCGCCACGGGAAATCGAAATCAGAAATGCTTGGTTGGGGCGCGCCCTTGCGCTGGCTACACTCGCCTCATCTTGTCATAACAAGTTGACCGATGCCCCCACCCAACGTCGTGCCGCTGTCAGCGGCCCCGCTCTACGTGCAGATCAAGGACACGCTGCGCGCGCGCATTCTCGACGGCACCTATGCGCCGCACAGCCGGATGCCGTCCGAGCACGAACTGTGCGCGATGTTCGACGTCAGCCGCATCACGGTGCGCCAGGCGCTCGGCGACCTGCAGAAGGAAGGCCTGCTGTTCAAGCTGCACGGCAAGGGCACGTTCGTGTCGAAGCCGAAGGCCTTCCAGAACGTGACGTCGCTGCAAGGGTTCGCCGAGGCGATGTCGTCGATGGGCTACGAGATCGTCAACCAGTTGCGCAGCCTGCGCACCGTGAAGGCCGATCGCCATCTCGCGACGAAGCTGAACGTGCCGGAAGGCGCGCCGCTCGTCGAGATCCATCGCGTGCGGCTGCTGAACCGCGAACCCGTGTCGCTCGAACAGACCTGGGTGCCGGAGGCGCTCGGCAAGCGGCTCGCGGGCGCCGATCTCGCGACCCGCGACATCTTCCTGATCCTGGAGAACGACTGCGGCATCCCGCTCGGCCACGCCGACGTGTCGATCGACGCGATCCTCGCCGACGACGACATCGTCGACGCGCTGCACGTCGAGGAAAGCAGCCCCGTGCTGCGCATCGAGCGCCTCACGCACGACGCGTCGGGGGCGCCGATCGACTACGAATACCTGTACTTCCGCGGCGACGCCTTCCAGTACCGGTTGCGCGTCGACCGGCAGAAGACGCGCAAACCTGCAAGGAACCCACGATGAACACCCATGTGCACGAATACGACATCGTCGTGGTCGGCGGCGGCACGGCCGGGCCGATGGCGGCCATCAAGGCGAAGGAGCGCGATCCGTCGCTGCGCGTGCTGCTGCTCGAGAAGGCCAACGTCAAACGCAGCGGCGCGATCTCGATGGGGATGGACGGCCTGAACAACGCGGTGATTCCCGGCCATGCGACGCCCGAGCAGTACACGCGCGAGATCACGATCGCCAACGACGGGATCGTCGATCAAGCGGCCGTGTACGCGTACGCGGCGCACAGCTTCACGACGATCGAGCAGCTCGACCGCTGGGGCGTGAAGTTCGAGAAGGACGGCACCGGCGACTACGCGGTGAAGAAGGTCCATCACATGGGCTCGTACGTGCTGCCGATGCCGGAAGGACACGACATCAAGAAGGTGCTGTACCGGCAACTGAAGCGCGCGCGCATCGCGATCACGAACCGGATCGTCGCGACGCGCGTGCTGACCGACGCGCAGGGCCGCGCGAGCGGCGTGCTCGGCTTCGACTGCCGCACCGCCGAGTTCCACGCGATCCGCGCGAAGGCCGTGATCCTGTGCTGCGGCGCGGCCGGCCGCCTGGGCCTGCCGGCATCGGGCTACCTGATGGGCACGTACGAGAACCCGACCAACGCGGGCGACGGTTACGCGATGGCCTATCACGCGGGCGCGGCGCTCGCGAATCTCGAATGCTTCCAGATCAATCCGCTGATCAAGGACTACAACGGCCCGGCGTGTGCGTACGTGACGGGGCCCCTGGGCGGCTTCACCGCGAACGGCAAGGGCGAACGCTTCATCGAATGCGACTACTGGAGCGGCCAGATGATGTGGGAGTTCTACCAGGAACTGCAAAGCGGCAACGGTCCGGTATTCCTGAAGCTCGACCATCTCGCGGAAGAAACGATCCAAACCATCGAGCAGATCCTGCATACGAACGAACGGCCGAGCCGCGGCCGCTTCCATGCGGGGCGCGGCACCGACTACCGCCGCCAGATGGTCGAGATGCACGTCTCCGAAATCGGCTTCTGCAGCGGCCACAGCGCATCCGGCGTGTACGTGAATGCACGCGCGGAGACGACCGTGCCGGGGCTTTACGCAGCGGGCGACATGGCGGCCGTCCCGCACAACTACATGCTCGGGGCGTTTACGTACGGCTGGTTCGCCGGGCAGAACGCGGCCGATTACGTGGCCGGCCGCGACCATGCGCCGGTGGACGACGAACAGGTCGACGCCGAGCGCACCCGCGTGCTCGCACCGCTGCTGCGCGAGCGCGGCCTCGCGCCGGCGCAGGTCGAGTACAAGCTGCGCCGCATGGTGAACGACTACCTGCAACCGCCGAAGGTGACGCGCAAGATGGAAATCGGGCTGCAACGCTTTGACGCCATTACCGAGGATATCGAAGAGATCAAAGCGAACCATCCGCACGAGCTGATGCGCGCGGCCGAAGTGCGCGCGATCCGCGACTGCGCGGAAATGGCCGCACGTGCATCGCTGTTCCGCACCGAAAGCCGCTGGGGCCTGTACCACCATCGCGTCGATTTTCCGCATCGCAACGATGCCGAATGGTTCTGCCACACCTGGCTGCGCAAGGATGCCGCAGGCGCGATGCGCAGCGAGAAGCGGCCGGTCGAGCCGTACGTCGTGCCGCTTGCCGACGACGAACGCGGCGCCTACGCGCAATTGCGCATCCGCGAACCGGCCGCGCTCGCGGCCGCCCTTTGAGGAACCTTGCCATGCCGCATACCCCGCACGACATCTTCCAGCGCAGCAGCGCGCCCGTGACGATCGACGAGTCGCTGTGCATCGCCGACAAGGGCTGCACCGTGTGCGTCGACGTATGCCCGCTCGACCTGCTCGCGATCGACGTCACCAAGGGCAAGGCCTACATGCAGTTCGACGAATGCTGGTACTGCATGCCGTGCGAACGCGATTGCCCGACCGGCGCGGTCAAGGTCGACATCCCTTACCTGCTGCGCTGACACGGCGCACGGCCCCGCACCGGCGACGGCACGACCGAGCCGGCTTTCGTCGACATCGAGCGCCGCTGTCTCGCGCTATTGCGCGAAGGTCGCATCAGTACGCATGCCGGCCCGTCCACCGCACCGACTTTATCCATGACCGCTTCTTCCTCCGCTTTTCCGCTGCCGGGCGTGCCGGCCGGCGATCACGCCGATCACGCCGTGCTCGTCGCGCGCCTCGCCGCAGCCGATGCATCGGTGCGCCGCATCGCGCTGCTCGAACTCGCCGACCTCGAAGCGCCCGAACTCGTGCCGTCGTTCGTCGCGGCGCTGCGCGACGATGCGTCGGCCGATGTGCGCCGCGAGGCTGCACGCGTGCTCGACGCGTGGGAGCAGCCCGATGTCGTCGACGCGCTGTGCCACGCGCTGCTCGATCCGGACGACGGCGTGCGCGCGACCGCCGCGCAAAGCCTGTCCGAACTGAAGAGCGCGGCATCGGGCGCCGTGCTGTGCCGCTGGGCCGACCGGCCCGAGCCGTTCGTGCGCGCCGCCGTGCTGCGCGGCTTGCGCGAGTTGCGCGACCCCGATGCGTTCGCGCCGGCGCTGCGCGCGCTCGATGCAAGCGATGCGAACGTCCGCGCCGAGGCGGTCGTCGTGCTCGGCTGGCTCAAGGACGGCCGCGCGCTGCCGCCGCTCGCGCGCGTCGCGACCACGGACACCGATGTGGACGTGCGCCGCGCCGCGGTCGGCGCAATCGGATTTGCTTCGGCGAGCGATGCGGCCGTCGTCACCGCATTGCTCGCCGCGCTGCGCGACGCCGCATGGCAGGTACGCGAGGAAGCCGCTGCCACGCTCGGCAAGCTGCGCGCCGCCGTTGCGCGCGACCCGCTCGTCGCCGCGCTCGACGACGATTACTGGCAGGTGCGCGTGCGCGCCGTCCGCGCACTCGGCCAATTGCGCGATGCGGCCGCGGCATCGGCCGTCGTCGCGCTGCTCTCGCATGCGATCAGCAATCTGCGCAAGGAAGCCGCACTCGCGCTCGGCGAATTGCGAGCCCGGGAGACGCTGCCCGCGCTGCACGGCGCACTCGACGATCGCGACCCCGAAGTCCGCAAGGCCGCGCGGATCGCGATCGGACAGATCGACGAGGCGGCGCGATGATCGCGCCGACCGAAATCGAACTCGATCACCCCGCGCATGCACTGACGTTGCACTGGCCCGGCGGCGTCACGCAACGCATCGGCTATGCGCGGTTGCGCGGCGATTGCCCGTGTGCGCAATGCCGGAGAATCCGCTTCGATGGCGGCCATATCGACGCGCGGGCCAGCCTGACGTTGGACGGCGTGGAAGCGCTCGGCTACGGCGTGCGCTTCCTGTTCGGCGACGGCCATGCACGCGGCATCTATCCGTGGCCGTACCTGGCGGAGATCGCGTCGCGGCGATGACCCGGCTGCCGCGGTCGCGCGGGCCGGATGGCAGGCATGCGCAAACGCTGCGATACTGACGCCCACGATCGCATCACCCACCGTGGGAGCAGCATCATGCAAACCGCAGTCGGATTCATCGGCCTCGGCGTGATGGGCACGCCGATGGCGCTCAATCTCGCGCGGGCCGGCACGCCGCTCGTCGTGTGGAGTCGTTCGCACGGCAGCGACGATGCACTGCGCGACGCCGGCGCACGGGTGGCCGACGGCATCGACGACGTATTCGCGTCCTGCCGCACCGTGATCCTGATGCTCGCGAACGACGCGGCCATCGATGCCGCTCTCGCCCGCGGCACACGTGCTTTTGCCGCGCGGGTCGGTGGACACACGATCGTCAACATGGGCACGAATGCGCCCGAGTATTCTCGCGCGCTCGCCGACGACATCGCCGCCGCGTCGGGCCGCTACGTCGAGGCGCCGGTATCAGGCTCGCGCAAGCCGGCCGAAGCCGGTCAGCTCGTCGTGATGCTGGCCGGCGCGCCGGACGATGTCGATGCCATCCGCACGCTCGTGAAGCCGCTGTGCCGCGACAGCTTCGTGTGCGGCGACGTGCCGGCGGCGCTGACGATGAAACTCGCGGTCAACCTGTTCCTGATCACGATGGTCACCGGTCTCGCCGAAGCCACGCACTTCGCGCAACGTCACGGCATCGACCTCGCGCGCTTCGCCGACGTGCTGAATGCCGGCCCGATGGCGAGCGACGTGTCGCGCGTGAAGCTCGGCAAGTTCGTCACAGAAGATTTCTCGGTGCAGGCCGCGATCAGCGACGTGCTGAAAAACGCGCGCCTCGTCGCCGAGTCCGCGCGCGGCATCGGCATCGCGTCGCCGCTGCTCGACATCTGCCATGCGCTTTACGGCGAAACCGAACAGGCCGGACATGGCGCGGCCGATATGGTCGCCGTGATCCGCGCGATCGAACGGCGTACCGGGGACGCGCGATGAGCGGTGCCCCCGCGCCCGCATTTGTTCGAACCAACGGATAGGCCCGACCATGTCCGCTACCGGCACGTCCGCTACCGGCAACGCTGCACCCTTGCGCCCCGTTCCCGCCGTGATCGGCATCGTGCTGCGCGAGCGCGACGTGCTGCTCGTGCGCCGCGCGAACCCGCCCGATGCCGGCTGCTGGGGCTTCCCCGGCGGCAAGATCGAGCCGGGCGAGCCGCTTGCCGAGGCGGTCGTGCGCGAGATCGCGGAAGAAACGACGATCGACGTGGAGGCGCTCGACGCCTTTACCGCGCTGGACGCGTTCGATTACGATGCGCACGGCGCCGTGCGCCAGCATTTCATCATGGTCGCGGTGCTGTGCAGATGGCTGCGCGGCACGCCAGCCGCCGGCGACGACGCGCTCGACGCGCGCTGGTTCGGCCTCGACGAACTCGACCGCGACGATTTGCCGATGAGCGCGGGTGTGCGCGATGTCGCGCGACGGGCGATGGAGCGGGCGGCGGTGCTGGAGCACGCGCGACTGCCATCCGCGTGACACTTCGCTGTCGCTTGTGCATTACCGCGACGCGTTCGCTCCGTCACCGAGGCGGCCCCCGGCGAGCGCCAAGTCATCCCATATCAAACCATGATCAGAATTCGACAATCCACCGAGGCCGACGGCACACGCGTACTGGACATCTGGCGCCAAGCCGTCGATGCCACGCATCACTTCCTGAGCGAAGACGATCGTCGCGCGATCGAATGCGAAGTCGTCGCGTTTCTGCCGAGCGCACCGCTCGATCTGGCCGTCGACGAAACCGATCGCCCGATCGGCTTCATGCTGCTCGACGGCAGCCACATGGAAGCGCTGTTCGTCGATCCCGCCCACCATCGCGCGGGGGTCGGGCGGCTGCTCGTCGAAGAGGCGATCAAGCGCCATCCCGACCTGTCGACCGACGTCAACGAACAGAACGAAGCGGCGGCACGATTCTATGAACGGCTCGGATTCGAGCGCTGCGGGCGATCGGAGCTGGATGGACAAGGGCGGCCTTATCCGCTGATTCATCTTCGTTATCGCGGGTGCGGTCGAGACTGAAAATCATCCCGACGGGCTGCCGGTCGTCAGCGGCCAGCGCCCCAACACGTCGTAGTGCGACTTGCCGAGCCAGCTATCGATCAGGACGAAGTCGAAGACGGACCAGGTAATCGGCTCGATCCGATACTCATCGGGCCTTGGCGCGCCATACAGCAGCGTCACGTGCGGGGTGAAACCTGCAGGAAGAATGCTCAGCCCCGCCTCTTGTTTCAGCGCACGTCGCAACTGCCGTCGAAAGTCGATCAAGTGTCCCAGACCGGCCCGCCCCATCAGCACGAGCGGCTGATGACCGGGCCGCCCGTTGAAGCTGATGATCCTGTCGAACTTCACGGAGAAAGACGGCCCATCCATGCGGTCCGCCACCGCGCGGGCCCGCGCAAGCGTAGCGTCCGGCACGTACGCGAAGTCGCCTAGAGAGCCGAGCGTGATGTGCAGACGCTCCGGGCCCACTGGACTGTCCTTCTCCAGTCGCAAGCTGTTGGCCATGCCGGCAATGCGCACGGCCGTGGCCGGATCCGGCATCACGGCGAAAAAGAAGCGGTGCACGGGAACCGGCGGCGGCGCATCGAATCCGGGTAGCGTCAGTTGAGTCACGGCAGCATGTCCGACTGGCCTGGAGCGAGATTTTCATTATCGTCAATCGACAGCCTGCCCGCTCGACGAACCCGCCGTTCGCGCGCCCGAAGATGCTACCCTCTCGGCCACACTCGACATCCTCTAATGAAGCACCCGAATTCAACCATGCAAACCGTCGCGGTACTGGACTTCGAAACAACCGGGCTGTCGCCGAATCTGGGCGACCGTGCAACCGAAATTGCCGTCATCCTGCTGCGCGACGGGCAGGTCGTCGACCGTTTCCAGAGTTTGATGAATGCAGGCCGACGCATCCCGTCCGACGTCGTCGCGCTCACGGGCATCACGAACGACATGATCGCGGCGGCGCCCCCGGCTTCCGAAGTCATGAAGGAAGCGGCGGCGTTCGTCGGCCAGCATGCGGTCGTGGCCCACAACGCCGGTTTCGACAAACGCTTCTGGCAGTCGGAACTCGGGATGCTCGGCATGTCGGCCGACCATGCGTTTGCGTGCACGATGCTGGTGGCGCGACGGATCTACCCGGACGCGCGCAGTCACCGCCTGTCGAGCCTGGCCGAGATGCTGCGGCTGCCGCAATCGGGCCGTGCGCACCGCGCGATGGTCGATGCGGAGATGGCCGGCCATCTGTGGTGCCGGTTGCAGCAGGACATTTCGCGGACTTATGGGCTGGATCGCATCGATCATGCGCTGATGTCACGGGTTCAGGCGACGACCAAGGCGAAAGTGCCGATGTATCTGCGGTCGCTCGGGCGGGCGCATGTGTGACGTATCCGGCCCCGGAACGGAAAACGCCACGCTCGCCGACTTCATGCGTTAACGCAAAACGGCCTGGCAATCCATTGCCAGGCCGCTTCTTGCCCCTGCGTGAGCCGGGGCAGCAAGCCAACCGAATCGGTCATCCGCTTGCGAACTATCGCGACATCAAGCGATGCGCCACGACACAAGCGGAATCGAACGCCGATTTAGCCGAAATGCTCACTCCCACTCGATTATTAACAACACAAAAAAACGCTCTTTTTTCAATGCATTAGAAGACAACCTCAATGCAATGCCATCAAGAATGCCATGTTGAACACTGAAGCTCAACCAAGATTCCACGAGCCACCGCGATATTGGTATTCACCATTGAGGATGCCTGCCAGCCACACCGGCACAGTCGCGACCTTGAACCCGCCGAACTGAATCAACTGCTCGCCCTCGGTGTCCAGCATCGCTACCGGCAACTCGGCCAGCATGCCGGTGCCGATGCCGCTAGGAGGAAATACATTACCGAAATCGCGCTTCAACAGCAGGCGCGAAGTAGCCTTGGCTAGGGTAATGAATGTCTCTTCGCGTACTAACCAATAGCACTCAACGCCCGATGCAGTGTACCGCTCCTGCCGACGCGTGAAGTCGCGTAGGTGTTGGTAGGAGCGTTGCAGTTCAATTACGATGGTACGACCGGAAAACGAGAAGAGAACATCGGCCTCCCACTTGTTACCGCTCGGCGATCGACCCGGTACTTCGTCACGACTCTCGATCCCCAGGTCGGTTAAGGCTGCCATCACTGCTGTCTTGCCCGACTTGTGCCATTTCGTCTCGGGCGCAGTACTGCACTCGTCCGACAAATGGGCGAAGAAAGGCATACCATTGATGCTTGTCTTGAGCACGGCCGGTGCTTTGCAGCACGGCATGACGAAGTCACCTAACTGCGCCGTCTGTTTCAATGCATCCCACTCACCGCCGGGAATGGAGGCTGCGTCCACCGGACGACCGTCACGAGTCCAAGCTGCTTGGGTCATAGTTGCCCCGTTTTACAATCCGAGTCGGTGCCATCCTGTCCGAACTCCACGGCTATCTATCCCAACAGTATGGCCAGTTCGGCCGAACTGCCCTCATGGCCGACTTCGGCAAGCATGTCCGCTGAATAGGTTAAATCGGCACGGAACAGTTCAGCCATAACCTCGTCATGCGATATGTCTTTCATTTGATTCCGCTCTCCTTGCCGGGAGCTTAACACCCCACATCATCTTGCCCCGATGGCATAACGTCTACTCACCCTCCATTACCCATAGGTACAGCCCCGGCTGATAGAGGCTTCTTGAATTGTGAGCTTCGGACCGGTTTCTATCTGTAACGCATGCATGCGCAGACCGAAAAAATCGAAATGTTGAGAATCTATTATCAATTCTTGCATAAACGTAGATTTGTAGACATTCGCGTCAAACCCTTGAAATGGAATTCGTGCCGCATCCAACACAGCAAAAATGCGCGAAACAGCACTGTTGAATATTGGCAAGACATCTAAATACACTTGCTTGAAAGGGTAGTGATCTTTTTTTGCTTTATCCCACACCTTCTCGAACGCAAGACCATTTTCCAGAGTGACGAACCTAGATAGGGCATTGGCCTTACCCATTTGATTTAAATAGACCGACTCACGACGCGGATCGAGTCGTTCATAAACGTCTTCTAACTTGATCAGATGCATCATCGGCGGAGGATTCCCGCCTGTTGTTCGATGGCGAGCCATTAGGTACTCAACTCCCAGCAGCCGTTCTGGCTTCCCGTCTAACCAAATCGTCTGGAGCAAGCTGTGGAACAAGGGATGATCACGATGGTGGAGGGCATTGCGTAGAGAAATTAGCAGGCTGCAATCTGGATGGCCATGGAAATCGAATACCTGCTGCGACACATCATACAAGGTATGAAATCCCTCGAGATTATGCTCGAATGCTCGATCGAGATTGTGGATAGCCTCCTCTCGGTCGATCGCGGCCAAGTCTCGGTATCTCAAGTAGGCCTCGCCGTAAAGCCTCATAGTGTTAGCAAAACGTCCAAGAGCGCTAGCAATACTTACTATTGTTACTTTGTCCATCTAATGCCTCTGCGTAGCGGTAATTCACGGTTTATGAACTAGCTATGGTCAGGAGTTCGGTCAAGGAGTTTTGGATCCGAGCGCAGATGATCGATGCCGCCACAATCCACAAGCGAGCGGCCCAAAGCGCTCCGGAGGCCAAGTAACGCATGGTGCTAGAGTGCAACGAGTTCGACCGCCCCACCCATTGTCGCCATCAAGCGCTGAAGGCGGGGAGCCTGCGTCCGCGGCAACGCGATCGCCAGAAGGCGTTGCGCCCTCGATGCTCCGACATAGATCTTGCGGGCTTCCTCGTTGTCACCCGCTACGCCACCAGTCAGGAAGTCGACAATTCCCTTGGCTGTGCTTGGCGACATCACTACGCAGATTGCGGGAAACTCCATGCCCTTTACACTATGGATCGTCCGCGCGGCGTGGCCAGACGCCGGTGCACCCGACAGTGCTTTCTCCAAATCACCATTGCGACGAAGACGCTGATTGATGGATGGACCGTCCGCCGGGAGCAATGGTGCTAGCAGTCGGCGTGCCTCATCATGCCATGCCTCGGCGGTGGCAAATCGCTCCGGATTGAACTGAAGGGCGTGAGCCAACGCTAGAGCATCTGGTCGCCAAGTTTCTGGAGCAATGTCACCGTCGGCAAGATGCTGATGATATGTCTTTCCAGCTATCTGGCCACTCACTTCGAGCATGATCCGATGGATGGCGACTAGCGCGTCCTTCCGCCCTCCGACCTCGAACGAGAGGTGAAAATCGCTGACCGCGACTGCCAGCCTGTAGCTGAGATCTCGAACTCCTGAATCCTGGGGATAGCCAAGGGCATTCGCGCCGGTCCGCCGTGTTGCCGAGACCACTGGGCAATCTCGCGCTGCAAGGCCCATCGCCGCCACCAGTTCCTGGAACTTTGCCCCGATTGTCGAGGGCACGCCTTTGCCGGAATATGACAGGATATGCACCGCCGTCGGCTCGTCGCGATACTCTCCGAGAGCCTTGTCGACTGACGCGCGCATGTCGGGTGCGCGCAAGGCCACGATTCCCTTTGCGATGTGCCCACTCGAACGGAAATTTCCGTTCATGGGCAATCGCTCCGCCATGTCGAATGTCTCTGCGAACTGACCAAGCTCCCGCGCCACGCCGCCGCGGAATCCGTAAATTGCCTGGTTTGGGTCACAAATCACCTTTACAGGCACGCCCGCCATGCGGAACCAATCGATAATCTCCAAATCGACTGGATTGCAATCCTGCGCCTCATCAACAATGAGTTCGAGAAAGCGCGCTGCAAACGCCGGCCCAAGCACCGCACCACACGCGGGATCGCGAAGGCGCGCAAGTGCGACGGAACGCGCATCGGCGAAGTCGAGTTCACCGCGCTCCCAAAATCGCGCGCGCGTATTCCGCGCCGCTGTTTCGTGCGCCTTGATCTTGCCGCGAAATCCGTGGCGCTGGACCAGAATCGGGATTGCGTTTCCCGTTGTACGGTCGAAGCACTCCAGCGGCAGGGCTTGTGCGCCCGCAAATGGCTGTATCGACCAATCATCCTTGTCGGGGATCAATCTGGGCCTTGCGTCGCAGCCGTCAATGCCGAACGGCGCGATGAGAAATTGCCAGAGAAACGCGTCAAAGGTGCCGATGAAATGCGGGAAGACCGGAGTCTCGACAAGCCCCTCTCGACGCAATCGGTCCTCCAATTCCGAGACTGCGGCGATGGTAAAGGACAGAAAGGCAATTCCGCGGCCTGTCGGTCTATCGCCAAGAAGCTTCCGCGCTCGCTCGACCATAACGCGGGTTTTACCAGCGCCCGGGCACGCAGCGACGAACGCCGAGCCAGAATGTTCGATCACCCGCCGTTGCTCATCGGTCGGCTTAAATGGCTCGGCGATCACTTTACCAGCGCCTCAATTGCCGCCTTCAGATAGACCGGCACCGTGAATGCCGTACCCCTATTGATTTCCTCGGCGACGATCTGAGCGAAGTCCCCTTTGCGCGTCGTCTCGAACAGTTTCTGGATCGCCACCGCCTGCGCCACGTCAGCCAGCGCGACTGCGGCGTCCCACTTGTCAGCAGAGCGCGGGTGCAGCTTGAGATAGACGTTCCTGAGGACGGCCGCGTTGCCGGCACGCACCAACTCCGTCTCAAGTGAATAGTCATTGATGACGACCTCTAGTAGTTCGCCTGCGCCCAGCCCAACGGCTAGCGCATCCAGATCGCGCTTCCGCGCGGCGCCGGGCCTCTCCGCGCCCTCTGCCACGTCCCCGCCATCGCCATCCGTCAAAATGATGAGACGGTCTGCGATCCGCACATCATTGAAGGGCGATAAAAGAAGCTTGGCATATGGCTGAAAATCGACCCCGTCGATCGGCACAAACACGGCCGAGCGGAAGATGCGAAGCCGATCCGCATCGTCCTTCAACACGATCTTCTTGGCCATAACCGGTAGCAGAAGCGCCTCGGCTATGCCTTCCACCAGAAGCACGCGACCTCCGAAGAGGAAGGCCGATTTAGTCACGTCAAGATAACGATCGACCTTGCGGCGCTCAACCGGATCGAGCGCCAGCGCCGCAAGCGGAATGCATCGCGTCACGCGTCGCGGGTGACCGACCGGCATGACCGGGATCGGCTCGATTTCTGGCCTGATCTCGGCAGGCGCCTCGGCCAGCGGCTGTGGTTCCTCGCCAACGTCTCCGGGAGCATCCTTCACCGGTGCCGGAAGAAAGGAGCGGAAAAAGACAAGCCTCTTGCTTTCAACCCACGCCGACAGGTTCGGTGAATGGGTCGCCACGATTACCTGCAACTCTCCCGCGGGCCCTTGGTGGCCTTTGCGCGGATTGCGTGATTTCTCAGCCTGCTCATCTAGGAAGCTCAGGACTGCGGCTTGCAGCTGCGGATGAAGATGCGCCTCCGGCTCCTCGACGAGGAAGAGCGTAAGGTCAGCGTCGTTAATCTTCTCCAGCTCGACTGCAATCGTGGCCATGTAGAGAAGGTTCGCGTAGCCATGCCCTGAGTAGCGAAGATCTTCAGGTTCGATGCCGTGATCGGCGAGCTTGAAGCGTAGGTCACGCGCGATATCGATCAGTTTCTCATCGCTCGCGAAACCCAACGATGCCGCTTGGCGACGAACACCGGCCGTTAAGGCGCTCAAACCAATTTCTACAGCTCCGCCAACCTTGCCGAGAATCTCCGCCTCGGCACCGCGCCGCAGGCTTTTGGCCAGATCCTCCGGATCACCACCTTCAAGGAAGTGGTTCAGCAGGGCATAAATCCGCGTCGGATTGCCCGAGGCAAGCGCCCGCTTCGCATCGCGCAACGGCGGCAAATACACGTGGCGGATCATCTCATGGCACCCAGGCTCAGGATTCCCCCGCTGATGCCCCGCCCACAGGGTCGGCCGGATTGGAAAGCGCCGGGTCGTCTCATCATATTTGAGACCAAACGCGCATCCACTGATTGCCGCATCGGTCGCGGCCGAGATCATCCGGCCCTGCTGCGCCGGGCTCAATTCCGTAAAGGTGGCGCTTAGCTCAAACTTTCGCTCTGCACTTCCAAACCTGACGTCGGTCGTCTCGCAATAAAGCTCTCGCCGCCCACCGAGCGGCGCGGTCAGGAGGCGGATAGCGTCGATCGCGTTGCTCTTGCCGCCATTATTCTCTCCGACGAAAAGCGTGAGATCCTTGCACAGTGGAATTTCCGACTCCGCAAAGGAACGAAAATTGTTCAGCGTCAGCTTGTCGAGATACATGCCCCGTCCGTCTCATTAGATATTCGATCCGCGCTGCGTCGATGTCAGCCGTGATCTTCATTATGTCGAGAAAACTACCGCTTGATGAACATGCCATGTGAGCACATGCTGTCCACCCTGACTGTTCGTTGACACATCAGGGATTGGCTCGATCCGCCCCCACCCAAGATTACATGTCATTTTAGCCGCTAAAATCCAAGCGATAGCCGCTGATGAGCCCGACTAACTCACTTCGGCGCAAATTGAGGCTAGCCCAATTTCCGTCCCAGTCTTAGCTGGAAAATTCCGGCTCTTCGGGGCGGGCCGAACCGGCCCGATCGGTGCACTGGCGGGCGAATTCCGCCGGTGTCATCCACTGCAGCGCAGAGTGAGGACGCGTCTCGTTATAGTACTCGCGCCAGACTTCGATTTTGCGTCTGGCGTCTTCCAGCGACAAGAACCAGTGTGCGTTGAGGCACTCCTCCCGAAAGCGCCCGTTGAAGGATTCATTCTTCGCATTGTCGGTCGGCTTGCCAGGACGCGAGAAGTCAATCTCCACGCCATTTTCGTACGCCCATTTGTCGAGCGCCTTCGAAATGAACTCGCTGCCGTTGTCTGCCTTGATATAGCGGGGAAGCGGACGATGATGCGCGAGCCGAGTCAGCGCAGCGACAACGTGCTCGCCACGCAATGAGCCATCGACTTCAATCGCCAAGCATTCCCGCGTGTAGTTGTCCACGATCGTGAGCGTGCGCAAGCGTCGACCATCAAACAGCGCGTCCGCAACGAAATCCATACTCCAGATTTCGTTGATTGCACTTACTGACTGCTTCGGCTGGCGGCGGCGAGCCGACTTGTTCCGTCGAGGTCGCTTATGGCGCAACGAAAGGCCCAGTTCGCGATACACGCGTTCTACTCTCTTGTGGTTGTCTCTCCAGCCTTCCCGGCGAAGCATCACGTACACGCGGGGCGCACCGTAATGCGCCCGCACTTCCGTAATCTCCTTGATGCGCATTTCCAGTACGCTTTGATCCCGCGCGACCGACTCGTAGCGGTAGACCGTACGGGACAGTTGCAACAATGCGCAGGCCTGTCGCTGGCTTGCGCCGAAACGCTGCATCAAGTCCGTGACAAGCTCACGGCGCCGAGAAGACTTCAGATTTTTTTGACAGCACGTCCTGCAGCATGGCCTTGTCCAGCGACAGATCGGCCACGAGCCGCTTGAGCTTGGCGTTCTCTTCCTCAAGTTGCTTCAGCCGGCGTAGCTCCGAGGGCGACAGGCCGCCATATTTCGTCCGCCAATTGTAGAACGTCGCGTCGCTGATCCCCATCTTGCGGCAGACCTCCGCGACAGGCGTACCCAGCTCGGCCTGCTTCAATGCGTATGCGATCTGCTCTTCGGTGAACTTACTCTTCTTCACGGCATGACCTCCTGGTCTCGATGACAACGTCATGCTGGAATTTTCCACTTTCAAATGGGACAGTTTTGTGGGCTAGCGTCATAGCAGTATTACCCGGCTCATACTCTAAGCGCGCCTCCGCCAGGTTTCCTCGCATTTCATCTTGTACATAGACATCTACGCCACAAAAACTGAGGGAAGGTTATTTACTTCAGCTTCTCAAAGAAATGGCGAATCGTGGTGCTAAATGGGAGCCACTGAGTCTCATCAATCTCTTGCTGAATATAAAGAGCTCGATCTTCGTCAGTCCAACTCATTATCTCTTCAAGATCTTCGGGATTCCTGTATCGATCGACAGCACTTTTTCTCTTCCCGCGCAATGAGCCGGCGTTAAGATTGAAAACTCTGATAGTTTCAGCCGCGCGCCTCTCTTCTGCCTGCACCTTTGGCGTCCTTTCCCTGACTCTGACTTCGCCTGAAGAGTGGAAATACAGGTATTCGTCCGGATCATGCTCATCAGGCTTTATTAACTCGTCCGGATCATAAAAGCTGCCCCTTCGATCTTTGTAGTGTCCGCAATGCTCCAGAGACCCACAGGCAAT
The DNA here is from genome assembly GCF_020419965.1 of Burkholderia sp. AU39826. NCBI lineage: Bacteria > Pseudomonadati > Pseudomonadota > Betaproteobacteria > Burkholderiales > Burkholderiaceae > Burkholderia > Burkholderia sp. AU39826. Next base: position 658,836 of record NZ_JAIZQG010000002.1, read on the forward strand.
GAAGAGGTTTGTCCACGAGAACATCAACTCCGGAAAGTGGGCTTTGTTTTTTCTCCGAAAATGTTCAATATGACCACCATGGAAGATCTGAGCCTCACAATACGCACATCGAAGTCCGGAAATTGACTCCTCGCAGTCGTCTGCGTCGTCCGCCAATATTTTCTCGCCCTGCATTGACTGAAGCGCGAGCCGAAGACGACGCTTGCAGCCTCCACCAAAGTCGCTCCATTCGTGCGTCGTGTGATCATAATTTGAAAGGCATGGTGGGGCCTCGACTAAGCCGCGATTTAATTTATGCATACACCAATCCTCACGTATTTTTCTTTTTCCGATTTAATTTAAATTTCTGAAATCGTATGAGACGGTCTGCATTCGAAATCAAATCGTGAGTTGAGCCGTATAGATTGATTAGCTTTTTTCGTAAAGCACGCCCTTCCATGCCCTCATGCGCTCCATTTTCAATCATGGCTACGTAATTCGCGTACCAATCGGCAGGCGGAACTGGGGGCGTCGGATTAACTCGCATTACATCATTGAGCGCATTTTGACTTTCGATGCCATAAGTCTCCTCCCCTGGAATTCCGACGTATAAGGTATCTTCTTCGTTCTTGGCGAGGAATCTAATATTCGCCCGACGCACGGTCGTCAGTAGTTGAGGACTGTGCGTGGTAACGATGAACTGGGCGCCGCGGAAGACATTGGTTAGGTCGGTCAAGACTCGTTGCTGCCAAGAGGGGTGCAAATGTAGATCAACCTCATCAATCAGCACGATGGCAGGTAAATCTAAGGCGCTTTTTGCATCGCGCGGTTTATTCGCTTGCGCAATCCGGCGTGCCAGGTCCATTGTCATTCCGAGGACGACACGGTAGCCATCGCTCAGTTGACTAATTCGCAAGGTCCGCGTCCTTTGCTCATCGATCTTCTGATCAATAACAAATCGCAACGGGCGAATTTCAGTGCGAGGGGCCATGAAATCCTCGCCGAGGAGCCGCACTACAGCTTCCCGCACAACTTCAAGTTCAGGCAGTCGAAATGCAAAATCTCGTCGAGCATCCCGCTCCCGCCTCTCGGCATCCTCCATGGCATTAAACCACTCAAACGCCGCGCGAAATCGCGAATCCGGGTCCAATGCACCGGCGAGTGCATCAAAACGCGAAAACGATTTCCTAAAGTTACGGCGACGATGCACTTCCTCTCTAATCGCTCGGTTGGTTCCATAATACGCAATTACCGGAAGGAAGTAAGATCGATTTTCCGCTTCCGCCTCGACGATATCATCAACGAATTCGTTAATTCCGCTTAACCCCCAATTCATCCATTCGTGGTCTTTGGCTGCCGCCTTTCGGGAATTAAGAACGCTTTTAGATGTGTCACGCCGACGTGCTCCGGACCAAGCAATGACTCGATCGTCTTGTGTCCGAGCCTCCCATCCCATGGCAAGAAATGGTGCGCGCTGTTCGCCGCTACTAATGTGAAGATCGGTTTCGGATGTGCTCCGACCGGTGACTCCCGGAAGCTTCACAAGATACCGACCGAATCCAATGGCAATTGCGTCAAGTAGTGCTGTCTTTCCAGCACCGTTATTAGCGGTAATGACCGTGAGCTTCTCATCGAAGTCGATGGTGAGCTTCTGGAAGCACCGAAAATTGTAGAGATGTAGTCGCTCAAGTTTCATGAATTGAGTTCGAACCTGCGCCGCATGACAAAAGGTTTAGACATCGGTCGGGACGTAACTTCGACCGTAGATCGCGCCGCGCCTCGATCCCCCAAAGGCCTCCGTCAGTGGAAACCCCTTCTAGCCGGCCGGAAATCCGTCAGTTCCGAATGATACATGGCGCGTCTCCCATGTCGCGGAGTAGGGTGCCATCCCCCACTGGCTTTATTCCGCGAGCCGAGGCCGGGCTGCGGGAACCCTAGGCGCACCCGATAGTGAGGCGAACGACTCGAACACGGCCGGAAGCAATCAGATCGTGGCTCACGCGTGGATTTCCGCAAAGGCCGATCACTTGCCAGTCGAGACACTGCGCGAATGGCCGTTCCAGTTCGCAATCTGCGATAGCCCTCGGCATTGAACTGAAAGGCAGCAATGGGTTAGCTTCGGCCGACCGCATCAGGCAGCAGTCGATCACCGCCATTGGCGACGAGTGGTCGTATTGTCCGAGACCTAAGCTGACGTTGACTGACCGGTCAGGTCTCGGCCTATACATCTAACCGCAGATTTCAACTGGCTAGCTCCTTTGGCTGCTTTAGCGTCCATTCGTCGATCATGTCCGCCCAATCCTGCAACATCTCCGTGCGCTGCTCTCGATACTCAGCCTTGTTGTAGGCAGCCCTGACTCCCCTCTGTTCGTGCGCCAAGCACTTTTCAATCCAGTCCGTGTTGTAGCCGGCCTCATGCAGCAGCGTGCTGGCCGTTCGCCGCAAGTCATGTGGCCCGAACTTGGCGAGCGACTTCCCCTCCTTCTGCGCCAGCCGGTATGTCAGCGTCAGCACTTGGTTGAGCGTGGCGCTGCTCATGGGCGAGTCCGAGTCATACCGCGACGGCAGCACGTAGTCCGATCCACCAGCAAAGGTTTTGAGGGCAATGAAGATATCCAGCGCCTGCCGGGACAGGAACACCAGATGCGGATTGCGTCGCTTCATTCGCTCCTTCGGAATCGTCCAAAGCGCGTCACTGAAACTGATCTCGTTCCAGGTCGCGTTGGTCAGCTCGCTCTTGCGCACCATCGTCAGCAGCAACAGCTTGGCGGCGGCCCGGATGGATGGTCTCGTGCCGATGCGCTCCATGTACTGGTACATCAATCCGATTTCTTCGGGCGTCAGCGCACGATCACGCGGCTCAAACTTGGCGATGGATGTTGGGCGCACCAGTTCTGCGGGGTTCTCGACCTTCTGCCCGCGCTCGACAGCCCTGCGAAAGACCTGCAATACCACCTCGCGAGCATGCACTGCGGTTGCCGGAGCACCGCGCTCCACGATGGCGTCCGTTAACATCCGCAGGTCTTCATGCGTAATCTCCGCCAACTTCTGGCTACCAATTTGGGCTTCAGCTCGCGCTCGTAGACTGAACGCCGCATGTCCCGCGTGGAGTCAGCCATCTGGTACCCACGCAGCCATTTTTCCGCCCAGGCGTCGAAAGTCTCCGCATCCTTGATGCGGGCCTTGTCCCGCGCCTTCTCCTTGGCCGGCGACTTTCCGGCCGCAATTATCTTCTTGGCCTCACCAAGACGCTCGCGCGCCTCCGAAAGGGTAATGCCCTCGACTCCGTACCGGCCAAACGTGATGGTCTCCTGCCAGCCGTGGATCGAATAGTTATAACGAAACGAGATAGCCCCGGCAGCCGTGACGGCAACATAGAGGCCATCGCGGTCGTTCACCTTGTGCAGCTTGTCCTTCGGTTTGAGGTTGCGCAGCTTGGTATCGGTCAGCATGATCGATGTTCAGATTCGGTTCAAATACCATGATCTGAGGACCGTCCAATTCCGGATGAAAAACACGAAAAATCAATGTGTTACCCATAACCAATACCATGATGCGCCGCAAGGCAGGCGCATGGTATCGACAGCACGTCATGGCATCACGCAGAAACGATACCATCGTTCATACCATAAGGAAAACGTGCTTGAGGGTGCCGGAAGATACCAGCCATTACCAGACAGGAATACAAAAAAGCCCGCAAAATCGCGGGCTTAGGTGTGTTTTACTGCCAGCAGATGCCGGCCGATGCCGGACGCCGAATCACTCCCACTCGATCGTCGCCGGCGGCTTCCCCGAGATGTCGTACACGACCCGGTTGATCCCGCGCACTTCATTGATGATCCGGTTCGACGCACGGCCGAGCAGCGCATACGGCAGATGCGCCCAATGCGCGGTCATGAAGTCGGTCGTCTGCACGGCCCGCAACGACGTCACATAGTCATACGTCCGCCCATCGCCCATCACGCCGACCGACTTCACCGGCAGGAACACCGCGAACGCCTGGCTCGTCAGGTCGTACCAGCTCTTGCCGACGTCGGCGTCGCCGCACAGGCCGGCCGCCGCATCCTGCGCGGTCGCGACCGTGCCGCGCAGTTCCTCGATGAAGATCGCGTCCGCGCGGCGCAGCAGATCCGCGTACTCGCGCTTCACTTCGCCGAGAATCCGCACGCCGAGGCCCGGGCCCGGGAACGGATGGCGGTACACCATCTCCGGCGGCAGGCCGAGCGCGACGCCCAGCTCGCGCACTTCGTCCTTGAACAGGTCGCGCAGCGGTTCGAGCAGCTTCAGGCCGAGCGTTTCCGGCAGGCCGCCGACGTTGTGGTGGCTCTTGATCGTCGTCGCCTTCTTCGTCTTCGTGCCACCCGATTCGACCACGTCCGGGTAGATCGTGCCCTGCGCGAGCCACTTCGCCTTCGACAGCTTCTTCGCTTCCGCCTGGAACACCTCGACGAACTCGCGGCCGATGATCTTGCGCTTCGCTTCCGGATCGGTCACGCCGGCCAGATGGCCGAGGAACTGGTCAGACGCGTCGACGTGCACGACCTTCGCATGCAGGCGGCCCTCGAACATGTCGAGCACCATCTTGCCTTCGTTCAGGCGCAGCAGGCCGTGGTCGACGAACACGCACGTCAGTTGATCGCCGATCGCACGATGGATCAGCGCGGCCGCGACGCTCGAATCGACGCCGCCCGACAGGCCGAGAATCACTTCCTCGTCACCGACCTGCTCGCGGATCTTCGCGACGGCTTCCTCGATGTGGTTCTTCATGATCCAGTCGGGCTTCGCGCCGGCGATCTGCAGCACGAAGCGTTCGATGATCTGCCGGCCCTTCACCGTGTGCGTGACTTCCGGGTGGAACTGAACCGCGTAGTAGCCGCGCGCCTCGTCGGCCATGCCGGCGATCGGGCAGCTCGGCGTCGACGCCATCAGCGCGAAGCCCGGCGGCAGCTCGGCCACCTTGTCGCCGTGGCTCATCCAGACCTTCAGCATCCCGTGGCCTTCGGCCGTCGTGAAATCCTCGATGCCGTCGAGCAGGCGCGTATGGCCGTGCGCACGCATTTCCGCGTAGCCGAATTCGCGATGGTCGCTCCACTCGACCTTGCCGCCCAGCTGCACGGCCATCGTCTGCATCCCGTAGCAGATGCCGAGCACCGGCACGCCGAGATCCCACACGGCCTGCGGCGCACGCAGCTGGTGGTCTTCATACGTGCTCGCGTGGCTGCCCGACAGGATCACCGCCTTCGGCGCGAACTCGCGGACGAAGTCGTCGGACACGTCGTTCGGGTGAATTTCGCAGTAGACGTGCGCTTCGCGCACGCGGCGCGCGATCAGTTGGGTGACTTGCGAACCGAAGTCGAGAATCAGGATTTTGTCGTGCATGGCTGCGGACGGGATGAAGAGAATAAGAAAAGCAGCGCATCGAGCGCTGCGTCAAAAGCATGGACAGCGGCGTCGGGCGGCAGGCGGCTCGCGCGACGCATCGCCGGTCAATCCTGCGACGGCGGGCGCGCGTCGAACGCGACGCTGCCTGACGCACGGTCGGATGTTGCCGACGGGGTAGCCGCGGCCGGCGCCGCAGGCGCCGCAGGCGCCACCGGACGGCTGACGACCGGCTCGACTCGCGGCTGCGCCACGGAGGCCGGCGCCGGTTCGACCGGACGCTTCGCATCGCGGCCCTCGAGCGCCTGCGCCTTGCCGGCCCTTTCGCGCCGGCGCACGGCCGATGCGAGCCGCACGCCGCCGAGGCCGAGCACGATCAGCGCGACGCCGGCCACGGCCGACAGCACCCGGCCGGCGGCCGAGAGCGCCGGCCCGCTGCCGGTGCCGATCGACCACACGACCGTCAGCACGCCGGTCAGCCAGTACACGTGGCCGACCGGGCGCGCGACGGGCGCCGTGAGATCGCCGTTGAACGCCGCATGAAACGCGAGCCACGCGAGCCCGAGCAGCGCGATGCCGAACGCCTGGCCCAGCATCGCGGGCTGGATGTTCGCTAGTTGCAGCGCGTTGAACAGCGCCTGCCAGGGCGTCAGCACGAACAGCGCGCCGAACGCCAGCAGCAGCACGGCATCGACGATCAGCACGGCTCGCAGCAGCGGTTTCATCGGCGATCAGTCCACGTGGTAGTTCGGTGCTTCCTTCGTGATCTGCACGTCGTGCACGTGCGACTCGCGCATGCCCGCCGCGGTGATCTGGACGAATTCCGCCTTCTCGTGCAGCTCGTCGATCGTGCGGCAGCCGCAGTAGCCCATGCTCGCGCGCACGCCGCCGACCAGCTGGAACAGGATCGCGTTGACCGAACCCTTGTACGCGACGCGGCCTTCGATGCCTTCCGGCACGAGCTTGTCGATGTTCGCCGAGTTGTCCTGGAAGTAGCGGTCAGCCGCGCCGTCCTTCATCGCACCGACCGAACCCATGCCGCGGTACGACTTGTACTGGCGGCCCTGGTACAGGAACACGTCGCCCGGCGCCTCTTCGGTGCCCGCGAACATGCTGCCCATCATCACCGCGTTCGCGCCGGCCGCGAGCGCCTTCGACACGTCGCCCGAGAAGCGCACGCCGCCGTCGGCGATGCACGGCACGCCGGTGCCCTTCAGCGCCTCCGCGACGTTCGCGATCGCGCTGATCTGCGGCACGCCGACGCCCGCGACGATGCGCGTCGTGCAGATCGAGCCCGGGCCGATACCGACCTTGACCGCGTCCGCGCCGTATTCGACGAGCGCCTTCGCGGCGGCGGCCGTCGCGATGTTGCCGCCGATCACCTCGACGTGCGGGAAGTTCTGCTTGACCCAGCGCACGCGCTCGAGCACGCCCTTGCTGTGGCCGTGCGCGGTATCGACGACGATCACGTCGACGCCGGCCTGCACCAGCAGCTCGACACGCTCTTCGTTGTCCGGGCCGACGCCGACCGCCGCGCCTGCGCGCAGCTTGCCGTGTTCGTCCTTGCACGCGTCTGGGTGCTCGGTCTGCTTCGTGATGTCCTTGACGGTCATCAGGCCGCGCAGCTCGAACGCGTCGTTGACGACCAGCACGCGCTCGAGGCGGTGGCTGTGCATCAGCGCCTTCGCTTCGGCGAGCGGCGTGCCTTCCTTGACCGTGACGAGGCGCTCACGCGGCGTCATGATCGACTTGACCGGCTCGTCGAGGCGCGTTTCGAAACGCAGGTCGCGGTTCGTGACGATGCCGACGAGCTGCGGGCCTTCGACGACCGGGAAGCCCGAGATGCCATGCTGGCGCGACAGCGCGATCACGTCTCGCACCTTCATTTGCGGCGGCACCGTGATCGGGTCGCGGACGACGCCCGACTCGAAACGCTTGACCTTCGCGACTTCGCGGGCCTGCTCGGCCGGCGTGAGGTTCTTGTGGACGATACCGACGCCCCCCTGCTGCGCCATCGCGATCGCGAGGCGACCTTCGGTGACCGTGTCCATCGCGGCGGACACGAGCGGCATGTTCAGGGAGATGTTGCGGGTCAGCTTGGTCTTGAGGCTGGTGTCGCGCGGGAGAACGTCGGAGAAGGCGGGAACGAGGAGCACGTCATCGAAAGTGAGTGCTTTTTGGATCAGACGCATGGCAAATCCTATGGGCGCAAAAGCGAATTATACGCGAAGCGCCGTGATTTTTCACAACACGAACAACGGCTTAGCCGGTTTCGGCGGTTCGGGGGCCGAATCGTTCGGATCGCCGTTCGGTTCGTTTTCGATCGACTTTCGTTTCACCGCTGCGTCGAGCCATTCGCGCAGCCGGCGGCCGGACGCACGTGCGCGTGTCGCGGCGAGGCGACACGGGCGCGACGGCGGCGGCCGCGCACGGCCCGGCGACCCGCACGCCGAAGCGGCTTGCCTGCCCGACCTCACACCAGACCGGCCGCACGGGCGATCATCGCGATGCCGCCCGCCACCGTCCCGCAACCGACGATCCGCCACACGCGCCAGCCGGCAGGCGCAACGCGTTCGACGGCGATCGCGACCGTCACGGCGGCCATCACGCGCAGGTCCATCATGCCGGCCGCCAGCGCGACCGCCATCAGATTCCCGCAACATGCGCCGCATCGGATCGCGGCGTGCACGCCGTACCGCCATGCCGTGACGCCCGCTGCCCGTGGCCGATGCACGTCGTGCGCCGTCGGGTGCCGGCAGCACGCGAGCCGCCGCGCCTTCCACCCGGTGAATTGCAACGTGCCCGCGGCCAGCACGACGGCGCCGGCCACGAACGGCATCGCCCCGACGAGCGCCGGCAGACGGGCAGCGGCCGCCGTCAGCGCAGCGCCGGCCGGCAACACGAGCGCCCCGAGCGCCATCCAGACCGAGAAATATCCCGCCCCCGCGACGACGACGAGCCAGGCCGACCGCGCCGCCGCCTGCGGGCCGATGCGCCACCGGAAATGCCAGAGCTGCGGCGCGAGCACCGGCAGCATCATCGTCACCGTCATCGCGCCCCACATTCCGGCGAACGCCGCGAATGCGCGGCCGGCGCCCTGGCCGCACGGCCGCAGCCAGGCGGCCGAGGCCATCCAGCCGCCGGGCATCGGTTCGCCGCCCATCGCGGCCATCGACGCATGCTGCGCGAGCGTCGCCACCGCGGCGAGCGCGAACACGGCGGTGGCCGCCACGCCGAATGCCCGAGGATCGGGGGCCGCCTCGCCGGTTGCCGTTCGCGTCATCGCGCGCTCCCGCCCGTGGCCGGCCCGCTCAGCCACGCGCGTATTCGTCGTGACGGCGCCACCACGGGCCGGCCTCGTTGCGTCCGCGCGGCGCGCGATCGAGCCACTGGTACATCCCCCACAATCCGTCGAGGCCGCGCGCGTAGGTCGAATACGTGTGATAGACGGCGCCGTCCTCGCGCACGAACGCGCTCATTCCCGGCCGATCGAGCGCATACGTGACCGGATCGGTGCCGCACGTGGCCGCGAACTGCACGACGGGCGCCGGCGGCGGATCCATGTCCATCGCGTGTCCAGCCTTCGCATAGTTGTATTCGACGTCGCCAGCGCGCTGCTGCGCTTCGGTGAACGACACGTTGAAGTCGAAGTTGAAATCGCTGCCGACCGACGACGCCCACGGGAACGTCCACCCCATCCGCTGCCGGTACGCGAGCAGTTTCGCGAGCGGCGCGCGCGACACGGCCGCGAGCGTCACGTCGTGATGCGCCAGATGCACGGCAAAGCCGTCGAAGCCATCGGCGAGCGCGGAGCACGACGGGCAGCCGGCCTTGTAGTCGGGGCCGAACATGAAGTGATAGACGAGCAGTTGCGAACGGCCGCCAAACAGGTCGTCGAGCGTCGCCTGCCCTGCTTCGGTGTCGAACCGGTAGGTCTTGTCGACGCGCACCCACGGCAGCGCCTGGCGCTGCCGCGCGAGTTCGTCGCTGTGCCGCGTCAGCGCCTTTTCCGCGTCGAGCAGCGCGCGGCGCGCGGCCAGCCATTCGTCGCGGGTGCCGGTGAGATGGGTCGTCATGGTGGGGTCCTCCTTCCGATGGGTTTCCGGGCGCGGCGTACGGGCCGTGTGCGTGGTGCTAGATTAGTGGCGGGCATCGGACCGAAGGGAGTGACAAGTGTGTCGGGATTCGAATGGATTCGCTGATCACGGCGGCCGCGCACGCGCTCGCGGCCGGTGACGCGCTCGGCGCGCTGAACCGCGTCGCGCTGCGCGACGATGCGCCGGCGCTCGCGCTGCGCGGGATCGCGCTGGCGCAGCTCGGCGATTTCGAACGGGCACGGTCGCTCGTGCGCGGCGCCGCACGCGCATTCGGCGCGAAGGAAGCGGTCGCACGGGCACGCTGCGTCGTCGCGGAAGCGGAAATCGCGCTCGCGTCGCGCGACCTGCGTTGGCCGACGCGCGCGCTCGACGCGGCCTGCGCGACGCTCGACGCGCATGGCGACCGTGCGAACGCCGCGCATGGCCGCTATCTCGGCGTACGACGCTTGCTGCTGATCGGCCATCTCGACGAGGCCGAGCGGCTGCTCGCGCATCTCGACCCCGCGCCGCTGCCGCCCGCGTCGCGCGCCGCCCATGAATTGATCGCGGCCGGCATCGCGATGCGCCGCATCCGCACGCACGCGGCCCGCGCGGCGCTCGACCGCGCACGGACAGCCGCCCGCGCCGCCGGCATCGCCGCGCTGGCGGCCGAGGTCGACACCGCGGCGCGCGTGCTCGACGCACCGGCCGCGCGGCTCATCGCGCGCGGCACGTCGCGGCTCGTGCCGCTCGACGAAGTCGAGACGCTGTTCGAGTCGAATGCGCTCGTCGTCGACGCGTGCCGCCACACGGTGCGCGATGCGCGCACGACCGTGTCGCTCGCGCGACGCCCGGTGCTGTTCGTGCTCGCCCGTGCGCTCGGCGAAGCCTGGCCGGCCGACGTGTCGAGAAACGCGCTCGTCTACGCCGCGTTCCGCGCGAAACACGCCGACGAATCGCATCGCGCGCGGCTACGTGTCGAGATCGGCCGGCTACGCGCGGTGCTGCGCCCGCTCGCGAACGTCGTCGCGACACCGCGCGGCTTCGCGCTCGAACCGCTCGGCGTGCGCGAAACCGTCGTCCTCGCGCGGCCGGTCGACGATCGGCACGCGGCCGTGCTCGCGCTGCTCGCCGACGGCGAAGCGTGGTCGAGCTCCGCGCTGGCGCTCGCGCTCGGCGCGAGCCAGCGCACCGTGCAGCGCGCGCTCGATGCGCTCGCGCAAACCGGCAAGGTGCAGACACTCGGCCGCGGACGCGCGCGCCGCTGGCTCACGCCGCCGCTGCCCGGATTCGCGACGACCTTGTTACTCCCGCTTGCGCTGCCGGGCGATTAGGATGGCCTCATCGAACGACGAGGTGACGAACATGAAGCGCTCCACCGCAGACATCCTTCACGAGTACGGCCCGTTTCCGGGCGTCGACGGCGTGCACGGCGTCACGTTCGACGGGCGGCACGTGTGGTACGCGTCCGGCGACAAGCTGAATGCGCTCGACCCCGAGCGCGGCACGATCGTCCGCTCGCTCGACGTCGCCGCGCACGCGGGCACGGCGTTCGACGGCCGCCACCTGTTCCAGATCGTCGAGGACCGCATCGAGAAGATCGACCCCGAATCGGGCCGCGTGCTCGCGACGATTCCGGCGCCCGGCGGCGGCGCCGATTCGGGGCTCGCGTGGGCGGAAGGCACGCTGTGGGTCGGCCAGTACCGCGAGCGCAAGATTCATCAGGTGGATCCGCAATCGGGCGCCGTGCTGCGCACGATCGAGTCGAACCGCTTCGTCACCGGCGTGACGTGGGTCGACGGCGAGCTGTGGCACGGCACGTGGGAAGCCGACCGCAGCGACCTGCGGCGCATCGATCCCCGCACGGGCGAAGTGCTCGAGCAGGTCGACATGCCGCCCGGCGTCGGCGTGTCGGGCCTCGAATCCGATGGCCGCGACCGCTTCTACTGCGGCGGCGGCAACAGCGGCAAGCTGCGTGCCGTGCGCCGCCCGACGCGCACAGATGCTGCCGGCGACGGCACGCGGCCAACCCCCGATTCGGCGGACGAATGATTCGCCGCCCGCCGAAGCCGCGTGACGGCCGCAGCCGGCCGCGAGTGCAGGAATGAACAAGACGCCGCCGCGCCGGCATCGCTAAGATGCGCGCACCTCAGTCATTCGTTCGGAGCGGTCGATGCAGCGCGGCGTGGTGTACGGTGTCCTGGCAGGCGCCCTGTGGGGCATGGTGTTTCTCGTTCCGCGGCTGCTGACCGATTTCTCGCCGCTGCTGCTGAGCGCCGGCCGCTACACGATGTACGGCCTCGTGTCGCTCGCGGCCGCGCTGCCGGCCGCCCGCTCGCTGCTCGATCGGCTGACCCGCGCGGACCTCGTCGCACTGGTGAGGCTCGCCGTCATCGGCAACGTCGCGTATTACATGCTGCTGTCCGGCGCCGTGCACCTGATCGGCATAGCGCCCAGTTCGCTGATCGTCGGCGTGCTGCCGGTGACCGTCACGCTCGCGGGCCTCGGCGACCACGGCGCGATGCCGCTGCGGCGGCTCGCCGTCCCGCTCGCGCTGGTGATCGCGGGCATCGTCTGCATCAACGTCGATCTGTTTACGTCCGAAGCCGCGCACGCGACGACGCTCGCCCAGAAGCTCGCGGGTATCGCCTGCGCGGCTGGCGCGCTCGCGAGCTGGACCTGGTATGCGGTGGCGAACACACGCTACCTGCAGCGCCATCACCGCTTCGGCGGCAACGAATGGTCGGTGCTGTGGGGTGTCGTGACGGGCCTGATCGGCGGGCTCTGCTGGCTGGCGATCCTCGCGCTGCCGGCCGGCACCGTGCAGGCGGCCGTGCCGGCATCGCGCTGGCAGTTGTTCTGGCTGCTGAACCTCGTGCTCGCGATCGGCGCGTCGTGGCTCGGCAACGGGCTGTGGAATGCCGCGTCGAAGCGGCTGCCGCTCACGCTGTCGGGCCAGTTGATCGTGTTCGAAACCGTGTTCGCGATGCTGTATGCGTTCGTGTACGACCAGCGGATGCCGCGCGCACTCGAGATCGCCGCGCTCGTGCTGCTGCTCGCGGGCGTATACGGCTCGGTGCGACGGCACGGCGACACGCCGGGCGGCGCGCCCGCAAACGCAAACGCCGCGGCCCACTGAGCGCCGCGGCGTTTGATCGGACCAACCTGAGCGCACGACGCGTCAGCGCGCGTCCTTGTGCATCCACTTGCGGCCCTCGATCGAGCCGTCGCGGCGGGATTTGTCGACACGCCGCTGGCGTGCGAGCTTCGGATCGACGATCAGCGGACGATAGATCTCGACGCGGTCGTGATCGACGAGCGGCGCATCGAGCGGCGCGAGCTTGCCGTAGACGCCCGTCTTCGCGTGCGCGAGATCGATCTCCGGGTGCAGTGCGAGCACACCGCTCGCGTCGATGGCCGAGCGCACGGTCGCCCCTTCGGGCAGCGACAGCGGAATCAGCGTCTGGCGGTCCGGCAATGCGTAGCAGACTTCGATCGACAGCATCGCGTCACCCCTTTCCGTACCGCTGGTCCGCGCGCTTCACGAACGAATCGACGAACGTGTTCGCGATGTGGCTGAACACCGGCCCGATGATCTTCTCGAGCAGGATGCTCGAAAACTCGTAGTGCAGCGCGAATTCGATCTTGCACGCATCGGCGCGCAGCGGGATGAAGCGCCACGAACCCGTGAACTTCTTGAACGGCCCGTCCGCGAACTCCATGTCGATGCGGGTCGGGCGCTGCTGCGTGTTGCGCGTCGCGAAATGCTGCTTGATGCCCTTGAAGTTGATGTCGATGCGCGCTTCCATTCCGCTCTCGTCCTGACGGCGAATCTCGACACCGCCGCACCAGGGCAGGAAATTGGGGTAGTCGGCCACGTCGGTGACGAGGTCGAACATCTGTTCCGCCGAATGGCGAATCAATACGGTTTTCTGGACATCTGCCATAAATCGCGCGGCATCGCTGAAAGTGGAAACGCCAAGCCGGGCAATTGCCGCCCCGCTTTGCTAAAATCGTGATTTTAAACGAGTTGGCCCAATCCTTTCATGAGCATCATCGACAACAGGAAAGCGCACTTCGATTATCACATCGAGGAACGCTACGAAGCGGGGCTCGTGCTGGAGGGCTGGGAAGTCAAGGCGCTGCGCGCCGGACGCGGCCAGATCAAGGAAGGCTACGTCGTGGTGAAGAACGCCGAGATCTTTCTGATCGGGACCCATATCAGTCCGCTGCCCGAGGCTTCGACGCACATCAAGCCCGACCCGGTTCGCACGCGCAAGCTGCTGCTGCACCGCGAGGAAATCAAGAAACTGATCGGCAAGGTCGAGCAGCGCGGCTACACGCTCGTGCCGCTGAACTTCCACTACAAGGGCGGCCGCGTGAAGTGCGACATCGCACTCGCGAAAGGCAAGAAGCTGCACGACAAGCGCGAAACCGAGAAGAAGCGCGACTGGGAACGCGAGAAGGCACGCATCATGCGCGCCGGCACCTGACGCACACGGCATTCATCGCAAACGACACGGCCCGCTCGAAGCGGGCCGTGTTGCTTTGGACGCCGTGAATCGCGCCTGCCGGTCGCGCGGCTGCGCGACGATGCGCACGCGGCAGCCGCGCGCGCATCGATATCGGCTCAGCCCTTCGCGCCGGACGCCGCCCCCGCGCTCTTGACGATCGTCAGCGCCGACGAAATCGCGGTGCCGAGATCCGACAGGTTCGACGGCACGATCAGCGTGTTGCCCTGCTTCGCGAGATTCGCGAACGCGCCGACATACTGCTCGGCGACCTTCAGGTTCACGGCATCCATCCCGCCTTGCGACTGGATCGCGCTCGCGATCTTCTGGATCGCCTGCGCGTTCGCCTCGGCCACCGCCAGAATCGCGGCGGCTTCGCCCTGCGCCTGGTTGATCGCGGCCTGCCGCTCACCTTCGGACTTCTGGATCGCCGCTTCGCGCGCACCCGACGCGAGGTTGATCTGTTCCTGCTTGCGGCCTTCGGAGGCGGCGATCAGCGCGCGCTTTTCGCGCTCGGCGGTGATCTGCGCCTGCATCGCATGCAGGATTTCCTTCGGCGGCGTCAGGTCCTTGATCTCGTAGCGCAGCACCTTCACGCCCCAGTTCGCCGCGGCCTGATCGAGCGCCGACACGATGTTGTGGTTGATGAAATCGCGTTCCTCGAACGTCTTGTCGAGTTCGAGCTTGCCGACCACCGAGCGCAGCGTGGTTTGCGCGAGCTGCGTGATCGCCAGCACGAAGTTGCTCGACCCGTACGACGCCTTCATCGGATCGGTCACCTGGAAGTACAGCACGCCGTCCACCTGCAACTGCGTGTTGTCGCGCGTGATACAGACCTGGCTGGGCACGTCGAGCGGAATTTCCTTCAGCACGTGCCGGTACGCGATCCGATCGACGAACGGCAGCACGATATTGAGACCAGGCGACAGCGTCGCGTGATAGCGCCCGAAGCGCTCGAGCACCCATGCATGCTGCTGCGGCACGATCTTCACCGTCTTCGACACGATCACGACCGCGATGACGAGCAGGACAACCCAGATGATCAGCGAATCCATGAAATATTCCCTCCTTGTTGTATTGGCGGACGATCAGCCCGCGGGTTTCGCCACGACCACGAGACAATTGCCGCGCACGGCGCTCACCTGGTACACGTGCGCATCGTCGCGCTCGCCGTGCGCGAGCTCGACGTCCCAGTCGGCGCCGCGATACTGCACGCGCGCGCGGCCGTCACGCCACGCGTCGACCGTGACGGTCGAGCCGATATCGAGATTGACGTCGGGATTCGCCGACGTGTCGCGCTTCTGCTTGCGGCCGAGCCCCGACCGGCGCAGCACGATCATCGCGACGATCGCCACCGCGGCCGCCGCGCCGAACTGCACGTGCGGCGCGAAACCGGCCAGTTGCAGCAAGCCGCCCGCGAGAAAGCCGAGTGCGATCATCAACAGATAGAACGTGCCCGTCAGCAACTCGGCGACGACCAGCACGCCCACCGCGACCCACCAGAACAGATGCCCCGACATCATTGTGGTCTCCCGAAAAACGCCCCCGATGCTCACTATATTCGCCGCGCTCGCAACTGGGCGAAGCGGCCGGCGCTCCAGGGGCAGCCGGCGCGTACCGACGAAAAAAAACACCCCGGTGCTTACCGGGGTGTTTATAGCATGAACCTTGCATTTTGCCTTCAACGAAAACGCGGTGGACCGCCCTTTCGCCGAAGTCGCATGACGGATCGTTACTTCCGGTTGGCGAGCGCCTGCCACGTATCGATGATCGTGTCCGGGTTCAGCGAGATCGACGCGATGCCTTCGTCGGTCAGCCATTGCGCGAAATCCGGGTGATCGGACGGGCCCTGGCCGCAGATACCGACGTACTTGCCCATCTTGCGGCAGGTATCGATCGCACGCTTCAGCAGGAACTTGACGGCCGGGTCGCGTTCGTCGAAGTCGACTGCGAGCAGTTCCATGCCCGAATCGCGGTCGAGGCCGAGCGTGAGCTGCGTGAGGTCGTTCGAGCCGATCGAGAAACCGTCGAAGTGTTCCAGGAACTCTTCGGCGAGGATCGCGTTGGTCGGGACTTCGCACATCATCACGAGGCGCAGGCCGTTTTCGCCGCGCTTCAGGCCGAACTTCTCGAGCAGGCCGACGACGCGCTCCGCCTGCTTCACGGTCCGCACGAACGGCACCATGATCTCGACGTTGGTCAGGCCCATCTCGTCACGCACGCGCTTCAGTGCACGGCATTCCATCTCGAACGCCTGCGCGAAGTCGTCGGCGATGTAGCGCGACGCGCCGCGGAAGCCCAGCATCGGGTTTTCCTCGTCCGGCTCGTAGCGCGAACCGCCGATCAGCTTCTTGTACTCGTTCGACTTGAAGTCGGACAGACGCACGATCACGGGCTTCGGATAGAACGCCGCCGCGATCGTCGCGACGCCTTCCGTCAGCTTGTCGACGTAGAACTGACGCGGCGACGCGTGGCCGCGCGCGACGCTCTCGACCGCCTTCTTCAGGTCCTGGTCGATGTTCGGGTACTCGAGAATCGCCTTCGGGTGCACGCCGATGTTGTTGTTGATGATGAACTCGAGACGCGCGAGGCCAACACCACCGTTCGGCAGTTGCGAGAAGTCGAACGCGAGCTGCGGATTGCCGACGTTCATCATGATCTTGACCGGGATTTCCGGCAGTTCGCCGCGCTGCACTTCCGTGACTTCCGTCTCGAGCAGCCCGTCGTAGATCTTGCCTTCGTCGCCTTCCGCGCACGACACGGTGACGAGCGCGCCGTCCTTCAGGATGTCGGTCGCATCGCCGCAGCCGACCACCGCCGGCACGCCGAGCTCACGCGCGATGATCGCCGCGTGGCAGGTGCGGCCGCCGCGGTTCGTGACGATCGCCGCCGCGCGCTTCATCACCGGCTCCCAGTTCGGGTCGGTCATGTCGGCCACCAGCACGTCGCCCGGCTGCACGCGTTCCATTTCCGACGGATCCTGGATCACGCGCACGGGGCCCGCACCGATCTTCTGGCCGATCGCACGGCCCGTCGCGAGCACCTGCGACTGACCCTTCAGCTTGAAGCGCTGCTCGGCCTTGCCGGATGCCTGGCTCTTCACCGTTTCCGGGCGTGCCTGCAGGATGAAGATCTTGCCGTCGCGGCCGTCCTTGCCCCACTCGATGTCCATCGGACGCTGGTAGTGCTTCTCGATGATGACCGCGTACTTCGCGAGCTCGATCACGTCTTCGTCGGTGATCGAGTAGCGGTTGCGCTGCTCGTGCGGCACGTCGACCGTCTTCACGCGGCCCGGCTCGCCCGGCTGCGTGAATTCCATCTTGATCAGCTTCGAGCCGATCGAGCGGCGGATGATCGGATACTTGTCCTGCGCGAGCGTCGTCTTGAACACGTAGAACTCGTCCGGGTTCACCGCGCCCTGCACGACGGTTTCGCCCAGGCCATAGCTCGACGTGATGAACACGGCGTCCTTGAAGCCCGATTCGGTATCGATCGTGAACATCACGCCGGCGGCGCCGACGTCCGAGCGGACCATGCGCTGCACGCCGGCCGACAGCGCGACTTCGGCGTGCGTGAAGCCCTTGTGCACGCGGTACGAGATCGCGCGGTCGTTGTACAGCGACGCGAACACGTGCTTCATGCGGTCGAGCACGTCGTCGATGCCGACGACGTTCAGATACGACTCCTGCTGGCCCGCGAACGATGCGTCGGGCAGGTCTTCCGCGGTCGCCGACGAGCGCACGGCGAACGACAGCTCGCTCGGCGAGCCGTTCTTCAGCACTTCGAACTGCGCGCGGATTTCCTGCTCGAGGCGCGGCTGCAGCGGCGCGTCGACGATCCACTTGCGGATTTCGGCACCGGCTTCGGCGAGCGCCTTCACGTCGTCGATGTCGAGCGACTCGAGACGCTTGGCGATGCGATCAGTGAGGTCGTTGTGCTTGAGGAAATCGCGGAATGCGAGCGCGGTCGTGGCGAAACCGGTGGGTACGCGAACGCCTGCTTCGGAAAGCTGGCTGATCATCTCGCCGAGCGACGCATTCTTGCCGCCCACAATTTCCACATCGGTCATCCGCAACTGCTCGAACGGAATTACATACGCCTGGTCCTTTGCGACGTTTGCTGCGTTAGTCATACAAGCCCCTAAGTGTGAAAAAAATGCTCGATCGCGCAAGTGGGCTCGAACGCGGGCGCTTGCAAAAAGGCGCGGCGCGTCTTGCGCAACCTGTTAGATAAGCATTCGCAGCGGCGAAAATGTTCAGACCCGATTTGCAAAAATCCCGGCAGAAGGGCGATATTTTCAGACAAATCGCCAGACTTGCCGGGAATTCTGGAATCGTGCGGCCCAGCTAGGGGCCGCCGTTCGCGCCCCGCCCCGCAATTGCTTATCCAACAGGTTGCCGCTATTCTACCGTGCCGGCTGCCGGATGTGGCGCGACCTTGTCACTGCGTGTGGAGGCGAACCTCCAGCGGTCCGCGCAACCGCCCTTCACGCTCGACGTCCAGATTCATGCTGCCTACCGTATTCATCGTCTCCGACGGCACCGGGATCACTGCCGAAACCTTCGCGCACTCGATCCTCTCCCAGTTCGACCAGAAATTCCGTCTCGTGCGCGTGCCGTTCGTCGACTCGCTCGACAAGGCCTACGCGACCGTCGAGAAGATCAACGAGGCCGCCGTGCACGACGGCCGTCGCGCGATCGTGTTCACGACGCTCGTGGACAGCGAGTCGAACGACATCGTCAAACGCTCGAACGCGCTCGTGCTCGACATGTTCCAGCGCTTCGTCGAACCGCTCGAGCAGGAACTGGAGCTCAAGTCGAGCCACGCGATGGGCCGCGGCCACCAGAACGCGGACACCGAGGAATACAAGACGCGGATCGAGGCGATCAACTTCTCGCTCGCGCACGACGACGGCCAGTCGAACCGCAACCTGTCGGAGGCCGACGTGATCCTGGTCGGCGTGTCGCGCAGCGGCAAGACGCCGACGAGCCTGTATCTCGCGATGCAGTACGGCGTGAAGGCCGCCAACTATCCGCTGATTCCGGAGGATTTCGAACGCGGCAAGCTGCCGTCGGCGCTGGCGCCGTACAGCGAGAAGCTGTTCGGGCTGTCGATCGACCCGCAGCGCCTGTCGGAGATCCGCAACGAACGCCGGCCCGGCAGCAAGTACGCGGCGCCCGAGAACTGCCGCTACGAGATCAACGAGGCCGAGGCGATGATGCGCCGCGAAGGGATCAAGTGGCTGTCGTCGACGCACAAGTCGATCGAGGAAATCGCGACGACGATCCTGCAGGAAATCCGCCTCGACCGGCAGTCGTACTGAGCGCGGATGCGCGGGCGGCTGTCCAGCCGCCGCCGAAAGCAACAAGGCCGCGTCGAACGCGGCCTTGTTTCGTTTTACGGTAATCAATTGCGCGCGTGCGGCGTCACGCGGGCCGCTGCTGCCGCACCTGCTCGAACAGGCACACCGCGGCGGCGGCGGCGACGTTCAGCGACTCCATCCCACCCGGCTGCGGAATCGTCACACGATGCGTGGCCGCGTCGCGCCAGAATGCCGACACGCCGGCGCCTTCATTGCCGAACACCCATGCGACGGGCCCCGACAGATCGCAGTCGTAGACCGCCCGCGCGCCGTGCGAATCGGTCAGCGCGACCGGTACGTCGAGGCGTTCGGCAAGCGCCGCGGCTTCGACGTCCTCATGGATCGACAACAGGAAATGCGCGCCCATGCCCGAGCGCAGCACCTTCGACGACCACGCATAGGCCGTCCCCGGCGCGCAGAACACGTGACGCACGCCGGCCGCCGCCGCGCTGCGCAGGATCGAGCCGACGTTGCCGGCATCCTGCACGCCGTCGAGCACGATCGACGTATGCGTCACGCGCGCGGGCAGCGGGTGCGCCGGCCGGTCGACCAGCAGCAGGAAGCCGACGCCGTTGACGACGTTCGACAACTGCCCGAACAGCGCGTGCGGCAGCGAGACGACCCGCTGCGCGTCGATGCGCGCGACGATCGCCTGCGCCTCCGCGTGGCCGAGCGCGCCTTCGGTCGTGACGCACAGCTCCGGCGTCGCGCCCGTATCGAGGTACGCGCTCGCGAGATGGAAACCTTCGAGCAGCGCCTGGCCGCTGCGGCGCTGCTGGGGTGTCGAACCCGCGAGCGCCTTCAGGCGCTTGTACAGCGGGTTGTCGCGGGAAGTGATGCTTTTCATCGAATCAGATCGAGCGCCGCACGAACCGGCGCGAACGAGCGCCGGTGCGCTTCGCACGGGCCGTGCTCGCGCAGTGCGGCAAGATGTTTCGCGGTGCCGTAGCCCGCATGCACGTTGAAGCCGTACACCGGGAAGCGTTCGTGCAGGTCGACCAGCATGCGATCGCGCGTGACCTTCGCGAGGATCGACGCGGCCGAGATGCTCGGCACGAGCGCGTCGCCGCTGACGATCGCCTCGGCGCGCACGCTCAGCGTCGGGCAGCGGTTGCCGTCGATCTGCGCAAGCGTCGGCAGCACCGACAGGCCTTCGACGGCCCGCTTCATCGCGAGCATCGTCGCGTGCAGGATGTTCAGCGTATCGATCTCGTCGACACTCGCCGACGCGACGCAATACGCGTGCGAACGCGCGACGATCAGCTCGTACAGCATGTCGCGCTTCTTCGCGGAAAGCGCTTTCGAATCGTCGAGCCCGTCGATCGGCCGAGCCGGATCGAGGATCACCGCGGCGGCCACCACCGGCCCTGCGAGCGGGCCGCGGCCGGCTTCGTCGACGCCGCAGACGATCTCGTCCGGGCGGCTGAAATCGAAACCGCCCTGCACGTCGGCCGACGCATTGCGACGTGGCGCACGGACTGCGGTCATGCGCGCCCCTTGCGTTGTTCGAGCACGCGCACGACGGCCTCGGCCGCCTTCGCGGCCGTGTTCTGCCGCAGCGAAAGATGCATTTCAGTGAACACTTCGGTCAGCGTGCGGCGGTTCGCGTCGTCGCGCAATTGCGTGAGCGTCGCATCGGCGAGCGCCTCGGGCGTCGCGAAATGCTGCAGCAGCTCCGGCACGACGAAGCGCCCCGCCAGGATGTTCGGCAGGCCGACATACGGCAGGTAGCCCTGCCGGCGCATGATCTGCCCGGTCAGCCAGGGCACCTTGTACGAGATCACCATCGGCTTTTTCAGCAGCGCGGCTTCCAGCGTGACGGTGCCGCTCTTCACGAGGATCGCGTCGGCGGCCGTCATCGCGACCTGCGAACGGCCGTCGGTGATCGTCAACGCGAGCTGCGGATGCGCGTCGACGAGCGGCTGCAGCAGTTCGCGCAGCGCGGGCGTCGCGGCCGGCATCACGAATCGCACGCCCGGCTCGCGCTGCTGCATCAGCGCCATCGCCGCGAAGAACGTCGGGCCGATCAGCGCGATCTCCGAGCGCCGGCTGCCCGGCAGCACCGCGATCACGGGGCCGTCGGCCGGCAGGCCGAGCGCAATGCGCGCGCCGTGCGTATCGGGTTCGAGCGGGATTTCGTCGGCGAGCGGATGACCGACGTAGGTCGATGCGACGCCGGCCTTGTCGAGGATCGCCGGTTCGAACGGGAACAGGCACAGCATGTGGTCGACGGATTTCGCGATCTTCTTGATCCGGCCGCCGCGCCACGCCCAGATCGACGGGCACACGAAGTGGATCGACGGGATGCCCGCGTCGCGCGCGGCCTGTTCGACGTTGAAGTTGAAATCGGGCGCGTCGACGCCGATGAACGCGTCCGGCCGCTCGGCGAGCAGTTGGCGCTTCAGTTCGCCGCGAATCCGCAGGATCTCGGGAATCTGGCCCAGCGCCTCGACATAGCCGCGCACGGTCAGCTTGTCCATCTGCCAGTGCGAGTCGAAGCCCTGCGCGATCATGCGCGGCCCGCCGATCCCGTAATACTGGGCCGATTCGGGCAGCCGCTCGCGCAGGCCGCCGAGCAGCGAGGCCGCGAGCAGGTCGCCCGACGGTTCGCCGGCCACCATCGCGAGCCGGAGCTGGTTGGTCGGAAGCGGCATCGCTTAGCGGATGATGCCGCGTTGCGACGCGTCGATGAACTCGACGAGCGCCTTCACCGGTGCATCGCCGTCGCCGCCCGCTTCCGCGAGCTCGCGCAGTTGCACCTTCGCTTCCTCGAGCGACAGGCTGTTCTTGTACAGCACGCGGTACGCGCTGCGCAGCGCCGAGATCGCGTCGGCCGAGAAGCCGCGCCGGCGCAGCCCTTCGACGTTGATCCCGTGCGGCTCGGCCTTGTTGCCCGCCGCGATCACGAACGGCGGGATGTCCTGCACGAGCGCCGACGCGCCGCCCAGCATCGAATGCGCGCCGATGCGCACGAACTGGTGCACGCCCGACATGCCGCCGATGATCGCAAAGTCGCCGATCTCGACGTGGCCGGCCATCTGCGCGTTGCTCGACAGGATCACGTTGTTGCCGACCCGGCAGTCGTGGCCGATGTGCACGTAGGCCATGATCCAGTTGTCGTCGCCGAGCGTCGTCACGCCGACGTCCTGCACGGTGCCCGTGTGGATCGTCGTGAATTCGCGGATCGTGTTGCGGTTGCCGATCACGAGCTTCGTCGGCTCGTCCTTGTACTTCATGTCCTGCGGACGCCCGCCGACCGACGCGTAATGGCCGATGCGGTTGTCCTCGCCGAGCGTCGTATGGCCTTCGATCACGCTGTGCGAGCCGATCGTCGTGCGCGCGCCGATCGTGACGTGCGGGCCGACGATCGCGTACGGGCCGATCTCGACCGATTCGTCGATCTGCGCGCCCGGCTCGACGATCGCGGTAGGATGAATCCTGGTCATGCGCCGTTGCCTCTCGATATCATGTGTCGCGTTGCTCGCGTTATGTTGCCCATGCGTGCCGCGTCGCTCAGGGCGCCGCGTCGGCCGTCTTGACCGTGCACATCAGCTCGGCTTCCGCCGCGACCTTGCCGTCCACCTCCGCCACCGCCTTGAACTTCCAGATGCCGCGGATGTAGCGCTCGAACGTCACGTTCAGGATCAGCTGGTCGCCCGGTTCGACCACGCGCTTGAAGCGCGCGCCGTCGATCCCGACGAAGTAATACAGCGTGTTCTCCGGATCCTTCGGCTGCTCTTCCGAGAACGTCAGCAGCGCCGCGGCCTGCGCGAGCGCCTCGAGGATCAGCACGCCCGGCATCACCGGCCGCTTCGGGAAATGCCCCTGGAAGAAGGGCTCGTTGATCGACACGTTCTTCAGCGCTTTGATCCCTTTGTGCGGTTCGAGTTCGAGCACGCGGTCGACGAGCAGAATCGGGTAGCGATGCGGCAGCAGCGTGAGGATCTTGTGGATGTCGAGATTGATTTTTTCAGTGCTCATGATGGTTCGTCTCACGCAGAGGCTGCGCGGTGGTGATGCAAAGGCTGAAGCGGGCCGCCGCGCGGCCCAGTCTGACGAACCGGGCCGGTTGCGCTGGCCGTGCCCGGTTCATGGTCTCGCATGATGCGCTCAGGCGTGGGTGCCGCCCTGGGCGGCGAGCGCGGCTTCGAGCGCCTTGATGCGCTCGCGCAGCTTGTCGAGGTTGCGCACGAGCGCGGCGCTCTTGTTCCACTCGCCGTGGTCGACGGCCGGGAACGCGCTGGTATAGATGCCGGCCTTCGGCAGCGACTTCGATACGCCCGACTTCGCGGTGATGATGACATAGTCGCCGAGCGTCACGTGGCCGGCGATCCCGGCCGCGCCGCCGATCATGCAATGGCGGCCGATCGTCGTGCTGCCCGCGATGCCGGCGCTGCCGGCGATCACTGTGTACGCGCCGATCCGGCAGTTGTGGCCGATCTGGACCTGGTTGTCGATCTTCACGCATTCCTCGATGACGGTATCCGCCATCGCACCGCGGTCGATCGTCGTGTTCGCGCCGATTTCGACGTCCGGGCCGATCGTCACGCCGCCGACCTGCGGAATCTTGACCCAGCTGCCGGTGCGCGCGTCGCCGTCGCCGACGAAATCCGGCGCGAAGCCGAAGCCGTCGGAGCCGATCACGGCACCCGCATGGACGATCGCGCGCGGGCCGATCTTGCAGCCGTGGTACACCGATGCGTTCGGATAGAAGTGCGAGCCGGCGCCGATCGTCGTACCGCGGCCGACGAATACGTTCGCGTCGAGCTGCACGCCGTCTTCGATCACCGCGCCGGCCTCGACCGTCACGTGCGGGCCGATCACCGCGGTCGCGGCGACCTTCGCGGCCGGATCGATCGTCGCGCTCGGATGCACGCCGGCCGCGCGCGGCGGCGTGGCGAGATCGATGAACATCTGCGCGACGCGCGCGAAGTACGCGTACGGATTCGGCGTCACGATGAAGTTGCGACCCTTCGCGGCCGCGCCCAGCTTTTCCAGATCCTTCGGCGCGATCAGCACCGCGCCGGCGCGGGTCGTCTCGACCTGCGACAGGTACTTCGGGTTCGCGAGGAACGCGAGCTGCTGAGGGCCTGCCTGGTCGAGCGGCGCGAGGCCGCCGACCGTGCACTGTGCGTCGCCGGCGATCTCGCCGCCGAACCGCTTTACGAGTGCCTCAAGCGTCAATGCCATTCGTCGTCTGCTCCGTTCAGTTCGTCGAGCCGGACGCGAGCGCCTTGAGCACCTTGTCGGTGATGTCGATGCGCGGGCTGACGTACACGGCTTCCTGCACGATCAGGTCGTAATTCTGCTGCTCGGCGATCTGCTTGATGACCTTGTTCGCCCTTTCCAGCACGGCCGCCAGCTCTTCGTTGCGCCGCTGGTTCAGGTCTTCGCGGAACTCGCGCTGCTTGCGCTGGAAGTCGGTGTCGAGCTGCGCGAGATCGCGCTGCTTCTGCGCGCGATCGGCCGCCGACAGCGACGTGCCGTTCTTGTCGAGCGAATCGGACATCGACTTCAGACGGGCCGCCAGGTCCTGCAGATCCTTGTCACGCTTCGCGAACTCGGCTTCGAGCTTCGTCTGCGCCGCCTTCGCGGGCGCCGACTCGCGCAGGATCCGATCCGAATTGACCGCCGCGATGCGGGCGACGTCCTGTGCGTGCACCGTTGCCGCGCCCAAGGCCAGCGCAACGGTCAGCGCGCACATCACTCGTTTCGAAAACTTACCGGTTAGCAAAATTACCCTCTCGTTGCTGTTGTCATGCGTTCGGTCAGAACGCCGTCCCGATCTGGAACTGGAATTTCTGGTACTGGTCGCCTTCGTGCTTCTGCAGCGGGAAGCCGAGGCTCAGCTTCAGCGGGCCGATCGGCGAGATCCACGCGAGACCCACACCGTAGCCGTAGCGCAGGCCGTTGGCGCCCGTACTCGTGCCGCCCGGCGCGTTGCCCCACACGTTACCGCCGTCGAGGAACGTGAACACGCGCAGCGTGCGGTCGTAGCCGGTGCCCGGCAGCGGGAACGTCAGCTCGATGTTGCCGACCAGCATCTTCGAACCGCCGATCGGGTCGTTCGTCTTCGTGTCGCGCGGGCCCAGCGAGCTCGGCTCGTAGCCCCGCACGGAGCCGATACCGCCCGCGTAGTAGTTCTTGAAGATCGGGTACGGGTTGCCGATACCGTTACCGTAGCCGCCTTGCAGGTTCAGGCCCAGGATGAAGCCGCGCGAGAACGAATAGTAGTACTGCGCCTGCAGGTCGGCCTTGTAGTACTGGATCTTGCCGACCGGCACGCCGTACTCCATGTTCGCCTGCGTGAAGTAGCCGCGGCTCGGAATCAGCGCGCTGTCACGCGCGTCGCGCGACCATGCCACCGTCAGCGGCACCGTGTTCGACACGCGGCCGAACTCGTTCACGTAATCCTGGTAGCTCTGCGGCGTGTTCGAATCGACGTCGAGGCGGTTCTGTTCGAAGCCCGCGCCGAAGTAGACGGTGTCGACTTCCGAGAACGGAATGCCGAACTTCAGGTTGCCGCCCGCGCTGATGATCCGGAAGCTCGAGCTCGTCGAATAGTAGAGCGGCTGGTACGTGCGGTAGTAGACGTCGGTGATCCGCTTGATGCCGTCGACCGTGAAGTACGGATCGACCTGCGTGACGGTCAGCGTGCGGTAGCTCTTCGCGGTGTTGACGTTCACCGACAGGCTCGTGCCCGAGCCGAACACGTTGTCCTGCGACACGCCGGCCGACAGCACGACCTTGTCCGTCGACGAGAAGCCGGCGCCCAGCGTGATCGCGCCGGTCGGTTTTTCGTCGACCTTCACGTTCACGTCGACCTGATCGTTCGTGCCTTCGACCGGCACCGTCGTCACGTCGACGTTGGTGAAGTAGCCGAGGCGGTTCACGCGGTCCTTCGACAGCGCGAGGCGGTTCGAGTCGAACCACGAGCTTTCGAGCTGGCGCATTTCGCGGCGCACCACTTCGTCGCGCGTACGCGTGTTGCCGACCACGTTGATGCGGCGCACGTACACGCGGCGACTCGGATCGACGACGAGGTTCAGGTTCACCTTGTGGTTCGCCTGGTCGATGTCCGGCTGCGCGTTGACGGTCGCGAATGCGTAGCCGTATTCGCCGAGCTTGTCGACGATCGACTTGGTGGTCTGCTGCAGCTTTTCGGCCGAGAAGCGGTCGCCCGGCTTGATCTTGATCAGCTTGTTGAGTTCGGCCTCGCGATCGAGCAGGTTGCCCGACAGCTTGATGCCCGACACCGTGTACGGCTCGCCTTCGTGCAGCGTGACCGTCAGGTACATGTCCTTCTTGTCCGGCGAGATCGATACCTGGGTCGACTCGATGTTGAACTCGAGGTAACCGCGGTTCAGGTAGTACGAGCGCACGGCCTCGAGGTCGCCCGTGAGCTTTTCCTTCGAGTACAGGTCGTTCTTCGTGTACCAGGAGAACCAGTTCGGCGTCGACAGCTGCATCTCGTCGCGCAGCGTGCTCGTGCTGAACGCCTTGTTGCCGATGAAGTTGATCTGGCGGATCTTCGCGCTCGGGCCTTCGGCCACCGCGAACAGGATCGACACGCGGTTCGCGTCGACCGGCGTGATCGTCGTCTTGACTTCGGCCGCATAGAAGCCGCGCGTCAGGTACTGGCGCTTGAGCTCCTGCTCCGCCTTGTCGACGAGCGCCTTGTCGTAGTAGCGGCCGTCGGCGAGGCCGACCGCACGCAGCGCCTTCGTCAGGTTGTCCTTGTCGAATTCCTTCGTGCCGGTGAAGTCGATCGACGCGATGGCCGGCCGCTCCTGCACCTGCACGATCACGACGTTGCCCTGCGTGGCGACGCGCACGTCGTTGAAAAAGCCCGTCGCGTACAACGCGCGGATTGCTTCGGATGCCTTGTCGTCCGTGAAGGTATCGCCCTGCTTGATCGGCAGATAGGCGAACACCGAACCCGCTTCGACGCGCTGCAGCCCCTCGATCTTGATGTCTTGCACCACGAACGGTGCCGCTGCATGCGCCGCGAGGCCGTGCGCGGCGAGCGCGGCCGCTGCAACTGTCTTAGGTACAAAGCGATGAGGTTTGAACAACATGCATCCCCAATATTTAGCTGCATCAAATCGGGCGGCTGGCCAGCGGCCGCCGCCTGACGCTTCAGAAATGGATTAACCGAACCAGATCGTTGAACAGCGCGATCGCCGACAACGCGACGATGCAGATCAACCCGGCTCTTTGCAGAATCAGCTGCCAGCGCTCCGAGACGGCTTTCCCGGTCGCGGCTTCAACCGCATAATATAACAGATGCCCCCCGTCCAAAACGGGAATCGGCAACAAGTTCAGGACGCCAAGGCTAATGCTGACAAGGGCGAGGAACGACAGGAACGCCGACGGACCGAGCCGTGCGCTCTTGCCCGCGTAGTCGGCGATCGTCACCGGGCCCGACAGGTTCTTCAACGACGCGTTGCCCGTGATCATCCGCCCGAACATCTTCAGCGAATACACGGAAATGTCCCACGTGCGGTGCGCGCCGAGCCGCAGGCTCTCGATCGGCCCGTAGCGCACGTCCACCGATGGCGCGTGCATCGACAGCGCCGCGCCGATCCGGCCGACCTGCTGCCCCGATTCGTCGTCGCGCTGCATCTGCGGCACGATCGATACTGTCCGCGCGGCGCCGTTGCGTTCGATCTGCAGCGCGAGCGGCTGGCCCGCATGGTGCTTCACCGTATCGATGAAACGCGACGCGCCGCCGATCGGCTTGCCGTCGAGCGCGACCAGCTTGTCGCCGGCCTTCAGGCCCGCCTGCTCCGCCGCACTGCCCGGCTGCACCGACGCGACCGACAACGTGCCGCCGCCGGCCTCGAAGCCGAGATGGGCCATGAAGTCGTCGTCGAGCTGGCTGTCGGGCACGTTGCGCAGGTCGACGCGGAAATCGAAAGTCGCATTGCCGTCGCGCGCGCCGAGCACGACCTCGCGATGGTCGAGCGCGGCCGACAGCAGCTTCCAGCGCAGGTCCGACCACGATCGCACCGGCTCCGACTCGCCGCCCTGCGCGTCGCTCACGCGCACGTCGCGGATCGACACGACCGTCTCGCTGCCGTCGAAGCCCGCGCGAGCCGCCACCGTGCCGGCGGCCGGCGGCGCGACGATCGCGGTCGGCTCGGTCACGCCGGTGGCGAATATGGCGGAGAACAGCACGATTGCCAGCAGGAAGTTCGCAATCGGTCCAGCCGCGACGATCGCGATGCGCTTGTAGACCGACTGGCGGTTGAATGCCTGCCCGAGTTCCTCGGGCGGAATGCCGCCTGGGCCTGGATCGCGCTCGTCGAGCATCTTCACGTAGCCGCCGAGCGGCAGCGCGGACAGCGTCCACTCGGTGCCCGTCCTGCGGCTGACCCAGCGCGCGACGGGCTGGCCGAAGCCGATCGAGAAACGCAGCACCTTCACGCCGCACCAGCGCGCGACGCGATAGTGTCCATACTCATGCACGACGACCAGCACCCCGATCGCCACCGCAAACGCGACCAGTTCGACCAGTACGTTCATGAGCACTCCATTCAGACCGCACGCTCCACGCGTGGCGCAGGCGCTTTCGCAATGATCGCGGCGGCGAGGCGGCGAGCCTCGGCATCCGCCGCGAGGACGTCGTCGAGCCCGTCGGGCGCGCGGTTCGGCAGCGTGTTGAGCACGGCGTCGACCGTCGCCGCGATCGCCATGAAGCCGATCCGGCGCTCGAGAAATGCTTCGACCGCCACTTCGTTCGCCGCGTTCAATGCGGCGCTCGCGATACCGCCTTCCTCGAGCGCCTTCAGCGCGAGCGCGAGGCACGGGAAGCGCGCGTAATCGGGCTTCTCGAACGACAACTGGGCGATCTGCGCGAGGTCGAGCTGATCGACGCCCGCGTCGACGCGCTCGGGAAACGCGAGCGCGTGCGCGATCGGCGTACGCATGTCGGGGTTGCCGAGCTGCGCGAGCACCGAGCCGTCGCGATACGACACGAGCGAATGGATCACGCTCTGCGGATGGATCAGCACGTCGATCCGGTCGCCCGGCAGCCCGAAGATCCAGTGCGCCTCGATCACCTCGAGGCCCTTGTTCATCATCGTCGCGGAATCGACCGAGATCTTGCGGCCCATCACCCAGTTCGGGTGCTTGCACGCCTCGTCCGGCGTCACGTCGACGAGCGTGGCCGGCTCGCGCGTGCGGAACGGGCCGCCCGACGCGGTCAGGATGATCTTCGAGATCCCGCCGTGCTCGGCCGCGTCGCGCGGCATGCACTGGAAGATCGCGTTGTGTTCGCTGTCGACCGGCAGCAGGATCGCGCCATGGTCGCGCACGGCGTCCATGAAGATCGCGCCCGACATCACGAGCGCTTCCTTGTTCGCGAGCAGGATCCGCTTGCCGGCGCGCGCGGCCGCCAGGCTCGGCGCAAGGCCGGCCGCGCCGACGATCGCGGCGACCACCGTGTCGCAGCCGTCGCTCTTCGACACGTCGACGAGCGCCTGCGGCCCGTGCAGCACGACCGTCTTGCTGCCCGCCGCGCGCAGTTTCGCGTCGACGTGCGCGGCCGTCGCGGCATCGCCGACCACCGCCACTTCAGGCGCGAAGCGCAGACACTGCTCGACGAGCTTGTCGCCGTTGCGGTGCGCGGTCAGCGCGTAGACCGAGAAGCGCTCGGGATGGCGCGCGACCACGTCGAGCGTGCTGTCTCCGATCGAGCCCGTGGAACCGAGCAATGTCAGGCGTTTTTGCATAACAGAAATAATGGTTTAACCAAGCAGCAGCATCGCGAGCGGCAGCACCGGCAGCAGCGCGTCGACCCGATCGAGCACGCCGCCGTGGCCCGGCAGCAGTCCGCTCGAATCCTTCACGCCCGCCTGCCGCTTCAGCAGCGACTCGAACAGGTCGCCGATCACGCTGTATGCAACCAGCAGCGTCAGTGCGGCCCACGCGCCGGGCATTCCGTAGCGCGCGGCGAGCGCGGAAAACAGGGTCGGTTCGAAAGCGTGTACGGCCATCGCGACACCGGCGACGACCATCACCGCGAACCAGCCGCCGATCGCGCCTTCCCAACTCTTGCCGGGGCTGATCGTGATGGCCAGTTTACGCTTTCCGAAGGCCTTGCCGGCGAAGTATGCGCCGATATCGGCCAGCCAGACGACCAGAAGCAGCGACAGCACGAACGGCACGCCCTGCGCGCGGGCTGCCACGAGCGCGTGCCAGCAGGCGGCGAACACGACGAGGCCGGCGGCCAGCAGGAACGGTCGCCACACGCCGCCCGCGAGTTCGGGCTTGCGCCGCAGCGCGAACGGGCCGACCAGCAGCCAGAACACGCCAGCCGCCATGAAAAGGGGACGGGACGAAGCCGCGTCGACGCCGAGCGGCGCGGTGGCCGCGAGCGCGAGCGCCGCGACGAGCGCATAGACGACAGGCGCGGCGCCGCCGAGCTTCAGCAGGCGCGCCCACTCCCACGCGGCGAACACCAGCACGACGCCGATCAGCGCGCCGAACCCGGCGAGCGGCGCGAACAGCGTCACCGGCAGCAGCACGGCCAGCATCACGATCGCCGTGATCACACGGGTTTTCAGCATGAAAGGGAGTCGGCGTTCTGCGATTGCGGTTCGAGCTGCGCACTCGTGCGCCCGAAACGGCGCTCGCGCTCGGTATACGACGCCATCGCGTCGGCCAGTGCCGCGCCGTCGAAATCCGGCCAGTACTTGTCGGTGAAATAGAATTCGGCGTACGCGAGCTGCCACAGCAGGAAGTTGCTGACGCGCTGCTCGCCGCCCGTGCGGATGAAGAGATCGGGCTCCGGCGCGTAGGCCATCGCCAGGTGCGGCGCGAAAGCGTCCTCGGTCACTTCGATCTCGCGACCTTCGCGCACGGCCTGCTCGACGAGCTTCTTCGTCGCTTGCAGGATGTCCCACCGGCCGCCGTAGTTGGCCGCGATGGTGAGCGTCAGACGGGTATTACGCGCCGTCTTGGTTTCGGCGCGGCGAATCAGTTCACGGATGCGCGGCTCGAAACGGTCGAGATCGCCGACGACACGCAGGCGGATCCCGTTCGCATGCAGCTTGCCCACCTCGCGTTCGAGCGCGGTGATGAACAGCCGCATCAGGAACGACACTTCGTCGTTCGGCCGGCGCCAGTTTTCCGAACTGAACGCGAACAGCGTCAGGTATTCGACGCCGGCGCGCGCGCAGCCTTCGACCACCGCCCGCACGGCATCGACGCCGCGGGTGTGCCCCGCGACGCGCGGCAAGCGGCGTTCGGTCGCCCAACGGCCATTGCCGTCCATGATGATCGCGATGTGACGCGGCACGACGCCGACGTCAGGCACGCGAACGGTAGAGCTGGTATAGGTCATGGCCGTTGAGACAGTAATGCGGGAAGAAGGCGGCGCGCGAGGACGGTCGTCAGACCGTCATGATCTCGGCTTCCTTGGTCTGCACGAGCTTGTCGACTTCGGCCACGTGCTTGTCGGTCAGCTTCTGCACGTCGTCGCTTGCGCGGCGCTCGTCGTCTTCCGAGATTTCCTTGTCCTTCACGAGCTTCTTGAGCGCTTCGTTCGCGTCGCGGCGCAGGTTGCGGATCGCGACCTTGGCCGTTTCGCCTTCGCTCTTCACGACCTTGGTCAGCTCGCGGCGGCGCTCTTCCGTCAGCGCGGGCATCGGCACGCGGATCAGGTCGCCGGCCGTGGCCGGATTCAGGCCCAGATCGGCTTCGCGGATGGCCTTCTCGACCTTCGCGACCATGTTCTTTTCCCACGGCTGCACGCCGATCGTGCGCGCGTCGACGAGCGTCAGGTTCGCGACCTGCGAGATCGGCACCATCGAGCCGTAGTAGTCGACCTGAACGTGATCGAGCAGACCGGTGTGTGCACGGCCCGTACGGATCTTGGCCAGATCGTTCTTGAACGCTTCGATCGAGCGCTGCATCTTTTGCTCGACGCCCTTCTTGACATCAGCGACACTCATTTCAACCTCCGAACCTTCAAACCTTCAAAGAACGCGAGCGCCGACCGGCGCATGTCGCGCGCCGCGGCCGGCAACCCGCAGCCAGTTGCACATAGCCGGTGGCCCGCCGTCAGTCGCCCGCATCCGCGGGAGTTTACACGTGGACGAGCGTACCTTCGTCCTCGCCCAGCACGATGCGCTTGAGCGCACCCGGCTTGTTGATCGAAAACACGCGAATCGGCAGCTTCTGGTCGCGGCACAGCGCAAACGCCGTCGCGTCCATCACCTGCAGGTTGCGGCTGATCGCCTCGTCGAAGCTGATCGTCGTATAGCGCGTAGCCGACGGATCCTTCTTCGGATCGGCAGAATATACGCCATCGACCTTGGTCGCCTTCAGCACGACTTCGGCGCCCACTTCCGAGCCGCGCAGCGCGGCCGCGGTATCCGTCGTGAAGAACGGGTTGCCGGTGCCGGCCGCGAAGATCACGACACGGCCTTCCTCGAGCTGACGGATCGCGCGCGGCCGGATGTACGGCTCGACGACCTGGTCCATCCGCAGCGCCGACTGCACGCGCGCCTCGATGCCCGCGTGGCGCATCGCGTCCTGCAGCGCCAGCGCGTTCATCATCGTCGCCAGCATCCCCATGTAGTCGGCCGTCGCGCGGTCCATGCCGGCCGCGCCGCCCGCGACGCCGCGGAAAATATTACCGCCACCGATCACGACCGCGAGCTGCGTGCCGAGGCGCACGACTTCTGCGATATCCGCCACCATCCGCTCGATCGTCGCGCGATTGATGCCGAAGGCGTCGTCGCCCATCAGCGCTTCGCCGGAGAGTTTGAGGAGGACGCGTTTATAGGCATTGGACATAGGGGCTTCCGAGCGACGAGAGGATGACAACCACGAACTGTAGGGGCGAAATACTGATTCGGGCAAGCGCCGACGACCGGGCCGGGGTACCCGGCCGGCCGGCGGCGCCGCCGGCCGCGGCGGAGCGGACGCCCGCCGCGGTTACTGCCTGACTGCTTACTGCTGCTTTGCTGCGGCGACTTGCGCGGCCACTTCGGCGGCGAAGTCGTCCTGGCGCTTCTCGATGCCTTCGCCGACGACGAACAGCGCGAACTTCTGCACCGCGGCATTCGCTGCCTTCAGCATCTGCTCGATCGTCTGCTTGTCGTTCTTCACGAACGTTTGGTTCAGCAGCGACACTTCCTTCAGGTACTTCTGGACGCTGCCGTCGACCATCTTCGCGACGATTTCGGCAGGCTTGCCCGATTCCGCGGCCTTCTGCTCGGCCACGCGGCGTTCCGTCTCGATCAGTTCCGCCGGCACGTCGGCCGACGACAGCGCGACCGGCTTCATCGCCGCGATGTGCATCGCGACGTCCTTGCCGACCTGCTCGTCCGCGCCCGTGTACTCGACGATCACGCCGATACGCGCGCCGTGCAGGTACGTGGCGATCTTGTTCGCGGTTTCGAAACGGACGAAACGGCGGATCGACACGTTCTCGCCGATCTTGCCGATCAGCGCCAGACGCACTGCGTCGACGGTCGAGCCGTCGAGCGGCAGCGCCGACAGTGCCGCCACGTCGGCCGGGTTTTGCGTCGCGACGAGTTCCGCCACCGTCTTCGAGAACGCGAGGAAGTCGTCGTTCTTCGCGACGAAGTCGGTTTCGCAGTTCAGTTCGACCAGCGCGCCTGCGTTGCCGCCGACGAACGATGCGACGACGCCTTCCGCCGTCACGCGCGACGCGGCCTTGCTCGCCTTGTTGCCGAGCTTGACGCGCAGCAGTTCTTCAGCCTTGGCCAGATCGCCGTCGGCTTCCGTCAGCGCCTTCTTGCACTCCATCATCGGTGCGTCGGTCTTTGCGCGCAGTTCTGCCACCATGCTTGCGGTAATTGCCGCCATCATTCGCTCCTTGAGTCTGTATTCACAACGCCGCCCGCTTGGACGCGAACGGCCGAGATTCGTTTCCGGACCCGCGCCGATTCGGCGCGATCAGGTCCGGCGCACAAGCTTAAAAAAAGGGGGCCTGTTGAGAGCCCCCTTTTTGCGCCGGCTCGGGGCCAGTTACGCGTTTTCCTCGACGTACTCGTCGTCGCCGCGTGCAGCCTGGACCACTTCGTTGACCGCGTTCGCACGGCCTTCGAGGATCGCGTCGGCCACGCCTTCCGCGTACAGCGCGACTGCCTTGCTCGAGTCGTCGTTACCCGGGATCACGTAATCCACACCTTCCGGCGAGTGGTTCGTATCGACCACGGCGATGACCGGCACGCCCAGCTTGTTCGCTTCCGTGACGGCGATCTTGTGGTAGCCGACGTCGACGACGAAGATCGCGTCCGGAATGCCGCCCATGTCCTTCACGCCGCCGATCGACTTCTGCAGCTTGGCGATTTCGCGCTCGAACAGCAGCGCTTCCTTCTTGCTCATCTTCTCGAGCTCGCCTGCCTCGACAGCCGCTTCCATGTCCTTCAGGCGCTTGATCGACACCTTCAGCGTCTTGAAGTTGGTCATCATGCCGCCGAGCCAGCGTGCGTTGACGTACGGCATGCCCGCACGCTGCGCTTCCTGGGCGATCGTGTCACGCGACTGGCGCTTCGTGCCGACGAACAGGATCGTGCCGCGGTTCGCTGCCAGCTGGCGCACGTACTTCTGTGCGTCCGTGAACATCGGCAGCGTCTTTTCGAGGTTGATGATGTGAATCTTGTTGCGGTGACCGAAAATGAACGGAGCCATCTTCGGGTTCCAGAAGCGCGTCTGGTGACCGAAGTGGACACCCGCTTCCAGCATTTGGCGCATCGTGACTGCCATGTAAATTCTCCACGAGGGTTGGGTCTTAAGCCGGCTGCCGTACCGCCGCGCGAACCCGCCCGAAGGGCGCGGATGCCGCGCGGCCGGCACCCTGGTTGCGCCGGCTTGCGATTCGGCACGTGCAAAACGCCCGTGCCGTAAGCCTTTCATCGCGATGCCGCCCCAAGACGGGGAAATTTCGGCATTTGGATATCGACTTAGCCAGAGAGTATAGCACGCGGAATTGTCCGCTCTCAAGTCGCGCGGCACTTTCGCGTGCCGTGCGGCAGCGGGCCGGACAATCCGCGAAAACCCGCATCCGCGCGGCCCGCAGGGGCTGCGAGGCCCGCCATAAGGTGCGATAATCCGTCAATTCACCGCATTGCAGGCATACCTCGATGGCTATTACGCTCAAAAACGAACACGATATCGCCCAGATGCGCGTCGCCTGCCGTCTCGCGAGCGAAGTGCTCGACTTCATCACGCCGCACGTCGTCGCGGGCGTCACGACCGCCGAACTCGACCGCCTCTGCCACGAGTACATGCTCAACGAGCAAGGCACGATCCCCGCGCCGCTGAACTACCAGCCGCCCGGCTATCCGCCGTACCCGAAGGCCACCTGCATTTCGGTCAACGACGTGATCTGCCACGGCATTCCCGGCGAGAAGGTGCTCAAGAACGGCGATGCGCTGAACATCGACATCACCGTGATCAAGAACGGCTATTTCGGCGACACCAGCCGGATGTTCATCGTCGGCGAGGGGTCGATCCTCGCGAAGCGCCTCGTGCAGACCACCTACGAATGCATGTGGCTCGGCATCGACCAGGTCAAGCCCGGCGCGCACCTCGGCGACATCGGCTACGCGATCCAGAAGCACGCGGAAGCGCAAGGCTACAGCGTCGTGCGCGAATACTGCGGCCACGGCATCGGCACGGTGTTCCACGAGGATCCGCAGGTCGTCCACTACGGCCGCCCGGGCACCGGCGTCGAGCTGAAGGCCGGCATGATCTTCACGATCGAGCCGATGATCAACGCCGGCAAGCGCGACATCCGCACGATGCCCGACCAGTGGACGGTCAAGACGCGCGACCGCAGCCTGTCCGCGCAGTGGGAGCACACGGTGCTCGTCACCGAAACCGGCTACGAAGTGCTGACCGTGTCGGCCGGCACGCCGGCGCGCCCCGTGTTCGCGCAACCGGCCGCCGCCGTCTGAGCGACGTCACGCCAGCCCGCCCCACTTTCGCACCTGAACGGCTGCCCATGAGCGCTCACGCTGCCCCCTCGCCCGAAGCGCTGTCGCGGCGCGCCGAATTCAAGGCCGCCAAGACGGAAATGCTCGAGCGTTTTCGCCGCGCGGCGAACGTCGCGTCGCTGATGCACGCGCTGTCGAAACTCACCGACGACGCGTTGAAGCGCGTGTGGGACGAATGCGAGCTGCCCGCGACGCTCGCGCTCGTCGCCGTCGGCGGCTACGGACGCGGCGAGCTCGCGCCCTATTCCGACGTCGACATCCTCGTGCTGCTGCCCGATGCGCACGACGCGGCGCTCGACGCGCGCATCGAGCGCTTCATCGGGATGGCGTGGGATCTCGGCCTCGAGATCGGTAGCAGCGTGCGCACGGTCGCGCAGTGCATCGAGGAGGCGTCGCAGGACGTCACGGTGCAGACCTCGCTGCTCGAAGCGCGCCGCATCGTCGGCAGCACCGCGCTGTTCGAGCGCTTCACCGTGCGCTACCACGAAGCGCTCGACGCCCGCGCGTTCTTCACCGCGAAGGTGCTCGAGATGCGCCAGCGCCATGCGAAGTTCCAGGACACGCCGTACAGCCTCGAGCCGAACGTGAAGGAAAGCCCGGGCGGGCTGCGCGACCTGCAGACGATCCTGTGGATCGCGCGCGCGGCCGGCTTCGGCAGCAGCTGGCGCGAACTCGACACGCGCGGGCTCATCACCGACCGCGAAGCACGCGAGCTGCGTCGCAACGAAGGCTTCCTGAAGACGCTGCGCGCGCGGCTGCACGTGATCGCCGGGCGCCGCCAGGACATGCTCGTGTTCGACCTGCAGACGCAGGCCGCCGAGAGCTTCGGCTACCAGCCGACGCAGGCCAAGCGCGCGAGCGAGCAACTGATGCGCCGCTACTACTGGGCCGCGAAGGCCGTCACGCAGCTCGCGACGATCCTGATCCAGAACATCGAGGCGCAGCTCTTCCCCGCGACGAGCGGCATCACGCGCGTGCTGTCGGCCGATCGCTTCGTCGAGAAACAGGGCATGCTCGAGATCGTCGACGACGGCGTGTTCGAGCGCCATCCCGACGCGATCCTCGAAGCGTTCCTGCTGTACGAGACGACGCGCGGCGTGAAAGGCCTGTCCGCCCGCACGCTGCGGGCGCTGTACAACTCGCGCGAAATCATGAACAACGCGTGGCGCCGCGATCCGCAGAACCGCCGCACGTTCATGCGGATCCTGCAGCAGCCCGAAGGCATCACGCATGCGTTCCGGCTGATGAACCAGACGAGCGTGCTCGGCCGCTACCTGCTGAATTTCCGCCGCATCGTCGGCCAGATGCAGCACGACCTGTACCACGTGTACACGGTCGACCAGCACATCCTGATGGTGCTGCGCAACATCCGCCGCTTCGCGGTGGCCGAGCATGCGCACGAATACCCGTTCTGCAGCCAGCTGATCGGCAACTTCGAGCGCCCGTGGGTGCTGTACGTCGCGGCGCTGTTCCACGACATCGCGAAGGGCCGCGGCGGCGATCACTCGACGCTCGGGATGGCCGACGCGCGGCGCTTCTGCCGCGAGCACGGGATCGACGGCGACGACGCGGCGCTGATCGTGTGGCTCGTCCAGCATCACCTGACGATGAGCCAGGTCGCGCAGAAGCAGGACACGAGCGATCCCGAAGTCATCAAGCGCTTCGCCGAAGTCGTCGGCAACGAACGCTACCTCACCGCGCTCTACCTGCTGACCGTCGCCGATATCCGCGGCACGAGCCCGAAGGTATGGAACACGTGGAAGGGCAAGCTGCTCGAGGATCTGTACCGCATCACGCTCGCGGTGCTCGGCGGCGCGAACCCCGACGCGCATTCGGAGCTGAAGTCGCGGCAGGAGCAGGCGCTGGCGCTGCTGCGCCTGGAAACCGTGCCCGACGACGCGCACCGCGCATTGTGGGATCAGCTCGACGTCGGCTTCTTCCTGCGTCACGACGCGGCCGACATCGCGTGGCAGACGCGCGTGCTGTACCGGCACGTGAACGCCGAAACCGCGATCGTCCGCGCGCGGCCGTCGCCGATAGGCGACGCGCTGCAGGTGCTCGTGTACGTGAAGGACCGCCCCGACCTGTTCGCGGGCATCTGCGCGTATTTCGACCGCAACGGGCTGTCGGTGCTCGACGCGCGCGTCAGCACGACACGGCACGGCTATGCGCTCGACAACTTCATCGTCACGCAGACCGAACGCGACGTGCGCTACCGCGACATCGCGAATCTCGTCGAGCAGCAGCTCGCGACGCGGCTGGCCGAAACCGCATCGCTGCCGGAGCCGTCGAAGGGCCGCCTGTCGCGGCTGTCGCGGACGTTTCCGATCACGCCGCGCGTCGACCTGCGGGCCGACGAGCGCGGTCAGTACTACATCCTGTCCGTGTCGGCCAACGACCGGCCGGGCCTTCTCTATTCGATCGCGCGCGTACTCGCCGAACATCGGATCGGCGTCCATGCGGCGCGGATCAATACGCTCGGCGAGCGCGTCGAAGACATCTTCCTGCTCGCGGGTGCCGGCCTGTCCGACAACCGCCTGCAGATCCAGCTCGAAACCGAATTGCTGCGTGCGATCGCAGTCTGAATGAATCCCAGCGTTTATGCGCACCAAATTAACCGTCAAGAATCCGAAGCCGGCGTCGCCGACTCGCGCCCCCGTCCGCTCCGGCAGCCTCGTCGCCCGCAAGGCGGTACGCCCCGCCGCGCCGCCCGCGGCGGACAAGCCGGCCCGCCCGAAGAAGGCGCCCGCGGCGGCCGCCACCGGCGAGCGCTCGTTCAATCCGCGCGGCGCCGCCGGCGCCGAAC
Organism: Burkholderia sp. AU39826; assembly: GCF_020419965.1. Lineage (NCBI taxonomy): Bacteria > Pseudomonadati > Pseudomonadota > Betaproteobacteria > Burkholderiales > Burkholderiaceae > Burkholderia > Burkholderia sp. AU39826. The sequence continues at coordinate 697,928 of NZ_JAIZQG010000002.1, forward strand.
GCCCCGGCGCGGATCGCGCACCGGCCAAGCGCGCGCCGCGTGACGGCGGCGCCGAGCGCGGCACGCGCGCGCCGTATCGCGACAATGCGGCCGGCGAAGGTGCGAAGCGCGGCTTCGGCGATCGTCGCACGTCGTCGGATCGCCCGCCGCGCCGCAACGATGACGATGCGCGGCCGCGCCGTGCCGGTGCCGACGAAGGCAAGCGTCCGTCCTATCGTGACAACGCGGCCGGCGAAGGCGCGAAGCGCGGTTTCGGCGATCGTCGCATGTCGTCGGATCGCCCGCCGCGCCGCAACGATGACGATGCGCGGCCGCGCCGTGCCGGTGCCGACGAAGGCAAGCGTCCGTCCTATCGCGACAACGCGGCCGGCGAAGGCGCGAAGCGCGGCTTCGGCGAGCGTCGCACGTCTTCCGACCGCCCTCCCCGCCGTGATGACGACGCCCGTCCGCGTCGCGCAGCAGGCAGTGACGACAGCAAGCGCCCGTCCTATCGCGACAAGGCCGCCGGCGAAGGTGCGAAACGCAGCTATGGCGACCGCAATACGTCATCGAATCGCCCGCCGCGCCGCAGCGACGACGATACGCGTCCGCGCCGTGCAGCGGGCGGTGACGACAGCAAACGCCCGTCCTACCGCGACAAGGTCGCCGGCGAAGGCGCGAAGCGCAGCTATGGCGACCGCCGCCCGTCGTCCGATCGCCCGCCCCGTCGTGATGACGACGCACGCCCGCGCCGCACGGCAGGCACCGACGACGGCAAACGCCCGTCCTACCGCGACAAGCCGGCCGGCGAAGGCGCGAAGCGCAGCTTCGGCGATCGCCCGGCCCGCCCCGCGCGCGACGGCGAGCGCCGTTCGTTCGGCGCGGTGAAGACCGCGCAACCCGTCAAGCGCGCGGCGGCGGCCGATGTCGACTACGGCGACGAAACGGGCCTGATGCGCCTGTCGAAGCGGATGTCCGAGCTCGGCATGTGCTCGCGCCGCGAAGCCGACGAATGGATCGAAAAGGGCTGGGTGCTCGTCGACGGCGAACGCATCGACACGCTCGGCACCAAGGTGCGCGCCGATCAGAAGATCGAGATCGACGAGCGGGCGAGCGCCGCGCAGGCCGCGCAGGTGACGATCCTGCTGCACAAGCCGGTCGGCTACGTGTCGGGCCAGGCGGAAGACGGCTACGAGCCGGCGTCCGTGCTGATCACGCGCGCGAACCGCTGGAGCGGCGATCATTCGCCGCTGCGCTTCTCGCCGCAGCATCTGCATGCGCTTGCGCCGGCCGGCCGTCTCGACATCGACTCCACCGGCCTGCTCGTGCTGACGCAGAACGGCGTGATCGCGAAGCAGCTGATCGGCGAACAGTCGGACATCGACAAGGAATACCTGGTGCGCGTGCGCTTCGGCGAGCGACTGATCGACATCGACCAGCACTTCCCGGCGGAATCGCTCGCGAAGCTGCGCCACGGCCTCGAGCTCGATGGCGTTCCGCTGAAGCCGGCGATGGTGAGCTGGCAGAACGGCGAACAGTTGCGCTTCGTGCTGCGCGAAGGCAAGAAGCGCCAGATCCGCCGCATGTGCGAACTGGTCGGCCTCGACGTGATCGGCCTGAAGCGCGTGCGGATGGGCCGCGTGATGCTCGGCGCGCTGCCGCAGGGCCAATGGCGCTACCTGTCGGCCGACGAGACGTTCTGACCTCGGGCACGCGCGACGTGCCATGACGAAGCCCGCTTGCGCGGGCTTTTTCTTTTCCGCGCAAAGCGCGGACGATCAGTCGTCGTCGGCCGGATCGAGCCCCGGGAACAGCACCTCGGTGAAGCCGAAGCGCGTGAAGTCGGTAATCCGCATCGGATACAGCTTGCCGATGAGGTGATCGTATTCGTGCTGGACCACGCGCGCGTGGAATCCTTCGGCGACGCGATCGATCTTCTGGCCGAACTGGTCGTAACCGCTGTAGCGCACCTTCGCGTAGCGGCTGACGACGCCGCGCATGCCCGGCACCGACAGGCAGCCTTCCCAGCCCTCTTCCATGTCCGGCGGCAGATACTCGATCTTCGGGTTGATCAGCACGGTCTCGGGCACCGGCGGCGCGTCCGGATAGCGGTTGTTGTTGCCGAAGCCGAAGATGATGATCTGCAGCCCGATGCCGATCTGCGGCGCGGCCAGCCCGGCGCCGTTCGCGTGATGCATCGTCTCGAACATGTCCGCGACGATCTCGTGCAGCTCGGGGGTATCGAACCGCTCGACCGGTTGGGCGATTTCGAGCAGGCGCGGATCGCCCATCTTCAGGATCTCGCGAATCATGGCGTATTGCCCTCCAGGAGTTGGTGCAGACCGTCTTCGTCCAGCACGGGGATGCCGAGTTCCTCGGCCTTCGCGAGCTTGCTGCCGGCTTCGGCGCCCGCGACCACGTAATCCGTCTTCTTCGACACCGAACCGGCCACCTTGGCGCCCGCCGCTTCGAGCATCTCCTTCGCCGCATCGCGCGTGAGAGTCGGCAGCGTGCCCGTCAGCACGACCGTCTTGCCGGCCAGCACGCCCTGCGGCGCCTTCGGCGCGGGCGGGCCTTCGGGCCACGTGACCTTGCCGGGCGCGCGCAACTGCTCGATCACGGTCCGGTTGTGCTCTTCCGCGAAGAACTGGTGGATCGACTCGGCGACGATCGGCCCGACGTCGTTGACTTCGAGCAGTTCCTCGATCGACGCGTCCATGATCGGCGTCAGCGAGCCGAAATGCTTCGCGAGATCCTTCGCGGTCGATTCGCCGACATGGCGGATGCCGAGCCCGTAGATGAAGCGCGCGAGCGTCGTATGCTTCGCCTTCTCGAGCGAATCGAGCAGATTCTGCGCGGATTTCTCGGCGAACCGGTCGAGTTCGGCCAACGTCGCGAAGCCGAGATTGAACAGGTCGGCCGGCGTGCGCACCAGATTCAGCTCGACGAGCTGATCGATGATCTTCTCGCCGAGGCCGTCGATGTCGAGCGCGCGGCGCTGCGCGAAATGCCACAGCGCCTGCTTGCGCTGCGCCGGGCAGAACAGCCCGCCCGTACAGCGCGCGATCGCCTCGTCCGGCAGGCGCTCGATCTTCGAGCCGCACACCGGGCATTCGGTCGGCATCACGAATTCGGCCGCATCCGCCGGGCGCCGGTCGAGCAGCGCGCCAACCACTTCCGGAATCACGTCGCCCGCGCGGCGCACGATCACGGTGTCGCCGATCCGGATGTCCTTGCGGCGCACTTCGTCCTCGTTGTGCAGCGTCGCGTTGGTCACGGTCGCGCCGCCGACGAACACCGGCTCGAGACGCGCGACCGGCGTGATCGCGCCGGTGCGGCCGACCTGCACGTCGATCGCGACGAGCTTCGTCAGCGCTTCCTGCGCAGGGAACTTGTGTGCAAGCGCGAAGCGCGGCGCGCGCGACACAAAGCCCAGGCGCTCCTGCTCGTCGCGCCGGTTGACCTTGTAGACAACGCCGTCGATGTCGTACGGCAGCGACTCGCGCTTCTCGCCCACCTTGCGGAAGAAGTCGAGCAGGCCTTCGGCGCCGTGCACGACCGCGCGCTCGCGGTTCACCGGCAGGCCGAGCGACTCGTACCAGTCGAGCAGCGCGCTGTGCGTGTCGGGCATCGGCATCCCGTCGAGCACGCCGATCCCGTATGCGAAGAACGACAGCGGCCGCTGCGCGGTGATCTTCGAGTCGAGCTGGCGCAGGCTGCCGGCCGCCGCGTTGCGCGGGTTCGCGAATTCGCGTTGCTCGGCCGCGCGCTGGCGTTCGTTCAGGCGCGCGAAATCGCGCTTGAACATCAGCACCTCGCCACGCACGTCGAGCACGGCCGGCACGTGCTTGCCCTTCAGCCTCAGCGGAATCGAGCGGATCGTGCGCACGTTCTCGGTCACGTCCTCGCCGGTCGTCCCGTCGCCGCGCGTCGCCGCCTGCACGAACACGCCCTGCTCGTAGCGCAGCGAAATCGCGAGGCCGTCGAACTTCAGTTCGCACGCGTATTCGACGGGGTCCGTCACCGAGCCGGCGAGATCGGTCGTCTTGGCGAGCGCGTCGGCGACGCGCTTGTCGAACGCGACGATGTCCTCGTCGGCGAAGCCGTTGTTCAGCGACAGCATCGGCGCATCGTGGACGACCGGCGTGAAGCCGCCGGCCGCTTCGCCGCCGACGCGCTGCGTCGGCGAATCGGGCGTCACGAGTTCGGGATGGTCGGTTTCGAGCTGCTGCAGCTCACGGAACAGCCGGTCGTATTCGGCGTCGGGCAGATCCGGCTGATCGAGCACGTAATAGGCGTAGTTCGCCCGCTCGAGTTGGTCGCGCAGCCACGCGGCGCGCGCGTCGGGCTGGCTGGCTGGCGGTTCGGCTTGGGTTCGGGCCATGCTGGCGGCAGATTCGTTCTGAAAAAATCGGATGTCCGATTATCTCAGTTTGACGCCGCGGCGGGGTGCGCAATGCGGGCCCGATGGCATGCTGCGGCGCACACCGAGCGGTGTGCGCCGCGGCGACGAACGACGGCGCCAGGGGCCGCCGTCCGCGCGATCGCGTTACTGGCTGAAGAGGCGGCGCGTGACCGGCGAACCGGCCGGAATGCCGGCTTCCTCGAGCTTCGCGTACAGCTTCATCAACTGCTGCTCGATCGCGAGCAGCGTCGACTCCGGCAGCGGCCGGCGCGAATCGTCGACGACGCGCGCGCCGATCCGCTCGGACAGCGACTTCGCGTAATCGCACATCAGCCGGAACGGCAGGATGTCCTCTTCGGCCACCGGCACGTCGAGTACCAGCGTGATCATGTTGCCGCCCTTGTACGTCAGGTCGTCGCGCAGGAAGTTCGTATCGCCGAACTGCAGCATGAACACCGGATTCTGTTTCGCGTCGAGCTTCACGAAGCGCGTGCCGTCGCGCGACAGCAGCAGCCCGTCCTGCGACGCGACCGCCTGCACGTAGTTCGCGGACCACGGCGCGCCGTCCGACATCACGTTGATCGACAGTTGCGCGTCGCACTGCGCGGCAAACGCGTCGAGCTCGCGCGCCATCGCGACCGTTTCCATCATGTCCGGGAATTCCGGCGCGCCGTCGATCGCGTCGGCGAACTGCTGGACGCCCGTCACGAATTCGGAGAATTCGAGCTCGTTCAGCGCGCCGCCGCGGTTCGCGAGCTGCGCGGCCGCGCGCAGCTCTTCGTAGCGCACGCCGTTCTGCAGCAGCTCCCACTGGCCGCCTTCCGGCTTGCCTTCGATGTGCACGGGCTTGCTGCCCGCGCGGCGCAGCCGCTGCGCGATCGGCAGGATCTTGTCGCCCGGCAGCGGCCCGGTGAGACGGATCGGCACGATGCAGTCGATCCGGCGATCGACGATCGCGGGCGGCGCCGACGAGATCGTCGTCGCGGCCGGCAACACCGGTTCGGTCGGCTCGGCCGCCGCCTCGTGCGTGGCGGCGGGCACGGCTTCCTCGCCCGCGGCCGGTTCGGTCGGTTGGGCCGACGTGTCGACGCCCGTCGCCTCGGCCTGCAGGTCGGCCGGCGTATCGGCCGGCGCGGCGCCGCCCGCGGCTGCACCAAAGGTCGGCTCGACGCGCGCGGCTTCGGCCGTGGCCGCCGTACCCGCGGAGACCGGCGCCGCGGGCTCGCGACGCACCGGCTGACGCACCGGCTCGATGAACGGCGGCTCTTCGTCGCGCTCGGGGCGGTTCATCGCCTCGGCCGCTTCCTCCGGCATCGGGCGCGGCATCCTGCGCCGCACTTTCGCGCCCTGCCATGCGTTGTAGACCACGACGCCGCCCACCACGACGGCGCCCGCGCCGATCAAACCGAGTGTCAACTCGTCCATGCACGCTCCATCAGCAATTCTTTTTCGTCGGGACCGCGAACGGGCGCCATGCGCCGCGCGAACGCGGTCCGGTTTCGTCAAACGTCAATTCTGGGCAAAACCCGCGGCGGTTTCCATATCCACCGCGACGATCCGCGACACGCCCTGCTCCTGCATCGTCACGCCGATCAGCTGCTGCGCCATCTCCATCGCGATCTTGTTGTGCGAGATGAACAGGAACTGCGTCTTGTCGGACATCGCGCGCACGAGGTTCGCGAAACGCTCGGTGTTCGCGTCGTCCAGCGGCGCGTCGACCTCGTCGAGCAGACAGAATGGCGCCGGGTTCAACTGGAACATCGCGAACACCAGCGCGGTCGCGGTCAGCGCCTTCTCGCCGCCCGACAGCAGGTGAATCGTCGCGTTCTTCTTGCCCGGCGGCTGCGCCATCACCTGCACGCCGGCATCGAGAATCTCGTCGCCCGTCATGATCAGCTTCGCCTGCCCGCCGCCGAACAGGCGCGGGAACAGATCGCTGAAATGACGGTTGACCTCGTCGAAGGTGCCCTGCAGCAGCGTGCGGGTCTCCTGGTCGATCTTGTGGATCGCGTCCTCGAGCGTCGTGATCGCGTCGATCAGGTCGGCCGATTGCGCGTCGAGGAACACCTTGCGCTCGCTCGCGGCCTTCAGCTCGTCGAGCGCGGCCATGTTCACCGGCCCGAGCGCGTTGATCGCATTGTTCAGGCGCGTGACTTCGCCCTGCAGGTAAGACGGCTTGAGATCCGGCGTCAGCTTCGCGGCCAGCGCGGCCTCGTCGACCTCGGCGGCCGCGAGTTGCTCGGCGAACTGCTCGACGGACAGGCGCGCGGCCTGCTCCTTCAGTTGCAGCTCGGTGATGCGGTCGCGCAGCGGTTGCAGCGAACGCTCGGCGACGAGCCGTTGCTCGTCCGACGCGCGCAGCTTCGCGGTCAGGTCGTCGAGCTCGATGCGCGCGGCCTGCAGCGCTTCTTCCTTCACCGCGCGAATCTCGAGCGCGTCCTGCAGGCCCGTGTGCGCGGTCTGCTCGTTGATCGTCTCGAGTTCGGCGCGCGCGTCTTCCAGCGACGCGGCGACGCGCTCGCTCTGCTCGTGCGCGACCTGGATCGTGCGCTTGAGTTCGTCGATGCGGGTCGCCGCGTTGCGGGCGGCAAAGCGCGCGTCGTTCGCGCCGCGCTCGAGGTCGCGCGCTTCCTGACGCGCCTGCGTCAGCGATTCGTCGAGCGACTCGAACGCGAGCTGGTTGTCCTCGAAGCGCGCCTGCAGTTCCGCGAGCTCGCCGTCGAAGCGCTCGAAATTCGCTTCCGACTCCGCGCGCAATGCACGCTGCTCCTCGATCTGCGCGCCGATTTCCTCGAGTTCCTCGCGGATTTGCGTGCTGCGCTGCGTATAACGCTCGTGCGCCTGCGCGAGCTTCAGCACGTCCATCTGCAGCGCATGCACGCGCTGCGTCGCGCGCTCGGCCTGCGCGCGCACGTCGCCGAGCGCCTGCGTGGCCTGCGTGTGCGCGGCTTCCGCCCGCACGGCCGCCGTGCGCGCCTCGTCGGCGAGCAGCGCCTGCGCGCGCACCTGGCGCGTCAGGTTTTCGATTTCCTGCTGGCGGGCCAGCATCCCGGCCTGCTCCGAATCGGCCGCGTACAGCTGCACGCCGACGCGCGTGACGATGTGGCCGGCCTTGACGACGAACGCGCCGCCTGCCGGCAACTGCGTGCGCGTGGCGAGCGCCTGCGCGACGTCGTCGGCGACGTACACGTTGCCGAGCCAGTCGTTCAGCACCGCGCGGATACCGGCGTCGTCGATGCGCACGAGCGACAGCACCGGCCGCAGCCCGGCCGCCGCGGCGGGCGGCTCGCCAGCCGCGGGCGGCGCGTAGAACGCGAGCTTCGCGGGCGGCGCGTCGGCCGCGAATGCCTTCACCCAGTCGAGATTCGACACTTCGAGCGCGGCGAGGCGCTCGCGCAGCACGGCCTCGAGCGCCGCTTCCCAGCCGGCCTCGACGTGCAGCTTCTTCCACAGCCGCGGCAGCGCGCCGAGCTCGTGCTTGTCCAGCCACGGCTGCACCTTGCCTTCGGTCTGCACGTTCTCCTGCAGCTGCTTCAGCGCGGCGAGGCGCGCCTCGAGCTGGTGGATCTGCGCGGCTTCGGCCTGCACGCGCTCCTGCGCGGCACGACGTTCGCCGTCGAGACGCGGCACCGTTTCCTGCGCGTCCGCGAGGCGCGCCTGCGCTTCAGCGAGAATCTCTTCCTGCTCGGCCAACTGCATGCGCAGTTCTTCGAGCTGCGTCTCGTCCGGCGCGTCGAGCCCGCCCGCTTCGCTCTTCAGGCGCTCGTGGCGCTGCTGAAGCTGCTGGAGCTGCTGGTCGGCGTTGCGCTGGTGCGCGGCTTCGAGCTTCAGCGACTGCTCGGTCTGCGCGATCCGCGCGCGCTCGTCGTTGAGCTGCGCCTGCGCGTCGCGCCACTTCGCTTCGAGCGCCGGCAGCGCATCGTGCTTCGCGGCCGCGTTGTCTTCGGCGAGCGCGGCCTTCTCGTCGGCCATCGCGCGCGCCTCTTCGGCTTCCTCGAGCTCGTCCTGCGACTTCTCGGCCTGCGCGCGCCACTGCTCGCGCTGCGCGTTCAGCGCGGCGATCTGCGCCTGCACGCGATTGCGCGATTCGACGATGAACTTGATTTCCGCTTCGAGGCGGCTCACCTCGGCGTTCGCCTCGTAGAGCGCGCCCTGCGCGCCCTGCATCGCGTCGCTCGCCGAGTAGTGCGCGACGCGCAGCGTCTCGAGCTGCGCCTCGACTTCGCGCAGCTTGGCCGTCTGCGCCTCGAGGTCGATCTGCGCCTGCTCGATCGCGCGCTGCTGCTTCTGCTGCTCGCCGGCCGCCTCGTTCTTGCGCAGCAGCCACAAGAGGCGCTGCTTCTCCTCGCCATCGGCGACGAGTTCCTTGTACTTGGTCGCGACCACCGCCTGCGCCTCGAGCTTTTCGAGGTTCGCGCCGAGTTCGCGGACGATGTCCTCGACGCGCGTCAGGTTCTCGCGCGTGTCGTGCAGACGGTTCTCGGTTTCGCGGCGGCGTTCCTTGTACTTCGACACGCCGGCGGCTTCCTCGAGGAACACGCGCAGCTCTTCGGGCTTCGCCTCGATGATCCGCGCGATCATGCCCTGCCCGATGATCGCGTACGCGCGCGGCCCGAGGCCCGTGCCGAGGAAGATGTCCTGGATGTCGCGGCGGCGCGCCGGCAGGTTGTTGATGTAGTAGCTCGACGTGCCGTCGCGCGTCAGCACGCGCTTCACGGCGATTTCGCCGTACTGGCCCCACTGCCCGGCCGCGCGGCCGTCGGAGTTGTCGAAGATCAGTTCGACGCTGGCCCGGCTGCCGGGCTTGCGGGCGGTCGAACCGTTGAAGATCACGTCCTGCATCGATTCGCCGCGCAGCTCGGACGCGCGCGACTCGCCGAGCACCCAGCGCACGGCATCGATGATGTTGGACTTGCCGCATCCGTTCGGGCCGACCACGCCGACGAGCTGGCCCGGAACCTGGAAATGCGTGGGATCGACGAAGGATTTGAAGCCAGCGAGTTTGATCGAGCTCAGACGCACGGCGGTATCGGATGTGAAGAAGGTGTGAGACGGACGGGGCCGCACGGCGCGGGGCCGGAGAGCCCCTGCGCGCCACGCGCCCCGGAATTCAAAAACGGGGCCGCGCGCATCCAGCGTTGGGCCCCGCAAACGGCTTCCATCATACCATCGCGCGTGCGCCGTCCCGACCGTCGCCGGGTTTGTCCGGTGCCGGCGCGGCACGATGGACCCGGCTCGACAGCAGCGTCGCCAGCACGATGCACGCGCCGCCCGCCCACTCGCGCGCGCTCGGCAGCTCGTTCGCGAACACCCACGCGGACAGCGCGGTGATCACGATCTCGAACAGCATGATGATCGATGCACGGTTCGCCGGCACACGCGCAAGGCCGTACTGGACGAGCAGGTTGTTCGACGCCATCGTCACGCCGATCGCCGCGATGATCAATGCGGCCACGCCAAGCTGGCCGCTTGCCGGCGCGGCCGGCAGCCCCTCGAACAGCGACGCGATCGCGCCGAACACGGCCGCGCCGCCGAACAGCGTCGCGGTGCGCATTTCCGCGCGCATGTCGGGCAGCTCGCGGCTCGCCTTGATCACCAGCACGTTGCTCATCGCGAAGCTCAGGCCGGCCGCGAGGCCCGCCCATTCGGCCGGGTTGGCCGGCAGCGGCAAGCCGAGCGCCGGCGACCACAGCATCAGCATCGCGCCGCCGATCGACAGCGCCGCAAGCCCCGCGCCGGCCCAGGTCAGCCGCTCGCGCAGCAGGAAGTGCGCGTAGATCGCGGTCCAGGCCGGCGTCAGGTAGAACAGCAGCATCACGCGCAGCACCTCGCCGTGGATCGTGCCCCACACGAAACCGAGGTTCGTCACGCCGGCCGTCACCGCGATGCCCGGCAGCACCCAGTGCCAGCGCAGCGTCGCGATCGTGCGGCGCCGCGCGACGATCACGAACAGGAATGCGACGAGGCTCGTCAGCGCGCTCGCCAGCGTGCCCGTCACGCCGAGCGACGCGAGGATCCGCAGCGGATACCAGATCAGGCCCCATACCGACGCGCCGATCAGGATGGCCAGCGTCGGCAGGCTGCCGCGTACCGCGTTGTTCATCAGAATTTGCTCCGAGAAACCCCGCCATTGATGGCGGGAAGGAAAGGCGTGCTGTTGACAGGCAGCTTTTCCCACAGGTTAGGATCACCGGCATGATCCTTGTCTACCGCTACCGGGTGAAATCGCTCAACGGACTGCTTAACAAGCAGAGCCGCGCGGTGAACTACGTCTGGAACTTCTGCAATGACACGCAGAAGCACGCGCTCAAGTGGAGCAAGAAGTGGCCGACGGGGTTCGATCTGAACGTGCTGACGACGGGGAGCAGCAAGGAACTCGGCATCCACTCCGGCACGATCAACGCGACGTGCGAGCAATATGCGAAGTCGCGCAGTCAGCACCGACGGCCCTACCTGCGCTATCGCGGCAGGAAATCGCTGGGCTGGGTGCCGCTGAAGGGCCGTGACCTGAAGCGCGAGGGTGACGCGTTCCGTTTCGCCGGCAACACGTTTCGCGTGTTCAACAGCCGAGCGCTTCCCGAAGGCAAGATCAAGGACGGGACCAACTTTGCGCAGGATGCGCGCGGCAACTGGTTCCTGAACATCGTGATCGAGATGCCCGATGTGCAGGCCCGCCCGATCCGTTCCGGCGTCGGCATCGATCTCGTCTGAAAGACTTCGCCACACTTTCGACCGGCGAGAAGCTGCCCAATGAACAGTTCGGTCGACGGGCGGCGGAAAAGCTGGAGAAAGCGCAACGGGCGCGAAAGCACAAGCGTCATATCGCGAAGTTGCACGCCAAGGTCGCGAATGCCCGTGCCGATTTCCAGCATAAGCTCGCGTTCGATCTGGTGCGGCGTTTCGATTACATCGCTGTCGGCGACGTATCTGCCGTCAAACTTGCCAGAACCAGGATGGCGAAGAGCGTCTACGACGCATCCTGGTCGTCCTTCCGAAACAAGCTCCGCTACAAAGCGATCGCGCACGGGGCCACGTTCGAGGAAGTCGACGAAAGCGGTTCGACCCAGTCCTGTTCGTCGTGCGGGTCGCAAGACAGCACGACGCGGCCGAAAGGTATCGCGGGACTGCGAATAAGAGAGTGGACCTGCAGTGACTGTGGTGTCGAACATGATCGTGATATCAACGCTGCGCTGAACATTCTCCGATGCGGACGTGCATCGCCAGGTGTGGGAATCCTCCGCCTTTAGGCGGACGAGGACGTCAATTGGTTCGATACCCTTTATTCGAGCGGCCCCGGCCGCCGCGCCGGCAGGCCGTGACCGCATTCCGTCACGCTATAATCATCCGCTGCGACCCGCGCGCCCGAGGCGCCGTTCGCAGCCGCGCGGCGCGCCCGCCGCTTCTTTCGCTCCAACCGGCCGCGATGGCCGCTTCGCCCGTGAACCCTCGACTCGACTCGCTCCAGCCCTATCCCTTCGAAAAGCTGCGCGCCCTGTTCAAGGACGTGACGCCTTCCGGCGACCTGAAACCGATCAGCTTCGGCATCGGCGAGCCCAAACACGCGACGCCGGCGCTGATCCGCGACGCCGTGGTGGCCGCGCTCGACGGCCTCGCGTCGTATCCGGCCACCGCCGGCTCGGACGCGCTGCGCATGTCGATCGCACGCTGGCTCGAGCGCCGCTACGGGCTGCCGGCCGTCGATCCGGCCACGCAGGTGCTGCCGGTGTCGGGCTCGCGCGAGGCGCTCTTCTCGCTCGCGCAGACCGTGATCGACGCGCGCGCGACCGCGGACGGCAAGAAGGCGATCGTACTCTGTCCGAATCCTTTCTATCAAATTTACGAAGGCGCGGCGCTGCTGGCCGGTGCCGAACCCTATTTCGCGAACAGCGACCCGGCCCGCAACTTCGCGTGCGACTACGCGGCCGTGCCCGACGACGTGTGGGCGCGCACGCAACTGCTGTATGTGTGCTCGCCGGGCAACCCGACAGGCGCCGTGCTGACGCTCGACGACTGGCGCGAGCTGTTCGCGCTGTCCGACCGCCACGGTTTCGTGATCGCGTCCGACGAGTGCTACTCGGAAATCTATTTCGACGAAGCGGCGCCCCCGCTCGGCGGCCTCGAGGCCGCGCACCGCCTCGGCCGCGGCTTCGAGCGCCTCGTGATGCTGTCGAGCCTGTCGAAACGCTCCAACGTGCCGGGCATGCGCTCGGGCTTCGTCGCCGGCGACGCCGCGCTGCTCAGGAAATTCCTGCTGTACCGCACGTATCACGGCGCCGCGCTGTCGCCGGTGTGGCAGCACGCGAGCATCGCCGCGTGGAACGACGAGGCGCACGTGCGCGAGAACCGCGCGCTGTACCGGCAGAAGTTCGATACGGTCACGCCGATGCTCGCCGACGTGATCGACGTGAAACTGCCCGACGCCGCGTTCTACCTGTGGGCCAGCGTGTCGCGCACCGGCCTGTCGGACACCGAGTTCGCCCGCCGCCTGTACGCCGACTATAATGTGACGGTTCTGCCCGGCTCGTACCTCGCGCGCGATGCGCACGGCGCGAACCCGGGCCGCGATTTCATCCGGATCGCGCTCGTCGCGGGCACCCCCGAATGCGTCGAGGGCGCGCAACGCATCGTCGATTTCTGCCGGGCTCTCGCGCGGTAAGACGTCCATCCCGATCAATTCCATCCATCTCCTGCGAAAACGAACATGTCGCAACAACTTCAGCAAATCATCGATACCGCCTGGGAAAACCGCGCCGAGCTGTCGCCGAAGGCCGCGCCCGCCGACGTCCGCGAGGCCGTCGCTCACGCGATCGAGCAACTCGACAAGGGCGCGCTGCGCGTCGCCGAGAAAATCGACGGCAACTGGACGGTCCACCAGTGGCTGAAGAAGGCCGTGCTGCTGTCGTTCCGCCTGGAGGACAACGCGCCGATGCCGGCCGGCGGCTACTCGCAGTTCTACGACAAGGTGCCGTCGAAGTTCGCGAACTACACGGCTGAAGACTTCGCCGCGGGCGGCTTCCGCGTCGTGCCGCCGGCCATCGCGCGCCGCGGCTCGTTCATCGCGAGGAACGTCGTGCTGATGCCGTCGTACACCAACATCGGCGCGTACGTCGACGAAGGCACGATGGTCGACACGTGGGCGACGGTCGGTTCGTGCGCGCAGATCGGCAAGAACGTGCACCTGTCGGGCGGCGTCGGCATCGGCGGCGTGCTCGAGCCGCTGCAGGCGAACCCGGTCATCATCGAGGACAACTGCTTCATCGGCGCGCGCTCGGAAGTCGTCGAAGGCGTGATCGTCGAGGAAAACTCGGTGATCTCGATGGGCGTGTACCTCGGCCAGAGCACGAAGATCTACGATCGCGAGACGGGCGAGGTCAGCTACGGCCGCATCCCGGCCGGCTCGGTCGTCGTCGCCGGCAACCTGCCGTCGAAGGACGGCTCGCACAGCCTGTACTGCGCGGTGATCGTCAAGAAGGTCGACGCGAAGACGCGTGCGAAGGTCGGCCTGAACGAGCTGCTGCGAGGCGACTGATGGCGAAGCCGCACACCGTGGTCGTCTACGGCATTCCGAACTGCGACACCGTGAAGAAGGCCCGCGTGTGGCTCGACGATCACGGCGTCGAATTCGAGTTCCACGATTTCAAGAAGCTCGGCGTCAGCGCGCCGCTGATCGAAGACTGGCTGAAGGACGTGTCGCTCGACGCGCTCGTGAACAAGCGCGGCACGACGTGGCGCGGCCTGGACGACGCGATGAAGGCGGCCGCCGAAACGAAGACCGGCGCGGTCGCGCTGATGATCCACAAGCCGTCGGTCATCAAGCGCCCCGTGCTCGTCGTCAACGGCCGCGTGAAATCGCTCGGCTTCGCGGCCGACCAATACGCGGCGCTGTTTGCCGCATAGGGCGGCCCGCGCCGCGCCTGCGGGCGGGCCTGTTCACGCTAATAACGGGCTTGCGCTGGCCCGACGCCCTGTCGCTGCCGGCCACCGCGCCGGCATTTTTTATCGAAAGTGGTCCGAACCATGTCCGCCACCCTAGCCCTTACCGAACAGCTGATCGCCCGCGCGTCCGTGACGCCCGACGACCAGCACTGCCAGCAGATCATGACCGAGCGCCTCGCCGCGCTCGGCTTCGAATGCGAGACCATCGCGTCGCACGGCGTGACCAACCTGTGGGCCGTCAAGCGCGGCACCGACGGCCGTGACGGCAAGCTGCTCGCGTTCGCGGGCCACACCGACGTCGTGCCGACCGGCCCGCTCGAACAGTGGACCTCGCCGCCGTTCATCCCCGCCCATCGCGACGGCAAGCTGTACGGCCGCGGCGCGGCCGACATGAAGACGTCGCTCGCGGCGTTCGTCGTCGCGTCCGAGGAATTCGTCGCGGCCCATCCCGGCCACCGCGGCGCGATTGCGTTCCTGATCACGAGCGACGAGGAAGGCCCGGCCACCGACGGCACCGTGAAGGTCGTCGAGCTGCTGCAGGCACGGGGCGAGCGGCTCGACTACTGCATCGTCGGCGAACCGACGTCGACCGCCGAGCTCGGCGACGTCGTCAAGAACGGCCGCCGCGGCTCGATGTCCGGCGAACTGGTCGTCAAGGGCGTGCAGGGCCACATCGCGTATCCGCACCTCGCGAAGAACCCGATCCACCTGCTCGCGCCGGCGCTCGCCGAGCTCGCCGCCGAGCAGTGGGACGCCGGCAACGAATACTTCCCGCCGACCACCTGGCAGGTGTCGAACCTGCACGCCGGCACCGGCGCGACCAACGTGATCCCCGGCCACGCCGACCTGCTGTTCAACTTCCGCTTCTCGACCGCGAGCACGGTCGAGGGCCTGCAGGCCCGCGTGCATGCGATCCTCGACAAGCACGGCCTCGAATACACGCTGAAGTGGTCGGTGAGCGGCCTGCCGTTCCTCACCCCGCGCGGCGAACTGTCGGGCGCGCTGGAAACCGCGATCCGCGCCGAGACCGGCATCACGACCGAGCTGTCGACGACGGGCGGCACGTCGGACGGCCGCTTCATCGCGCGCATCTGCCCGCAAGTGATCGAGTTCGGCCCGCCGAACGGCAGCATCCACAAGATCGACGAGCACATCGAGCTGCGCTTCGTCGACCCGCTGAAGAACGTGTACCGACGCGTGCTCGAACAACTGATCGCCTGACGGAGCCTCGCATGACGACACCTTTTGCCACGGTCCGCGACCTGCTGCGCTACGCGGTCACGCGCTTCTCGAAAGCGAAGCTCGCGTTCGGCCACGGTTCCGACAACGCGTACGACGAAGCGGCCTACCTCGTGCTGCATACGCTCGACCTGCCGCTCGACACGCTCGAACCGTTCCTCGACGCGCGCCTCTTGCCCGACGAAATCGCGGCCGTGCTCGCGGTGATCGAACGACGCGCGACCGATCGCGTACCGGCCGCGTACCTCACGCACGAAGCGTGGATGCACGGCCACCGCTTCTACGTCGACGAACGCGTGATCGTGCCGCGCTCGTTCATCGGCGAACTGCTCGACGACGGGCTGCAGCCGTATGTCGCCGATCCCGAGCAGGTCGGCGCGGTGCTCGAACTGTGCACCGGCTCCGGCTGCCTCGCGATCCTCGCGGCGAGCGCGTTCCCGAACGCGGAGATCGACGCGGTCGACCTGTCGGAAAAGGCGCTCGAAGTCGCGGCAATCAACGTGCGCGACTACGGCCTCGAAGATCGCATCGGGCTGCACCGTGGCGATCTCTACGCACCGCTGCCCGCGTTCCGCACCGATCCCGACTCGCGCTACGACGTGATCCTGACGAACCCGCCGTACGTCAATGCCACGTCGATGGCCGCGCTGCCGCCCGAATACCGGCACGAGCCGGAAATGGCGCTCGCCGGCGGCGACGACGGGATGGACATCGTGCGGCGCATCGTCGCCGACGCGCACCGCTGGCTGCATGACGACGGCGTGCTCGTCGTCGAGATCGGCAACGAGCGCGAGAACGTCGAAGCGGCGTTCGGCGGCCTCGAGCTCACGTGGCTGCCCACCAGCGCGGGCGACGACGCGGTGTTCCTGATCCAGGCATCGGACCTGCCGCGCAAGGCCTGAGCGTGTGCGGGCCATCCGCCGTGCGGCGCACCGTTGCGCCGCACGGTTGGGTAAGATGCGCGTAGGCGGCCGCCCGGCCGCACGACCTGCGGAATCCCTTCGGGAGCTCTCCCGGCAGTCCCTCGGCAGTTCTTTACGCACTCATGACCCTCGACTGGCTACATCTCGGCACCCTGATCCTGATCATCCACGTGCTCGGGATCGTCGCGGCGTGCCACGCAATCATGAACACGCGCACGTCGCAAGGCGCGATCGCGTGGGCCGTCTCGCTCACGGCCATGCCGTACCTGACGCTCGTTCCGTACCTGTTCCTCGGCCGCAGCAAATTCTCCGGCTACGTCGACGCCCGGCGCCACGAGCTGGAAATGTTGCGCACGCACACGCCTCGCTCGCCGTGGCGCACCGCCGACGCGACCGACGGGCCGGCCGCGGACGCGCTGGGACAGGCCGCCGTGCTCGCGCTCACGCGGCTCGGCGGCATGCCGTTCCTCGGCGGCAATTCGGTGCGCACGCTCGTCAACGGCGACGCGACGTTCTCGGCCATCCTGGCGGCGATCGACGCCGCGCGCGACTACGTGCTCGTCCAGTTCTTCATCGTGCGCGACGACGCGCTCGGCCGGATGCTGCGCGACTCGCTGCTCGCGCGTGCGGCGGCCGGCGTGCGCTGCTGCGTGCTGTACGACAGCATCGGCAGCTTCGACCTGCCGCACCGCTACGTCGACGCGTTGCGCCGGGGCGGCGTCGAGGTCCATCCGTTCGCGACCAACCGGAAATTCGTCAACCGCTTCCAGCTGAACTTCCGCAACCACCGCAAGATCGTCGTCGTCGACGGCAATCGCGCGTTCGTCGGCGGCCACAACGTCGGCGTCGAATATCTCGGCGCGAATTCGCGGCTGTCGCCATGGCGCGACACCCACATCGAGATCCGCGGCCCCGTGGTGGCGAGTATTCAATACGTGTTCGCCGAAGACTGGCACTGGGCGACGCAGAAGCTGCCGCCCATCGCGCTGCCGCCGCCCGCGCAGCCTGGCGACGGCATGCATTGCCTCGCGGTGCCGATGGGGCCGGCCGACAAGCAGGAAACCGGCTCGCTGTTCTTCGTCGAATCGATCAATGCCGCCCGCGAACGGGTCTGGATCACCACGCCGTACCTCGTTCCCGACGAAGCCGTGGTCTGCGCGCTGAAGCTCGCCGTGATGCGCGGCGTCGACGTGCGCATCCTGATCCCGAGCCGGCGCGATCACTACGTCGTGTTCGAGGCGTCGAAGCTTTACGCACGCGAGCTGGTCGATGCGGGCGTGAAAGTGTTCCGCTACCGGCCCGGCTTCCTGCACCAGAAGGTCGTGCTGATCGACCGCATCGCGGCGGCGGTCGGCAGCGCGAATCTCGACAACCGCTCGTTCCGCCTCAATTTCGAGGTCATGGTCATGACCGTCGATCGCGCGTTCGCCGACGAGGTGGAAACGATGCTCGATGCCGACTTCGCGCAGGCATACGAGGTCGATGCGGACGAATACCGTCGGTCGCCCGCCTGGCGGCGCATCGCGATGCACGTCGCGCGGCTGTTCGCGCCGATCCTGTAACGGCCGCGGCGCATGCCGTGCGTCGCCGTCAAAGCAGCTTGTCGATGTCCGCGGCGATTTCTTCGGGCTTGGTGGACGGCGCGTAGCGCTTGACGATGCGCCCTTCGCGGTCGATCAGGAATTTCGTGAAATTCCACTTGATCGCCTTGAGGCCGAGAATGCCGGGCGCCTCGTCGGTCAGGTAGCGATACAGCGGATGCGCATGGTCGCCCTTCACGTCGATCTTCGCGAACATCGGGAACGTGACGCCGTAGTTGCGTTCGCAGAACGCACCGATCTGCGCGGCGTCGCCCGGCTCCTGCCTGCCGAACTGGTTGCACGGGAAGCCGAGCACGAAGAAGCCGCGCGCCGCGTACTGGTCGTACAGCTTCTGCAGGCCCGCGTACTGCGGCGTGAAACCGCACTCGCTCGCGGTATTGACGATCAGCAGCACCTTGCCGCGATATGCGTCGAGCGATACCGGCGCACCGGCGAGCGTCTCCGCGCTGAACGAATACAGGGTGGACATCGGGCACTCCTTTTACGAAACCGGATCGACGTGGAGTCTAGGCGAAATCGCGCCGTTGCGGCATCCGCCGATCGGCCGATGCCCGGCGCACGCGGCGCGCAGTCTAGAATAGCGGTTTTGGCCAGCCATTTCCGCCGTGATCCGTTTCAATCAGTTCAGCCTTGCGCGCGGCACCAAGCCGCTGTTCGAGTCGGCCTCGTTCGTGCTCAATCCCGGCGAGAAAGCCGGCCTGATCGGCGCGAACGGCGCCGGCAAGTCGACGCTGTTTTCCGTCCTGCGCGGCGAGCTGCATTCCGACGGAGGCGATTTCTCGATGCCGCCGTCGTGGCGGATCGCCCACGTGTCGCAGGAAACGCCCGCGGTCGACCGCTCGGCGCTCGACTATACGCTCGACGGCGACACCGCGCTGCGCGAGATCGAGGCGCGTATCGCCGCCGCGTCGGCCGCGCATGACGGCGCGGCCGAAGCCGACGCGCACGCGGCGTTCGCCGATGCCGACGGCTACACCGCGCCTGCCCGCGCCGAAGCGCTGCTGCTCGGCCTCGGCTTCACGCTCGCGCAAACCCGCGAATCCGTCGCGAGCTTCTCCGGCGGCTGGCGCATGCGCCTGAACCTCGCGCAGGCGCTAATGTGCCGCTCCGATCTGCTGCTGCTCGACGAACCGACGAACCACCTCGACCTCGACGCGATCGTCTGGCTTGAAGACTGGCTGCACCGCTACGCCGGCACGCTCATCGTGATCTCGCACGATCGAGAATTCCTCGATTCGATCTGCAACGTCACGCTGCATCTGGAAAATCGCCAGGTGAAGCGCTACGGCGGCAACTACTCGCAGTTCGAGGTGCTGCGCGCGCAGCAACTGGCGCTGCAGCAAAGCGCCTACGAAAAGCAGCAGAAGACGATCGAGCACCTGCAGAGCTTCGTCGACCGCTTCAAGGCCAAGGCGACCAAGGCCAAGCAGGCGCAAAGCCGGATGAAGGCGCTCGAGAAGATGGAGCTGATCGCGCCCGCGCACATCGCGTCGCCGTTCACGTTCGAATTCCGCACGCCCGACGCCGCGCCGAACCCGATGATGGTGATGGAGGACGTCCGCTGCGGCTACCACGCCGACGACGGAACGGACATCCCGATCGTCGAGCGCGTCGCGCTGTCGATCCAGAACGGCCAGCGCATCGGCCTGCTCGGTGCGAACGGCCAAGGCAAGTCGACGCTGATCAAGACGCTGGCCGGCACGCTCGCGCCGCTGTCCGGGCACGTGCGCGACGGCAAGGGGCTGACGATCGGCTACTTCGCGCAGCACCAGCTCGAAACGCTGCGCGAGGACGATTCGCCGCTCACGCACCTGGCGCGGCTCGCACCCGACACGCGCGAACAGGAATTGCGCGACTTCCTCGGCGGCTTCAATTTCTCGGGCGACATGGCGACCAGCCCGGTCGGGCCGTTCTCGGGCGGCGAGAAAGCCCGCCTCGCGCTGGCGCTGATCATCTGGCAAAAGCCGAACCTGCTGCTGCTCGACGAACCGACGAACCACCTCGACCTCGAAACGCGCCACGCGCTGACGATGGCGCTCGCGCAATTCGAAGGCACGCTGATCCTCGTGTCGCACGATCGCCACCTGCTGCGCGCGACGACCGACCAGTTCATGCTGGTCGCGAAGCACCGGCTGCAGCCGTTCGACGGCGACCTCGACGACTACCGCGACTGGCTGCTGCAGCATGCGGCCGAGCAACGCGCGGCCGCGAAGGCCGACAGCGCGGCAGCCGCGGGCGCCGATCCGGGCATCAACCGCAAGGATCAGAAACGCCTGGCCGCCGAGGAACGCCAGCGGCTGTCGCAACTGAAAAAGCCGCTGCAGAACCGCATCACGAAGCTCGAGAAGGAAATGGAAACGCTGCACGCGGAGAAAGCGCGCCTCGACGCGTTCGTCGCCGATCCGGCGAGCTACGAGGCCGCGCGCAAGACGGAGCTGACCGACGCGATCCGCAAGCTCGGCGAGGTCACGACTCGGCTCGAGACGGTCGAGGCCGATTGGCTCGCCGTGCAGGAAGAACTCGAGCAGATCGGCTGAACGCGGCCCGGGCGCCGTAGCCGATCGCTTCATCGGCGGCGGGTGCGCCGCGGCGGTCGGGTGTCGACGCCCCACGAACCCGCCTGGCCGCGCCCCGCCCCCGGAAACGACGAGGCCGGACACGCTCGCCCGGCCTCTTTGTCACCGCTGCGTCCGACGCGGCTGCGGCGGCCGGCCCTTATGCCCGCCGCACCATCCGCTCAGCGGCGCGGCAGCGTGTCGCGCGGCATCTGCTCGTCGTCGCCCATCAGGTGCCGGCGCCCTTTGGTCGGCCGGCGGATCGCCGCGGCGACTTCCGCTTCCGTCACGTCCTCGGACACGACCTTGCGCGCCAGCCGCCCTTCTTCGTCGATCCATTCGACGATCCGGCATCCGCCGCCCCACGGCTGGCGGATCGGCTCCGACACGCGGCAGCCGCGCAGGTTGTAAAGGCGTCCGCCAGGCGCTTCCCCATACGATTTCAACATAGGTTCCCTTCGCATTGCGCGGTTCGACAATCCGGCCAAGGATAGGGAAAAGCGATGTCCGGCGGGTTACATCAGCCTACATATTCTTTACAGCGAATTACGCGACAGATCGCCCGGCTCGATACGGCCCGTGCACGGGCCGGGCCGCTCATTCAAGATCGCGCACGCGGTCGATCGCCTGCTCGAGCCGCTCGACGGCCATCACGTTCAGCCCTTCGATCGGCTGCTTCGGCGCATTCGCCTTCGGAATCAGCGCGGATGTGAAGCCGAGCTTCGCCGCTTCGCGCAGCCGCTCCTGCCCGCGCGGGGACGGCCGGATCTCGCCCGCCAGACCCACCTCGCCGAACACGATCAGCCCTTTCGGCAGCGCCTTGTTGCGCATCGACGAGTGAATCGCGAGCAGCACCGCGAGGTCGGCGGCCGGCTCGGTGATCTTCACGCCGCCCACCGCGTTGAGGAACACGTCCTGATCGAAGGCCGCGATGCCCGCGTGCCGGTGCAGCACCGCGAGCAGCATCGCGAGCCGGTTCTGCTCGAGGCCGACCGCGAGCCGGCGCGGGTTCGGCACGTGCGCCGTATCGACGAGCGCCTGGATTTCGACGAGCAACGGGCGCGTGCCTTCCTGCGTGACGAGCACGCACGAGCCGGGGACGACCTGCTCGTGCTGCGACAGGAACAGCGCGGACGGGTTGGCTACGCCGCGCAGCCCGCGCTCGGTCATCGCGAACACGCCGAGCTCGTTGACCGCGCCGAAACGGTTCTTGAACGCACGCACGAGCCGGAACGACGAATGCGTGTCGCCTTCGAAGTACAGTACCGTGTCGACGATGTGCTCGAGCACGCGTGGGCCGGCAAGGTTGCCCTCCTTCGTCACGTGCCCGACCATGATGATCGCGGTGCCCGACTGTTTCGCGATGCGCGTGAGCTGCGCCGCGCACTCGCGCACCTGCGCGACCGAACCGGGCGCCGACGTGAGCGCCTCCGAATAGACGGTCTGGATCGAGTCGATCACGGCCACGTCCGGCCGCTCCGCATCGATCGCGGCCTGGATCTTCTCGAGCTGGATCTCGGCGAGCAGCTTCAGTTCGGCCGCCGGCGCGCCGCCGTCGAGCAGCGCGAGCCGTTGCGCGCGCAACGCGATCTGCGCGGCCGATTCCTCGCCGCTGATATAGAGCGCGCGCCGCTCGCTCGCGATATCCGCGAGCGACTGCAGCAGCAACGTCGACTTGCCGATGCCCGGATCGCCGCCGATCAGCACGACGCCGCCCGGCACCAGCCCGCCGCCCAGCACGCGATCGAATTCGCCGATGCCGGTCGAGAAGCGCGGTACGTCGGCGGCCTCGATGTCGACGAGGCGCTGCACCGGCGCGCGCTTCGCGAGCGACTGGAAACGATGGGCGGCCGGCGACTCGGCAACCGATTCGACGAGGGTGTTCCACGCCTGGCACGACGGGCACTGGCCCTGCCATTTCGGGGTCTGTCCGCCGCACTCGCTGCAGACGTATACGGTTTTCTGTTTGGCCACGCGCGACGCCCTTATTCCGCTCGCACCGGCACGCGGGCAGCGACCGCGCACATCAGCTCGTAGCCGATCGTCCCGCAATGGCGCGCGACGTCGTCGATCGGCAGCGCGTTGCCCCACAGCTCGACGCGCGCGCCGACGCCGGCCTGCGGGCACGGCGTCAGGTCGACGGTGATCATGTCCATCGACACGCGGCCGACGATCCGCGTGCGGATGCCGTCGACGATCACCGGCGTGCCTTCGGGCGCCACGCGCGGATAGCCGTCCGCGTAGCCGCACGCGACGACGCCGATGCGCATCGGCGCCTGCGCGGAGAACGTCGAGCCGTAGCCGATCGCCTGCCCCTTTCCGATCGTCTGCACCGCGATCAGCTCCGACGCGAGCGTCATCGCCGGCTTCAGCCCCGTGTCCGCGATGTCGGACGACAGCCCGGACGGCGACGCCCCATACAGCACGATCCCCGGCCGCACCCAGTCGAAGTGCGTATCCGGATGCCACAGCACGGCCGCCGAATTCGCGAGACTGCGCGCGCCGGCGATGTTTTCCGCGCCGCGCTCGAACGTCGCGAGCTGCTCGGCGACGCCGCGCTCGTTGTCCGCGTCCGAAAAATGGGTCATCAACGTGATCTGGCCGATGCCGGGGCACGCGCGGGCGCGCTCCCAAGCGGCGCGGTATTTCTCCGGCACGTAACCGAGCCGGTTCATCCCGCTGTTCATCTTGAGCTGCACGTTGACGGGCTTCGACAGCCGCGCCGTTTCCAGCATCCGCATCTGCTCGTCGTTGTGGACCGTCGTGGTTAGGCTGTAGCGGTCGATCACGTCGATGTCGGTCGAGCGGAAGAAGCCTTCGAGCAACAGGATCGGGCCGGCCCAGCCGAGCTCGCGCAGCTTCACGGCCTCGTCGAGGTCGAGCAGGCCGAAACCGTCGGTGCCGCGCAGGCCCGGAAACACGCGGGCGAGACCGTGGCCGTACGCGTTGGCCTTGACGACCGCCCAGACCTTGGACGGGCCGGCAAAGCGGCGGACGACGGAGAGATTGTTCGCGAGAGCGGCGGTGTGGATGGTGGCGGAGATCGGGCGCGGCATGGGAAATTTACGTAAAGACGCTTGCGAATCATCAGCTTACCGCGCCTTTTGAGCACCGAAGCCGACAATTTGCGGAACGATCGGGGAATCTTGCTAGTCCGAATTCGCGTATTTTCATGTTATAAAGCCGTGCGCACAACCCATTTCGAACGGAATAAGCCGATCGCATACCAGGCGGCCTACGCGGCCCTGCCGCAGCGACGAAAGCATCGCATCAGATGAAAAAAGGTTTTTACACCATCATGGCCGCGCAGTTTTTTTCGTCGCTGGCCGACAATGCGCTCCTCATCGCCGCCATCGCCCTGCTGAAAGATCTCCACGCCCCCAACTGGATGACACCGCTGCTGAAGCTGTTCTTCGTGTTGTCGTATGTGGTGTTGGCGGCGTATGTCGGTGCGTTCGCGGATTCACGTCCGAAGGGCCGCGTGATGTTCATCACGAACTCGATCAAGGTGATCGGCTGCCTGATCATGCTGTTCGGCGCCCACCCGCTGATCGCGTACGGGATCGTCGGCTTCGGCGCGGCAGCCTACTCGCCGGCCAAGTACGGCATTCTCACCGAGCTGCTGCCGGCCGACCGGCTGGTCGCCGCGAACGGCTGGATCGAAGGCACGACCGTCAGCTCGATCATCCTCGGCACCGTGCTCGGCGGCGCGCTGATCAGCCCGCACATCGCGTCGCACGTGATCGCGCACACGCCCGCCTGGATCGGCACGCCCGCCGAAGCGGCGATGGCGATCATCATGGCGATCTACGTGGTCGCCGCACTGTTCAACCTGCGCATTCCCGACACGGGCGCCCGCTATCCGAAGCAGGAGCGCGGCCCGGTCAAGCTGCTCACCGATTTCGCCGACTGCTTCATGGTGCTCTGGCGCGACAAGCTCGGCCAGATCTCGCTCGCGGTCACGACGCTGTTCTGGGGCGCGGGCGCGACGCTGCAGTTCATCGTGCTGAAGTGGGCCGAGGTGTCGCTCAACATGTCGCTGTCCGAAGGCGCGATCCTGCAGGCCGTGGTCGCGGTCGGCGTCGCGGCCGGCGCGATCGCCGCCGCCGCCCGGATCCCGCTGAAGAAGTCGCTGACCGTGCTGCCCGTCGGCATCATCATGGGCATCGCGGTGATGCTGATGGCGTTCTACACGCGCGACCTGTTCCCGTCGCACTGGGCCGTGCATGTCGGCCATCTGCGCCTGCCGTTCTACCTGATCGTCGCCTACATCTTCCTGATCGGCGTCGGCGCGCTGTCCGGCTACTTCGTCGTGCCGATGAACGCGCTGCTGCAGCATCGCGGCCACGTGTTGCTGTCGGCCGGCCATTCGATCGCGGTGCAGAACTTCAACGAGAACCTGTCGGTGCTCGTGATGCTGTGCCTGTATGCGGTGCTCGTGTGGCTCGACGTGCCGGTCGGCGTCGTGATCGTGCTGTTCGGCACGTTCGTCTGCCTGACGATGTGGCTCGTGATGCGCCGCCATCAGGCGAACCAGCGTCAGTTCGACTCGGTCGCGCTGATCGGCGAATCGCGGCACTGACGCTACACTTTCGGTTTTCGTCCGCCGGCGCCGGGCCTCGAACCGGCGCATTGCCCTCATGACGCACCCGATACCCAACATCCTGACGATCGCCGGCTCCGATTCGGGCGGCGGCGCGGGCATCCAGGCCGACCTGAAGACGTTTTCCGCGCTCCGCGCGTATGGCGCGAGCGTGATCACCGCGCTGACCGCGCAGAACACGCGCGGCGTGACGGGCGTGCATGCGCCGGACGCCGCCTTCGTGACCGCGCAGCTCGACGCGGTGTTCGGCGACATCCGCATCGATGCGGTCAAGATCGGGATGCTCGCGAACGCGGCGATCGTGCAGGCGGTGGCCGACGCGCTGCGCCGTTACGCGCCGCGCTTCGTCGTGCTCGACACGGTGATGATCTCGAAGAGCGCGCACGCGCTGCTCGCGCCCGATGCCGTCGACGCGCTACGCGACACGCTGCTGCCGCTTGCGACGGTCGTCACGCCGAACCTGCCCGAGGCAGCCGCGCTGCTCAACGACGCACCCGCCACCACCGAAGACGACATGGTCCGGCAAGGCCGGGCCTTGCTGCAGACGGGCGCACGCGCCGTACTGATGAAGGGCGGCCACCTGCCCGACGCGTCCGCGAGTCCCGACTGGCTCGTCGAAACGACGCGCACCGTGCGGCTCGACGGCACGCGCGTGCCGGTCAGCAACACGCACGGCACCGGCTGCACGCTGTCGTCGGCGATCGCGGCGCTGCTGCCGCAGCAGCCCGACCTCGAAAGCGCGGTACGCGAGGCCAAAACCTACCTGACCGGCGCAATCGTCGCGAGCGCCCACCTCGACGTCGGCCACGGCGTCGGCCCGGTCCACCATTTTCATCGCTGGTGGTGAGCGGCCGCTCGCGCGGCGTCAGCGATCCTGTGCGGCGAACGCCTGCGCGCGCGCCGGCCAGTCGTCGGGCACGACGAAACCGCGCGCCGTCTCGCGCCACGTGCCGTCGCCGGTCCTTTCGTGGATCGCGATCAGGTCGGGCGCTCCGCGCGCCGCCAGCACGGCCGGCAACTCCGGTGCGCTCGCCAGCGGCTCGGGCTCGAAACCGGCGCCGGCGACGGCACGCCGCGGCGCCAGCCACGCCAGTCGCGGCAACACGCTCCATGCGGCGCCGTCACGCTGCGCGGCCGCCCACGCCGGCCACTGCGCGTGCGTGAGCCAGAAACCGCGCGGGTGATCCGGCGCGATTTCGGCGGATACTGGCAACACCGGCGCGCCGTGCGGATGGAACAGCCAGCCCTTGATGAACATCTGCGCGTCGGACGGCGCGCCGTAGCCGAGCCGGGCAAAAGCGTCGTGCTGGCCGAGCCGCAACTGATGGTCGAGCAGCCGGCTGCGCTTGCGGTCGAAGCGGTCGACGAGATTGGGGCCGACGAAGTCGGCGAGCGCCGCGCCGCCGCGCACCGGCGCGCACAGATAGCACTTCACCGCGAGTTCCCAGTGCAGGCGCCGGCCGTCCGGCGCATCGACCAGAAAATCGACTTCACCGAGCGTGCGGCCATTGCTGCGCAGCGGCAGATTGGCCGCGACGAGCCGCAGCGCCGGCCCGTGCGTCAGAAAGTATTCGAGCAGGCATTCGGCGTAGCGGCCGAGCCGCGTGGGCCGGAACCCGTCGAGCGCGCGATGCAGCGGCCCGGGGTGCGCATCGAGCGCGGCAAGCCAGGCTTCGACGGCCGCTTGGCCCGCCGCATCCGGCCACGGGCGCGCGAGCGACGCGCCCGGTACCGCGGTGAGCAGGCTCGGGCTGGCCAGCAGCCAGCCCAGATCGCGCACCGCGACGTCATGCAGCGTATCGACGAACGCGTACGCCGCGCCGGTCGTCATGGCCCGGTCGGACCGTTCGCGTCGGCGCCTTGCGCACGCCGGAACGTGTCGCGCGCGAGGCACAGGTCGGCCCACGCCTTCGCCTTGTCCTGCAGGCTGCGCAACAGGTAGGCCGGGTGGTACGTGACGATCACCGGCACGCCCTCGTACGCATGCACGCGGCCGCGCAGCGACGCGATGCTCGCGTCCGTCTTCAGCAGCGTCTGCGCCGCGAAACGGCCGAGCGCGACGATCAGCTTCGGCTTCACGAGCGCGACCTGGCGCTGCAGATACGGCTCGCAGCGCGCGACCTCGTCCGGCTCCGGATTGCGGTTGCCGGGCGGCCGGCACTTGATCACGTTCGCGATGTAGACGTTGTCGCCGCGCTTGAGCGACAGCGACTGCAGCATGTTGTCGAGCAGCTTGCCGGCCTGGCCGACGAACGGCTCGCCCTGCTTGTCCTCGTTCTCGCCCGGCGCTTCGCCGATCAGCATCCAGTCCGCTTCGCGGTCGCCGACGCCGAATACGGTGTTGGTCCGCTTCTCGCAGAGGCGGCACAGCGTGCAGCCGGCCACGCGCTCGGCCAGCGCATCCCAGTCGAGCGCGGCGACCGGCATGCCGGCGGGGCGCGATTCGACGGCCGGCACGGGCACGGATTCGCCCGGCGGTGCCGCGTCGAACCACGCGAAATCGTCGTCACCTGCCGGCGGCGCGTCACCCTTCGGCGGCATCGTATCGGGCGATGCCGCCGATGCGGTCGATGCGGCCTGCGCGGGCGGGCGATCGCGATCGACGACGCCGTGCGCCGCCGGCGACTCGCGAGCCGGCACACCGCCGGCCGCGCCATGCGCGACGGCCGCGGGCGCATCGTCCCGCACCGGCGCCCGCGCGGCGCGCACCGGCCGCTCGGCCGCGACGGCGTGACCATCGTCGGCCGTCGCGGCCTGTACGACGGCCGGCGCGTCGGCGGCCGCGCCTTCGTCCGCGCGCTGCCCGCGCCGCACCCAGATTTGCGCGAGACCCAGTTCCTCGAGCGCCGCTTCAGCCCACGCCATGCGTGTCCCCCTCGTCCTTGTTCAGCGTCAGACGCATCACGATCGCGTCCTCCCGGCTGCGATGCTTCGCCGGATAGTAATTCTTGCGCCGGCCGATCGTCACGAAGCCGAAGCGTTCGTACAGATGAATCGCGCGCGAATTGGTCGGCCGCACTTCGAGCAGCACGCCGTCGAGCCCCTCCGCGCGCGAAATGCGCACCGCCTCGCGCAGCAGCGCGAGGCCCGCGCCCGCGTGCTGCGCGGCCGGCGCGACGCACAGGTTCAGCAAATGCATCTCGTCGATCACGGGCATCAGCACGCAATAGCCGACGAGCGACCCCGTCACGTGCCGCAGGCACACGCCCAGATAGCCGTTGCGCAACGAATCCTCGAAGTTGCCGCGGCTCCACGGAAATTCGTACGCGACGTGCTCGATCGCGACGACCTCGTCGAGATCGGCGTCCGTCATCGGCGCCAGATAGCGGTCGCTCAGCAGGACGCCCGTCATCCCTTCGCCCCGCCCGTCTGTGCCGCTCGTGCCGCGACGCGCTCGGCCGTCGTCTGCGCGACCTTGTCGCGCACGTACTCGGGCGCGGCGTGGTCGGCCGGCACCGCACGCCCGGCGCGAAACGCGCGCAGCGCGGCATGCGCGACCGCCAGCGCATGCGGCAACGCATCGCCGTCGATCGAGGCCGCCCGCGCGGCGGCCGGCAATTGCGCGCCGAACGCTGCGGCCGCATTGCCGGCGAGCGTGAACGGCGCGTCGGGCACGCCGACGGCGCCTGGTGCGTCGAGCGACGCCGGATGCCGCGTGCGCCAGTCGCCGGCGGCGGCGTCCCATTCGAAATCCGCCCAGTAGGCTTCGTCCATCCGCGCGTCGAGCGCGGCGAGCACGCGGGTCGTACCGGGCGTACGCAGCCGCGCATGTTCGGCGCACGCGAGCAGCGTGCCGATCGGCACGACCGGCAGCCCGGCGCCGAACGCGAGGCCCTGGGCAATGCCCGTCGCGGTCCGCAGGCCCGTGAACGAGCCCGGGCCCGCGCCGAACGCGATCGCGTCGCAGTCGGCGAGCGTCAGCCCGGATTCGGCGAAGAGTTCCTGGATCGCCGGCAGCACGCGCGTGCTCGACACGGCGCCCGTCAGCTCGTGACGGACCCAGGTTTGCGGGGGGGAAACGGCGTCATCGGCGTGGGCCGAGCGCAGCAACGCGACCGAGCAGTATTCGGTCGACGTATCGATGGCGAGGAGCACTGTTTGCGTCATGGGCGACATTGTAATGCGCCGCCCCGCTCCCACGGGCGATCGGGCCCGATCTGTCGCGCGTGCGGCGTCGTCCGCGGTTTGGAAGGATCGCTCGACCCCGCGCGGCGGTCCGCTTGTTAAGATCGGCCGACCTGAAACCCTTACGGAGACACCCGATGAGCGACCTCACCGCGCAATTCGACCAGGCCCAGATCGACGTCAAGCAACTGACCGAACGGCCGGGCAACCTGACCCTGCTGCGCCTGTATGCGCTCTTCAAGCAGGCGACCGACGGCGATGCGCACGGCGACAAGCCCGGCTTCACCGACATCGTCGGCAAATACAAGTACGATGCCTGGGAAGCCCTGAAGGGCACGTCGCAGGATGCGGCGAAGCAGCAGTACGTCGAACTCGTCGAATCGCTGAAAAACGGCACGGCGTCCTGACCGAATCACGGTCATCGCAATAGGCAATCAAATCAGTGGCGCAGCGCAGCAAATTTCTTTATAATGCTGCCTGCGTCATCTCCCGCGCTCGGCTCGCAAGCCGTTCCGGCCCGACGCCTCGTAGCGTTAAGCTCCAATCCGGTTTAGAACCTGTCCCCTCCTGCTTCGACCCTTGCGGTCGTCAACTAGGCTGGCGGCCCCGCTCCTGAAGCGCGCCGCACCCAAAACAGCTTCTAATGCCTCATCCGCCGACGGTTCGGCGGATTGCACCCGTTTCCCGATTTGCTCGCTGAATCCGACGACTTGGGTATGCGCGATTGGCGCCGACGTTTCACCCACTGTGTTTCAAGGATTGTTATGACTTCGAGCATCAACACCAGCCCGCTCAACGCGATCGCCGACCAGGCGCTCGGTCTCGACGACGCCGCCGCACCGGCCGCGGTCGAACCGGCGTCGGACGAGCCGAGCTTCGCGTCGCTCGGGCTGTCGCCGGAGATCATCTCCGCGCTGCAGGCCGCCGGCTACGTGAAGCCGACGCCGGTCCAGCAGCGCGCGATTCCGGCCGGCATCGCCGGCCGCGACCTGCTGGTGTCGAGCCCGACCGGTTCGGGCAAGACGGCCGCATTCATGCTGCCCGCGATCGAACGTTTCGCGCAGCTCCAGAAGACGCAGGCGCAGCAACCGCGCGCCCCGCGTGAACCGAACCAGGGCGATCGCCGCGCGCGCCGCCCGCAACCCGTCGCGCGCCCGGGCCTGCTCGTGCTGACGCCGACCCGCGAACTCGCGATGCAGGTCACGACGGCCGCGTCGACGTACGGCAAGCACCTGAAGCGCCTGCGCACGGTCAGCATCCTCGGCGGCGTCGCCTATGGCCAGCAGCTGATGCTGCTCGCGAAGAACCCGGAAATCCTGGTTGCCACGCCGGGCCGCCTGCTCGACCACCTCGAGCGCGGCCGCATCGACCTGTCGGAACTGAAGATGCTGGTGCTCGACGAAGCCGACCGCATGCTCGACATGGGCTTCATCGAAGACATCGAAACGATCGTCGCCGCCACGCCGGAATCGCGCCAGACGATGCTGTTCTCGGCCACGCTCGACGGCAAGATCGGTTCGCTGACGAGCCGCCTGCTGAAGGATCCGGAACGCATCGAGATCCAGCAGCGCCTCGAATCGCGCGCGAACATCGCGCAGACCGTCCACTACGTCGACGACCGCGATCACAAGGATCGCCTGCTCGATCACCTGCTGCGCGACGACGCGCTCGACCAGGCGATCATCTTCACGGCGACCAAGATCGACGCCGACCAGCTCGCCGGCCGTCTCGCCGACGCAGGCTTCGAATCGGCCGCGCTGCACGGCGACCTGCCGCAGGGCGCGCGCAACCGCACGATCCGTGCGCTGCGCGAGCGCCGCGTGCGCGTGCTGGTGGCCACCGACGTCGCGGCACGCGGCATCGACATCCCGGGCATCACGCACGTGTTCAACTACGACCTGCCGAAGTTCGCGGAAGATTACGTGCACCGTATCGGCCGTACCGGCCGCGCGGGCCGTTCGGGTATCGCGGTGAGCCTCGTGCATCACGCCGAGCAAGGCGCGCTCAAGCGCATCGAGCGCTTCGTGCGCTCGCCGCTGCCGGTCAACGTGATCGAAGGCTTCGAGCCGCGCAAGGCGCCCCCCCGTAACGGCGGCACCGGCGGCCGCGGCCGTCCGGGCGGCGGTAACGGCGGTCGCCGTTTCGGCGGCAAGCCGGGCGGCGGTTATGGCGGCAGCGGCAACGGCCGCAGCTACGGCGGCGGCAATGGCGGCGGCTGGAGCGGCAAGCCCGGCGGCAGCCGCGACGGCGGCCCGCGTCGCGACGGCCAGCGCAGCGGCGGCCCGCGCCGCAGCAATTCGGCATCGTAAGCACACACGGGCGGCCGTCGGCCGCCCAGCGGATCGGCAACCCGCCCATCCCAGCCGACCGGCGCATCCGCGCCGGTTTTTTTTCGCCCCTTCCGCATATTTCACAATACGGAAAAAATTTTTGTGTCGTAAAAAATCATGCTGCACGGCACAACCCACGCGATTGCAGGATAGGAAAATGCATTTCTTATCTCGAAACTACGCGCGCAAGCTATTGATTCAAAACAATTAAAAAATTACGCACCTCACGAAGCGGCCCCTGTTTCACTCCCGTCGATTTGCCTAGACTCTTATACAAGACCTCGCGAAACGGAACGCACTGCTTCCCCGCTTCGCGAACAGCATCCCCGTCAGATTCGGCAGGCATACATCGCATCAAGGAGCTCATCATGTCGCGTCAGCAACAGGCACAGGAACTGCAACAGCAATGGGAAACCGATCCGCGCTGGAAGGGCATCAAGCGCAGCTACTTGGCTGAGGACGTGGTCCGCCTGCGCGGCTCGGTCCCGATCGAACACACGCTGGCCAAGCGCGGTGCGGAAAAACTGTGGAGCCTCGTCAACAACGAGCCGTTCGTCAACGCACTCGGCGCGCTGACCGGCAACCAGGCCATGCAGCAGGTGAAGGCCGGCCTGAAGGCCATCTACCTGTCCGGCTGGCAAGTGGCCGGCGACGCCAACGTCGCGGGCGAAATGTACCCGGACCAGTCGCTGTATCCGGCGAACTCGGTGCCGCTCGTCGTGAAGCGCATCAACAACACGCTGACGCGCGCCGACCAGATCCAGTGGTCGGAAGGCAAGAACCCGGGCGACGAAGGCTACGTCGACTTCTTCGCGCCGATCGTCGCCGATGCGGAAGCCGGTTTCGGCGGCGTGCTCAACGCGTTCGAGCTGATGAAGGCGATGATCGAGGCAGGCGCATCGGGCGTTCACTTCGAGGACCAGCTCGCGTCGGTGAAGAAGTGCGGCCACATGGGCGGCAAGGTGCTCGTGCCGACGCGCGAAGCCGTCGCGAAGCTGTCGGCCGCGCGTCTCGCGGCCGACGTGATGGGCACGCCGACCGTGCTGATCGCCCGCACCGACGCGGAAGCGGCCGATCTGATCACGTCCGACGTCGACGACAACGACAAGCCGTTCCTGACGGGCGAGCGCACGGTGGAAGGCTTCTTCCGCACGAAGCCGGGCCTCGAGCAGGCGGTCTCGCGCGGCCTCGCGTATGCGCCGTACGCGGACCTGATCTGGTGCGAAACGGGCAAGCCGGATCTCGAGTACGCGAAGAAGTTCGCGGAAGCGATCCACAAGCAGTTTCCGGGCAAGCTGCTGTCGTACAACTGCTCGCCGTCGTTCAACTGGAAGAAGAACCTCGACGACGCGACGATCGCGAAGTTCCAGAAGGAGCTCGGCGCGATGGGCTACAAGTTCCAGTTCATCACGCTGGCCGGCTTCCATGCGCTGAACTACTCGATGTTCAACCTCGCGCACGGCTATGCCCGCACGCAGATGAGCGCGTTCGTCGAACTGCAGCAGGCCGAGTTCGCGGCCGCCGACAAGGGCTTCACGGCCGTCAAGCATCAGCGCGAGGTCGGTACGGGCTACTTCGACGCGGTCACGCAGACGGTCGAACGGGAAGCGTCGACGACCGCGCTGCACGGGTCGACCGAGGACGAACAGTTCTTCGACGGCAAGAAGGTCGCATAACGCGCGCAGGCGCTACGCCGATGCCCGCCGCGTCTCGCGACGCCGCGGCGTCGGCCACCGGAACAACAATCAGGGAGGAGACGGCAGGCGCGCGAGTCCCATCGCGCGACCGGCCGCGCGGCCTGCGGGCCGCCAGCAACGATGCGCGCCGGCTTGGTCCGGCGCGCCCTTTTTCCGCGGTGCAGCCGCCCGGCCACGGCCGGCGCTGCCCTACCGATAGACGATCACCGGAATTTTCGTATGGGTCAGCACGCGCTGCGTCTCGCTGCCGATCAGCAGGCTGCCGAGCCCGCGGCGTCCGTGGGACGCCATGAAGATCACGTCGCACCCGCCGCGTTCGGCCGCCTCGATGATGCCGAGATACGGCGACGGATGCACGCTCGTCCACGTGTCGCACGCGACCCCGGCCGCCTGCGCGGCCGCTTCCACCTCGTCGAGATGCGCACGCGCCTCGCGCTCGCTGCGCGCGCGGAAAT
Source organism: Burkholderia sp. AU39826 (assembly GCF_020419965.1). Classification (NCBI taxonomy): domain Bacteria; kingdom Pseudomonadati; phylum Pseudomonadota; class Betaproteobacteria; order Burkholderiales; family Burkholderiaceae; genus Burkholderia; species Burkholderia sp. AU39826. The sequence continues at coordinate 731,776 of NZ_JAIZQG010000002.1, forward strand.
CCGCGGGCGGCTCGATGATCACTTCGGAAAACGGCGAGTACGGGTATTGCGGCAGGCACGCGTAGGCCGTCACGCGCGCGCCGACCGCACGAGCCAGGTCGATCGCACCGTCGATCGCCTTTTGCGACAGTTCGGAACCGTCGGTTGGAACGAGGATGTGCCGGAACATCGCGCCCTCCTTCGTCGATTGCACGCCACACGCCGCGGCGCCGGCCGAGCCGGCCGCGACACGGCGCGCATGCCTCTTACGATTGTAGTGCGCGAAACCGCGCACGCCGCGCCGCCAGCGGGTTCGCCCTCATATCGGAAACACGCGGGCGCGTGTCGCCTACCCGCCCCAATAGCCGGGCCGCTCGTACGTATGCTTCAGGTAATCGAGAAACAGGCGCACGCGCAACGGCAGATGGCGGCGCTGCGGAAACACCGCATGGATGCCGATCGGCGGCGCGGCGAACGCGTCGAGCACGCTGACGAGCCGGCCGGCCGCGATGTCCTCGCCGACTTCCCACCACGAGCGCCACGCCAGGCCATGGCCGGCGAGGCACCACTCGTGCAGCACCGCGCCGTCCGAGCATTCCATCGTGCCGTTCACGCGGATCGACACGACCTTGCCGTCCTCCTGGAACGTCCAGCCGCGCTGCTGGTTCGCGTTCGCCGCGAGCGCGAGGCAGTTGTGCCGCGCCAGTTCCGCGAGTGTGACCGGCATGCCGCGCCGCTCGAGATATGCGGGAGACGCGACGCACACGCGGCGATTCTCGCCGAGCTTCAGCGATACCAGCGACGAGTCGGGCAGCTCGCCGAGCCGCACCGCGCAATCGAATCCTTCGTTGACGAGATCGACCATCCGGTCGGACAGGTCGAGCGTGACCGACACGTCCGGGTGCCCGACGCTGAATTCGGGCACGAGCGGCGCGACGTGCCGGCGGCCGAAGCCGGCTGGCGCGGAAATGCGCAGGTGGCCGCTGGCCTTCACGCCGCCGGCGGACACGCTCGCTTCCGCGTTCTGCATGTCGTTGATGATGCGCTGGCAATCCTCGAGGAACGCCGAACCCTCGAACGTCAGCGTGAGCTTGCGCGTCGTGCGCACCAGGAGCTTGACGCCGAGCCGCTCCTCGAGCGCGTCGAGGCGGCGGCCGATGATCGCCGGCGCGACCCCTTCCGCATGCGCGGCCGCCGACAGGCTGCCTTTTGCCGCGACCGCGGCGAACGTTTCGATCTGTTTGAACCGGTCCATGACGCTCGCGAGAGGACGGCATCGCCGCCCTTCAAATAGCTTGAGCCGCTCAGATTAGGTATATGAAAGTAAAAGATCAAGTGATGTTTAGCGTATTTTTTAGCATCTTCTATCACGAATACAATCGACCCGACCTCTGAAACTGGAGCGCAAGGCTATGTCGGCCACAACGACACTCTCCTCTCCCGACGCCATTCTCTTCGACGCATTCGGCACGTTGTTCGACGTGCGTGCCGTGCTGGCCGCGGCAGAGCAGATGTTCCCCGGACACGGGGAACGGTTGTCGCAGCTGTGGCGACGCAAGCAGATCGAATACTCGCAGCTGCGCACGCTCGCCGATCCGGCCGGCGCGCACTACCGCCCGTTCCGGGACATCACGCTCGATGCGCTGCGGTTCGCCGCGCGCCGGCTCGGGCTCGCGCTGAACGGCGCGGCCGAGAAGCGGTTGATGGACGAATACGCGTGCCTGTCCACCTATCCCGACACGGTGCCCGCGCTGCGCAAGCTGCGCGCGCTCGACCCGCGCCGGCCGCTCGCGATCCTGTCGAACGGCACCCCGCAGATGCTCGACATCGCGATCAAGAGCGCGGGCATGTCCGGCCTGTTCGATCGCGTGCTGTCGGCCGACGCCGTGCGCGCGTACAAGCCGAGTCCGGCCGCCTATGCGCTCGGCACCGCCGCGTTCGGAGCGAATCCGCGCGACATCGTGTTCGTGTCGTCGAACGCGTGGGACGTCGCCGGCGCGACCTGGTTCGGCTACACGACGTTCTGGCTCAATCGCACGGGCGCGCCCGCCGAGGAACTCGGCGCGCCGCCCGACGGCGCCGGCACCGGCATGGCCGACCTGCTCGCCTTCCTCGCCACACCCGCCCCGGCTCCGTCCGGCAGACCCGCGAACCGCACGCGCCCCGGCCCGGGTGCATGACGCTCGCGGATGCCGCCTTCCCCCTTCACCGAAACCGCAACTGACCGACCAAGGAGATGAGACTCATGAGCACCCCGATCACGCTGCCGCAAGGCATGACGATCACCGGCGAAATCAAGCCGGGTTACGAAGCGATCCTGACGCCCGACGCGCTGGCACTCGTCGCGGCGCTGCACCGCGCGTTCGAATCGCGCCGCCAGGCGCTGCTGCAGGCCCGCATCGAGCGCACGAAGCGCCTCGACGCGGGCGAACGCCCTGATTTCCTCGCCGAGACGAAGGCGATCCGCGAAGGCGACTGGAAGGTCGCGCCGCTGCCGGCCGACCTGCAATGCCGCCGCGTCGAGATCACGGGCCCCGTCGAGCGCAAGATGATCATCAACGCGCTGAACTCGGGCGCCGATTCGTACATGACGGACTTCGAGGATTCGAACGCGCCGAGCTGGACGAACCAGATCGACGGCCAGATCAACCTGAAGGACGCGGTGCGCCGCACGATCTCGCTCGAACAGAACGGCAAGTCGTACAAGCTGAACGACAAGGTCGCGACGCTGATCGTGCGCCCGCGCGGCTGGCACCTCGACGAGAAGCACGTGACGGTCGACGGCCAGCGCGTGTCCGGCGGCATCTTCGATTTCGCGCTGTTCCTGTTCCACAACGCGAAGGAATTGCTCGCGCGCGGCTCGGGCCCGTACTTCTACCTGCCGAAGATGGAAAGCCATCTCGAGGCGCGCCTGTGGAACGACATCTTCGTCGCCGCGCAGGAAGCGGTCGGCGTGCCGCGCGGCACGATCCGCGCGACGGTGCTGATCGAGACGATCCTCGCCGCGTTCGAGATGGACGAGATCCTGTACGAGCTGCGCGAGCACAGCTCGGGCCTGAACGCCGGCCGCTGGGACTACATCTTCTCGGCGATCAAGAAGTTCAAGAACGACCGCGACTTCTGCCTGGCCGACCGTTCGAAGATCACGATGACGGTGCCGTTCATGCGTGCATACGCGCTGCTGCTGCTGAAGACCTGCCACAAGCGCAACGCGCCGGCGATCGGCGGGATGAGCGCGCTGATTCCGATCAAGAACGATCCGGAAGCGAACGACAAGGCGATGGGCGGCGTGCGCTCGGACAAGCAGCGCGACGCGACCGACGGCTACGACGGCGGCTGGGTCGCGCACCCGGGCCTCGTGCCGATCGCGATGGAGGAATTCGTCAAGGTGCTCGGCGACAAGCCGAACCAGATCGCGAAGCAGCGCGACGACGTGCAGGTCGAAGCGAAGAACCTGCTCGACTTCCAGCCGGAAGCGCCGATCACCGAAGCCGGCCTGCGCAACAACATCAACGTCGGGATCCACTACCTCGGCGCGTGGCTCGACGGCAACGGCTGCGTGCCGATCCACAACCTGATGGAAGACGCGGCGACGGCCGAGATTTCCCGCTCGCAGGTGTGGCAATGGATCCGCTCGCCGAAGGGCGTGCTCGACGACGGCCGCAAGGTCACGGCCGAGCTCGTGCGCGGATTCGCGAAGATCGAGCTCGACAACGTGAAGCGCGCGGTCGGCGGTAACACGCAGCCGTACGAACGCGCCGCGGCGATCTTCGAGCAGATGTCGACGTCGGAAGGCTTCACCGAATTCCTGACGCTGCCGCTGTACGAGGAAATCTGACGGCACGTCCGTTGCGATCGGCGGCCGGCCCCACGCCGCACCGCCGGCCGCATGGAGGACGGCATGAAAGAAGCGCCCCGCGGGGCGCTTCCTTTTTCCGGCGATGCCAGCCGCCGCCGGCAGGCACGCTCAGGCGGCGGCTTCCTGCTCGCGCCGGTGCTGGACCCAGTCGCCCGACGTAATACGCGGGCGCCCGGCTGCCGCGTGCGCGGCGACCGGATAATACAGGCAGGCATACTGCCGGCCGCCGAGCTCGACCGTTACCTCCTGCGGCTTGAACAGCGAGTCGACGCCCGGATAGACGCGCTCGATCTCGTCGAGCACCGGGACGAGCCGCTCGTCGACCTCGTAGACGTCGCCCCACACCAGCGACTTGCCGGCCGTCCCGGCAATCATGCCCGGATACGTGCCGAAATCGTACAGCTCACCCGGCAGCGCGGCCGCGCCCAGCAGCGTCGGCGCGGCGATGCCGTGGCGGGCGGCCGCATGGCCGATGTCGTTGGCCTGTCCGGCTCTCAAGGTGCCATAGACGAATACGTGGCGCATCGTGGTTCTCCTCTTCAATTCGTGTGTTGCCGTGTTTGCGTGCGATCGGTGCACGATGGGCGCGATCTGGCGCACGCATCGATAGACCGCGATACCGGCCCGATGGTTCGAACGGTCGGCGCGCGCGGCTGCGGCGCCGCTCCGGATTCGCCGATGCCCACACAAAGTTCATTTGAACCCGGCATGATGACCCGACAAACCGCCGCATGCGCACGCGCTGCGCCTTCTAAAATGACGGCATCGCCGCCGCGCCGCCCGAACCGTTCATGAATCCGCCCGCTCCAGCCGACGTATCGAACCCGTACGACGTCATCGACATCCCGCCGGAATTCGCGCCGACCGCCGTTCATCCGATGCGCGTGCGCGCACGGCAGGTCGATGCCGGCCACCGCATTCCGCTGCACACGCATGCGTGGGCGCAACTCGCATACGCATCGCGCGGCGTGCTGCGCGTGGCGACGACCGGCACGACCTGGATGGTGCCGCCGTCCCGCGCGATCTGGGTGCCGCCGCACGTGACGCACGAAGTCACGATCGTCGAAGAGGCCTACTTGCGCACGCTGTACATCGACGAATCGATCGTGCCGGGCGGCCTCGATGCGTGCCGCGTCGTCGAGGTGACGGGGCTGCTGCGCGAACTGATCGTCGCACTCGACGCGCGCGAGCTGAGCACCGCGCGCGAGCACCTGCTGTGCGGGCTCGTGCTCGACGAACTGAGTCATGCCGAACCGTTGCCGCTCGCGGTGCCGATGCCCGACGAGAAACGGTTGCGTCTTCTGTGCGAATCCGTACTCGCGCACCCCGCGCATGCGGAATCGCTCGAACACTGGGCGAGCGAGGTCGGCGCGAGCACGCGCACGATCTCGCGACTCTTCAAGCAGGAACTCGGGGTGAGCTTTTCGCAGTGGCGTCAGCAGGCGCTGCTCGCGCGGGCGATCCCGCTGCTGAACCAGGGGCGCCCGCTGTCGCATATCGCGCGCGAACTCGGCTACCAGAGCCAGAGCGCGTTCTCGGCCATGTTCCGCCGGGCATTCGGCGAAAGCCCGCGTGCGTTCATGCTGCGCGGCTACGAACATCGAGGCCCGGAAGGCCGCGTCGCGGACGACGACGCGCGGGACGACGACGGCGCGATCGACACGGCGCGCTGATCCTCGCGCGCCAGCGCGCCGGGCCGTCAGACCGGCCGCACCATGTGGCGGATCGAGCCGAGTTGCGCGAGCCGCGGGCCGGTCACCTGGTAGCCCATGCGCAGGTACAAACGCGCGGCAGGGTTGTCGACGAACACGCGCAACTGCAGTTCGTGCAGCCCGCGCGCACGTGCCCAGCGATGCGACATCTCGAGCATGTAGGTGCCGGCGCCCTGCCCGCGATGGCCGGCCGCGATCTGCACGTCGCGGATATGCAGCGAATCGCCCTCCTCGGTCACGCGCAGCACGCCGATGCGCTCGCCGTCGGCCTCGAGGATGAAGTTTTCGGATTCGCGCCAGCTCGCATAGAACAGGTCGCTGCGCCATACGAGCCCATGGCGCTTGTAGTAGCCGCCCATGTTGCCGTGCGTCAACGCTTCGGCATACGGAAAATCATCGGGCTCCGCGGGCCGGAGCTGATACAGGAGTCGCAGGTCGGTCGGATCGAGCATCGCGCAGGAGTCGGAAACGCATCCCGCCACGATAGCGCAGTCGCGTACGGATGCAATCGCGAATTTCTCGTAGGGGCGCGGTGCTCGATGCAGCATGCGGGGTGAGGCATGAGCGGAAGGCGCAAGCGACGGTGCAAATGAAAAAGCCCGCACGAGGCGGGCTTCTTCATTTTTTGGCGGAGCGGACGGGACTCGCCTACATCCTGCAGGCCGCGGCCGCGCGTGCACGCGCAGCCCTTCGAGTCCCGCCGGAAGCCGCGCAGGCGGCTTCCTCCACTCCGCAGTCACGTGCCCGCGCGCGGGCACGGCGAACGATGCAAATGAAAAAGCCCGCACGAGGCGGGCTTCTTCATTTTTTGGCGGAGCGGACGGGACTCGAACCCGCGACCCCCGGCGTGACAGGCCGGTATTCTAACCGACTGAACTACCGCTCCAGTCTTGCTGCTTGCCTGGCAGGCGTCGGTTACCTCCTGCCGGCGCGTCGTTTGTTCGAACGACGCCGAAATCTGGCGTCCCCTAGGGGATTCGAACCCCTGTACTCACCGTGAAAGGGTGATGTCCTAGGCCTCTAGACGAAGGGGACAACGTACTGCTTACATCCTTAACGAGAAAGCCCGTTCAAAAAACGCTTTTGAACGGGCTTCGTTCTGGCGGAGCGGACGGGGCTCGAACCCGCGACCCCCGGCGTGACAGGCCGGTATTCTAACCAACTGAACTACCGCTCCAGCTTTCTGCACTACCGCCTGCAGGATCTCGTCACGTTCCTGCACGCGTTGCGACACTTCCATGAAACGCCGCTGAATCTGGCGTCCCCTAGGGGATTCGAACCCCTGTACTCACCGTGAAAGGGTGATGTCCTAGGCCTCTAGACGAAGGGGACAACGTACTGCTTACATCCTTAATACAAAAGCCCGCTCAAAAACGTCTTGAACGGGCTTCGTTCTGGCGGAGCGGACGGGACTCGAACCCGCGACCCCCGGCGTGACAGGCCGGTATTCTAACCGACTGAACTACCGCTCCAGCTTTCTTACCCAACCTGCAGGACGTCGGTTACGTTCCTGCAAGCCTCGCGACACTTCTACGAAACGCCGCTGAATCTGGCGTCCCCTAGGGGATTCGAACCCCTGTACTCACCGTGAAAGGGTGATGTCCTAGGCCTCTAGACGAAGGGGACAAAATCTTTTCAGATTTGTCTGACTTTCGCTATTTACTTCCAGTCAACAGCGAAGGCCGAAATTCTAACTGCTTTGAATCATTTTGTGAAGCATTTATTACTTACCGCTGCTTCGCCAATCAATTCGGTTTGTTCTGATGGTGGAGGTAAGCGGGATCGAACCGCTGACCTCTTGCATGCCATGCAAGCGCTCTCCCAGCTGAGCTATACCCCCTTGCAGAACAGAAATGAGATTATATGGACCTACTTTGATCTTGTAAATACCCTTTTTGCGATTCGTGCGAAATTTTTTGCGAAGCTGCCGCGCGCTCACGCGCAGACAGCTTCAATGACGCACGAACTCAGGCCAGCGCGGCCTCGATGCGCGACACCACGACGTCGCGACCGAACAGCACGAGCACCGCGTCGATCGACGGCGTATGCGTCGTGCCCGCCACCAGCAGACGCACCGGCATCGCGAGCTGCGGCATCTTGAGCTTGTGCGCGGCGAGCGTCGCCTTCAGCGCGGCGGACACCGCCTCCTTCGTCCACTCGGCCGCCTTCAGCGCGGCGACGAGATCGGCCAGCGCCGGCCGTACCGCATCGGTCACGTGCTGCGCGAGCGCGTCCGCGTCGGGCGCCGGCACACGGTAGAACATCGTCGCGCCTTCCGCGATCTCCCTGACCGTCGTCGCACGATCCTTCATCAGGCCGACCACCGCATCGAGCGCCGGGCCCGTCGCGATCGCCGCGTCGTCGATGCCGAGCGCGTCGAGGAACGGCTTCGCGAGTTCCGCAAGGCGTGCGTTGTCGGCTTCCTTGATGTAGTGCGCGTTCAGCCAGCTCAGCTTGCTGTGGTCGTACTGCGCGGGCGACTTGCCGAGATGCTCGAGATCGAACCATTCGACGAACTGCTCGCGCGAGAAGATTTCCGCATCGCCGTGCGACCAGCCGAGACGCGCGAGATAGTTGACCACGGCTTCAGGCAGGAAGCCCGCATCGCGGTACGCCATCACGCTCATCGCGCCATGCCGCTTGCTCATCTTCTCGCCCTGCTCGTTCAGCACGGTCGGCAGGTGCGCATAGACGGGCGGCTCGCCGCCGAGCGCCTTCAGGATGTTGATCTGGCGCGGCGTGTTGTTCACGTGGTCGTCGCCACGGATCACGTGCGTGATGCCCATGTCCATGTCGTCCACCACCACGCAGAAGTTGTAGATCGGCGTGCCGTCCGGGCGCGCGATCACGAGGTCGTCGAGTTCCTCGTTCGAGATCTCGACACGCCCCTTCACCGCGTCGTCCCACACGACCGTGCCCGTCAGCGGATTGCGAAAGCGCAGCACCGGCTTCACGCCGGCCGGCGGCTCCGGCAGCACCTTGCCGGGCTCCGGACGCCACGTACCGTCGTAGCGCGGCTTCAGGCCGGCCTCGCGCTGGCGTTCGCGCAGCGCGTCGAGTTCCTCGGCCGACATGTAGCACGGATACGCGAGGCCCTTCTCGAGCATCTGCGCGAGCACTTCGCGATAGCGGTCCATCCGCTGCATCTGGTAGATCGGACCTTCGTCGAAATCCAGCCCGAGCCATTGCATCCCTTCGAGGATCGCATCGACCGCTTCCTGCGACGAGCGCTCGACGTCGGTATCCTCGATGCGCAGCACGAACGTGCCTTTCATCTTGCGGGCGAACGCCCACGGATAGAGTGCGGAGCGGATGTTGCCGAGGTGGATGAAGCCGGTGGGACTCGGCGCGAAGCGGGTACGGACAGGACGGGTCATAAACGGTAACTCGAACGCCTGGGGCGCATGAATGATTCGACGCGGGACGGTGGCGGCAGCGTGGACAGCAACGGAGCCGGCGACGCCCGGAACGGGAAAGAAGCCGGAATTATACTCGCGCCGGACATCGCGCCAAGCGCGCCGCTTGCTTTATGATGTGCGCGCCGCGGCCGCCAGCCGGCGCCGCGCCGGCCGCACGGAACCCACCGCGCGGCCTCGGAAACCATCGCAGCCGCGGGCCGCACGACCCGCCGCGCCAAGCCGCCGGAGAACCATTCGATGTCGTCCCCTCGCCTGTCGCGCCGCCACTTCACGATCGCGTGCGCGTCCGCCAGCCTCGCCGCCTGTACGTCCTTCGGCGACAAGTCCCGCCCCGGCACGGCATTGCCGCAGGAGAAGCCGGTGAAGATCGGCATCGCGCTCGGCGGCGGCGCCGCGCGCGGCTTCTCGCACATCGGCGTGCTGAAGGCGCTCGAGGCGCGCGGCATCCCGATCGAGATCGTCGCCGGGACAAGCGCGGGCTCGGTGGTCGGCGCGCTCTACGCGTCGGGCATGAACGCGCTGCAGATCAACAAGATCGCCCTCGACATGGACCAGGCGTCGATCAGCGACTGGGCGTTGCCGTTCCGCTCGCGCGGCCTGCTGCAAGGCGTGGCGCTGCAGAATTTCCTGAACAAGACGCTCAACAACCGGCCGATCGAGAAGATGGCGAAGCCGCTCGGCATCGTCGCGACGGACCTCCAAAGCGGCCAGCCGATCCTGTTCCAGCAAGGCAACACGGGGCTCGCGGTGCGCGCGTCGTGCAGCGTGCCGTCAGTGTTCGAGCCGGTGAAGATCGGCAGCCGCGAATATGTGGACGGCGGCCTCGTGAGCCCGGTGCCCGCATCGTTCGCGCGCAAGATGGGCGCGAGCTTCGTGATCGCGGTCGACATCTCGGCCCGGCCCGACGGCGCGGCGACCAACAACCCGATCGAGATGCTGTTGCAGACCTTCACGATCATGGGTCAGACGATCAAGACCTACGAACTCGACAAGTATGCGGACGTCGTGATTCGTCCGAACCTCGCGGCGATGGGCGGCAGCGACTTCAACCAGCGCAACGCGGCGATCCTCGCGGGCGAGGAAGCGGTCGCGCGCATCATGCCGGAACTGCAGCGCAAGCTCGCGGCGGCGCGTGGCGTGACTGCCGCCGCATAACACGATGGGCGGGAGGCCGCGGCACACGCGCCTGCCGGTGGCCGACGAACGATTTCCGCCTCGTCCGTCGTCCGCGCCGGCCTCAAAACAAAAAACCCTGCCGCCTTCCGGTGACAGGGTTTTTTATTGTCCGGCCTGACCGACCGGCCAACGTCAGTTGCTGCCGTTCGCCGAATCGTCGCCGAGCGTCGCGCGCACGCGCTGACGCAGGTCTTCGGGCTTCATCGGGAATTCCGATTCGATCCGGCGCGCGCCGGTGAAACGCTTTTCCCAATAGCCGCTGTCGAGATCGTCGACGCGGACGGTGCTGCCCGTCGACGGCGAATGCACGAACTTGTTGTCGCCGATGTAGATGCCGACATGCGAGAACGTGCGGCGCATCGTGTTGAAGAACACGAGATCGCCCGGCTTCAGGTTGCTCATGCTCACCTTCTCGCCGACACGGCTCATCTCTTCCGCGCGACGCGGCAGCGACATGCCGAGCGTGTCCTGGAACACGTAGCGCACGAAACCGCTGCAGTCGAGGCCCGAATCCGGCGAGTTGCCGCCCCAGCGATACCGCACGCCGATCATGTTCAGCGCGCCGACCACCACGTCGCCTGCCTTGCCCGCCATGCCGGCAAGGAACGACTTCGCGCCGCCGGACGGCTGCGCGCTGGTCTGCTGGAGGGAGGAACCCGACCCGATCTGAGTCGAATTGGTGACATTCTGGTTAAAACTGCTGACTTCGTCGGCGAACGCGCCGGGAGCTGCTGCGAACAGGGCGCCGATGAATAGCCCGGCGATGGTGCGCGCGCATGCCTGGGTCAGGGATCGATGCTGCATTGGTCGATGGAATGTGCTTAAAAATCAGCTGATTGGCGGAAAATTTCGGTCGATACTAGCCAGCGCGTAATCGTTTGTCAAAACAAATTAAAAAATACAATCGAGATGGTCAGACCATTGGACGCCTATCACGCTTTCCAGACCGCTTTCAACAGCTTTTGTGTGTAAGGATGTGACGGTCTCGCGAAGACGTCGGCCACCTCCCCCGACTCGACGACGGCGCCGTCCTGCATCACCGCGACGCGGTGCGCCATCGCGCCGATCACCTCCAGGTCGTGGCTGATGAAGACGTAGCCGAGGTTGTATTTCTGTTGCAAATTCGCGAGCAGCTTCAGCACCTGCTGCTGGATCGACACGTCGAGCGCCGAGGTCGGCTCGTCGAGGATCAGGATGCGCGGCTCCAGCACCAGCGCGCGCGCGATCGCGATCCGCTGGCGCTGGCCGCCCGAGAATTCGTGCGGATAACGGTGCAGCACCGTGCGGTCTAGGCCGACTTCGCGCAGCACCGCGAGCGATTTCGCGCGGCGCGCATCGGGCGTCATGTCCGGGCGGTGCAGCTCGAGCCCCTCGCCGACGATCCGCTCGATCGTGTGACGCGGCGAAAGCGAACTGAACGGATCCTGAAAGACCACCTGCATGTTCGAGCGCAGCGCGGTCTGCTCGCGGCCGCGATAGGTCGACAGCGCGCGTCCCTGGAATTCGATCTCGCCGCCGGCCGTCTTCTGCAGCCCGAGCAGCGCCATCGCGAGCGTCGACTTCCCCGATCCCGATTCGCCGACGATCCCGAGCGTTTCGCCCTGCCGCACCGACACCGACACGTCGGCCACGGCCGTCACCGGCACCGTGCCGAACCAACCCGCGAAGCCCGGCCGCTTGCGCGCGAACTGCACGCTCACGTGGCGCGCGTCGAGCACGACGGGCGCGATCGGCATCACCGGCGTGACCGCCCGCTGCGGCCGACTGTTCAGCAGCCGCTGCGTATACGGATGCTCGGGCGCCGCGAAGATCCGCTCGACGGGCCCGCTCTCGACCAGCCGGCCGTGCTCCATCACCGCGACGCGCTGCGCGAAGTGCCGCACGAGATTCAGGTCGTGCGTGATCAGCAGGATCGCCATCCCGCGCTTTTCCGCTTCCTCGCGCTGCAGTTCCAGCAGCAGATCGACGATCTGCGCGCGGATCGTCACGTCGAGCGCGGTGGTCGGCTCGTCGGCGAGCAGCAGGCGCGGCCGGCACGCGAGCGCCATCGCGATCATCGCGCGCTGCCGCTGGCCGCCCGACAACTGGTGCGGGTAGCTGTCGACGCGCTTGTCCGGCTCCGCGATGCCGGTGCGCGCGAGCAGCGCGATCGCCCGCTTGCGCGCCTCCACGGCCGATACGCCGTCGTGCAGCACGATCGTCTCGCCGATCTGCACGCCGATCGTATACAGCGGATTGAGCGCCGTCATCGGCTCCTGGAAGATCATCGCGATGTCCGAGCCGCGCAGCCCGCGCATCTCGCGCTCGCTCTTGGCCGCGAGGTCCTGCCCCGCGAAGCGGATCGCGCCCGTGACCTCGGCGTCGCGCAGCAACCGCAGGATCGACAGCGCGGTCACGCTCTTGCCGGACCCCGACTCGCCGACGAGCGCGACGCGCTCGCCGCGCCCGATCGCGAGCGTCACGTCGTCCACCGCGACCGTGTCGCCGAAACGGACGTGCAGACGCTCGAGCGACAGCAGCGGCTCGTGTTGCGTCGATACGGTCGACTCGCTCATCGCTGGCCTCCCGCGGCGCGCACCGAATCGGCGATCCGCGTGTCGAGCGCGTTGCGCAGCGCATCGCCCATGAAGGTCAGCAGCAGCAGCGTCGCGACCAGCACGCCGAACGTCGACAGCGAGATCCACCACGCATCGAGATTGCCCTTGCCCTGCGCGAGCAGCTCGCCCAGGCTCGGCGTCGGCGGCGGCACGCCGAGGCCGAGGAAATCGAGGCTGGTGAGCGCGAGGATCGAGCCGCTCATCCGGAACGGCAGGAACGTGATCACCGGTGTCAGACTGTTCGGCAGCACGTGGCGCCAGATGATCTGCCAGTTCGTCAGCCCCATCGCGCGGGCCGCGCGCACGTAGTCCTGCGTGCGGTTGCGCAGGAATTCCGCGCGCACGTAGTCGGCGAGCCCGATCCAGCCGAACAGCGACAGCAGCACGATCAGCAGCAGGAAGCTCGGCTCGAAGATCGACGCGAAGATGATCAGCAGGTACAGCTCCGGCAGCGAGCTCCAGATCTCGATCAGCCGCTGCCCGACGATATCGATGCGCCCGCCGAAGAAGCCCTGCACCGCGCCCGCGGCGATCCCGAGCAGCGTGCCGATCACGGTCAGGATCAGCCCGAACTCGACCGACACACGGAACCCGTACACGAGCCGCGCGAGCAGGTCGCGGCCCTGCGCATCGGTGCCGAGCCAGTTCTCGCGCGACGGCGGCGCCGGATTCGGCACGTTCGAGAAGTAGTTCAGCGTGTCGTAGTAATAGCGGTTCGGCGGATAGACGACGAAGTTGCCGGGCGCCTCGAGCCGCTTGCGCACGTACGGATCGAGATAGTCGGCCGGCGTCGGGAAATCGCCGCCGAAGGTCGTCTCCGGGTACGCATGGAACATCGGGAAATAGGTCTGGCCGTCGTAGCGCACGACGAGCGGCTTGTCGTTCGACCACAGCGGCGCCGCAAGGCTCGCGGCAAAGGCCACGACGAAGATCACGAAGCTCCAGTAGCCGAGGCGCTGCTGCCTGAAGCGCTGCCACACGCGGCGCGCGGGCGACGGCGACACGCGCGCGCGCGCGGCATCGATGCGGGGGGATGCGACGGCCCGGTTCATCGCGCGCCTCGCCCGATGACGCCGGGCATGCGAACGGCTCGTTTCATGTCAGCGCTCCAGGTTGTCGAATTGAATGCGCGGATCGACCCACACATAGCAAAGATCGGAGATCAGCTTGGTCGCGAGCCCGATCAGCGTGAACAGGTACAGCGTGCCGAGCACGACCGGGTAATCGCGCCGCACGACCGATTCGTAAGACAGCAGCCCGAGGCCGTCCAGCGAGAACAGCGTCTCGATCAGCAGGCTGCCGGTGAAGAACGCGCCGATGAACGCGGCCGGGAAGCCGACGATTAGCGGCAGCATCGCGTTGCGGAACACGTGCTTCCACAGCACGCTGCGCTCGGAGAGCCCCTTCGCGCGCGCGGTCAGCACGTATTGCCGGCGGATCTGGTCGAGGAACGCGTTCTTCGTGAGCATCGTGACGACCGCGAAGCTGCCGACGACCGACGCGGTGATCGGCAGCGCGATGTGCCACAGGTAGTCGAGCACCTTGCCGGCGAGCGACAGCTGCGCGAAGTTGTCCGACGTGAGGCCGCGCAGCGGAAAGAGCTGCCAGAACGAACCGCCGCCGAACAGCACGAGCAGCAGCACGCCGAGCACGAAGCCCGGAATCGCGTACCCGACGAGCACGACGAGGCTCGTCGCGACGTCGAACGGCGAACCGTTGCGCACGGCCTTCGCGATGCCGAGCGGCACCGAGATCAGGTACGTGAGGAAGAACGTCCACAGCCCGATGCTGATCGACACGGGCAGCTTCTGCACGACCAACGCCCACACGCTCTGGTGGCGGAAGTAGCTGTCGCCGAGATCGAAGCGCGCGAAGCGCTTCAGCATCAGCCAGTAGCGTTCGAGCGGCGGCTTGTCGAAGCCGTACAGCGCCTTCAGTTGCGCGAGCTGCTGCGCGTCGACGCCGGTGTGCGCACGCATCCCGAACGGCGTCGCGCCCTGCTCCGTCGCGCCCTTGCGCAACTCCTGCACGGCCTGCTCGACCGGGCCGCCCGGCACGAACTGGATCACCGCGAACGTGAGCGTCAGCACGCCGACGAGCGTCGGGATCATCAGCAGCAGGCGTTTGAGGATGTAGCTCCACATAGGGCGTCGACTCGTGATCGGGTGGTGGGTTGGACGAAGGGCCGGCGCGGGTCAGTGATCGGGCTTCGCCCACCAGGTCGACACGACCCAGCCCTCGGCCGAATAGTACAGCGGCAGCGTCCGCGGATAGGCGAGCGTGCGCTTGTACGCGATGCGGTGCGTCGTGCTGTACCACTGCGGGACCGCGTAGTAGCCGTGCATCAGCACGCGGTCGAGCGCGTGCGTCGCGTCGAGCAGTTCCTCGCGCGTCTGCGCGGCACCGAGCGCGTGCAGCAACGCGTCGACGGCCGGCGATTTCAGTCCGATGAAGTTGTCGGAACCCGGCTCGTCGGCGAACTTGCTCGCGTAACGCGAGTACTGCTCGGCGCCCGGCACCTGCACGCCCGGCAGGCGGATCGTCGTCATGTCGTAGTCGAACGCATCGAGGCGCTTTTGCAGCAGCGCGTAATCGGCCGTGCGAAACCGCACGTCGATGCCGAGCTTCGCCAGGTTGCGCTGGTAGGCGGTCACGACGCCTTCCATCGCGCCGCCCGCATCGTCGAGGATCTCGAACGCGAACGGCTCGCCCTTCGCGTTGCGCAGCGCGCCGTCGCGATAGGTCCAGCCGGCCTGCGCGAGCAGCGCACGCGCCTTCAGCAGGTTCGCGCGCAGCGAGCCCGGCGGGTTCGTGTCCGGCTGCGTGACCATCGGGCCGAACACGGCCGGATCGAGCTGCGCGCGCAGCGGCTCCAGCAGCTTCAGCTCGCCTTCGCCAGGCGTACCGGTCGCCTGCAGGTCGGTATCGGCGAAATAACTGTTGAGGCGCGTGTACGCGCTGTAGAACAGCTGGCGGTTCAGCCATTCGAAGTCGAACGCGAGGTCGAGCGCCTGGCGCACGCGCACGTCGCGGAACAGCGGCCGGCGCAGGTTCATGAAGAAGCCCTGCATGCCGGCGCCGTTATGCTGGCGGAATTCGCGCTTGATCAGTTCGCCGCTGTCGAAGCGCTTGCCGACGTCGCGCCGCGCCCAGTTGCGCGCGATGTACTCGACGAGCACGTCGTATTCGCCGGCCTTGAACGCCTCGAGCCGCGCGACGCCGTCGCCGTACAGCTTGTAGACGATCCGCTCGAAGTTGTGGGTGCCGACCCGCACCGGCAGGTCGGCGCCCCAGTACGCGGGGTTGCGCCGGTAGGTGATCGTGCGGCCGTTGTCGTAGCGCTCGATCACGTAAGGGCCGCTGCCGATCGGCTGCTCGAACGCGAGCTGGTCGAACGGGATGCGCGAGCCGTCCGCGCGCAATCCCCACTTGCGCGAGAACACGGGCACGCCGCCGGCGATCAGCGGCAGCTCGCGATTCGCGCTGCGGAACTCGAAACGCACGGTCGCCGGATCGACGACCACGGCCTTCGCGATCTCCGCGAAATACGCGCCGAACTGCGGCGCGGCCTGCTTGCTCTTCAGCGTATCGAACGAAAACTTGACGTCGTCGGCGCTCACGCGATCGCCGTTCGAGAAACGTGCGCGCGGATTCAGGTGGAACGTGACCGAACGGCGGTCCGGCGCGACGTCGATGTCGTCGGCCAACAGCCCGTATGCGGACGCCGGTTCGTCGGAGCTGCCCGTCGTGAGGCTCTCGAAGAGCATGTCGATGCCGGGCGCGGCGTTGCCGCGCATCGTGAACGGATTGAACTTGTCGAACGACGTCAGCCGGTTCGGGTTCGCGAGCACGAGCGTGCCGCCCTTCGGCGCGTCGGGATTCACGTAGTCGAAATGCTTGAAGCCCGGCGGATACTTCGGCTCGCCGTACTGCGCAATCGCATAGGCCGCGTGCGCGGCCGGCGCGGCGAGCGCCGCGTGCAGCGCGAGCACCGCGGCCACGCGGCCGGCAGCCCGCAGCACGCCGAAGCGGGCGCGCGTGGCGGCGGCCCGGGGCGAACCCTTCGTCATAGAGGCCCTGTCGTCGAATGAGGGTAGTAACGTGGAGCGATTCTACCCATTCATCCGTCGAGCCAAAAGAAAACCGCCGACGCGGGCGGTCTTCTTCGCGAGCAGTTGTCGCGCACGCGGCACGCATGCGCGAGCCGCCCGTCAGCGCCAGCCGTTGTGGCGGCCGTGATCCCAGTGACCGCGATCGCCCCAGCCGCGACCATGGTGGCGATACCATTCGTCGCGGCCCCAGTAGCGGCGGCCGTCCCAGTAGCGGTCGCCGTGCCAGCCGATCACGATCGCCGGCGCCGGCCCGTACACGGGCGCCGGCGCATAGACCGGCGCCGGCTGGTAGACGACCGGCGGCGGAGGCGGCGGCGCATACACGGGCGCGGGCGCGACGTAGACCGGTGCCGGCACGCCGACGTTGATCCCGACATTGACTCCCGCCATTGCTGCGCCCGACACGAGCAAGGCCGTCATACCGGTCAGGAGCGAGGCAACACGCAAAGTCTTCATGGATTCCTCTTCTGGTTGTGTCATGTGTGATTCGACTATAGCGGCAAGCGCCGCGCCCGCATATTTCAAGTTTGTAAGAACTGATGCGCGGCATCGCAACGGGAAGCCCGCGCTAACGTCTTGTAACAATCGGCGCCCGCCCCCGTCCCCTGCTCTTTCCTCCCTTGAACATCTTTCATCCCGCGTCGCGCCCGGCGTCAAGCGGCCCCACGCCCTCCGGGCGGGCCGGACCGGGCCCGTCAAACCCCTTCTTGCCGAGCGCCGATATCCGTCACCCGCCCGTATCGAACCGGAAACCGAATCTCGCGACCGTTTCGATCCGGGCGGAGAACGCGTGTGCAACCAGCTTGCGCCGCAACCGCACGACCAGCGCATTGACCGTCTCGGGTTCGATGTCGGCATCGTCCCACGCATAACGCAGCACGGCGTCGCGGCCGACCGGCCGCCCCGCTTCACGTAGCAGGCATTCGACCACGCGAAATTCCCGCGCGGTGAGCGCGAGCCGCCGGCCATGCTCCTCGAGCGCGCGCGTGGCCGTATCGAGTCGAACCGATTCACGCGTGGCGACGACGCCCGCGCGGCGCCACAGCGCGCGCAACCGCTCGTGCAGTTCGACGAACGAACACGGATGGGCAAGACATACGTCGCAGCCGGCCTTCAGCATTTGCGCGCGCCGGGCGGGCGTGGCGCCGGCGACGATCGCGGCAATCGTCGCGCCGCCGGCCGACGCGGCGAGCCGCGGTAATCCTTCGAGGATCGCCGGGCGCGCGGCGGCATCGGTCGCGACGATCACGATCGCGTCGAACCGGCCCTGCGTCGCCGCAAAACAGCCATCGCGCCATTCGTCGACGCGCTCGACGCCGTGCATGCTTTCCCGAAACGCCTTGTCGAGCCGCGACGCGCCGGGGTTCGGCGGCGCAATCAGCAGGATGCGCATCGATCGGGTTCCTGCGCCGTCACGCGAGCGAGCGCGGCCAGCATTCGACCGTGATCGCCGCACCGGCCGGCCGCGCATCGCCGATTCGCAGCGCGAAATCGTGCACGCGCATCACCGCCGACACGACGCTCAACCCGAGCCCGGAGCCGTTCACATGACGCGTGCGTTCGCCGCGATAGAAGCGTTCGAGCACTGCATTGCGCTCGGCGGGCGGGATACCGGGCCCGGTGTCCTCGAACCGGACGAGCGGACCGTGCGGCGTCGCCTGGAGCACGACGCGCACACGGCCGCCCGGCGGCGTAAACTTGATCGCGTTGTCCGCGAGATTGCTGAACGCCTCGAACAACAACGCGCGGTCGCCATGGATGCCGTCGACCGCGGCCGCGTCGAGCGCGAACGACACGTCGACGGCCTCGGCCAGCGGTTCGTAAAGCTCGCACACATCGCGCAGCAAGGCCGCGACGTCGACCGCGGCAAAACCGCCGCGCCGGCTCAGCGTGCCGATCTCGGAGATGCGCAGCATCGCGCGAAAACGTTCGAGCAGCCGGTCGGTCTCGTCGCGCGCCGACGCCAGCAGCGCCGCCGACGCGGGATCGTGTGCGCAGAACGGCTGGCCCGAGAGCCGCGCCAGCATCGTATGCACGCGTGCGAGCGGCGTGCGCAGGTCGTGCGCGATCCCGTCGCAGGTATGCCGCACCTCGCCCATCAGCCGCTCGACTTCGTCGAGCATGTGGTTCACGAGATGCGCGAGCAGATCGAGTTCGTCGTAGCCGCCCACTGGCAGCCGCTTGCCGAGATCGCCTTCGGCGATCTGCCGCGTGACGCGCCGGATCGCGGCGACGCGGCGCATCTGCCGCATGCCGAGCATGCTGCCGCCCGCGACGCCCGCGATCAGGATCATCACGCCGCCGATCACGAGCCCGCGAATCGCGACGTCGCGGATCTGGATGAAATGCGACAGGTCGCGCGCGACCACCAGCGTCATCCCGTTGTCGCGGCGCACGGCCATCGCGCGCGCGATCGGCGACGATTGGCCGTCGAGCAGCACGAGCGTGCGGTCCAGCGTACGGCCGTGGCGATCGGTGCGCAGCGCGGGCGGTGTCGTGATGTCGCCCGCCACGCGGCGCCCGCTCGCATCGAACAGCCCGTAGAAATTCGTGTGCATGTGCTCGTGCTCGAGCCGCCGATGGATCGCGAGCGGCAGCTCGGCATCGGGAATCGAATCGAAATAGATCAGTTGCCACGCGAGCACCTCGTCGGTGTCGCGCGTCATCGTGTGGGTCGCGGCCACGCTGATCACGCCCGCGAGCAGCAGCAGCGACACCGAGAAGATCGCCGCGTACGCGCACAGCCAGCGAAACGTCGTCGTATGCCAGCGGCGCGTGAAGTTCGCCGCGCGGGCTGCGTCCATCCGAGCCTCCGTCAAGCGAGCATGTAGCCCGATCCGCGCACCGTCTGGATCATCGGGTTCGCGCCGGGCGGATCGATCTTCTTGCGTAGCCGGCCCATGTGGACGTCGATCAGGTTAGTGCCGGGATCGAAGTGATAACCCCACACGGCCTCGAACAGCATCGTGCGCGTGATCGTCTGGCCTGCGTTGCGCATCATGAATTCGAGTACGCGGAACTCGGTCGGCAGCAGCGCGATCTCGTCGGCGCCGCGGCGCGCGCGGCGCGAAATGAGGTCGAGCTCGAGCGCGCCGACTTTCAGCAGCGTCTGCTGCGGCACGCCCGATGCCTGCCGGCGGCGCAGCAGCACTTCGATGCGCGCGCTCAGTTCGCCGGAATCGAACGGCTTCGTCAGGTAATCGTCGCCGCCCGCGCGCAGCCCGCGAATGCGCTCGTCGACGTCGCCGAGCGCGCTCAGCATCAGCACCGGCGTGTCGATGCCGACCGTGCGCATCGCGGTCACGATCGCGAGACCGTCCGCGCCCGGCAGCATCCTGTCGAGCGTGATCGCGTCGTACGACGCGCTCATCGCGCGCATCATCCCTTCGCGGCCGTTGTCGATCCAGTCGACCGCGAAGCCGCGTGCGGTCAGTTCGCCGACGATTTCGTTCGCGGTCACCGCATCGTCCTCGACCGTCAGTACTCGCATGGTTGCCCTCGCAATGAACTCCGAGACGGGCGCATACCACGCGCCCGCCACTATCGTAAGCGCCGCGATCGCCGTGCGGCGCAAGATGAAAATAGCTTCATCCGGCATCGCGGCAAGCGCGCGTGAAAAATGTTTCATCCGTCCGTCGCCTGCCCCGCGACCGCGGCCGTCTACGCTGACATCGTGCGGCAACGGGCCGCGAAACCAGGAGCTACCGGATGAAACTGTCGACCACCCTCGCCTGCATGCTGCTCGCATGCGCCAGCACCGCCGCGTTCGCGGGGCCCCACCTCACCCCGCAGGAATGCACCGCGTACCCGTTCGTGCATACGGGCAGCGGCGTCACGCGCGCGGACCTCGTGCGCGAGCTGACCGAACTCGAGCAGGTCGGCTACGAGCCGGCCCACGCCAGCCCGTATTACCCCGACGATCTCGCCGATGCGAAGCATCGGCTCGCCGCCGAATACCGCGCCGACTGCACGCACGCGCTGACGGCCGACGCGGGCGCGCACCACTGACCGCACGGCCGGCGCAACGCAGCCGGAAAGCAAAAAGGCGGCACGCGCGTGCCGCCTTTCTTCATGAACGCGCATCGACGTGGACGCGACGCGCCACGCCGGCGCTCAACGCGACATCATGTTCATGCTGACGTTGTGCATCACCCACAGCGTGCCGACGATCAGGATCGCCGCGGTCAGCACCGTATAGCTGAACGCCATCACGTTCCAGCGCTGGCCCGACGAGCCGTTCATGTGCAGGAAGTACACGAGGTGCACGACGATCTGCACGAACGCGAGCACGGCGAGCCCGATCAGCGACGCATGCGGCGACAGCACGCCGCCCATCACGAGGCCGAACGACGCGGCCGTGAGCAGCACCGACAGGATGAAACCGGCGACGTAGCCGCCGACGCTGCCGTGCCCTTCTTCGAGTTGAGACGAATGCGAATGGGCCATTTAGATCACGCTCGCGAGATAGACAAAGGAAAACACGCAGATCCACACGATGTCGAGGAAGTGCCAGAACAGGCTCAGGCACGTCAGGCGCCGCAGGTCGCGATCGGTCAGGTCGCCGCCGCGCGACATGATCTGCGCGGCGAGCACGATCATCCACAACAGGCCCGCCGTCACGTGCAGCCCGTGCGTGCCGACCAGCGTGAAGAACGCCGACAGGAACGCGCTGCGCTGCGGGCCGGCGCCTTCCGCGATCAGGTGCGAGAACTCGCGCAGCTCCATCGCGAGAAACGCCGCGCCGAGCACGAACGTCACCGCGAGCCAGGCGAGCAGCGCGCCGCGCCGCTGCTTGTACGCCGCGAGCATCGCGAAACCGTACGTGATGCTCGACAGCAGCAGCGCGGCGGTTTCCACCGCGACGCCCGGAATGTCGAACAGGTCCTTCGCGGTCGGACCGCCCGCGTACTGATTGCCCAGCACCGCGAACGTCGCGAACAGCGCCGCGAAGATCACGCAGTCGGTCATCAGGTACAGCCAGAACCCGAACACCGAATGCGACGGCGGATGGTCGTCGTGCTCGAGCAGGGTCGCGCTCAAGGTTTTCTGCAACATCAGTTGGCCTCCAGTTCCACGTCGTCGACGCGCGCGACCGTGCGCCGCGTCGGCTGCTTGTCTTCGGTCTTGCGTACCGTCGACGCAGGGATGTAATAGCCGTCGTTATCGCGCGAGCTGTAGATCACGAGCGTCGCGATGATGCCCACGAGCCCGCCGATCGCCATCCACCAGATGTGCCACACCAGCGCGAAGCCGAGCACCAGGCTGAAGATCGCGATCACGAGGCCCGCACACGTATTCGACGGCATGTGGATGTCGCGAATCGCCGCCGGGTTCGGCCGGCCTTCGCCGCGCGCCTTCATGTCCGCGTACGCGTCGAGCGTGCGCACCTGCGGGATCACCGCGAAGTTGTAGTCGGCCGGCGGCGACGACGTCGCCCACTCGAGCGTGCGGCCGCCCCACGGATCGCCCGTCGTGTCGCGGTATTCCGGCAGATGGCGGTTGCGGATGCTGACCACCAGCTGCAGCAGCTGGCACGCGATGCCGATCGCGATCAGCACGGCGCCGAATGCGGCGACCAGCAGCCACGGATGCCATGCCGGGTTGTCGTAGTGGTTCAGGCGGCGCGTCATGCCCATGAAGCCGAGCACGTAGAGCGGCACGAACGCGACGTAAAAGCCGACCTGCCAGAACCAGAACGCGGCCTTGCCGAGCTTCTCGTTCAGCTTGAAGCCGAACGCCTTCGGGAACCAGTAGTTGAAGCCCGCGAGATAGCCGAACAGCACGCCGCCGATGATCACGTTGTGGAAGTGCGCGATCAGGAACAGGCTGTTGTGCAGCACGAAGTCCGCGCCCGGAATCGCCATCATCACGCCGGTCATGCCGCCGAGCGTGAACGTAACCATGAAGCCGATCGTCCACAGCACGGGCGTCGTGAACTCGATCCGGCCGCGGTACATCGTGAACAGCCAGTTGAACACCTTCACGCCGGTCGGAATCGCGATGATCATCGTCATGATCCCGAAGAACGCGTTCACGTTCGCGCCCGAGCCCATCGTGAAGAAGTGATGCAGCCACACGAGGAACGACAGCACCATGATCGCGCAGGTCGCGTACACCATCGTCTTGTAGCCGAACAGCGGCTTCTTCGCGAACGTCGCGATGACTTCCGAGAAGATCCCGAACGCCGGCAGGATCAGGATGTACACCTCCGGATGGCCCCACGCCCAGATCAGGTTCAGGTACAGCATCGCGTTGCCGCCGGCTTCGTTCGTGAAGAAGTGCATGCCGAGGTAACGGTCGAGGCCGAGCAGCGCGAGCGTCGCGGTCAGGATCGGGAACGACGCCATGATCAGCACGTTCGTGCAGAGGGCCGTCCACGTGAACACCGGCATCTTCATCAGCGTCATGCCCGGCGCGCGCATCTTGATGATCGTCACGAAGAAGTTCACGCCGGTCAGCAGCGTGCCGACGCCGGAGATCTGCAGCGCCCACAGGTAGTAGTCGACCCCTACCCCCGGGCTGAACTGCAGCTCCGACAGCGGCGGGTACGCGAGCCAGCCCGTCTGCGCGAATTCGCCGATCACGAGCGACACGTTGATCAGGATCGCGCTGACCGCCGTCATCCAGAACGACAGCGAGTTGATGAACGGGAACGCGACGTCGCGCGCACCGATCTGCAGCGGCACGACGAGGTTCATCAGGCCGACCATGAACACCATCGCCATGAAGAAGATCATGATCACGCCGTGTGCCGTGAAGATCTGGTCATAGTGGTGCGGCGGCAGGTAGCCGGGCGCGTTGTACGCGAGCGCGAGCTGCATGCGCATCATGATCGCGTCGGCGAAGCCGCGCAGCAGCATGATCAGCGCGACGATGATGTACATCACGCCGAGTCTCTTGTGGTCGACCGTGGTCAGCCATTCCGTCCACAGCCATTTCCAGCGGCCGGTGATCGTCAGCGCGGCGAGAATGCCCAGCACGACCAGCCCCATGAAGGCGCCGGCCCCCATGATGATGGGCTGATCGAACGGGATCGCCGAAAGTGTGAGTTTGCCGAACATGCGTTACCCCTTCGTGCCGCAGGCGGCGTCCTTCAGGTCGAGGACGTGGCCATCGTTGTATTTCGCGATGATGTTGTGGAAGAGCCGCGGATCGACCGACGAGAAATAGCGCACCGGCGCCTTCTCGCTCGGCTGCGCGACGGTGCCGTACACCGTCGCGTCGAGCCGTTCCGGCGACGCCTTCACCTTCTGCACCCACGCATCGAACTGCTCGCGCGGCTCGGCGAGCGTGCGGAACTTCATGTCGGAGAAACCGCGGCCGCTGAAGTTGGCGGACGTGCCCGCGTAGTTGCCCGGCTCGTCGGCGATCAGGTGCAGGCGCGTCTGCATGCCGGCCATCGCGTAGACCTGGCCGCCGAGCTGCGGGATGAAGAACGAATTCATCACCGAATCCGACGTGATGCGGAAGTTCACCGGCGTGCCGACCGGAATCGCGAGCTGGTTCACCGACGCGATGCCAAGCTCCGGATAGATGAACAGCCACTTCCAGTCGAGCGCGACCACCTCGACGTCGATCGGCTTCACGGCCGATTCGAGCGGCTTGTACGGATCGAGCTCGTGCGTGGTCTTCCACGTGAGCACGCCCAGGAACAGGATGATCAGCGTCGGCACCGTCCAGATCACGACCTCGATCGCGGTCGAGTGCGACCAGTTCGGCGCGTACGCGGCGTTGCGGTTCGACGCGCGGTAACGCCACGCGAACCACAACGTGAGCAGGATCACCGGCACGACGACGATCAGCATCGCCCAGGTGGACGTCGCGATCAGCGCCTTTTCGGCCGCGCCCACGCTTCCTTTCGGATTTAGTACATCTAAATTACAACCTGACAGGCTCAACGCCGCGCCGATTGACATCAGCGCCGCCCAGCCTCTTGAAGCCCTTCTTCTCATCACACAGCCCCGCGGGTCATTGAATCCGTTTGCGTATGCCCGATGCGCATTCGATTCACGAAATTGGCCGAATCATACGTCGCGCGAGTGCGATGAAAAACCGGTGCATGCGGCAAATCATCATTGCAAAATCTGCCGTGAGTCACATTGTCGCGGGGCAATTTCACGCAGCCGAAAGCGGGCCCGGCACTTGCCGTGCCGGGCTTCGGATCGATGCGCGCGCAACCATGCGCGCCGCGCGATGCGGCGGGCTTGCGCGGCGTGGCGCGGCTCGACGTGCCGCGATCAGTCGTGCGTCGACGCCATGTACGACGGCAGCGCCGGCGCGGGGGCGTCCCCTGCCGGCACTTTCGAATGGCTCGCTTCCTGGATCAGCTTGCCGACGGTCGGATCGATCGCATCGGTGAACGGCTTCGGATCGATGCCGACCGCCAGCACGATCAGCGCGAGCGACGCGAACATCACGATCTCGCGACGGTTCAGGTCGGCGAGCTTCGCGATCTGCTGGCTCGCGACCTTGCCGAACACGACGCGCTTGAGCATCCACAGCGTGTACGACGCGCTGAGGATCAGCGTGAGCGCCGCGATCGCGCCGATCCAGAAGTTGAAGCGGATCGCGCCCATGATCACCATGAACTCGCCGACGAACCCCGACGTGCCCGGCAGGCCGACGTTGGCCATCGCGAACAGCAGCGTGAAGGTCGCGAAACGCGGCATCACGCCCGCCACGCCGCCGTACGCGGCGATCTCGCGCTGCCGGGTACGGTCCACGAGCACGTTCACGCACAAAAGCATCGCGCCAGCCACGAAGCCGTACGACACGAGCTGCACGATCGCGCCTTCGACGCCGATCCGGTTGAACAGGAACAGCCCGAGCGTGACGATTCCCATGTGCGCGACCGTCGAATACGCGAGCAGCTTGCCGAGATCGGTCTGCGCGAGCGCGATCAGGCTCGCGTAGACGATCGCGAACAGCGACAGCGCGATCACGGCCGGCGCGAAGAAATGGCTCGCGTCGGGCGTGATCGGCAGCGCGAAGCGCAGGAACCCGTACCCGCCGAGCTTGAGCATCGCGAGCATCAGCGCGGCGCCCGTCGGGCCGTCGGTGTACACGTCGCTCAGCCACGTGTGGACCGGCCACATCGGCACCTTGACCGCGAACGCGGCGAAAAAGCCGACGAACACTAGCAACTGCGGCGCGAAGCCGAGCTGCAGCGTGCGCCATACGGCCATGTCGAACGTATGCGACTGCGCGTACAGGTACAGCATCGCCATCAGCAACAACAGCGAGCCGGCGAACGAGATGAAGAAGAACTTCACGGCCGCATACACGCGGCGCTCGCGCCCCCACGTGCCGATCAGCAGGTACAGCGGGATCAGCGTCGCCTCGAAGAAGATGAAGAACAGCAGCCCGTCCTGCGCGACGAACACGCCGACCATCAGCCCCGACAGGATCAGGAACGACGCGTAGTACTGCGCGACGCGCACCGTGACCGATTCCCACGACGCGACCACCACCACGAGCGTCGTGAACGCGGTCAGCACGACGAGCCACAGCGACGCGCCATCGATGCCGACCCGCCATCCGGCATTGAATGCCGCGAGCCAGTCGCGTCTTTCGACGAACTGCATCGCAGCCGAATGCGCGTCGAAGCCGGCAACCAGCGGCACGACGGGCGCCAGTCCGGCGATCGCGCCGACGAGCGCGATCAGCCGTATTCGCCGTGAATGCTGATCGGAACCGGCGCGCAGCAGGCCCGCGCCGAACAGTATCGGAACCCAGATGGCCAGGCTCAGGAAGGGAAAATCATGCATGTCAACAACGCCTTGAGGAAGTCGCACCCTGCATCGGGGACAGGCGCGACGAAAGGAACGAAATCAAATCGACAGGTAGATTTCGTGAATCGCCAATGTTGGCTAAATGTAAAGCGACATCAGCGGAAAACTTGATGCCGCTCAAACGCGATCGGGTTAACCAGCATAAGGCGATTGATTATTTTCTGCAGCGCAGCAGAGCACTGTTTTTCGGCGTCAGCGTAGTTCGCTGATTTTTATGAGCAATTTTTTGTATTGCCCGAGGTCGGGCGCGACGAAAATAGACGCAGCGCCGCATTTTTGATGTCGGCAGGGCATTTGGAAGGGTCGGAACGGCAAGGTCGGCATTCCGCGATCTCGCGATCGCACGGCACTCCCTGCCTTACAGAAGTGCTTTCATTTTTACTTCATTCGATGTAGTGCAGCGCATATTGGGCAATGAGGTGCCCTCGCCCGCCCCTTCTCGTGCGGCCGTGCCCTAATAACTCAAGCGGCCCCACAAGCCCCGCTCGGCGGCAATCTCGACCAGACGACATATGCCACACCGGGCCTGCCTGCGACGCGTGCGTGTCGAAGAAGTACCTTGGCTCATTGTCTTCAGAACTGAGCAGTCACCTGAAAACCGAGCGTCACTCGCGCGGTCGGAAAACCCGACGGCTTGTAGACAGGCGTACCCGCGAAGAGATCGTACGCATAGGCTCCGAATCGCGTGCCCACGCTCCCCTTTATGCCGATCACGGCGCCGGCCAAGTGCGTCCCGACGAGGGCGACAGGCTGCGGGCCCCATACGCGACCGTAGTCGAGCCCCGCATAAACTGCCTGTCCCGTCTGCCCGATCGGCGCCTGCAATTCGTTGCGCCAGTAGAAGCCGCGTGCTGCGGCGAGCATCGTCTCGCCATCGAAACCGCGCACTGTATAGCGACTGCCAATCGTCAAGTCGTCGATGTAATAAAGCGTGTTTCCGGTGTACTGGCCGTGGAATGTGCCGACATAGCGGAATGGCTGCTTACCGATGGCAAACGGCACCGACAAGTTCGCGTCGAGCACCGCCATCTTGAAGCGATAGGTCGGTCCACCACCCGCTGCCATCGTATCGTCCTGAGCACCCAGCCCACCGACACCTTGACGATATGCAAGTGAGCCATCAAACTGCGCGCCGCCGAAGTAGTGGCGATCGGTCAGGCCGAGTTCGATCATCGTGTTGTTGCGGCGCTGCTGCGAGATCTCTGTGTCTTCGATAAAGCTTTGTCCGAAACGACGCGACAGGCGAGCGTAGGCGCCGAACACATCGTTCTGACTACGCGACAGCACGCGGGCCAGTTTGAAATCGACCGTCTTTGAATTGCCGCTCGCGACGAATGTCTGATTCACGCCAGCAATCTGCTGGTAGTACGTGTTCGTGTAAGCGGACAGCGTGGCCGTCCAGTAGCCCCACGGGATCGAATAGAAGCCGTTCCAGCCATGCGAGCCGAGGCGCTTGTCACCAAATTCCAGATCCTGGCTCACGCCGACGTTGAAAATGTCGTTCAGGCCGAGCGGATTGTCGATGCCGAGCGACAGATTGCCTTGCAGCTTGCCAGTCGCACGCGTGCCTGAGTTGTCGACGGACGCGACGACGGTCCACGGTTTGCCTCGCTTCACGTCGAGTACGACATCGCTTTCGCCGGGCAGCTCGCCCGGAACGATTTGCATCGAAACGTCCTGGCTCGACACGCGTTTCATTTGCTCGAGGCCCTGTTCGAGATCGCGCAGGTTCAGCAGTTCGCCGTCGCCCGTTGGAAATGCGGTCTTCCACGTGCCGCGCAGTTTCTCATCGGCGAAGCGCACGTGGCGGACCACACCCGGGATCAGCGAAAACTTGAGGATACCGGTCGAGAGATCCTGTTCAGGAAGTAGCACACGCGTCGTGACGTACCCGCGCGCTAGGATCGCTTGCGACAAACCCTTGACGAGGATGTCGAGGCCCTGTTTTCCGATGCACTGACCAGCATAGTGCTCAAGCCATTCACGCGCGAAGGCGAAGCGATCCATCGGCAATGCCGACGCGCCTTGCGATTTCAGGGCCGTGGGTAGCGCATCGGGTACGTCGAGCGCAAAACGCTCGATTCGAAAGCAGGGCGTTTCCGACGGTAGCGTGGGATACCCAACGCGCGCCACGACGCCCGATCGCACCCCGGGTGCGGAGACCGCCCGTTCACGCTGGCGCGCCTCTTCCTGCTGTCTGGATTGCTGATCGTTACCCGGAATGATCGTATGTTGCGGGATTTCCTGTGCAGCTACGCCTACTGTCACGGACAGCAGCGAGGCCGCAATGCAACTCCCCCGTCGGACAATGCTCATGGATGTTGTTCTTATCAATCGGGTTCGTCGATTTAAGGAATGCATCGCTCCAACGCGACTCGCAGAGCAGCGCCGATTTCTGCTTCTGAAGAATCGGATGGAAGGATGACTTTGGCGTCGTCGCCTAACCCTTCCCACGCTTCGAGCTTGTCATGACGGTTTGGATCAAGCGTTAGAACACCGTCAACTACTTTTGCATGACACAAGATCATTTTCTTGAACAGGGCTTGCTTGGTTTTGTACCCAAACCGTGTAAGAAGGCCATCGACCCATTTCTTATAGTTCTCTCCAACCAGCCGAAAGTCGAAGAAAAGCTGATTTTCCGCACGTTGCTGTGGGGTAATGAAACGGCTTTTCGACAACGCATCGTTGAGACAACGACCGAGTGTTTCGTCATCAGCATCTGTGTCGAGGAAATGTGCACCGCCATCCGGATCTGCGATTGAAACACTATATCCAGACTGCGTTCCAATGAAAATGAAATCTCGATTTCGATAAATGGCCGCACCGCGCCAAGGCTTAACGTCACTCAATTCACTTCCCCTTTACCGTTGTCACAACAACCTTAACACCCTGGCTCTCACCGTACTGGATAGCCCGATTGATCTGCTCCCACTGCACCGCGTTTGTTTGTTCCGGCACTGCAAGTTGCAGTTCTTTACTCACTATTTGTGCAGGATCGACCCGCGTGCCAAGGAGGGTGTAAGGTTTGTCATAGTTCAACATAGCGTCAATGTTGCCTTTCACCGACGCATATACCTGCTGCGGGTTGGTGACCCGAGATTGCAATGTCGTGTCCAATGTCTTGGCGCTTGTCGCTGTTCGGGTTTCAATATCGTAGAAATCGAACGTCTTGAAATTCGGTGGCAAACGTGATCCCGCAGGCATCTTAGTCTCAAGATAATTTTCCCACGGAAGTCCCTGCGTACCAATGCCCTTCCCCCACGTAATGCCGGCATCGACCACGGTCGCACTACGCCCCGCGAGCGCCATGCTATCAAGCATATCGCGACCGACCGTGATGCCGACCTTGGCAAGGCCCACGCCGGCCTTCACAGCACCGCCGACGCCAGCCACCACGGACCCGACCTGCCAGGCCAGATCGCCTATATTTTCACCGAGTTGCAGCGCCTGATCAGTCCCGCCGACGCGCAGCGCGGTCTGAATCTCTCCGATCTTGGCATTCAGGTTGTCAACGACGGCCTGTCCAAGCTGGTCGCGCATCTCCTTGCTGTTGATCAAGTCATACATCCCTTTCAGCCCGGTCACCGGGTCACTTAGGAATTCCGCCAACCCACTAACGTCGTTCCAGCCTGCCTGCGCAAGCCCCTTGCCAAATCCGGCCAGCGTCGCGGCATCCTGTACTGACGATACTGTTGCCCACTTTCCTGTTGTCTGAACAGCGCACATCAGATTCGCACAGGCCATCAACTCCTTCTGCGCCTGCACCTTCTGTTCAGTCGCAAGCCAATTGTTCTGCGCGGCCGCGGCAGCACTGGTCGTTGTCGTGGCCGCGCCCGAGGCGCCGCCCACCCCGGATTCAGCCGCCACGCCGGCCACGATGGACGAAATCAGATTTTGTTTCGCTTCCTTCTCCTGCTCGGTCATGTCAGGAGACGGGGGCGCAAACAGATTCGTCAGCAGACTGGATGCCGCCGCGCCCATCGCGCCGGCGCTGCAGCTTTGGCTGCTGGCAGCCGCACCCGCACATCCAACAATCGCGTGCAGTGCAGCATGCAGCGGGCTACCTTCCGTCACCGTGCCGTTTTCGACCAGCTTGCCGATGTACGACGCGCCTTGCTGCTGCAGGTAATTCACCACACCGGCCTGCGCAAACTGGCCGGCGCCACCGGTCACGTTGCCACCCGCAGCTGCGGTCAGTGCGGACAGCACTTGCCGGTACGTACCGCCTGGGCCCCATTCCGCCGTCAACTGGTCGGCCTGCTGCTGCGCCTGCAATCGTTGCTCGGGCGTCAAATTCGGATTCTTGGCGGCAGCCCGTGCCGCGTCCGCTTCCTTCAAACGATTGTCGACGAAGGTTCCGACCTGATTGATAAACTGGCTCGTGATGTCGAACCCGGCCTGAATCTTGTCCTTGTCGAAGATCGGCGCGAGCGCGCTGCTCGTGTTCGACGTGTCGCGATTGATGTTCGCTACCGCTTCGGCGGCAGTTTGGTCCGTCAGTTGCTGTTGCTTCGTGCCATCGGTAATCGTGACCGTACCACCGCTCACACCGCTCTTCGTGGTCGAGCTCGCGTCACCCGATGCGCCTATCACCACCGGTGACGCAACTGACACCCCGCCCTTGCTCGGCACACTGGTCCCAGGCACCGGATTCACGTTATCCGCCTTGCCCTTCTGATCCTTGCCGATGGTGCCGCCATAGCCGCCCGAAAGCCCGATCGACGATGCGTCGTACGATGCGTGGTTCTCGATGTCGCTATGGGTGAGCGTCGCGGTGCTCAGCGTGTTCAGATTGTCCTGGACGGCCTGGTCGCTGCTCGCGATCACGCCGCCCTTGAGATCGGTATTGCCTTTCACGTCGACCTGGAAGCCGCCGTCGCCCGCCTTGATTCCGGATTGCTCGATCACGCTCGCGTAATCGCTATTCATCTTCGTCTGGCCCACACTAGCGGCCACACTCGATACGCACGGCGGTGGGCACACACTCACCGAAACGCCTGCGTTCTGTTGTTTCGAGCCGTAATGGTCCTTGTCTTGCAGGCTCTCGATGTTCAGGTTGCCGCCGACATCGGCGACCACCTGCTTGCCCGACGCGACTGCGCCCTTCAGATTCGTATCACCGCCTGACTGGATCGCGAGCTGGTTGCCGGCGGTCACATGCGTGTTCGTCCACGTCGACGAATCGCCGTCCGCGTTGCCGCGATTGCCTGCAACGCCTGCCGTAAGCGCAACGCCAGTTTTTGCGCCGACGGTGAACGACAAACCCACCGAAGCACTAGATCCGCTGTTCGTGCTGTGCTGACTGCTGGTGTTTTCCGCCGCCTGCAGTTTCACATTCCCATCGGCCTTCAGCTTCGCGTCGTTGCCAGCCGAAATCGTGCTGCCGACCACGTCGATATTGCTGTCTTTACCTGCGCCCGTAGCGGAGATCGACACGTTGCGGCCTGCCGATACAGTACTCCCCACCGCAGAACTCGACTGCGCATACATCTGACTGTCGCTCTTGCTGGCCCCGAGCGACACATTAATTCCGACGCTCGCCGCCGCCTTCATCGGATCGCCGCCCATCTGCTTCAGCGAGTCGTAGGTATTCTTCGCCGCAAGGCCCGTGGTCGCTGCCGCCAGCGCGATCAGGCGCGGGTCGCCGCCCACGTTTTGCGCCGCGTTCGCCATCTGCCGTCCGGTCTGTACTGCCGCCAGGACCGGATTGGTCACCCCAACCGTCAGGCCCGACTGGCGGAACTGCTGCTGCTCGGCGAAGTTCGTCGTATCAGTCGCCGCATCGATCTTCACCGTCTTGCCGGAAAGATCGACGTCGTTACCGGCATGCAGAACGCTGCCGGTCGCATGCAGATCGTTGCCCGCGCTTACGGTCAAATTCCCGTTCAGCGCGCCGATCGCACTGCCGTTGTTCGTCACCGACGCGGTTTGCTGCTTGTTGGATTGCGAACGCGAGCCGACGGACACCGACAGCCCGCCGTTCGACATCAGGCCGGTTTCTTTCTTGTCGTAGTACGTCGACGTTTGAACCGTATCCTGCGATGTCGTGACGTTCACGTTGCGAGCAGCCGACAGCACCACATCGTTCGTGCCGACGATATTGCTTCCCGTCACGTTGATGTCCCGCCCGCTCTTGACCGTGACGCCATCCGCGGAAATCGTGCTGCCTACGCTATAGGTCGCGGTCTGATCGATCCCGCTCGCGACCTTCGAACCGCTGACGACGTTGCTGTGGCTGTGCGTTTCGTGCGAGTTATATTCGCGTGACTCAGTCGCCGCGCCCACATTCACGTCGCCTACCGCCAGCAGATTCGCATTGCCCTTCTCCAGGCTGATCGCACTGCCGCTTAGCGTAATGTCCTTGCCCGATACGATATTGATTGTGTTGCCAGCGGTCAGCGTCGTGCCGGCCAGCGTCTGGCTCGATGAATGCAGCGTTCCCGCATAGCTTCGGCTGCCGTCGTCACCCGAACTGTTCGCATTCACCGTCGACGTAGAACTCGCCGTTCCTAGCGTGACATTGCCCTTGGCGGCAATCGTCCCACCTTGGCCGAGGTCGATCTGCGCCCCCTTTGCCGTCAGGTCGCCCCCGACTACGACGTTAGACTGCCCCCCCACCTTCACCGAACTCCCGACCACGCTATTGAGATCGGTGTTCGACACGCCGTTCGCCCGCTGGACGACCTTGTGTTCGCCGACCTGTTGCGTGCCGAGCGTCCAGTCACCGCCGACGTTAGCACCGAGATTGCCGCCGACCGTCAGGCTACCCGCAATCTGCTGGAAATTTCCGCCGGTCTTGATCGACGCATCGCCGACCACATCGAGTTGCGCGGTCGGCCCGAGTGTCGTCTTGACGCTCGTCGCACCGTCACGACTTACCTGGGTGCTGGTGTTCGTCGCAGTGTTCAGAATCAGATCGCCACCGGCATTCAGATTCAGGCTGCCGGCCTTCACCTTGGCCGAAGTCAAATCGACCTGACCGTCCGTCGTCAGCGACATCAGCCCGCCGCTTTGCAGCGCGCCGAACGCGTTGTCGATCTGCTTGCCCTGAATCGACAGCGTGTTGTCGGCCTTCACCGTGCCGCTGTTCGTGAAGTTCTGCGCGTCCTTCAGATCGATATCGGTGGCGGTGATCAGCGGACCATTGACGTTCTGCTGGTTCGCCTGCGCCAGATACACGACCGGCACAAGTACCGACTGACCGTCGACCATGCGCGTTTCCATCATGATCACGTTGCCGGTCAGCTTGGATACCTGATCGGCGGACAGGCTCGCACCCACCGGCAAATCAAGCGATTTCGCCAGATCCGCGCCAGCAGCCATCAACGACTGATACATCGCCTGCAAATCGGTGTACGGGCCGAGCACGGCCTTGCCCGTGAGCGCCGTCACCTCGTTTCTGACGAGTTGCTGCTCGTAGAACCCGTCGCCGAGACGCTTGGGGACGTGCGTCAGATCGACGCCAATCTGGTTGAAAAAGTAGTCGCTCGACAGGAAGGTCTTCTGATTCGTGAACGCCGGGTTCGTCTCGATAACGTAGCTCGCGTTCGGCGACTGGCTCGGCCTGTACAACCCGCCCTGCGGAATCGCGAGGTTGTCCAGCACCCTTTGCGCCGTCGCGCCGGCAATGATCGGGCTGATGGGCTGAACGGGCTTGCTCGTTACGGTCCCGCCTTCCGCGCCGGTGCCGGAAACCTGCCCCGTTACCATACCGCCTGACGTTTTCGACACCGCGGCATTACCGTTCAGACTTCCAAACGTCAGACCCGGCACTTCCTGGCCGGGGAGCAGCCCGAGCGACGGAATCGACGCATTGCCCGCCGTGTTGTTGATGCTGACGCCCGTGCCCGAGATCGTGCCGTTCGAGCCCAACGTCGAGTCGTAACCGGCAATCGCATACTTCTTGACATCGGCCGGCGCCGCCTGGGCGTAACCGCCGGGGTGACCGCCGACGAACGGCATGTCGCCGAACGGCAATGTCCAGTTGTGCTCGCTATTGTCGTAGTTGTTGTAGTGGTAATAGCCCGAATACGTGACAGTCACGGCCGGCGCCTGCTGGCCGGAAGCCGCCCAACCGTCGCCGTCGTAATGCTGCGGCATGTCGACGTTGCCCACGGCCGTGATGTGGCTCCAGTAGTTCTGAAGGTTCCCGACCGTCGTCGCATTGATTTTGCCGCCCGATACGATCTGACCGGCAGCACTCGACGCCGTAACCGTGCTCGCCACTGCCGTGCCAGTATAAGTCGTGTATTGATAACCGCTGTTCCATTGCCCATCGTGTGGCGGAACGGTAAATACACCGCCCGGCTGGGCCTGCAGCTTCGCGATGATGGGTGCCGGATCGTAATCCGGAAAGTTCGGATCGCGCGAGAGGTTGATCCAATGAACATCCTGACCACTACAAGCGGCCATGTAGTACGCAATGCAACCCGACATGCTGATGCCAAGTTGCTCCAGCACCGCGGGATCGACGCTCGTGGTCCCGCCCGATGTCTGCATCTGACGACGCGTGTTCGTGACGCGGTCCGCATGCAGTTCCATGTCGCCACCGGACTGGATCAGCGCCGACGCATTGTTGACCAGCGCCGCATTCGTGTAATTGCCGCTCGCGTCCTTGCCGCCCGCCAATACGACCTTACCCATGCCGAAGAGGGCCGTCGTCGCCATCGTGTCGGCGGACGACGTATCGTCCCGGTTCTCGATGTCACGCGCGAGTATTTCGAGCGTGCCGTTGGCGTCGGATCCGCCGATCAGCGCAGTCGGCCCGACGTTCGAAATCGTACCCGTCGCATTGAGCGACGCACTCGCGCCGACGAGCGCGCCCGTGTTGTACAAATTGGCCGATTGCGTCCGCAACAGCCCACCTGCCGTCAGTGCGCCCACGTTCACGATGTTGCCTGCATTGACGCTCAGGTTGTTCACCGACTGCAGGTTCGCATTGTTCGTGAAGGTGCCTGGCAGCGTGAACGTGAGATCGTGACCGACGTTGAACTTCGTGTCGGACGTCGACACGTAGTCGCCCTGCAGATTCACGTTCACGTCGCGCGCCGCACTGTACGCCCCGCCGCCCAGCAACGTGGCAACCGACATCGTCAGATTGCGCGTAGAACTGACTCGGCCATTCGTGTTCGTGATCGCACCGCCTGTCGCCACGGTCACGTCGCCGTTCGTATTCGCGACGTTACCGATCGCGCCGCCACTGTTGTCGACGGTATTTGCGTTTACGTGCAGGGAGCCGCCGCTGAGCTGACCGCCTTGCGTGTTACTGATCGATGCCGCGCCGATGGTGACATCACCGTTGCCGGTGATCGCGCCCATGCCTGACACGTTGCCGGCATGGCTATTCGCGATCCAGGCCCCACCGTGGACGTTCATCTGGCCCGTGCCGAGATCGACGACGGCACCGTCCGTATTGTCGAGCGACGCCGCTCGAAGATCGAGCGTACTCGCGTCACCGGCTGTCGACTGGCCCGCCTGGACGTGACCGCCGCGGTTGGATATTGCGCCGCCGGCCGAGAGCGATAGTGAAGCATTCGAGCGCAGCAGGCCCTGCGTATTGTTCACGTCGCCGCCAATCGCCGCGTTCACACCGCGTTGCGCGGCGAGAATCCCGTTCGCATTGTTCCAGTTGCCCGCGTTGACGATGGCCTGCCCCTTGGTCACGATGGTGCCCGAAGCATTGTTCAGCGAGCCGGCTCCATTGCCCGGCGCGATCGTCAGGGTACCCGTACCGGCATGCGTGATCGTTCCGCCCGCATTGTTCAGCTCGGCCGGCCTGAGCGTGAGGTCCGTACTGTTGGTCTGGATCACGCCGGCCGACGAGTTGTCGAGTGTGCCGCTGACGTCGACAGCCATCGCCGACGTTCCGTATTGAGTGATCGTGCCACCACGGTTTGCCAGGTTCGCCGCCGTCAATGCGAGCTGGTTTGCCTCGAGTCTGCCTTGGCTGTTATCGAGCAGGTTGCTGGCCTTCACAACAAGATTCGGTGCAACGATCGACCCTTGCTTGTTCGTCATCGACCCGGTCTGGATCGTCGCATTCGCACTCGCGCCGATTTGTCCACCGTCGTTGACGAGCATACCGGCGGTCACGCCCAGGTCCGTGCTCGACAGCAATTTGCCGTTCGCGTTATTAAGCGTTTCGCTGACCTCGGCCGCCAGCCCCATCTGCGCAGTGATCGAACCCGCCGTGTTGTCGAGCGTTGCGGACCGGGCGTCGACCCGGCCATTGCCGACGATCTTCCCGCCCGCATTGCTGATCGCGTTCGCTCCATTGCCGAGCGTCAGCGTGCCAGTCCCGACGTGCGTGATCGTGCCGTGATCGTTGATCAGCGTCGCAGGAGACAGCGTAAGGTCGGTACTGCGGGTCTGGATCACGCCGCCCGACGAATTGTCGATCGCGTTGCTGACGTCGACGTTCATGGCCGACGAACCATACTGGGTGATCGTCCCGTTATGGTTCGTCAAATTCGGCGCGGTCAATGCGAGTTGATTCGCCTCCAGCGTGCCTTGACTGTTGTCGAGCAGTTCGCTCGCGGTCACGCTCAGCGTCGACGCAGCGATCGAGCCGCCGCTGTTCGACATGGTTCCACTCCGGATCGAAGCGTTCGTATTCGCGCTGATCCTCCCGTTATCGTTTTTCAGCGTGCCGCCTGCGATGCCGAGGTCGGCATTCGACAGCAGCTTGCCTCTGGTATTGTCGAGCGCGCCGGCGACGGCTGCCGTCAATCCGGTTTGGCTGCTGATTACCCCGGCCGTGTTGTTCAGCATCCCCGTTCGAGCTGCAACACGCCCGTTGCCGGTAATAGTGCCGCCGACATTCGACACTCGGCCCGTACCGTTATCGATGGTCAACGTACCATTGCCGGCATGCGTGATCGTGCCGCCATCGTTGACGAGCGTCACCGCCCCGAGCGTCAGGTCGGTACTGTTGGTTTGCAACGTACCGCCGTTGGAATTGTCCAGCGTCCCCCACACGTTCGCGCTCATCACGCCGGTGCCGGTCTGCGTAATCGTGCCACCGTGGTTCACGAGGTCGGTTGCATTCAACGACACCTGGTTGGCCTGCACGGTGCCCGCACTATTGTCGAGGGTCGTACCGGTCAGTGTGGCGGCCTGACCGGCGATCGAACCGCCGTTGTTGGTCAGGCGCGCGCCCGCATCGACCGCCACCTTCTGTGCGGCCTGCAAAACGCCATTGGCATTGTCGACCGATTGCCCGAAGACATGCAGGTCTGCATTGGATGTGATCCTGCCGTGGTTCGCGACATTACCGCCTCGCACGGTGACGTCGCCATTGCCGCCAATGATGCCGCCCTGCCCGCCGTTCGCGGTCGTGCCTGCGGCGTTGGTCAACGCACCGCCGGTCGTCACTGTCAGGCCATCGCTGTTGAGCGATGTGATCCGGCCCGCCGTGTTGTCCAACGACGCGCCGGATACTGTCATGCCGGCGGCGCTCTGGATCGTCCCTCGGTTGTTCGCGATTGCTCCGCCCCGCACTGCCATCGTGCTTTCGGATACCAGTTCGCCGGACTGGTTGGCGATCTGCGCTCCGACATCAACCGCCAGTGGGCCTTGCGACGAAATCTTTCCGCCCTGGTTCGACAGATTGCCGCCGGTCAGCGTCATGCCGCCGCCGCTCGACAGGATGCCGTGGTCATTGATCACGGTGCCCGACGCGTTCGCCTGGATAGCGCCTTGCGCGCTCGTCGTCGCGTTCGACAGGTTCAAATCGCCAGCCGCCGCGTTCAGCGACAGATTAGCGTTCACTGCCGTCTGAGAGCCGGAGAGATTCACGCTGGCGCCGTTCACCGACGCGTTGCCGCCTGCGACGTTCTGGCCCGTTGCGTTCAGTTGGCCCGACGCCGTCAGGCTCAGGTCACCACTGTGCCCAACGGAGCCGTCGTTGCTTACACCCGCGGCGAGCGTGCCGGTCGAATTGACGTTACCGGCGTTGACCGTCGTGTTCTGCTGCGCCGCGAGTGTCCCGGTGTTCGTGAGATCGGCGC
The DNA here is from genome assembly GCF_020419965.1 of Burkholderia sp. AU39826. Lineage (NCBI taxonomy): Bacteria > Pseudomonadati > Pseudomonadota > Betaproteobacteria > Burkholderiales > Burkholderiaceae > Burkholderia > Burkholderia sp. AU39826. The sequence continues at coordinate 770,429 of NZ_JAIZQG010000002.1, forward strand.
GCGTACTGGCCGACAGCGACTGCTGCGCATACGTCGTGCCGCTGTTCTGGATACCGCCGGCCGCCGACATCGCGAGATTGCCGCTAGCAGTCGTCTTGCCCGTGAGCACGAGCCGGCCATCCGATTGCAGCGTCAAATCGCCCGCCTGTGCCGCGATCGTGCCGGCGTTCGCGACACCCACGCCCGCGGAGTTGCCGACCAAAAACACCCTATTGGCATACATGCCGCCCAACTGAGCCACATCGATCGCGACAGCCGGGGCAGGACCGTCACCCGCGATCGGCGTCGTGGCCAGCGTGTCGTGATTGACCTGATTCGCACCCGCGATTACGTTGAGATTCTTTGCATAGATCGCGGCGTTAGCCTGTACAGCGCGCGCAATGATATCGGTCTGATCCACCGTGGACGCATCCAGCCCCGCGCCTTGCACGGTCACCAAGCCGCGACTTACATTGAAGCCCGTCAGCGAACCGTCCGCGCCGAACTGCGGCACGCCGGTCGTCAGAACCGCGCGCGACGTATTGATGAAACCGCCGCCATCCATGACGATCCCGGCCGGGTTCGCGAGAACGATTTCCGCGCGACTCCCTGCGATCTCGACATACCCTTTGATCTGGCTGGCCGCCGTGCTGTTGACCTGGTTGACGATGATGCGCGCCGCCTGCCCCGTGCTCAGGTTCGGATTGCCGTTGATATAGCCGGCCTGCTGCGTGTTGACGATCGCCGACGCGTTGTTCAGGATCGCGCCGTTCTTCTGAACGTCGAACTGGTTGTAGGTGTTCAGCGACACGCCGGCAGCGCTCGGCTTGTTGATGTTGACTTGCGGCAGACCGTTGGGCGTCTGCACCACCGTGGGTGCGTGCGGCCCCGCGCCGACGATCTGCGCAGTCGCCCACATTGGATTCGCGCCGGCGGCGACCAACGCGCCGAATGCGGCGACGCGCAGCGCGAACTTCGCTGCCGGATACCCGCCGCCGCACTTGGCGGCACGGCGTGTTTCGCCCGCACTTGTTTTCCCCGTCCTGCCGGCCGTCTCTTCGACTGCAATCAGCATACCGCGCACGCGGCTGTACACCAGCCGATATTGGTTCTTGTTCATGATTTTGGTCTACTCGCGATTTTTTCTTTCGATCCGCTCTCACGGCATCGAACATCGCTGGAATCTAATTGAAACGTATAAGTCAGCGTCAAAGAACGTCAATCGTTGCCCGGGCATCCCGACCGTGGCAAGTTACATATCGCCATCGTCCGCAACGATGCGGCGGCATTGTAATGGCAATCCGGGCGAATATTACCTTACCCATCATCTCAAAAATCCCTGACAGAATTGCGAGGGCGACTTGGCGCACAACCGATAATCAATTTTCTTTCTACGGCCGCTCCGCCGATGCGTCTCCGCATCGGCGCACTTCACTCAGGAGTTCTCGTGACCCCCGATCCCCCAACCTTTGCGCTGATCGGGCTGGGCCTCGCGATCGTTCCCATGGTCGCGGTGGGTTTCCATTGGCTCGCTATTGAGGACTGGCCAGCACGCCGACACACGCCTGTCACTCCCCCGCCGACTCACAGCGCCACCACTCAGCGCACCGCCGTCGACGAATTCGACGAATAGGAAGCACTCGCGCCGCATCCCGATCACGTCATTCACGCAACGCGCGAAGCCAGCGTCGAATCGGCCGATAGCTATCCGTCGTTCGGCCGGCGCGAAGAACCGCCTTCGCATCCGGCTGCGAGCGAAGGCCGCCACGACCTGCGCGACGCGATCGAATCGTTGATGGAGCGAACCGGGCAAACCCGACCCGGCGCCAACCAAGGCCACCGCGCCGTCGTCGCCCAATCCGGCAATCCGCTGTCCGCGTCGTCTGTCCTCGCGTATCGACTCGCGCAATCGCGGCCGCAAGGCCGGTAGCACGATCGGCAGCGTCGCGGGGGCAACGGGCGGCATGGTAGCCGCGCTCGCCGGCGCGGAAACCAGCGCAGTCGTTGGCTCGATCGCTGGACCACTCGGGATGGTCTTCGGCGGGCTCGCAGGTGCAGTAATTGCCGACCTCGCCGGCAGCGCCGCCGGCTGCGCCGTGGGTTCCGCTGTCCGGGCAGCAACCGATGACAACGTACTGGACAATCACACAGTCTCGCGTGCAGCCCCACCTTCAGTGCCTCGCAGAACCGAACGGCTCGCGTCCCTTGTCACCTTTCTCCCTCGATTCCCTTTCCGTCCGGCACTCGCCATCGAAGACAGCGCCGCGGCATCAATAAATGCCTCACACCGACGACAAGCCCTGCCCAGCGCACGCTTGCTGATGGGCCTAGTGAGGGGCTGAAAAAGAAAAAGCCCCGCAAGTCCGAGAACTTGCGGGGCTTTGTCACCGCTTTTGGCGGAGACGGAGGGATTCGAACCCTCGATCCAGGTTTTGGCCCAGATGCTCCCTTAGCAGGGGAGTGCCTTCGACCTCTCGGCCACGTCTCCCAAACTTTCGCTCGCACCAGGGAGGCAGTGCGACGAGAACGAGATAATATAGGGTTTCGAACCGTACGTCAAATTCCGTGATGCATTTTCTTCAATGCATCACGAAAAATTCACGATGCCTGGTCGAGTTCGAAAGCCTTGTGCAGCGCGCGGACGGCCAGCTCCATGTATTTCTCGTCGATCAGCACCGAGATCTTGATTTCGGACGTCGAGATCATCTGGATGTTGATGCCCTCTTCCGACAGCGTGCGGAACATCTTGCTCGCGACGCCCACGTGCGAACGCATGCCGACGCCGACGACCGACACCTTCGACACCTTCGGATCGCCCTGCACGCGCTCGGCGCTCACATGGGCCTGCACCTGGTTGGTGAGGATGTCCATCGCCTTCTGGTAGTCGCCGCGACCGACCGTGAACGTGAAGTCGGTTTTGCCTTCGACGCTCTGGTTCTGGATGATCATGTCGACGTCGACGTTCGCATCGGCCACCGGGCCGAGGATCTGATATGCGATGCCCGGCTTGTCGGGCACGCCCATCACCGCAATGCGTGCTTCGTCGCGCTGGAACGCGATGCCGGAAATGACTGCCTTTTCCATGGTCTCGTCTTCTTCAAAAGTAATCAGGGTGCCCGAGCGCATTTCTTCGTCGAGCGCAATCAGCGGATCGGTCAGGCTCGACAGCACACGCGTCTTCACCTGGTATTTGCCGGCGAATTCGACCGAGCGGATCTGCAGGACCTTCGAGCCGAGGCTGGCCATTTCCAGCATCTCCTCGAACGTCACGCGGTCGAGGCGGCGCGCCTCTTCGACGACACGCGGATCGGTCGTGTAGACGCCGTCGACGTCGGTATAGATCAGACACTCTTCGGCACCGAGCGCAGCCGCCACCGCCACCGCCGACGTGTCCGAGCCGCCACGGCCCAGCGTCGTGATGTGACCGTCCGGATCGACGCCCTGGAAGCCCGTGATGATCACGACCTTGCCCGCGTTCAGGTCGTCCTTCACGCGCTCGTCGTCGATCGAGTGGATGCGTGCTTTCGTAAACGCGCTGTCGGTCTTGATCGGCACTTGCCAGCCGGCATAGCTCACGGCCTCGACACCGATTTCCTGCAGCGCGATCGACAGCAGGCCGACGCTGACCTGCTCGCCGGTCGACGCGATCATGTCGAGCTCACGCGGGCTCGGCTGGCTCGAAATCTCTTTCGCAAGACCGAGCAGACGGTTGGTTTCGCCGGACATCGCCGAAGGCACGACCACCATCTGGTGCCCGGCCTGATGCCATTTTGCGACGCGTTTCGCGACGTTCTTGATGCGCTCGACCGAGCCCATCGAAGTGCCGCCGTATTTGTGTACGATGAGTGCCATTGTCGTTCTGAACTGGAGGAGAAGCCGCACGGGCGCGCTGGGCAGGCCGCATAGCCGTTCGGTCACGCGGCTTGTGGCTGTGGACGGACGACAAGGGGGACGGCTGGGACGCAACACGCAAGCGTGACGGATTTTGCCCGGAAGGCCGATCAGGCCGCGCAAACCGGGTACGTCACGCGGAAAACCTGCACAAAACGCTCAAAAATCGAGCCGAGCAAACGACCGAGCGTACCCGATAGAAGCCCGCTTGACAAGCCGCGCGCCGTGGCGGCGACCGTTCCGGCGCTGTTTACCAAATGGTGAAAATGGGCGCGCCATCGCGCCGCCGGAAGCGTGCCGCCGTTACGCGATCAGCAGGTCGGGACGCCACTCGATCCGGCGCCATGCGGCGGCGCCGGGTGCCGCCCCGTCAGGCATGCCGATGTCGCGATTGACACCCAGCCGCGGCACGTAGATCAGCCGGTCGCCCGCGAACAGCAGCGGCACGTCGCGTTGCCAGGCCGGCACCCCGCGCTCCTGGAACAGGTTCTTCAGCGTTCGGCCCGGCCCGCCCGGCGACGTCCGCATCCGTTCGCCTCCGGCCCGGGGGCGCACCGCCAGCCGCGCACCGCGCAGCAGCTCCTCCGGCACCGCGTCGGCGCTGCCCGCGTCGGCGGGCGCAAACACGAACGTGCCGCGCCATGCCGGCAGGTGCCACACTTGCTGTCCGTCCCATGCGAGCGCCGCCTCCGGTTGCGGCGTACCCGTACCGTCGTCGGCCGGTTCGCTGCTGTCGCCGGCTTCCCAGTAGACGACATCGCGATAGAGCCGCAGGCACTGCCCCGCGTGATCGACGCGCAGCGCATGCGCATCGTGCGCCGCGCGCAGTTGTCGCATCATGTTGGCGAGCCGGGCGGCCGACGCGCCCGGCAAACCGAGCCGGCGCATCCAGAAGCGCAGCAGGTTCGCGCCGCGCGTGTCGTCGAATCCGATCAGCGCGTCGCGCGACAGCGCCTGCCCGTCATCGCGCGCGGCGACGGCGAAATCCAGCTCGGCCAGATCGTCGAGCAACCGCTGAGCCGCCGCCGCGTGCTGCGCCGCGCGACCGAGCGCATCGCGAAAGCCAGGGAAATGCACGGCCAGCGCCGGCAGCACGTCGACGCGCAGCGCATTGCGCGCATAGCGCGTGTCACCGTTCGATTCGTCGTCGATCCACGCGAGCGCGTGCTGCTCCGCATAGCGCTCGAGTTGCGCGCGCAACAGTCGCAGCAATGGGCGCACGCGCTCGATGCTCACGCCGTCGGGGCGATAACGCGGCGCCATCGCGGCAAGCCCCGCGATTCCCGCACCGCGCAACAGTTGCAGCAGCACGGTCTCGGCCTGGTCGTCCGCATGTTGCGCGAGCCACAGCGCTGCCACGCCGTGGCGTTCGCCCATCGCGTCGAGCGCCGCGTAGCGACGCTCGCGCGCCGTCGCCTCGATACCGAGCCCGCTGTCGCGCGGCACGTCGACGCGCATCGATTCGAATGCGACGCCGAGCCGCGCCGCTTGCCCTTCGGCATGCGCGACCCATGCGTCGGCATTCGCGCTCAGGCCGTGATGCACGTGCAACGCGACGCAGCGCGATGCGCCCGCGACGCGCACGGTCGCATCGAGCAGCACCGTCGAATCGAGGCCGCCGCTGTAGGCGATCGCGATGCGCGCATCCGGCGGCAGGCCGGAAAGCGCAACGCCGACCGCGTCGAGGACGACACGGTCGGCGGAGAATTCGGTGGGCGGGATCACGAGCGGGACGCGCGCGCCGCGGCGCGCGCATTGAATACACGGCCGGTCATGCGCCCGGCGTGGTTTCCTTGAACTTGCCGTAGGCCATCAGGCGCTCGAAGCGGCGCTCGCGCAGCGCATCGATGCTCATGCCCTGGAACTGGCGCAGCGAATCGGCCAGCGCACGGCGCAGCAGCGCGGCCATGCCCTTCGGATCGCGATGCGCGCCGCCGAGCGGCTCGTTGATGATCTTGTCGATCAGGCCGAGCGCCTTCAGGCGGTGCGCGGTCAGGCCCAGCGCTTCCGCGGCTTCGGGCGCCTTCGCAGCGCTCTTCCACAGGATCGACGCGCAGCCTTCCGGCGAGATCACCGAGTAGGTCGAGAACTGCAGCATCATCACGGTATCGGCCACGGCGATCGCCAGCGCGCCGCCCGAACCGCCCTCGCCGATCACCGTCGTGATGATCGGCGTCTTCAGCTCGGCCATCACGTACAGGTTGCGACCGATCGCCTCCGACTGGCCGCGCTCTTCCGCGCCGATGCCCGGGTACGCGCCCGGCGTGTCGACGAACGTGAAGATCGGCAGCCCGAACTTCTCGGCCAGACGCATCAGGCGCTCGGCCTTCCGATAGCCTTCCGGACGCGGCATCCCGAAGTTGCGCGCGGCGCGCTCCTTCGTGTCGCGGCCCTTCTGGTGACCGATCACCATGCACGGATGGCCGCCGAAGCGCGCGAGACCGCCGACGATCGACAGGTCGTCCGCGAACGCGCGATCGCCATGCAGCTCGTGAAAATCGGTAAACAGTTCCGCGACGTAATCGAGCGTGTACGGACGCTGCGGATGCCGCGCGATCTGCGAAACCTGCCACGGCGTCAGGTTCGCGTAGAGGTCCTTCGTCAGTTGCTGGCTTTTCTTCGACAGCCGCTCGATTTCTTCCGAAATATCGACAGCCGAGTCGTCCTGCACGAATCGCAGCTCTTCGATCTTTGCCTCGAGTTCGGCGATCGGCTGTTCGAAATCCAGAAACGTGGTCTTCATGTGTTCGAATCCTTGGGTCTTGCGGCAGCGCGTATTCTACCCGCGCGGGCGGCGCGCAAAACCGGCTCTCAACTATTGATGTTCAAAACTCGATAGCCTGCACTCAGGCGTCGACGTCGGGCGCATCGAGGCTGCGCCACATGTACCAGGTCGCGACGGTGCGCCACGGCTCCCAGTTGGCCGCGACCTCGCGCGCCTCGCTGCGCGTGACGGGTTCGCCGCTGAAGTAATTGACGCTGATCGCACGGATCAGGCCCGGGTCGTCGAGCGGCAGCACGTCCGGCCGCGACAGGTTGAAGATCAGGAACATCTCGGCGGTCCAGCGGCTGATGCCGCGGATCTGCGTGAGTTCCGCGATCACGTCCTCGTCGTCCATCGACGTCCATTTGTCGACGTGCAGCGCCCCCGACACGAAATGCTTCGCAAGATCGAGGATGTATTCCGTCTTGCGCTTCGACAGCCCGCACGCGATCAGCTTGTCCGCGCCGAGCCGGATCACCGGTTGCGGCGCGAGCTTCGGGCAGGCGTCCTCGATGCGCGCCCACAGCGACTGCGCGGACGGCACCGAAATCTGCTGGCCGACGACCGAGCGCGCGAGCGTGACGAACGGGTCGCCGCGTTTCACGAGATGCGCGGGACCAAACTTCGGAATCAGCTTCTTCAGGATCCGGTCGCGCTTGACGAGGTCCGCGCATGCCTTGTCCCAATAGGCGGGACGCACGACGACCTCCTCGCCATCCGCTTCCGACGCACGTGTCTTGCGGGCCGCGTCGGCGGCCGGCGGCGCGGCCGCCGGCTGCGCATGACCGTTCAGCGCGCCGTTCGGCACGGCGCGCGTCGCGTCCGCCTTCGCCGCCGGTACGCGCTTGGCTGCCGGACGCGCGGCGACCGGGGTCGCGCGCCTGACCGGCGCTTTTCTGGCCGTTGCCATCTTGCCTCCTACCTGACGGATCGGTCAGTGGAACGCACCGCGCTCATACGCGACGCCATTCGGTCGATCCGCCCGGTTTGTCTTCAAGTGCGATGCCGGCTTCGAGCAATTCCGCCCGGATCCGGTCCGCTTCGGCATAGTCCTTCGCTTGCTTCGCCGCGACGCGCGCGGCGATCTTCGCTTCGATCTCGTCGGCCGCGAGCCCGCCCGCCTGCGCGGCGCCGGACGCCTGCTGCAGGAACGCGCGCGGTTCGCGGCCCAGCAGGCCGAGCAGGCCCGCCAGCTGTTTCAGTTGCCGTGCGAGCGACGCGTCGCGCGTGCGGTTGACTTCACCCGCCAGCTCGAACAGCGTCGCCACCGCGACCGGCGTGTTGAAATCGTCGTTCATCGCGGCCGCGAAACGCTGTGCGTGCGGCTCGTTCCAGTCGAGCGCGAGCGTGTCGGGCTCGACGTCCTTCAGCGCGGTGTACAGACGCGTGAGCGATGCGCGTGCATCGTCGAGATGCACGTCGCTGTAATTGAGCGGCGAACGGTAATGCGTGCGCACGATGAAGAAGCGCATGACTTCCGCGTCGTAACGCTCGAGCACTTCCCGGATCGTGAAGAAGTTGCCGAGCGATTTCGACATCTTCTCGTTGTCGACCTGCACGAAGCCGTTGTGCATCCAGTAATTGACGAACGTCTCGCCGGTCGCGCCCTCGCTCTGCGCGATCTCGTTCTCGTGGTGCGGGAATTGCAGATCCTGCCCGCCGCCGTGGATGTCGAAATGATTGCCGAGCAGCGAGCAGCCCATCGCCGAGCATTCGATGTGCCAGCCCGGGCGGCCCATCCCGTACTTCGACGCCCACGACGTGCCTTCCGGATCTTCCGGCTTCGCGCGCTTCCACAGCACGAAGTCGAGCGGATCCTGCTTCGCATCGTTCGCGGCGACGCGCTCGCCCGCGCGAAGGTCGTCGAGCGACTTGCCCGACAGCTTCCCGTAGCTCGCGAACTTGCGCACCGAGTAATTGACGTCGCCATCGGCCGCCTGATACGCGTAGCCGTTCGTCTCGAGCGTCTCGATCATGCCGAGCATCTGCGGGATGAACTGCGTCGCGCGCGGCTCGATGTCGGGCCGCTGGATGCCGAGCGCGGCCTCGTCCTCGTGCATCGCGCCGATGAAGCGATCGGTCAGCGACTTGATCGTCTCGCCGTTCTCGACCGCGCGCCGGATGATCTTGTCGTCGATGTCGGTGATGTTGCGCACGTACGTGACCCGGTAGCCGATCGCACGCAGCCAGCGCTGGACGAGGTCGAACACGACCAGCATGCGCGCGTGGCCCACGTGACAATAGTCGTAGACGGTGATCCCGCATACGTACATCCGCACTTCGCCGGACTGGCGCGGCACGAAAACTTGCTTGTCACGCGCGAGCGTGTTGTAGATGCGCAGTGATTCCATAGAGATGAACCGTGAGCCGAAGGAAACCGCCCTGGCGAAGCTCGCCCAGCATGTGAAACGGACGGACCATCTGCTGCGGCGCCGGGCCGCGCGTCCTCGTTATCACATGGGGCGGTCAGGCTGCAAGCACAGCGGTGACGGCCACGAGAGGCTAAGAAAGACTGTCTGCCGCTCGCCGGAACGCGCAGACGTTTTGTTAGAATGGCTCGGAGTATAACATTCCGATTTACGCCTATGAAACCTCATCGCGGCCGCGCGCCGAGCGCTGCGACCCTCGTTGCGACCACCGTCATGGGCGTCGCGCTGACGCTTTTCGCGGCACCCGCGGCGCATGCGCAGAAAGCCCCGGCGGTCGCCGACGGCACGCCCGAAATCGACGCGTCGATCGCCGGCAAGCAGTGGAAGCAGGCGCTCGCGCAGCTCGACGCGCGCATCGCGTCGAACCCGCACGACGTGCAGGCGCAGTTCAAGCGAGGCACCGTGCTGGCCCGCCTGAACCGCGACGACGACGCGATCCAGCAGTTCGTCGCGATCACGCAGGCGTACCCCGAGCTGCCCGAGCCGTACAACAACCTCGCGGCGCTCTACGCGAAGCACGGCCGCTATGACGAAGCGCGCACCGCGCTCGTCACCGCGACGCAGTCGAACCCGAGCTACACGCTCGCGTACGAGAACCTCGGCGATCTCTACCTGCGCCTCGCGGCCGAATCGTACAAGCGCGCGCAATCGCTCGGCCGCACGAGCGGCGCGACCGCGCAGCGCCTCGCCGATCTGCAGAAGATCGTGTCGCCGTCGAAAGCCGCGCCGAACGCGCGCGCGACGACGCCCGCCACGCGCGATTACACCGAGCGCGCCGCCGCGAACGTGAGCACCACCACGCTGCCGATGTCGCCGACGTTCCAGTTCAGCGGTCCGTCGGGCGCACTGGCGGCGCCGTACGTCGCGCCGTCGCGCTAAGCGGCGCGGCCTTCCTTCCCTCCCAACCTGAGGATCGCAATGAAACGTCTGTTGCTGGCGCTTGGCGGCGCCGCCCTTCTCGCGACCGCGCCCGCATTCGCGCAATCGGCCACCGCGCACCCCGTCGTGCAGCTGAAGACCTCGCAGGGCGACATCCGCGTCGAGCTCTACCCGGAGAAGGCGCCGAAGTCGGTCGCCAACTTCCTCGATTACGTGAAGGCCGGCCAGTACAACGGCACGATCTTCCATCGCGTGATCAAGGGCTTCATGATCCAGGGCGGCGGCTACAAGACCAACTTCGAGGAAAAGCCGACCCGCGCGCCGATCCCGCTGGAGAGCCGCAATGGTCTGAAGAACCTGACGGGCACGATCGCGATGGCCCGCACGAGCGACCCGAATTCGGCCACCGCGCAGTTCTTCATCAATACCGTCGACAACGGCGGCCTCGACTACCCGAACCCGGACGGCAACGGCTATGCGGTGTTCGGCAAGGTCGTGTCGGGTCTCGACGTCGTGAAGAAGATCGAAGGCGTGGCGACGACCTCGCGCGGCCCGATGCAGGACGTGCCGGCGCAACCGGTCGTGATCGAATCGGCGAGCATCGTCTCGAAGTAAGCACCTGCCGGCACGTCCGGCGCCTCACGCGGCCGCGTCGCACGACCGGCCGCGTGCCATTTAAACTGCCTCACCGAAGGAATTCATCATGGTTGAACTGCACACGAACCACGGCGTGATCAAGCTCGAGCTCGACGCCGCGAAGGCACCGAAGACGGTCGAGAACTTCCTGAACTACGTGAAGAAGGGCCATTACGACGGCACCGTGTTCCATCGCGTGATCAACGGCTTCATGATCCAGGGCGGCGGCTTCGAGCCGGGCCTGAAGCAGAAGCCGACCGACGCGCCGATCGACAACGAGGCGAACAACGGCCTGAAGAACGACAACTACACTATCGCGATGGCGCGCACGAACGATCCGCACTCGGCGACTGCCCAGTTCTTCATCAACGTGAACGACAACGACTTCCTGAACCACTCGTCGCCGACGCCGCAGGGCTGGGGCTACGCGGTGTTCGGCAAGGTCGTCGAAGGCCAGGACGTGGTCGACAAGATCAAGGGCGTCAAGACGGGCAACGCCGGCTTCCATCAGGACGTGCCGACCGACGACGTCGTGATCGAAAAGGCCGTGGTGGTCTGACGCACCCGCCGTTACGGAGGCACTTCGATGTTGCAGGAGAGTCCGCCGCGAAGCGTCTCCGCGGGCGTGCCGGGCGAGCGCGAGTACGCGCAAGCCGCACGCCCGTTCCTGTTTCTGTCCGATCTGCACCTGAGCGAGGCGATTCCGAAGACGGTCGCCGCGTTCGAGCATTTCGTCAAATACACCGCCGACAGCGCCGATTCGGTGTTCATCCTCGGCGACCTGTTCGAATACTGGATCGGCGACGACGTCCTCGACGACGATCCGTTCGCCGCGCGTATGGCCGCGCTGATGCACACGTTCTCGGAACGCGGCATCGCGCTCTACGTGATGCACGGCAACCGCGATTTCCTGCTCGGCCGGCGCTTCATGAAGGCCGCCGGCGCGATGCTGCTGCCCGACCCTTCGCTGATCATGGCGTTCGGCCAGCGCATCGTGCTCGCGCACGGCGACGCGCAATGCACGGCCGACCGCGGCTACCAGGTGTTCCGTCGCTTCGCGCGCAACCGCGTCGCGCAATGGCTGTTTCTCGCGTGGCCGTTCCGGTGGCGCCGCGCGCTCGCGCAACGCATGCGCTCGAGCAGCGAAGCGGGCCGCATGCGCCCTGCGTCGGCCGTGTACGACGTCACGCAAGAAGGCGTGGCCGCGCTGTTCCGGAAAAGCCGCGCGAGCGTGATCATTCACGGCCACACGCACCGCCCCGCGCGCCACGCCGAGCCGGGCGGGATCCGCTGGGTGCTGCCCGACTGGGATCTCGATCACGGCACGCCGCGCGGCGGCTACCTGCGCGTCGACGCGGAAGGCATCCACGCGATGCCGCTCGACTGACGCCGCCGCTGCTATCGCACTGACCGACAGCGATCGGCGTCGATCGCGTTCGTTACGTCTGGCGTTCGACCGTCTTGCCTTCGAGCACCGCCGACAGCCTGCGCAGGTCGAGGCGCGCCGCGTCGGCGCCCTGCAGCGTTTCCAGATGCGTGCCGAGCCGCTCGAGCGCCGCGACGATCTCGTCGACGCGGCGGCTTTCCTTCGCCGCATGATCGATCAGACCGTGAATCGCGAGCGACATCGGATCGTCGGCGTTCGGCGTGATCCCGTACGCGCTGAACGCCGCACGCTCGGCCTGCGGCTTCGGCTGCGCCGGCATCACGATGCGCGCCGGGTTGCCCACCGCCGTGCCGCCCGCCGGCACCGGCTTGACGACCACCGCGTTCGAGCCGATCTTCGCGCCCGCGCCGACCGTGAAACCGCCAAGCACCTTCGCGCCGGCACCGACGATCACGCCGGCCTCGAGCGTCGGGTGGCGCTTCGCGCCGCGCGTGAGCGACGTGCCGCCCAACGTCACGCCCTGATAGATCGTGCAGTCGTCGCCGATGATCGCCGTCTCGCCGATCACGACACCCATGCCGTGATCGATGAACACGCGCCGGCCGATCGTCGCGCCGGGATGGATCTCGATTCCGGTCAGGAACCGGCCGGCCTGCGACACGAACCGCGCGAGCCAGTAGCGTTTCGCGCGCCAGCATGCGTGCGCGAATCGGTGCAGCACGAGCGCGTGCAGCCCCGGATAACAGGTCAGCACTTCCCACGCACTGCGAGCGGCGGGATCCCGCTCGCGAATCGTTGCAACGTCTTCGCGCAGTCTCGTGAACATGATGTGGTCTGGGAAAAGGCCGGCGCGCATCGCCGGCAATGCCGGCCGTTATCGCACCGGGTCATTTGCTTATGATGTCCGGCGATTGTAGGGCCAGTCGCGCGCGGCCGCACGCGGCCGCGCGTTCACCCCGCCGTCGGCGCGGGTATTCTGCCGGGACGCTTGCTGTGGCGGCGCTTGCAGGGTGGGTCGGTCGGAGAAATAGAAGCTTCGACGCTTCCGGTGGGTCGAGGCACGGCCTGCCACCGGATTCCCCGCGCCCGGCAATCGGAGCGTCGGCCGCTTACGCGTCGCCGCCCGGCTTGCCCGACTTCAGCAGGATGTGCTTCGCGATGCCGCGCAGGATGTTGACCTCCTCGCGCTCGAGGCCGGTGCGCGCGAACAGGCGCCGCAGCCGCGGCATCAGCTTCTTCGGATTGCGCGGGTCGAGGAAGTCGAGCGCGATCAATGCGTTCTCGAGGTGCACGTACATCCGCTCGATCTCGTCGCTCTGCGCGAGCGTGCCGGCTTCGGCCGGCGGCTGCGCCGACGGCTCGCTCGCCTGTTCGAGAAACGCGACGCGCAACTCGTATGCGAGCACCTGCACGGCCTGCGCGAGGTTCAGCGAACTGTAGGCAGGGTTGGCCGGAATATGCGCGAGCGCGCTGCACTGGTCGACATGCTCGTTCGCGAGACCGGTGCGCTCGTTGCCGAACACGAGCGCGATGTCGGCCGCGCCGACCTGCGCGCTTGCCTGCGCGGCGGCCGCGCGCGGTGCAAGACGCGGCGGCCCGTATTCGCGCGTGCGCGCGGTCAGCGCGATCGACCAGTGAACGCCGGACAGCGCTTCGCCGAGCGTCGGCACGACATGCGCGGACGCGAGGACGTCGTCCGCGCCGCTGGCCATCGCGATCGCGTCGGGGTCGCGCTGCACGTGCGGCACGCGCGGCGCGACCAGCACGAGGCGCGAGAAGCCCATCGTCTTCAGCGCGCGGGCGGCTGCCCCGACGTTGCCGGGGTGGCTCGGCTCGACGAGCACGAAGCGGGTGGACGTGAAGCCGCCGGACGGCGGCGCGGACGAGGCCGCGCCCGATTCGGACGGCGCGGCGGTGTTCTGCGGGGTTTCCACTACGATACGACTCGGTTCATCAGAATGGCCGTATGGTATCGCCATCGCCCGCGCAAACCCACTCGTCCGGACGGCCAGTGGGGGTTTCCCCGCATGCCGGTCGCCTGAAACCGCCGAAAATCGGGTAAAATCATGCCTTTACGCGTTGCGCTCGGCGCAGCGCGGGTCGTACCCCGCTCTTTGTCAATTCGCGTCTCACCTCGCCCCGGCACGCTTGCGCCGTTCCGGGCGGTTGTCCCACTTCGTGGCGGCCCGTGCCGCCGGCTACAGGATCCAGGCTCATGCATCCCATGCTCAACATTGCTGTCAAGGCTGCGCGCCGCGCCGGACAGATCATCAATCGCGCGTCCCTCGATCTCGACCTGATCGAGATCCGCAAGAAGCAGCAGAACGACTTCGTCACCGAAGTGGACAAAGCCGCCGAAGACGCGATCATCGAGACGCTGAAGACCGCCTACCCCGATCACGCGATCCTCGCGGAGGAATCGGGCGAATCGGAGAACGAATCCGAATTCAAGTGGATCATCGATCCGCTCGACGGCACGACCAACTTCATCCACGGCTTCCCGTACTACTGCGTCTCGATCGCGCTCGAGCACAAGGGCGTCGTCACGCAGGCCGTCGTCTACGATCCGAACAAGAACGACCTGTTCACGGCTACCCGCGGCCGCGGCGCGTACCTGAACGACCGCCGCATCCGCGTCGGCCGCCGCGACCGCCTGTCCGACGCGCTGGTCGGCACGGGCTTCCCGTTCCGCGAGAAGGACGGCCTCGACGCCTACGCACGCCTCTTCACCGAAATGACGCAGGCCTGCACGGGCCTGCGCCGCCCGGGCGCGGCGGCGCTCGATCTCGCGAACGTCGCGGCCGGCCGCCTCGACGCGTTCTTCGAGCAAGGCATCAACGTGTGGGACATGGCGGCGGGCAGCCTGCTGATCACCGAGGCCGGCGGCCTCGTCGGCAACTACACGGGCGACGCCGATTTCCTGCATCGCCACGAGATCGTCGCCGCGAACCCGAAGATCTACGCGCAGATGATCCCGATCCTGAACCGCTACAGCCGCGTGCATCCGGCAGCGGAGTAAGCCCGGGCCGCGCCCGCGCGGCGCGGCTTTCGCGCAAACCGCTCGCGCGGCATCGTCACGATGGCGCGCCGATCGTCTGGCGCACGGATAAATCTTCCGTGCACACGGATCGCTTCGTGCGCCTATCCTGAAGTTGCTCGCGTGGCGCGTGCGGGTCGGCGTGTTGCCGCTCGCTCCGCTTCTGCCGCAACGACGGCGAATGGTTTGCGTCCGGCATGCGCGCGCGGCGAACGAGGCCGCCGGCATGCCGGCCCCGCCTGTATCAACACCGCCACGGCGCCGTGGCAATCGCATCCGAGTCCCCATGTTACGGCTAAGCGAAATCAAACTCCCCCTCGACCACCCCGAGAGCGCACTCGAGGCCGCGATTCGCGCGCGCCTCGCTGAGCTCGGCGTGGCGCCAGACGGGTTGCTCCGTTACACCGTGTTCCGCCGCGCGCACGACGCGCGCAAGCGTGCCGACATCAAGCTCACGTATATCGTCGACGTCGAAGTCAAGGACGAGGCGGCCGCGCTCGAGCGCATCGCCGGCAAGCCGCATTGCGGCGTGACACCCGACATGACGTACCACTTCGTCACCAAGGCGCCCGAGCACGCCGATTTCCTGCGTCCGGTCGTCATCGGCATGGGCCCGTGCGGACTGTTCGCGGGGCTGATCCTCGCGCAGATGGGGTTCCGTCCGATCATCCTCGAACGCGGCAAGGCCGTGCGCGAGCGCACCAAGGACACCTTCGGCCTGTGGCGCAAGAGCGTGCTCAATCCCGAATCCAACGTGCAGTTCGGCGAAGGCGGCGCGGGAACGTTTTCCGACGGCAAGCTGTACAGCCAGATCAAGGATCCGAACCACTATGGCCGCAAGGTGCTTGACGAATTCGTCAAGGCCGGCGCGCCCGACGACATCCTGTACCTGAGCCGCCCGCACATCGGCACGTTCCGCCTCGTCAGCATGGTGGAAAAAATGCGTGCGTCGATCCACGAGCTCGGCGGCGAAGTGCGCTTCGAAACCCGTGTCGACGACATCGAAATCGACCAGGGCAAGGTGCGCGCGCTCAAGCTGTCGAACGGGGAAACATTGCGGTGCGACCGCGTGGTGCTGGCCGTGGGCCACAGCGCGCGCGATACGTTCCAGATGCTGCACGACCGCGGCGTCTATATCGAAGCCAAGCCGTTCTCGCTCGGGTTCCGGATCGAGCATCCGCAAGGCGTGATCGATCGCAGCCGCTTCGGCAAGTTCGCGGGCCACAAGCAGCTCGGCGCGGCCGACTACAAGGTGGTCCACCACGCAAGCAACGGGCGCGCGGTCTACAGCTTCTGCATGTGCCCGGGCGGCACGGTGGTCGCCGCGACCTCGGAGCCCGGCCGCGTGGTCACCAACGGAATGAGCCAGTATTCCCGCGCCGAGCGCAATGCGAACGCGGGCATCGTCGTCGGCATCACGCCGGACGACTATCCGGGCGGCCCGCTCGCCGGCATCGCGTTCCAGCGTAAATGGGAAACGCGCGCGTTCGAACTCGGCGGCGGCGATTACCGCGCGCCCGGCCAGCTGGTCGGCGACTTCATCGCGGGCCGGCCGTCGACGTCGCTCGGTGCGGTGGAGCCGTCGTACAAGCCCGGCGTGACGCCGACCGATCTCAGTACCGCGCTGCCGGACTACGTGATCGAAGCGATCCGCGAAGCGCTGCCCGAGATCGACAAGAAGATCGCCGGCTTCGCGATGCACGATGCCGTGCTCACCGGCGTGGAGACGCGCACGTCGTCGCCGATCCGGATTCGACGCAAGGACGACTACCAGAGCATGAACGTCGAAGGCCTGTATCCGGCCGGCGAAGGCGCCGGCTATGCCGGCGGCATCTATTCGGCGGCGATCGACGGTATCGAAGTCGCGCAAGCGGTCGCGCTCAGCCTGACGTCGGGGCACGCGTCCTGATTAGCGGCACGGGGTCGGCGCGCGCAGGCTCGCCAGCCGAGCGCCGCCGGGCCCGCCCCGCTCGTTGCAACGCTTCGGAAGGGCGAAAGACGCGCCGCCCACGGCCATGCGCCCTTTCTTCGGTGCCTCGTGGCAAGCGCTCGCGAGCGACCGCGCGAACTCGGCTGCCGCTGCAAGACAGCGCCGGCAGTCGACCAAACGGCCAACTTCGCGCGTTCACGTCGATGCCACTGGTAAACTCGGGCAACCCAAGCAACAACTTCATGCCTGACCTATGACCACGCTGTCGCCCGAAGCCTTCGCAGGCCACACTCCAATGATGCAGCAGTACCTGCGCATCAAGGCCGATCATCCGGACACGCTCGTCTTCTACCGGATGGGCGACTTCTACGAGCTGTTCTTCGAGGATGCGGAAAGAGCGGCACGCCTGCTCGACCTGACCCTCACGCAGCGCGGCGCGTCGGCCGGCACGCCGATCAAGATGGCCGGCGTCCCGCATCACGCGGTCGAGCAATATCTGGCGAAGCTCGTGAAGATGGGCGAATCGGTCGCGATCTGCGAGCAGATCGGCGATCCGGCCACGTCGAAGGGCCCGGTGGAGCGCAAGGTCGTGCGCGTCGTCACGCCCGGCACGCTGACCGATGCCGCGCTGCTGTCCGACAAGAACGACGTCTACCTGCTCGCGATGTGCACCGGCCACAACAAGCGCGGCGTCGCGGTCAACATCGGCCTCGCGTGGCTGAACCTCGCGAGCGGTGCGCTGCGGCTCGCCGAAATCGAGCCCGAGCAGCTCGCCGCCGCGCTCGAACGCATCCGGCCGGCCGAAATCCTGACGCCTGACGGGGCAACCGACGCCATTCCCGCCGGCGCGGGCGCAACCAAGCGCGTGCCGGCCTGGCACTTCGACATCGCATCGGGCACGCAGCGTCTGTGCGACCAGCTCGACGTCGCGAGCCTCGACGGTTTCGGCGCGCATTCGCTGACGAGTGCGTGCGGCGCGGCCGGCGCGCTGCTGCTTTATGCCGCGGCCACGCAAGGCCAGCAACTGCGGCACGTGCGCAGCCTGAAGGTCGAGAACGAAACCGAATACATCGGGCTCGATCCGGCCACGCGCCGCAATCTCGAACTGACCGAGACGCTGCGCGGCACCGAGTCGCCCACGCTGTATTCGCTGCTGGACACCTGCTGCACGACGATGGGCAGCCGCCTGCTGCGTCACTGGCTGCATCATCCGCCGCGCGCATCGGTCGCCGCGCAGTCGCGCCAGCAGGCAATCGGCGCGCTGCTCGATGCACCGGCCAGCGCGAGCCTCGATGCGCTGCGCAGCGCACTGCGCCAGATCGCCGACGTCGAACGGATCACCGGGCGGCTCGCGCTGCTGTCCGCGCGCCCGCGCGACCTGTCGAGCCTGCGCGACACGTTCGCCGCGCTGCCGGCGCTGCGCGAGCGCATCGGCGCGATCGTCGCGAACGCGGATGCGCT
The DNA here is from genome assembly GCF_020419965.1 of Burkholderia sp. AU39826. Lineage (NCBI taxonomy): Bacteria > Pseudomonadati > Pseudomonadota > Betaproteobacteria > Burkholderiales > Burkholderiaceae > Burkholderia > Burkholderia sp. AU39826. The sequence continues at coordinate 788,822 of NZ_JAIZQG010000002.1, forward strand.
CGCGCGCGTCGACGCGGCGCTCGCGCCGCCCGCCGAATGCCTCGACCTGCTGACGAGCGCGATCGCCACCGAGCCGGCCGCGATGGTGCGCGACGGCGGCGTGATCGCGCGCGGCTACGATGCCGAGCTCGACGAGCTGCGCGACATTTCGGAGAACTGCGGGCAGTTCCTGATCGACCTCGAAGCGCGCGAGCGCGCGCGCACCGGCATCGCGAACCTGCGCGTCGAATACAACAAGGTGCACGGCTTCTACATCGAGGTCACGCGCGGCCAGACCGACAAGGTGCCCGACGACTACCGCCGTCGCCAGACGCTGAAGAACGCGGAGCGCTACATCACGCCGGAACTGAAGACCTTCGAGGACAAGGCGCTGTCCGCGCAGGAACGCGCATTGGCGCGCGAGCGCGCGCTGTACGACTCGGTGCTGCAGGCGCTGCTGCCGTTCATCCCCGAATGCCAGCGCGTCGCCTCAGCCCTCGCCGAGCTCGACCTGCTCGCCGCCTTCGCCGAACGCGCACGCGCGCTCGACTGGGTCGCGCCCACCTTCACCGACGAGATCGGCATCGAAATCGAACAGGGGCGCCATCCGGTCGTCGAAGCGCAGGTCGAGCAGTTCATCGCGAACGACTGCCGGTTCGGCCCCGAGCGCAAGCTGTTGTTGATCACCGGGCCGAACATGGGCGGTAAGTCGACGTTCATGCGGCAGACCGCACTGATCGCGCTGATGGCGTACGTCGGCAGCTACGTGCCGGCGAAGTCGGCGTGCTTCGGCCCGATCGACCGGATATTCACGCGCATCGGCGCGGCCGACGATCTCGCGGGCGGCCGCTCGACCTTCATGGTCGAGATGACCGAGGCCGCGGCGATTCTCAACGACGCGACGCCGCAAAGCCTGGTGCTGATGGACGAGATCGGCCGCGGTACGTCGACCTTCGACGGCCTCGCGCTCGCCTGGGCCATCGCGCGCCACCTGCTGGCGCACAACGCGTGCTACACGCTGTTCGCGACGCACTACTTCGAGCTGACGCAACTGCCGGCCGAATTCCCGCAAGCGGCCAACGTCCATCTGTCGGCGGTCGAGCACGGCCACGGCATCGTGTTCCTGCACGCGGTCAACGAAGGCCCGGCGAACCAGAGCTACGGTCTTCAGGTCGCGCAGCTCGCGGGCGTCCCGGCGCCGGTGATCCGCGCCGCACGCAAGCACCTCGCGTATCTCGAACAGCAGTCGGCCTCCCAGCACACGCCGCAACTCGATCTCTTCAGCGCGCCGCCGGCGGCCGTCGACGATCTCGAATGCGCGGATGCGCCGGCGCTGCCCGACACGCCGCACCCGGCGCTCGAAAAACTGCGCGACATCGATCCCGATGATCTCAAGCCGCGCGAGGCGCTCGACCTGCTGTACGAACTGCGCACGCTGGTCCGGTCGCACGATGCCGACGGGCACGCGTAAGCGCATTGCGCGGGGCCTGCCGGCCCGCGCCGCCGCCGCGCTCGTCGCGGCGGTTGTTGCGTTCGCGCAGGCCGGTGCGCTGGCCGCGCCGCCCAAGCGCAGCGCCGCGCCCTACTCGTTCGCGGTCGTGTCGGGCGTCATCAACGCCCCGGCGGACGAACCAGCCGCGCAGCGGCTGCTCGATGCGATCGCACGGGAGCGCAACCTCGCGTTCGTCGTCTATGCGGGCGATCTCAAAGGCTCGAAGGAAGCATGCCGCGACACGCTGTATTCGCAGCGCGGCGCGATCCTGGATTCGGCGCGCGTGCCGCTCGTGTTCATTCCCGGCCACGACGACTGGATCGCCTGCAACACCGCGGCGGGAGGCGGCTACGACCCGGTCGAGCGGCTCGATTTCCTGCGGCAGACGCTGCTCGCCGATTCTGCTCTGCCCGACCCGCGTGCGCTGCAGATTACGCGGGAGAGCGAAGTCGCACGGTTCCGGCCGTATCGCGAGAACGCCCGCTGGATGCGCGACGACATCGTCTACGTCGCGCTCAACGTGCCGGCGCCGAACAACCATTATTTGACGGCGGGCGGCCGCAACGGCGAATTCGAGGACCGCGTGATCGCGAACAGCTTCTGGATCGACCACGCGGCTGAATATGCGAAGCGGCGCGAAGCGCGCGCGATGGTCGTGATTTTCGAAGGCGATCCGCAGTTCGAACGCTATGAACGCTCGGAGCGCTTCGCGTGGCTGCGCTTCAACCGGCCGCGCGTACGCGACGGCTTCCGCGAGCTGAAACGAACGCTGGTGAAGGCCGCGGCGACGTTCCGAGGTCCGATACTGGTGGTGCACGCGAGCGGCGAACCGCTGGCGAACGGCTTTCTGATCGACCGTCCGCTGCATGGCGACGACGGTGAGCTGGTAGGAAACGTGACGCGCGTCACGATCGGACCGCGCCATCCGGCGAATCAGTGGGTGAAGGTGAGCGTATCGTCGGCACGACAGACGATCTTCAACGTGAGCCTGCAGGAAGTACCGAAGAACCTGCCGGTGCCGCCCACGCTGCCGCTCGTGCCGCGCGACGACGTGCCGCTGCCGCAGATGCCGGAAATCCCCGCGCTACCGGCGCTGCCCGATGCGTCGTCGGTCGCGCCGCCGTTGCAGGGCGACGGCGCCGCACCGGGCGGCGCGTCGTGGCCTGCGCCGCCCCCTGCATCGGGGCCGGTGCCGGGCCTGCCGGCAAGCTCAGTGCAGGGTGCGCCCTGACGGCGCCTCGCCGTCTTCGTCGTCGTCCTCGTCGACGATCTCGAGCCCTTCCGCGCCATGCGCGTGCTCGTGCTCGATTTCGTCTTCGGTGGCTTCGCGCACGTCCTTCACGGTCAGCGCGAAACGCAGCGCCATGCCCGCCAGCGGGTGATTGCCGTCGAGCACGACCTTGTCTTCGGCGATATCGGTGACCGTATAGATCAGCGAGTCGACTTCCTCGTCACCGTCTTCCGGCGTGCCTTCGAACTGCATGCCCACTTCGAGCGGCTCGGGAAAACGGTCGCGCGGCTCGATCTTCACAAGTTCGGGATCGTAGTCGCCGAACGCGTCCTGCGGCTCGAGCTGGATCTGCGCCTGGTAGCCAGCCTCGTGGCCGTCGAGCTGTTCCTCGATCTTGGGGAACGTGCCATCATAGCCGCCGTGCAGATAGACCATCGGCTCGTCGCTTTCCTCGATCAGGTTGCCCTGTGTGTCCGACAGCTTGTAAGTGACCGACACGACGGTGTTTTTTGCGATTTTCATCCAATTCTCCCAAATACAAGTCTCATTATACGATGCGCAACCGGTCTCAAGCCGAACCGCGGCAAGCCGCTGCCGCCCCGCTCGGCGCGCCGCCCCCCGATCTTCCCACGCCGCTGCTCGGCGGCCTTACGCCGGCGCAATTCATGCGCGGCTACTGGCAAAAGAAGCCGCTGCTGATCCGCCAGGCGATTCCCGGCGTCGCGTCGCCGGTCACGCGCGATGCATTGTTCGAGCTCGCCGCCGACTATGACGCGGAATCGCGATTGATCACCCATTTTCGTAACAAGTGGCAACTGGTGCATGGCCCGTTCGAGCCCGATTCGCTGCCTGCGGTCACGCGCAAATCCTGGACCCTGCTCGTGCAGGGGCTCGATCTGCACGTCGACGCGGCGCGCGCGCTGCTCGACCGCTTCCGCTTCATCCCCGACGCGCGGCTGGACGACCTGATGATCTCGTATGCGACGGACGGCGGCGGCGTCGGCCCGCATTTCGATTCGTATGACGTATTCCTGCTGCAGGTCGAGGGCCGGCGCCGCTGGCGGGTCGGCGCGCAGAAGGATCTGTCGCTGCAGCCGGACGTGCCGCTGAAGATTCTCGAAAACTTCGAGCCGAGCGACGAATGGGTGCTGGAGCCCGGCGACATGCTGTATTTGCCGCCGCACATCGCGCATGACGGCGTCGCCGAGGGCGAGTGCATGACCTGCTCGATCGGCTTCCGGGCCCCGTCCGCGGGCGAGCTGGGCGCCCAGTTCCTGTACTACCTCGCGGAGCGCGGCGGCCTGCGCGACGCTGGCGGCGACGATCTCTACCGCGATCCGAAGCAGCCGGCCGTCGATGCGCCCGCGCAACTGCCGCCGGCCATGGTCGAACGTGTCGCCGAGATCGTCGACGCGATCCGCTGGCGCAAGCGCGACGTCGCCGAATTCCTCGGCTGCTATCTGAGCGAGCCCAAATCGAACGTCGTTTTCGACCCGCCCGAGCGCCCGCTGTCCGAGGCGGCGTTCGTCACGCAGGCGTCTCGCCGCGGCGTGCGTCTCGACAGAAGGGCCGCATTGATGTATAACGCGCGCTCGTACTTCATTAATGGCGAGGAAGGACCACTCGAGCAAGCCGATGAATGGCTGCCCGAACTGGCCAATCAACGCCAGATGGAGGCGAAACGGTTTGTAACACTATCCCGGGTTCCCTCGATGACAGCCTTGTTGCACGAGTGGTATCGTGCGGGCTGGATACGGGTCGGAAGCCGGAATTAGTGTGAGTCGCCCCGTATGCCCGTACAGATCAAATTCTGTATGGGAAAGACAACGTATTGACCCCGCATTTGTCGACGGTCGATAGGAAAGTGCATATAATTTCCGCCCAAGCCGTAGGGAAGATTCACGCTCTAAGAAGTGCATCTCCACCAGCGGCCCAGGTCGGTGTTGGAGCACATTACCGGTATTGTTTCGCGCTGTTGCTTACCTTTAACCATAAAAGGACGTGATCATGAAGAAATCCCTCCTCGTAGCTTCCCTGTTGGCTGCTGTTGCACTGGCTGCTTGCAACAAGAGCGCTGATCAAGCTGCTTCGTCGGCTGCAAGCGACGCGGCTGCTGCTGCTTCGTCGGCTGCTTCGGCAGTTGCTGGTGCTGCGAGCGACGCTTCGGCTGCTGCTTCGTCGGCAACGGCTGCTGCGAGCGACGCTGCTGCTGCAGTGGCGTCGGCTGCTTCGGCAGCGACGGCTGCTCCGGCTTCGGGCGCAAGCCAGTAAGCCTTCAGCGTCAGCTGAAAAAAACCGGCCCGAGGGCCGGTTTTTTTACGTCTGCCGCTTTCGAATCGAGCGCCCGGCAGTCGCTTCGGGCCGCCGCGGCGGCCCCGCCCTGCTCATCCGAGCGTCAGCCAGTCGAAGCCCGTGTCCTGCGAGGCCACGATCACGTCTTCCCCGTCCGTCCCGAGCACGCCGCCAAACGCCTGGCGAGCCAGTTCCGGCAGATTGTTCTGCTGGCTCAGATGGGCCGCGACCAGGTGCTGGAGACGGCTGCGCTCGAGCGACGCGAGGATGTCGGCCGCCGCGTCGTTGCTCAGGTGGCCGTGGTTGCCGCCGATCCGCGCCTTCAGCGACTGCGGATAGCGGCTGGCGGCCAGCATCGCGGTATCGTGGTTGGATTCGAGCACCAGCGCGTCACAGCCGCTCAGGACGGCCGTGATGTGCGGCGTGGCCATCCCGACGTCCGTCAGCACGCCGAGCCGGCGGCTTCCGTCCATGAACACGAACTGGAGCGGTTCCCGCGCATCGTGGGGAACCGTATAGGGCATCACGGCCAGATCGCGTATCGCGGCCGTCTCGTCGCCCCACAGCACGTGCAGATCGACATCGGCCTCGTCCGCGCCGACCGCGCGCGCGGTGCCCCAGCTCATGTAGAGCGGCAGCGACGCGCGGCGCGCGAGCGTCAGCGCACTGCCGACGTGGTCGCTGTGTTCGTGGGTAATGAGGATCGCATCGAGATCGGCGATGCAGAGATTCAGTCGGCCGAGCCGGCGCTCGACCTCCTTGGCGGAAAAGCCGCAGTCGAGCAGCACGCGGGTAGTCGTCGTGCCGCTCGAGGCCTCGACGACCAGCGCGTTGCCTTCGCTGCCGCTTCCGAGGCTGGCGAATCGCACGCGTTCAGTTCAGTTGCGCGTGCAGCAGCGAGATGATCCGCTGCGCGTCCGACGAGTTGTCGATCTGGCCATTCGCGCCGATCACCGCGACCTGCGTGCCGCCGGTGCCTTGCGCGCGCACGTTGACGAGGAACTCCTTGCCCGGCTTCGCCGCCGACGGGCCGCCGTAGAACAGCTTGCCGAACAGGCCGTCACGCTTGAGCTCTTCCATCGAATTCGCATAGCGCACGGTGTACACGCCCTTCTCGCGGTCGCGATTGTCGACCGTGAAGTTGGTCCGGTCGAGCGCGAGACCCACACGCAGCCAGGCGCGATCGAACGACTCGGCCAGTTGCAGTGTCGCCGCGCCGCCGCTCGTGTCGCTGACCTGCGCCGGCGCCGTCGCGGGGCGCGCATCGGTCAGCAACTGCTTTGCCTGCGCGTCGGTCAGCCCGAACTTCTGCATCAGCTTCGACAGGAACACGGCTTCGAGCACCGGGTTGCGCGGCCGCTCTTCCCAGCGCGACGACGTGCCGCCCTGCGGGCCGACCATCATCTCTTCCATCGCACTGTGCGTGATCGAGATGTCGGTGTTGCCGTCGGACGTGCGGTTCACGAGCGTGCGGAAGCGGTCGCGCGTACCCGACGAATACGCGAAATCGATGACCTTGCCGATCGTGCGGCGGAACCAGTCGTCCGGAATGTTCGCGCGGTTCTCGGCCCAGTCGGTGGCCATGATGCCCGTCGACGGCGCATCGGTCTTCAGCGAGAAGCCGTTCTCCTGCCAGAACTCCTTCAGGATCGGCCACAGCTGCTCGGGCGTGCGGCCGTCGACGACGAGCCAGCGGCGGTCGCCGTCGCGCTCGATGTGCATGCCGAGCGGATCCTGCGCGCTCGGGATGCCGTCGGTCGCGTTGCCGGCCTTCGTCGTGGCCCGCGGCGGCAGCGTGCCGAGCCCGGCGTTGGTCGGGGGCGCGACGAACTGCTGCGTCGTCGGCACCGGCTTCAGGTCGCTCGGCACCGCGAGCGGCGGCGCCGAACCGGTGTTCTTGTAGTTGACCCGGTCGGGGGCCAGGTAATCGTTCAGCGTATCGCAGCCAGCGAGCGCGCCCAGCGCCAGCGCCACCACCGACAACTGGATGGCGCGAGAGGAAAAGGCGAAACGTTTCATGAAATCCTTCGTCTTGCTAGAACGCTCGTCAGGAGCGGCGCCGGACGGAGCCGGCCGGTGCGGGTTGATCAGGGGTCGAGCCGGCGGCCGCAGGACGCGGCCGCCTTGCCATCAGAGAACGCCGGCCTCGACGAGGGCCGAACGCACGGCATCGTGGCAGCGCTCGTCGAGCGCCGTGAGCGGCAGCCGGATACCGCCCTGCATCTTGCCCATCGCCTGCAGCGCCCACTTCACGGGGATCGGGTTCGCTTCGATGAACAGGTTCTTGTGCAGCGACAGCAACTTCATGTGCAGCGTGCGGGCCGTCTGCACGTCGCCGGCCAGCGCCGCGCGGCACAGCTCGCTCATCGCGCGCGGCGCGACGTTCGCGGTCACCGAGATGTTGCCGTGGCCGCCGAGCAGCATCAGCGCGATCGCGGTCGGATCGTCGCCGCTGTAGATCGCGAAATGCTTCGGCGCGGCCTTGATCAGGTGCGCGGCGCGATCGATGTTGCCGGTCGCTTCCTTCACGCCGATGATGCCCGGGACTTCCGCGAGGCGCAGCGTCGTCTCGTGCGCCATGTCCGCGACCGTCCGGCCCGGCACGTTGTACAGGATCACCGGCAGGTCGACCGCTTCGGCGATCGTCCGGAAGTGGCGGTACATGCCTTCCTGCGTCGGCTTGTTGTAGTACGGCACGACCTGCAGCGTCGCGTCCGCGCCGACGGCCTTCGCGTGCTTCGTCAGCTCGATCGCCTCGGCGGTCGAATTGCCGCCCGCGCCCGCGATGATCGGGATGCGTTTCGCCGCATGCTCGACCGCCGTGCGGATCATCAGGATGTGCTCTTCGACGTTGAGCGTTGCCGACTCGCCGCTCGTACCGACGACGACGAGCGCATCGGTGCCTTCCGCGATGTGCCAGTCGATCAGTTTGCGAAACGCCGGCAGGTCGAGACTGCCGTCTTCGAGCATCGGGGTGACGATCGCGGGGATGCTGCCGCGGATTTGAATGCCGTCTTGGGTGCCGTTAGCCATGAAACGCGATTGATTGTGTACCGGTAAACGTTGAGATTGTAGCGGATTAGCCGGGCAGTTCGTAACGTGGAATTCCCGCCCCCGCCTTCGGGGTCGCGCCCTCGCGCACCGCGCAAAGACGCTGGACGAACGCCTCGCGCGGCGCGGCGACGAAACCGTCCTCGTATGCGACCACCCGCAGGTGCCCGCGCACGGCGTCCAGCAACTCGCCCGGGGCGAGCAGGAACGCGGGGTTGGACGGCTTTCCGACCGTTTCGTTTCCTTGCGCGAAGGTTTCGTAGACCAGCACACCGCCCGGCGCCACGGCATCGAATAGATGGGGCCAGAGCGGGCGATGCAGATAGTTCGTGACGATCACGGCCGCGAACCGCTCGTCGGCCGGCAGCGGCCATGGCGCGCCTTCGAGATCGGCCGCGCGGGCGTCGACGCCGGGAATCGCGCGCAACGCGGCCAGTGCGACCGGATCGCGGTCGAGCGCGACGACCGGATGGCCGCGCGACGCGAACCAGCGTGCATGGCGGCCGCCGCCGGCGGCAACGTCGAGCACCGCACCGCCGGCCGGCACGAGCCGCGCCCATTGCGCGACCCAGCGCGACGGCTCGGCCTGGCCGACGTGGCCGCCCGCGGCGGCGATGACGGATTCACTCATGCGCCGGATCAGTTGTACGACAGGCCCATCGCGTCGCGCACGTCGCGCATCGTTTCCGTCGCGTACTTGCGCGCCTTGTCGCAACCGTCCGCGACGATCGCGCGCAGCAGCGACGGGTCGTCCATGTACTTCTGCGCGCGCTCCAGCATCGGCTGCTGTTCGCGCAGGATGCCCTCGACGACCGGCTGCTTGCAGTCGAGACAGCCGATGCCCGCCGAGCGGCAGCCCTTCTGCACCCACTCGTGCGTCGCTTCGTCTGTGTAGACCTGGTGAAGCTGCCACACCGGGCACTTGTCGGGATCGCCCGGATCGGTGCGGCGCACGCGCGCGGGATCGGTCGGCATCGTGCGGACCTTCTTCGTGATCGTCTCGGCGTCTTCGCGCAGGCCGATCGTGTTGCCGTACGACTTCGACATCTTCTGCCCGTCGAGGCCCGGCATCCGCGACGCCTCGGTCAGCAGCGCCTGCGGCTCGACCAGGATGATCTTGCGCGCGCCTTCGAGATAGCCGAACAGGCGCTCGCGGTCGCTCATCGACAGGCTTTGCGATTCCTGCAGCATCGCGCGCGCCTGTTCGAGCGCCTCGTCGTCGCCTTCCTGCTGATACGCGTTGCGCAGCTCGTGATAGAGCTTCGCGCGCTTGCCGCCGAGCTTCTTCGCGGCTTCGAGCGCCTTCTCCTCGAAACCGGGCTCGCGGCCGTACAGGTAGTTGAAGCGGCGCGCGATCTCGCGCGTCATCTCGACGTGCGGCACCTGATCCTCGCCGACCGGCACGAGCGAGCCGCGATACAGCAGGATGTCGGCGGCCATCAGCACCGGGTAGCCGAGGAAGCCGTAGGTGGACAGGTCCTTGTCCTTCAGCTTCTCCATCTGCTCCTTGTAGGTCGGGACGCGTTCGAGCCAGCCGAGCGGCGTGCTCATGCCGAGCAGCAGCGCGAGTTCCGCGTGCTCGGGCACCTTGCTCTGGATGAACAGCGTCGCCTGCGCCGGATCGATGCCGGACGCGAGCCAGTCGATCAGCACGTCCCATACGTTCTTCTCGATGACCTCGGGCGTCTCGTAGTGCGTCGTCAGCGCATGCCAGTCGACGACGCAGAAGAAGCACGGGTACTCGGACTGCAGCTTCACCCAGTTTTTCAGCACGCCGTGGTAATGACCGAGGTGCAGCGATCCGGTGGGTCGCATGCCGGAGAAAATACGTTCTGGGAACATGATTGTCGTTAGAAAAGCGAGGCGAAGGGAGACAGGATGGCGCTCAGCACGGCATAGCCGACATTGACGAGCGGACGCAGCCAGAAGTTCGTCAGCACGCCCGTCGTGACGAGCACGAGGACGATGATGAAACCGTACGGCTCGATGCGCGACAGCGCGATCGATTGCCTGGTCGGCAGCAGCGCCGCCAGGATGCGGCCGCCGTCGAGCGGCGGCAGCGGAAAGAGGTTCAGCACGCCGAGCACGAGGTTCGCGCTGACGCCGGCCAACGCCATGCGCGTGAAGAACGGCTCGTCGACGCCGACGGCCGGCAGCACGAGGGTCAGCACGCCCCAGACGAGCGCCTGCACGAAGTTGCAGGCCGGGCCCGCGAGGGCGACCCACAGGCTGCCCCAGCGCGGATTGCGCAGGTTGCCGAACGACACCGGCACCGGCTTCGCATAGCCGAACAGGAACGCGCCGCCGGTGAGGAAGTACATAGCGAGCGGAATGGCGATCGTGCCGAGCGGATCGATGTGACGCATCGGATTGAACGACACGCGCCCCATCGCATAGGCGGTATTGTCGCCGAGCAGACGCGCGGCATAGCCATGCGCGGCCTCGTGCAGCGTGATCGCGAAGATCACGGGTAGCGCGTAGACGGCGATGGTCTGTATCAGGGAAGCATCCATATCGCGTTATTGTAACAAGCGCACTCGCGCAAAAATGGCACGGCGCGTCATGCGGCCGAGAGCCCGAAGGGTTCGAGGGAGCCGCGCCCCGCGCGGATGAGTTCGGGCGCATCGCCGGTCAGGTCGATCACCGTCGACGGCTCGCGCGGGCACGCGCCGCCGTCGATCACGAGGTCGACCTGTTTCTCGAGCCGCGTGCGGATTTCCTCGGGATCGTTCAGCGGTTCGTCGTCCGGCGGCAGGATCAGCGTCGTGCCGAGCAGCGGCTGGCCGAGCGACTCCAGCAGCGCGAGCGTGATCGCGTGATCGGGCACGCGCAGCCCGATCGTCTTGCGCGACGGGTGCGACAGCCGGCGCGGCACTTCCTTCGTCGCCTGCAGGATGAACACGTACGGGCCCGGCGTCACCGACTTGATCTGCCGGTACTGGCGGTTGTCGACCATCGCGAAATTGGCGAGCTCCGACAGGTCGCGCACGAGCAGCGACAGATGCTGCTTTTCGTCGAGGCCGCGAATCCGGCGCACGCGTTCGACCGCGTCCTTGTCGTCGAGATGGCACGCGAGCGCATAGCTCGAATCGGTCGGCATCGCGATCACGCCGCCCTTGCTGACGATCTCCACCGCCTGCTTGATCAGGCGCGGCTGCGGATTATCCGGATGAATCCTGAAGAACTGGGACATGGGGACACGTAAAGAGGGAGAAGTCGGATGCGCGCAGCGGCGGCGACACGGGCGGCCCGAAGCCGCCCGGCGTCAGAGCCAGCGCTCCCAGACCGGCGTCAGGTCGGGCGGCAGCGGCGGCAGGCTGCCGAGCTCGATGCGGCCCTCGCCCGGCGCATGGAAATCCGAGCCGCGCGATACTTCGAAGCCGAAGCGGCGCGCGACGTCCGCGTATTCGCGGTACTGGTCGGGCGTGTGGCTGCCCGTAATGACCTCGATCGCGCGGCCGCCGAGATCGATGAACTCGCCGAAGAACGCGTCGAATTCGACCGGCGTATAGCGATAGCGGCCCGGATGCGCGACCACCGCTTCGCCGCCTGCCGCGCGGATCCAGCCGACCGCGTCGGACAGCGACGCCCAGCGATGCGCGACGAAGCCGGGCTTGCCGTCGCCGAGCAGGCGGTCGAACACGTCGGACGTCGACTCGGCATGGCCGTTCTCGACGAGAAAGCGGGCGAAGTGCGTGCGCGAGATCAGGTCGGGATTGGACACGTATTTCAGCGCGCCTTCGTAGGCGCCGGGAATGCCGAGCGTCGCGAGCTGCTCCGCGATCGCCAGCGCGCGCGCCGCGCGGCCGTGGCGCGTGCGGTACAGGCCGTCGACCAGCGCCGGATGGGCGGGATCGATGTTCAGCCCGACGATGTGCACGGTGCGCGACGCCCACGTGACCGAAATCTCGACGCCGCTCAGGTAGCGCATGCCGAGCGCTTCCGCCTCGCTGCGCGCCGCCGCCTGGCCGCCGATCTCGTCGTGGTCGGTCAGCGCCCACAGGGTCACGCCGCCCGCATGCGCGCGGCGCGCGACGTCGGCAGGCGACAGCAACCCGTCGGAAACATTGGAATGGCAGTGGAGATCGGCGTTCATTATCAGCATCGCAGGTAAGGCCTCATTCTACTGCAACGCCGCAATTGCGCCGCCCGCGTGCCCTGCCGCCGGCGCCACGGGCCTACGCGCAGAACGCCTCGATCAGCGCCGCGATCTGCTCGGGCTGGTCGTGATGCACCATGTGGCCGGCATCCTCGACGAGCTTCTCGCGCCAGTCGGGGAATGCATTGAAGCGCGCCTTGAATTCGGGCAGCGGGATGTCGCCGGCAAGGTGCGCAAGCGTCGGCGAATTGACGGCCTCGACGTGCAGCACCTTCGCACGCACCTGCTTCCAGATCGCCATGACTTCGTCGAGCCGGTACAGCAGCGGGCCCGGCATCTTGTGCGCCGGGTCCGCCAGCAGATGGTAGAGGCCGTCGTCGCCGCGTTTCGACCAGTGGGCGGCCAGAAACGCGGCGCGGCGCGGGTCGAGCCGCGGATTGGTCTTGATCAGGCGCGCCGCCACGTCGTCGAGCGATGCGTACGGCCGCAGCGCGGGCGGCTCGCGCAGTTCGTCGAGCCAGCCGCGCAGCCGGCGCGGCGCCTGGTCGGCTCGCGCCGGCGCGAGCCCGAAACCTTCGAGGTCGACGACGCGCCGCACGCGTTCCGGCCGCGCGCCGGCATACAGGCACACGACGTTCGCGCCCATGCTGTGTCCGACCAGGTTGATCTCGCCGGTCGGTGCGTAGCGGTCGACGAGCGCATCGAGGTCGCCCAGGTATTCGTGGAACCAGTAGTGACCGCCGCCCTGTCGCGCGACCGGCCAGTCGGACAGCCCGAAGCCGCGCGCGTCCGGCGCGATCACCTGCCAGTCGCCGGCGAGCGCATCGACGACGAACTGGAACGACGCCGCGACGTCCATCCAGCCGTGCAGCATGAACAGCGTCGGTGCGTCGGGCCGGCCCCAGCGCCGCACATGCAGCCGGACGCCGCGCACCGTGACGAAATCGGAAACAGAACTCGAGGCACTCATCGCAGCCGCCAAAAAAAGAATGGTCGTTCGATTATAGCGGCGACGCTCCGGTTCCGGCGGCCGGCAATCGAGGTGCCGCTCTAGCGGCGAGGCCGTTCGAGGGCCGGGCGGCAGACACCATCGGCGAGACGCGCGAGCCGGCCCACGACCACCCGGACGCGGCCGAACGCGATCCGGCTAATGCGCGGTGCGCCCGTCCGCCGCGTCCTGCGCGGCCAGTTCGTCGAGTTCGGCCTGCTCGAAGCCGGCATCGCGCCGCGCATCGAAATTGAACGGACCACGCAGCCGCGGCGCGTGGTACTGCTCGGCGAGCTGCCGATAGGTCGGCACGGGGTCACGGCCGGCTGCGTCGCACAGATGGCGGAACCAGCGGTTGCCGATCGCGACATGGCCGATTTCGTCGCGCAGGATCACGTCGAGGATCGCGGCCGACGCATCGTCGCCCGCCTGCACGAGCCGCGCGCGGATCGGCGGCGACGCGTCGAGCCCGCGGGCCTCGAGCGTGCGCGGCACGAGCGCCATGCGCGCCAGCACGTCGCCCTTGGTCCGCTCGCACATCTCCCACAGCCCGTTGTGCGCGGGAAAATCGCCGTATGCATGCCCGAATGCCGCGAGACGATCGGACAGCAGCGTGAAGTGATAGGCCTCCTCGGCCGCGACCTTCAGCCAGTCCGCGTAGAACCCGTCGGGCATGCCCGCGAAGCGCCAGACCGCGTCGAGCGCCAGGTTGATCGCATTGAATTCGATATGGGTGAGCGCGTGCAGCAGCACGGCGCGCCCTTCGGGCGATCGCATGCTGCGCCGCTGCAACTCGCGCGGCTCGACGAGCGGCGGCCGCGCCGGACGCCCGGGCAGATCGGCCGGTTCGCGCAGTTGAAGCAACGGCACGATCGCGGCCTGCCCGGCCCGCAGCGCATCGTGCAGCGCGCGTACCTGCGCGGCTTTCGCCGCCGGCTCGGCAGCTCGCAGCGCATCCAGCGCCACGCTGCGCACACAGGCGGGCGCCGTGCCGAAAGAAGAAGACGCGATGCTCATAAACAGGGACACCTTGCGTACGCGGCGTGGGAGCACAGGCACGCGACGGTTTACAATATGCGTTTGTTCCGCGGCGCCAGGCGCCGGGCAAACCGGACGCGCCATTCTACCGGCGCCGGTCATCGAAGATCACCAAGGAGACTCCGTGACGATCTACAAGCTGGGCGATACGACCCCGACGATCCACGAAAGCGTATTCGTCGCCGATACGGCGGCCATCATCGGCAAGGTCGTGCTCGAGGAAAACGCGAGCGTATGGTTCGGCGCGACGATTCGCGGCGACAACGAGACGATTGCGGTCGGCGCCGGCAGCAACGTCCAGGAAGGCGCCGTTTTGCATACCGACCCGGGCTTTCCGCTGACGATTGCCGAGAACGTGACGATCGGGCACCAGGCGATGCTCCACGGCTGCACGATCGGCGAAGGTTCGCTGATCGGGATTCAGGCGGTGGTCTTGAATGGCGCGGTCATCGGCCGCAACTGTCTGGTTGGTGCCGGCGCGGTCGTGACGGAAGGCAAGACGTTCCCGGACAACTCGCTGATCCTCGGCGCACCGGCGAAAGTCGTGCGCGAGCTGTCGGCAGAAGACATCGCGCGGCTGCGCGCAAACGCGAAGACGTATGTCGAGCGGCGCGCGCATTTCAAGGAGCAACTCGTGCGGATCGGGTGATTCGCACGGATTTCAAGGAAGAAGAGTGAGCGACCAGTTACAGAAATTCATGTTCAATGCGGCGCCCGTGCGCGGCGAGATCGTTTCGCTGCGCAACACGTGGCAGGAGGTGCTCGCCCGCCGCGACTACCCTGCTCCCGTGCGCACGGTGCTCGGCGAGATGATGGCCGCGTGCGCGCTGCTGTCCGCGAACCTGAAATTTCACGGCACCCTGATCATGCAGATCTTCGGCGACGGGCCGGTCCAGATGCTGGTCGTCCAGTGCGGGTCCGATCTGTCGATGCGTGCGACCGCGAAGTTCTCGGGTGACGCCGCGCAGACGATCGGCGACGACACGCGCTTCGCGTCGCTCGTCAACGCGAGCGGCCACGGCCGCTGCGTGATCACGCTCGACCCGGCCGACAAGCTGCCGGGTCAGCAGCCGTATCAGGGCATCGTGCCGCTGAACGGCGTCGACGGCCCGCTCGAATCGGTGTCGCAGGTGCTCGAGCAGTACATGCGCCACTCGGAACAGCTCGACACGCGGCTGTGGCTCGCCGCCGACCGCGACCGCGCGGTCGGCATGCTGCTGCAGAAGCTGCCGGGCGACGGCGGCATCGTGCCGCGCAACGCCGAAACCGATATCGACACGTGGGAACGCGTGTGCACGCTCGGCGGCACGCTGTCCGCGAAGGAACTGCTCGAGGTCGAACCGGAAGTGGTGTTCCGGCGGCTGTTCTGGCAGGAAAACGTCCAGCACTTCGAACCGGCCAGCACGCGCTTCCAGTGCTCGTGTTCGCGCGAGAAGGTCGGTGCGATGCTGCGCATGCTCGGTCGTGAAGAAGTCGACAGCGTGATCGTCGAGCGCGGCCACGTCGAGATCCACTGCGAGTTCTGCAACCAGCGCTATGAATTCGATCCGGTCGACGTCGCGCAACTGTTCGCGGCGCCCGGTGTCGAAACCGGTATCGCGCCCGCGACCGACCAGCGTCACTGAGCCGCGCGTGGGCCGAGCGCCCGTGCCCGCCACCGGCGTGGCACGGGCGCATAATGACGCACGAGCGCCGCATGCGCGGCTCAGGCGCCGGAGGTTCGGCCTTCGGCACGAGCCGCTTTCCACGGTCGGCGCACCGCAGGAGAAACACATGAATCGCCGCCCCTTTTGCGCCATCCGCACCATCGTCCTGACGAGCATGACCGCCGGCACGCTCGCGCTTGCCGGCTGCGCGATGCCGCCGCCGACTTCCACGATCCTGAGCCGCCTGCCCGAACCGGGCGCGTCGGGTGGTCAGCCGCCCGTGCTGTCGAGCGCCGAACGCAAGCGCTACGACGAGATCGATCAGCAAGTCCTGCGCGAGCAGAACAGCGCGATGGCGGCGGAAGCGGCCGCGCGCGCGTGGGCTTATTACTCGCCGCCGCCCGTGACGGTCTACGGCGGATATTACGGCGGCGGATGGGGCAATCGCTGGGGCTCGGGCATCGGCTACGGCTACCCGGGCTGGTGGTGGTGAGCAGGCATCGCCCGATCGATTGACGACTGGTAGGAAATAAAAAAGCGCGGTATTTCCCGCGCTTTTTCAATGGGTTCGAGGTATCGCGCTCAGTGATGCGCGGCCTTGCCCTTGTCGCCGCCATGATGCCGCGACGGCTTCGCGATCGACTGCGGATTCGGCACCACCCGCACGGGCGCCGCCGAGACGGTACCGCGCGTCGACGTATTCGCCGGCGTGTTGTTCGTCGGCCCCGCAGGCGCGTTCGGCGATACGAACTGCACGAATACTTCGCCGTCCTTGACCATGCCCATCTCGTAGCGCGCACGCTCCTCGATCGCCGCGGTGCCGCTCTGCAGATCCTGCACTTCGCCGGCGGTGCGCTCGTTGCGCAGCTTCTCGTCCGCGTTCTTCCGGAGCTGGTCGTCAAGCTGCTGACGCAATTCATGCACCCGCAGCCAGCCGCCGTGTCCCCACCATAGGGGGTACTGAATGAGCGCCAGCAAGGCAATCAGGACGACAGTGACAAGCCGCATGTAAGAGACGCAGATATAAGAAGCGCCGCTCCGCGCACAGGCACAGAGCGGCGTCGAGATGACGAACCCGATAGTAGCGCGTTAGCGCAGGTTATAGAAAGCCGATTTACCCGGGTAGCTCGCGATGTCGCCGAGGTCTTCCTCGATGCGCAGCAGCTGGTTGTACTTCGAGATACGGTCGCTGCGCGACAGCGAACCCGTCTTGATCTGGCCGGCATTCAGGCCGACCGCGATGTCCGCGATCGTCGAATCTTCGGTTTCGCCCGAGCGATGCGAGATCACGGCCGTGTAGCCCGCGCGCTTCGCCATTTCGATCGCCGCAAACGTTTCGGTCAGCGTACCAATCTGGTTGATCTTGATCAGGATCGAGTTCGCGATGCCCTTCTCGATGCCTTCCTTCAGGATGCGCGTGTTCGTGACGAAGAGATCGTCGCCAACGAGCTGCACCTTCTTGCCGAGGCGGTCGGTCAGCAGCTTCCAGCCGTCCCAGTCGCTTTCGTGCATGCCGTCCTCGATCGACACGATCGGGAACTTGTCGGCGAGCGTCGCGAGGTAGTCGGTGAATTCGGCCGACGACAGTTGCAGGCCTTCGCCCGCGAGCTGGTACTTGCCGTCGTGGTAGAACTCGGATGCCGCGCAGTCGAGCGCGAGCAGCACGTCTTCGCCCGCGCGGTAGCCGGCCTTCTCGATCGCCTGCAGGATCGTCGACAGGCACTCGTCGTTGCTGCCGAAGTTCGGCGCGAAACCGCCTTCGTCGCCGACCGCCGTGCTCATGCCGCGGTCGCTGAGGATCTTCTTCAGCGCGTGGAACACTTCGGCGCCGCAACGCAGCGCTTCACGGAACGTCGGCTGGCTGACCGGGACGATCATGAATTCCTGGATGTCCAGGCTGTTGTTCGCGTGCGCGCCGCCGTTGACGATGTTCATCATCGGCACCGGCAGTTGCATCGCGCCCGAGCCGCCGAAGTAGCGGTACAGCGGCAGGCCGGCCTCTTCGGCGGCGGCCTTCGCGACGGCCATCGACACGGCCAGCATCGCGTTCGCGCCGAGGCGCGACTTGTTGTCGGTGCCGTCCAGCTCGAGCAGCGTCTTGTCGAGGAACGCCTGTTCCGACGCGTCGAGGCCCATGATGGCTTCGGAGATTTCGGTGTTGATGTGCTCGACCGCCTTCAGCACGCCCTTGCCGTTGTAGCGGCCGGCTTCGCCGTCGCGCAGCTCGATCGCTTCACGCGAGCCGGTGGACGCGCCCGACGGCACCGCCGCGCGGCCCATCGTGCCCGATTCGAGCAGCACGTCGCATTCGACGGTGGGGTTGCCGCGCGAATCCAGAATCTCGCGGCCGATGATATCTACGATTGCACTCATGGGTTTCCTCTGAGAATGACGATGGATTCTTCAAACTGCGACGGCGTGCGTGCCGGAACCGCTTTCGCTACAGACGCGCGAAGCCGTCGCAAGGTTCATTCGATCTTTAATTGAAATCGTTTTCCAGGAACGGATTGCGCTTCACCGCCTGGTCGAGCGTGACGAGGGTCTCCAGCAGCGCGCTCATCCGGTTCAGCGGCACCGCGTTCGGGCCGTCCGATTTCGCCTCGGCCGGATTCGGGTGCGTTTCCATGAAGAGGCCCGCGACACCCGTCGCGACCGCCGCACGGGCGAGCACCGGCACGAATTCGCGCTGGCCGCCCGAGCTCGTGCCCTGCCCGCCCGGCAGCTGCACCGAGTGGGTCGCATCGAACACGACCGGCGCGTTCGTCTCGCGCATGATCGCGAGCGAACGCATGTCCGACACGAGGTTGTTGTAGCCGAACGAGACGCCGCGCTCGCACGCCATGAAGCGATCTTCAGACAGCCCGGCTTCACGCGCCGCGTCGCGCGCCTTGTCGATCACGTTCTTCATGTCGTGCGGCGCGAGGAACTGGCCCTTCTTGATGTTCACGGGCTTGCCCGAGCGCGCGCACGCATGGATGAAATCGGTCTGGCGGCACAGGAACGCCGGCGTCTGCAGCACGTCGACGACCGACGCGACCTGCTCGATCTCGTCGATCGAATGCACGTCGGTCAGCACCGGCAGGCCGAGCTGGCGCTTCACCTCGCCGAGGATCCGCAGCCCCTCGTCCATTCCGAGGCCGCGAAACGACTTGCCCGAGCTGCGGTTCGCCTTGTCGTAGGACGACTTGTAGATGAACGGAACGTTCAGCTTCTCGCAGATTTCCTTCAGGCGGCCGGCCGTGTCGATCGTCATTTGCTCCGATTCGACGACGCAGGTACCCGCGATCAGGAAGAACGGTTGAGCGAGACCGACCTCGAAATCGCACAGCTTCATGCTTGCACTCCGCGCGCTTGCTTGTTGGCGAGCGCGGCTTCGACGAACGACTTGAACAGCGGATGACCGTCACGCGGCGTGGACGTGAATTCCGGGTGGAACTGGACGCCGACGAACCACGGGTGCATCGAACGCGGCAGCTCCATCATCTCCGGCAGATCCTCGCTCGGGGTACGGGCGCTGATGATAAGGCCGCCGGCTTCGAGCTGGGGCACGAAGCGGTTATTGACTTCATAACGGTGGCGATGGCGCTCGTTCACGTCCTTGCCGTAGATTTCCTCGGCCATCGTGCCCGGCTTGATCGGGCAGCGCTGCGAACCCAGACGCATCGTGCCGCCGAGGTCGGATTCCTCGGTGCGCGTCTCGACCTTGCCTTCGCGGTCGTACCATTCGGTGATTAGCGCGACCACGCGCTCCGGCGTGTCCGGATCGAATTCCGTGCTGTTCGCCTGCTTCAGGCCGACGACGTCGCGCGCGAATTCGATCACCGCGAGCTGCATGCCGAGACAGATGCCGAGATACGGCACCTTCGACTCGCGCGCGTAGCGAACCGCGGCGATCTTGCCTTCCGTGCCGCGACGGCCGAAACCGCCCGGCACCAGCACGGCGTCGAGATGCTTGAGGCTGTCGACGCCGTTCGTCTCGAGCTCTTCCGAGTCGATGTATTCGATGTTGACCTTGGTCGACGTGTGGATCGACGCATGGCGCAGCGCCTCGATCAGCGACTTGTACGACTCGGTCAGGTCGACGTACTTGCCGACCATGCCGATCGTCACTTCGTGCTGCGGGTTCTCGAGCTTTTCGACGAGCGTCGACCACATGCTCAGGTCGGCGTCCTTCGGCGACAGCTTCAGCTCCTCGCAGATGATCCGGTCGAGGCCCTGGTCGTGCAGCATCTGCGGAATCTTGTAGATGCTGTCGGCGTCCCACACCGAGATCACGGCGTCTTCCGGCACGTTCGAGAACATCGAGATCTTCTTCGATTCGTCGTCGGGAATGCGACGGTCCGCACGGCACAGCAGCACGTGCGGCAGGATGCCGATCTCGCGCAGCTTCTGCACGCTGTGCTGGGTCGGCTTCGTCTTCAGCTCGCCGGCCGTCGCGACGTACGGCACGAGCGTCAGGTGCACGAAGCATGCGCTGTTGCGGCCGAGGCGCAGGCTCATCTGGCGCGCGGCCTCGAGGAACGGCAGCGACTCGATGTCGCCGACCGTGCCGCCGATCTCGACGATCGCGACGTCCGGCTCGCCGCAGGTGGCCGATGCCGCCCCGCGCTCGATGAACGCCTGGATTTCGTTCGTGATGTGCGGAATGACCTGCACGGTCTTGCCGAGATAGTCGCCGCGGCGCTCCTTGCGGATCACCGATTCGTAGATCTGGCCGGTCGTGAAGTTGTTGGCCTTGCGCATCTTCGTGCTGATGAAGCGCTCATAGTGGCCGAGGTCGAGGTCGGTCTCCGCTCCGTCTTCCGTCACGAACACTTCGCCGTGCTGGAACGGGCTCATCGTGCCGGGGTCGACGTTGATGTAGGGATCGAGCTTGAGGAGGGTGACTTTCAGACCGCGCGATTCGAGGATCGCGGCGAGAGAGGCGGCGGCAATACCCTTGCCGAGGGAAGAAACTACGCCGCCGGTGACGAAAACATATTTGGTCATCGCTGGATGCTCGCGGGAAAAACGGATTATACCGTAAAGCCCGCCCTTTTCTCAGCAATTGACGCGATGATCGCGCCCTTTCGTACCGCCCCGCGCGGCGGTGCGCGGCGGTGCGCGCCGGCGCGAACCGGCCGGCCGGTCGGCGCCACGCGCATGCGCCGGCGGGCGCTCGGCGCACGGGACGAAACGTCAGGCGCGCCTCGCGAGCGGCGCGCCGGCCTGCGAAATGCCGCCCGAAATGCCGCCCTCTTCCGCCTTCAGCGAATTCAGCATCCGCTGCAATGCGCGGGCGGTCTCGATCGGCCGCTCCATCGGGAACAGATGACTGCCTTCCAGCCATTCGATGCGCCCGCGCGTCGCACGGCGCGTCGCATCGAGCCCGACCTGCCGCACCTCGCGCGAGCGCGTGCCGGCGAGGAAGCCGAGCGGCACCGGCGCGCCGTGTGCGAGCCGCGGGCCGAGCGTGTGCGGCAGCGTCCGGTAGATCAGGTATTCGACCTGCCGGTCGAACGCGAGCGCGCGTGCGCCGTCGGGGCCGGCCTGCGGGATGCCGTAGTCGATATAGTCAGCGAGCATCCGTTCGTCCCAGCGCGCGAACGCGGGCTTCTCGCGGAAGTGCCGCCAGACTTCGTCGCGGCTCATCCAGCGCGTGCGCCGGTTGCGCGTCGCCGCGGCCGGCGACAGCCGCTCGTCGAGCCCCGCCCACTGGCTCGCGCGCAACGCGCCGGCACGCCAGCCCGCGATGATCGGCGAATCGATCATCACGACGCCGCGCACCCACTGCGGCTTCTTCAGCGCGGCCATCAGCGACAGGTAGCCGCCGAGCGAATGGCCGACGAGCCAGACCGGGCGCTCGTAGCGGCTGCCGATATCGTCGAGCAGTTGTTCGACGAGATGCGGCCAGTCGCGCGTCACCGGGTAGCGGCGGTCGTGGCCGATCCGTTCGATGTAGCGCAGCTCGTAGTCGTCGGCGAGTTCGGCGAAGATCGTCCGGTACGTCGACGCCGGGAAGCCGTTCGCGTGCGAGAAGTGGAGGATGTCCTTCAAATGCCGGTGTCTCCTTTGTCAACGGGAGTTAGCGCTTTAGCGCTTACTCTCGTCCCATGCTTCGCGGTCGACGGGAGGGGGTGCGTCAGCGCTTGTGCCATTCCCATGCGTCATATTTCTGTCGGAACCGGGCTTCGGCACGGCACGCCGGCCGTCGCCACGCTTACCGGTCCATCCAGTACCGGCGCCGTTCGTCGCGATAGCGCGCGAATGCGAACCCGCCGCCGGCCGGCGCGACGTCGAACCGCACGGCGCCGTCGCGATCGGTGCGCGGCAGCGGAATCCCGCGCGCCTCGTAGCGGGCGAGCACGGTCCGGTGCGGATGCCCGAAACGATTGCGATAGCCTACAGGAAATACCGCGACGCGCGGCCCGACCGAATCGAGGAAAGGTTCGACCGACGACGTGCGGCTGCCGTGATGCGGAACGACCAGGATCTGCGCGGGCAGCGCATCGCGCGCATCGGCCACCAGCCGGCGCTCGGCGGCCGCCTCGATGTCGCCCGTCAGCAGGGCCGACGTGCCGCCCGCGTCGATGCGCAGCACGCACGATTGCCCGTTCGACGAACCCGTGCCCACCCCGTCCGGCGGCCACAGCATCGTAAAGACGACACCGTCCCAGGTCCAGCGCTGCCCGGCCGCGCACGGCAGCCGATCGGCCACGCCGACCGCCTGCGCCTCGCGCCACAGCCGGTGCCGCGGCGCGATGCCGGCCAGCAGCTGGCGCACGTCGGTCGCCGCATAGACGGCCGAAGCACCGCCTGCATGATCGGCATCCGCATGACTGAGCACGAGCGAATCAATCGCCGCGATGCCGCGCGCCCGCAACGCCGGCGCGACGATCCGCGTACCGGCATGCGTCGATTCCGCGCCGGGCCCCGCATCGAACAGCAAGGTCCGCCGCGCGGTTTCGACCAGCACCGCCGCGCCCTGCCCGACGTCGAGCACGGTCAGCCGGAAGCCGCCTGCCGGCGGCGCGTCGGGCGCCGGCGCGACAAGCGGCAGCCACGTGAGCGGCGCCGCCCAGCGCAACGGCCAGCCGCGCGGCATCAGCGCCCACGCGACGCCCACGCATGCCAGCGCCAGTACCGGCCACTCGGGCATGCGCAGCCAGAGCACGCCGGCCGGCCAGTCGGCCAGGTGCCCGAGCAGCGTCATCATCGGTGCGAGCGCCGTATGGGCGAGCATGAACGCACCGGCATCGAACGGCGCCGGCAACGCGATGCCGGCCAGCACGACGGGCGTGACGACCGAGCTGACCCACGGAATCGCGAACGCATTGCCGAACGGGCCCGACAGGGAAACCTGCGCGAACCAGGCGGCGGTGAGCGGCGCGAGACCGATCGTCACCGCGTACTGCACGCGCGTGGCCTCGGCGATGCGGCGCCGGCAGCGCGTCGCCCACCCGCGCAATCGCCTCCGCAAGCCGGCCGTGCGGCTTTCCGCGCCCGTTTCGTCGTTCTCGTCGATCCCGTCGTTCTCATCGAGTTCCCGCACCGCGCGCCAGCCGGCGACGGCCTGCAAGATCACGGCGACCGCGCCGAACGACAGCCAGAATCCGGCCGACAGCACGGCCCACGGATCGGCGAGCAGCACGCCGCCGAGCGCCGCGCACAGCACCGCGGAGGTCGGCACACTGCGGCCGGCCAGATACGCGACGCCGCCGCCCGCGATCATCCACCACGCGCGCTGTGCCGGCACGTTGAAGCCGGCGAGCGCGGCGTAGCCCGCAGCAGCGACCAGCGCGGCAAGCGCGGCCGCGTACGGCGCCGGCAACACGAGCGTCGCGGCCCGCGCGCGCCAGCGCAGGCGGCGCCACACCATCGACACGAGCCAGCCGGCGATCGCGCCGACCAGCCCGACATGGAGACCCGAAATCGCGACCAGATGGCTCGTGCCCGTATTGCGCAGGACGCGCCAGTCGTCGTCGCCGATGCCCGACTGGTCGCCGATCGCCAACGCGGCGACGATGCCGCGGTGCGCCGCATCGGTGCCGAGCACCTCGCCGATGCGTGCCCGCAGCGCGTCGCGCACCCGGTCGATCGATGCACGCCATCCCGCCGCGCGCGCATCGAGCAATACGGCCCGACGCGGCGCACTGACATAGCCGATCGCGCGAATGCCTGCCGCGAGCCACGCCGCCTCGCTGTCGCGCACGCCGGGATTGGCCTCGGCATGCGGACGCTTGAGACGCACGACGAAACGCCAGCGCTGGGCCGCCCGCAAATCGGGAAGCGCATCGCGTGTCGCGGGTGCGCCGTATGCGCGCCACGACAAGCGGATCAATGGCGGAAAACGGGCGAGCCCCGCATCGTTCGATTCGACCGCGAACAGCAGCCGCGCCCCCGTCTCGTCGACGACCGGCAATCCGCGGATCACACCCGTGACGACGATGTCGCGCCCTTCCCACTCCGGCGGGAGGCTGTCGCCGAGCCGCCACTCGGCCCGCGCGGCCGCATAGCCGAACCCCGCGACGCAGGCCGCGAACACACACAGCATCCAGCCGCATGCCACGACCGCACGCGTGCGCCGTCGACGCATGCACCACGCGCCCAGCGCCGCGCAGCCCGCGAGCACGGCTGCTCCGACCGTCCATGCGATCGCCCCCGGCAACGCCGCCTGCCGCTGCAGCACGACGACGCCGAGCGCGAACGCGATCCACCACACGCGCATTCCGCCTCCTCGTCGACCCGGCGCCAGCCCTGCCCGGGCGGCGCCTTCCGGCAACGATTATGCGGACGAAAGTGCGAGTCGCGGCAGCGCGGCGAGCGCGTTAGCCGAAGTGCATACGGCCAGTTCGCCAGTATCGAGCCCGCGCAATTCGGCGAGCACGCCGCCGATGCGCGGCACCTGGTCGGGTGTGTTGCGGGATTTGTATGCCCATTCGGGCGCGATGTCGGGCGCGTCGGTTTCGACGACGAGCACGTCGAGCGGCAACTCGGCGGCAAGCCGGCGGATCTGCCGCGCGCGCGTGAAGGTCACGTTGCCGCCGAAGCCGAGATGCAGGCCTTGCGCCAGATACCCTTCGGCCTGCTGGAAACTGCCGTTGAACGCATGCGCGATGCCGCGCCGCACGCCGAAACGGCGCAGCCCGGCCAGCACGCGGTCCTGCGACTTGCGCACGTGACACAGCACGGGCAAGTCGAATTCCCGCGCGAGCCTGAGCTGGCCCTGGTAGAAGAACTGTTGGCGCTCTTCATCGAGCCCCGGCACGAAATAGTCGAGCCCGATTTCGCCGATCGCGACGAAACGCGGATCGTCGAGACTCGCCTCGATCTCCATGCGCAGCCGGTCGAGATCCGCGTCGCGCGCCTGCGGCGTATACATCGGATGGATGCCGAGCGCGTACGCCGCGCCGGGCGTGCGCTGCGCGAGTTCGCGCACCGTCGTGAAATTGTCGCGCCCGATGCTCGGGATCACGATGCGCGACACGCCGGCCGCGCGCGCGGCGTGCGCAACCGCGTCGCGGTCGGCGTCGAATTCGGCGGCATCGAGATGGCAATGCGTGTCGATCCACATGGCAGCGGTCCTGCACCGTTGTATCGTGCCGGGGCGAACCCGGCACGGCCAATGGCGTGGCTTTTTTACACCGGCAGCGCCGGCTCCTCGTGCAACACGCCGTCGCGCAGCCGCATGATGCGGTCGCAGCGCGCGGCGAGATCGGGGTCGTGCGTGACGATCACGAAACTCGTTTCGAGCGTCTCGGACAGTTCGAGCATCAGGTTGAACACCGTGTCGGCCGTCGTGCCGTCGAGGTTGCCGGTCGGCTCGTCGGCGAGCACGCACGCGGGCTTCGTGACCAGCGCACGCGCGATCGCGACGCGCTGCCGTTCGCCGCCCGACAATTCGCCCGGCCGATGCTTCGCACGCGGGCCGAGACCGACGCGTTCGAGCATCGCCTGTGCCTGCCCGCGTGCGTCCTCGGTCGTCATCCGGCGGATGCGCAGCGGCATCGCGACGTTGTCGAGCGCCGTGAACTCGGGCAGCAGGTGATGGAACTGGTAGACGAAGCCGAGCGCGCGGTTGCGCAGTTCGTTGCGCTCGCGCTCGGCGAGCTGCGTAAACGGCTTGCCGAGCAATGACACTTCGCCGGCGCTCGGCTCGTCGAGCCCGCCCAGCACGTGCAGCAGCGTGCTCTTGCCGGAGCCCGACGCCCCGACGACCGCGAGCTTCTCGCCGCGCCGCACCGTCAGCTCGGTGTTGTTGAGCACCTGCACGTTGAAGCCGCCCTGCACGAACGCCTTCGTGATCCCGCGCGCCTGAAGCACGTATTCCTGCATACCTGCCGAATCCTGTCCGTTGTGTTGTTGTCGTGAATCCGCGAATGCGGCCGCGCGGTCATTCATAGCGGAGCGCCTCCGCCGGCTTCACCTTCGCGCCGCGCCAGCTTGGATAAAGCGTCGCGACGGCCGACAGCGCGAACGCGATCAGCCCGATCCGGATCACGTCGCTCGCGACGAGTTCGGACGGCAGCTCGCTGATGAAGTACACCGACGGCGGCAGGAACTGCACGCCGAACAGGTGCTCGATCATCGGAATCAGCCACGGGATGCTCCACGCGATCAGGCAGCCGAGCGCGACGCCGGACGCGGTGCCGACGAAACCGATCGTCACGCCCTGCACGACGAAGATCTTCATGATCGACCCCGGCTGCGCGCCGAGCGTGCGCAGGATCGCGATGTCGGCCTGCTTGTTGGTCACGGTCATCACGAGCGACGACACGAGGTTGAACGCGGCCACCGCGATGATCAGCGTGAGGATGATGAACATCATCCGCTTCTCGATCTGCACGGCCGAGAACCAGGTCTTGTTCTGCTGGGTCCAGTCGCGGATGTACAGGCTGCCCGACAGCGTATGCGACAGCTCGAGCGCGACCTGCGGCGCCTTCTGCATGTCGGTGAGCCGCAGCCGCACGCCGGTCGGCGCGCTCATCCGGAACAGCGCCTCGGCGTCGCGGATGTTGATCATCGCGAGCGTGCTGTCGTATTCGTAGTGGCCGGACTCGAACACGCCGACGACCGTGAACTGCTTCAGGCGCGGCATCATGCCGGCCGGCGTGATCGAGCCTTCGGGCGCGACCAGCGTGACCTTGTCGCCGACCGTCACGCCGAGGTTGCCGGCGAGCGCGTCGCCGAGCACGATGCCGAACTGGCCGGGCACGAGCGCGGCCAGCTGCCCCGCCTTCATGTCCTTGCCGATGTCCGACACCTGCGGCTCGAGCGCCGGCTCGACGCCACGCAGCATCACGCCGCTCACCGCGTCCTGGCGCGTGAGCAGCGCCTGCGCGTCGACATATGGCGCCGCGCCGATCACCGACGGATTGCGGCGCGCTTCCTGCGCGGTCAGTTGCCAGTCGGGCATCGAACCCGTCGGCGAGAACACCTCGACGTGCGCGAGCACCGACAGCATGCGGTCGCGCACCTCCTTCTGGAAGCCGTTCATCACCGACAGCACGACGATCAGCGCCGCGACGCCGAGCGCGATCCCGAGCATCGATACGAGCGCGATGAAGGAAATGAAGCCGTTGCCGGTCGTGCGTTTGCCGGCGCGCGTGTAGCGCCAGCCGATCTGCCATTCGTACGGAAGTTTCAAGCGAATCCTTTCTGCTGGTTACGGCGGACAGGTGCGCGGCGGCCGGACCGCCGCCGGGTCGTGGCCGGTAGCGGCCGGCCCCCCGGCACGGTCGAAAAACGGCCGCCGGACGCGAACGGGCCGTCAGCCGGCCCGATCACGCGCGCAGTTTGCCATACAATGCGCACCATCATGCACGACCGACGCCTCCATTTTCTCGTTCCGTTCGCGCTGCCGTCGGCGGCCGATGCGGCCTCGTCCCTGCACACGCTGGACAGCCCCGCGCTTCAAAAGTTGCTCGCCCGCGCAAGCCTCGTCGAGCGCGTGGCCGGCGAGGACTTCCAGCGCACGCTGCCGCACGAGCGCTGGCTGGCAAGCCGGTTCGGCGCCACGCAGGGCAACGCCGCGGACGAGGCGCCGCTCGCGCCCTACATGCTGCTGGCCGACGGCGGCGACCCCGGCACGCACGCGTGGGCATGCGTCGAGCCCGTGCACGTCGAAATCGCGCACGATCACCTGGTGCTCGTCGATCCGGCCGCCCTCGCGCTCGACGACGGCGACGCGGCCGCGCTGCTCGCGGTCGCGCGGCCGCTGATCGAGGAGCTCGGCGTGCGGCTCGAAGCGCCGAACCCGGCGCGCTGGTACCTGTCGAGCGACCAGCTCGCGCGCCTCGCCGGCGCCGCGCCACTGCGCGCCAGCGGCCGCAACATCGAGATCTGGCTGCCGCACGAGGCCCATACGGGCGAGCGCTCGCGGATGTGGATGAAACTGCAGAACGAAGTGCAGATGGCGTGGTTCCAGCATCCGGTCAACGAAGCCCGCGAGGCGCGCGGCCTGCCGGCCGTCAATTCGATCTGGTTCCATGCGCAGGGTACGCTGAAGCCGGTCGGCAAGCCGTTCGCGCGCGTGCTGTCCGCGTCGCCCGCCGCGCTCGGCCTCGCGCGCGCCGCGCAAACCGAAGCCGGCAGCCCGCCCGCGACGTTCGTCGCGCTGCCCGCCGCCGACGGCGCGACGCTCGTCGATCTGCCGGCGCTGACCACCCCGTTCATCGAGCAGGACTGGGCGCGGTGGCACGACGGCCTCGCCGCGCTCGAGCGCGACTGGTTCGCGCCGGCGCTCGCCGCGCTGCACAACGGCGAGCTGGCGAGCGTCGATTTCACGCTGTGCGGCGACACGAGCTCCGTGACGCTGCACGCGACGCGCGGCGACCTGCGCAAGTTCTGGCGCCGCCGCGCGCTCGCCTCCCTGTTCGAATGACCAGCCACCCCGTATGACCCGGATCGTTACCCGCCCCGTCGCGCCCGCCGACGCCGAAGTGCTCGCGCGCCACGGCCTGCACCCCGTCCTCGCGCGCCTGTACGCGTCGCGCGGCGTGCAGTCGCCCGCCGACATCGAGACCGCGCTCGCGCGCCTCGTCCCGCCCACCGAGCTGAAAGGCTGCGCCGATGCGGCGTCGCTGCTCGCCAACGCGATTGCCGACAAGCGGCGCCTGCTCGTCGTCGCCGACTACGACTGCGACGGCGCGACCGCCTGCGCGGTCGCGGTGCGCGGCCTGCGCATGTTCGGCGCGCAGATCGACTACCTGGTGCCGAACCGCTTCGAATACGGCTACGGCCTCACGCCGGAGATCGTCGAACTCGCGGCCGCGCGCAAGCCCGACCTGCTGATCACCGTCGACAACGGGATCGCGAGCGTCGCCGGCGTCGAAGCCGCGAACGCGCGCGGCATCGACGTGCTCGTGACCGACCACCACCTGCCCGGCGACGCGCTGCCCGCCGCGCGCGCGATCGTCAACCCGAACCAGCCCGGCTGCGCGTTCCCGAGCAAGCACCTCGCCGGCGTCGGCGTGATGTTCTACGTGCTGCTCGCGCTGCGCGCCGAGCTGCGCCGCCGCGGCGCGTTCGCGAGCAAGGAAGCCGAGCCGCGTCTCGACGGCCTGCTCGACCTCGTCGCGCTCGGCACCGTCGCCGACGTCGTGCGGCTCGACGGCAACAACCGCGTGCTCGTGGCGCAGGGCCTGCAGCGCATCCGCAACGGCCGCATGCAGCCAGGCGTCGCCGCGCTGTTCCGCGCCGCCGCGCGCGAAGCGCGCACCGCGTCGGGGTTCGATCTCGGCTTCGGCCTCGGTCCACGCCTGAACGCGGCCGGCCGGCTGTCCGACATGTCGCTCGGCATCGAGTGCCTGATCACCGACGACATCGGCCGCGCGTGGGATCTCGCGCAGCAGCTCGACGTGATGAACCGCGAACGCCGCGAGATCGAGGCCGGCATGCAGCAGCAGGCGCTCGCCGATCTCGCCGACGTCGATCCGGCCGACGCGTGCACGATCACGCTGTTCAATCCCGCGTGGCACCAGGGCGTGATCGGCATCGTCGCCGGCCGGCTCAAGGAGAAATTCCACCGTCCGTCGTTCACGTTCGCGCACGCCGACGACGAAGGCCGGCGCGTCAAGGGTTCCGGCCGGTCGATCGCGGGCTTCCACCTGCGCGACGCGCTCGATCTCGTGTCGAAGCGCGAGCCGGACCTGATCGTCGCGTTCGGCGGCCATGCGATGGCGGCCGGCCTCACGCTCGACACCGAAAACGTGCCGCGCTTCGCGGCCGCGTTCGAGGCCGTCGCGCGCGAATGGCTGTCCGACGACGCGCTGGCCCGCGTGATCGAGACCGACGGCGAGCTCGAGGATGCGTACTTCACGCCGCAGTTCGTCGGCCTGCTGGACGAAGCCGTGTGGGGGCAAGGGTTTCCGGCCCCGCTTTTCTCGGGCGAATTCGACGTCGTGTCGCAGTCGCTCGTGAAGGAAAAGCACCTGAAGCTGCAGCTCGCGCGCGGCCGCCAGCGCTTCAACGCGATCTGGTTCAACCACACCGAGCCGCTGCCGGCGCGCGCGCTGGTCGCGTACCGGCTCGTCGCCGATACGTGGAACGGCGTCACGCGCGTGCAGCTGATCGTCGAACACGCGGCCGGCTGAGCCGGCGACCGTCCCGCGACGCGCCGCCGCACGCTCGCGCGCCGCGTTGGACGGGCCCTCCACGCATGCGCGAGCACCGTTTGCGTCACCGGGCAAGTTTGCCGATCGGCTATAATTCCGCTTTTTTACGAAGCCGGAACAGCGAACGATCATGGAAGCGGAACGTCTCAACGCGATCGAAAGCTCCCTGCTCGACCTGCGCAATCGCGCGGGCGAGCTTCGGGGGTATCTTTGACTACGACGCCAAAGCTGCGCGTCTGACCGAAGTCAACAAGGCACTCGAAGACCCGAACGTCTGGAACGATTCGAAGAACGCCCAGGCGCTCGGCCGCGAGAAGAAACTGCTCGAAGGCGTCGTCATGACGCTCACCGCACTCGATAGCGACCTGCGCGACGCGCTCGACCTGTTCGAGCTGGCACGCGAGGAAGGCGACGAGGACACGCTTCTCGCGTCGGAAGAAGACGCCGCGAAGCTCGAGGCGCGCGTCGGCGACATCGAGTTCCGCCGGATGTTCTCGAACCCGGCCGATCCGAACAACTGCTTCATCGACATCCAGGCCGGCGCCGGCGGCACCGAGGCGTGCGACTGGGCATCGATGCTGCTGCGCCAGTACCTGCGCTACTGCGAACGCAAGGGCTTCAAGGCCGAAGTGCTCGAAGAGTCCGACGGCGACGTCGCCGGCATCAAGAACGCGACGGTCAAGGTCACGGGCGAATACGCGTACGGCTTCCTGCGCACCGAAACGGGCATCCACCGCCTCGTGCGCAAGTCGCCGTTCGACTCGTCGGGCGGCCGCCATACGTCGTTCTCGTCGGTGTTC
Source organism: Burkholderia sp. AU39826 (assembly GCF_020419965.1). Lineage (NCBI taxonomy): Bacteria > Pseudomonadati > Pseudomonadota > Betaproteobacteria > Burkholderiales > Burkholderiaceae > Burkholderia > Burkholderia sp. AU39826. Next base: position 820,032 of record NZ_JAIZQG010000002.1, read on the forward strand.
GTCTATCCGGAAATCGACGACTCGATCGAAGTCGAGATCAACCCGGCCGACCTGCGCATCGACACGTACCGCGCATCGGGCGCGGGCGGCCAGCACATCAACAAGACCGACTCCGCGGTGCGGATCACGCACATGCCGACCGGCATCGTCGTGCAGTGCCAGAACGACCGCTCGCAGCACCGCAACCGCGCGGAAGCGATGGCGATGCTGAAGTCGCGCCTGTACGAAGTCGAAATGCGCAAGCGCCAGGCCGAGCAGGACAAGCTCGAATCGAGCAAGACCGATGTGGGCTGGGGCCACCAGATCCGCTCGTACGTGCTCGACCAGAGCCGCGTGAAGGACCTGCGTACGAACGTCGAAATGAGCAACACGCGTGCGGTGCTCGACGGCGACCTCGACGACTTCATCAGCGCGAGCCTCAAACAGGGCGTGTAAGCGCCGCGGCGCGGCCTGCCCCGCGCCGCCCTTTCCGTTTGCGTTGCCGCACCCCACTCCGAATTCCGACCATCATGACCGAACCGACCCAAACGCAGCCCGCCGTCACGGCGGACGAAAACCAGATCATCGCCGAGCGCCGCGAGAAGCTGCGCGCGTTGCGCGAGCAAGGCGTCGCCTATCCGAACGACTTCCGGCCCGAGCACCACGCAGCCGACCTGCAGGCGAAATTCGCCGATTCGGACAAGGCCGCGCTCGAAGCGAACCCGGTCGAGGTGTCGGTGGCCGGCCGCATGATGCTCAAGCGCGTGATGGGCAAGGCGAGCTTCGCGACGGTGCAGGACGGCTCGGGCCAGATCCAGTTCTTCGTGACGCCGAACGACGTCGGCGCCGACACCTACGACGCGTTCAAGAAGTGGGACCTCGGCGACATCGTCGCCGCGCGCGGCGTGCTGTTCCGCACCAACAAGGGCGAGCTGTCGGTCCAGTGCAAGGAGCTGCGCCTGCTGTCGAAGGCGCTGCGTCCGCTGCCGGACAAGTTCCACGGCCTGTCCGACCAGGAAATGCGCTACCGCCAGCGCTACGTCGACCTGATCGTCACCCCGGAAACGCGCGACACGTTCCGCGCCCGCACGAAGACGATCGCGTCGATCCGCAAGTTCATGGACAACGCCGACTTCATGGAAGTCGAGACGCCGATGCTGCACCCGATCCCGGGCGGCGCGGCCGCGAAGCCGTTCGTCACGCATCACAATGCGCTCGACATGCAGATGTTCCTGCGCATCGCGCCGGAGCTGTACCTGAAGCGCCTGATCGTCGGCGGCTTCGAGCGCGTGTTCGAGATCAACCGCAATTTCCGGAATGAAGGCGTGTCGCCGCGGCACAACCCGGAATTCACGATGATGGAGTTCTACGCCGCGTACACCGACTACCGCTGGCTGATGGACTTCACCGAGCAACTGATCCGCCAGGCGGCGATCGACGCGCTCGGCACCGCGACGATCCAGTATCAGGGCCGCGAACTCGACCTCGCGAAGCCGTTCCATCGCCTGACGATCACGCAGGCGATCCAGAAGTACGCACCGGACTACACCGACGGCCAGTTGTCGGACGACGCATTCCTGCGCACCGAGCTGAAGCGCTTCGGCGTCGACGTGTCGCAGCCGGCGTTCCTGAACGCCGGCATCGGCGCGCTGCAGCTCGCGCTCTTCGAGGAAACGGCCGAAGCGCAGCTGTGGGAACCGACGTTCATCATCGACTACCCGGTCGAGGTGTCGCCGCTCGCACGCGCATCGGATACGGTGCCGGGCATCACCGAGCGCTTCGAGCTGTTCATGACCGGCCGCGAGATCGCGAACGGCTTCTCGGAGCTGAACGATCCGGAAGACCAGGCCGCGCGCTTCAAGAAGCAGGTCGAGCAGAAGGATGCAGGCGACGAGGAAGCGATGTTCTTCGACGCCGACTACATCCGCGCGCTCGAATACGGGATGCCGCCGACCGGCGGCTGCGGGATCGGCATCGACCGTCTCGTGATGCTGCTGACCGACAGCCCGACGATCCGCGACGTGCTGCTGTTCCCGCATCTGCGCCGCGAGGACTGACAGCCGCAACCGCGTGTGCGCCGCGCCCCGCGGCGCGCACGCGTCGCCTTTGTAACGACGCGTAAATCCCGCCAGCCGGCGTCCGCCGGCCTTCGATCCTCCCCCGTTTTATTCCCTCGTCGCGACGCCCTTCTGCGGGTTTTCCCGGAAACCGCCGCCGACGCCCCGCTGCAATTCGTTACACCTTGATACGGCGTGCCCCGGGGCCGTGGACGACACTCCTGTTGCGTCACCACGCATGACCACGGGACCAGAACGAGGCGCAGGAACGCCAAGTCTGATCGCTCCCGAGCGTGGGATCCAGCTCCGGCGCCACGCGCCGATCCGGATCGACATTGGAGAAAAAAATGGACAACCAGAATCAGACCACGCCGCAAAAGCAACGCCTCCACCCGCTGATCGCCACCGCGGCCGGCGCCGTCATCGTCGCCAGTCTCGCGGCGACGGCAGCGATCACGGGCGTCTTCCCGAAAGCCACCAGCAGCAACGAACAGAACGGCCAAACCCAGGCCGCGCTGATCGCGTCGCAGCCGGCGGTCGATACGGCCGCGGCCGCCAGCGCCGCGCTGGCCGCGCAAGCGCAACGACAGGCCGCGGAACAGGCCGCCGCGCAGCAGAAGGCCGCCGTCGCGCAGGCCGAGCCGAAGCCCGCGCCGCGCCCGGCTGCGCCGCACCGCCGTCACACGACCGCCCCGCAGCCGCCGCAATATGCGCAGCAGCCGTCGGCGCCTGCGCAAGCCTACTGCCAGAGTTGCGGCACGGTCGTCTCGATCACGCAAACGCGCACGCCGGGCCAGAGCTCGGGCATCGGCGCCGTGGGCGGCGCGGCGGCCGGCGGCCTGCTCGGCAACCAGTTCGGCCACGGCAACGGTCGCACCGCGATGACGATCATCGGCGCGCTGGGCGGCGGTCTCGCCGGCAACCAGGTCGAGAAACAGGTCCGCGCGGAAACCGACTATCAGGTGCAAGTGCAGATGGAAAGCGGCGCGATGCGCACGTTCACGTACCACAACCCGCCGCCGTTCGGCCAGGGCCAGCGCGTGCGGATCGAGAACGGCACGCTGGTCGGCGCGTAAGCTCCCGATCGCGTCATCGCCGGCGTCGCTGCCCACGCGTCGCGCGCGGGCACTTCGCCCAAAACGAAAACGGCTCGCGAGCAGGCGCTCACGAGCCGTTTTTTCATTGGCGCGGCGTACACCATTGCAGCGTACGCCGTGGCCCCGGCCGGGTCGGTCAGTCCTCGTCGTCGAAGTCGGATTCGTCGATCCAGTGCGCCTGGATCGCCTCGAGGATCTTCTCGCCCGAGTGCGCCGGATCGTCGTCGAAGCCGTCGAGCGCGAGCACCCATTGGCGCAGGTCGACGAAGTTGATCCGCTGCGGGTCGATGTCCGGGTGCTTGTCCGCCAGTGCAATGGCTATTTCACGCGAATCGGTCCATTTCATCGCCTGCCTCCGGTTTCGGTCAGTGATTTTCCTTCGCGTGGTTGATCGAGTACTTCGGAATCTCGACCACCAGGTCCGAATCTTCCTTCACGATCGCCTGGCACGACAGGCGCGACGTCGGCTCGAGGCCCCACGCCTTGTCCAGCAGATCGTCCTCGTCCTCCTCGGACGGCGCGAGATCGTTGAAGCCTTCGCGGATCACCACGTGGCACGTCGTGCATGCGCACGACTTCTCGCATGCATGCTCGATCTCGATCCCGTTGTCGAGCAGGTTGTCGCAGATACTCTTGCCGGGCGTCGCGTCGATCACCGCGCCATCCGGGCACAGTTCGACGTGAGGCAGCACCACCAGTTGAGGCATGTCCGTTCCGTCAGTCAGGGTGCGGCGCCAGGCGCCGCGTGGTTCATTAGCGCGCGGGCCGTGGCCGGCCGATGCGCGGTTCGTGGGTTCAGATCTCGTCGAGCCGGCGGCCCGACAGCGCGCGCTTGATGCTCTTGTCCATCCGGCGCGCCGCGAATTCGTCGGTACCGTCGGCCAGCGCCTTGGTCGCCGCTTCGATCGCATTCGTATCGTCGCCCTGCGCGACCGCGCGCAGGGCGGCAGCCAGCGCGTCGACCCGCGCGCGCTCGCCGGCATCGAGCAGTTCGCCGTCGGCCGCCAGCGCGGCCTGCGTCGCCTCGAGCATCCGCTCGGCCTCGACCTGCGCTTCGCGCAGCGCACGGGCGCGCATGTCGATTTCGGCGGTCTTGAAACTGTCTTCCAGCATCTTCGCGATGTCGTCGTCGGCGAGGCCGTACGACGGCTTCACGACGACCGATGCCTCGACGCCCGACAACTGCTCGCGCGCAAACACCGACAACAGGCCGTCCGCGTCGACCTGATAGGTCACGCGAATGCGTGCGGCGCCCGCCGTCATCGGCGGAATGCCGCGCAGCTCGAAGCGCGCGAGCGACCGGCAGTCGGCGACAAGCTCGCGCTCGCCCTGCACGACGTGGATCGCCATCGCGGTCTGGCCGTCCTTGAAGGTCGTGAATTCCTGCGCACGCGCGATCGGAATCGTCGAGTTGCGCGGAATGATCTTCTCGACGAGGCCGCCCATCGTCTCGACACCGAGCGACAGCGGAATCACGTCGAGCAGCAGCCAGTCGTCGCCGGTGCCGCGATTGCCCGCGAGCAGATCGGCCTGGATCGCCGCGCCGAGCGCGACCACCTGGTCCGGATCGAGGTTCACGAGCGGCGGCTGGCCGAAATACTTCGCGACCGCGTCGCGGATCACCGGCATGCGCGTCGCGCCGCCGACGAGCACCACGCCCTTGATGTCGGCCGGCGTGACCTGTGCATCGCGCAGCGCCTTGCGGGTCGGCGTGAGCGTACGCTGCACGAGCGGCTCGACGAGCGACGCGAACGTGTCGTGCGAAATCGTCTGCACGAGGTGCGCGCCGCTCGACAGCGTCACGTCGAGCGCGGCCTCCGGCGCGGACGACAGCGCTTCCTTCAGCACGCGCACGCGATCGAGCAGCAAGCGCACGTCCTCGGGCGCGAGCGTCTTCGCGTCGATACCGGCCTGCGCGAGCACGTGATCGAACAGCGCGTGGTCGAAATCGTCGCCGCCGAGCGCGGAATCGCCGCCCGCGGCCAGCACTTCGAACACGCCCTTCGTCAGCTTCAGGATCGACAGGTCGAACGTGCCGCCGCCGAGGTCGTACACCGCGTACAGGCCTTCGGCCGCGTTGTCGAGACCGTAGGCGATCGCCGCGGCGGTCGGTTCGTTCAGCAGGCGCAGCACGTTGAGGCCGGCGAGGCGCGCGGCGTCCTTGGTCGCCTGGCGCTGCGCGTCGTCGAAGTAGGCGGGCACCGTGATCACCGCGCCGACCAGCTCGTCGCCGAGCGTGTCTTCCGCGCGATAGCGCAGCGTCGCGAGAATCTCGGCCGACACTTCGACCGGGCTCTTCACGCCGTCGATCGTGCGGATCTGCACCATGCCAGGCGCGTCGACGAATTCGTACGGCGCGTTCGCCGCGCCTTCGACCTCGGCCTTGCCGCGGCCCATGAAGCGCTTGACCGACACGATCGTATTGCGCGGATCGGTCGCGGCCTGCTCCTTCGCTTCGTGGCCGATGCGGCGGCCGCCCTTCTCGAGGTAACGGACCACCGACGGCAGCAGCACGCGGCCGGCTTCGTCCGGCAGGACTTCGGGCACGCTGTTGCGCACGGCGGCGACGAGCGAGTTCGTCGTGCCGAGATCGATCCCGACGGCGAGTCGCCGCTGGTGCGGCGCCGGCGCCATGCCCGGTTCGGAAATTTGCAGTAAAGCCATCTTGGTTCGTTCGGGCGCTCGGCCCGTTTGCTGCGCGTGCCGCGAGGCACGCGGTTAAGTTTCGAGGCGCTCGATCTGCGCGCCCACTTCCGACGCGACCCGTTCGATGAACATCAGCTGACGCACGGCTTCCGCGGCGGCCTGGTCGGCACCGCTGTCGAGCAGCGTGCCGAGGCGCTCGACGCGCACGCGCTTCTCGTCGCGCAATTCGGCGAGCAACGCGTCGAGCGCGTCGACGTTGCGGGCGGCCGCGGCATCCTCGATGCCCTCGCGCCACTCCATCTGCTGCATCAGGAACGCCGGCTCCATCGCCGTGTTGTTTTCCGCGCCGATGTCGACGCCGCGCAGCGACAGCAGATAGGACGCGCGCTTCAGCGGATCGCGCAGCGTGCGGTACGCTTCGTTCGCGCGCGTGGCCCATTGCATCGCGATGCGCTTTTGCGCGTCGCCGGCCGCCGCGAAGCGGTCCGGGTGCACCTGCGTCTGCACCGTCCGATAGGCGGCGTCGAGCGCCGTCTCGTCGAGCGCGAATTGCGCCGGCAGGTGAAACAGGTCGAAATGGCTGTCTTTCAGCGAAACCATCGTCGCGTTCAATTCCGGTTCGTCGCGCGGCAAACGCCGCACATTAAAAAGGCGGCCCGTGCCGCCTCTTGCCCGCATCGCGCGGAGGGAGCCGCGTCACACGCGGAACGATTCCCCGCACCCGCACTCGTCCTTCACGTTCGGGTTGTTGAACTTGAACCCTTCATTCAGGCCTTCGCGGGCGAAGTCGAGCTCGGTGCCGTCGATATAGGCGAGGCTCTTCGGATCGACGACGACCTTCACGCCATGGCTCTCGAACACCTGATCCTCGGGAGCCAGCTCGTCGACATACTCGAGCTTGTACGCGAGCCCCGAGCACCCGGTCGTGCGAACGCCAAGCCGCAGGCCCACACCCTTGCCGCGGCGGACGAGGTATTTCTGGACGTGTTGTGCTGCTTTTTCGGTCAGTGTAATTGCCATGATGTCCTTGCCGCGGGGCGCCTGGACGACGCACCGCGTTCCTTCACAACGCTCGATGCCGCTCAGGCTGCTGCCTGATCGCTTTCCTTGGTGTCGTGGCGCTTCTTGTAGTCGGCCACGGCTGCCTTGATCGCGTCTTCCGCGAGGATCGAGCAGTGAATCTTCACCGGCGGCAGCGCGAGTTCCTCGGCGATCTGCGTGTTCTTGATCGACAGTGCCTCGTCGAGCGTCTTGCCCTTCACCCATTCGGTGACGAGCGAGCTCGATGCGATCGCCGAACCGCAGCCGTAGGTCTTGAACTTCGCGTCTTCGATCACGCCGTCCGCGCCGACGCGGATCTGCAGCTTCATCACGTCGCCGCACGCCGGCGCGCCGACCATGCCCGTGCCGACCGTGTCGTCGTCCTTCGCGAACGAACCGACGTTGCGCGGGTTTTCGTAGTGATCCAGAACCTTGTTGCTGTAAGACATGACTCAGACTCCTTGACTCGTTACGTCTGCGTGCGTCAATCCGCCCGCGGTTGCATTCAATGCGGTATCAGTGCGCGGCCCATTCGATCGTCGACAGATCGATGCCTTCCTGGTGCATTTCCCAGAGCGGCGACAGTTCGCGCAGCTTCGCGATCTTGCTGTTCAGCAGATCGATCACGAAGTCGACTTCCTGCTCCGTCGTGAAGCGGCCGACCGTGAAGCGGATCGAGCTGTGCGCGAGCTCGTCGTTGCGGCCGAGCGCGCGCAGCACGTACGACGGCTCCAGCGACGCCGACGTGCACGCGGAGCCCGACGACACCGCGACGTCCTTGATCGCCATGATCAGCGACTCGCCTTCGACGAAGTTGAAGCTGATGTTCAGGTTGTGCGGGACACGGTGGTCCATGTCGCCGTTCACGTAGGTTTCCTCGATCTGCGACAGGCCGCGCAGCAGCTTGTCGCGCAGCATGCGGATGCGCTCGTTCTCGGTCGCCATTTCCTCGCGCGCGATGCGGAACGCCTCGCCCATGCCGACGATCTGGTGCGTCGGCAGCGTGCCCGAACGCATGCCGCGCTCGTGACCGCCGCCGTGCATCTGCGCCTCGATGCGCACGCGCGGCTTGCGGCGCACGTACAGCGCGCCGATGCCCTTCGGGCCGTACGTCTTGTGGGCCGAGAACGACATCAGGTCGACCTTCAGCTTCGCGAGATCGATTTCGACCTTGCCGGTCGACTGCGCGGCATCGACGTGGAACACGATGCCCTTCTCGCGGCAGATTTCGCCGATCGTCTCGATGTCCTGGATCACGCCGATCTCGTTGTTCACGTGCATCACCGACACGAGGATCGTGTCGGGGCGCAGCGCGGCCTTGAGCACGTCGAGATCGATCAGGCCGTCTTCCTTCACGTCGAGGTAGGTGACTTCGAAACCGTCGCGCTCGAGCTCGCGGCACGTGTCGAGCACGGCCTTGTGCTCGGTCTTCACCGTGACGATGTGCTTGCCCTTGCCCTTGTAGAAGTTCGCGGCGCCCTTGATCGCGAGGTTGTCCGACTCGGTGGCGCCGGACGTCCAGATGATCTCGCGCGGATCGGCGTTCACGAGTGCGGCCACCTGTTCGCGCGCTTCCTCGACCGCACGCTCCGCGTCCCAGCCATAAGCGTGGCTGCGCGACGCCGGGTTGCCGAACTGCTCGCGCAGGTACGGCACCATCTTGTCGACCACGCGCGGATCGACGGGCGTCGTCGCGCTGTAATCCATATAGATGGGCAGGTGGAGAGTCTCTTGGGTCATCTGTCGCTCCGGGTATTCTGTGCAGGGACTATGTGCGTTATGGGGTGTGACGGGCGCCTTCGCGCTCACGAACTCGCGATGTTGAACACCGAATTGGGGCCGAGCGGCATCGTGCGCACGGGCTCGGCCGGTGCGGCGACGGGCTCCGGCGCGCGACGGTCGCGCAGCACCGCAGGGGCGCCCTCGCGTGCGCGCTGCTGATCGACGAGATCCTGCAGCGACACCGAATCGAGGTATTCGACCATTTTCTGGTTCAGCGTCGACCACAGCTCGTGCGTCATGCAATGGCCGTCGGGCTGCTTCGAGCCGTCGCACGTGCCTTTGCCGCCGCACTGCGTGGCGTCGAGCGGTTCATCGACCGCGATGATGATGTCGGCAACGGTGACGTCCTGCGCGCGACGCGCGAGGTTGTAGCCGCCGCCCGGGCCGCGCACGGATTCGACGATTTCATGCCTGCGCAGCTTGCCGAACAGCTGTTCGAGATACGAGAGCGAAATCCGCTGGCGCTGGCTGATGCCTGCAAGCGTCACCGGGCCCTGCTCCTGGCGCAGTGCCAAGTCAATCATCGCCGTGACGGCGAAACGGCCTTTGGTGGTGAGTCTCATGGTGTCTAGGGGACTGCAATCTTGACGATTTTGGTCAAGTATAAATATTTGACGATTTTAGTCAAGTATCCATGTCTTCGACAGGGTATTCGCAGACCGCTGAATTTCCCGTGTCGATCAGCGCGCGGCGCGACTGCGCAGCGTGTCCAGCAGGCCCGCGCACGCGCGCTCGACCTGATCGAGCACCTGTTCGAAGCCCTGCTCGCCGCCTAAATAAGGATCGGCCACCTCGGTCTCGGCCGCGCCCGGCGCGAATTCCATCAGCAGGCGCACCTTGTCGCGATGCGCCGGCGGACAGCGCCGGCGCAATTCCGCGAGGTTGGCTTCGTCCATCGCCAGCAGCAGGTCGAAACGCTCGAAATCCGCCGCGCTCACCTGCCGCGCCCGCAGCGCCGACAGGTCATAGCCGCGGGTGCGGGCCGCCGCCTGCGCGCGCGAGTCGGGCGGCTCGCCGACGTGCCAATCGCCGGTGCCGGCCGAATCGATCGCGATCCGGTCGGCCAGCCCGGCCGCGCCCACCTGGTGGCGCATCACGCCTTCCGCCGTGGGCGAACGGCAGATATTGCCGAGACAGACGAAACAGATCGCTACGCGGGTCATCGCACTATCGGAAAACCGCGGCGAACCGCGTGGGAAGAAGAACGCGCCATTATACAAAGGCGCCCGAAATCGCGCCGCCGCGCGAAGCGACGGCGACGTGCCTTACAGCGCCTTGGGCGCAGCGATCACGACGTCGCCGGATGCGGCCGGCAGCGGCTTCGCCGCGTCGTCGACCAGCCCGAACGACACCGCGCGCGCGAGTTCGGCGGACGCCTGATGAGCCGCGAGCGGGCCGCGCGACGGCGCATCGGCCATCGCATGCAGATAGGCAGCCGCCGCCAGCGGAACCACGATTGCCAGCGGCCAGTACATCGATATTGTCTTTTTCATGATGCGTACCTCCTTGACCTCGTACCCCGAAACCCGATTCCGGGGACTACAGCCAAGATTCTATAGATCGCATCTATCGAGATAAATATGCGAATAGCGAACGCACTGTTGCTGCTCACTGAACAGTGTCAGCCGAGGTGGCTTTGCGACGCCGCGTACAGTTCGCGGAACGTGCGCCCGGTCGGTGTCGGCATGTCGCGCGTGTTCATCCAGCCGCCCATCATCGGCAGGCGCCGCAGCATGCCGCCGTTGCCGCCCAGCCGCTCGAGGACGCGCACCGCGAGCTTGGTCGTCAGCGCATACAGCATCGGCCGCCGCGCAAGGAAACCCCACGCGGCGAGCGCCGCCCGCTCGCGCCACGGCCGCAGATGGCGCTCGACCTGCTTCTCGCGCAGCGTGCGCAACAGGTGCGACAACGGAATCCCGACCGGACATACGCTGTCGCATTCGCCGCACAGCGTCGCCGCCTGCGGCAGGTCGAGCGCGCGATCGAGCCCGACGTAGCTCGGCGTCAGCACCGATCCCATCGGCCCCGGATAGACCCAGCCGTACGCATGACCGCCGACCTTCTGGTACACCGGGCAATGGTTCATGCACGCGCCGCAGCGGATGCAGCGGAGCATCTCCTGGAATTCGCCGCCGATCAGGCCCGTGCGGCCGCCGTCGACGAGCACCACATAGTTGTGCTCGGGGCCGTCCTCGTCGCCGGGCCCGCGCGGCCCGGTCAGCAGCGAGAAATAGTTCGACGTCTTCTGCCCAGTCGCGGAACGCGGCAGCAGCCGCATCGCGGTCGCGAGATCCTCGAGCGTCGGCAGCACCTTCTCGATGCCCGTCACCGCGACATGCACGCGGGGCATGACCGTGCACATGCCCTCGTTCCCTTCGTTCGTCACGATCGCCACCGAACCCGTCTCGGCGATCACGAAGTTGCCGCCCGTCACGCCCATGTCGGCCGACATGAAATGCGGGCGCAGCACCTCGCGCGCCTCGCGCGTCATGTCCGGAATCTCGGTGAGCCGCTCGCGCCGGTGCGTGCGCGCGAACAGGTCGGCGATCTCGTCCTTGTCCTTGTGCACGACGGGCGCAATGATGTGGCTCGGCGGCTCGTTGTCGTTGATCTGCAGGATGTATTCGCCGAGGTCCGTCTCGATCGACTGCACGCCCATCTCGGCGAGCACCGCGTTCAGCCGCATTTCCTCGGACACCATCGACTTGGTCTTGATGACCTTCTTCACGTCGTGCCGGCGCGCGATGTCGGCCACGAGCCGCGCGGCGTCGGCGGTCGTTTCGGCGAACAGCACCGTCGTGCCGCGCCGCGTCGCCTCGCGCTCGAATGCCTCGAGCCACACGTCGAGATTCTCCAGCGCGCGGTTGCGGCGCGCCTTGAGCGCGGCGCGCGTGGCCGGGAAGTCGATCAGGGTCATCGCGTCGGCGCGGGCGGACACGAACTTCGTCGACAGTTTCTTCAGGTTCTGCTGCAGGCGCTGGTCGGCCAGCTTCTGGCCGGCGCGCGCCTTGAAATGCATCGATTGGACTTGCATCGCGGTATCGGGGAAAGTGAGCGGAACCGGGCGTCAGACGTCGCCCGCCAGCACCTGCGCGACGTGCAGCACGCGCGTGTCGCGGTCGCCGGTGCGGCGCAACCGCCCTTCGATGTTCAACATGCAGCCGAGATCGCCGAGCACGACCGTGCCCGCGCCCGACGCGCGCACGTTCGCGCATTTCTCGTCCGCGATGGCCGCCGAGATGTCGCCGTACTTGACCGCGAACGTGCCGCCGAAGCCGCAACAGTGCTCGCAATCCTTCATCTCGGTCACCGCGACGCCGCGCTGCGCGAGCAGCGCGCGCGGCTGCGCCTTCACGCCGAGCTCGCGCAGGCCCGAGCACGAATCGTGATAGGTGACCGGCCCGGCGAACTCGCCCGGCGCGAGCGACACCTTCGCGACGTTCGCGAGGAAATCGGTCAGTTCGTGGACTTTCTGCTGGAAGCGCGTGTAGCGCCCCATCAGTTCGGGATCGTCGCGAAACAGGTCGCCGTAGTGCGCGCGGATCATCCCGCCGCACGAACCCGACGGCACGACGACGTAATCGAACTGCTCGAACTCGCGCAGGGTCTTTTCCGCGAGGTCGCGCGCCAGCGCGCGGTCGCCCGAGTTGTAGGCCGGCTGGCCGCAGCAGGTCTGCGCGGGCGGCACGATCACCTCGTAGCCGGCGTCGCGAATCAGCTTGAGCGCCGAAAAACCGATTTCGGGGCGCATCAGGTCGACCAGGCAGGTCACGAACAAACCGACTCGCATACGTGCTCCTTCGAGAAAACGGCTCTCATTATCCGACGTTTGACCGGCAAGACCAACGCCGGCCCGCGCGCAAGCCCGCAGCGCACGAAACGAGGACTTCCTCGAACGGCGTTCGCTTTTTTCACGATACGAGATACAATCGGTCCAACACCGCCTGACGCGTCAATCGATTCCTCCCCCGACATGAGCCAACCCACCCCCGATTCAAAAACGTCGATCCAGGTGATCGAACGCATGATGCGGTTGCTGGACGCGCTCGCCGCGCACAGCGACCCCGTCAGCCTGAAGGAACTCGCGCAGCGTACGGAACTGCACCCGTCGACCGCGCACCGCATCCTCAACGACATGGTGACCTGCCGCCTCGTCGACCGCTCCGATCCCGGCACGTACCGTCTCGGCATGCGGCTGCTCGAGCTCGGCAATCTCGTGAAGGCGCGCCTGTCGGTGCGCGACGCGGCGCTGATGCCGATGCGCGAGCTGCACCGCCTCACCGGGCAGACCGTGAACCTGTCGGTGCGCCAGGGCGACGAGATCGTCTATATCGAGCGCGCGTACTCCGAGCGCTCGGGAATGCAGGTCGTCCGCGCGATCGGCGGCCGCGCGCCGCTGCATCTCACGTCGGTCGGCAAGCTGTTCCTCGCGGCCGACGAGACGTCGCGCGTGCGTGCCTATGCGACGCGCACGGGGCTGTCCGGCCATACGCAGAACAGCATCACCGATATCGCGAAGCTCGAACGCGAGCTGACGATCGTCCGCCAGCAGTCGTGCGCGCGCGACAACGAGGAGCTCGAACTCGGCGTGCGCTGCATCGCGGCCGGCATCTACGACGATTCCGGGAAGCTCGTTGCCGGCCTGTCGCTGTCGGCGCCGGCCGACCGGCTGCAGGACGCGTGGCTCGGCCAGTTGAGCCGGACGGCACTCACCATCTCGGAATCGCTCGGCTACCGGCCGGCGCCCGAGAAAGACGTGGACGGGCTGCAGCGGCAGGCGTAAGCCTCGCCGTCGGCCCGGCACCGGCCCGGCTCCCGATTCGTCGGACAAAAAAAGCCCCGCGATTGCGGGGCTTCTTCGTTGCGGCGATCGGCATGGCGGCGAACCGCCGTGGACGATCAGGTACCGCCGTTCGGCGTGTTGGCCGCCGTCAGGCGCTCGCCGCCGCCGGCATCGAGCCAGTTGCGCAGGCGCGAGGCGTCGGCGAAGCGCGAGTACTTGCCGAACGAATCGAGCAGCACCATCACCATCGGCCGGCCGTGGATCGTCGCCTGCATCACCAGGCATTCACCCGCTTCGTTGATGAAGCCCGTCTTCTGCAGGCCGATGTCCCACGAGCCGTTGCCGCGGATCAGCGCATTGGTGCTGTTGTAGACCAGGTTGCGCTTGCCCGTGTACACCTCGTAGGTGCGATCGGTCGAGAACTGACGGATCATCGGATACTGGTACGCCGCATTGACCATCTTCACGAGGTCGCGCGCACTCGACACGTTCGAGCTCGACAGGCCGGTGGAATTCTCGAAGTGCGTGTCGGTCATGCCGAGCGACTTCGCCTTCGCGTTCATCGCCGCGATGAACGCCGGACGGCCGCCCGGGTAGTAACGCGACAGCGCTGCCGCCGCGCGGTTTTCCGACGCCATCAGCGCGATGTGCAGCATGTCCTCGCGCGACAGCACCGAGCCGACCGACAGGCGCGAGCCCGTGCCCTTCTCGTAGTCGCGGTCTTCGTCGGTGACTTCGATCTGGTCGGCCATCGGCGCTTTCGAGTCGAGCACGACCATTGCCGTCATCAGCTTCGAGATCGACGCGATCGGCACGACCGCGTGCGAATTCTTGTCGAACAGTGGCTCGCCGGTATTCTGGTCGACGACGTACGCGACGCTCGAGCGCAGCGCGAGCGCGTCGGGCGTGTCGTGCAGGCCGAACGCCTGGCCGACCGTCGGGCGGCGCGGCTGGAACGCGACCTTGCGCACCGCGCCGCGATGGCCGCCGTGCACGCTGTTCGCCGCGAGCGTCACGCGCTTTCGCGACGCCTTCGCGCGCGGCGCATCGGCCGAGGCGACCTTGGCGGATTTGTCGGAGGTCGCCCCGGCCGACTTCTTCTTCGCGGACGAAGCAGGAGCGACGGCCTTTTTCTTGGCGGCTTGGGTCTTCGCAGTGGCGGCGAAGGCGTCAGCAGGCGTGACGGACGCGGTAGTCGCCAGCAACGCGACTGCGACCGACACAGCGGTGCCGAGCGTCATGCTCTGCAACAATCTGCGCGGTGAAAACGATTCGGCTTTCATTGGGGTCTGGACAAAGCGGGCGGGAGGTTTCCGCAAGTGTAGTTAAAGCTTAAAAAAAGAGCAATATTAGGCACTTACCGATCGTCTTTAAACCGGAATGTAAGAGTCGGCCCACCTCTGGCCAATCGACTCTCCCGCTCCCATCGAAAAAATCCATGGGACGCACTGCCCGACAGCGCCCGTCTCCCGATTACCGCACGGTTAATTGAGATAACGTCACTTTGGAGGCGATTTAAAGCGGGGAAACTACGTATCCGGGGCTCGGCGTGCCAAGGGCGCCGGTCTCGACCGTGGCGGCGGCACGTCGCCACGGCACGCGCATCGAAACGGCGCGTTTTTCGACAGGAACAGAAGGATAACGTTCCATGGGCCTGTCAGGTTTACCTGTGCATGATCATGGTGCGACGCGTTTGCCCCGCCGCCGTGCGCACCATGTGGGAACGCGCCTGAAACCGATTCCGAACGGGCGCGATAACTCGTTGTTTTATCGATAATTTGTCGCGATTGTGCAACGCACAAAAAATGCTTGACATCCGATTTCTCTGCCCTAAAATAGGCCTCATTGCTGCGTTGCACAAAGCACGCGGCGCCGAAGTTCCCCAGTGTAGTGCCCTTTATCCTGCGATCGACGCGATCGCTTTTCAGGAGCCTGACATGTCCTTGCTGACCCCCGAGCAAATCGCCGCCGCCCAAAAAGCCAACCTCGAAAGCCTGTTCGGTCTGACGACCAAGGCGTTCGAAGGCGTCGAGAAGCTGATCGAACTCAACCTGCAAGTCGTGAAGTCGACGCTGGCCGAAGGCCAGGAAAATGCACAGCGCCTGCTGTCGGTGAAGGACGCGCAGGAACTGATCGCGCTGCAGGCGAGCCTGTCGCAGCCGGTCGCGGAAAAGGTGCTGTCGTACGGCCGTCACCTGTACGAAATCGCATCGTCGACGCAAGCCGAATTCGCGAAGGTTGCCGAAGCGCAATTCGACGAGCAGAACAAGAAGGTCCAGGCGCTCGTCGACAACGTCGCGAAGAACGCCCCGGCTGGTTCGGAAACGGCCGTCGCCGCACTGAAGTCGGCACTGAACGCTGCGAACACCACGTACGAAACGGTTCAGAAGGCCACGAAGCAAGCAGTGGAAATCGCTGAAACGAACTTCAACGCCGCTGCCGCCGTCGCCACGAAGGCTGCCACCGCCGCCGCCGCACGTCGTTCGAGCAAGCCGGCCGCGTAAGCGTCCCCTGCTCCTGAAAGAGCCGCGCGCAGCGCGGCTTTTTCGTTTCCGGCGCCGGAACGTGCGCGGGCGGCAACTGCCCGCCACATTCGAGCCCGTCGCACGCCCCGCAAAAGAAAACGCCGTCGGCCGGATGACCCGGGCGACGGCGTTTTTTCACGGCCGGCGCGTGGCCGGCCGTACCGCTCGCGTTACTTCTTGCGTTGCGGTGGCAGGTCCGTACAGACGCCTTCGTACAGTTCGGCGGCCATGCCGACCGATTCGCCGAGCGTCGGGTGCGGATGGATCGTCTTGCCGATGTCTTCCGCGTCCGCGCCCATCTCGACCGCAAGGCACACTTCGCTGATCAGGTCGCCCGCGTTCAGGCCGACGATGCCGCCGCCGATCACGCGATGGGTTTCCTCGTCGAAGATCAGCTTCGTGAAGCCTTCGTCGCGGCCGTTCGCGATCGCGCGGCCCGACGCGGCCCACGGGAACACGGCCTTGCCGTACTTGATGCCTTCGGCCTTGCACTGGTCTTCCGTCTTGCCGGCCCACGCCACTTCCGGATCGGTGTACGCCACCGACGGGATCTGCAGTGCGTCGAAATACGCCTTCTCGCCGTGCGCGGCTTCCGCGGCGACGTGGCCTTCGTGCACGGCCTTGTGCGCGAGCATCGGCTGGCCGACGATATCGCCGATCGCGAAGATGTGCGGCACGTTCGTGCGCATCTGCTTGTCGACGTCGATGAAGCCGCGATCCGTGACCGCGACGCCGGCCTTGTCGGCGCCGATCTTCTTGCCGTTCGGGCTGCGGCCCACCGCGACGAGCACGAGGTCGTAGCGCTGCGCTTCCGCGGGCGCCTTCTCGCCCTCGAACTTCACGTAGATGCCGTCTTCCTTCGCTTCCGCGCCGACCGTCTTGGTCTTCAGCATCACGTTGCCGAAGCGCTTCGCGTTGTACTTTTCCCAGACCTTCACGAGATCGCGGTCGGCGCCCATCATCAGGCCGTCCATCATTTCGACGACGTCGATCTCCGCGCCGAGCGTCGCGTACACCGTGGCCATTTCGAGGCCGATGATGCCGCCGCCGATCACGAGCATGCGCTTGGGCAACTGGCGCAGTTCGAGCGCGCCCGTCGAATCGACGATGCGCGGGTCTTCCGGCATGAACGGCAGTTTCACCGCTTGCGAGCCGGCGGCGATGATCGCCTGCTTGAACTTGACGACCTTCTTGCCGTTTTCGCCCTGCACTTCCATGTGGAACGGATCGACGAACGCGCCGACGCCGGTGACCACTTCGACCTTGCGCGCCTTCGCCATGCCGGCGAGGCCCGTCGTCAGTTTCTTGACGACGCCGCCCTTGAAGTCGCGCAGCTTGTCGAGATCGACCTGCGGCTTGCCGAACGTGATGCCGTGCGACGCGAGCGCCGCGGCTTCGTCGATGACGAGTGCCGTGTGCAGCAGCGCCTTCGACGGGATGCAGCCGACGTTCAGGCACACGCCGCCGAGCGTCGAATAGCGTTCGACGAGCACGGTCTTCATGCCGAGATCGGCGGCGCGGAACGCGGCCGAGTAGCCGCCGGGGCCGGCGCCGAGCACGAGCATGTCGCACTCGATGTCGGCGGCACCTGCGTAGCTGCCGGCTTGCGGCGCGGGTGCCGACGCGGCTGCGGCCGGCGCCGGTGCGGCGGCTGCGGGCTTCGGCGCTTCGGGTGCTTTCGCGGGAGCGGCTGCGCCTGCCGAGGCTTCGACGATGGCGATGATGGTGCCTTGCGAGACTTTCTCGCCGGCTTTGACCTTGACTTCCTTGACGGTGCCGGCGACGTCGCTGGGCACTTCCATGGAGGCTTTATCGGATTCGAGCGTGATGAGGGTTTGTTCTTTTTCGATCACGTCGCCGGGTTTGACGTTGACTTCGATGACATCGACGCCGCTGAAATCGCCGATATCCGGAACCTTGACTTCGATGAGACTCATGACTGTCCCCTTCTTGATTGACTGCGGAGAGAGAGGGAGGGGCTGGCGAAAAAGCGGAAACTGACGCCATGCGGCCTGACAAGAGCACGGGACGTTGGGCAGGACCACCTTTGCCGTCCGCCCAAGGACGCGCCTTTCTTTTGGTTACTTTTCTTTGGAAGACAAAGAAAAGTGACCGCCGCCCCGCGCAGGGGCGACGCTAGCAGACCGTTGGCAAAACAGGTTCAACGAAAGGGCGTGGAGCACCAAAAACAAACCCACGCCCTCGCGAGCCCCCTCCCCGCTCATCAAAGAATGATGCGACGGAAATCGGCGAGCAACGCCCCGAGATACGCATTGAATCGCGCGGCCTCGGCGCCATCGATCACGCGATGGTCATACGACAGCGACAGCGGCAGCGTGAGCCGCGGCACGAACTGCTTGCCGTCCCACACCGGCTTCATCTGGCCGCGCGACAACCCGAGGATGGCGACTTCCGGCGCATTGATGATCGGCGTGAAGTTCGTCCCGCCGATGCCGCCGAGCGACGAGATCGAGAAGCAGCCGCCCTGCATCTGGTCCGGCTTCAGCTTGCCGTCGCGCGCGGCCTTCGACAGCTCGGCCATTTCCTTCGCGATATCGACGAGCCCCTTCTTGTCCGCATCGCGGATCACCGGCACGACGAGACCGTTCGGCGTGTCAGCTGCAAACCCGATGTGGTAGTACTGCTTGAACACCAGGTTGTCGCCGTCGAGGCTCGCGTTGAAGGTCGGGAACTTCTTCAGCGCGGCGACGACTGCCTTGATCACGAACGCGAGCATCGTGAACTTCACGCCCGCCTTCTCGTGTTCCTTGTTCAACTGGACGCGCAGCGCTTCGAGCTCGGTGATGTCCGCTTCGTCGTTGTTCGTGACGTGCGGGATCATCACCCAGTTGCGATGCAGGTTCGCGCCCGAGATCTTCTTGATGCGCGACAGCGGCTTCGCCTCGAACGGGCCGAACTTCGAGAAGTCGACCTTCGGCCACGGCAGCAGGTTCAGCTCGCCGCCGCCTGCCGGCGCGGCTGCCGCGGCCGGTGCCGCGCGCTGGCCCGTCATCACGCCCTTCACGAAGCCCGTGATGTCTTCCTTCGTGATGCGGCCCTTCGGACCGCTACCCTGCACGCGCGCGACTTCGACGCCGAGTTCGCGTGCGAACTTGCGCACGGACGGCGACGCGTGGCTCGCGCGGTATTCACCCGACGGCGCAGCGGCCGGCGCGGCAGCAGCCGGTGCGGGCGCGGCCTGCGCGGGCGCCGGTGCGGCAGCAGGCGCGGGCGCCGGCGCGGCCGGAGCCGGCGCGCTGGCCTGCGGCGCGGCGGCAGCCGGTGCACCGGCGGTTTCGAGCAGCACGATCAGCGTGCCTTCCGACACCGAATCGCCCACCTTCACCTTGATGTCCTTCACGACGCCGGCGGCCGGGCTCGGCACGTCCATCGTCGCCTTGTCCGATTCGAGCGTGATGAGCGACTGTTCCTTCTCGACCGTGTCGCCGACCTTCACGCCGATCTCGATCACCGGGACGTCCTTGTAGTCGCCGATGTCGGGCACCTTCACCTCGAGCGTACCGCCGGCGGCTGCCGGGGCGGCGGCGGGCGCCGCGGCGGCCGGTGCCGGCGCTGCTGCCGGAGCCGGAGCCGGAGCCGCGGCCGGCGCAGCCGCGCCGTTCGCCTGGGCGCCTGCGCTACCTTCGAGCAGCACGATCAGCGAACCTTCCGACACGGAATCGCCGACCTTGACCTTGATTTCCTTCACGACGCCGCCGACCGGGCTCGGCACGTCCATCGTCGCCTTGTCGGACTCGAGCGTGACGAGCGACTGCTCGGGCTCGACCGTATCGCCGACCTTCACGCCGATCTCGATGACCGGCACGTCCTTGTAATCGCCGATATCCGGCACCTTCACTTCGATCGCTTGACTCATCTGTTTCTGTCTCCATGGCCGCGCGCGCTCCTCGCGGGAGCGGCGCGCGGCATTACACGGCGTGTGCGTTTAAACGGTCATCGGGTTGGGCTTGGACGGATCGAGGTTGTACTTGGCGATCGCGTCCGCGACCACCTTGCGCTCGATCGTGCCTTCGTCGGCCAGCGCGTTGAGCGCGGCGACGGTGACCCAGTGACGGTCGACCTCGAAGAAGTGACGCAGCTTCTCGCGGGTGTCCGAACGACCGAAGCCGTCGGTGCCCAGCACGACGAAGCGGCGGTCGATCTGGCCGCGGATCTGGTCGACCAGCGCACGGACGTAGTCGGTCGACGCGATGACCGGGCCCTGCGTGTCCTTCAGGCACTTCTGCACGTGCGACAGGCGACGCTCCTCGGTCGGATGGAGCAGGTTCCAGCGCTCGACGTCGTGGCCTTCGCGCGCGAGCTCGGTGAAGCTCGGCACGCTCCACAGGTCGGCGGCGACACCCCAGTCGTTCTTCAGCAGGTCGGCGGCGGCGATCACTTCGTTGAAGATCGTGCCCGCGCCGAGCAGCTGGACGCGCGGCGCCTTCTTGTCGGCGTCGGCCTTCCTGAACGCGTACATGCCCTTGATGATGTCGGCCGCCACGTGCTCGCCCTGCGGAATCGCCGGGTGCTCGTAGTTCTCGTTCATCACCGTGATGTAGTAGTACACGTCTTCCTGGTCCTGCACCATGCGGCGCAGGCCGTCCTGGATGATCACCGCGAGTTCGTAGCCGAACGTCGGGTCGTAGCTCACGCAGTTCGGCACCGATGCCGCCCACAGCAGCGAGTGGCCGTCTTCGTGCTGCAGGCCTTCGCCATTCAGCGTCGTGCGGCCCGCGGTGCCGCCGAGCAGGAAGCCGCGCGAACGCATGTCGCCCGCCGCCCAGGCGAGGTCGCCGATCCGCTGGAAGCCGAACATCGAATAGAAGATGTAGAACGGCACCATGATCTCGCCGTGCGTCGAATACGACGTCGCCGCCGCGATCCAGTCGCACATGCCGCCCGCTTCGTTGATGCCTTCCTGCAGGATCTGGCCGGTCTGCGATTCCTTGTAGAACATCAGCTGGTCGGAATCTTCCGGCACGTACTTCTGGCCTTCCTGGTTCCAGATACCGATCTGGCGGAACAGGCCTTCCATGCCGAACGTGCGCGATTCGTCCGGAACGATCGGCACGACGCGCTTGCCGAGCGCCTTGTCCTTCAGCAGGATGTTCAGGATCCGCACGAACGCCATCGTCGTCGAGATCTCGCGGCCTTCGCCCGTGCCCTTCAACAGCGGCTCGAACGCGTCGAGCGCCGGCACCGGCAGCGACGTCGCCTTCTCGCGGCGGTGCGGCAGGTAGCCGCCGAGGTCCATGCGCTTCTGGCGCATGTATTCGAGTTCCTTCGAGCCTTCCTCGAACTTCAGGTACGGCACGTCGGCGATCTGCTCGTCGGTGATCGGCAGGCGGAACTGGTCGCGGAACTTCTTCAGTTGCTCGACCGGCAGCTTCTTCTGCTGGTGCGTGATGTTCATCGCCTGGCCCGACTCGCCCATCCCGTAGCCCTTGATGGTCTTCGCGAGGATGACGGTCGGCGCGCCCTTCGTGTTCGTGGCTTCGTGGAACGCCGCGTAGATCTTGTGCGGATCGTGGCCGCCGCGGTTCAGCGCCCAGATGTCGTCGTCCGACCAGTCGGCGACGAGCGCCTTCAGCTCAGGCGTGTTGAAGAAGTGCTCGCGAACGTACGCGCCCGACTCCGACTTGTACGTCTGGTATTCGCCGTCGACGCACTCCATCATGCGGCGCATCAGCGCGCCCGACTTGTCGCGCGCGAACAGCGCATCCCAGCGGCTGCCCCAGATGACCTTGATCACGTTCCAGCCGGCGCCGCGGAATTCCGATTCCAGTTCCTGGATGATCTTGCCGTTGCCGCGCACCGGGCCGTCGAGACGCTGCAGGTTGCAGTTGATCACGAACACGAGGTTGTCGAGCTTCTCGCGGCTCGCCATGCCGATCGCGCCGAGCGATTCCGGCTCGTCCGTCTCGCCGTCGCCGAGGAACGCCCACACCTTGCGGCCTTCCGTCTTCGCGATGCCGCGCGACTCGAGGTACTTCATGAAGCGTGCCTGGTAGATCGCCATGATCGGGCCGAGGCCCATCGACACGGTCGGGAACTGCCAGAAGTCCGGCATCAGCCACGGGTGCGGGTACGACGAGATGCCCTTGCCGTCGACTTCCTGGCGGAAGTTGTCGAGCTGCTCTTCCGACAGGCGGCCGAGCAGGAACGCGCGCGAGTACACGCCCGGCGACGAGTGGCCCTGCACGAACACGAGATCGCCGCCGTGCTGGTCGGACGCCGCGTGCCAGAAGTGGTTGTAGCCGACGTCGTAGAGCGTCGCGGCCGATGCGAACGATGCGATGTGGCCGCCGACGTTCGTGTCCTTGCCTGCACGCAGCACCATCGCCAGCGCGTTCCAGCGCGTGTACGAACGGATGCGGTGCTCGATGTCCTGGTCGCCCGGAATCTTCGCCTGGGCTTCGACCGGAATCGTGTTGATATACGGGGTATTGGCGGAGAACGGCAGGTGTTCGCCGTGCATGCGGGCGAATTCGATCTGCTTTTCGATCAGGTAGTGCGCGCGGCCAGTGCCCACGGAGGAGATCACGCCATCGAGCGACTCGAGCCACTCGACGGTTTCTTGCGGGTCGTCGTCACGTTCGGCGGCGACATATTTCATCACTTCGTTCGGTACAGCGGACATTCTCGTCTCCTGGGTCCTGGAATGTGAGGATCGCTCTCGTGCAGACGACGCGACGCGACCGGCTGCGGGCAAGCTCCGACGGATTGTAATGAGCGTGGACGGGCCTGCGCAACAAAATTTTCGAATTGTGAGATCTTTTCTCGCCATGCGGAATATTGCTGCGCTGCACCCTTGTTTCGGGGCTCCCCGGGCCGTCTCGTCGGAACAAAACCGTTTCCGTTCAACATATCCGGTAGCGGTTTTCCATGTATTGCGCTGCGCTACAATCCTGCCATGTTGACCGATCGGCTTTTCGCACGCTCGGCGCGACCGCCGGGCCCGCCGGCGGAGTCGCAGCCGTCCCGTTGGCACCACGGACCGTGGTGGTCCAACTCCTATCTGCTGACGCCGCTGCTGTCGATCCTGGTGTTCCTCGTCGTGATGAGCCTCATCCTGTGGAGCCTCAACCGGCGCGAACAGCAGCAGCAGGAAGACACCCTCTTTCGCAACGTCGCGTGGGCCCAGCAGCAGATCCGCCTGTCGATGACGGGCGCGCAGGAACAGTTGCAGGCGCTGTCGCGCGACCTCGCATCCGGCCGGCTCGACCAGAACGCATTCCAGATGGCCGTCGCGGACGTCATGCAGACGCATCCGGAAATCCTCTACCTGAACTGGTACACCGCGCCCGGTGTGCAGCGCTGGCCGACCGTGCATCCGCCGCTGCTCGGCCAGCGGCTCGCGAAGCCCGGCGACGCGCAGATGCAGGAGGCCGTGCGCGGCGCGTACGACGAGGCGCGCAGCACGCGCCGCCAGGCCTATTCGCCGCTGATCTACGACGACTTCGGCAACGGCTTCATCACGTTGCAGACGCCCGTGATGCGCGGCGACCGCGAATATCTCGGCGCGATCGCCGCGGTGTTCTCGGTCGAAGGGATCCTGAAGCACGACATCCCGCAGGAATTGTCGTCGAAGTACAAGATCTCGATCACCGATTCGAACAACCGCGAGCTATCGTCCACGTCGACGCGCCCGCGCCTGCCGCGCGACTCGCACTACGACCTGCCGCTCGATCCGCCCGGCCAGGGGCTGACGGTGCGTGTGTATGCGTTCCCGCAGCTCACGAACCTCACCAACAACACGCTCGTGTGGCTCGTCGCCGGCCTGTCGTGCTTCGTGCTGTGGAGCCTCTGGAGCCTGTGGAAGCACACGCGCCAGCGCTTCGAGGCGCAGCAGGCGCTGTACGCGGAGGCGTTCTTCCGCCGCGCGATGGAAAACTCGGTGCTGATCGGCATGCGCGTGCTGGACATGCACGGCCGCATCACGCACGTGAACCCGGCGTTCTGCCGGATGACGGGCTGGGACGAAACCGATCTCGTCGGCAAGGTCGCGCCGTTCCCGTACTGGCCGCGCGACGCGTACCCGGAAATGCAGCGCCAGCTCGACATGACGCTGCGCGGCAAGGCGCCGAGCTCGGGCTTCGAGCTGCGCGTGCGGCGCAAGAACGGCACGCTGTTCCATGCGCGCCTGTACGTATCGCCGCTGATCGACAGCTCGGGCCGCCAGACCGGCTGGATGTCGTCGATGACCGACATCACCGAGCCGAAGCGCGCGCGGGAGGAACTCGCCGCCGCGCACGAGCGCTTCACGACGGTGCTCGAAAGCCTCGACGCCGCGGTGTCGGTGCTCGCCGCCGACGAAGCCGAGCTGCTGTTCGCGAACCGCTACTACCGCCACCTGTTCGGCATTCGCCCGGACGGCCATCTGGAGCTGTCGGGCGGCGGCTTCGACCGCGCGCAGGCGTCGTCCGACTCGATCGACATGGTCGACGCGTTCGCGGGCCTGCCGGCCGCCGCGCTGACGAGCAGCACCGCCGACGCGCAGGAGGTGTACGTCGAGAGCATCCAGAAGTGGTTCGAGGTGCGCCGCCAGTACATCCAGTGGGTGGACGGCCACCTCGCGCAGATGCAGATCGCGACCGACATCACGACCCGCAAGAAGGCGCAGGAGCTCGCGCACCAGCAGGAAGAAAAGCTGCAGTTCACGAGCCGATTGATGACGATGGGTGAAATGGCGTCGTCGATTGCTCACGAATTGAATCAGCCGCTCGCCGCGATCAACAACTACTGCTCGGGCACGCTCGCGCTCGTGAAGAGCGGCCGCGGCACGCCCGAGACGCTGCAGCCCGCGCTGGAAAAGACCGCGCAGCAGGCGCTGCGCGCCGGGATGATCGTCAAGCGGATCCGCGAATTCGTGAAGCGCAGCGAGCCGAAGCGCCAGCCGGCGCGGGTCGCGGACATCGTCGCCGACGCGGTCGGGCTCGCCGAAATCGAGGCCAGAAAGCGCAGGATCCGGATCGTCACGGAAATCCTCGCAAGAATGCCTATTATTTATGTCGACCCCGTGCTGATCGAGCAGGTGCTGGTGAACCTGATGAAGAACGCAGCCGGGCGATGGCCGACGTGAAGCCGGCGTCGGTGGACGGCGTGATCCGCGTCGTCGCCGACATCGATGCGGGCTTCGTCGACATCCGTGTGATCGACCAGGGCCCGGGCGTCGACGAAGCGACCGCCGAGCGCCTGTTCGAACCGTTTTACAGCACCAAGTCCGACGGCATGGGCATGGGGCTGAACATCTGCCGTTCGATCATCGAATCGCATCGGGGGCGTCTGTGGGTGGTCAACAACGTCGAGCCGGATGGCCGCATTTCCGGCGCGACGTTCCACTGCAGCCTGCCCATTGGGGAACCCGCTGATCTCGGCCAAGGGGGGCGCGAGGCATCGGCATCACATACCGTTACGGGAGAACTATGAATAGCCCTGTCACCACCACTCAGGAAACCGTCTTTGTCGTCGACGACGACGAGGCCGTACGGGACTCGCTGCGCTGGCTGCTGGAGGCGAACGGCTATCGCGTGCAATGCTTCTCGAGCGCCGAGCAGTTCCTCGATGCGTACCAGCCGGCGCAGCAGGCCGGCCAGATCGCGTGCCTGATCCTCGACGTGCGGATGTCGGGCATGAGCGGCCTCGAGCTGCAGGAACGCCTGATCGCCGACAACGCCGCGCTGCCGATCATCTTCGTCACCGGTCACGGCGACGTGCCGATGGCCGTGTCGACGATGAAAAAGGGTGCGATGGACTTTATCGAGAAACCGTTCGACGAAGCCGAGCTGCGCAAGCTCGTCGAGCGGATGCTCGACAAGGCCCGAAGCGAAAGCAAGAGCGTGCAGGAGCAGCGTGCCGCGAGCGAACGCCTGTCGAAGCTGACCGCGCGCGAGCAGCAGGTGCTCGAGCGGATCATCGCGGGCCGCCTGAACAAGCAGATCGCCGACGATCTCGGCATCAGCATCAAGACGGTCGAGGCGCACCGCGCGAACATCATGGAAAAGCTCAACGTCAACACGGTGGCCGACCTGCTGCGCCTCGCGCTGTCGAAGAAACAGGCCTGAGCGTGTTCCCGGGCCGCGGCGGCAGCGCCGCCCGGCCCGCAACCGGCGCTTGCCGCCCCGCGCGATGCGGCCCACTCGCGCGGCGGCGCGCCGTTTTTCCCGGCGCGCGCGCGCCGCGGCCATGACGCTTCCCGTTGATTCGCTGTCGGACGGCAGCAGGCGAACGGTATAATTACGTGCTTTGCTACGGCGCTTTCGGGCGCCGTACGCCCGCATCCCAACTTCCCGGCAGAACCCACCACCATGACAGCCCTCCTCATCGACGGCAACGCCCTTTCGAAGACCCTGCGCGCCCAGGCCGCCGAACGCGCCGCCGCGCTGACCGCACGCGGCCACCAGCCCGGTCTCGCGGTGATCCTCGTCGGCGCCAACCCGGCGAGCGAAGTCTACGTGCGCAACAAGATCAAGGCGTGCGAGGACAACGGCTTCTTCTCGCAGAAGGATGCCTACCCGGACACGCTGTCGGAAGCCGACCTGCTCGCGCGCATCGACGAGCTGAACCGCGATCCGAAGATCCACGGCATCCTCGTCCAGCTGCCGCTGCCCGCGCATATCGACAGCCACAAGGTGATCGAGGCGATCGCGCCGGAAAAGGACGTCGACGGTTTTCACGTCGCGAACGCGGGCGCGCTGATGACCGGCAAGCCGCTGTTCCGCCCGTGCACGCCGTACGGCGTGATGAAGATGTTCGAAGCGCACGGCATCGCGCTGCAAGGCGCGAACGCGGTCGTGATCGGCCGCTCGAACATCGTCGGCAAGCCGATGGCGATGATGCTGCTCGACGCCGGCGCGACCGTGACGATCTGCCACAGCAAGACGCGCGACCTCGCCGCGCATACGCGCCAGGCCGACGTCGTGGTCGCCGCGGTCGGCAAGCGCAACATCCTGACCGCCGACATGGTCAAGCCGGGCGCGACGGTGATCGACGTCGGCATGAACCGTGACGACGCGGGCAAGCTGTGCGGCGACGTCGATTTCGCGGGCGTGAAGGAAGTCGCCGGCTACATCACGCCGGTACCGGGCGGCGTCGGCCCGATGACCATCACGATGCTGCTGATCAACACGATCGAATCCGCCGAACGCGCGGCTGCCGCCGCGGCCTGACGCACTACCCGCTCAGCCGGCGCGCGCTTGCGCGCGCCGGTGTCCCGCCAGCCGCGCTCGCCCCGCCTGCGCCGCCCCGGCCCGCGGCGGCCTACCGTCGGGCCGCCGGCCGCCGAATGCCGTTCCCGGCCACGCCCGTCGCTGCGCATCCGACCCTGCGTCAATCGCGTCATTAGAAACTAACGATTGGAAAGCACGCGATGCGCCCCAATAATGTCGGTATCGGGCGCGCTCGCGCCCAGCCGCCGTTACCCTTTTCATCCCGGTTCATCCGGCAACAGACAGGGAGTCTTATGTCCGCCAGCGCCCATACCAATCCGCTCCTCGACTTCTCCGGCCTGCCCCGTTTCGGCGAGATTCGCCCGGAACACGTGACGCCCGCGCTCGATACACTGCTCGATGCCGCCAACCGCGCAGTCGAAGCCGCGAGCGCCAGCGAGACGCCGGCGACCTGGGCCGCCGTCGTCGAGACGGTCGAGCAGGCCACGGAGCCGCTCGGCCGCGCATGGGGCATCGTCGGCCACCTGAACGCGGTCGCCGACACGCCCGAACTGCGCGCTGCCTACGGCGAAAACCTGCCGCGCGTGACCGAGTTCTGGTCGAGCGTCGGCCAGAATCTCGCGCTGTACGAAAAGTACAAGGCGATCGCCGCGAGCGCCGAATACGCGACGCTGTCCACCGAGCGCAAGAAGATTCTCGACAACGCGCTGCGCGACTTCCGCCTGTCGGGCGCCGAGCTGCCCGAGGAGCAGAAGCCGCGCTTCGCGGAGCTGCAGGAACAACAGGCCGCGCTGTCGAAGGCGTTCTCCGATCACGTGCTCGACGCGACCAACGCGTACGCGTACTTCGCGAAGGACGAAGCCGAACTGGCCGGCCTGCCCGGCGATGCGATCGAGGCCGCCCGCGAGGCCGCGCAGAAGGACGGCAAGGAAGGCTGGAAATTCACGCTGCATTTCCCGTCGTATTTCCCGGTGCTGCAGTACGCGAACAACCGCGCGCTGCGCGAGACGCTCTATCGCGCGTATGCGACGCGCGCGTCGGAACTCGGGCCGCAATACGGCGACGGCAAGGCCGAATGGGACAACACGGCGATCGTCGCCGACGCGCTCAAGCTGCGCCGCGAAGAGGCGCAGATGCTCGGCTACCGCAACTTCGCCGAAGTGTCGCTCGCGCCGAAGATGGCCGAATCGCCGCAGCAGGTGATCGCGTTCCTCGAGGATCTCGCGACGCGCGCCCGCCCGCACGCGGAGAAGGACTGGGACGAGCTGCGCACGTTCGCCGCGAAGGAGCTCGGCCTCGCCGAACTCGCACCGTGGGACGTCGCGTACGCGGCCGAAAAGCTCCGCCAGCAACGCTATGCGTTCTCGGAAAACGAGGTCAAGCAGTACTTCCCGGAACCGGCCGCGCTGAAGGGCCTGTTCACCGTCACCGAAACGCTGTTCGGCGTGAAGATCAAGCCGGACGACGCGCCGGTGTGGCACAAGGACGTACGCTTCTTCCGCGTCGAGAACCGCGACGGCTCGCTCGTCGCGCAGTTCTATCTCGACCTGTACGCCCGCGAAGGCAAGCGCGGCGGCGCGTGGATGGACGACGCGCGCTCGCGCGCGAAGCGCGGCAGCGACGTGCAGACGCCCGTCGCGTACCTGACCTGCAACTTCTCCGCGCCGGTCGGCGGCAAGCCCGCGTGCTTCACGCACGACGAAGTCATCACGCTGTTCCATGAATTCGGTCACGGGCTGCACCACATGCTCACGCGCGTCGACGAGCTCGGCGTGTCGGGCATCAACGGCGTCGAATGGGATGCGGTCGAACTGCCGTCGCAGTTCATGGAAAACTTCTGCTGGGAATGGGACGTGCTGTCGTCGATGTCGTCGCACGTCGATACGGGCGCCGCGCTGCCGCGCGAGCTGTTCGACAAGATGATCGCCGCGAAGAACTTCCAGAGCGGGCTCGGCACGCTGCGCCAGATCGTGTTCTCGATGTTCGACATGCTGCTGCACGTCGATTTCGACCCGGCCGGCGCCACCGGCGTGACCGCGTTCGCGCGCGAGATCAACGAGCGCTATCACGTGATCCCGCAGGCGGCGTTCTCGCGCTGGCCGAACACGTTCAGCCATATCTTCGCGGGCGGCTATGCGGCCGGCTACTACAGCTACAAGTGGGCCGAGGTGCTATCGGCCGATGCGTATGCGGCGTTCGAGGAAGCCGCCGCCGCCAGCGGCAGCGTGCTCGATGCGGCAACCGGCACCCGCTATCGCCGCGAAATCCTCGAGGTCGGCGGCAGCCGCCCCGCGATGGAATCGTTCAAGGCGTTCCGCGGCCGCGAGCCGCAGATCGACGCGCTGCTGCGCCACAACGGGATGGCGGCGTCCGCGCACTGAGCGCGCGCTGCCGGGTTCGTCCGGCTGCCTCGACAGGCACCGCTTCGGCGGTGCCTTTTTTCATGGCGCGGGCGTGTCGTCGCCCGTTTCGTCGTCGAACAGCAGGAATTGCCCGTGGCGCTCGGCCGTGTCCTCGTCGATGCGCACGCCAACGCCGAGCAGCCGCACCGGCTGCGCGCGCCGCAACAACCCCTTCGCGAGCAGCGTGACGGCCGTCTCGGCATTCGTCGCGTCGGCCACGCACTCGACCGTCGTGCGCTGGAAATCGGCGAAGCGGATCTTCACGTACAGCTTGCGGATCGATCGCGCGGCGCCCGCGCGCTCGATCCGCGCGTCGAGCTGCACGACGAGGCGGCGAATTTCGTCCGCGCATTGCTCGAGCGTCGTCAGGTCGGTCACGTAGGTCGTCTCGACACTGACCGACTTGCGCTCCTGGTCGGCCTGCACGGGCCGTTCGTCGATCCCGCGCGACAGTTCGTACAGGCGCCGCCCGAACGCGCCGAATTCGCGGTGCAGATCGATCAGCGGCCAGTCGCGCAATTGCGCGCAGGTCTGGATGCCGAGCCGGTCGAGCCGCGTGGCCGTCACCTTGCCGACGCCGTGCAGCTTGCGCACCGGCAGCGCCGCGACGAACGCGTCGATCTCGGGCGGCCGCACGACGAACAGCCCGTCGGGCTTGTTCCAGTCGGACGCGATCTTCGCGATGAACTTGTTCGGCGCGACGCCCGCCGACACGGTCACGCCGACCGTGTCGCGCACCCGTTCGCGGATCTCGCGCGCAATCAGCGTCGCACTGCCCTGGCAACGCGACGACCCGCTGACGTCGAGGTACGCCTCGTCGAGCGACAGCGGCTCGACGTCGGGCGTGTAGTCGCGATAGATCGCCATGATCTGTCGCGACGCCGCGCGATACTTGTCCATCGCGGACGGCAGGATCAGCAGGTCCGGACACTTGCGCATCGCCAGCGCCGACGACATCGCCGAATGCACGCCGTAGCGCCGCGCCTCGTAGTTGCAGGTCGCGATCACGCCGCGCTGGTCGGGGCGGCCGCCGACCGCGAGCGGCCGGTTGCGCAGCGACGGGTCGTCGCGCATCTCGACCGACGCGTAGAAGCAGTCGCAGTCGCAATGAATGATCTTGCGCATGCGCGGCGGCGCGTCGCCGGACGGTGCGTGCGGATCGGCAGGCGGGATGGTGGTCGAGTTCACGGTGCCGATACTGTACAAAAACACAGTGCCGGTTTCAACTGCCGCGTACGTCAGGGGCCGGCTGCGCGAACCGGCCGTCCGGAGCCGGCCCCCTCGCCCGTCGCCTCAACCGGCCGTCCGGCAGCGGCCCTCCGGCAGCGGCCCTCCGCCACCGGCCCTCCGCCACCGGCTGCGCCGTACCGGCCCGGTTTGTGCGGATCGTACCGGCCGGGCACGGGCGGCGGCACCTATACTCGTCTGCCGCGATACACGAAACGCAAAGGTAACGGATGAAGACGATCGGACTGATCGGCGGCATGAGCTGGGAATCGTCGGCCGAGTACTACCGGATGATCAACCGGCACTCGAAGGCATTGCACGGCGGGCATCACAACGCGAAGAGCGTGCTGGTCACGGTCGACTTCGCCGAAATCGAAGCGCTGCAGCGCACGCACGACTGGGCCGCGCTCGGCGAACGGATGGCCGACGCCGCCCGGCAGCTCGAAGCGGCCGGCGCCGATCTCGTGGTCCTGACGACCAATACGATGCATCGCGTGCACGACGCGATCGAAGCCGCGGTGACGCTGCCGTTCCTGCACATCGCCGATCCGACCGGCAGCGCGCTGCGCGACGCGGGCGTCGAGCGCGTCGCGCTGCTCGGCACGCGCTATACGATGGAGTTGCCGTTCTATGCGGCGCGGCTGCGCGAGAAGTTCGGGCTCGACGTGCTCGTGCCGGACGAGCGCGGGCGCGACGACGTGCACCGGATCATCTACGACGAGCTGTGCCACGGCGTCATTTCGGCGGAATCGCGCACGACGTATGTGTCGATCATCGACGCACTGGCGAAGCGCGGCGCGCAAGCCGTGATCCTCGGCTGCACGGAAATCACGCTGCTGATCGGCGCGGACGACTCGCCGCTGCCGGTCTTCGATACGACCGCGCTGCACGCAAAGGCTGCCGTCGAGTGGGCGGCGCGGTGAATGACGCGCGCCGGCGCGGATCGACTATCGCCGCCCGAGAGCATCGCCGCATTGTTCCGTGCGTCAGGATTCACGCTCCCGGCGTGCGCATCGCCGCGCGCCCGGCCCGCGAATCACGCGACTCGCTTCACGCGGGCGCGCCGACGTAACGAGCGGGCACGGAAAACAAAAAACCCGGCGCGGAGCCGGGTTTTTCGTAGACGAAGTGCGCATCGGTCGATTGCGCGGCACATCGTCTGGTGTGCTTGGTTGCGGGGACAGGATTTGAACCTGTGACCTTCGGGTTATGAGCCCGACGAGCTGCCAGACTGCTCCACCCCGCGTCAGAGAAGTAAATTATAGGGTGAGGAAGTACTCACGTCAATACCTTTGTCACAGTTTCTGCTTCCGCTGCCCGGGCGACGATGCGCGGCCCAGGCACGCACCGCATGACGCGCGCGTTCGCACCCCATGCTCGCGGTAAGATGGCGGCCTTCGCATTCACGCCGCACGCACTCTCCCGTTCATGAAAATCGCCACCTGGAACGTCAACTCGCTCAACGTCCGCAAACAGCACGTGCTCGACTGGCTCGCGCAAAGCGGAGCCGACGTACTGTGCCTGCAGGAACTGAAGCTGCCGGACGAGAAATTCCCGCGCGCCGATCTCGAGGCGATCGGCTACCGCAGCTGGTTCGCTGGCCAGAAGACCTACAACGGCGTCGCGATCCTCGTGCGCGACACGCTCGCCGTCGACGAATCGGACGTCGTGCGCAACATCCCCGGCTTCGACGATCCGCAGCAGCGCGTGATCGCCGCGACGGTCGACGGCGTGCGCATCGTGTCCGCGTACTTCCCGAACGGCCAGGCGCTCGACTCCGACAAGTTCGTCTACAAGATGCAATGGCTCGACGCGCTGCACGCGTGGCTGCGCACCGAGCTGCAACGCTATCCGAAGCTCGCGCTGCTCGGCGACTACAACATCGCGCCGGAAGACCGCGACGTGCACGATCCCGCGAAATGGGAAGGCCAGAATCTCGTGTCGCCGCAGGAGCGCGCGCACTTCAAGCAGTTGATCGAACTCGGCTTCGTCGATGCGTTCCGCCGCTTCGAACAGCCGGAGAAAACCTTCACGTGGTGGGACTACCGGATGATGGCGTTCCGCCGCAACGCAGGGCTGCGCATCGACCACATCCTGCTGTCGCCGGCGCTCGCGGCGACCTGCGCGTCGTGCGAAGTCGATCGCACGCCGCGCACGTGGGAACAGCCGTCCGACCACACGCCCGTCGTCGCGATCGTCGGCTGATCGCGCACGCGCCCGCGCGCGATCAGCGCCGCGCGGGCGCCGGCCCGAGATGGGCCCACAGGAAACCGAATTCGGCTGCATCGGCTTGCGCGCGTTCGAGATCGTCCGCAGTGCCGTGGCCGCCGTCGGTGTTCTCCCAGTACCACACCCGTTCGTGACCGAGCGCCTGCATGCGCGCGGCCATCTTGCGCGCATGCGCGGGATGCACGCGGTCGTCGCGCGTCGACGTCGTCAGCAACAACGGCGGATACACGACACCTTCGCGCACACGGTGATACGGCGAATACGCGGCCAGCGCCGCGCCCTCGCGCGGATCGTCCGGGTCGCCGTATTCGTCGAGCCACGCGGCGCCCGCGTGCAGCTTCGGATAGCGCTGCATGTCGAGCAACGGCACGCGGCACAGCACCGCACCGAACAGCTCCGGCCGCTGCATCATGCACGCGGCGACCAGCAACCCGCCGTTGCTGCCGCCCTCGATTCCGAGCTGCGCGGCGGTCGTCACGCCCGTCGCGGCCAGATCCTCGGCGACCGCGATGAAATCGTCGAACGAACGCTGCCGGTGTTCGCGCTGCGCGTCGACGTGCCAGCGCGGCCCGAATTCGCCGCCGCCGCGGATGTGCGCGAACGCCATCACGCCGCCGCGTTCGAGCCAGCCGATGCCGAACGCATCGCTGTAACCCGGCAGGTTCGGGATCGCGAAGCCGCCGTAGCCCGACAACAGGCACGGCCGCGCGACCCGCGCCATGCCCTCCGTCGGGTCGAGCGCATCGCGCGGCCCGATTAGCGTGTACGGCACCACCGTGCCGTCCCGCGAACGCGCGCTCGCGCGGCGCACGACGAGCCCGGACGCATCGAACTGCATCGGCGGCCGGTCGAGCAGCACGCGGCGCGCGCCCGCATCGTCCGCGCGGTCGGCCAGATCGGCCAGCCAGCATTCGGGCGGATCGAGATACGTATCGACGTCGACGTACACCTCGTCGTTCAGCGTCGCTTCGACGGGCTCGACATCGATCTGCGCATCGCCCGGCCATTCGAACGGCCGCGCATCCCACGTCCACGACCCGTCGTCGCGCTGCCGCGGCTGCCACAGCATCGTGCGGTTGTGCACGTCGTCGAGCCAGCTCGCGATCAGCGTGGTGCGCGTGTGCGTCCACGTACAGGCGGACGTCGTCGGCTGCGGCGCGAACAGCGTCGTGAAGTCGCGCGCGCCGGCGAGGAACGCCTGCTCGCGGATCGCGAGCAGCGAGCCGCCCGCGTGGCGCACGCCATCGCAATCCCAGTCGAGGCGCGGCTCCAGCACGAGCCAGCCCTCCCAGAACCCGACCTCGACGTGCGTCGGCACGTCGTAGCGCGCCCATTCGCCCGCGTCGGTCAGCCGGTACGCGTGTGCATCGAAGAAATCGACGCTGCGCCACGCGATGTGGCGGCGGTCGATCGGATCGAACCACGCACCCGCGCTGATGTCGTCCGGCTCGCCCTTGAACACGACCGGCGCGTCGGCGAGCGCGGTGCCGCGCACCCAGCGCCGCGCTTCATACGGATAACCGGCCGCGGTCGCATGCGCTTCGCCGCGATCCCAGCTCACGTAGACGGTGTCGCGATCGATCCAGCCGACCGTGTGATGGCCCGGCTCGTCGATCGTGAAGCCGCCGTCGACGAACCGGCGCTCGACGAGATCGAACTCGCGCACGACGACCGCGTCGGCGCCGCCCGGCGACAGCGACAGCAGCACGCGATCGCCGTCCGGATACAGGATCGCCTCCTGCTCGAACACCCACGACTCGCCCTCTTCGGCGCCGAGCGCGTCGATATCGAGCAGCGTTTCCCAGTCGGGACGGCCGGCACGCCAGTCGTCCCAGCGCGTGCGGCGCCACAGCCCCTTCGGGTGGAGATCGTCCTGCCACAGGTCGTACGCCCAGTCGCGCCAGCGGGTCGGAATCACCGGGCGTTCGCGCGGCAGATACGCTTTCGCGAGACGCGCGGTCAGCGCGCGATAGGCATCGTCGTCGCGCAGCGCGGCGCGCGTACGCGCATTCTGCTCGTCAACCCACGTGCGGGCGCGCTTGCTGTCGAGCGCTTCGAGGAAACGGAACGGGTCGGCCCCGGCGGGCCAGCGGAAGGAATCGGACATGGAGGATCGGCGGAATGGCAAACTGCGTGCAAACCGCGATTATGTCCGATCGCGGCATGCGCGGGCACGCGCATGCCGCGAATCGAGCTCAGGGCTCCAGATGGAGTTCCTGGATCTTGCGCGTGATCGTGTTGCGGCCGATGCCGAGCCGCTCCGCGGCCTCGACCTTGCGGCCGCGCGTGAAGTCGAGCGCCTCGCGGATCACGGCCGCCTCGAAGCGGCGCGCGAGTTCGTCCATCACGTCGGCCGAGTTCTCGCGCAACAGCCGCGCGACTTCGGTGCGCAACCCGTGCTCCCACACCGGGTAGCCGGCAGGCGCACCGCCGTTCGCCGCGCTGGCGACGGGCGCGGCCGCCGTCGGCGCGGCACCAACCGCGGCAGGCATGGCCGCCGCATGGCCGCCGCTGCCGAGCGCGTCCGTGCCGTCGCCCGTCGCGGCGGCCGGCGCAGCGGGCGCGCCGGCCGGTACGAGATCGGGCGGCAGATCCTTGATCTCGACCGTCTGCGCGGGCGCCATCACGGTCAGCCAGTTCGCGAGGTTCTCGAGCTGCCGCACGTTGCCGGGAAACGGCAGCGAGCTCAGGTACGCGAGCGCGTCGTCGGACACGCGCTTGGGCTCGACGCCGAGATCGCGCGCGCTTTTCTGCAGGAAGTGGCGCGTGAGCAGCGCGATGTCCTCGCTGCGTTCGCGCAGCGGCGGCAGGCGCAGCCGGATCACGTTGAGCCGGTGGTAAAGGTCCTCGCGGAACAGCCCCTGCCGCACGCGCGACTCGAGATTCTGGTGCGTCGCGGCGATCACGCGCACGTTCGCGCGCAGCGGATTGTGGCCACCGACCCGATAGAACTGCCCGTCCGACAGTACGCGCAACAGGCGCGTCTGCAGGTCGAACGGCATGTCGCCGATTTCGTCGAGGAACAGCGTGCCGTTCTCGGCCTGCTCGAAGCGGCCCTGCCGCGTCGTCTGCGCGCCGGTGAACGCGCCGCGCTCGTGGCCGAACAGTTCGGATTCGAGCAGATCCTTCGGAATCGCCGCCGTGTTCAGCGCGATGAACGGCCCGTTCGCGCGCGGGCTGTGACGGTGCAGCGCCCGCGCGACGAGCTCCTTGCCGGTGCCCGACTCGCCGGTGATCAGCACGGTCGCGGCCGAATGCGACAGCCGGCCGATCGCGCGAAACATGTCCTGCATCGCGGGCGCCTGCCCGAGCATCTCGGGCGCCTCGGCCACGCGCTCGTCCTGCGGCGCGCCGCCGCGCAGGCTTTCTTCCACCGCGCGGCGGATCAGCTCGACGGCCTTGTCGACGTCGAACGGCTTCGCGAGGTATTCGAACGCGCCGCCCTGGAACGCCGCGACGGCGCTGTCGAGATCGGAGAACGCCGTCATGATGATGACGGGCAGGCCCGGCAGGCGCTCGTGCATCGCCTGCAGCAACTCGAGGCCCGAGCCGCCCGGCATCCGGATGTCGGACACGAGCACCTGCGGCGTCTCGTGGTCGAGCGCGGCCAGCGCGTCGCGCACGTTCGCGAAGCTCTTCGTCGCGAAGCTGTCCCGGGCGAGTGCCTTCTCAAGCACCCAGCGGATCGATTGGTCGTCGTCTACTATCCAGATCGGCTTCATAGGTCGGTCAGGTATGGGTGAATCGCATGTCGCCGCTCAATGGTCGAGCGGCAACAGAATCTGAAATTCGGTACGGCCGGGCCGGCTTTCGACCTCGATCATCCCGTCGTGCTGCTGCACGAACGTCTGGGCGAGCGTGAGGCCGAGGCCACTGCCGTCGTCGCGCCCGGACACGAGCGGATAGAAGATCCGGTCGCGGATCTCTTCCGGAATGCCGGGCCCGTTGTCGATCACGTGCAAGTCCAGTGCCAGCCGGTACAGGCGCTTGGCGATCGTGACCTTGCGCGCGATGCGCGTGCGCAGCTCGATCTTCGCGTCGCCCTGCGCGATTCGTTCGCGCAGCGCCTGCGCGGCGTTGCGCACGATGTTCAGCAGCGCCTGGATCAACTGCTCCTTGTCGCCGCGCAGGTCCGGCACGCTCACGTCGTAGTCGCGCTCGATCGTGAGCCCGCGCGGGAATTCCGCGAGCATCACCGCGCGCACGCGTTCGCACACTTCATGAATGTTCACGTCGCCGACGATATGCGGATGCCGGTGCGGCTCCAGCAACCGGTCGACGAGCGTCTGCAGGCGGTCGGACTCCTTGATGATCACCTGCGTGTATTCGCGCAATTCGCCGCGCTCGCGCTCGCCCAGTTCGAATTCGAGCAGCTGGGCTGCGCCGCGAATGCCGCCGAGCGGGTTCTTGATCTCGTGCGCGAGGTTGCGGATCAGTTGCTTGTTGACCGCGGTCAGGTCGTGGATGCGCTCTTCGCGGTCGGTGCGCGACTGCCGTTCGTTCTCGAACAGCTCGACGAGCACGAAATCGGGCGCGTTCTCGAGGAAGCCGACGATCGCATGCACATGCAGCGGTTCGCGGCCGGGCCGGTCGAGCACGGTATCGAGGTGCGTCGCGTGAAAGCGTTCCTGGCCGATCGCGGTGATCGTCGACGCGAGCTCGTTCGCGTTCGGGAAAATCTCGCCCCACGGCCGCTGCGCGAGCTGCCGCCGCGAAATGTCGAGCATCGCCTCCGCGGACGGGTTCGCGAACGCGACCCGCAGCGTCTTGCGGTCGAGCACGATCACGACCGTCGGCAGTGCTTCGAGCCCCGCCAGCAGACCCGAGCGCGCGAGCCGCTCGTCGTCCGTCAGTCGTTCGGGCTGCCCCGTTTTCGCCTTGATCAGATTCTTCAGAACCATCTGCGTGCTTGTCGCGCCTCACCGGGCCAGAAAATGAAAATCGTCGGAACAAAAAAGGGACGGCCGGACGCCGTCCCCTTTCAGACTCCGCCGTTCCCGCCGCAAGCCGCGCGACGGGAACGAACCGGCATGACGGCGCTGAATCGAAGCGCCATCGCCGATTAGAGCGAGTAGTACATCTCGAACTCGATCGGGTGCGTCGTCATGCGGAACTTCGCCAGCTCCTGCTCCTTCAGCGCGAGGTACGCGTCGATCATGCCGTCCGTGAACACGCCGCCGCGCGTCAGGAACTCGCGATCCTTGTCGAGCGCTTCGAGTGCCTGGTCGAGGCCCGCGCACACGGTCGGGATCTTTGCATCCTCTTCCGGCGGCAGGTCGTACAGGTTCTTGTCCGCTGCTTCGCCCGGATGGATCTTGTTCTGGATCCCGTCGAGGCCGGCCATCATCAGCGCCGTGAAGCACAGGTACGGGTTCGCCATCGGATCCGGGAAGCGCGTTTCGATACGGCGGCCCTTCGGGTTCGACACGTGCGGAATGCGGATCGATGCCGAACGGTTGCGCGCCGAGTACGCGAGCTTGACCGGTGCCTCGAAGTGCGGGACCAGACGCTTGTACGAGTTCGTCGTCGGGTTCGTGATCGCGTTCAGTGCACGAGCGTGCTTGATGATGCCGCCGATGTAGAACAGCGCCAGTTCCGACAGGCCGGCGTAGCCGTTGCCCGCGAACAGGTTCTGGCCGTCCTTCCAGATCGACTGGTGAACGTGCATGCCCGAACCGTTGTCGCCGACGACCGGCTTCGGCATGAACGTCGCCGTCTTGCCGTACGAGTGGGCGACGTTATGGATGATGTACTTCGACCATTGCGTCCAGTCGGCGCGCTGAACCAGCGTCGAGAACTTCGTGCCGATTTCGTTCTGGCCCTGGCCCGCCACTTCGTGGTGGTGCACTTCGACCGGGATGCCGAGCTGTTCGAGCAGCAGGCACATTTCCGAACGCATGTCCTGGAACGTGTCGACCGGCGCGACCGGGAAGTAGCCGCCCTTCGTGCCCGGACGGTGGCCCGTGTTGCCGCCTTCGAATTCCTTGCCTGCCGACCACGGCGCTTCTTCCGAGTTGATCTTCACGAAGCAGCCCGACATGTCCGTGTTCCACTGGACCGAGTCGAAAATGAAGAATTCCGGTTCCGGACCGAAGTAGGCCGTGTCGCCGATGCCCGTGCTCTTCAGGTACGCTTCGCCGCGCTTCGCGAGCGAACGCGGATCGCGCTCGTAGCCCTTGCCGTCGGCCGGCTCGACCACGTCGCAGGTCAGCACGAGAGTCGACTCTTCGTAGAACGGGTCGACGAACGCTGCGTTCGGATCCGGCATGAGCAGCATGTCCGACGCCTCGATGCCCTTCCAGCCCGCGATCGACGAACCGTCGAATGCATGCCCGCTTTCGAACTTGTCTTCGTCAAACGCCGAAACCGGCACCGACACGTGCTGCTCCTTGCCGCGCGTATCCGTGAAGCGGAAATCGACAAACTTGACGTCCTCGTCCTTCACGAGCTGCATGACGTCGGCGACGGTTTTACTCATAACCTCTTCTCCTGATTGAACAATTCCGGCGGACTGGGAAACCGCCTCGTTTATCGAGCTGACCGGGGTCTTGCTTTGGCGCAGCGCGCCCCGATTCGACCGAATTCTATATAGCAGCTTCCGTGCCAACCATCGCAAAACCGACGCGGATCACGCCAGCCCGCGCCGTGGCGGGGCTCGCCTGCGCAATTGCAGGGCTCTCCGCCGTACTGGCGCTGGCCGGGACGCACCGCAATGGTGCGCTCGTGCGGATACGGCGGCGAAGCCGAATCATCCTGGTGCATTCGCGCCATTTTGCACTTTTTTGGTGAACGCGTGGTCCGTGCCTGCACCACCGCTCACGCCGGCATCCGCGCGACGCCGCCGCGCTAGAATGCTCGTTTGACCGATACGGAGACCCTGCCATGAGTACGCTCGACCAGCTTTACGCGAAGGCCGACGAACGCCGCGCACAAGGCGCGCTCAACTACGCCGGCGCGCTGCTGCCGGTCGAGGCGTTCGAACTGCTGCAGCTCGACCCGTCGGCGCGCCTCGTCGACGTGCGCACGCGCGCCGAGCTCGACTGGGTCGGCCGCCCGCTCGTCGGCGACGGCCAGTACCTGCACGTCGAATGGACGCGCTACCCGGGCGGCGTGCCGAACGCCGAATTCGTCAACGAACTGAAGGCGGCCCTCCCGGCCGATACGCCCATCCTGTTCCTGTGCCGCAGCGCCGCGCGCTCGAAGCTCGCCGCGGTCGCGTCCGCGCAGGCCGGTTTCACGAAGGCCTTCGACCTGCTGGAAGGCTTCGAGGGCGCCAAGGACGCCGAAGGCCACCGCAAGACGGTCGACGGCTGGTGCTTCCGCAAACTCCCGTGGATCGGCGCCTGACGGCGCGCCGCGCCCGCCGGTTGCGACAGCCTCATCGTCGAGCCGGGCGATGACATGCCGATGACGGGCCGCATTGCGCGGCCCGTTGTTTTTGGTACGGCCCCGTTGCAGGCCGCTCAGGCACGCGGCGTATCGGGCTCGACGACGTCGCCGCCGAGCAGGTGCACGCCTTCGCGCAGCTTCACGAACGCGGCCGCGACCGCTTCCGGCTCGCCCTTCACGCCGAGATCGATGTGACGGCGCGCGTAGATGCCGCCGCGCTCCGCGTCGCCGACGCTCGGCAGGCTGAATACGCGCACGCCGGGGAAATCGCGCTCGATCTTCTCCATCAGCGGCGTCAGCGTCGATTCCGGCAACTCGAACACGACCAGCGAGCGCTCGGCGTGCGGCGTCGCGTGATGCAGATGCGCGTACTTCGTATCGAGCACCCATTCGATCATCGGCCACGCCATCACCGGGAAGCCCGGCACGAAGTGGAGATGGCCGACCGAGAAGCCGGGAATCCGGTTGTAGCCGTTCGGGATAATCGTCGCGCCCGCCGGAAACACGCCCATGTTGAATCGATGCTGGTTCTCCGGCGATTCGAAATCGACCGGCGTGGCCGGGTCGGCGTGCGTCTCGCGAATGCGTTCCGAAATCAGCACCTTCGCTTCCGGATGCAGCTCGAGCGGCACGCCGAGCGCGGCGGCCGCGCACTGGCGCGTATGGTCGTCGGGGGTCGCGCCGATCCCGCCCGTCGAGAACACGATGTCGCCCGACGCGATCGCACGCACGAGCGTCGCGGTGATGCGTGCCGGATCGTCGCCGACGTATTCGGCCCAGTCGAGCGCGAGGCCGCGCGCGCCGAGCAGCTCGATGACCTTCGCCAGATGCTTGTCCTGCCGGCGGCCCGAAAGGATTTCGTCGCCGATGATGATGATGCCGATGCTCATGCCTGCCCCATGTCGATTGCGGTGGCGCGCGCGCTGGCGCGCAGGTCCTCCAGCGCGCGCAGGCAGTAGTGCCCGAACCACAGCGCCGAGAAGACGAGGATGAAAGCGTATACCCAGATCATGGCGGCCGCGAC
The DNA here is from genome assembly GCF_020419965.1 of Burkholderia sp. AU39826. Lineage (NCBI taxonomy): Bacteria > Pseudomonadati > Pseudomonadota > Betaproteobacteria > Burkholderiales > Burkholderiaceae > Burkholderia > Burkholderia sp. AU39826. Next base: position 861,384 of record NZ_JAIZQG010000002.1, read on the forward strand.
GAACGGGAACAGCACCATCATCCAGACCGACGAAACCCACACGAAGGTCGGCACGGTGCCGAGCAGCCCGGTCGCGACGCCGATGCCGATCAGCGGCCAGCGATGCCGGCGCACGAGCGCGCGGCGCTCGTCGCGGCTCGCGTGCAGCGCGAGCGCGTCGTAGGTCATCACGCGATACGTGAGCCAGCCCCAGATCACCGGCGGCAGCAGCGCGAAGAACGGCGGAACCAGCCACAGCGGGATCGTGACGACGAGCAGCACGACGCCGACGATTGCCGCGCCGAGCGAATTGACTACGCTGCCGAAGAAGGTGCCGCCCCGCTTCGGCTCGAGCGCCGCGAACTGCCGGTTCGACAGGTGCTTGATCACGACCGGCATCGAGATCGTCGCGATCAGCAGCAGCACGGTCAGCACGATCAGCGGAATCGCGAGCGACACGACCACGAACGGCGCGACGACCGCGTGCAGCTGCGACATGCCGATCGCATCGAACGCGCGATACAGCGCGGCCGTCAGCACGAAGCCGTCGAGCGCGCCGCGCGCGACGTCGATCAGCGTCTGCCACGAGAACCACAGCACGGCGCCCCACAGCAGCGCCGAGACGACGAACGGCATCAGCGTGAGCCACAGCATGCGCGGGTGCAGCGCGCTGGCGAGCGCCCGGACGAAGGAACGCAGCAAGTCGTTCATGCGAGCCTATGGAGTGTGGATTGACGGAGAAAAACGGGGAAAGGATAAACCACACGGCCCGCATGCGCCAAAGCGCATGCGGGCCGTGTGGGAAAGCCGTTCAACGGGAGAAAGGCCCGCTCGGGATTAGGCCGACGCCGCGCCGCGTTTCGCGGGAAACAGGCGCCGGAAGATCCGCACGAACGCCAGGCCGTGCTGCGACCAGAAGCCGTCGCCGTAGGACACGCCCTCGACCTGCTCGCGGATGCCGGTCGGCTCGACCGTGCGGTTCCACGACGCGGTGCCGAACATCATGTCCCACCACGGGAACAGCACGCCGAAGTTGCAGCCATATTTGGTGCCTTCGTGGCCGTAGCCGACCGCATGGTGCCGGCGGTGGAAGATCGGGCTGACGAGCAGGCGCTCGCCGATGCGGCCGTACGACAGCCGCGCATTCGTATGCTGGATGCTCTGCAGGAAGTTCGTGACCGCGGTCAGCACGACGAACTGCGACGGCGTCACGCCGATCACGAGCGCGATCGCCGCGAAGAAACACGACTGGATCACGTCGTCGAGCAGGTGGTTGCGGTCGTCGCACCACAGCGACATCTGACGCTGGCTGTGATGAACCGCGTGCAGCTCCCACCAGATGCCGAACTTGTGCTGCCAGCGGTGATACCAGTAGCCGGCGAAATCGAGCACGACGAGGTAGATCGCGAACGCGACGATCGGCTGCGAGGTCACGCCCGGCCACAGGTAGTCGAGGTTGACGTTCGACACGCCATGCAGGCGCAGCCACGCCTGGAAGTTGTCGAACACCGGCTGCAGCGCGAAGAAGAAGAACAGCGTGTAGATGCCGAGCTTCGAGATCGCCGTGTAGATCACGTCGACACGCACCGCACGGCGGTTCTTCCAGCGCTCGACCGGCAGCAGCGCCTCGAGCGGGCGCAGCAGCGCGAACATCAGCACCATCTGCAGCGCGCCGATGATCACCCAGTACAGCGCGTCGTAGGTGTCCTCGTCGTAGTCCATCAGGTTGAACTTGAAGAGGAGCGGCTGCACGACGTCGACGTACAGCCAGGTCTGGATGTCCGACACGAACGCATCGATCAGGTGCAGCATCGTCCGCCTCCGCCCGTTACGCGCCGTTCGCCGCCTTCCACGGCGCGCGGTCGTAGAAGTAGATCCCGTGCGGCGAGCGGCCGACGGCGATCGTCTGCACCAGCTTGCGCGAGGCCAGATCGATGATCCCGACCTTCTTCGCGAAACGGAACGTCACCCACAGCGTCTTCTTGTCGGCGGACAGCTCCATGTCGTCGGGGCCCGGCAGCAGGCCGGTGATGTCGCCGACGTTGGTGAGCGCGTTCTCGTCGATGATGCTGATCGTGTTCGCGACGCGGTTGGTGACCGCGACGTGCGTGCCGTCGGCGAGCGAGCGGAAGTTGTGCGCGCCCTTGCCCGTGTAGATCTGCTTGACGACCTTCTGGTTGCGCCAGTCGACGACCGCGACGTAATCCGCGCCGGTCATCCCGACCAGCAGGAACTTGTCGTCGGGCGTGAGCCACAGGCCGGCCGGCACCTTGCCGACCTTCATCTTCCACTTGACCGTCTGCGTCGGCAGATCGATCGCCGCGATCTCGCCGGACACCTGCAGCGACACGAGCAGCGTCTTGCTGTCCTTCGTGAACGCGAGGTGGCTCGGCATCACCGCGAGCGGCACGCGCTTCACGAGCTTCAGGTCGCGGCCGTCGTAGCCGTAGATGTCGACGCGATCGAGCCGCAAACCGGCCGCCGCGAACCACTTGCGGTCGGGCGAGAAGCCGAGCTGGTAAGGATCGTCGATCCCTTCGACGGTGCGCTGCAGCTTGCCCGTCTTCGGATCGAGGAACATCAGGCTGTTCGAGACCGAATTCGCGACGATCAGCGATGCATTGTCGGGCGTCGCCATCAAATGGTGCGGTTCCTTGCCGGTCGGCATCGTGGAAACGACTTCGCGGGTCTGCTGGTCGATCAGGGAAAGCGTCGCTTCGGCCGAATTGAGGACGATCACGTTATTCGCGTGTGCGGCGGGCGCCAGCACGGCGGCGGCCAGCGCAAGCGTGCGGCCGAAGGAAAGGAAAGTGCGCATGAAGACTCACGTCGTGGAACAGCAGTGATTGTAGAACGTTCGGCGGGCCCCTCCGGTTGACCCATGCCGGGATTGCGCCGCTTTTGCGCCACCTTGCCGCACGCCGGGCGGCCGCACGGGCCGCCGCGGCGCAGGCCCCGGCTGCCCGTGCAGGCCCGGCCGACCGATGTCGCGCTAGCGCTGCATCGACTCCCAGACCTTGTGCAGACGCTTGACAGAGACCGGCATCGGCGTGCGCAGTTCCTGCGCGAACAGCGAAATCCGCAGTTCCTCCAGCAGCCAGCGGAATTCCGCGAGCCGCGCATCGGCGACGCCGCCGCGCTGCGACACCGCGCGCTGGTACTGCTGGACGAGCGGCAGCAGCTCGGCCGACTGCTTCGCGTCGCGCGCCGGATCGGCCTTCAGCTTGTCGATCCGCAGCGCGATGCCCTTCAGATAGCGCGGGAAATGCGCAAGCTGCGCGTAAGGCGTGTCGATCACGAAGCGCTTGCCGACCAGCGCGGCCAGTTGCTGCTGCAGGTCCGCATGGGCCTGCGCGAACGGCTTCGCCTGCGCGAGCTTCTTCACGAGGCCCGTATATTCGGCCAGGATCTGCCCGACGAGCCGCGCGATTTCCTGCGCGAGCAGGTTCAGCCGGCTCCTGCCCTCGTCGCGGCGCGTGTGGAAGCTCGCGTCGTCGTCGGGCAGCGGGTCCTGCAGGCACGCGCGGTCGAGCGCCGTGTCGATCAACTGGTCGCGCAACTCGTCCTGCGTGCCGAGCGACATGTACTGCATCGCCATCTCGCGCAGGCCCGGCAGGTTCTTTTCCAGGAACTTGATCGGCTCCTTCAACTGCAGCGCGAACAGCCGCCGCAAGCCGGCCCGGTGAATGCGCGCGGCCTCCTCCGGCGAATCGAACACCTCGACGTCGCAATGCGTGCCGCGGTCGACGAGCGCCGGATAGCCGTACAGCGTCTGGCCGCGCCGGCGGATTTCCAGCAGCTCGGGCAGCTTGCCGAAATTCCATGTCGTCAGGTTCTCGTACAACGCCGTCGCGCCGGCTTCCGTCGGGGCGGCCATCCGTGGGGCGGCCGTCTGCGGGGCCGCGCCCTTGCCCGGCTTGCCGCCCTTCGCGGCCGAAGCCTGCGCGGCGGCCGGCGCCGGCGTGCCGGCTGCATCGCCCGCGCCGGCGTCGCCGCCCGGCGCGAGCGTCGACGCCGCCGCGATCTTCTGGAACTGCTGCTGCGCCTGCGCACCGAGCTCCTGGCGAAGCTGCGCGAGATTGCGCCCCATCGCGAGCTGGCGGCCGTGCTCGTCGATCACCTTGAAATTCATGAACAGGTGCGCGGGCAACGTCTCGAGCTTGAAATCGGCCGTCTTCATCGCGACCTGCGTCTCGCCGCGCACGTCGGCGATCAGCGCCTCGACGAGCCCGCCCGCGCCAAAGCCCTCGCGCCCCATCCGCTCGACGAAGCCCGCCGCGTACTCGGGCAGCGGCACGCAGTGCCGGCGCAGCTTCTGCGGCAGCGACTTCAACAGCAACTGCACCTTTTCCTTCAGCATCCCCGGCACGAGCCACTCGCAGCGGCGCGCGTCGACCTGGTTCAGCGCGAAGAGCGGCACCGCGAGCGTCACGCCGTCGCGCGGCGTGCCTGGCTCGAAGTGGTACGTAAGCGCCATCTCGACGCCGGCCATCGTCGCGCGCTTCGGGAACAGGTCGGTCGTCACGCCGGCCGCCTCGTGGCGCATCAGGTCGTCGCGCGACAGGTACAGCAGCCGCTGCTTGTCGTCGGGCTGGCCGCCCTTCCTCACCTCGTCGCGATACCAGCGCTCGAACGCGGCGCCCGTGTGGATGCCTTCCGGAATCGCATGGTCGTAGTACGCGTAGATCAGCTCGTCGTCGACCAGCACGTCCTGGCGGCGCGACTTGTGTTCGAGCTGCTCGATGTCAGCGAGCAGCTTGCGGTTGTGCGCGAAGAACGGCAGCTTCGTGTCGAATTCGCCTTCGACCAGCGCGCCGCGGATGAACAATTCACGTGCGCGCGCCGGGTCCTGCTTGCCGAACGCGACGCGCCGCCGGTGGTAGATCGGCAACCCGTACAGCGTCGCGCGCTCGAACGCGCTCACCTGCGCCGGACGCTTTTCCCAGTGCGGCTCCGACAGCGATTTTTTCAGCAGATGCGCGCCGATCTTCTCGACCCACTCGGGCTCGATCTTCGCGAGGCAGCGCGCGTACAGCCGGCTCGTCTCGACGAGTTCGGCCGCCATCACCCAGCGGCCGGCCTTCTTCGCGAGCGCGGAGCCGGGCCACAGGTAGAACTTGATGCCGCGCGCGCCGAGGTAATGCGGATCGTCGTCCGCTTTCATCCCGATGTTGCCGAGCAGGCCCGTCAACAGGGCCAGATGAATCTGTTCGTAGGTGGCCTCGACTTCGTTGAGTCGCCAGCCGTGCTCGCGCACGACGGTCAGCAGTTGCGAATGCACGTCGCGCCACTCGCGCAGCCGCAGGTGCGACAGGAAATTCTGCCGGCAGGCGTCGACGAGCTGGCGATTCGACTTCTTGTGCGCGACGGCTTCCTCGAACCACGCCCAGATCTTCAGCCACTGCAGGAATTCGGAGCGCTCATCGGCAAACCGGCGGTGCGCCTGGTCGGCCTGCTCCTGCGCTTCGATCGGGCGATCGCGCGGATCCTGCACGGACAGCGCGCTCGCGATGATCAGCACCTCGCGCAGCGACTGCTGGTCGCGCGCGGCCAGAATCATCCGGCCGACGCGCGGGTCGAGCGGCAGCCGCGCGAGCTCGCGGCCGAGCGGCGTCAGCGCGTTGTCGTCGTCGACCGCGCCGAGCTCGTTCAGCAACTGGTAGCCGTCCGCGATCGCGCGGCCGGGCGGCGGCTCGAGGAACGGGAACGATTCGATCGCCGTCAGGTGCAGCGACTTCATCCGCAGGATCACCGACGCGAGCGACGAACGCAGGATTTCCGGATCGGTGAAGCGTGCGCGCGCCTGGTAGTCGCTTTCCTCGTACAAGCGGATGCACACGCCGTCGGCCACGCGGCCGCAGCGGCCCGCGCGCTGGTTCGCGGCCGCCTGCGAGATCGACTCGACCTGCAACTGCTCGACCTTGTTCCGGTACGAATAGCGCTTCACGCGCGCGAGACCGGTGTCGACCACGTAGCGGATGCCCGGCACCGTCAGCGAGGTTTCGGCCACGTTGGTCGCGAGCACGATGCGGCGCGCGTTCGACGCCTTGAACACCTTGTCCTGGTCGGCCGCCGACAGCCGCGCGAACAGCGGCAGGATCTCGGTATGCGGCGGATGGTGCTTGCGCAGCGCCTCGGCCGCCTCGCGGATCTCGCGCTCGCCGGGCAGGAACACCAGCACGTCGCCGGGGCCTTCGCGGCACAGCTCGTCGACCGCGTCGACGATCGCGTCCATCAGGTCGCGCTCGGCCTCGCGCGCGGTCTTCACGCGATCGCGGCCGCCCGTGCCTTCCGCGTTCTTCACCGCCGGGCGATCCTCGGCCACAGGGCGGTAACGCATCTCGACCGGATACAGCCGCCCGCTCACCTCGATCACGGGCGCCGGACGCTCGTCGGTGCCGAAATGGCGCGCGAAGCGGTCGGCGTCGATCGTCGCGGACGTGACGATCAGCTTCAGGTCGGGCCGCCGCGGCAGGATCTCCTTCAGATAGCCGAGCAGGAAGTCGATGTTCAGGCTGCGCTCGTGCGCCTCGTCGATGATCAGCGTGTCGTACGCCTTCAGCAACGGGTCGGTCTGCGTCTCGGCGAGCAGGATGCCGTCCGTCATCAGCTTCACGGACGCGCCCGGCGCGAGATTGTCGGTAAAGCGCACCTTGTAGCCGACCACCTCGCCGAACGGCGTGCCGAGTTCCTCGGCGATCCGGCGGCCGGTGGACGATGCGGCTAGGCGCCGCGGCTGCGTATGGCCGATCAGGCCCGTGCCGCCGGCGCCGAGCCCGCGGCCGAGATCGAGACAGATCTTCGGCAACTGCGTGGTCTTGCCCGAGCCCGTTTCACCGCAGACGATGACGACCTGGTGGCCGGCGATCGCGCGCGCGATTTCGTCGCGCTTGCCCGACACGGGCAGGCTTTCGGGGTACGTGATCGGCGGGACGGGGTTCGGTGCGACGGCGGCCCGCGGCGCACGCTCGCGGCGCGGGGCACGCTCGCCCGCGGCCTGCGGCGCGCCCTTCGCGGCCGGCTGGCGCGCGTCGCCGCGCCGTTCGTCATTGCGCGGCCCGCGCGGCGCATGTGCCGGCGTGCCCGCCGGCTTGTCCTGCTGCCCGCGCGGCGGCTGGCCGGGCTGCTCGCGCGCGTCGGCCGCACCATCCGGGTGCTTCGCCGACGGCGTATTGGCCCGCGTCGGCGCGGGACTTTTAGAAACATTCGACATGGGGGCGCATTATAATCCCGCCCATGAATTCCCAAACCGACCTCCCTCCCGCTCAGACCGGCGCCGCGACGCCGCCGGCCGCCGACGATTCGGCCGCCAGCCACGCGCAGTTCGTCGACTGGATGCGCTCCGTCGCGCCCTATATCCACAAGTTCCGCAACAGCACGTTCGTCGTGGGGTTCGGCGGCGAGGTGGTGCAGCAGGGGCTGCTGAACGCGCTCGTATCCGACATCGCGCTGTTGCAGGCGATGGGCATCCAGATCGTGCTGGTGCACGGCTCGCGCCCGCAGGTCGAGGAGCAGTTGAGCCTGCACGGTGTCGAATCCGAGTTTTCGCACGGGCTGCGCATCACCGATGCGCGCGCGCTCGAATCCGCGAAGGAAGCGGCCGGCGAAGTGCGTCTCGACATCGAGGCCGCGATCAGCCAGGGGCTGCCGAACTCGCCGATGGCGCACGCGCACATCAGCGTCGTGTCGGGCAACTTCGTGACCGCGCGGCCGGTGGGGATTCTCGATGGGGTCGATTTCGCGCACACGGGCATCGTGCGCAAGATCGACGCCGAATCGATCCGTCATTCGCTCGCGAGCCGCAAGCTCGTGCTGCTGTCGCCGCTCGGGTTCTCGCCCACCGGCGAGGCGTTCAACCTGTCGATGGAGGACGTCGCGTCGGCGGCCGCGATCGCGCTGCGCGCCGACAAGATCATCTTCCTGACCGAAGGGCCCGGCATCGTCGACGACGAAGGCGACCTGGTGCGCGAAATGTCGCTCGACGCGGCCGCCGAGCTGCTCGATTCCGGCAACATCCAGGGCGACGACGCATTCTTCCTCAAGCATTCGATCCGCGCGTGCCGCGGCGGCGTGACCCGCGCGCACCTGATTCCGCAATCGCTCGACGGCAGCATGCTGCTCGAACTGTTCCTGCACGACGGCGTCGGCACGATGATCTCGTACGAGAACCTCGAAAGCCTGCGCGAAGCGACGCCGGACGACGTCGGCGGCATCCTGTCGCTGATCGAGCCGCTCGAATCGGACGGCACGCTGGTGCGGCGCGGCCGCCACCAGATCGAACGCGACATCGACCACTTCTCGGTGATCGAGCACGATGGCGTGCTGTTCGGCTGCGCGGCGCTGTACCCGTACCAGCAGGAGAAGATCGGCGAGATGGCGTGCCTGACGGTCGCGCCCGAAGCGCAGGGCTCGGGCGACGGCGAACGCCTGCTCAAGCGCATCGAGCAGCGCGCCCGCGCGCGCGGCCTCACGCACATCTTCGTGCTCACGACGCGCACCGAGCACTGGTTCCTCAAGCGCGGCTTCGTCAAGGTCAGCGTCGACGACCTGCCGGAAGACCGCCGCAAACTCTATAACTGGCAGCGCAAGTCGCTCGTGCTGATGAAGCAGCTCTGAGCACCGGCACGACTGCCCTTCCCCCCAGACACCGATTACAGGAGAAGTACACGATGGCTCGAATGATCCAATGCGCGAAGCTCGGCAAGGAAGCCGAAGGCCTCGATTTCCCGCCGCTGCCGGGCGAACTCGGCAAGCGCATTTACGAGAGCGTCTCGAAGGAAGCGTGGCAAGGCTGGCTCAAGCAGCAAACGATGCTGATCAACGAAAACCGCCTGAACATGGCCGACCCGCGCGCGCGCCAGTATCTGATGAAGCAGACGGAGAAGTACTTCTTCGGCGACGGCGCGGACCAGGCGTCCGGCTACGTGCCGCCGACGGAAGGCTGAGCGACGACGCGACTCGCGACGGCCGGCCATGCCGGCGGCGTCGCGAGGTGAAGCAAAAGCCCCAAGCAAACGGCACCGTGTATCGCACGGTGCCGTTTGCTTTTGGGACACCTGATCTGGCGCGAGCGAAGGCAAACAAGACGCGCGGCCCGCCCGGCGCCCGATGCCGCGGAATCGCCGCGCCGCCGCCTCGGCGCATCGCGCCAGCCTGCCGGCTCAACCCGCGGGTTTCAACGTGCCGCGATCGTCGGGTGGCGCGGCTTCGCCGCCCGGGTTCCCTGCGCCCGTATGCTCGGTGCCCCACTCGGCCGCATCGCTGCGCTCGGCGCTCGACAGTTCGTCGGCGCGATGTCCGGTGCGATTGAGCAGCGCCACCATGCAGACAAGCGACACGAGCGCATAGAGCCCCGACGCGATCGCGACGCCGACGATGCTGCCCGTCGCATTGAGGATCGCCTGCGCGAGCACGGGCGTGCCGCCGCCGACGACGAGCGCGCTCAACTGATACGCGAGCGACAGGCCCGTATAGCGGATGTTGGCCGGGAACACGCGCGCGAGCACGCCGCCGACCGCGCCGTAGAACATCGCCGACGGAATCGTCGAGACGCACATGCCCGCGACGGCGACCCAGTACGAACCCGTCGCGAGCGCATGAAACATCACGGGCATCAGCACGATTTCCGGGATCAGGATCCAGCACATCGCGCGCCGCATGTCGACCTTCGACACGAACCACGCGCCGACCGGCTGCATCAGGAACTGCACGACGAGCGAGATCGACAGGATGCCGAGGAACGTACCCTGCGCATAACCGAGTTCCTTGGTCGCCCACGACAGCGCGAACGTGCTGCGGAAATACGTGACGTTGATCACCGGCAGCGTGCCGGCCGCGAGCAGCACGACGACCCAGTGGTCGCGCACCACGTCGCGCAGCGGCAGCTTCACCGTGCGCTTGCGCGCGAGCACGCGCTGCATGTCGACCGATTCCTCGAGCTTCAGCCGGATCACCATCCCGATGATCACGAGCACGGCAGACAGCAGGAACGGAATGCGCCAGCCCCACATCAGGAACGACGGCGTCGGCAGCGCGCTCAGCGCGAAGAACGCGGCCGTGGCCAGCAGGTTGCCGGTGGGCGAACCCTGCTGCGCGAACGCCGCATACAGGATGCTGCGATGCTTCGGCGCATTCTCGCTCGCGATCAGCACCGCACCGCCCCACTCGCCGCCGACCGCGATGCCCTGCAGCACGCGCAGCACGACGAGGCCCGCGGGCGCCCACACGCCGATCGACGCATAGCCGGGCAGCAGCCCGATGCCGGTCGTCGCGAGCCCCATCATCACCAGCGTGATCACGAGCGCCGTCTTGCGGCCGACGCGATCGCCGAGATGCCCGAACACGATCCCGCCGAGCGGCCGCGCGGCAAAGCCGGCCCAGAACGTGACGAACGCGAGCAGCGTCGCGACGCCGGGGTCCATCGTGCTGGAAAAGAACACCTTGCCGAACACGAGCGCCGCGGCCGTGCCGTAGATGTAGAAGTCGTACCACTCGATCGTGGTGCCGACGAACGCCGCGAGGGCGGCGCGGCCAGGCCGCGGCTGCGCGGCGGGCGGGGATTGCGGACGGCTCATCGATGTCTCCATGTTTGTGATCGGCGGCGCGACGGTCGCGCGCGTTGCCGGAGGGCCGATCTTGCGCCGCCGGCTCGCGAGGTTGGGCTACGTTGCGTTGCTTGATGTCGGCGTCGGTCCGTTCGGGACGACGTTCGTTTGCGGGCGCCCTCGGCCCGTCACGTCTCGTCCGGCCCGACCTTCAGCACGCCGGCATCGAGCAATTGCTGCTGAAGCGCGCGATCGACGCCGAGCCGATCGAGCACCGCGCGCGTGTCGCGGCCGAGCGCGGGCGGCGCCGACCGGTAGGTGGCCGGCGTGCGCGACAGCTTCACCGGCGACGCGGTGCCGCGATACGCGCCGATCTCGACGAACAGCTCGCGATGCAGCGCATGCGGATCGTGCGCGACGTCGGCCACCGTGCGCACCGGCCCGCACGGCACACCGGCCGCCATCAGGTCGCGCGCGAGCGGCGCGCACGCGTGCGCGCCGAGCCGCGCTTCCAGTTCCGCCTTCAGCTCCGGGCGATGCGCGCAGCGGCTGCGGTTGTCGACGAAGCGCGGATCGCCGGCGAGCGCCGGTGCGCCGAGATGCGCGACGAGCCGCGCGAACTGCCGGTCGTTGCCGACCGCGAGGAAGATCGGCGCGGTCGCCGTGCGGTAGCTGTCGTACGGCGCGATGTTCGGATGCGCGTTGCCGCTGCGTTCCGGCACGCGGCCCGACCCGAAGAAGTTCGGCAGGTGCGGATGCAGCAGCGACACGCCGCAGTCGTACAGCGCCACGTCGATCGACTGCCCGCGCCCGCTCTTCTCGCGCTCCGCGAGCGCCAGCAGGATGCCGGCGAGTGCGTTCAGCCCCGTGACCATGTCGACGATCGGCAGGCCGATGCGGGTCGCGTCGCCGTCGCGTTCGCCGTTCACGCTCATCAGCCCGGCCATCGCCTGGATCACCGCGTCGTAGCCCGGCAGCCCGCCGAGCGGACCGTCGTCGCCGAAGCCCGTCACCGCGCAGTGGATCAGGCGCGGAAAGCGCGGCTGCAGGTCGCGTGCGTAGTCCATCCCCCATCGCGCGAGCGTGCCCGGCTTGAAGTTCTCGACGAGCACGTCGGCTTCTTCGAGCAGGCGCCGCAGGATCGCGCGCCCTTCTTCGCGCGACAGGTCGAGCGCGAGCCCTTCCTTGTTGCGGTTCACGCCCATGAAGTACCAGGCCGTGTCGCCGAGGAACGGCGGCCCCCAGCCGCGCGTCTCGTCGCCGGCGGGCGGCTCGATCTTGACCACCGTCGCGCCGTGGTCGGCGAGCGCCTGCGTGCAATACGGGCCGCCGAGCACCCGGCTCAGGTCGACGACCTTCAGGCCGTTCAGTGCGCCACGCGTCGCGTTCATCGCTCGACCTCCGGCAGCAGGTCGAGCGCCGTGTCGAGCGCGACCGGCAGGCCGCGCAGCAGCGCGTCGGACGCGACCGATTCGTCGTCGCGCGGCGCCGGCGCGAGCGGATCGACCGGCAGCAGCTTGTGACGCACGATCAGGTGTGCGAGCGCGAGACGCCTGAAATCCGGTGCGAGCCGTGCGCCCTCGCAGGCCATCAGCACGGCCGCGCTCGCGTAATACAGCGCGGACGCGGCCTGCCGCACGCGCGCGTCGTCGCCTTCTCCGGCCACCCTCGCGAGCGCATCGCACGCCCGCGCGAGGATGCGCCGCAGCGCCGTGCGGCTCGCGTCGGGCAGCGGCGCCGCGCCCAGACGATCGCCGAGGAACGTGCGCAGCGCGTCGAGCGCATGCTCGCGCTGCGCGGCGCGTGCGACGTCGAGCGCGACGATGTTGCTCGTGCCTTCCCAGATCGAACCGAGGTGCGCGTCGCGCACGAGCCGCGCGTCGCTCCATTCCTCGATATAGCCGGTGCCGCCGCGCACTTCCATTGCGTCGCCCGTCACGCGGCGCGCGTCGCGGCAGGCGCGGAACTTGATCAGCGGCGTCAGGATCCGCACGCAGCGCGCCGCCTGCTCGTCGCCCGCGTCGGCCTGCGGCAACAGCAACGCAATCTGCATGAACATCGCGCGCGCGGCTTCGGCCGGCAGCAGCATCTTCATCAGTTGGCGCTGCATCAGCGGCATCTCGATCAGCTTGCGGCCGAACGCCTCGCGATGCGCGGCGACGTGCAGCGCCTCGTTCAGCGCGCGCCGCATCAGCCCCGCCGCGCGCACGCCGTTCGACAGCCGCGACATGTTGATCATGTCGGCCATCTGGTGAAAACCGCGGCCGATCTCGCCGATCAGCCAAGCCTGCGCGCCTTCGAGCACGATCTCGCCGCTCGCCATCGAACGGCTGCCCAGCTTGTCCTTCAGGCGCACGATCCGGTAGCGGTTGCGCGTGCCGTCCGGCAGCGTCTTCGGCAGCAGGAACAGCGCGAGGCCCTTGATGCCGTCGGGCGCGCCGTCGGGCCGTGCGAGCACCATCGCGAGATCGGCGTCCGCGTTCGAGCAGAACCACTTGTCGCCGGTCAGGCGCCAGACGGTCTCGCCGTGCGCGTCGGTTTCGCGGGTCGCGCGCGTCGCGATCCGGCCGACGTCGGAGCCGGCCGCCTGCTCGGTCATGAACATCGCGCCCTGGTACAGCGTGTCGAAGTCGCGCGACGCGAGCTTCGGCAGATAGCGCGCGACGAGCGCAGGATCGCCGAAGCGGCGCAGCGTGCGCGTCAGCGAATCGGTCATGCTGACCGGGCAGCACAGCCCGAATTCCGCCTGCACGAACAGGAACGTCAGCGCGTACTTGACGAGCGGCGGCACGGTTTCGGATCCGTGGCTCAGCGACGCGAGCCCGAGCTCCGCATACGCGACGCGTTCGAGCGCGACGTAGGCCGGATCCTTGTCGATCCGCTGCACGGCCTCGCCGCGCCGGTTGCGGTGCTCGAGCACGGGCGGATGCTTGTCCGCGCGCGACGCCCATTCGTCGAGTTCGCCCGATACGCGGGCGCCGAGCGCGCGCAGCCGCGGCTCGAGTTCGGCATAGCACGCGTCGCCGAGATGCAGCTTCAGCAACGCGCCGAGATCGGGATCGACGGTGAAGAAATTGAGGCCCCGGCTGTCGGGGATATTGGATGCGCCGGTGTCCGGCGTGCGAGCGGTATCGTTCATGCGTGCGTCTCCTGGGTTGCCTGCGCATTGGCCGGGCCGGTGTCGCGGCACCGGCCGGCCCTGCGTCAAGCCTCCCGCAGAGCGTAGGCGCGCGATCGATAAGCGTCCAATACAGGATTTGTCCGGTACGATAGATGTCGCTTATCGATGCCGCCGCCGGGAGGAGACACCATGGAACTGAGGCAGTTGCGCTACTTCGTGGCCGTTGCCGAGGAGCTGCATTTCGGGCGCGCGGCGAAGCGCCTGTTCATCTCGCAGCCGGCGCTGAGTTTCGACATCCGCAAGTTCGAGGACGCGCTCGGCGTGCAGCTCTTTTCGCGCACCAACAAGACGGTCGCGCTGACCAACGCGGGCGAGGTGCTGCTCGGCGAGGCGCGCCGGCTACTGCTGCAGGCGGACGAAGCGGAGCGCCTGACGGTGCGCTCCGCGTCGGGGCTCGCGGGCCGGCTGCGGATCGGCTTCGTCCACTCGATGCTGTATCGCGGGCTGCCGGACGCGGTGCGGCGCTTCGAGGCCGACTATCCGGGCGTCGAGGTCGTGTTGAGCGAGATGAACACGCACGCGCAGGTGCAGGCGATCCAGCGCGGCCAGATCGATCTCGGCTATGCGCACTGGGGCCACTTCCCGCCCGACGTCGAATCGGCGCCCGTCTATGCGGAGCCGTTCGTGTGCTGCCTGCCGGCCGCGCATCCGCTCGCGCGGCGCAGGCAGGTCGCGCTCGCCACGCTCGCGACGGAACCGTTCATCCTGTTTCCGCGCGACGCCGCGCCGCATTATCACGACCTGATCATCGCGCAGTGCGTGAACGCGGGGTTCAGTCCGTTGATCCGCCACGAGGCGCGGCTGTGGCAGACGATCCTGTCGATGATCGAGTTCGGAATGGGCATCGCGCTGGTGCCGCAGGTGCTGCAGCGGGCGAAAAGCGATCGGCTCGCGTTCGTGCCGCTGAAGGATGCGTCGCTCGAATCGCGCACGCTCGCGCTGAAACGCAGCGGCACCGCCGAACCGGTGGCGCGGCGCTTTGCCGGCTACGTGCGCGCATCGATCGATGCGCTGCCCGCGCTCGCGGGCTGAGCGCGCGGCGCGTGCAATGGCGTTGGCAGCTGTTTGAAAAAAATTTGCACAAAGGGCTTTACGAACCCCAAAAGCTCTGACATAATTTGATTCTTCTTTGGGCGGTTAGCTCAGCGGTAGAGCACTGCCTTCACACGGCAGGGGTCACTGGTTCGATCCCAGTACCGCCCACCAAAGAATTCAAGGGCCTGCGTCTCACGACGCGGGCCCTTTTCGTTTTGGCGTCGCGCGTGTCCTGCACGACGCGGCGCCACGTCATGCGCCGCCGCGTCCGCTCGCAGGTAACGCCTTACCGAACGTCCCCCACCCGCTGCGCCGTCGCGTCAAACGCACGCTTCGCCTTGTCGACGATCTCGTCGACCTCCGCCTCGCGAATCACGAGCGGCGGCGACAGCAGCATCCGGTCGCCGGTCGCGCGCATGATCAGGTTGCCGTTGAAACAGAAGTCGCGGCAGATCGTGCCGATATCGACATTCGCATCGAACCGCTCGCGCCGCACACGATCGCGCGCAAGCTGAACGCCCGCGACGAGCCCTGCCCCGGCAATCTCTCCGACGATCGGATGATCGCCCAGCGCGGCACGCAGCCGGCGCTGGAAATACGGCCCGATCTCGTGCTTCACGCGCTCGACGATCCCTTCGTCGCGCAGCAGCTTCAGGTTCGCGACCGCGACGGCCGCCGCCACCGGGTGGCCCGAATACGTGAGGCCGTGGTTGAATTCGCCGTTGTCGATGATCGGGCGCGCGACGCGCTCGTGTATGCCCACCGCGCCCATCGGTACGTAGCCCGATGTCAGGCCCTTCGCCATCGTGATCAGGTCCGGCTCGAAGCCGAAGTGCTGATGCGCGAACCATTCGCCGGTGCGCCCGAACCCGCCGATCACCTCGTCGGCCACCAGCAGGATGTCGTACTTGCGGCAGATCCGCTGGATTTCCGGCCAGTACGTCGACGGCGGGAAGATCACGCCGCCCGCGCCCTGGAACGGCTCGCCGATGAACGCGGCGACGTTCTCCGCGCCGAGTTCGAGGATCTTCGCCTCGAGCTGCCGCGCGCGCGCGAGGCCGAACGCTTCGGGCGTCTCTCCTGCCTGCGCTTCGCCGAAGAAATACGGCTGGTCGATATGCACGATGTGCTCGACCTTCGACGGCATCTGCTCGTGCATGTAGCCCATGCCGCCGAGCGTGCCGCCCGCGATCGTCGAGCCGTGATAGCCGTTCCTGCGCGAGATCACGTATTTCTTCTGCGGCTTGCCCTGCACGCGCCAATATTGGTGCACGAGGCGCAGCACGGTGTCGTTGCCTTCCGAGCCGCTGTTGCAGTAGAAGAAGTGGTTGAAGCCGGCCGGCGTCACTTCCGCGAGCATCGCGGAAAGCTCGATGATCGGCGGGTGCGTGGTCTTGAAGAACGTGTTGTAGAACGGCAGTTCCTGGATCTGCCGATACGCGGCGTCGGCGAGTTCCTTGCGGCCGTAGCCGACGTTCACGCACCACAGGCCGGCCATCCCGTCGATGATCTTGTTGCCGTCCGAATCCCACAGATAAACGCCGTCGGCCTTCACGATCACGCGGCTGCCGGCGCGATTGAGCGCGCCCATGTCCGAGAACGGGTGGATGTGGTGCGCGGCGTCGAGCGCGCGGTATTCGGCGGTCGAGTACTGCGAAAGTGCTTCGTTTCGATCGGTCATGTTTTCTCCGTCAAACAGCGCCGCACGCTTACACGTGCAGCAGCAGGTGCCTGCGTTCCCACGAGCTGATCACGCGGAAGAACGCTTCGTATTCGGTTTCCTTCAACGCCAGATAGGCCTTCACGAACTTGTCGCCGAGGATGCCGGCAAGCGGCTCGCACGCGGCCATCAGCGAGATGCCTTCCTCGAGGTTGCGCGGCAGTTGGTACGGCAGGTCGTAGCCGTCGGATGCGATCGGCTCGGTCGGCGCGAGCTGTTGCGTGATGCCGAGATAGCCGGCGGCGAGCGTCGCCGCGAACGCGAGGTACGGGTTGCAGTCGACACCTGGAATCCGGTTTTCGATGCGTCGCGCGACGGGGCTCGACTGCGGAATGCGAAAGCCCACCGTGCGGTTGTCGTACCCCCACTGCACGTTGATCGGCGCGGCCATGAAGCGCGACAGGCGGCGATACGAGTTGATGTACGGCGCGAAGATCGGCATCAGCGCCGGCGTGTACTTCTGCAGCCCCGCGAGATAGCTGTGAAACAGCGGCGACACGGCCCCGCCTTCGTCGGCGAACAGGTTGCGGCCGGTGCGCGCATCGGCGAGACTCTGATGGATGTGCATCGCGGAGCCCGGCTCGCCCTCCATCGGCTTGGCCATGAACGTCGCATACATGTTGTGGCGCAGCGCGGCCTCGCGCACGGTGCGCTTGAACAGGAACACCTGGTCGGCCAGCGACAGCGCATCGCCATGCACGAAGTTGATCTCCATCTGCGCGGCGCCGACTTCGTGAATCAGCGTCTCGATATCGAGGCCCTGCATTTCGCAGTACTCGTAGATGTCCTCGAACAGCGGATCGAACTCGTTGACGGCCTCGATCGAATACGACTGGCGGCCCGTTTCCGCTCGCCCCGTGCGGCCGACGGGCGGACGCAGCGGCAAGTCGGGATCGGCGTTCATGTCGACCAGATAGAACTCCAGCTCGGGTGCGACGACGGGCGTCCAGCCCTTTGCCTTGTACAAGTCGAGCACGCGGCGCAGCACGTAGCGCGGCGAGATCTCGACCGGCGAGCCGTCGAAGTGCACGCAGTCGTGGATCACCTGCGCGGTCGGGTCGACGGCCCACGGGATCAGGCAGATCGTCGACGGATCGGGCACGCACACCATGTCGGGGTCGGTCACGCCGGTGAGCGACCCGTCTTCCGGATAGTCGCCGGTGACGGTCTGCACCATGACGGCCTGCGGCAGGCGCATCGACTCGCCGGATTCGAACTTGTTGCGCGGAATGATCTTGCCGCGCGCGATGCCGGCCATGTCGGGAATGATCGCCTCGACTTCGGTAATGCGGTGCTGACGCAGGAATTCGCTCAGTTCGGGTTGCATGATCGGTCTCGTTAGTCGATATCGATGTCGGATGCGGCCGGCGACGGTGTCGCGCCGCCGGCCACATGAAGGCGGTGCGTCATCCGCGCGCGGCACGCCGCGCCGAATGCCGCGAAGATGTCACGCGACAGCGGCTGCTCCGCGTAGCGCCATTCGGGATGCCACTGCACGCCCAGCGCGAACGCACGCGCGCCGCGCACGCTGACGGCCTCGACCAGCCCGTCGGGCGCGCTCGCTTCGACGGCAAGCCCTGCGCCCAGGCGCGCGATGCCCTGGTCGTGCAGCGAATTGACCGTCGCCTCGCGCGCGCCGCGCGCGATCCGCTGCAGCAGGCCGCCCGGCGCGAGCCGCACGACGTGCGCGGGACCGTACTGCCGTTCGAGCGGATCGGCCGGCCGTTCGCGATGGTCGTCGAAGCCGGTCGTCGCATGCAGCCGCTGATGCAGCGTGCCGCCATACGCGACGTTCAGTTCCTGCATGCCGCGGCAGATCGCGAGCACGGGTACGCCCGCGTCGATCGCCGCACGGATCAGCGGCAACGCGGTTGCATCGCGCGCCGGATCGTGCAGCGTGTCGGGCGCGCTCGCGGCGCCGCCGTAATGATGCGGCTCGACGTTCGAATAGCTGCCGGTCAACAGCAGCCCGTCGACCGCCGCGACGATCGCCTCGGCCGGCTGCCGCGCGCCGAGCGCGGGCAGCACGAACGCCAGCGCGCCGGCGCCGTCGACGAGCGCGGTGAGGTACTTCTCGCCCGCCGCGTGGTTCGGATGGGCGCCGCGCAGGATGCGGTCGGCGGTGACGGCTACGATCGGTCGCGCACGCATCGGCGTCTCTCCGGTAATCGTGCACGACACGCTCGTGCGCGCAACGACGCAGGTCCATGGGTACGCCGCACGCGCGTGCAATCGCGCCGCGCCAGCGCAGGCGCAGACGCGATCCCGCCGCGCGAACGGTGCGGCAACAGGCGGTACGGCCCGGGACGGAAGCGGAAAGGGACGCTAGGGCAACAACGACGCGCTGCCGTCGCACTGCACCGCGCTGAACAGGTGCGCGGTCACGAGATTGAAGCGGCGCGGGCCGCGATGGGAAATGGCAAAGAAACGAGGCTCGCGTAACGGGGCGGCGCGCGTGCCGCGATCAGCATGCCGGTTCGGCCCGGCCTGAGGCGGCGCGCCCGCCGACGGACTTCGCGTCCGGCGTATCGAAGGGCTGGCGGCTTTCACGATCGTACTCGACTGACTGATGGAGGCAGGACACGTGTCGCAATGCCGCGTGGCGACACGTCAGCAAGATGTCTCGCGCGCATTCCGGCGCAGGCCGGCCATCGTCGATGGCCTCGCCGCCGGTGCGCGCATGACGACTTCCTGACATTCAGCTTATATCACCTAAAAATTGCGTCAACTTTTCAGGGGTCGATGACGACACCGATCAGATGAAAAAAACGGCATCGATCCGCGCGATCGATGCCGTTTTGTGCATTGCATCGGCTTGCCGGCTACGGGCCGGCGGGGCAGGACGTGCCCTCGCGCCGCGCCGCCGCATCGTGGCGGCTCGTGCTCAGCGATGCGCGAGCGCGGTTTCGACGAGCGTCCGCAGCAGCGGCACGATCCGCGCGGCACGCGCTTCGTCGTACGCGTACGGACGCGTCTCTTCCATGTAGGTGATCTGCGACAGTTCGAGCTGCACGGCCTCGACGCCGGTCGAGGGCACGCCATAGTGACGCGTGATGTAGCCGCCCTTGAAGCGCCCGTTCGCGACGGCCGTGTAGCCGCCGTGCGCGAGCACACGCGCAGCCAGCGCCTCCGCGAGACCGGGCGCCGCGCTTGCGCCGCTCGACGTGCCGAAGTTGAAGTCCGGCAGGCGGCCGTCGAAGAAACGCGGCACATGCGAGCGGATCGAATGCGCTTCCCACACGAGCACGCGGCCGTGTTCGCCCTTCAGGCGCGCGATCTCGCGTTGCAGCGCGTCGTGATACGGCAGCCAGTAGCGGTCGCGGCGACGCATGATCTCGACGTTGCCGGGCAGCGCGTTCGCCGGATACAGCGGCGCCTTGTCGAACGTATCGATCGGCACGAGCCCCGTCGTGTCCTGCCCCGGATACAGGTTCTCGTTGTCGGGCGGGCGGTTCAGGTCGACGACGTAACGCGCGTGCGACGGCACGAGGATCGATGCGCCGAGTTCGGCCGCGAAGCCGTACAGCCGCTCGAGATGCCAGTCGCAATCGTCGACGAAGCGCGCGTCGGGCGTCATCGTCGCGGCGATGTCGTCGGGAATGTGCGTGCCCGCGTGCGGAATCGAGATCAGCAGCGGCAGCGTGCCCTGCTTCAGCGTGAATACAGCCGGTTGTTCAGTCATGTCGCCTCACCGTAAGAGTCTGCCGGCGCGCGCATGCGGCGCGCCGGTTGCCGCGCGTCAGCGCAGCAATTGCGCCAGCGCGGCGCGGTAGTCGGCATACGCGGCGGCTTCGTCGCGATGGCGGCGGCCGCTCACGACGCGCTCGCCGCCCGTATAGACGTCGAGCACCGGCGTCTCGCCGTGCTCGGCGAACACGATGCCCGACAGCCAGGCCGCGCTGCCGTGTTCGGCGATCGCCGGATGGTCGGGATCGAGCACGAGCCAGTCGGCGCGACTGCCTGCGCGCAGCGCGCCGATGCGCCGCCCGCTCGCCTGCGCGCCGCCCGCGAGCGACGCGTCGAACAGGCGATCGGCGACGTGCGCCTGCGATTCGCTCGCCAGCACGTTGCGCGCGCGATGCACGAGCCGCTGCCCGTATTCGAGCAGGCGCAGCTCCGAGCGCCACTCGACCGATGCGTGGCTGTCCGAGCCGACGCCGATCACGCCGCCTTGGGCGAGATAGTCGACGGCCGGGAACACGCCGTCGCCGAGGTTCGCTTCGGTCGTCAGGCACAGCCCGGCGACCGCGCGACGCCTCGCGAGCGCCGCCGTCTCGGCCTCATCGACGTGCGTGGCGTGCACGAGGCACCAGCGCGCATCGACGTCGAATCGATCGAGCAGCCATTGCACGGGACGTGCGCCGTAAGCGCGCACGCAGTCGTCGACCTCGGCCGTCTGCTCGGCGATGTGGATATGCACCGGCGCATCGTCGGGCAACCCGTCGAGCAGCGCACGCAGCCCGTTCTCGGACACCGCGCGCAGCGAATGCGGCGCGACGCCGTAGCGCAGCCCGCCATGCTCGGGCGCCGCGCGACGCATCGCGTCGAGCAGTTCGAGCACGCCGTCGGGCGTGTTGATGAAACGGCGCTGGTCGTCGCGCGGCGGCTTGTTGCCGAAGCCCGCGAACTGGTACGACACGGGCAGCATCGTGATGCCGATGCCGGCCGCTCGCGCGGCGTCGACCACGCGCGAGCCGAGCTCGGCGATCCGCGGATAGCGCGAGCCGTCCTGCGCGTGATGCACGTAGTGGAATTCGCACACCGACGTGTAGCCGCACTTGAGCATCTCGACGTACAGCCAGCGTGCAATCGCCGCGAGCGCGTCGGGTGTGATCTTCAGCGCGAAGCGGTACATCAGGTCGCGCCAGCTCCAGAAGCTGTCGGCGGGATTCGCGCGGTATTCGGTGAGCCCCGCCATCGCGCGCTGGAACGCGTGCGAATGCAGGTTCGGCATGCCGGGCAGCACCGGCCCGGCCGCGCGCGCGACGCCCGCCGGGGCGTCGGTGTCGGGCGTCACGTCGGTCAGCGTGCCGGCCGCGTCCCAGCGCAGCAGCACGTTGCGGCGCCAGCCATCGGGCAGGTAGGCATGGTCCGCGAACAACATCGTGTCGGTCATTGGAGTCCTCATCGACCGGATCCAGCACGCAAGCGTGTCGTCCGGCCCGGTACCGCGGCCGGCAGGCGCGAGCGCATCGCGCCCGCCCCTGCGTCGCGGCGATCGACCGGAGGGCGCGCTGGCGCGCCGGGCCCGGTCCCATGCAAGGCGTCGGCCGGGCCCGGTCCGTCACGACCCGGCCCGGCCGACGTGAAACTTATCCGTTCATCCGGCGAAACACGGTCGTGCCGCCGCGGACGACCTGCTCGCACAGCGGCCGGCCGATCCAGTACGCGAGCTCGGCCAGCGAGCCGACCGACCACGCGGCGAAGTCGGCCTGTCGACCGACTTCGAGCGCGCCGTGACGATCCGCGCGGCCGAGCGCCGCGGCCGCATGGCGCGTGACGCCCTGCAGCACCTCGGGCACCGTCATGCGGAACAGCGTGCAGCCCATGTTCAGCGTCAGCAGCAGCGATTCAAGCGGCGACGTGCCGGGGTTGTGATCGGTCGCGAGCGCGATCGGCACGCCGTGCTTGCGCAGCAGCTCGATCGGCGGCAGTTGCGTTTCGCGGATGAAGTAGTACGCGCCGGGCAGCAGCACGGCGACCGTGCCGGCCGCCTTCATCGCCTCGATGCCGGCTTCGTCGAGAAATTCGAGGTGATCGGCGGACAGCGCACGGTAGCGCGCGGCGAGCGCCGTGCCGCCCGCATTCGACAGTTGCTCCGCATGCAGCTTCACCGGCAGCCCGCGCCGCGTCGCGGCCTCGAACACGCGCTCGGTCTGCGCGAGCGAAAAGCCGATGCGTTCGCAGAACACGTCGACCGCGTCGACGAGCCCTTCGTCGGCCAGCGTCGGCAGCATCCGGTCGCACACTTCGTCGATGTACGCATCCGCGCGGCCCGCATATTCGGGCGGCAGCGCATGCGCGCCGAGGAAGGTCGTGTAAACGCTGACCGGGAAGCGCTCGCCGAGCTGGCGCGCGACGCGCAGCATCTTGCGCTCGCTCGCGAGGTCGAGCCCGTAGCCGGATTTGATCTCGATCGCGGTCACGCCTTCGGCGAGCAGCGGCTGCAGGCGCGCGGCAGCCTGCACGAACAGCGTCGTCTCGTCGGCCGCGCGCGTCGCGCGCACCGTCGACACGATTCCGCCGCCCTGCCGCGCGATTTCCTCGTAGCTGACGCCCGCGAGGCGCTGCGCGAATTCGTCGGCACGCGTGCCGCCGTACACGAGGTGCGTATGGCAGTCGACGAAGCCCGGCGTCACCCACGCGCCGTGCAGGTCCTCGCGCCGCCAGTGCGCGTAACCGTGCGGCAGCGCGGATAGCGCGCCGAGCCACGCGATCGTGCCGGTTTCGTCGACGGCGATCGCCGCGTCGTCGATCGTCTCGTCGGGATGGCCGTGCGGACACAGCCTCAGGTGATGCCAGACAGTCGGTTTCATGCGTTCAGTCTCATTCGCCGACGGCAAGCGTGACGGCGAGCAGCGCGCCGCTTCCGCTCACGACGACGTCAAACGCACGCCGCGGCCCGTCGAGCCGCAACGTGTCCATGTCTTCCAGCGCGTAGTGCATGCCGTCGATGTCGACGCCGACCGCACCGGCCGCGCAGAACAGCAGCACGGTATCGGCCGGCGCAAGACGGTGCGCGCCCGCGCGCCACACGTCGAGCGCGCCACGCGCGGCGCAACGGCGCGTCATCAGGTTGAAGTCGCGCGTCGCGCCGTCGTGCAGCGTCGCATCGATCGCCGTCTCGCCCGCGAAATCCGCGCGGGCCAGCGGCGCGTCGAGCACGTGCCGCGCGCCGCCCGCTTCGGCGAGCGTCATGCCCGCGCCGGACAGCAGCACGAGCGTGCGGTCGACGCCGTCGAAACGCGAGAACGGCCCGGCCGTGCCGACGTCCGCGACGCTCACGCGCCACGCGAACGTATCGAGCGCCGCGCCGGGCGGGAACGCGCCGATCTCGCGCGTCACGCCACCGCCGTTCTTCCACGGCGACGCAACGAGATCAGCCGCGCGGATCACCGCGACGGCCGGTGTTGCGTTCACCGGCGCCTGATCGAGCGCCGTCATGCTCAGCGGCCGAGCATCGGCAGCTTGAGGCCGGCTTCGCGAGCCGTCCGCTGCGCGAGTTCGTAGCCGGCATCCGCATGGCGCATCACGCCCGTCGCCGGATCGTTCAGCAGCACGCGACCGAGACGTTCGTGCGCGTCAGCCGTACCGTCGGCGACGATCACGACGCCCGAGTGCTGCGAGAAGCCCATGCCGACGCCGCCGCCATGGTGCAGCGACACCCACGACGCGCCGCCTGCGGTGTTCAGCAGCGCGTTCAGCAGCGGCCAGTCGCTGACGGCGTCCGAGCCGTCCTTCATCGATTCCGTCTCGCGGTTCGGGCTCGCGACCGAGCCCGTGTCGAGGTGGTCGCGACCGATCACGATCGGCGCCTTCAGTTCGCCGTTCTTCACCATCTCGTTGAACGCCTGGCCGAGGCGATAGCGATCCTTCACGCCGACCCAGCAGATCCGTGCAGGCAGGCCCTGGAACGCGATGCGCTCACGCGCCATGTCGAGCCAGTTGTGCAGGTGCGGATCGTCGGGGATCAGCTCCTTCACCTTCTGGTCGGTCTTGTAGATGTCTTCCGGATCGCCGGACAGCGCGACCCAGCGGAACGGGCCCTTGCCTTCGCAGAACAGCGGACGGATGTACGCCGGCACGAAGCCCGGGAAGTCGAATGCGTTCTCGACGCCCATTTCCAGCGCCATCTGGCGGATGTTGTTGCCGTAGTCGAGCGTCGCCGCGCCGCGTTCCTGCAGCGCGAGCATCGCGCGCACCTGGACGGCCATCGACTGCTTCGCGACCTTCACGATGCTCTGCGGATCGACCTTTTGCGCTTCGCGCCATTGCGCGACGGTCCAGCCTTGCGGCAGGTAGCCGTTGATCGGGTCGTGCGCGCTCGTCTGGTCGGTCACGCAGTCCGGCGTGATGCCGCGCGTGACGAGTTCCGCGAACACGTCGGCCGCGTTGCCGAGCAGGCCGACCGACACCGGCTTGCCGGTGCGCTTCGCTTCGTCGATCATGCCGAGCGCCTCGTCGAGCGTCGTCGCCTTCTTGTCGACGTAGCGCGTCTTCAGGCGGAAGTCGATGCGCGTCTCGTCGCATTCGACCGCGATCATCGAGAAGCCGGCCATCGTCGCGGCGAGCGGCTGCGCGCCGCCCATCCCGCCCAGGCCGCCCGTCAGGATCCAGCGGCCCGACGGATCGCCGTTGAAGTGCTGGTTCGCGACCGAGAAGAAGGTTTCATAGGTGCCCTGCACGATGCCCTGGCTGCCGATGTAGATCCAGCTGCCGGCCGTCATCTGGCCGTACATCATCAGGCCCTTGCGGTCGAGCTCGTGGAAGTGATCCCAGTTCGCCCAGTGCGGCACGAGGTTCGAGTTCGCGAGCAGCACGCGCGGCGCATCCTTGTGCGTGCGGAACACGCCGACCGGCTTGCCCGACTGGATCAGCAGCGTTTCGTTTTCCTCGAGATCCTTCAGTGACGCGAGGATCTGGTCATAGCATTCCCAGTTGCGCGCCGCGCGGCCGATGCCGCCGTACACGACGAGCGCGTGCGGATGCTCGGCGACTTCCGGATCGAGGTTGTTCTGGATCATCCGGTAGGCCGCCTCGGCCAACCAGGTCTTGCACGTCTTCTCGCTGCCGCGTGGCGCGCGGATCGTGCGCGTCGGATCGAGACGGGGATCGATGTGTTTCGGATGGTTCATGACGACTGCTCCCGAGGGAAATTGAAATCAATAAGGAATCAGAAATGCCCGGTGAAGCGATAACGGCTGCCGGGATGCCACAGATTCGCCACCGAGGCGACGACGCCCTGCGACCAGGTGCGCCGATGTAAAACCAGACACGGCTCGACGTCGTCCATCCGCAGCTGCTCGCGCCGCTCCGGCGCCGGGGCCGCCGCTTCGATCCGGTACTCGACGCGCTGCAGCGGCGCCGCGCGCATCAGATACAGGTTCGGCGTCGTGTTCGTGAAATCCTGCTCGGCGTAATCCGGCGCGACCGCCGGATTCACCCACCGTTCTTCGAGCTGCACGGGCTCGTCGTTCTCGAAGTGCAGCACCTGCGAATGAAACAGCTTCGTGCGCACGGCCACCTGCATCTCGTCGGCGAGGGCCTCGTCGGCGCGGATCGTGTCGAGGCCGAGCACACTGGCGCGGTATGCATGCCCGCGCGCGCCGACCTCTTCCGAAATGCTGCGGATCGCCACCAGCGTCGACTCGTACTTCGGCCGCGCGACGTAGGTGCCCGCGCCCTTCATGCGCGTGAGCACCTGCTCGGCCGTCAACTCGCGCAATGCGCGGTTGACGGTCATGCGCGCCACCTTGAACTCGCGCGCCAGTTCGTTCTCGGACGGCACCTGGTCGCCCTCCTCCCACTCGCCGGCGTGAATGCGGGCCAGGATGAAATCCTTGATCTCCTGGTAGACCGGCGCGCTCATCGGCTTACTGTTCCGATGCGAACGAGAACGGCGCGACCTTCGCGAACGCACGCTCGCCGACGAGCTTCGCGATCACCGCGATGTCCGGCGCGAAGTAGTGGTCGAGTTCGTAGTGCGCGACCTGGCTGCGAATCGTCTCCATCACCGGCGCGAGCTTCGGGCTCGTGTGGTACGGCGCACGCAGGTCGACGCCTTGCGCGGCGGCCAGCAGCTCGATCGCGAGGATGTGCTTCGTGTTGTCCGCGATGTCGGCGAGCTTGCGCGCGGCGAACGTCGCCATCGACACGTGGTCTTCCTGGTTGGCCGAGGTCGGCAGCGAGTCGACCGACGCCGGGTGCGCGAGCGTCTTGTTTTCCGATGCGAGTGCGGCCGCCGTCACGTGCGCGATCATGAAGCCGGAGTTCACGCCGCCGTCCTTCACGAGGAACGGGGGCAGGCCCGACAGTGTCGCGTCGATCAGGAGCGCGATGCGGCGTTCGGCCAGCGCGCCGATTTCCGCTGCGGCGAGCGCGAGGTTGTCGGCCGCGAACGCGACGGGCTCCGCGTGGAAGTTGCCGCCCGACAGCACTTCGCCGGTGTCCGGGAAGATCAGCGGGTTGTCCGACACGGCGTTCGCTTCGACGAGCAGCACGTCGGCCGCGTGGCGCATCTGGTCCAGGCACGCGCCCATCACCTGCGGCTGGCAGCGCAGGCTGTACGGATCCTGCACCTTGTCGCAGTCGCGGTGCGACTGGTTGATCGGCGAGCCTTCGAGCAGTTCGCGGTACGACGCGGCCGCGTCGATCTGGCCTTGGTGGCCGCGCAGTTCGTGGATGCGCGCGTCGAACGGCTTCACCGAGCCGGCCGCCGCGTCGACCGACAGCGCGCCGGCGACGAGCGCGGTGCGGTACAGGTCTTCGATCGTGAACATGTTGTCGAGCGCGAGCGCGGTCGACGCCTGCGTGCCGTTCAACAGCGCGAGGCCTTCCTTCGCCTGCAGCGTGAGCGGCGCGAGGCCCGCGACGCGCAGACCGTCGAGCGCGCTCGCGCGCTCGCCGCGGATGAACACTTCGCCGACGCCGAGCAGCACGGCCGACATGTGCGCGAGCGGCGCGAGGTCGCCCGACGCGCCGACCGAGCCCTTCACCGGGATCAGCGGCAGCACGTCGGCATTGAACAGCGTGATCAGCGCGTCCATCACTTCACGACGGATGCCCGAGTGGCCGCGGCCGAGGCTCGACAGCTTCAGCGCCATCAGCAGGCGCACCGACGAACGCGCCATCGGCTCGCCGACGCCGACCGCGTGCGACAGCACGAGGTTCTTCTGCAGCAGTTCGAGCTGGTCGTGCGGGATGTGGGTGCTCGCCAGGCGGCCGAAGCCCGTGTTGATGCCGTAGGCCGGCTCGCCCTTCGCGGCGATGTCGGCGACGGCCTTCGCGCCGGCGTCGATCTTCGCGAAGCTGGCCGGGTCGAGCTTCAGTTGCACGGATTCACGTGCGATCCGGCGCAGTTGCGGGAGCGTCAGGTGGCCGGGGGTCAACGTAATCATGTGAGCAATCCTGTCTAGACAAGTTCGGAATGGATTGAAGTGTAGCCACCCACACTTGTCTAGACAACCCGTTTTTCATTATTCCGACTCGGGAGTTTCCCTGATGCCCAGCAGGCCCGCCGCGCCGGTCGCCGCGATCCGGCTCTTAACATCTGTTGCAATTATTTTATTTTTGGCAACATACGAATCATCGCTCGCCACGGAGACCGTCATGCCCTGCCCGTCACGATTCGCCGCCCGCCTCGGCTTCCCCCTGCTCGTCGTCGCGTGCGCGCTCGCGCACGGTGCGTCCTTCGCGGCGGAGCCGCTGTCCGGCACGCTCGACAGGATCCGCCAGGCCAACCTGATTTCGATCGGCCATCGCGAAACGTCGGTGCCGTTCTCCTATGTCGATGCCAGCGGCAAGGTCGTCGGTTTCTCGCAGGACCTGTGCGACCGCGTGATCGCCGCGGTGAAGGCGCGCACCGGCAAGCCCGACCTGCAGGTGCGCTTCATTCCGGTCACGTCGCAGAACCGCATTCCGCTCGTGCAGAACGGCACCGTCGATCTCGAATGCGGCGTGACCACCAACCTCGCCGCGCGCCATGCGCAGGTCGCGTTCTCGACCACCTTCTTCGTCGCGACGACGCGCCTGCTCACGCGCACGAGTTCGGGTATCCGCGACTTCCCCGATCTCGCCGGCAAGACGGTCGTGACGAACCAGGGCACGACGTCCGAACGCCTGCTGCGCAAGATGAACGAAGAAAGGAAGATGGGCATGCAGATCATCAGCGCGAAGGACTACGGCGAAGGACGCCTCACGCTCGAATCCGGCCGCGCGGCCGCGTACATGAT
Source organism: Burkholderia sp. AU39826 (assembly GCF_020419965.1). Classification (NCBI taxonomy): domain Bacteria; kingdom Pseudomonadati; phylum Pseudomonadota; class Betaproteobacteria; order Burkholderiales; family Burkholderiaceae; genus Burkholderia; species Burkholderia sp. AU39826. Next base: position 889,794 of record NZ_JAIZQG010000002.1, read on the forward strand.
GGACGACGTGCTGCTCGCGGGCGTGCGCCAGCTCGCCGCGAAACCGGCCGACTGGCGGATCGTCGGCACGCCGCAATCGTCGGAAGCGTACGGGTTCATGCTGCGCAAGGACGATCCGCAATTCAAGGCGCTCGTCGACGGCGTGCTCGTGCAGTTGATGAAAAGCGGCGAGATCGACGCGCTGTACGACAAGTGGTTCTTGAAGCCGGTGCCGCCGAAGGGGCTGTCGTTCGACTTCCCGATGAGCGACGTGATCAAGGCGCGCTATGCGGCGCCGAACGACGCGCCGCTCGAGTGAGCGCCGCGCGTCGACACCGGCTTACGCGCGCGTCCACGCGACGCACGCCGCGTAGCCGGGCGCCGCGTCGAGCCACGCCGCGTCGAACGCCGCGACGCCGGCGGCAGGCGCGGCCGGCTCGACGATCGTCGTCGCGGGCGTCGCCGCGTCGCTCGGCGGCACGACCGCGAACGCGCGCAGCCCGCCGACGATGCCGGTGCCGAGCGCCTTGAGCAGCGCCTCCTTCGCGGACCACACGCGCATGAATTCACCCTCGCGCGCGCCGGGCGGCAGACCGTCGAGATACGCGATCTCGGCGGGCGCGCACACTTCGCGCGTCAGCGCGCGCCAGTCGGTCGCGCGGTTGCAGCCCTCGATATCGACGCCGACACGGCCCGCCGGCGCCCACGCGAGCAGCGCATGCTCGCCCGCGTGCGACACGTTGAAGTCGAGCGACGCGCGATGCGCAGGGTCCAGCGACGGCCGCCCCGCTGCGTCGACGACGATCGCGACCGCACGCGGCGCGATGCCGAGCGCCGCGCCGAGCACGTCGCGCAGCGCGGCGCGCGTCGCGGCGCTGCGCACCGCATCCTCGTGCCGCAGGAAGCGTGCGGCGCGGGCGCGCTCGTGATCGCTCAGCGCCGCATACGCGGCCGACACGAGCGGCACGCGCCAGTCGAAATCGACGCGCGCGATCCGCACGCCGGCGCGCGCCGCGGCGGGCGGCACGTCGAGCGCATGCATGCGCCATGCGCGGGGCGTTTCAACGGAAGAAGCGGAATCGGACGGAATGGACATCGGCGCGCGACAGTCGGTGCGGTAAAACGAAAGGTCCGATGTTAATCGATCGCGCCGGCCTGCGGCCGCTGCGACACGATCGGGCATTGAACGGGGCTGCGCGATGCGTGCGCGGATGCGCGGTCACCCGTTCGCGGCGATGCCGGGCAAGCCGCTCCCCGTCAGCCGCCCGCGCGACGCCGGGTGCAGCGCGTGCACGACGCCCGGCGCATCGGCCGGCAGCACGCCGTGTTGCAGCCAGTACAGCGCGACGGGCCACAGCGTGTCGGTGAAGCGGCTGTGGAAAAACGCGAAATGGCCGATCGCGTCGACGCCGATGTCGGCCGGCGCGATCCGCAGATGCGTGACGTTGCTGCCCGTGTAATAGCCGGCCAGCCGCTCGATCGCGTCGACCGTGCCGAACGCGTCGTCGTCGATGCCGATCGCGAGCAGCGGCGCCGACAGCCCCGCGAAGCGCGCCGGCAACGCGGTGCGACTCGTGGCGCTGTCGTCGAGCACGCTGCCGATGTAGCCATCCTCGAAACGCGGCTGCGAGCGCGCCCACGACAGTGCGACGCCGCGCGGCGTGTCCTCCATCCAGCCGAGCCGCTTCGCGGGCACGTAGCCGAACACGGCCGCGAGCGCGGGCATCGCGACATGCCACTTCCACCACATCCGGCGTCGCTCGGCCGGCAGGTAATCGCGCCAGTACGCATACTGCGCGCCGACGGTGACCACATGCCGCGCGTGCACGTTCGATGCCGCGAGGCCGAGCACGCAGCCGCCGATGCTGTGCGCGACCACGTCGAGCGGCTGCCCCGGAAACGCGTCGCGCGCGTAGTGCAGCGCGGCTTCGCAATCGAGCCGCCCCCAGTCGAGCCAGTTCGCGTGCAGCTTCGCGAGCCGCGCCGGGCGCGACCCGCCGATGCCGCGATAGTCGTAGACGAGCACGTCGCGCCCTTGCGCGAACAGCCAGGCCGCGAAACGAAAGTAGTAGTCGCAGCGCACCGACGTCGCGCAATTGACGACCGTCACGGGCCGCACGGCGCCGCCGCCGCGATGGCGCCAGACATGGGCGCGCAGTTCGTAGCCGTCGGCTGCGCGCAGCGTCACGGGTTCGGGTGGCAACGCGTCGGCCGTGCGATTGGCCTGTGGCGCGCCGCTGTTCTCGTTCGAAATCGTCATCGTGTCTCCTGTCGACCAGAGTTAGTGCTTCAGCACTTACTCTGGTCCCATGGCGTGGTTGGGTGGAGTTAGCGCTTTAGCGCTTACTCCACCCCCACGGCGGTCGACCCGAGTTAGCGCTTCAGCACTTACTCTGGTCCCATGGCGTGGCTGGTTGGAGTTAGCGCTTCAGCGCTTACTCCAACCCCACGGCGGTCGACCAGAGTTAGTGCTTCAGCACTTACTCTGGTCCCATGGCGTGGCTGGTTGGAGTTAGCGCTTCAGCGCTTACTCCAACCCCACGGCGGTCGACCCGAGTTAGCGCTTTAGCGCCTACTCTGGTCCCATGGCGTGGCTGGATGGAGTTAGCGCTTCAACACTTGCTCAACGCCCCGCCCTCCGCAATCACCCCGCCTCCATTGAACTTGACGCGCGCCGCGTTCTCAACCAATCTTGCCGCTCCGTTCGCATGAGTCACGCGCATGTCAACGCCACTCGTCCGTCTCCCGTCGCTCGATCTCGTCCGCGGTTTCGTCGCCGTCGGCCGCCGCATGAGCATCACGCTCGCCGCGCAGGACCTGTGCGTCACGCAGTCGGCGGTCAGCCGTCAGATCCATGCGCTCGAAGCGCATCTCGGCGTTGCGTTGCTGCAGCGCGGCTACCGTAAGATCGCGTTCACGCCGGAAGGCGAGCGACTGTTCCGCGTCGCCGATGCGGCGCTGCACGGCCTGCAGGACACCGTCGCGTCGCTCGCCGCCGGACGCGAGCGCCAGCCCGTGACGATCACCGCCAGCATCGGCGTGACCGCACTGTGGCTGCTGCCGCGGCTCGGGCGGCTGCAGGCGCGCCTACCCGAGGTCGACCTGCGCGTCGCCGCGAACGACAAGGTACTCGATTTGCGCGCCGAGGGCATCGACCTCGGCATCCGCTACTGCCCGCGCGAGCGCGCACCGGCCGGCGCACTGCGGCTGTTCGACGAGATCGTCGTGCCAGTCGCGCATCCCGCGCTCGCCGCGCGGCCGGTCACGAGCGCCGCCGCGATCGCCGATCACGTGCTGCTCGAATTCGACGGGCCGCCGCAACCGCAGTTGCAATGGCACGCGCACCTGCACGCGGCCGGGCTCGGCGACGCGCGCCCGAAAGGCGTGCTGCGCTTCAACCAGTACGACCAGGTGATCCAGGCCGCGATCGCGGGCCAGGGCATCGCGCTCGGCCGGCTCGCGCTCGTCGCGCCAATGCTCGCCGACGGCCGGCTGGCGGCGCTCGGGCCGCACACGCGGACGCCGCCGCCAACGTACGGCTACTGGCTGTTTCAGCACGATCCGGCCCCGCGCCGCGAAGTCGTCGACGTGCGCGATTGGATGCTCGCCGAAGCAGCCGAATGCGATGCGGCGATGCACGCGCACGATACGGCGTCGACCTGAACCCGCAGCTGGGCGGCTGCGCATGACCGCAGGCTCACGCCGCCCCCTTCACATTCGCGCCACGCATGCCAACCTGACCGAATGATCGCTTGAGCGACGGCAGCCGCGCTCGTCTAATCGGATCGAGCGCGGCCGTTTCGCCGCGCGCCTTCATCCGGAGACACGCATGACCCCGATCGAGCAGGAAGTCCGGCGCCGCTGGCTGCCCGTGCTGGCAGGCGGCCTGATCATGGGCGCCGCGCTCGGCATCCGCCACGTGCAGGGCCTGTTCCTCGCGCCCGTGTCGCTCGACCACGGCTGGTCGCGCGAGGCGTTCGGGCTCGCGCTGGCGTTGCAGAACCTGATCTGGGGCGTCGCGCAGCCGTTCACCGGGATGGTGGCCGACCGCTTCGGCTCGGTGCGCGTGATAGTCGCCGGCATGCTGCTGTACGCGGCCGGGCTCGTCACGATGGCGCATGCGGCCACGACCGGCCTGTTCACGGTCGGCGCCGGGCTCGTGATCGGCGTCGCGCTGTCGGGCTCGGCGTTCGCGTCGATCTACGGCGCGCTGAGCCGGCTGTTCCAGCCCGACCGGCGCGGCTGGGCGCTCGGGGTCGCCGGCGCGATCGGCGGGCTCGGCCAGTTCTGCATGGTGCCCGTCGCGCAGGAGCTGATCGGGGGCATCGGCTGGCGGCACGCGTTCATCGCGCTGGCGCTCGTCGCCGCGCTGCTCGCGCCGCTCGCCGTGCTGCTGCGCGACCGGCCCGCGCAGGCGGCCGCCGCCGCCGGCTCCGACCAGTCGATCAGCGAAGCCGTGCGCGAGGCGTTCGCGCATCGCGGCTTCTGGCTGCTGAATGCGGGCTTCTTCGCGTGCGGCTTCCAGCTCGCGTTCATCGCGACGCACCTGCCCGCGTACCTGCTCGACCACGGGCTGCCGGCGCGCCACGCGAGCGTCGCGCTCGCGCTGATCGCGCTGACGAATGTGGCCGGCACCTACGCGTGCGGCCATCTCGGCGGGCTGCTGCGGCGCAAGTACGTACTGTCGGTGCTGTACCTCGTGCGCGCGCTCGCGATGGCCGCGTTCGTCGCCGCACCGCTGTCGCCCGCCAGCGTCTACGTGTTCGCGGCCGTGATGGGCTTCACGTGGCTCGGCACGGTGCCGCTGACGAACGGCGTGATCTCGCAGGTGTTCGGCGTGCGCTACATCGCGACGCTGTTCGGCTTCGTGTTCTTCGGGCACCAGCTCGGCAGTTTCTTCGGTGTATGGCTCGGCGCGCTCGTGTACGACGCGACGCACTCGTACCTGCCGCTGTGGATCGGCTCGATCGCGCTCGGCGTGCTCGCGGCGCTGCTGCACTTGCCGATCGACGACGCGCGCGTCGCACGCCCGGCATCGGGCACTGCGGCATGGGCGTGATTCGCGCGGCGCTGGCCGCCGGCATGCTCGCGTTCGTCGCGTGGTGCGGCGCGGCCTACCTCGATTCGGGCGTCGCGTACGCGCTGCTCGAGCACGTCGCGTTCTGCAATTGATGCGGCAAACCGCGGCGCATGGTCAGCGGCGCTTCGGCAACGCGGCCAGTGCATCGAGCGCACGGGCGCGCGCGGCCGCATGCTCGACGAGCGGCGCCGGATAGTCGACGCCGAGCCGCACGCCGGCCGCGTCGAGTTCCAGCGGCGACGCTTCCCACGGCGCATGGATCGACGTGTTGTCGAGGCCGGCGAGCTCGGGCACCCAGCGCCGCACGTACGCGCCGTCCGGGTCGAACTTCCGGCCCTGCGCGACCGGATTGAAGATGCGGAAATACGGCGCCGCGTCGGCGCCGCAGCCGGCCACCCATTGCCAGCTCGCCGCGTTGTTCGCGGGATCCGCATCGACCAGCGTGTCCCGGAACCACGCTTCACCCGCGCGCCAGTCGATCAGCAGATGCTTGATCAGGAACGACGCGACGACCATTCGAACGCGGTTGTGCATCCAGCCGGTCGTCCACAGCTGGCGCAGGCCCGCGTCGACGAGCGGATAGCCGGTCCGGCCCCGCTGCCACGCACGCAACGCGGCGGGATCGTCGCGCCACGGCATCGCATCGAATTGCGCACGGAAGCTGTCGGTCGCGAGCGCCGGGAAGTGATACAGCAGCATGTAGCTGAATTCGCGCCAGCCGAGCTCGCTCAGGAATTTGTCGGCGTGCATCGCATACGCCGCGCCACCCGCGTTCGCGGCGCCCTGCACCGCATGCCACACCTGTCGCGGCGATACGTTGCCGAAGCGCAGGAACGGCGACAGCCGGCTCGTCGCGGGGCGATCGGGTCGATCGCGCGCGTCCGCATAGCCGGCGAGCGAGGTCGTGAGAAACGTGTCGAGCTGCGCGTGCGCGCCGGCTTCGTCGGGCGCCGGCCACGCCTCGCGCAGGCCGCCGGCCCAGTCCGGCGCATGCGGACGCAATGCGAGCGCATCGAGCGACAGCGCGCGCTCGCGCACGGCCTTCGGCCACGGATGGAACGCGATCCGCTCGGGCGCCGGCAGCGGCGCGGCCACCGTGCGATCGCGGCGCGCCGCGCGCCAGTAAGCGGTGAATACCTGGTACGGGCCGCCGCTGCCCGTCAGCACCTCCCAGGGCTCGTTCAGCAGGCTGCCGTTGCTGCTTTCGACCGTCACGCCCTGCGCCTTGAGCGACGCCTTCAACGCCGCATCGGCGTCGCGCTGTGGCTGCGGATAGCGGCGGTTCCAGTACACGGCCGCGGCGCCCGTGTCGCGAACGAGGCGCTCGATTTCGCGCCGCGCGTCGCCGCGCAACAGCAGCAGGCGCCCGCCATGCCGCGCGAGCGCCGCGTCGAGCCCGGCCAGCGACCCGTGCAGCCACCAGCGCGCCGCGCCGCCGAGCGCGGGCCCGGCGCCCGTGTCCGTGCCGTCGACGAAGACGCAGACGAGCGGCCGGCCCGATTCGACCGCGCGCGTCAGTGCGGGCTGATCTGTCACGCGCAGATCGTCGCGGAACCATACGATCGCTGGGGCAACGGACGACTGGGCGGACACGGGCATCTCGATGACGAAAGGGAAAGGAGATGCGTATTGTCGCGGCTGCGCTGCGCGGTGTCGACGCCGGCCGTTACGGCTAGCGCATCACGGCGACGCCGTGCGCGGCCACACACGCGGCGCCGACCCGATGAAGGTTGCGGTGCCGGCCGCACGCAGGTGATGTTTGCGAGGCTGTCGTACGTCGACCGGTCCGTGCGCCCAGCGCATCGCTGGCGCATTGCCCCGCGCATCGACGAACGCAGGAAAGCCTGCCGTGGCCACCTGTGCGGCCGGCTGGTCTGCTTCGCGATACACGTGCCGCGCGATGGCCGCCCGGCGCACGGCGCATCGATGCTGGATCAGTCGAGCCGGAACGCGGCCTCGAAGCGCTCGGCGAATGCGTCGAACTCGGCTTCCGGCAGATGGTTGATGCCGCCTGCGCACTTGCGCCCGCCGCCGGTCGCGAAGCCGCGGCAGAACTCGTCCGCACCGATCGGCCGGCCGTCGGGCACGCGTACGCTGACGACGAGCCCGCCGCCCGCGCGCGGCGACAGCACCGCGAGCGCCGTATGCGGCGCATTGCGCATCCGTTCGTTCGCGAGCATGCCGGTCGCGCGCCGCGCCCACGGATGATCGGGCATCCGGACCAGCGTCGCGCCCGGCACCTCGCGCAGCGGCGCGAGCGCGCACGCGAGCGCCATGTCGTCGCGATAGCCGTCGCGCAGCGCGGCGAACACGGCAGTCTCGCGCACGAAATCGACTGGATCGGCCCACGGCAACATCGCATCCGCGAGCGCCGCCGGATCGAAATGCAGATCGCCGACGCATTCGCCGTATGCGTTGTAGTTCAGGTAGCGCCCCAGCTCGGCGAGGGTGCAGCGCTCGGCTTCGTCGACCCCATGCTCGCGCGCGAGCGCATCGCCGAGCGCCGGCAGTTCGTCGCCATAAGCGGCGACGATCGCCCAGCGCACGTGCCGGCCGCCGAGATAGCGGTTCACGATCGCGCTCGTGCAGACGTCGGCCGCCGTGTCGATATGCGCGCGAAAGCGCGGATCGTCGGGCAGTTCGCCCGCGAAGTGATGGTCGAAATAGCGGACCGTCGCGCCTGCCCGCAGCAGCCGCGCGCAGGCATCGCGGTTCTGGTCGTGCGACACGTCGAGCACGGTGACGAGGTCGCCCGCGCGCGCGTCGATCCGCTCGAGCAGCGTGATGTCGCGCTTCACGCCGGTCACGAGCGTGCCGTGCACGCGTTCGGCGAGCCGCAACTGCTGAAGCGCGCACAGGCCGTCCGCGTCGCCGTTGAACGCGAACACGTGCCGCGCGTACTGGTTGTCCTGCATGATCCGTTGCTCCATCGTCAAGGCATGAAATCGCGGCCGTTCTCGCGTGGCGAGCACGCCGAGTTCCGGCGCCAGATATTTTGCCGCAACCGCGAGCGCGCCTTTCGATACAGCGTAGTCGTGCTCCCGGTAAACGGCTTGCGGGTCGACTGCGTGTCGATCGTCGCGATCACGCCGCTGCCGCTTCATCGGCGGCACGACTTCCTGTATGGGCACACCGTACGGAGCGCGTGAATATCGAACGTCGCCCCGTCGAGGCCGGTTTTCTCCGCCGGCGCCGGCCACACGCCGTACGCTCACGCACCGCCTCGACCGCGAGCCTCGCGCCCAGTCCGGCCCGACCTTGAAGCAGCGATCGGTGCAATGTTGCCTTATGTCATACGTCATCAGATGTGAAGACAGGCGCTTTCCATCTCGAGATTTCGGTAATTTTTGATAAATTCCCGGGTAAACCCGCGACCTCTTCGAGGACACTCCGGCGTACCATGTCATACGACGACATACTACATAACCGCCACGCAGATGCCGCCGCGGGCTGCCGCTCCGCCCGCCGACACCCGACCGGAGACACCCTTGAACCCGCCCTCGTCCGCCCTGCCCGGCCGCGATCCGCTCGCGTCCGCCGTCTCGAAAGTGAAGTGGCACGTGCTGCCGCTCGTGCTGATCATGTTCATCGCGAACTACATCGACCGCGTGAACGTCGGCTTCGTCGATCGCCACCTCGAAGCGTCGATCGGCATCGGCGCGGCCGCGTACGGGCTCGGCGCCGGCCTGTTCTTCGTCGGCTACGCGCTGTTCGAAGTGCCGTCGAATCTGCTGATGCAGCGCTACGGCGCCCGCGTCTGGCTCGCGCGGATCATGGCGACCTGGGGTATCGTCGCGGCCGCGATGGCGTTCGTGTGGAACGACACGTCGTTCTACGCGCTGCGCTTCCTGCTCGGCGCGGCCGAGGCCGGCTTCTTCCCCGGCGTCGTGCTGTACCTGTCGCAATGGCTGCCGCCGCAGGAGCGCGGCAAGGCGATGGCGATCTTCCTCGGCGGCTCCGCGTTCGCGTCGGTGCTGTCCGGGCCCGTCACCGGCGCCCTGCTGTCGATCCGCGGCTTCGGCCTCGCGGGCTGGCAATGGATGTTCCTGATCGAAGGGCTGTTCTCTGTTGCGCTGTGCGGCGCGAGCTGGCTGCTGCTGAAATCGCACATCCGCGACGCGACGTGGCTCACGGCCGACGAACGCACCGCCCTCCAGAACGCGCTGGACGACGAGCGCGCGACGCGCGACGTCCGCTCGAACGTGCCGGTGCGCGCCACCGCGCTGCTGCGCGATCCGCAGATCATGCTGTTCTGCTTCCTGTACTTCTCGATCCAGTTGACGATCTACGCGGCCACGTTCTGGCTGCCCACCATCATCCGCAAGATGGGCGGCCTCACCGATTTCCAGGTCGGCCTGTACAACACGATTCCGTGGATGATCGCGATCGGCGCGATGTACGGCTTCGCGGTGCTGTCGTCGAAGTGGAAGCATCCGCAGCGCTGGCTCGCGTTCGCGCTCGTGCTCGCCGCGTGCGGGCTGTTCGCGTCGACGTCGCCGAATCCGGTGTGGTCGTTCGCGTCGGTCTGCTTCGCCGCGCTCGGCTTCAAGGCGGCGGCGTCGCTGTTCTGGCCGATCCCGCAGGGCTATCTCGACACGCGCGTGGCCGCGGCCGTGATCGCGCTGATCAACTCGGTCGGCAACCTCGGCGGCTTCGTCGCGCCGACGGCCTTCGGCTATCTGAAGCAACATACGGGTTCGATCACGGGCGGGCTGTATGCGCTCGCGATCGCTTCGCTCGTCGCCGCGGTCGCCGCGCTGTTCGCGCGCACGCACCGGCGCAGCGATCCGCCGCGCGGCCGGCCGGCCGACGAACCCTTCACGCACGCCCCGATGCTCCGCCATGCCGAACACTGACCGCCTGACCGTCGTCGTCTCGAATGCCGTCGACGGCGACCTCGCCACGTTCTCCCTCGCCGGCGACGGCACGCTCGCGCCGCTCGCCCGCTATCCGGCGGCCGACGCCGCGATGCCGATCGCGGTGCAGGCCGACCGCGCGCGGCTCTACGTCGCGACGCGCGGCGCGCAGCCGACGATCGTCGCGTTCCGCGTCGCCGCCGCCACGGGCGCGCTCGCACGCATCGGCACGACCGCGATCGACGCGAGCCATGCGTACCTGTCGCTCGATCGCAGCGGCCGCTGGCTGCTCGGCGCATCGTACGGCGGGAATTCGCTGAGCCTCTACGACGCCGCGCGCGTGCGCGACGGCGACGGCACGCCGCTGCAGGTCGCGGGCGGCATCGCGAATGCGCACGCGGTGATCGTGTCGCCGGACAACCGTTTCGCGTACGTCAGCTCGCTCGGCTCGGACCGCGTGTTCGGTTTCGCGCTGGTCGAAGACGCCACGGGCCTGCGCGCGGTCGAACACGGCGAAACGCGCGTGCCCGCCGGCTTCGGCCCGCGTCACCTGCGGTTCGCGGATGACGGCCGCACGCTGGTCGTCGTCAGCGAATTCCAGGCGACGCTTGCGACCTTCGCGCGGGACACCGACACCGGCCGGCTCGGCGACCCGCACGTGAGCGCGCGCCATCCGGCCGTCGCCGAACTCGCGCAAGGCCATGCGCGCCCGCCCGCCCCCGCCGAGCCGTCCGTGTGGGCCGCCGATCTGCACCTGACGCCCGACGAACGTTTTGCGTACGTCAGCGAGCGCACGTCGAGCCAGTTGCTCGGCTATCGCCGCGACGAAGATGGCACATTCGTGCCCACCCACGCGACGCCCACCGAGACCCAGCCGCGCGGCTTCGCGATCGATCCGTCGGGACGCTGGCTGGTCGCCTGCGGCGAACAGTCGGAACACGTCGCGGTGTATGCGATCGCGCCGGACGACGGCACGCTGTCGCTGCACGCGCGCGTGCCGGGCGGCCGCGGCGCGAACTGGATCGCGATCGTTTGAACGTCTGAAGGTTTGAAGAAGCATCCGCGCCCGCGCGGGAACCGGCACGCCGATGCGGGTGCGCCGTTCGGCGCGTTCAGCGCCGCTCGCTCGGCGCCACGCCCGTCCAGCGCTTGAACGCGCGCGTGAAATTGGCGCGGTCGGTATAGCCGACACGCGCCGCGATCTCGTCGACCGGCAGCCGCGTGCCTTCGAGCAGCCGCAGCGCGTCGCGCAGCCGGATCTCGTCGAGCAGCGCCGAATAGGTCGCGCCGTATTCGGCCAGCTTGCGCTTGAGCGTGCGCGCCGACACATGCAGCTCGCGCGCGATATCGTCGACCGACGGATAGCCGCCCTCGCCGCAGATCAGCAGGTTGCGCACGCGCTCGACGATGCTTTCCGCGTAGCCGAGCCGCGCGAGTTCGGCCTCGCACTGCTGGACGATCATCTGCGCGGTCTGCGCGTTCGCGGTGCCGATCGGCTCGTCGAGCAGCGCGGCGTCGCAGCGGATGCGGTTCGCGCTCGCGTCGAAATGGCAGCGCGGCAGGCGCGCGCGATAGCGCTCGAACCACGGCGGCTCCGGCCATTCGAAATGCAGTTCGGCACGCGACTGCAGCGTGCGCCCCGGCGTCGGATACAGCAGCGAATTGAACAGGATCGCGGTCTCGACCAGAAAGTTTTCCACCGCGAACTGGCGCAGCCGGCCGAGCGGAAACGCTTCGCGCACGTCGATGTCGACGATGCCGTCGAGCTGCGCGAGCCGCACCGAGAAGAACGGCACGCGCGTCGGCAGGTAACGGATGCCGAGCGCGATCGCCTCGCCAAGCGTCGCGCAGCTCATCAGCCCGAAGCCGATCAGCCCCGCTTTCGTCAGGCTGCTGCGCAGGCCGATCTCGATCGCGATCGACGGATCGTCGGTCGCGTCGAGCAGGTTGAACACGATCGCCGCCTGCTGCAGCGGCGTGATGCGCGCATCGGGCTGCGCGAGCCGGTCACGCTCGACGCCCGAGCCGGCGAGGATGCGGCCGCCGTCGATGCCGCGCTCCTCGGCCAGCATCAGCATGAACAGCGCATACGCGGACGATACCGTCGCCTTGTTCAACTGGCGCGCGGCATCCGGAACGGACGGGACCATACGGCTCACTCCGGGCGGTTTCGGCGGATTGTAGCGTCGCTGGCCCGCCATGACACCTTGCCGGCACTCTAGCGCGCCGACATCCGTCGGGTGCGCGCCCGCCGGCCAACGTGGCCCGAAATGACACCACGATTGGCACCGGCGGCCCTCGCACGCGCGCCGGCACGCGCCTATGCTTGTCGCATCGGCATTGCGCCCCACTCCTTCCGCATGGATCCCGGTCGATGAGCCACCCCGCACGAACCGCCTTTCGCCACGACGCAGACAAGGTCGCGTACGTCCGCCGCGAAGTCAACGCCGCGAGCGACGCGATCCGCGCGCGGTTTCCGCTGCTCGACAACCAGAACCTCGTCGGCGCGACCGTGATGGTCGTGTCGGTCGGCGCGATGCTCGCGATCGCGTGGCTGTATGCGCGCGGCGCGATCGCGTGGTACGTCGCGCTGCCGCTCGCCGCGTTCGTCACGTCGTTGATCCACGAGCTCGAGCACGACCTGATCCACCTGATGTACTTCAAGAAGACACCGTGGGCGTATCACCTGATGATGGCGCTGTGCTGGCTCACGCGGCCCGGCACGATCAACCCGTGGACGCGGCGGCGCATGCACCTGCATCACCACAAGGTATCGGGCGGCGAATCGGATCTCGAGGAATTCGGCATCACCAACGGGGAGCGCTGGGGCGTGAAGCGCGCGCTGATGATCGCGGACGGCATGCTCGCCGTCGTGCTGCGGCCGGCCGCGATGCGTCGCAAGGTGAAGCAGTACGTGGCCGCGCAGCCGGTGCAGGATCCGTCCGAGCGCCTGCAACTGCGCGTCGAGCAGCTGTCGTCGTACATGCCGATCGGTCACCTGTACTACACGCTGTGGCACGCGTTCATCGTCTATCACGTCGGCCTGTTCGCACTGCATGGGTTCGGCTACGCGGTGACGGTGCCGGCCGTCGTCGAACGCGTGATGAGCGTCGTCGATTTCCTCGCGGTGGTGTGGCTCGGGCCGAACTTCCTGCGCAGCTTCTGCATCAACTTCGTCAGCTCGAACATGCATTACTTCGGCGACATCGATTCGCGCAACGTGATCCAGCAGACGCAGGTGCTGAACCCGTGGTGGATGCTGCCGTTTCAGTTGTTCTGCTTCAATTTCGGCAGCACGCATGCGATCCATCACTTCGTGGTGCGCGACCCGTTCTACATCCGGCAGCTGACCGCGCGCACCGCGCATGCGGCGCTGCGCGAAGTCGGCGTGCGCTTCAACGATGTCGGCACGTTCGCCCGCGCGAATCGCTGGGGCGCCTATCGTCCGTCTCGCGGCACGCGCGACGCGCAGGCCGACGCGTAACGCGGGCAGCGCGGGGCGTCAGCGCGGCGTCAGCGCCGGGGTCAATCGCCGATCGGCGGCATCGGCCCCTGCCCGCGAATCCACGACCAGTTCGCGAGCTCGGCCATTTCCTTGTCGCCGCGGCTGTCGCCGTACGCGAACAACTGCTTCGGCGGCCGGTTGCCCCACCATCCGCGCAACCGCACGACCTTCTGCGGCCCCCAGCAATTCTCGCCGTCGAGCCGCCCGGCGAAGACACCGCGCTCGAACGCGAGCCGCGTCGAGAGCACCGCGTCGAAGCCGACCGTCTTCGCCCACTTCTCCAGATACAGCGACGGCGACGCGCTGACCAGCACGACTTCATGCCCGCGCGCGCGATGTTCGCGAATGCGTTCGAGCATTTCCGGACGCACGAGGCTCGGCAGATAACTGTCGACGAACGTGCGCGCGTGTGCATCGAGCGCGTCTTCGCGGATCGGCCCGAACGCGAACGACGCGAACTTCGCCTTCGCGTCGCCACGCGACAGCAGCCCGGCCTTCATCGCGAAGATCCACGGCAGCGCGCGCAGCCCGGCCCACGCGAATCGCGGCGTGCCGACCGCCTGGCGGACGAAATGGCGGAAGCTGTCGGTGGTCGTGATGGTGCCGTCGAAATCGAAGGCGGCGACGATGCGGTCGGTCATGGGGAATCGGCGGGAAAGCGGTGAGATGCCGGGAAGATAGCAGAGTCGCGGCCACCCGCGCGAAACCGTATCGCCCGACACGAGACCACGCGCACCGAAGCGCGCGGTCGCATCGTTCCCTCAGCGCGGCGGCCGCGCGGCCAGCGCCGCCGGCAGCACGACGTTCATCAGGTGATCGGCGCGCGACAGCAGATCGGTCACGCGCTCGTCGAGCCCGCGCAGTTGCGCCGGCTGCATCCGGATCTGCTGGACGGCCTGCCCGACGATGTTGCGGCGATCGAACAGCGTGCGCTCGACGCCCGCGTCGTCCGGCGCCCGCACGACGTCCGACACCGCGCTCAGCGCCGCGAGCACGACCACGAGGTTCTCTTCCGCATGGCGAACCTTCGCGGCGAGTTCCTCGGTCCGGCGCGGGAAAAAGCCGAGCGACTGCTTCAGCGCGCCGAGCGCCGCGCGGTAGTCGACATGGCTGGACGCCCCGCCGAACCAGCGTTCGAACATGCCGGCCTTGCGCGTTGCCTGCGCGAGCATCCCGGCCATCATGTCGGCCGCGCCGAGCTCGTTGAATTCGCGCGTCGTCGCGGCGACCGCTTCGACGAGGTTGCCGGCCGTCTCCAGCGCACCGTCGCCGATCGTCGCGACCGTCGCGAGCTTCAGCGGCACCAGTTGCCGGATATGCCGCTCGATGCGCGGTGCGTAGTCGGGATAGAGATTCGGAAAGCTGGCCTGTGCGGCGCGGAAACAGGCTTCGAGCTGCGGATGGTTCGATTCGCCGAACAACGCGCGGCCGACCGCATCGGCCGGCGCCGTACGCACGGCTCGATCGGACGCGGGCGCCGGCCCGAGATCGAGCGCCCGCGGGGCGGGCCGCGCCGGCGCACCGGCCGCCGTCGGCGCGTCGAACGCAAGACGCCCGGGCGTAGGCTCGGGCGTCGTATCGAACTCGAGCCGCTTCGGCTCGTCGGACGGATTCGTCATTGCTGCTTCCTGCCCGGCGCGGCGGCGTGCCGCGCGCCGGGCCGCCGCCAGTCAGACCGCGCCGCCGTATGCGCGGACGAAATCGCCGAGGCCGCGGTTGTAGCCCGCGCCGACCGCCTTGAACATGAAGTGGCCGTCGCGACGATAGAAGCTGCCGACCTGCACCGACGTCTCCATCGAGAAGTCTTCCTCGAGCGCATACTTCGCGATCACCGTACCCGACACCTCGTCGGCAATCTGGATATAGCTGTTGCGGACCTGCCCGAAATTCTGGCGGCGCGCTTCGGCCTGGTCGATCGTCACGACCACGGAGATTTCCTCGACATCGGCCGCGAGCTTGGTCATGTCGATGAAGATCACTTCGTCGTCGCCGCTGCCGCTGCCCGTGCGGTTGTCGCCGCTATGCACGACGCCCAGGCACTTCGACGAAGGCATCCCGCGCTTCGGGAAATCGTCGCCTGGCTGGATGAAGGTTTCCTTGCGCTCCATCGTGCGCACTTCGCTGTTGTAGAACACGAAATGCTGATCCGAGATCAGCTTCGGATTGCTCTGCTCGTCGTACTTGCACAGGAACACCGACACGTCGAGATCGAAATCCGTGCCCGTGTCCGTCGCGTTCGCGTCCCAACCGAGACCGATGCGGAATTTCTGCGTGCCGGGCGCTTCCTTCGACAGATTGACGCGACCGCCTTTCGACAAATTGATCATCTGAACCTCTTCTGCGGGAACCGCCGTTACGCCGGCGGCGATGCCGGGCCGCATGGAGCAGCCCCTTCGTTGATGGTTTTCGTGCCGCGCGACGCGCTTACTTGCCCGCCACCGCGGCGCGGTCTTCCCTGCGCTGCACGACGATCGACGACCACACGGCCGCGGCGATCATCGCCGCGCCGATCAGGCCCGTGACGACTTCGGGCACCTCGAACTTCACGCCCAGGAACATGATCGTCGCGAGCGCGCCGATCGCCCAGAACGCGCCGTGCTCGAGAAAGCGGTACTGCGCGAGCGTGCCCTTCTTCAGCAGCACGAGCGTCATCTCCCGGATGTAGGCCGCGCCGACGCCGAGGCCGAGCGCGATCAGGAAGATGTTGTTCGACAGCGCGAACGCGCCGATCACGCCGTCGAAGCTGAACGACGAATCGAGCACTTCCAGATACATGAAGCCCGCGACGCCTTCGCGCACCACGCGCGTGCCCGTGTCCTCGCCGCCGACGAGGTCACCCACGCCGTGCGCGATCACGAAGCCGATCACGCCGAACGCGCCCGCGAGCAGGAAGCTGACCTGCTCGGCCGCCGGCACGTAGAACGACGCGATGATCACGATCGCGAGCGTCAGCGCCACTTCCAGCGCGGTGATGCGGCCGAGATGGCGCATCGGGCCTTCGAGCAAGCCGATCCAGTGTTCGTCCTTCTCGGTGTCGAGCATGAACTTGAAGAACACCATCAGCAGGAACGCGCCGCCGAACGCCGACACCTCGTGATGCGCGGACGTCAGCACCGCCGCGTACTTGTCCGGCGATTCGATCGCGAGCGTCAGCGCGTCCCACAGGCCGATGTGGCCGATCACCGCGACGATCAGCAGCGGGAACACGAGCCGCATGCCGAACACCGCGACCGGCAGGCCGAACACCATGAAGCGGTTGCGCCACTTCTCCGACCAGTTCTTGAGCACCGACGCGTTGACGACCGCGTTGTCGAGCGACAGCGAAATTTCGAGCACGCACAGGACCGCGACGATCAGCATGTCCTTCACGCCGCCGAGGAGATAGGCCGCGATCAGCGCGAGCGCCGTGAGCGACAACGGGATCTTGAAGTCTTTCAACATGATGGGGTAATCGAGTTCGAAAAATGGGTAGGCGGGATACGCTTACTTCGCGCGCACCCAGTCGCAGAATTCCTGCGTGATCAGCTGTTCGTAGATCTGTTCGTCGCTCAGGTCGAGCGATTCGAGATGCAGGAAGCCGACGTTCGGCATTTCGTTCGCGACTTCCGCGAGGAAGTCGAATTCGCTCGGATCGCCGACGCCGACGAGCGACCAGTACAGCGGGAAATGCTGCGAGTCGGCCAGCAGCTGGCGCACGCGCTTGCGGTCGTTCTTCGGGTTCTGGCCGTCGGTGACGAACAGCACCCAAGCGGGCAGATGGCCGTTCGCGGGCGCCGAAGCGGCCGGTGCGGACGTATCGTCCGCGCCGCCGAACAGCCGACTCAGGAAGCCGCGCTTTTCTTCGCGCTTCGGTTCCGGCGCGCGGAAGAAGAAGTCGACGATGTCGTTCATCACCGGCGCGTACTGCGTGCCGCCCCACTTGGCGATCCGCGCATTGAGCACATGATCGGAAATGTACGAACCGTAGTTCTCCGGCGTCGCGGTCGGCAGGCGGTCGTAGCCTTCGGTGAAGGTCCACGTATCGACTTCGCCGTTGTCGTCGAACTTCAGCGCGATGCCGAGGATCCGGTCGTGCGTCTCCTGGATCACGCCCGACTGGTACAGCGGCTTCGCGGAGCCCGAGATGTCGAGCGCCGCGCCGACGCGCACGACGGGCGGCTTCAGGATCTGACGTTTTTCGAGGACGATCGCGACCTTCGCCGCGCGTTTCTCAAGCGTAATCATGCGGTGTTCTCTCAGGTTTCTTGGTTGTCAGTTCTGCTTCGGAGCAAATCGGGTGATCAGGTCCTGTTCGAGCTGGCGCAGGCGCGGCGCGTCCTGCTCGCGCTGGCGGCGGCCGTCGGCGATGATCTGCGTGATGTCGTCGAACGCGCCGAACAGCTGCTGCTGCGCGTATTCGAACGTGTCGGTCGAGATCACCGGGCGCTGGCCGAGCTTCGCGACTTCCTGCGCGTTCTGGCGATTCAGGTCGGCCTGCGCGCGGATCGCCTCGTCGGCCGCGTCGTACGTCGCGTTCGCGAGCGCCGCCGCGCGCTTCGTGCTGAGCTGTTCGAGGTAGAGCGCGAATGCGTTGGTCCACGCGGGGATCAGCACGGTCTTGATCGTCATGAATTTCGACGTCAGCGTGCGTTTCTGGTCCTGCTCCATCCGGATCTGCGGCGCGAGCTGCTTCGACATCAGCATCGCGCGGTCGAGATCGTCGAGCTTGCTTTCGAGCGCGTCGACCTTGCGCTTCACGTCGAGCAGGCGCTGCGCGGCGAATGCGTCGTCCGCCGGCTGCTGGCCGGCCGCCAGATGCGCGCGCAGCGCCGCGAGCGCCGTTTCGCCGTGCGCCTTCGACTGCGCGAGTTCCTTGTGCAGCGCGTAGTTGTCGTTGTACATCCGCTCGAGCTCGTCGATGCCGGCCTTCTGGCGCTGCGCATGGTTTTCGAGCTCGACGACGAGCGTGTCCATCCGCTTGCTCACCGATTCATATTGCGACAGCAGCTTTTCCTTGGTCGAGCGGAACAGCCGCGTGACCTGCGTGAGCAGCCCGCCCTTGTCGGCGCCGCGCGGGTCGAGCCCTTTCGCGGTCGCGATCAGCTCGTTGAGCTTGTCGCCGAACTGGTCGGCGTCCGAGGCCCGGACGCTCGCAAGAATCTGCTGGGAGAAGGCGGCGATCCGCGTGCCCTGCGTCGCGCCGAGCTGGTCGATCTCGTCGACGGTGATCAGGCGCGCGTGTTCCGTGGGCTGCGCGGCCGGCGCGACGACGTGGGCAGCGTTGGCGACGGCGGCTGGCACGGCGACGGGTGACGAAGGCGGGGGGGAAGGACGATCGCTGACCGCATCGGATTGCTTGTCGTCGAATAGCGGCTTCATGTGGCTACCCCGTTTCCTTTTCTGCTTTTTGCTACGTGTTGTCGTGCGCGCGAGGCGCGCTTCCGCGATTGCCGTCGGTGCTCTCTCACGGGCGGCAGACGGACAATAAAGGGCGACGGTGCGGCGCGTCAAGCCGGGCCAATCTTTCATTTTCCATACTTTTTGTAATATATGCGGCGGAAATTCCGACACTGCCTCCGGCAACGTCAGGACAAGCGCCTTGATGGAGCACGAATCCGGGTTCCTCGGGGCACGTCGGCAAAGAGAAATGGAAAGTATTTTGAAAGTATTAAGCGCTCGCCATTCCGCTGATTGTTACAGATCGCTTAACGCGAGCCCTTGCGTCGCGCCCTAGTACGAATAGCCTTGCGACGCCGGGCGCGCATCGTGACGGCGGCCCCACCACGGCAAGTACGCGTTGTTCTCCCTGCGTGCGCGGAACCAGTCCTTGCCGGGATCGATCGGTGTCAGCTTCGACGGCGCAACCACGACCACGGCCGTCGGATGCTCGGCGTCGGTCGTCCCCGCCACGAGCACGTTTCCGCCGAGATGGTTTGCGCGGCCGATCGCCAACGCCACATCGGTCAGCGCCGCGCCGGCGCCCATGTCACCGAGCAGTGCCGACGTGTTGAAGGTCGCGTCGCGGAGGTCGCTTTCCGGCGCGGCTTGCGCGAGCCCTTGCGAAAGCGACGCGGCCCTTGCCGACGCGGCAGCGCTGCCCTTGCCCGCATCGTGAATAACGTAGTTCAGCGACGAGACAGCGACGCCCGCATTGCCTGCCGCCGCATCGATCGTCGACTTCCATGCCTGCCCTCCCCGGCTGCCGCCCTGCTTCGCGTCGAAATCCTCGACGTTGCCTTCCGCCGCCTTGCCGATCCATGCCAGCGGTTCGCGCTCGGTCTTCAGAGCCGGGCCGGCGAGGAACAGCACCACCATGTTCTCGTTGATCTGTTCGTCCTGCGGGGGAAAACCTGGCGCGTCCCAGTTCATCACCCACACGCTTTTGTCGGGATGCGCGGCCAGGTAGTCCAGCGCGGCGTTCAGCGACGCGAAGCCGGCATTGCCGTGGCCCGACGTCACGCGCACATCGGGCGGCGTATCGCTGCTCCATAGATTTTTTGCGGACGGATTGCCGATTTCGTACGCATTGACCATTTCGTCGCGCAAGAACGCGCCGGCAGCGACCGGGTCGAGACGGCCGGCAGGAAGTGCGAGTTCGACACGCACCCCGGCCAGTTCACGCCACTCCCGCTTGTACTTCGAGCCGATGGTGTAAAAATAATCGGGGTTCATCACGTAGCGCGTCCGAAACAACACAAGAAGTTCGCGAATATATTTCTTGTAGAAACCTACGAACGACTCGCGCCCCCACCGCCCGTCCGCGACGATGGAAACCGCCTGCAAGGTCGAGTATTTTTTGGGGTTTGTCCGCACCATGTCGTCGTTGGCGTTCGGTTTCACCAACCCGAGCGTCCACAGCAATTGCCACTCGGTCGGATAGTCACGACGCTGCAGCGGATTGAGCCATTCAAGTCCGACAACTTGAGCAAGAAATGGCGCGGCAGATGCACCTTCGACAGATTGCGCCGATGTGGCGCTCGTCTCGGCCCGCAACGGCGAACCCGACACGAGTGTCGCCACGAGGATCGAGACGCACCCGATGCGTCTGGCAAGCGTGAAACAGTGCATGAATATTCCCGATCGAGCCGACCAATCCCGAGCGCCGGTCCGATAATTCATTCCCGTCCGGACGACGCCAGACTCGAAATCAGCGTCGCGCCACACGATGTCTTGTGACCATCGAATGCGGCCGGCTTCCCGTCGACGATGACCTGCGGATCGCCTTCGGCGATAAAGCAGGCCTGATGTCCCGTAATCGGACAGACACACGCATCACCGAGCCGCGCGACCGGCCGCCCCATCACTTCGCTGACTGTGCTGCCGGTCACGACCTGACCGCCGTGGCTCGTTGCGTCGCCGACCCGAATGATTCCGCGCATGCGTGTTCCTTATTCCGAATAGCCTTGCGGAGCCGGACGCGCGTCGTGACGGCGGCCCCACCACGGCAAGTACGCGTTGTTCTCCCCGCGTGCGCGGAACCAGTCCTTGCCGGGATCGATCGGTGTCAGCTTCGACGGCGCAACCACCACCACGGCCGTCGGATGCTCGGCGTCGGTCGTTCCGGCTACGAGCACATTTCCACCGAGGTGATTCGCGCGGCCGATCGCCAGCGCCACATCGGTCAGCGCCGCGCCGGCACCCATGTCACCGAGCAACGCCGATGTATTGAAGGTCTGCGTGCGGAAATCGTATTCCGGCAGAACTTCTGTCAGCGTCTGCGACAGTGAGGCAATGCGTGCCGATGCAGCATCGCTGCCCTTGCCCGCGTCGTGCACGATGTAATTCAACGACGACACCGGCACGCCAGCATTACTCGCCGCCGTATCGATCGTCGACTTCCATGCCTGCACCGCACGGCTCGCGCCTTGCTTTGCCTCGAAATCCTTGACGTTGCTTCGTGCAGCCTTGCCGATCCAGGCCAGCGGCTCACGCTCGGTCTTCAGGTCGGGGCCGGCGAGGAACAGCACCACCATGTTCTCGTTGATCTGTTCGTCGTTCGGCGGGAAGCTCGGTGCATCCCAGTTCATCACCCACGCGCTTTTGTCGGGGTGGGCGGCCAGATAGTCCAGCGCCGCGTTCAGCGACGTGAAGCCGGCATTCCCCTGTCCCGATGTCACATGCACGTCCGGCGGTGTGTCGTGGCTCCACAGGTCTTTTGCCGATGAATTTCCGATCTCGAACGTGCTGATTATCTGATCACGCAAATACGCCTTTGCCTTGATGGGATCAAGACGGCCACCAGGAATTGCCAATTCAACATGCACACCAGCCAACTCACGCCATCGACCTCTATCACCAGGCTTTACGGTGTAGAAATAATTAGAATCTGTAAAATATCTAATACGGAACAATACGAGTAACTCGTCGATATATTTCTCGTAAAATCCACCAAATGATTCGCGTCCTGAGCTGCCATCCGCGATGATTGAGATCGCTCGAACGGCAGAGTACTTTTTAGGATTGGCGCGCACCATATCGTCATTCTTGTTCGCAGAAACCAGACCCAATGTCCATAATAACTGCCACTCCGCCGGATAATCCCGGCGTTGCAGAGGGTTGAGCCATTCAAGGCCAACGACTTGTGCCACAAAAGGCTTCACGGGGTCACTTTTTGGTTCAGCGTCGCCCACGGTGCGTGGTGTCGCAGCCGCGGCACTCGACGTCGCAAACATGGTCGAAAACACAAATACCAACACAGCCACCAATCCAGGAACCAGCACCATTCTCTTCATCAGATCTCCTGCACTTGAGTTTTCGGCAGATGCACTACTCGGCAGCGTCATCGTTGCATACAACACGATCGCAGCCAACAGCATGACGAAAATCGCCAATCCAAATCGCCGCTGCCAGGTGGCAACAATCACCTTCATAGCGCACTCCCCAGCCGCAGGAAAAATCCTCCATCACGCTCGTCGTAGATTTTTTCGGGCATGCTTGCGACCGGATCATTTTTAACCCATTTATGCAAGAACATGTCCTTATATTTTCCCTTTTTTATATATTCTGCAAATAATTCATTTTGACCATCCCTCACCAATCCATTCAAAAATCGCCAATCCGCCTGCTTTCTGAGATCTGCAAAGTCACCCTCCGTCAGATAGCAAAGCCCAATTGCAACATCATAAGCCAACGCCTTTTCAGCATGGTCCTTGTTGGTCATGATGGTCGAATGGTTGGTGGGGTTATTCTTGTCCCCGCCGTTCAGAATCTGAAATATCTCCTTGTTCCGCCATTCCGTATAGTCAGCACTCGCTGCCCCCGGATTGTCCTCCCCGACCACATTTCCATCCTTGTCGACCCAGCGACGATTTCCGGATCTCCGCGCTTCCATGCGAAGAATCGAATGATCCTCATACCGCTGCGCAGCCTCGGACGCCGCATCGCCCTGCGCTTTCAGCGCATCACCCTCAGTCTTGAATTTTTCCGACTTCGCGTCGAAGTTGTCGTACGGATCGTCATCGCGCTTGCTCTCCTTCTTGGCATCGCGCGCAGCCGACGGCGGATCGTAACTCTCGTTGAAGCGCCCTTCCTCAATCTGTTTCCCCTGCGCATCGCAAGCGCCCGACGGTTTGTCGTAGCGCAACGCCTGCGGAAGGAAGCGAGTCTCCTTGTCGAGCATCGGTGCCGTAATCGGGATTTCCCAGTCTTTCGGCGGATCGGCATTGACCGCCATGTTAGTCAAATTGAACAGGTAAAGAGCCGGGCTCGTTGCAATCGTGAAAAACTTCGCGATCCACCCTTCATTGGAATGCGTGCCTCGTCCAAGACCATACCGTGCGGGTGGTGACGGCGGATACCAGAAACCCTCCTTCTGGTTCTTGTCCTTGCGCCAGTCATCCTGCCAATACCGATAGAGCTTGTTCTCTCCGCCCACCTCGAAATTCGACGCGAACACGCGCTGCGAGAAAACACCCCACCCGTTCGTCGCACTGATCTCGTCGACACTCATCCCGCGCCAGCCGATTCCCTGAACGGTCAAGGCCGAAATGACCTGATCGTGCGGGCAACAGTACAGCGTCACTCTGCCGTACGTGTTTTTCTGGTACAACCCGTGCGCCTCGCGGTCCTTGGCTGCACTATACGGTTTGCCGCCGTTCTTCGACGGTCTTGCGTTTTCCATTGCGCGATCCAGATCCTCCGCAGGCATCTCGAGCTCGGCCCGGGCACGCAGGATGTCGAAGTACTCCCTCAGCGTTTCCTTGCGCGCGACATAGGTCTCGCGCCCCACGTGCCCGTTCTTGTCGCGCACCCCGCGCTGGGCCCACGAGTCGGTCATGTTGGCCTCGACGAGACTGTACGGGGGATTGGCGAGAACATAGGTATCGGCGACGCAGCGCCCTTTCTTGCCCCATTGATCCGTCACCTCGGGCAAGCGGTCTCCAAGGAATGCAGCGGCAAGGCCGATCATGTTTCCCTGGCTGTGGCACACGATCGTGATCGGCGCGTCGGCCTGCCGCTTGCGGATCGACTCGACCAGGCGTGCAAGCCGCAGCGCGCCAAGCACACCGTAAGTGCGCGGTGGCGTGGAGTAGATTTTTCGATTGCCGATGCCATTCATGTGCTGGACGGTCAGCCACAGGAAAAGCCGATCGTTCAACCCGTCGTTCCACAGATCCGGCAAACTCGTACACCCGCCCGCGAACGGGCCACCGCCCCAGTAATTCTTTTCGTTGAGCATGATCTTGTCGCCATACTCCTTCAGCTCCTCCGCGTTCGCGGCATAGCCCCACCGAAAGTGGATGACGGGCGAAAAGGACGGATCGGGCTTGATGTACGTCTTCGACGACATGTCCGGATTCAGGAAACCGTCTGGCGTCAGGCTTTCGATATAGCTGACCGGCGTCATCTGCCCGGCCACCGGCCCCCAATGGAACAGTTGATCGTCATAACGCCCCATGCGCCGGTTCAATCCGGCACACAACCCTTTCTCGGCGTCCTTGAACCATTCCCCTTCCGAATTCACCCCGTGCACGAAAATGACGACGCCCGGCAACGGCATCTGCATCACGCACTCGAGGTCGTTGCGGTTGAACAGTGTCGTCCCCAGTCCACCGCCCACCGAAGTCTGCGACGGGTCGTCCGTCGACGGTTGCCCGCCCGGGTTCTGCGCAAAGTTGTAGTTGAACATGTTGTTTTTCTTGAAGACTCAGCTCAGGTTCTGGACTTGAAAAAGCGAACCGCCAATTGTTCGAACTGATCGCTGCTGACCGGCGCCAGCTTGCCTTGCGCGTCGGTCTTCCCCTTGATCAATTCGCCCGACGCCTTTCGCACCTCGGCTTCCATGCCCTCGACCGGCTGCCCGTCCGTGGCGCGTACCAGCTTCGGCACGCGCCCCAGCGAGCCTTGGTCGAACTTCGGAAAGTCGGCGCTCATGCTCGCCGGCCCGGCCCACGTATGCGACGCGGACTTGACGGTGAAACTCCCCGGACACCCGAGCTCGATATCGCCGCCATGCAGCTTCAGATACGCGCCGCCCGACGTCACGAACACGACCTGCTCGCTGGCCATGCCCGCGAGCTTGCCGCCGCCCGCCGTCATCTGGATGTTCTTCGCCGAATCGATCTGCGTGTCGTCGTTCTGGCTCTGCAGCGCAACTTTCCCCTGGTTGGCGATTGCCGACACGCCTTCGCTGTGCGCAAACATCGCGACACCGTGCCCGGCCTGCAGGTTGATCCGCTGCCCGCTCGTGTACTGCAGGTGGTTCTGCGCGACGACATCGACGTTGCCGCCCGCATGGGTCGTCACGGTCTTCGGCGTCGCCATGCTGATGCCGGCCGGTGCGGTGATGCCGATCGCGGCCATCGGCGCGCCTGACGACTCACCGCCGCCGGACGCCTCGCCATTCGGCCAGCCTTTCACCGTGGTCACGAGTGCATCGTGCGGCTGCGTGTCGGGCGCGACGCCCTGATGCTGGCCCGCATAGTCGCCGAGACTCTTGAACAGCTCGACGCATTCCTGCATCAGTTGCAGATACTCGTCCCGCGCGAGGTGGCCGTCACTGGCGCGCAGCCGCTCCCAGGCCGAAATCAGCATCGCCTTGCCGCTTCGAATCGCCACGTGCGCATCGCTGCGCAATTCGGCGCCTTCGCCGCGCGCCGCCCCCTGCCCGTTGTCGCGCGGCTGCGTCAGATAGCCGAGGTTCAGCTGACTGTACGCATGCTCGCTCGCCAACTGGCTGCTGATCTGCCCGGGCGTATCGTCGAAGCGGATCTGGTTGTACCGCTGCCCCTTGATTTCCTTCGTCTTCGTGCCGGAAAGATAGCGGTTGCCCGGCAGCGCGCCGGTATGACTGAAGGTCGCCGGCATGTTCGGCCCATTGGCCAGCACACCCATCACGACGAGCCGGTCCGGATCGCCGCCGATATGGCCGATCAGCACTTCCATGCCGACGCGCGGCAACGTATTCGCGCCGAAACTCGGCCCGGCTAGCGCGCAGGCGACGCGCACCGGTGCGCTGTCGGACGGCGTGCCGCTCGTGCCGGCACCCTGCGCGTGCGCATGATCGTCCGCGCTCAGCCCCTGGATCCGCACCCGGATGCGGCCCATTTCATCGCAGAACACCTCCTCGCCCTCCGGCCCGACGACGACGGCCGTCATCGGATGCACGGGCGGCAGGTCGACGTGCGGATCGTAGGCAGGCGTCAGCGGCACGCCGCGCCGCACGCACGAGAACGTGTTCTCGTAGCGCCTGTCGCTTTCGTCGCCCGGCTTGCCGCTCACGTCGGTCGGCACCGCGTTGAACAGCACGCGGCTTGCCGCGAACAGCGATTGCGCGCGCTCGTTCAGTTCCTTCGGCAGATTGTTTCGCACGCAATGATGAAGCGACGTGACGACAAACTGCCGCTGTTCGGCCGGCAACGTGTCGAGTTGCGGATGCTCCGCGAGCGCAAACCAGTGACCGACGGCCAGATCACGCACGTTGCTCACGCCGTCGACGGATTCGGCGCGCAGTTCATGCGCCAGCATCCGGTCCTTGCCGATTCGGTCGAGATCGGACGACGAATCCCCGGCGTGCGGGATATCGATCACGACGTCGGCCAGCAAATGCCCGAGGTCGTTGCCACTGTCGCCCTGATCGACGATCGTCGCCTGCTCGGTTTGGGACATCCGGCCGCTCTTGTAGTCCCACGTCGGCCGGACGATCTTGCCCGGAATCAACCGGCGGCTCGTCGCCCACAGCGTGATCGAGTCGCGCTCTTCGGTGGCGGCGTCACGGTGGTAGCGGATGGTGCCGGCGGCCGTCTGCGGCAACTTCATCGAGTCGTCGGCAAAGACGAGCGTATGCACCGGCGTGTCGTGCGCATTGCCGCTCGCCCGCTCCCCGGCCTTGCCCGCCTTGACGAATACGGTCGCTCCCTCCCGTCGCAACAGGCGCCGAATGAAGTGCGCGTCCGACTCGTTGACCTGCCGTGTGAGTTCCCGCGCGGGGTAACGCTCGGCTTGCAGACCGGACAGGTCGAATTCGAATGCGCCCGCGAGCGCCGAGCTGCGCTGGCGCCATTCCTGAAGCAGCACACCCAGGATGTCGGGCAGGCTCTTCGACCGAAACAACCGCGAATTGGTCCGTCGCTCCATCACGGACAGCACGTCGCGAATCGTCAGCTGGTAGCAGGTCAGTGAACCGTCCGATTGTCCGGTGCGAACGTCGGTGACAATGCCGTTGATGGTATGGAGACGCCCGCGATCGGTCGTCATCTCGACGGAGACCGGCAGCCCGATGAAGCCGCGGATCGGAAGATCGGCCCGTGACGACACGCAGGTCAGATGCCCCTCGATGCCCGTCATCAACCCTTCGCGGATATCGGCATACTGGAGCGCAAGCACCTGCTCGAGCGTTTTCTGGGCGGCCCCCCAGTTCATGCGAACCGGCCGATTGTTCTGATCGACCACCCCGGACGCAAACGTGCGCAGCAATTCGGCTGTATTCACAGCGTGACTCTCAGGATTTTGTTTGACTTCGTTGTTCGGCAAGCAATCACGCCCGCTGGTCCGTCCTGGGAGTGCCGCCCGTCTGATTTTCGGCGAGCATAACAAATTTGTCGGCTTGGTGACGGCTTTTTGACAGGATTTAGAATCCTTTTTGCGAAGCGTCCGAACGGACTCTACAGTTCACATTCTTTCGAACCGGGACGTTCCGTGTCCGATGTAGCGAACCGGTCGTACGGGTCGTCACGATCTGACGCAGGGCGTCGCGCGCTCGGTATGGATCGACGATTTTCCGACGGGCGCGGAAGGGAGTGGCGGGCTGCCGCCAGAGTTTGCTATACTCTCGGTCTTCCGGAGAGATGGATGAGTGGTTTAAGTCGCACGCCTGGAAAGCGTGTATAGGTTAATCGCCTATCGGGGGTTCGAATCCCCCTCTCTCCGCCAGAATACGTGAGGCCCCTGATTTCCCTAGGAATCAGGGGCTTTTCATTTTGGGACCGCCGACACGTCATACATCGCCCCGCCCCCTCACGGATGCCGAATGTAATCCACCAACGCCCGCGTATACTCATCCGGCCGCCTGTCGCACAGACTGACCACGATCGCCACCGCAAACCCCGCCGGCACCCCGAACACGCCTGAACTGATCGGCTCGATCCCGAACCACGTGCGCCCGGCGAACCCGGTCAGTTGCGTGAAGAACGGATACGTCGACACGATGTAGTACACGCACACCGCCAACCCCGTCACCATCCCCGCAATCGCGCCACGCGTCGTCGTGCGCTTCCAGAACACCCCCAGCACCAGCACCGGAAAGAAGCTCGACGCCGCCAGAGAAAACGCGGCGCCGACGAGAAACAGGATCTTTCCGGTATTGAGCGACGCGACATACGACGCGAACAGCGCCACCCCGAGCAGCAGCACCTTCGAGATCGTCACGCGCCGCTGGCTCGACGCATCGGGCGCCACCATGCAGTAGTAGACGTCGTGCGACAGTGCATTCGCGATCGTCAGCAGTAGCCCGTCCGCGGTCGACAGCGCCGCGGCCAGCGCACCGGCCGCGATCAGCCCCGACACCACGTACGGCAGCCCCGCGATTTCCGGCGCGGCCAGCACGACCATGTCCGGCTGCATCTGAATTTCCGACCAGTGCACGATGCCGTCGCGAATCACCTCGACGACGCTGATCAGGTCGGGCTCGAAGTGATGCCACTGCGTGACCCACCCCGGCAATTCGGCGAACGGCCGCCCGACGAGATTCGCGAGGATCTCGTACTTGATCAGCACCGCGAGCACAGGCACGCTCAGGTAGAACAGCGCGATGAAGAACAGCGTCCAGCCGACCGAGCGCCGTGCCGACGCAACCGACGTGGTCGTGTTGTAGCGCGTCAGGATGTGCGGCAGGCTCGCGGTACCGAGCGACAGGCACAGCAGCAGCGCGAGGAAATTCCGCTCGCGCGGCTTGCGTTCGTCTTCGCTCGCGGCCGGAAACGGCTCGTGCATCGGCACGGGCGGCTCGGCACGCGCGAGCAGGTCGTCGCGCGCCTGCGTCCACGCCACGCGCGCCGCCGCCGGATCGCGCGGGAAATCGGCCAGCTCGCGCTCGCGCTGGCTGATCTCGCGCAGCGGCCCGTTGTGGCGCCGCAGGTCCGCAAGCTGGTCGACGAGATGCCGGCGCGCGTCCGCATAGGACGCCGGCAACCGGTCGAGCCGCGTCTGGATGGCCGCGGCTTGCCGGCGGTATGCATCGCGCACCTGCTGCTCGTCGCGCGCGTCGCGCACCTGCGCCTCGCGCGCCGCGACGCGCTCCATCAGCTTGCCGTAATTGAACTGCGGCACGGGGCCGAGCCCGTTCTTCATCGCGATCAGCGACACCGGAATCAGGATCGCGCTGATCAGGATGATGTACTGCGCGACCTGGGTCCACGTGACCGCGCGCATCCCGCCGAGAAACGAGCACACGAGAATGCCCGCGAGCCCGCAGAAGATGCCGATCGCGAAATCGACCCCAATGAAGCGCGTCGCGATCAGGCCAATCCCCTGGATCTGCGCGACCAGGTACACGAACGAACACAGGATCGCCGCGCCGGCCGCGAGCGCGCGCACGGCCGTGCTGGAAAAGCGCGTGCCGAGAAAATCGGGAATCGTGTAGCGCGCGAGCTTGCGCACATACGGCGCGAGCAGGAACGCGACGAGGCAGAACCCGCCCGTCCAGCCCATCACGTACGCGAGTGCGTCGTAACCGGTCGCGTAGAGCGAGCCTGCCAGGCCGATGAACGACGCGGCCGACAGCCAGTCGGCCGCCGTCGCCATCCCGTTGAACGCGGACGGCACGCGCCGCCCGGCCACGTAGTACTCGACGAGATCGGACGTGCGCGACAACAACCCGATCACCGCGTACACGGCGATCGGCACGAACAGGAACACGTAGCCGATCCACACGCCCGAGCCCGTCGCGCGCTCGATCCGCCACATCAGCAGCACGAAACCGAGAAACCCGAGCGTATAGAGCGCGTACGCGCGTATCAGTCGATGTGTCAGCATGAATCAGCGCCCGCCGTTCGCATGGCCGGCGCGCGCCGCATGCTCGTCGTACGCGCGGCGCAGCGTGCGGTCGGCGCGCTGCATCAGCCCGATGTAGACGACGATCAGCACGAGGTACACGAGAATCGCGCCCTGTGCGCCGACATAGAACGGCAGGCTGAAGCCGGCGAAGCGAACCCCGGCGAGCGCGGGCCCGAAGAACGGCACGATGAACGACACCGCGAAACCGATCACCATCAGCACCGCGATCAGCGCGACGTTGAAGCGCCAGTAGCGTGCGTGCGCACGCGCGAGCGGCGCGGGAACGGGAGGTGGCGCAGCAGGCGCCGAACGGGTCGGAACGGTCATGCCGTTATGTAGCAAAAAGCCCCTGCGCGGGCAATCGGGATTGCCGCGCAGGGGCTCGCGCGCGTGACGCGCAACCGGCAGGCGCTCAGCGCACTTCGGTGAGCTGCTCGAGGATGGCCGGATTCTCGAGCGTGGACGTATCCTGCGTGATCGCCTCGCCCTTCGCGAGCGAGCGCAAGAGGCGCCGCATGATCTTGCCCGAGCGCGTCTTCGGCAGGTTGTCGCCGAAGCGGATGTCCTTCGGCTTCGCGATCGGCCCGATCTGCTTGCCGACCCAGTCGCGCAGCGCCTTCGCGAGCGCCGCGGCTTCGTCGCCTTCCGGGCGCGAACGCTTCAGCACCACGAATGCCACGACCGCCTCGCCCGTCGTGTCGTCCGGGCGGCCGACCACCGCCGCCTCGGCCACGAGTTCATGCGACACCAGCGCCGATTCGATCTCCATCGTGCCGAGCCGGTGGCCCGATACGTTCAGCACGTCATCGATCCGGCCCATGATCGTGAAGTAGCCGGTCTCCTTGTCGCGTACCGTGCCGTCGCCGGCCAGATAAAGCGTGCCGCCGAGTTCTTCCGGGTAGTAACTCTTCTTGAAGCGCTCCGGGTCGCCCCAGATCGTGCGGATCATCGCGGGCCACGGGCGCTTGACGACCAGAATCCCGCCTTGCCCGTTCGGCACGTCCTGGCCCGTCTCGTCGACCACCGCGGCCATGATGCCCGGCAACGGCAGCGTGCACGAACCCGGTACGGTCGGCGTCGCGCCCGGCAGCGGCGTGATCA
>NZ_JAIZQG010000030.1:0-76333 GCF_020419965.1 Burkholderia sp. AU39826
GGCGCGGAGCCCGCGGCCGTCGCGCCGGTGTCGCTCGCGTGCGCGGCGAGCGCCGCGGCGCCGACGCCCAACGCGGCCGCCACGCGTGCGAGACGGCGCAGGCGGTTACCGCGCACGGCTCGCCTCGCCGTTGCGCGCGGCACCGTTCCACGGCGCGATCCTGAACAGCAGCAGCATGCCGGGAATCGCGAGCGCGGTGCACACGATGAAGTAGTCGAACCAGCCGATCTTCGCGACGATGAAGCCGCTCGCCGCCGACGCGAGCGTGCGCGGCACGGAGGCCAGGCTCGTGAACAGCGCGAACTGCGTGGCCGTGTAGCGCGGATCGGTCGTGCTCGCGATGTATGCGACGAACGCGGCCATCGTCAGCCCGGTCGTGAAGGTTTCGAAGCCGTAGACGATCGCGAGCGCGACCGTCATCGGGCTGAATTGCGGCGTGACGGCGATGCCGAACACCGACAGCGCGGCCGCGATCGCGTGGCTGGTCGACACGGTGAAGTCGTACAGCATCGCGAGCACGGGCGAGCCGGGGCCGAGCTGCGCGAGCCATGCGAAGCCGAGCGTCGACACCATCTGCAGCGCGCCGAAGATCCACAGCCCGCGGCCGATGCCGATCTTCACGAGCCAGATGCCGCCGATGATGCCGCCGGCGACGCTCGCGACGAGCGCGGTGGTCTTCGCGACGATGCCGATTTCGGTGCGCGTGAAGCCGATGTCGAGGAAGAACGACGTCGACAGCGTGGTGGCCATCGTGTCGCCGATCTTGAACAGGAAGATGAACGCGACGACGAGCAGCGCGCCGGCCCAGCCGTCGCGCTGGATGAATTCGCGAAACGGCAGCACGATCGCGTCGCGCAGGTTGCGCGGCGGCGCGCCCGCCACTTCCGGCTCGCGCACGACGAGCGTCATCAGGATGCCCGGCAGCATGAATGCGCCGGTGATCGCGAACACGGCGTCCCACGGCATGTGGTCGGACAGGATCAGCGCCAGCGAGCCGGGAATCAGCGCGGCAAGCTTGTACGCGTTCACGTGCACCGCGTTGCCGAGGCCCTGCTCGGTGTCGCGCAGCAGTTCGCGGCGGTACGCGTCGATCACGATGTCGGCGCTCGCGCCGAAGAACGCGACGAGCGTCGTGAGCGCGGCGACCGTCCAGATCGAGTCGCGCGGCGACACGAAGCCGAGCGCGGCGATCGCGCCGGCGACCAGCACCTGCGTGAGCAGCAGCCAGCCGCGCCGGCGGCCCGGCCGCCAGCCGGGCAGCCGCGGGATGTAGCGGTCCATCAGCGGCGCCCACAGGAACTTCCACGTGTACGGGAACTGGATCAGCGCGAACAGGCCGATCTCCTTCAGGTTCACGCCCTCGGAGCGCAGCCATGCCTGCACGAGGTAGACGAGCGTGAACAGGGGCAGACCCGACGTGAAGCCCAGGAACACGCAGATCAGCATGTGCTTGTTCAGATAGGCGCGCCAGCCGGGGTGATCCTCGTGAGCGGTGAGTGCGGGCGCCTCGTGTGGCGTTTTCGACATGGACTGGAACTGGGTAGCGTTGACTGAAGGCGGCGGCAGCGCGGGCGGCGCGGCCGGCGAAGGTGGGGCGGCCGCGCGCGTGGGCGGGCCGGATCTTCCGTCAACGGCTCCCCGGCTCAGCTGCGCTTGACGCGATAGACAGCAAGACTACCACGCCAGTTCGCTCCCCATCGAATCGGCTGGCCTTCGTGCAGCACGACGCGGTCGAGGATCGTGACGCCGACTTCGGGCGCGAGCGCCTCGAAATCCTTGATCGTCAGCACCCGCACGTTCGGCGTGTTGTGCCACTGATAAGGCAGCGACTTCGACACCGGCATCCGGCCGCGCAGCACCGACAGCCGGTGCGCCCAGTAGCCGAAGTTCGGGAACGACACGATGCATTCGCGCCCGACGCGCGCGGTTTCGCGCAGGATCGCGGCGGTCTGGTGGATCGTCTGAAGCGTCTGCGACAGGATCGCGATGTCGAAGCTGTGATCCTCGAACAGGCGCAGGCCGTCCTCGAGGTTCTGCTGGATCACGTTGATGCCGTTTTTCGCGCTCGCGAGCACGCCCGCGTCGTTCAGCTCGATCCCGTAGCCGGTCACGTCCAGTTCTTCCATCAGCAGCGCGAGCAGCGAGCCGTCGCCGCAGCCGAGGTCGAGCACGCTCGAGCGCGGCTCGACCCAGCGTGCGATCGTGCGGAAGTCCGCGCGCGCGGACAGGGAATTCAGCGCTTGCTGGTTCATGCTCCCACCTCGATGGCGATTCGTTCGTAATACGCGCGGATCAGGTTGTGATAGCGCGCGTCGTCCAGCAGGAACGCATCATGGCCGTGCGGCGCATCGATTTCCGCGTAGCTGACCGTGCGCTTGTTGTCGAGCAGCGCCTTCACGATCTCGCGCGAGCGCGCGGGCGCGAAGCGCCAGTCGGTCGAGAAGCTCGCGATCAGGTACTTCGCCTGCGTATGCGCGAGCGCGGCCGTCAGGTTGCCGTCGAACGCCTTGGCCGGATCGAAGTAGTCGAGCGCGCGCGTGATCAGCAGGTAGGTGTTCGCGTCGAAGTAGTCGGCGAACTTGTCGCCCTGGTAGCGCAGGTACGACTCGACCTCGAACTCGACGTCGAAGCTGAAGTTGTACGCGTCGAGCGCGCCGTCCGCGCGGCGCAGCGCCCGGCCGAATTTCTCGGCCATGTCGTCGTCGGACAGGTACGTGATGTGACCGATCATCCGCGCCACGCGCAGGCCGCGCTTCGGCTTGACGTTGTGCGCGTAATAGTCGCCGCCGTGGAAATCGGGATCGGACAGGATCGCCGAGCGCGCGACCTCGTTGAACGCGATGTTCTGCGCGGACAGCTTCGGCGTCGACGCGATGTCGATGCAGTGCGCGACGCGCTCGGGATACATCAGGCTCCATGCAAGCGCCTGCATCCCGCCGAGGCTGCCGCCCATCACGGCCGCGAAGCGCTCGATGCCGAACGCGTCGGCGACGCGCGCCTGGGCGTGCACCCAGTCCTCGACGGTGACCACCGGGAACTTGGCGCCGTACGGCTTGCCGGTCGACGGATCGACGCTCATCGGGCCCGTCGAGCCGAAGCACGACCCGAGGTTGTTCACGCCGATCACGAAGAAGCGGTTGGTGTCGAGCGGCTTGCCCGGGCCGACCATGTTGTCCCACCAGCCGGTGCTGCGCGGATCGTCCGCATAGACGCCGGCGACGTGGTGCGACGCGTTCAGCGCGTGGCAGACGAGCACCGCGTTCGAGCGCGCGGCGTTGAGTTCGCCGTACGTCTCGACGACGAGCTGATAGTTGCCGAGCACGCTGCCGCTTTGCAAGCGCAGCGGTTCGGCGAAGTGCATGGTCTGTGGAGCGACGATGCCGATCGATTCCATTCGTTCCGCCTTATGACTGGGCGGCTAAACGGTGTCGGCGATGCGCGGAGGCGAAGGTGCGCGGCTGACGACCTCTTTAGCCGCATTTGTAGTGAACCCACCGGGGGAGCGACGCATCGACGCATCAAACCCCGGCCGGTTCGCGCGCCCGCAATCGAGTCAGCAAATCGGCGCGCTTCCGACCTGCCGCCAGGGGCGGCAAGTCGGCAAAGTATAGCGGAAATTGTGAAGCGTGGATTTCGGCGCGCGGCGGGGTGTGCCATCAAGCGGCGTTCACTGCAGAATCAACCGCAAATGCGCATCCGCCTGCTCGCCCGGCGGTTTCTGAAACCCACCCTTCGCGAACCGATGCCACCGGCCGATCACGTAGCTGACGAGCAGGCTCGCGCGGGCGCCGGGATCGTAGTCGGCCGGCAGCACGAACGGCGCCGCGCTCTCGTGCGGCGCATTCGCCTCGGTGCGCGCGACCCGCAGGCATTGCTTGACCGTCGCCTCGATGCGGTCGAGCAACTGGTTCACGCGCTCGGTCAGCCGCTCGTCCTCGCCGACCAGCGCCTCGCCGGTCAGCACGCGCGTCATGCCCGGGTTCTTCGCGGCGAAATTGAGCATCGTCAGCGCGATCGTGCGCGCCTGCAGCACGCCGTTCGGCTCCTTCGCGACGATCTGGTTGACGAGCCCGAAGAGCGCCTGCTCGATGAACTCGATCAGCCCTTCGTACATCTTCGCCTTGCTGGTGAAGTGCCGGTACAGCGCGGCTTCGGACACGTCGAGCCGGGCCGCGAGCGCGGCGGTCGTGATTTTCTCGGGTTTCGGGGCCTCGAGCATCGCGGCGAGCGTCTGCAGGATCATCACGCGCCGCTCGCCCGGCTTCGGACGCGGGCGAGAGGGTGTGGCCTGGCCTTCCGTTACGGCTTGGTCCTGCGGGTAAGTCGGCTGCATTTCTGTCGCCCCGATCGTGTGCCCAGTCGCAGCGATTTTAACGAACGAATGCGCTGGTCGACATAATGAGGGCGTCCGGTTGCCGGCAGATGACCGGGCAGGTGGCCGGTGATCCATACGGTACCGATGCCCAGACGCTTGTAGCGCTTCAGGTGGCCGCGCGTATCCTCGACGAGGATCGCGTCGGCGAGCCGCGCATGCGCGGCTCGCAGCGTCCGGCGCAGCATCGCAGGGTCGGGCTTCGCGCGCCACGTGCGACGGTCGCGCATGTGCTCGATCGCGATCACGCGCTCGAACAGCCGCTCGATGCCCAGCTCGCGCAGCACCGCGCGCGCATAGTTTTCCGGCGCGTTGGTCAGGATCAGCTTGCGGCCCGGCAGCGCGGCGACGATGCGCGCGAGGCCGCGCTCGGCGCGCACCATCGCGGGCAGGTCGGAAAACGTGTGGACCACGCGCAGGAAATCGTGAGGATCGATCGGATGATGGCGCGTGAGGCCGAGCAGCGCGGCGCCGTAGCGCTCGGTGTAGCCGATGCGCAGCCGGTCGGCTTCGGCGCGCTCGACCTGCAGCGCGTCGATGATGTATTGCGTCATCGCACGATTGATCTCGGGAAAGATCGCGTGCGACGCGTGGTGCAGCGTATTGTCGAGATCGAACAGCCACACGGGCGTGCCTGCGCGCGGCCGGCTGCGGGAGATGCGCCGGCGCCGCAGCGACGCCGGCAGGCCGGGGCTGGCAGGCGGGCGGCGCGCGCTCAATGCGAGCGGATCATCGTGCCGAACGGCTGCTCGGTCAGGATTTCCAGCAGCACCGAGTGCTCGATGCGGCCGTCGACGATGTGTACCGACTTCACGCCGCTCTTCGCGGCGTCGAGCGCCGACGAAATCTTCGGCAGCATGCCGCCCGAGATCGTGCCGTCCTCGAACAGCGCGTCGATCTCGCGTGCGGACAGGTCGGTCAGCAGGTTGCCGTCCTTGTCCATCACGCCGGGGATGTTGGTCATCATCAGCAGCTTCTCGGCGTTCAGCACCGTGGCCAGCTTGCCCGCGACGAGGTCTGCGTTGATGTTGTACGACAGGCCGTCCTCGCCGAAGCCGATCGGCGAGATCACCGGAATGAACGCGTCGTCCTGCAGCGCCTTCACGACTGCCGGGTTGATCGCCTCGACTTCGCCGACCTGGCCGATGTCGATGTACTGGCCCGGGTTGTCGCGATCCGGCATCAGCAGCTTGCGCGCATGGATCAGGCCGCCGTCCTTGCCCGTGAGGCCCACCGCGTGACCGCCGAAGTGGTTGATCAGCATCACGATGTCCTGCTGCACTTCGCCGCCCAGCACCCATTCGACGACTTCCATCGTCTCTTCGTCGGTGACGCGCATGCCCTGGATGAAGGTGCCGGCCTTGCCGATCTTCTTCAGCGCGTGATCGATCTGCGGACCGCCGCCGTGGACGATCACCGGGTTGATGCCGACCAGTTTCAGCAGGATCACGTCGCGCGCGA
Organism: Burkholderia sp. AU39826; assembly: GCF_020419965.1. Lineage (NCBI taxonomy): Bacteria > Pseudomonadati > Pseudomonadota > Betaproteobacteria > Burkholderiales > Burkholderiaceae > Burkholderia > Burkholderia sp. AU39826. The sequence continues at coordinate 5,834 of NZ_JAIZQG010000030.1, forward strand.
AGCCCTGCTTGAGCCGCTCTTCCGTCATCGCGTTGCCGCCGTATTTGATGACCACGGTCTTTCCGTGGTAGCGGCGGATGTACGGCAGCGCCTCCGCGAGGATTTCTGCTTTCAGCGTGGGGGCGATCTGCGAGAGGTCGATGGGCTCTGACATGGCGGCGGCTCTGGCTGGGAACGGTTGAAACAGGCCGAATTGTACAGGAGTGGCGCAGCGCAGCATCGGTTTTTGGGCTGGTCGGACGGTGGGTCGCGCAGGTCGGACGGCGCGCGCGGCGGCCCGCCGGCCAAGGCTCCCGCTGCCGCGGCGGCGCGCGGGACGGGGCCCCGCCCGGCGCATCAGGCGGGGTTGGCGGCAGCCGTCGGCCGGACGGCCGACGTGCAAAATCCGTCGGCCGCGCTATGCTAGTCGCGTAGGGTGACGTTCGCGCCCGCTTCCGCACCTCGACCATGACCGATTCCGCCGCCGACGCCCGTTCGGCCCCGCGCCGTGCGCGTTGTCCGCACTGCGGGCGCGGTTTCGACTGCGGCGCGCACACGCAGCCGTTCGACTGCTGGTGCGCTGCGATGCCGGTCTTGCCGGGCGACACGGCACCGGCAGCCCGCGCGCGCTGCCTCTGCCCGGAATGCCTCGCCGACGAGATCGCGCGGCGCATGGCGGCGGCGCCTGGCTGACGGCGCTCGCTCGTGCAGCCGGACGCCGCGCCGGGCCGTCCGACCGTCCATTCGTCCTTCCCGATCCGGCCCCGTGGAGGCGCCGCCCGCTAAACGGGTAAACTGCTTGGATGCAACGAATCACCACCACCGGACGCGTCAACCTCAGCCACCTGTTCTGGCTGCGCAATCTCGCGATCATCGGCCAGCTCGTGACGATCGGCGTCGTGCAGACCTATTTCGGCGTGCACCTGCCGTTGCCGGCGATGCTGATGGTCATCGCACTCGAAATCGTTTTCAACGCGCTGACCTGGGTGCGCGTGCTGCGCGCGCGGCCCGAGACCAATTTCGAGCTGCTCGGCCAGCTGTGGGTCGACCTCGGCGCGCTGTCCGCGCTGCTGTTCCTGTCGGGCGGCACGACCAATCCGTTCGTGTCGCTGTACCTGCCGTCGCTCGCGATCGCCGCGGCCGTGCTGCCGTGGCACCTGATGATCTGGCTCGCGGCGTTCGCGGTGGCCTGCTACGCGGCGCTCGGCTTCGACTCGGTGCCGCTCAACATGGACAATCCGGCGAACCTGTTCGACTACTACCGTACCGGCATGTGGGCGAACTTCATGGTCAGCGTCGGGCTGATCGCGTGGTTCGTCGCGCGCATGTCGAATGCGCTGCGCCAGCGCGACGCGGCGCTCGGCGAGGCGCAGCAGCACCTGCTGCGCGACGAGCGGGCGGTTGCGCTCGGCGTGCAGGCCGCCACCGTCGCACATGAAATGGGCACGCCGCTGTCGACGATCGCGATGCTCGCCGAGGAGTTGCGCGATGCGGCGCGCGCCGATCCGGGGCTCGCGCGCTACGAGGCCGACCTGAAGGTGCTCGAGGAACAGATGACGCTCTGCACGTCGGCGCTCGCGCGCCTGCGCAGCCGCGCGAGCGCGCCGGCGAGCCGCCAGCCGGTGGACGACTGGCTCGACACGTTCGTCGAGCACTGGCGCCTGCGGCATCCGCACGTGCAGTTCGAGCTGCTCGGTGCGCGCCCGGCCGGCGTCGCGCTCGACGATACCGTCGCGGCCGGCCAGATCCTGACGATCCTGCTCGACAACGCCGCGCGGGCGAGCCCGCAGCGCGTGACGCTCGCCGCGAAGGTCGCGCATGGCGGCACGGCCGACGAAATCGAATTCGAAGTATGCGACGACGGGCCCGGCATTCCGGCCGCGCTGCGCGAATCGCTCGGCGCGATGCCGGTCGACAGCACGCAGGGCGGGCACGGCGTCGGCCTGTACCTCGCGTTCAGCGCGGCCGCGCGGCTCGGCGGCGAGATCGAGCTGTCCGATGTCGCGCCGCGCGCCGCGAGCGGCAACGGGCGGGCCGGCGGCGCGGCAAACGGCCACGCGGCGGCCGCATCGGGACAACGCACGGGCGCACGTACAGTCGACCGGCCAGCCGGCACGCCGGAGAGCCGCCCGGCCGGCGCGGCGGCCGGGCGCGGCACGCGGGCCGTGCTGCGCCTGCCGGTCGTGCGCGTCGCGATGCCGGCGGCCTCAACCAACACGTAGACGGAGAAACCACATGAGCGAGAACAATTTCCTGGTGATCGACGACAACGAGGTGTTCGCGGGCACGCTCGCGCGCGGCCTCGAGCGCCGCGGTTACGCGGTCCAGCAGGCGCACGACAAGGAGGCGGCGCTCAGGCTCGCCGCGGGCGGCAAGTTCCAGTTCATCACCGTCGACCTGCATCTCGGCGAGGATTCGGGGCTGAGCCTGATCGCGCCGCTGTGCGACCTGCAGCCCGATGCGCGGATCCTGGTGCTGACCGGCTACGCAAGCATCGCGACCGCCGTGCAGGCCGTGAAGGAAGGCGCCGACAACTACCTCGCGAAGCCGGCGAACGTCGAGTCGATCCTGGCCGCGCTGCAGACCAACGCGACCGAAGTGCAGGCCGACGAGGCGCTCGAGAATCCGGTCGTGCTGTCGGTGGACCGGCTCGAATGGGAGCACATCCAGCGCGTGCTGGCCGAGAACAACAACAACATTTCGGCGACCGCGCGCGCGCTGAACATGCACCGCCGCACGCTGCAGCGCAAGCTCGCGAAGAAGCCGGTGCGGCAGTAAGCGGGCGCACCAATGAAAACGGGCGACCCCCGAAGGGGCCGCCCGTCTCTCGTCCCGCACTGCGCGCGTTACAGCACGTAGCGCGACAGGTCTTCGTCCTGCGACACTTCGCCGAGCGCGCGATCGACATACTTCGCGTCGATCGTCACGCGCTCGCCCGCATGGTTGCCGGCCGAGAACGACACTTCCTCGAGCAGCTTCTCGATCACCGTGTACAGCCGGCGCGCGCCGATGTTCTCGGTTTTCTCGTTGACCGCGAACGCGATCTCGGCGAGGCGCCGGATGCCGTCGTCGGCGAATTCGAGCTGCACGTCCTCGGTCGCGAGCAGCGCCTGGTACTGTTTGACGAGGCTTGCGTCGGTCGCGACGAGGATCGCTTCGAAATCGTTCACCGACAGCGAATCGAGCTCGACGCGGATCGGGAAGCGGCCTTGCAGTTCGGGAATCAGGTCGCTCGGCTTCGCGAGGTGGAACGCGCCGCTCGCGATGAACAGGATGTGATCGGTCTTCACCATCCCGTACTTCGTGTTGACCGTCGTGCCTTCGACGAGCGGCAGCAGGTCGCGCTGCACGCCCTGGCGCGACACTTCGCCGCCGCTGCCTTCGTTGTTGCGCGACGTGATCTTGTCGATCTCGTCGAGGAACACGATGCCGTTCTGCTCGACGTTCTGCACGGCCTTCGTCTTCACTTCCTCTTCGTTCAGCATCTTCGCCGCTTCCTCGTCGGTCAGCAGCTTCAGTGCTTCCTTGATCTTCACCTTGCGGCGCTGCTTCTTGCCGCTGCCGAGGTTCGAGAACATCGAGCGGATCTGCTCGGTCATCTCTTCCATGCCCGGCGGCGCCATGATGTCCATGCCGACCGACGGCTGCTCGAGGTCGAGCTCGACTTCCTTGTCGTCGAGCTGGCCTTCGCGCAGGCGCTTGCGGAAGGTCTGGCGCGTCGCGTTGTTGTCGTCGTTGGCGTGATCGGCATTGCCGCCGAAACCCACCGCGCGCGGTTGCGGCAGCAGGATGTCGAGGATGCGGTCTTCCGCCTGGTCGGTGGCCTTGCTGCGCACCTTGCGCATTTCGGTCTCGCGCGTCTGCTTGACCGACGTCTCCATGAGGTCGCGCACGATGCTGTCGACGTCGCGGCCGACGTAGCCGACTTCGGTGAACTTGGTCGCCTCGATCTTGATGAACGGCGCATCGGCGAGCTTCGCGAGGCGGCGCGCGATTTCGGTCTTGCCGACGCCCGTCGGCCCGATCATCAGGATGTTCTTCGGGGTGATTTCCGTGCGCAGCGGATCGGCGACCTGCTGGCGGCGCCAGCGGTTGCGCAGCGCGACGGCGACGGCCTTCTTCGCCTTGTTCTGGCCGATGATGTGCTTGTCGAGTTCCGAGACGATCTCGGCAGGGGTCATGGTGCTCATGGGGCGGTCCTTACTCGATCGTTTCGATGATGCGGTTGTGGTTCGTGTAGATGCACATGTCGCCGGCGATCCCGAGCGACTTCTCGACGATCTCGCGCGGTGACAGTTCGGTGTTCTCGACGAGCGCGCGGGCCGCTGCCTGCGCGTACGCGCCGCCCGAGCCGATCGCGCAGATGCCGCCTTCCGGATCGAGCACGTCGCCGTTGCCGGTGATGACGAGCGTGGTGTTCGCATCGGCCGTGATCAGCATCGCCTCGAGGCGGCGCAGCATCCGGTCGGTGCGCCAGTCCTTCGCGAGCTCGACGGCCGCGCGGGTCAGGTTGCCCTGGTGCTTCTCGAGCTTCGCCTCGAAGCGGTCGAGCAGCGAGAACGCATCGGCGGTGCCGCCCGCGAATCCGACCAGTACCTGGTTGTTGTAGATCCGCCGCACTTTCCGCGCGCCACCCTTCATGACGATGTTGCCGAGGGTTACCTGGCCGTCGCCGCCGAGCGCGACCTTGTCGCCGCGCCGGACCGAAACGATGGTCGTGCCGTGAAATTGCTCCATCTGCGTTCCTTGAGAAAAACGGGGAAGAGTCGGGCGGCGCGACGCGCCGCCGCGTGAATCCGCAGTGCGCCAGGGAGCGGCCCGGCGCGCGTCCGTTTCATTTTAGGGCGGGCGCCGGGATATCAAGAGGGGGAGGCAAATCGGCCGGCGCAAGCCCGTTATCAGGGGAACAGGCCCTGAACCGGTGCCGGAAAACAAAAAGCGCGCGGCAGGCCGCGCGCTTTCGGGAAGCAGCGTGTGTCGGAGCGGAATGCCGCTCGATCAGTCGCCGAACAGCTTCTGGCGCAGCTCGCGGCGCTCCTGCGCCTCGAGCGACAGCGTGGCGGTCGGACGCGCGAGCAGGCGCGGAATGCCGATCGGCTCGCCCGTTTCCTCACACCAGCCGTAATCGCCGGAATCGATGCGGGCGAGCGACTGCTGAACCTTCTTGAGGAGCTTGCGTTCGCGATCGCGCGTGCGCAGCTCGAGCGCGTGCTCTTCCTCGATCGTCGCGCGGTCGGCGGGATCGGGGACGATCACCGTCTCGCGCAGGTTCTCGGTCGTCTGGCCTGCATTCTTGAGGATGTCCGCCTGCAACTGTTCGAGCCGATTTTTGAAGAAGGCGAGCTGATCCTCATTCATGTAATCCTTGTCGCTCATCTTCAGGATTTCGGCTTCGGTCAAGAGTTTCTTCGTCATCTGCTTGCTTCTTCAATGTGCGGCAAATCAACAGATATTGCCTGCACTTTGGGATTACCCGCAACCGCGCTTGCAATCATTTGCGATTTGCCGCCGCGGGGCCGAAAGCCTCTGGAAAACCGGTTCTCAAATACCAGGATAGGCCTGGCGCAGATTTGCGCGCGCTGCGAACCGGTGTGCTGCGCGGCACATCGCATCGGCCGCGGCCGGGAGGCGGATTGGCGATCCGGCGCGGTTGCGATGCCCGGAAAACTGGTTCAGCAAGAACCGGGCCTGTTTGTTGCCGTACTCCAGCGGGCACGTATTGTAACTGAATCGCAAGCGGGCGCCGTATCGGGTCGATCCCCGTCGGCTGCGCCAATATCTAGAAAATATAACGCGCAAATCGCGAAAAAGCGATGACGGCGAAACCCTGCCCGGCAAAGGCGTCGCGCGGCGGCCCCCCGCCGCCTCGCGGGCGGCCGGGCAGCAAGGGCGCGGCGGGCGCCTGCGCGGGTCAGGCGAGGCAGGCGTCGAGGCCGTCGGTGATCAGGTCCTGCGGCAGGTCGACGCCGATGAACACCATCTTGTTGGTCTTCTTCTCGACCGGCAGCCACTTCGCCGCGAGGTCGCTGCCCATCATCTGGTGCACGCCCTGGAACACGACCTTGCGGTCGACGCCCTTCATGTACAGCACGCCCTTGTAGCGCAGCATCCGCTCGCCGTAGATCTGCAGGATGCCGCCGAGGAAGTCTTCCAGCTTGTTCGGATCGAACGGGCGGTCGTTGCGGTACACGAACGATTTGATCTTGTCGTCGTGGTGCGCGTGGTGGTGATGGTGGTGGCCGTGGTCGTGATCGTGCGCGCATTGGCCGTGATCGTGGTCGCAATTCGCGTGATCGTGATCATGGCCGTGATCGTGGTGGTCGTGCGCGTGATCGTCCTCGGCGAGGAAATCGGGATCGATCTCGAGCTTCGCATTCAGGTTGAAGCCGCGCAGGTCGAAGATTTCCTTGATGTCCGCCTCGCCGAAATTCACGACCTTGATCGCGGCCTTCGGGTTCATGTGCATCAGGCGGTGCTTGAGGCCGGCGACGGTCTGGTCGTCGACCAGGTCCGACTTCGTGATGAACAGGCGGTCGGCGAAACCGACCTGGCGCTGCACCACTTCGTGTTCGTCGAGCTGCGCGTTCGCGTGCTTCGCGTCGACCAGCGTGATGATCGCGTCGAGCAGGAAATCGTCGGCGATCTCGCTGTCGATGAAGAAGGTCTGCGCGACGGGGCCCGGGTTCGCGAGGCCGGTCGTCTCGATCACGATGCGGTCGAAGTCGAGCTTGCCTTCGCGTTTCTTCGCGGCCAGATCGCCGAGCGCGCGGGCGAGGTCGCCGCGGATCGTGCAGCAGATGCAGCCGTTGCTCATCTGGATGATCTGCTCGTTCGAATCCTGCACGAGGATTTCGTTGTCGATGTTCTCTTCGCCGAACTCGTTCTCGATCACGGCGATCTTCATGCCGTGCTGTTCGTTCAGGATGCGCTTGAGCAGCGTCGTCTTGCCGCTGCCGAGGAAGCCGGTAAGGATGGTGACGGGAGTGGCCATGTCGGTCGCCTGTGGTTCGTGAATCGGGGTCAAAACCAGGATGTGCGTCGCGCCCTCGCGCTGCGAGCCGGGGCGCACAACCATCCATTGAAACATACCTGTCAAGCCCCCGCCCGTCGTCCGGACGACAGGGGCAAGCGTCGGCCCGACGGGCGGGGCCGGCGGACCAGGTGTCCGCCAAGATCGGGGCGATCAGACGATTTGCAACAGCAGGCCCTTCAGATATTCGCCTTCCGGGAACGCGGCGAGCAGCGGATGATCGACGCCCGCGCCGAGTCGCTTCAGGATGCGCGCGTCGACCTTCGCGTCGGCGGCCGCGCCGGCGACGATCTTCTGGAACAGGTCCATGTCGATCGCGCCCGAGCACGAGTACGTGAACAGCAGGCCGCCCGGACGCAGCAGCCTGAAGCCGCTCAGGTTGATGTCCTTGTACGCGCGCGCCGCGCGATCGACGCTGTCGCGCGTCGGCGCGAACTTCGGCGGATCGAGCACGATCAGGTCGAAACGCTCGCCTTCGTCGACGAGGCGGCGCAGCGTCTTGAACGCATCGGCGTCGAGCCAGGTCGCGCGCCCGGCGTCGAAGCCGTTGGCCACGACGTTCTGCTGCGCGAGCGCGAGCGCGTCGCCCGACGAATCGATCGACACGACGCGTTTCGCGCCGCCCTTGAGCGCCGCGAGCGAGAAGCCGCCCGTGTAGCAGAAGCAGTTCAGCACGTCGCGGTCGGCCGCGTACTGCGCGACGAGCGCGCGGTTGTCGCGCTGGTCGACGTAGAAGCCCGTCTTGTGGCCGTTCGGCACGTCGACGTGGTAGCGCACGCCGTTTTCGTTCGCGATCAGCGTCGCGGGCGGCGCGTCGCCGGCCAGCACGCCCGTCGTCTGTTCGAGCCCTTCCTTGTCGCGGATCGACACGTCCGAGCGCTCGTACACGTTCGGGCAGCCGGTCGCGCCGGTGAGCGCCGCGACGATCGCGTCCTTCCACGCTTCGACGCCCGCGGCCATGAACTGGCAGACGAGCTGGCCGCGCGGCGCGGCGCCGGCTTCGGCGGTGTCCGCGACGTAGTAATCGACGATCAGCCCGGGCAGCCCGTCGGCCTCGCCGAACACGAGCCGCACCGCGCCCGTGCCCGACACCATCGTCGTGCGGTGCGCGACCGCGCGCTGCACGCGGCGCTTGAAGAACGCGTGATCGATCGGCTCGTGCTCGTCGAAGCTCCACACCCGCACGCGGATCTGCGACTGCGGGCTGTACGCGCCGCGCGCGAGGAAGCGGCCGTCGTGCGCGCGCACGAGCACGGTCGCGCCGGGCGCGGGCTTGCCGTCGACGCGGTCGATCGCATTGGCGTAGATCCACGGATGGCGGCGCAGCAGCGATTTTTCCTTGGACGGCTTGAGGGTGACGGTTTGCATGGTGAGATCGAAAGGGGCCGGGCGCGACGCCGGCCGGTGCCGGCCGCCGCGCGCGGCGGGTAACACGGGACGCGCGTCAGTCGCGCTTCTTCGCGCGCGGATGCGCGCTGTCGTAAATCTTCGCGAGATGCTGGAAGTCGAGCGACGTATAGACCTGCGTCGCGGCGACGCTCGCGTGGCCGAGCAGTTCCTGCACCGCGCGCAGGTCGCCGCTCGACTGCAGCACGTGCGTCGCGAACGAGTGGCGCAACACGTGCGGGTGGACGTTGGCGGGGATGCCGGCGGCGAGCGCCGCGCGCTTCACGCGCTCGCGCACCACGCCCGGCGACATCCGGTTGCCGCGCACCGACACGAACAGCGGATGCGGATCGTGCTTCACGAACTCGCCGCGCACCGCGAGCCACGCGTTCAGCGCGTCGATCGCCTTGCGGCCGACCGGCACCTTGCGCTCCTTGTTGCCCTTGCCGCGCACGGTGACTTCGGCCTCGGCGAGATCGAGCCAGCCGGCCGAGCGGTAGCCGTCGGCCTGCGTGTACCGGACGTCGAGCCCGATCAATTCGGCGAGGCGCAGCCCCGACGAATAGAACAGCTCGAGGATCGCGTGATCGCGGATGCCTTCGGTCGTGTCGGCGAGCGGCGCGTCCATCAGCGCGGATGCGTCGTCGACCGACAGCGCCTTCGGCAGGGTTTTCGGGCGCTTCGGCGCGCGTACCGCGGCGACCGGGTTCGCGGGCATCTCGATGCGTTGCGCGAGCCAGCGGTAGAACGCGCGCCAGGCGGACAGCCGGTGCGAGATCGAGCGCGCGGACAGCCCGCCCGCATGCGCGCGCGCGACCGCGCCGCGCATGTCGGCGGCGGTCAATGCTTCGAGCGGCCGGCCGGCGGCAAGCTTCCTCAGTTCGTCGAGCTCGTGCGTGTATGCGCGCAGCGTGTGTTCCGACAGTTGCCTGACGTGCTTCAGGTTCGACAGGTAGGCGGCGATCGGATCGTCGGTCATCGCGTGCGGCGGATCAGTGCGGCAGCAGGCGCGTGAGCGCGGCGCTTGCGAGCGTCGCGATCTGCGCGAGGAAGTCGGTGGCCATCCCGTCGTGGAAGCGGCGCGGATCGGGCGAACCGAGGACCAGCAGGCCGAACGCGGGTGCATCGTTGCCGGCGAGCGGCGCACGCAGCGCGAGCAGCGCGACCGACGCGGCCGAGCCGTCGCCGGCCGGCGCGGCTTCGGCGCCTTCCGCCGCGCTCGCGGCGGCGCGCGCGGGCGCGAGCCACTGGGCGGCCTCGAAGCCCGTGTTCGCGCCGCAGTACGGCGTCGACAGCCCGTTCGTGAACAGGCGCACTTCCTCGCCGACCTGGCGGGCGAAATCGGCTTGCGCGTAGGTGTCGGCCACGTCCCACACGCGCAGCGCGGTTTGCGGCACGTCGAACACGTCGGCGATGCCGTCGGCGATCGTGCGCGGCAGCGCATACGGATCGCGTTCCGCGATCACGCGCGCGGTCCAGCGGCTGAACTTCGCGGACAGGCTGTCGTTCTCGTGGCCGTAGCGCACGAGCTCGGCGAGCCGGCGTTCGAGATGCTTGTTCTTGTCGCGCAGCATTTCCATCTGCCGCTCCTGCAGCGAGATCGCGGCCTTGCCGTGCGGGTTCGCGAGACGGATCGTCGCGAGCAGTTCGGCGTGCTGCGCGAAGAATTCGGGATTGGCGAGCAGGTAGTCGGCGACTTCGCGATCGTTCATGTGGCTGGAGCGTTCAGTTATCAGGGACGTTGCAGGGTCAGGCGTTCAGGTCGATCTCGCCTTCGAACACGGTCGTGGCGGGGCCGGCCATCATCAGCGCGGCGGTTTCGTCGCGCGCGCCGTCCCAGCCGATCGTCAGCGTGCCGCCGTGCGTGTGCACGGTCACGGGCGAATCGAGCAGGCCGCGCCGGATACCGGCCGCGACCGCCGCGCACGCGCCGGTGCCGCACGCGAGCGTCTCGCCCGCGCCGCGCTCGTACACGCGCAGCTTCACCTCGTGGCGCGACACGATCTGCATGAAGCCGGCGTTCACGCGCTGCGGGAAGCGCGCATGGCGCTCGATCAGCGGGCCTTCTTCCAGCACCGGATACGCTTCGACGTCGGCGACGACCTGCACCGCGTGCGGATTGCCCATCGACACCGTCGAGATCCAGCGCGTCGCGCCGCCGACGTCGAGCGGCCACAGCGTGTCGTTGCCTTCCGTGCGGCCGTCGAGGCCCGACGCCTCGAACGGCACTTGCGCGGGCGCGAACACGGGCGCGCCCATGTCGACGACGACTTCGCCGTTCTCCTGCAGCGTCAGCGTGATCAGGCCCTTCATGACCTGCACGCGCACGCTGCGCTTGTCGGTCAGGCCGCGGTCGCTGACGAACTTCACGAAGCAGCGTGCGCCGTTGCCGCAGTGCTCGACCTCGCCGCCGTCGCAATTGAAGATCCGGTACTTGAAATCCGCGCCTTCGACGGTCGGTTTCTCGACGAGCAGCAACTGATCGGCGCCGATACCGAAGTGGCGGTTGGCGAGCGCGCGCACCTGCGCTTCGGTGAGCGGCGGCAGCGCGCGCGAATAGCCGTCGAGCACGACGAAGTCGTTGCCCGCGCCGTGCATCTTGGTGAACGAGAGTTTCACTGGGTCCGGAATTCCATGGCGAACAAGGCGGTCGGCACGACACGGACGGCCGGCTGCCATGCCGGGCGGCCTCGTTCGTCGTGCCGATCTCAACCGCAAATGATACATGCAGCCGACAGGGGCGTCCTGCGCCGGGACGGTGCTCCGGGTCGCGCCTGCGGACCGGGTGGGCGGCATATGTCGATGGGCCGACTGGTCGGGTACGTGGCGAGGAGACAAATTGGCGTGGTGTGGCGCGCGCAACGGTGGCGGGACCGGCGATGCGTGCTCGCACGCACGACGAAGGTGTGAGGTGACCCGGACGAACGTTTTCGTACTGGTCAGATTGACGAGGAAATCAAGTGATTCGTATAGTTTGGCTATACACATTCGGGCCATGCTGTCGACGTCGCGCTCGAGTGTGGGAGGTCCATGATCAAGTCATGGGTACACAAGGGACTGGAAGCGTTTTTCGTCACCGGGAGCAAGGCGGGCATTCGGCCCGATCATGCGCCCAGGCTGCGGCGCATGCTGGCGCGTCTCGACGTCGCAGGCGCGCCGCACGACATGAATGTGCCCGGCTGGCGTTTTCACGGCCTCGCCGGCGCGCTGGGCGGACATTACGCAGTCGGCGTCAACGGCAACTGGCGGCTGACGTTCCGATTCGACGGCCCCGACGTCGTTCTGGTCGATTACCAGGACTACCACTAAGGTGATTCAAGCCATGACCCGCATCTTCAATCCGCCCCATCCGGGCGAAACGCTGCGCGACGACGTGCTGCCGGCGCTCGGCCTGACCGTCACCGAGGCCGCGTCGCAACTCGGCGTGACGCGTGCCGCACTGTCGCGGATCCTGCACGGCCATGCCGGCATCTCGCCGGAAATGGCGTTGCGCCTCGAAGCGTGGCTCGGCGAGGAAAACGGGGGAAGGGCCGATCTGTGGCTCGCGCAGCAGTCGGCCTACGATCTCTGGCGCGCGCGCGCCAAGGGCGCGCCGAAGGTGGCGAGGGCGCGGGCACGCGCATGACGGCGCGCCCGCGAACGTCTCGCGGCAGGGTCAGTACAGGCTCGGCTCGCCGGGCGGGCGCGTCTTGAAGCGCTTGTGCACCCAGTAGTACTGCTCGGGCATCAGCGGAATCTGTTCCTCGAGGAATGCGTTCATCCGCCGCGCGTCGAGATCGTCGTCGCCGGTCGGGTAGTGATCCCACGGCTTGAATACCTTCAGACGGTAGCCCTTGTAGTTCGGCAACACCTCGCCGATGAACGGCACGACCTGCGCACGGCCCGTCTTCGCGAGCCGGCCGACGGCCGTCAGCGTGCACGCCGGCACGCCGAAGAACGGGACGAACGTCGAGTTGCGCAGCCCGTAGTCCATGTCGGCGCCGAGCATCACCGGCTTGCGGTCGCGCAGCCAGCGCAGCACGACGCGCGCGCTGTCCGCGCGGCCGACCATCTCGGCGTCGAAGCGCCCGCGCGCCTTCTTCGCCTCCTCCTCGAGCACCGCGTTCGAGAACGGCTGGTACAGCGATCCGCAGCGGCGGTGCAGCGACCGGTTCAGCCAGATCGAACCGGCTTCGATGCCGACGAAGTGCAGACCGAGGAACAGCGTCGGCGGCAGGTCCGGATCGGTGAGATCGACCGCGCTGTCGACCTGGATCAGCTTCGCGAGCTTCTTCTCCGAGCCGAACCACTGCACGCTGCGCTCGACGTAGCTGCGGATCGCATGGCGGAAATGCCGGCCCGCCACGTCCTCGCGCCGCTCGTCGCTCCAGTCGGGGAAGCAGAGTTTCAGATTCGTATGTACGATGCGCTTTCGCCGGCTGGGGATCTGATACAGCAGCCAGCCGAGGCCATCGCCGAACCGTGCGGTCAGACCGTACGGCAGTAGCGCGAGCAGCTTCAGCAAGCCGATGGCGAGGTGCGTGCCGAGGCGGCCTAGCATGCGGAATCTCCGTGGGGCCGGCTGGCCGGCACGTTGCGAACAGGGTGGTAAGACAGCGGAAGATGCAGCACGGGCGGCGCTCTGTGACAATTCAGGAAAGCCGCTATAATACGGGCTTCGCCGAGTTAACTGACAACTTGCGGGGCGAAGCCGGCTGGCGCGACACACGCTGCCCGGTCCTGGTAATCCGCTAAAGCGTCGCCGCTTCAGGCCCAACGAAGCTGGCTACGTGAAACCAACCGTAACCACACAGGAGCCTGAAAAAGTGGCAAACGATTATCTCTTCACGTCCGAATCCGTCTCCGAAGGCCATCCGGACAAGGTCGCGGACCAAATCTCGGACGCGATTCTCGACGCCATCCTCGAGCAGGACAAATACTCCCGCGTCGCGGCGGAAACGCTGTGCAACACGGGTCTCGTCGTGTTGGCCGGTGAAATCACCACGACGGCCAACATCGATTACATCCAGATCGCGCGCGATACGATCAAGCGCATCGGCTACGACAACACCGACTACGGCATCGACTACAAGGGTTGCGCGGTGCTCGTCGCATACGACAAGCAATCGCCGGACATCGCGCAGGGCGTCGATCGTGCACACGACGACAACCTCGATCAAGGCGCGGGCGACCAGGGCCTGATGTTCGGCTATGCGTGCGACGAAACCCCGGAACTGATGCCGCTGCCGATCTACCTGTCGCACCGCCTCGTCGAGCGCCAGGCCAGCCTGCGCCGCGACGGCCGCCTGCAATGGCTGCGTCCGGACGCGAAGTCGCAGGTCACCGTCCGCTACGTCGACGGCAAGCCCGATTCGATCGACACCGTCGTGCTGTCCACGCAGCACGCACCGGACATCGAGCTGCCCGCGCTGCGCGAAGCGGTGATCGAGGAAATCATCAAGCCGACGCTGCCCGCCGAGCTGATCAAGGGCGACATCAAGTTCCTCGTGAACCCGACCGGCCGGTTCGTGATCGGCGGCCCGCAGGGCGATTGCGGCCTGACCGGCCGCAAGATCATCGTCGACACCTACGGCGGTGCCGCACCGCACGGCGGCGGCGCGTTCTCGGGCAAGGATCCGTCGAAGGTCGACCGTTCGGCCGCGTATGCGGGCCGCTACGTCGCGAAGAATATCGTCGCCGCCGGCCTCGCGTCGCGCGCGCTGATCCAGGTGTCGTACGCGATCGGCGTGGCCGAGCCGACCTCGGTGATGGTCAACACGTTCGGCACGGGCCGCGTGTCGGATGCGGTGATCACGAAGCTCGTGCGCGAGCATTTCGACCTGCGTCCGAAGGGCATCATCAAGATGCTCGACCTGCTGCGCCCGATCTACGAGAAGACCGCGGCTTACGGTCACTTCGGCCGCGAAGAGCCGGAGTTCTCGTGGGAAGCGACCGACAAGGCGCTCGCGCTGGCCGAAGCGGCCGGCGTGGAGCCGACCGCACGCGTCGCGTGAGCGTCGCTCGCCTGAAATGAAAAACCCCGGCCAAGCCGGGGTTTTTTTATGGGTTCGATCGCCGAAGCAATGGCGGCCGATCGGGGCGGACGACGCCGGCCAGGTACATTCTCAGCGCGCGCCGAACCCGAACCAGCCGTTGCTGGCCGCGAGGCGACGCGGGCGGTTGATGCGGCGCTGCGGGCCGAGCTTGCGGCGCAGCGCGAGCGCGCGCAGCGACGACGGCTTCTGCAGCAGCGAGCGCAGGCCGGCGCGGCGCGCGAACGCCTGCGTGCTCATCATCGAGAAAAACGCGTGAAACCACGCACGGATGCCGTCCAGCCGGCTGTGCGGGTGCGTACGTTCGGCCAGCGCCTGCGTGCGTGCGCGGTGGTGGCGCAGCGGGCGGGCGGGAGCGGACGGCACGACGCGCTTCGCGGCGCGGTTGAAACGGGAAGTCAGACGGAATGGCATGTGAACGATGCTTCGCTTGTATGGATGGCGCCCTGCAGAGCGCACTGGTATGAACGGCCTCGGATGACGCAACGGATCTTACCGAAACCCGTTGCGCGCCGCGCCCGCCAGAATTGACAGGCCGCGTCAGGCTACAGGGGATTCGTGACGGGCAAAAGTCGCGATAAACCCTTGTGCCGCAACGCGTGTGCCGCATACCGCCTGTCGCTCAGGCAGGTGCCGCGTCGCACAGTTCCCTTGCGCTGGATCAAATCCGCGATTGGCATGCCCCTGCGCACGACAATGGCGCTGTTCGCGGTATCCGGCGCCGATTTACAATCGTCACATTCACACAATAAACGTCTGGCATCCCATGTCGTCTCCATTGCAGTCGGAATCGATCCGCGCGCAAGTCGCGGAATTGCGCGAGCGCGGCTTCGTCGTCGCGCGCGGCCTCGTCGGCGAAGCGCAGTGCGCGACGCTCAGGCAGATCGCGGAGCGCCAGTTGCGGGAGGCCGCCGAGCCGATCGAATTCGAGGCCGACCTGCGCTACCCGGGCGCGCCCGAGTCGAAGCATGCGCCGGGCGGGCATACGGTGCGGCGCCTGCTCGATGCGTACGCGCGCGATCCGGCATTCGCCGAGCGTGCGATCGCGCCCGAAATCGGCGCGTGGATGCGCGAGTATTTCGGTGAGCAACCGGTGCTGTCGCGCGCGCATCACAACTGCATGATGACGAAGCACCCGGCGTACGGCAGCCTGACCGGCTGGCATCGCGATTTCCGCTACTGGGCGTTCGAGCGCCCGGACATGGTGTCGGTGTGGCTCGCGCTCGGGCCGGAAACCAACGAGAACGGCGCGTTGTGGCTGGTGCCCGGCTCGCATACGGCCGAATTCGGGCCGGAAGCGTTCGATGACGCGAAGTTCTTCCGCGGCGATCTGCCGGAAAATCGCAGGATGATCGACGCGGCCACGTGCCCGTCGCTGCAGACGGGCGACGTCGTGTTCTTCCACTGCAACACGCTGCATTCGGCCGGGCAGAACCGTTCCGACCAGGTGAAGTTCTCGCTCGTGTACACGTACCATGGCGCGAGCAACCGGCCGGTGCCCGGCACGCGCTCGGCGTCGAAGCCGGAAGTGCAGTTCTAGGCGCGGATCTGGCGGCCGGTGAAGCCGCCGCGGCCACGCGATGCGGCGCATCGCGGGCGGATGAAACGACGGGCGGCCTGGCCGCCCGTTTCGTGTGGCGCGGCCCCCGCGCGTGACGCGAGCCGCGGATGCGTCGCGATCAGCGCTTGCCGCCCGGCATCGCGAGGCCGATCAGGCCGATGAACGACGCGACGGCGCCGCCGACGATCAGCAGGATCGTCTTCGTCGCGGGCGAGCCGGTGAAGAAGCGCGACACGTTGTCGTTGATCGAATGGAACGACTGGCCGCCGAAATACAGCAGCACGATGCCGCCGACGAGCAGTGCAACCGAGATGGCCCGGGACATACCAACCTCGCTGAAACGGTGATTCGAGACGCCGCAGTGTAGGCGAGCGCCGCGGTCGCGTCCATCGCCGTGCCGCCGTGCGCGATTCGGCCGCTTTCGCTACCATAGTCGTCGTATGACTCCTTCGCCGCCGTCGCGCCATCGGCGCGGCCGGCGCGCGTCCCTTCCCCCGATGTCCTGACGGAACAGACTCATGGCCTACGAAGCAGCTTCCGAACGTTATGCCGACATGCAATACCGTACCTGCGGCAAATCCGGGCTCAAACTGCCCGCCCTGTCGCTCGGCCTGTGGCACAACTTCGGCGATTCGACGCCGATCTCGACGCAGCGCGAGATCCTGCGCACCGCGTTCGATCTCGGCATCAACCATTTCGACCTCGCGAACAACTACGGGCCGCCGTACGGCAGCGCCGAAACCAATTTCGGCCGGCTGCTGAAGGAGGATTTCCGGCCGTATCGCGACGAGCTGCTGATCTCGACGAAGGCCGGCTGGGACATGTGGCCGGGCCCGTACGGCAGCGGCGGCGGGTCGCGCAAGTACGTGCTCGCGAGCCTCGATCAGAGCCTGCAGCGGATGGGGCTCGACTACGTCGACATCTTCTATTCGCACCGTTTCGACGCGCATACGCCGCTCGAGGAAACGGCGGGCGCGCTGGCGTCGGCCGTGCAGCAGGGCAAGGCGCTCTACATCGGCATCTCGTCGTATTCGGCCGCGAAGACGCGCGAGATGGCCGACCTGCTCGCGCAGTACAAGGTGCCGCTGCTGATTCACCAGCCGTCGTACAACCTGCTGAACCGCTGGATCGAGCGCGACCTGCTCGGCACGCTCGACGACGTCGGCGCGGGCAGCATCGCGTTCACGCCGCTCGCGCAGGGCTTGCTCACGTCGAAGTATCTGAACGGCGTGCCGGCCGACGCGCGCGTGAACAAGCCGGGCGGCGGCTCGCTGAAGCAGGAGCACCTGAGCGCGGACAACCTCGAGCATGTACGCAAGCTCAACGCGATCGCCGAACGGCGCGGGCAGAGCCTCGCGCAGATGGCGCTGGCGTGGGTGCTGCGTGACGGCCGCGTGACGTCCGCGCTGATCGGCGCGAGCCGGATGGAGCAGGTGCGCGAGAACGTCGGCGCGTTGAAGAACCTCGAATTCTCGGCGGAGGAGCTCGCGGAGATCGATCGCTACGCGACGGAAGGCGGCATCAATCTGTGGGAAAAGCCGTCCACCGATCAGGCGATCTGACCGGAAGTCGATACGGCATGCGAAACATCGCGCGCCGTATCGTCGACGCGCAGGCAGTGCGTCACCTCGCTGCCGTGCAGCGAGGTGTGTCGCGCACGGCGGTGGCGCTAGATCAGCGCGGGCAGGCCTTCAACGAGCAATACCGCGACGCCGACGCCGAGAATGACGCCGAGTACGCGCAGCAGGTTGTGACGGAACTGGGTGGCGCACGGCACCGCGCCGAGAAATAGCGCTCCGGCCAGCGCCATCGGAATCAACAGGATGAAGTCGCCGATCGTGAAGTAGGTCGTCATGCGTGTCTCCAGTGTCGGCCGAAGTGAGCGCTTCAGTGCGTGCCTTGGCGGCTCCATCCCCGCGGGATATCGGCCGAAGCCGGCACGCGTGCGCTCACCCCGGCCCCATGCCGGGTGTTTCTAGTTGGTCCGGCCCGTTACGAGCAGGCCGGTCCATTCGAGTATAGGCAACCGGCGGCGTTTTTCGCTATCCGAACCATTAAAAATCAGCGGAAAGCCCCGGGAATCCCGCATTTTTCGTGCGAACAAGACGAACGCCTTGCACGCATCTTTCCCATTCCTTTCGATTTTCGCGGAATCGTCGTATGTGTCCGATACGGGCCGCCGCACCCGCGGGCGCGGCGGCCGGCCCGCTCACGCGCGGTCGGGTTGCGGGCGGCCGGCCGGCGCGCGGAACACGAGCGCGAGCCCGGCGATGATCGCGCCCATGCCGGCGAGCGCGAGCGGCTCGGGCCGGTTGCCGAGCCACGCGGCATCCATCAGCGTGGTGACGACCGGCACGAGATAGAACAGGCTCGTCACGTTCACGAGATCGCCGCGCTGCATCAATCGGTAGAACAGCAGTTGCGCGATCACCGAAATCACGATGCCGAGCCAAAGCAGCGGCACGACGAACGCCCAGTTCAGCTCGAACGACACCGGCCGGAACGGCACGATCGCGACGCACAGCGCGAGGCCGATCGCGTTCTGCATCGGCAGCACGTCGGCGGGCGCCGCGCGCACGCGCTTTTGCAGCAGCGAGCCGACGGTCAGCGCGACGAGCGCCGTGAGCGCGCACGCGATGCCGGCCGCCGACAGGCCGCCCGTCCCGCCGCTCACGCCGCGACCGACGACGAGCGCGAGGCCCGCGAGCGACAGCGCGAGCCCCGCGATGCGCGCCGGCTGCCAGCGCCGCTCGACGATCGCGAGCGTGAGGATCGGCTGCACGCCGAGGATCGTCGCGAGCACGCCGGGCGCGATGCCGCGCTCGAGCGCGAGCAGATAGAAGATCGAATAGCCGCCCATCATCAGCAATCCGGTCAGCGCGGCCATGCGCCGCTCGCCGCGCGGCGGCAGCCAGCGTTTGCGCATGAAGGCCAGCACGAGCAGCACGAATGAGGCGAGCGCGAAACGGGCAGTGAGAAAGGCGAACGCGGAGGCGTGCCGCAAACCGAGTTCAGCGAAGATCGCGCCGCTGCTCCACAGCAGTACGAAGAGCGACGTCGCGCCATGCGCGGCAAGCGCGCGTTTGAACGAAACCATGTGAATCCACCTGTCGAACGGATCGAAACGTTCCATCCGCGCGCGGCAACGTGCCGTGCGTCATGACGCACGCACGTGCAGACAACGGGGCGAATGGAAGACGAAGAAGCCGGCGAGTCAGCCGGCGCGTGCCGCCGGCGGGGGCGGCGCGGCGCAGACGCGCGGCGGTGCGACATGAGGAGGAAGGACCGACGGATGCACGCACGCCCGCGGCCGCGAGTCGAACTGCGGCCGGGATGTTGCGCGGGCGGACGTGAGCGGATGCATCGTGTCGGAATGCGATTGAACGCGAATGAAAGCCAAAGGTACCGCAAGGCAGCCGTCGAACGCAACTGCTGTCGGCGGCGGCGCATCGCGGGCGGGGCGATGCAAGACGGCGCCGGCTCGCTGGCCGATGCGCATGCAAGCTTTCGACGACCGGAAGAAGGCGATCGGCAAGCGACGCGCGTGAGGTGATGTCAGCGCCGATCGCGGGCGTGTTCCGACGATCCCGCGCGGCGCAAGCGAAACGGGACGCGCGTTGCGTCGATCGCGTGTGCGCGGCGGCGCCGGACGGTTTCGGTAGGCAGCCGCATTCGACAGGGTATGATGGGGGTAACCGGGCGGGCAAGTGCGTGCCCGGCGCAGTGGTTGATTGGAGACATTCGACGAATTCGCGGCACTTCGCCCGCTTCTTCTTCTTTTCGCGCTTCGATAAACCGTGAACAATGGGATCACGCGCAACGCTCCGCCGAGAGCGGCGCGGATCGTGCATTTGCCGGCTCGCCAGCGGGCCGGGTTTCAAGATTCAAGAGTGGGGAACCATCATGCATATCGGGTCGATTGTCTGCACTACCCATATCGCGGTGCCGAAGGGCGCGCGCGGCATCGTCCAGCGCATCCTGGGCGACATGGCCATGGTGACCTGGTACGCGGGCGTGCCGGGTGAGTCGAAAGAACTCAACACCGAGCCGTTCTTTCTCGAGGACCTGATCGATACCGGCGAATCCGTCTTGCCGGCCGGCGCGGCGCTTCACTAAGGGCGCTCGTACCGGACGCTCGTCTTTCGGTCCGGCTGGCGGCACAATGCGGGGCATGACCGACACCACTTCCGCTCCCGCTTCTCCCGCCAGCCCGCCGTTCGCCGGCCTCACGCCCGAGTGCGTGCTCGACGCGCTCGACAGCGTGCTGATGCCGGCCGGCCTGCGCACCGACGGGCGCCTGCTCGCCCTCAACAGCTACGAAAACCGCGTCTACCAGGTCGGTATCGAAGACGGCCCGCCGGTCGTCGCGAAGTTCTATCGCCCGGCGCGCTGGTCGGACGACGCGATTCTCGAAGAGCATGCGTTCGTCGCCGAACTCGCCGCGCGCGAGATTCCGGCGGTGCCCGCGCGAGCCTTCGACGGCCGCACGCTGCACGCGTTCGACGGCTTCCGCTTCTCGATCTTCGAGCGGCGCGGCGGCCGCGCACCCGATCTCGATCGCAGCGACACGCTCGAATGGCTCGGCCGCTTCATCGGCCGCATTCATGCGGTCGGCGCGACGCAACCGTATGCCGCGCGTCCCGTGCTCGACATCGGTACGTTCGGCTACGAGCCGCGCGATTACCTGCTCGCGCACGATTTCATTCCGGATGACGTAAGGCCGGCGTACGAGACCGCGGTCGCACTCGCGCTCGAAGGCGTCGAGGCCGCGTTCGAACGCGCGGGCGAGATCCGCCTGCTGCGCACGCACGGCGACTGTCATCCGAGCAACGTGCTGTGGACCGATGCCGGCCCGCATTTCGTCGACTTCGACGACAGCCGGATGGCGCCGGCCGTCCAGGATCTGTGGCTGCTGCTGCCGGGCGATCGCGAAGGCGCGTCGCGCGCGCTGGCGGACCTGCTCGCCGGCTACGAGGATTTCTGCGAATTCGAGCCGCGCGAGCTGCATCTGGTCGAAGCGCTGCGGACGCTGCGGCTGATCCACTATGCGGCGTGGCTCGCGCGGCGCTGGGACGACCCGGCGTTTCCGGCCGCGTTCCCGTGGTTCAACACGCATCGTTACTGGGAAGCGCGCGTGCTCGAATTGCGCGAGCAGATCGGCGCGATGCAGGAAGGGCCGCTCTGGCCCGTGTGATGGACGACGGCTGCGTGCGCGGCATCCCATGCCGTGCGGCAAGGGCCGCGGCGCGACGCGCGCGGCCCGTCTACCTCAGAACTTCAGCATCAGCTTGATCAGCGCGGCGAAGCGCTTGCCGTATGGCGGCGCGAGCAGGTTGCGCGCGTTCAGCCGCGCCTGCGTGAGCACGGGCTTCATCTTCGAGAACGTCACGAAGCCGTCGTAGCCGTGATACGCGCCCATGCCGCTCGCGCCGACGCCGCCGAACGGCAAGCTGCCGCACGCGATGTGCATCAGCGTTTCGTTGACCGTTACGCCGCCGGAGATCGTTTCGTGCATCACGCGGTCGACCGTGCCGCCATCCTCGTCGAACAGGTACAGCGCGAGCGGACGCGGGCGCGCGTTGACGTATGCGATCGCTTCGTCGAGCCGTTCGTACGGCACGAGCGGCAGCAGCGGCCCGAAGATTTCCTCCTGCATCAGTTGCGACGCGGCCGGCACCCGCGTGAGCGCGCACGGCACGAAGCGGCGCGACACGGGATCGGACTGCGCGTCGGACAGCGGATGCAACTGCGCGCCGCCCGCCTGCGCGTCGCTCGCGAGTTGCTGCAGACGCGCGTAGTGGCGCGGTGACACGATCGTCGTGTAGTCGCCGTTGGCCGACAGGTCCGGATACAGCTTCGCGAAGCGGGTTCGCGCGCGTTCGATGAACGCGCCTTCCATCCCGCGCGGCAGCAGCACGTAGTCGGGCGCGATGCAGGTCTGGCCGGCGTTCAGCGTCTTGCCGGCGACGATCGCGTCGACGGCCGCGTCGAAGCGCGCATTCGGGCCGATGATCGCCGGCGACTTGCCGCCGAGCTCGAGCGTGACGGGCGTGAGGTTGTCGGCGGCCGCGCGCATCACGTGGCGGCCGACCTGCGTGGAGCCGGTGAACAGCAGATGGTCGAACGGCAGCGCGCTGAATGCGGCGCCGACCTCCGCGTCGCCGTTGACGACCGCGACGTGGTCGCGCGTGAAGGTCTTGCCGATGAGCTGCTCGAACAGCGCCGACGTGCGCGGCGTCAGTTCGGACATCTTGATGATCGCGCGGTTGCCGGCGGCGAGCGCGCAGATCAGCGGGCCGGCCGCGAGCAGCACCGGGTAGTTCCACGGCACGACGATGCCGACCACGCCGAGCGGCTGCGGCACGACCTTCGCGCGCGCCGGGCGCAGCCATTTGTTCATCGGCTTGCGGATCGGCTTCATCCAGCGCTTGCCGTGCTTCAGCGCGTCGTCGATCTCTTCCTTCGCCATCCAGATTTCCGACAGCAGCACTTCCTGCTTCGCGCGATGGCCGAAATCGGCGCTGATCGCGTCGGCGAGCGCATCCGCGTGGTCGATCAGCATCGTGCGCAGCGCGCGCAGGTGCTGCGCACGCGTGTCCCACGCCGGGTACGGTGCGCGCAGGTACGCCGCGCGCTGGTCGTGCAGCAGCGACGTCAGCGCATCGACCGACGGGCGTGCTTGCGGAGCCAGTTCGGGCAGGTCGTTCTTCATGTCGTCTCCTCCAGTTGGGCCTGGCTGGTCGGCCGGCCGTCACGCCGCACGCTCGGCGAGCGCGGCGACGCGGATCGGGTGATGCGTGTCGCGCGGCACGGGGCCGGATGCGACGGGTGCTCGAAAACCGGTTGATGCATGCGGCCGGCGTCGTATCCGCGCGACGGTGTCCGTGTCCGAAAGTCGTGCCGCACGGCACGCGCGCACGGCCCGATGCGGTGACGCGCGGGCACGCGACGCCGTCTTGCGAGCGTGTGCCGGTGCACCGCGGCAGCGTCGCGCGACGGGTCCGTGACGGCGCGTCGCCGCGCGTCGTGCGACGGCGCCGAGACACCGTCCAAACGGTCGGCGACGACACGCGCCGTTCGATTTCGACCGAGGGCGCGCATCACGCCGCGCAGCGTCGCGCGGGCCGCCGTTTGAAATGAAATACGGGCCGCGCGCTTGACCTCTGGATCACCCGGTCGGCACGCGGCCTGCAGGATCTGGCGCTGCATCGTCATTCCTCCCGTTTCGCGACGAATCGGCTTCTCGTGGCCGGTGCATCGCGCGAAGCGCATCGACACATCTTAAATTTAGTTCACGCGGGCGTTTAGAGGAATCGCTCTTGAATCGGCGCGCCGCGCACGGGACGGCCATTCCTACAATGCGCCGAGGGTCTGTTTGCAGATGGAACACGCATGCGTTGCCACGAGAACGGCCGCTCGCGGCGTCGCGCGCCTCGCGAGCGGCCGTTCTCGTGGCAACTCCAAATTAAAAAAATCATGTCACGGGAATGCCCGAAATCGCCCATCCCCCAAGGGGACTTCCTTCGGGGCGTATGGCTGCGTCGCTCGTCGCCCCTTGCCCTACGAGCGATTTCGGGCATTCGCATGCGGTTCCATCTGCAAACAGACCCTCCAAAGAGGAGACACGGTCGCGCGGCAGTGCCGGGCGACCTCCATGACACGACGGAGACGTGACATGCAATACGACTACATCATCGTGGGCGGAGGTTCGGGCGGAGCGAGCCTTGCCGGCCGTCTCGCCGATGCCTGCCCCGATGCGACGATCGCGCTGATCGAGGCCGGCTCGCATACGGAGCGCAATCTGCTCGTCAACATGCCGGTCGGCATCGCGGCGCTGGTGCCGTTCAAGCTCGGCACGAACTACGGCTACGAGACGGTACCGCAGCCGGGCCTCGGCGGGCGGCGCGGTTACCAGCCGCGCGGGCGCGGGATGGGCGGCTCGAGCGCGATCAACGCGATGATCTATACGCGCGGCCACCCGGGCGACTACGACGAGTGGGCGCAACTGGGCGCGACGGGCTGGGGCTGGCAGGACGTGCTGCCGTATTTCCGCCGCGCGGAAGGCAACGAGCGCGGCGCGGATGCATGGCACGGCGCGGACGGCCCGCTCACGGTGTCGGATCTGCGCTTTCGCAATCCGTTCTCCGAACGATTCATCCAGGCCGCGCATGCGGCCGGCTATCCGCTGAACGACGACTTCAACGGCGCGACGCAGGAAGGCGTCGGCTTCTACCAGGTCACGCATCGCGACGGCGCGCGCTGCAGCGTGGCGCGCGCGTATATCTACGGCCGCAACCGGCCGAACCTGCACGTGATCACCGATGCGACGGTGCTGCGCGTCGGGTTCGACGGCAAGCGCGCGGTCGGCGTCGTCGTGTCGCGCAACGGGCGGGTCGAGACGCTCGGCGCGCGCGCGGAAGTGATCCTGTCGGCCGGCGCGTTCAATTCGCCGCAACTGCTGATGTGTTCGGGGATCGGCCCGGCCGAGCAGTTGCGCCGGCACGGGATCGCGGTCGTGCACGATGCGCCGGACGTCGGCGCGAACCTGATCGACCACATCGATTTCATCATCAACACGCGCGTGAATTCGTCGGAGCTGGTCGGCGTGTGCCTGCGCGGCATCGCGAAGATGACGCCGGCGCTCGTGCGCTATTTCTCGCGCCGCACGGGGATGATGACGAGCAACGTCGCGGAGGCCGGCGGCTTCATCAAGAGCGACCCGTCGCTCGAGCGTCCCGACCTGCAACTGCATTTCTGCACGGCGCTCGTCGACGATCACAACCGCAAGATGCACTGGGGCTTCGGCTATTCGCTGCACGTGTGCGCACTGCGGCCGTTCAGCCGCGGCACGGTCGCGCTCGCGAGCGGCGATGCGCGCGATGCGCCGCTGATCGATCCGCGCTTCTTCAGCGATTCACGCGACCTCGACCTGCTGGTGCGCGGCACGCAGGCGATGCGCCGCATCCTGTCGCAGGCGCCGCTGGCGTCGCAGGGCGGGCGCGAGCTGTACACGCGGCCGGACCAGAGCGAAGCGGAGCTGCGCGCGACGATCGTCGCGCATGCGGACACGATCTATCACCCGGTCGGCACCTGCCGGATGGGCTCGGATGCGCGCGCGGTCGTCGATCCGCAACTGCGCGTGCGCGGCGTCGACGGATTGCGCGTGGTGGATGCGTCGGTGATGCCGACGCTGGTCGGCGGGAACACGAATGCGCCGTCGGTGATGATCGGCGAACGCGCGGCGGACTTCATCGCCGCGGCGCGCAAGGGCGGCGTGCCGCGCGGCGAGGCGGCCGCGGCGGTGCACGGTCGCTAGACGCGGCGCGCGCACGGCAGCGACCATGCTCAGGCAAACGTATCGACGAGGCCGGCGCGGCTCACGGGTGCGGCGACCGGTGCGGATCGCGCGGCGTCGACGGGTGCATCGACGGCTGACGGTCCGCCGTTCCCGCGTCGCGACGGCTGGCCGCCGGCGAAGGTCTGCTGCGGGTTTTGCTGCTGTTGCTGCGACGCGAGGCCGCCGTCGCTGACGGTCGCGCTGCCGAGCCCGAGCCCGCCCGCTTCCATCGCCTCGCGCAGCTTCGGCAGCGCGGCTTCGACCGCGTCGCGCACCTGCGCGTGCTGCGACACGAACAGCGCGTGCGCGTGATTGTCCGCGACGCGCAGTACGACCTGCAGCGGCCCGAGATCGGGCGGGTTGAGCGTCAGCTCGGCGCTCTGCTGGTGCGCATTCGACAGGAACACGACCTTCTGGCTCAGCGCATCCGTCCAGTCGGCCGTGCCGACGTGCGGCGCGAGCGCGTGCGCGTTGGCGGCGGCGATCGCACCGGCGGCCGGCGACAGTTGCAGGTTCGCCTGCGCGGCGGCGGTGGCCGCCGCGCCTGCCGCGAGCGTCGCGCTGGCGGCCGGGTCGGTTGCGTTGCCGGCTGCCGCGAGCGCGTGCTGTGCGCCGGATTGCGCGTTCGCGTCGGCCTGCAGCGTCTGCGGCGTGACCTGGGCCGGCGCCTGCTGGGTGGCGAGCGCGCCTTTCGCGTCGGCGAGCGTACGGTCGAAGGTCGGCACTTTCGGCGTGAGCGGCGCGGCGGCGTTCGACGTGGTCGCGGCCGGCGCCGTCGGCGTGGCGGCGGCGCTCGTGCCGGTCGCAGGCATCGCAATCGCGCTCGCACCACCCGTCAGCTTGGCGAGCGCCGCTTGCAGCGCGTCGCGGCTCGATGCCGGGTCGGTTGGCAGGGCGGCTGCGTCCTGGGTCGCATGGTCGGCGAGCGTGGCGGCGGCGTCCGGCTGGCCCGGCATGGCCGTCTTTTGCGCGGCGGCAGCGGCAGCCGCGGCGGCAGCGGTCGTCGCGTCGGCCGGCGTCGCGGTGTCCGGGCGCGCCTGCAGTTGCGCCTGCACGGCCGCGGCAGCCGCGAGCGCGGCGGCATCGGGGTTGGCGGTGGCGGTGGCGTTCGCGGCCGTGGCGTCGGTTGCGTCGTCGTCGTCCGTGCCGGACGGCTTCGCACCGGCGGCCGGCTTCGACGCAGCCTGTTTGGCCGGCACGTCCGGCGCAGCGGTGCTGGCCGTGTCGCCGCGCGTGGTGACGCTTTGCTTCAGCGTCTGCGCGAACGGCACGGCGCTCGCGGCAGCCGACGCATCGTTGGCAGTGGCGGACGCGCCCGGGCCGCGGGTGGCCTTGAGTGCGGCGCCGGCGGTGTCGAGCAGCGCGCCGAGCAGGGGCAGGGGAGGCATGACGGTTCTCTCGTTCGAAGGCGGTGGTCGGTTACGACGAGCGGGCCGCGTCGGCCCGCATGCGCAGGATCTTCGCGGCATGTTCGTCGGCGTCGCGCTGTTCGCGCCGGGCGTCGCGCTTCGCCTCTTGCGCGACGCCGCGCGCCTGCAGGATTTCATACGAGCCGACGGTCCGTTTCTTCTGCTGCCAGTTCGGGCGCGCCTCGTCGATGCGGACGTCGGCCGCGGCGAGCACGGTGCGCTGCTGCGCGATCGCCGCATCGAGCGTGTCGATGAACGCCTGGAAATTGCGCCAGTTGCCGGCCGGCATCCCGCTCTGCGCGGATTGGGCGAAGCGCGCGTGATATTCGTCGCGGTAGCGCAGCAGCGCGTCGAGCTGTTCGGCCGCCGCGGTGCGGTCGCGCTGCGCGGTGCCGAGCTGCTTCGCGGCCGAGTCGAGGTCTTCCTGCGCACGGTCGAGCAGCAACTGAAGGGGAAAGCCGTGGGCCATCGGGATCAGCCTCCGTAAGCGTCGAACAGCGCATCGAGCGCGGTGAGGCTCGATGCGAACGGCGCGCATTCACGAAAGCCCTGCTGCAGGAAGGCCTCGATGCGCGGGTAGAGCGCGATCGCGCGGTCGAGCTGCGCGTCGCGGCCGGGTGCGTAGGCGCCGACCGCGATCAGGTCGCGATTGCGCTGGTAGCGCGACAGCATCTGCTTGAACTGCCGCACGTGGTCGAGATGCGTTTCGTCGATCAGCGCGGTCATCGCGCGGCTGATCGACGCCTCGATGTCGATCGCCGGATAGTGGCCGGCCTCGGCGAGCGCGCGCGACAGCACGATGTGGCCGTCGAGGATCGCGCGCGCCGAATCGGCGATCGGGTCCTGCTGGTCATCGCCTTCGGTCAGCACCGTGTAGAACGCGGTGATCGAGCCGCCGCCTTCGGGCCCGTTGCCGGTGCGCTCGACGAGCGCGGGCAGCTTCGCGAACACCGACGGCGGATAGCCCTTCGTCGCGGGCGGCTCGCCGATCGCCAGCGCGATCTCGCGCTGCGCCATCGCGTAGCGCGTCAGCGAATCCATCAGCAGCAGCACGTGCTTGCCCTGGTCGCGGAAGTACTCGGCGAGCGACGTCGCGTACGCGGCGCCCTGCATCCGCAGCAGCGGCGACACGTCGGCCGGCGCGGCGACGACGACCGAGCGCGCGAGCCCGTCTTCGCCGAGGATCTGTTCGATGAATTCCTTCACTTCGCGGCCGCGTTCGCCGATCAGCCCGATCACGATCACTTCCGCGCTCGTGTAGCGCGCCATCGTGCCGAGCAGCACCGACTTGCCGACGCCGGAGCCGGCGAACAGGCCCATCCGCTGGCCGCGGCCGACGGTGAGCAGCGCGTTGATCGCGCGCACGCCGACGTCGAGCACATGGTGGATCGGCTCGCGATCGAGCGGGTTGATCGACGGCGCCGACAGCGGCGCATCGACTTTCGACGCGAGCGGGCCGAGGCCGTCGAGCGGGCGGCCCGATGCGTCGACGACGCGCCCGAGCATTTCCCAGCCGACCGGCAGCCGCTTCGCGCCCGCGAGCGGATCGGCGACGGGCGCGGCCTCGAGCGGCCACACGCGTGCGCCGGGCAGCACGCCCGCGACGTCGGTGGTCGGCATCAGGAACAGGCGGTCGCCGGCGAAGCCGACGACTTCGGCTTGCGCGTGCGGCAGCGTGCTGCCTGGCGGCAGTTCGATCGTGCATTCGGCGCCGACCGACAGGCGCAGCCCGATCGCCTCGAGCACGAGGCCGGCCGCGCGCGTGAGGCGGCCGCACGGCCGCAGCGGCAGCGCGCGGTGGCTGCGCGCGGCGAGCCCGTTCAGGTGCGTGCGCCAGTGCGCGAGGTGCGGATTGTGCGGCGCGCGCGGGGCGGCGCCGGCGGCCTCGGATGCCGCGTGCGGCGAGGCGTCGGATGCGGGATCGTGCGGGGCAGCCGGCCCGAACGACGCGAGCGCGAGCTCGCGTTCGAGCGGCGTCATGCCGTCGTGCGCGAGCGCGTCGGGCGAGCGCGTCACCACGTGCTCACCTTGCCGATCGCGGCGGCGACGCGCTGCCAGCGCGTGGGCAGCGTCGCGTCGACCTCGCCGGTCGCGGCGTGCGCGCGGCAGCCGCCGCGCTCGATCGACGCGTCGGTGCGCACGTTCCAGCCGAGCGTGTCGAGGTCGTCCTGCAGATACGCTTCGACGACGGGCAGGTCGGCCGGATTCACCGCGAGATGCGGCGCGCCGGCGAGCGCCGGTTCGGCCGCGAGCACGTCGCGCACGGCGGCGACCAGCGCGGCCGGGTCGTGCTTCACGTGCTGGCGCACGACCTGCTGCGCGATGTCGAGGGCAAGCTGCGCGAGGTCGGACGCGAGATCGTGTTCGACGGCCGAGACGGCTTCGCGAAACGACGCGGCGAGCGCCGCCAGTTGCGCGGCCTGTTCGCGCGCTTCGGCCTGGCCGGCCTCGAAACCCTGTTCGCGGCCCTGTTCGAAACCGGCCTGGTAGCCGCGCGCCTGGCCTTCGACGTGGCCGGCCGCATGGCCTTCGGCGTGCGCGGCGTCGCGCACGCGCTGCAACTCCTCGGCGAGCGCGGCCGCAGCGGCCGCCGCGTCGTCGGGCGGCGGCGGGGGCGGCGGCGGGTCGAACGACGCCATCTCCCACCGCTGGTACGCGGTGAGGGTGCCCACGCGATCGCTCGCCGAATCAGACATAGGCGTCTTCCGCCTTGCCGCCGATCGCGATCGCGCCGCTCTCGGCGAGGTTGCGCACGATCTGCAGGATGCGGCGCTGCTGCGTCTCGACGTCGGACACGCGTACCGGGCCGCGCGCGTCGAGGTCCTCGGCGAGCAGTTCGGCCGCGCGCTGCGACATGTTCGCGAGGAACTTCTGGCGCAGCGCGGGCGGCGCGCCCTTGAGCGCGATGATCAGCGTTTCGGACTCGACTTCCTTGAGGATCATCTGGATCGCGCGATCCTCGAGGTCGAGCAGGTTCTCGAACACGAACATCTGGTCGATGATCTTCTGCGCGAGATCGGCGTCGTACTGGCGCACGCTTTCGAGCACGCCTTCCTCGTGCACGCTCGTCATGAAGTTCAGGATCTCGGCCGCGGTGCGGATGCCGCCCATCGGGCTGCGCTTCAGGTTGTCGCTGCCGGACAGCAGGCCGGTGAGCACGTCGTCGAGCTCGCGCAGCGCGGCCGGCTGGATGCCGTCGAGCGTCGCGATCCGCAGCAGCACGTCGTTACGCAGCCGTTCGGTGAAGCACGACGCGATTTCCGACGCCTGGTCGCGGTCGAGGTGCACGAGGATCGTCGCGATGATCTGCGGATGCTCGTTCTTGATCAGTTCGGCCACCGCGGCCGAATCCATCCATTTGAGGCCCTCGATGCCGCTCGTGTCGCTACCCTGCAGGATGCGGTCGATCAGCACGCCGGCCTTGTCCTCGCCGAGCGCCTTCGTCAGCACCGAGCGGATGTACTCGTTCGAATCGAGCGACAGCGCGGTGTGCTGCTCGGCTTCCTTCACGAACTCCTGCAGCACGTCCTCGACCTGCTCGCGCGTGACGTTCTTCAGCGCGGCCATCGCCACGCCGATCTTCTGAACCTCGCGCGGCGCGAGGAACTTGAATACCTGCGCGGCCTCTTCCTCGCCGATCGACATCAGCAGCAGCGCGCTCTTGGTCAAGCCTTCAGCGTTCATCGGACACCCAGTTCTTCACGACGGTGGCGACGATCTTCGGATCCTGGCGGGCGATCGTGCGCGCGTAGTCGAGGTTGCGTTCGTAGCGGTTCTTCTCGTTTTCGAAGCCGAGCAGCAGCGGATCGGCTTCCTCCGCCGCCTTCTCCGGCGCGGGCAGGCCGTCGAGCGCGACCGTGTCCTCCGGCGCCGCGAGCGCCGGCGCGGCCGGCTCGGGCGGCGGGAACGCGCGGCGCATCGCCGGGCGCACGAACATGAAGTAGAGCGCCGCCGCGGCCGCCGCGATGCCGAGCCACTTCGCGGCTTCCTTCGCCATCGCGATCACGTCGGGCTGGCGCCACCACGGCAGGTCGGCGTACGGGTCGCTCACGGTCGAGAACGCGCTGTTCACGACGTTCACCGAGTCGCCGCGCTTCGCGTCGTAACCCATCGCGTCCTTCACGAGCTGTTCGACCTGTGCGAGCTTCGCGGGCGGCAGCGGCTGCATCGTCACGTGGCCCTTCGCGTCGGCCACCGGCTGGTAGTTGACGACGACCGCCACCGACAGCCGCTTCACGCTGCCCATCGGCTGTTCGGTATGGCGGATCGTCTTGTCGAGCTCGTAGTTGGTCGTCTGGTCCTTGCGGTCGCTGACCGGCGTGGTCTGCGGCGCGTTCTGGCCGTTGCCGGCGACGATCGGCGCGGAGGCCGGCTGCGGCGGCGTGTTCGACAGCGCGCCCGGCACGCCCGACGCGCCGCCCTGCGCGAGTTCGGTCGCGCTGCTGGTCTGCTGGCTGCGGATCGCGGCCTGTTGCGGCGTGCCGTTCGGGCCGTAGCTTTCCGAGGTCTGCTCGATCTTCGAGAAATCGAGATCCGCGCTGACCTGCGAGCGCGCGTTGCCGGCGCCGAAGATCGGCGCGAGGATCGCGTCGATGCGCTTCTGCGTGTTGTGCTCGACCTGCTGCACGTACTTGAGCTGGCTCGCGTCGAGGCCGGAAGCGGACGCGGTCTGGGTCAGCAGGTTGCCGTCCTGGTCGACGATCGTCACGTTCTTGGCCGGCATGTCGGGCACGCCGGACGACACCATCCGCGTGATCGCCTGCACCTGGCCCTCGTCGAGCACGCGGCCCGGGTAGAGGTCGACGAACACCGACGCGCTCGGCGCTTCCTTGTCGCGCACGAACACCGACGGCTTCGGAATCGCGAGATGCACGCGCGCGCCGCGCACGGCATTGATCGATTCGATGGTGCGCTGCAGCTCGCCTTCGAGCGCGCGCTGGTAGTTGATCTGCTCGGCGAACTGGCTGATGCCGAATTTCTGGTTGTCCATCAGCTCGAAGCCGACCGAGCCGCCTTTCGGCAGCCCCATCGCGGCGAGTTTCAGGCGCGTCTCGTGCACCTGGCTCGACGGCACGAGGATCGCGCCGCCGGCATCGGCGAACTTGTAGGGAACGTTTGCCTGCTGGAGCGCGGCGATGATCGCGCCGCCGTCGCGGTCCGACAGGTTGCTGTACAGCACGCGGTAGTCGGGCGCCCGGCTCCACAGCACGAGCGCGGTGATCGCGGCGATGGCGAACGCGACGGCGATCACGAACGGCAGCTTCGGGTTGCCCTTCATCCGTGAGATGCCGGGAATGCGTTCCGCGAAGCCGCCAAGCCCGAAGTCCGCGCCTGCGCCTGCGCCGCCCGCGCCCGGCAACGCGGCGGCCGCGGCGGCGCCGGGCACCGGGCTGAGGCCCGCGCGGGCGTCTGGGTTGATCAGCGAGTTGGCCTGCGAATCCATGCGTCGAGTTTCTCCGGAGCGGGACGACTGAGCTCGCTCGGACGAGCGGGCGGACAATGACACGATGCGATTATCGGGACCCGCGGCGCACTCCGATCGACCGAAAAGAGCGGGGTTTCCCCCGTACTTTCGCGGCTTTGACGCGCACCGCGCTGCTATCCTTTGTCGCGATCCGGCATGGTGCGCGTGGTGCGGCGCCGGCGGGTCGCCCGGTATGTCCGGGTCTCTTCTCTATGTCTGGGGACAGCATGACTGCGAACGTCAGCGGAATCGGTTCGGTGTTGCAACAGATGCAGTCGATGGCCGCGCAGGCGTCCGGCGGCGTCGCGAGCCCGACGGCGGCGCTGGCCGGCTCGGGCGCGGCGACGGCCGGCACGTTCGCGAGCGCGATGAAGGCATCGCTCGACAAGATCAGCGGCGACCAGCAGCACGCGCTCGGCGAGGCGAAGGCGTTCGAGGTCGGCGCGCCGAACATCTCGCTGAACGACGTGATGGTCGACATGCAGAAGGCCAATATCGGCTTCCAGTTCGGGCTCCAGGTCCGCAACAAGTTGGTGAGCGCTTACAACGACATCATGCAGATGGCGGTGTGACGGCCATCCGGGGACGGCCGTCCGGCGACGGCTCGGGGCTTGCCGGGTGAGGCGGGCGGCCGGCATCGCTTGCCCGACGGCAGCCACCGCGCGCCTAAAGCTTTTCAAATCCCTTCCGATAACTCCGGTGAAGGCCGTCCCGTGCAACGCACGGCCGCGGCTCCTGACTAGCCAACGCAAATAACAAGGAGAAGCGCATGTTTTCCCCAGGACACGCTGGAGCCAATGCGTACGCGCGTGTCGGAGTCGAGACGGGGGTGATGGGCGCCTCCCCGCACCGGCTGATCGCGATGCTGTACCAGGGCGCACGGCAGGCGATCGCACTGGCGCGCATGCATTTGCAGCAGGACAACGTGTCCGGGCGCGGCGAGGCGATCGGCAAGGCGATCCGGATCGTCGAGAGCGGCCTGCAGGCGTCGCTGAACCGCGACGCGGGCGGCCAGATCGCCGACCGGCTCGATGCGCTGTATGCGTATATCGGCCGGCGCCTGCTCGAAGCGAACACGCAGGCGAGCGACGCGATGCTGGTCGAGGTCGACCGCCTGCTCGCAACGCTCGAGGAAGCATGGACGGGCATCGCCCCGGAAGTCGCGCGGATGGCCGCGCAACAGGTAGCGGAAGCATCACGATGAATCACAAGGCCGAATACTTCGCGCGTTACGAGGCGCTCGCCGCCGTGTCGGGCCGGATGCTGTGCGCCGCGCGCGACGCCGACTGGAGCGCGTTGCCGGAGTTGCAGGCCGAATTCATGCAACTCGTCGACGGGTTGAAGGAGGCCGATCCGGGCGTCGCGCTCGACGAGTCGGATCTCGGCCGCAAGCTCGACCTGATCCGTCGCATCCTGGCCGACGACGCCGCGATCCGCGATCTCGCGAGTCCCGACGTCGCGCGGCTGTCCGCGCTGTTCGAGGCGCGGCGCTCGACCCAGGTATTGACCGATCTGTACCGCGCGCGCGGGTAGGGCCGTGGTCCGGAGGCGGGTGCGGGGCGCCCGGGCCCGGCGCCGCACGCGGCGCGTGCCGGTCCCGCGGGCGGCACCTGCGTGCCGCGCCCCGATTCGCAACGATGTGGCTGATATAGGCAGGCTTCGATCATGACCGGTATCGACTCCGTTGCGGCCGCGCTGCTGGCGAGCCGCCTCGACAGCCTGCTGACCGGCACCGTATCGGCGCCGGCGGGCGGCGGCGCGGCCTCGCAGGTCGGCACGCCCGGCGCCGGCGCGTCGTCCCCGCCCCCGGCCGGCAGCCCGAGCGCCGCGCCGCCCGCTTCCACGCAGACCGCGCTGTCCGACGTCGGGCGCGTGCTCGACGCGATCTCGCGCTCGGGCGGCGACGCGACGCCGGCGATCGCCGGCCGGCTGCCGCTGCTCGCCGATCCCGCCGTGCTGCTCACCGAGACGCCCGTGCCGGCGCGCGCGCCGGCTGCGTCCGGTCCCGCTGCGTCTTCCACGCCGGCTTCCGCTGAAGCGTCGTCCACGGCAGCGACGCGCGATGCGGCCGCGCCGCCGCCGGTCGCGGCGTTGCGGGCGGCGTTGGCGCAGGCCGTGAGCGAAAGCGGCCTCTTCTACGAATCCCATCTCGCGCAATGGCTGGCCGGCCAGCGGCCGCTCGCGGCACTGATGCGCGAGCCGCAGGCGCGCCTCGCGACCGCGCTCGCGCCCGGGCCGGCCGACCCGGAAGCCGTCCCGCGCGAGCCGACCGACGTGCTCGACGAATTGCTCGCACCGCGCCCGCCGCTGCCCGCCGCCGCGCGGGCCACCGCGCAACCGCCGGCCCAGGGCGGCGCGCCTGCACGCGACTCCGCCCAGGCCGCGCCGGCGGCCGCCCGGCCGGGCGCATCGTCGCCGCCCGACACCGCCGATCCGCTGGCCGCGCACGCCGATACCCACTGGACGCCCGCGCGGGCCGGGCTGGCCGCCGCATCGTCCGACCCGCAGGCGCAGCCGCTCGCGCCCGTGCACCCGGCCGCCGTGCCGCTCGTTCGGCAGCAGCTCGATGCGCTCGCGACCGACCAGTTTCGCTGGACCGGCGAGGCGTGGCCCGGCGCGCGGCTCGACTGGACGATCGAACCCGACGAGCCGGGCCACCGTGCACCGCGCGGCGGCGGTGACGACGACACGGGCGACGGCATCGCGTGGCGCACGCGCCTGACGCTGACGCTGCCGTCGCTCGGCACGGTCGACGCAGAGTTGGTGCTCAACGGCGCGCAGCTCGTCGCTCGGCTGCGCGCGAACCAGACGGGCGCCGACCGCCTCACGCGCAACGAAGCCGCGCTGCGGCAGCGGCTCGAGGGTTCGGGGCTCAAGGTGGGCGGGCTGTCGATTCGCGCGGTCGACGACGGGCCGGACGGCTTCGACCTCTTTGCCGCCCAGGCCGCCGCCGCCGCGTACGCGCGCGGCGCGGCCGACGTGCGGGTGCCGGGCGACGACGACGAGGCGCTGTGATGAGCATGACGTCCCGCAAGCGCGCGGCCGCGCTCGTCTACGACCCGAAAGGCGGCGACGCGGCGCCTCGGGTGGTCGCGAAGGGCTACGGCGTGCTCGCCGAGATGATCGTCGCGCGCGCGCACGATGCGGGGCTCTACGTGCATACGGCGCCGGAGATGGTGTCGCTGCTGATGCAGGTCGATCTCGACGACCGGATCCCGCCGCAGCTCTATCAGGCGGTCGCCGATCTGCTCGCGTGGCTGTACGCGCTCGATCGCACCGAGCCCGCGCCGGACGCGGCCGCGCCGCGCTTCCCGCTGCCGCCGTTGCGCTGAACGGCCTGCCGTCGCGCGGCTTCTTGCGACATGCGGCTCGTGGTCGGCGGGATCATTCCGCCGGCATCGTGCGCCGATCGATTGGCTTCGTGCTGCAACCGACGCCTTTCTTGCGCGTTCCGGCGCGCAGGGAACCGGCCGTTCCGCACGCGCACGGATTGAGCCGGCTTTTGATTTATGTAATGATATCCATTCTCATTTTCATGCTGCCCCGGCGGTGCGCACTTCCTGCGCGCCGCCCGTTGTTTTGAACGAATGGAACCTTTCGCGTGAACGCGCCCGAAACGATCGACCCGCCCAAGACGGGCATGCCGCGCGCCGGCGTCACCATGCTGCACCCGGCGGGCCGCCCGCTGAGCGACGACGAACTGGCCGCGCGCCGCCAGCGCTCGCGCCGCGCGACCTTCATCAAGTGGCTGCGCAAGGTGCACGGCTGGGTCGGGCTGTGGGGCGCGGTGCTCGGGCTGCTGTTCGGGGTGACCGGCGTGGTGCTGAATCACCGCGCGCCGCCGCTGAAGATTCCGACCGGCGAGCCGCAGGTCGAGGAGATGCAGGTCGCGCTGCCGGATCCGGTGCCGAAGACGCCCGCCGCGATGACGAAGTGGCTGCAGCAGGAGCTGCATTTCGACGGCAAGCCCGGCCGCATGCGCAAGGAGCCGGCGCAGGCCGTCGCGTGGGGCGACAAGCGCGTGATGCAGCCCGAGCACTGGCAATTCGGCGTGTTCGGGCCGCACCAGAACCTGCAGGCCGAGTACTGGGTCGGCAACGGCTACGTGTCGGTGAAACGCACGGGCAACACGTTCCTGACGACGCTGAACAACCTGCATCGCGGCGTCGGGATGAACCTCGGCTGGGTGCTGCTGATGGATACGATCGCAGGTTCGTTGATCCTGCTGTCGCTGACGGGCGTGCTGCTGTGGACCGAGCTGAACAAGCGCCGCACGGTCGGCGTCGTGCTGGTGGTCGGTTCGGTTGCCGCCGCGCTGGCTGCCGGCCTGACCTGATCGACGATCGCGCCGGCCTGCGCCGGCGCCCGGCGCGAGCACGGCCGCCCGCCGCCGCGGGTCAGAGGCCGCAGGCCGCGCCGCCGTTCGCCGCGATTTCGCGCGCGGCCTTCGCGCCTTCGACCTGCAGGATCGTCGGCAGCGACACGTTGTTCTTCGCGGCGGTGATCTCGGCCAGGATCGAGATCGCGATTTCCGGCGGCGTCCGGCTGCCGATGTAGATGCCGGCCGGCCCGTGCAGCCGGGCCAGTTCCGCTTCGCTCAGGTCGAATTCGCGCAGCCGCTCGCGCCGCGCCGCGTTGTTGCGCCGCGAGCCGAGCGCGCCCACGTAGAACGCGGGCGTCTTCAGCGCCTCCATCAGCGCGAGATCGTCGAGCTTCGGGTCGTGCGTGAGCGCGATCACGGCCGAACGCGCATCGAGCTTCATGTCGAGCACCGTGTCGTCGGGCATCGAGTGCACGACGCGCGTGCCCGGCACGTCCCACGCATCCGTGTATTCGTCGCGCGGATCGCACACCGTCACCTGGTAGTCGAGCCCGACCGCGATCTGGCACAGATAGCGCGACAACTGGCCGGCGCCGATCACGAGCATCCGGTAGCGCGGCCCGTGGATCGTCACGAGCCGTTCGCCGTCGAACGCGAGCCCGTCGGTCGCCTGCGCGGGCGACAGCGACGCGCGGCCGGTCGCGAGCGTCATCGTGCGCGTGACGAGGTGGCCGGCCTCGATCTGCGCGCACAGCGCGGCGATCCCGCTGTCGCGCGTGAGCGGTTCGAGCACCAGCTGGATCGTGCCGCCGCACGGCAGCCCGAAGCGGTGCGCTTCCTCGGCGGTCACGCCGTACTTGAGCGCTTCCGGGCGCGCATCGGCCGCGATGCCGCTCGCATGCACGCGGGCGATCAGGTCGTCCTCGATGCATCCGCCGGACACGGAGCCGACCACGAGGCCGTCCTCGCGCACCGCGAGCATCGCGCCTTCGGGGCGCGGCGACGAGCCCCACGTTTTCACGACCGTCACGAGCAGCACGCGCCGCCCTTCTTCGAGCCAGCGCGCGCTGGATTTCAGTACATCGAGATCGACGCTTTCCATCGTTTTTCCTGTTGTCGGACGGCCCGCCGCGCGGCGCCGTCGTTCGATGGCGGGATTATGAACCGCCCGGCGCGCGCGTGCAGGCGGCGTGCGGCTCGCGCGGGCAAATCCGGACGATCGGGCAAGATTTCGCGACGATCCGACAGTGATCGCGCGGGTGCCGAGGGGGGCGGGAGAGAAGGGGGCGTGCGGGGCCGGCAGCGGCCCCGCGCGGGAGGCGTCATCGCGCCATGACGGCGCTCAGTGCGCGTCGGGGTGGCCGTGCGCGAGCTTCGAGTGGTGCCGCGAGTACAGGAAGTAGATCACGAGGCCGATCACGAGCCAGATGGCGAACGCGGCCCACGTGACGGCCTGCAGATTCAGCATCAGGAACAGGCACGACGCGACCGCGAGGATCGGCACCACGGGCACGCCCGGGCAGCGGAACGCGCGCGGCAGCTCGGGGTGCGTGCGGCGCAGCACGAGCACGGCGATCGACACCATCGAGAACGCCGCGAGCGTGCCGATGTTGA
This sequence comes from Burkholderia sp. AU39826, assembly GCF_020419965.1. Taxonomy (NCBI): domain Bacteria; kingdom Pseudomonadati; phylum Pseudomonadota; class Betaproteobacteria; order Burkholderiales; family Burkholderiaceae; genus Burkholderia; species Burkholderia sp. AU39826. Next base: position 43,967 of record NZ_JAIZQG010000030.1, read on the forward strand.
TCAGCTCGGCGAGCACGTTGAGCGGCACGAGCGCGGCGATCAGCCCGAAGAACAGGCCGACCAGCCAGGTGGTCAGGAACGGCGTCGCAAAACGCGGATGCACGCGCGACAGCGCGGCCGGCAGCAGCCCGTCGCGCGACATCGCGAAGATCACGCGCGTCTGGCCGTAGCTCATCACGAGGATCACGGTCAGCATGCCGAGCACCGCGCCGAGATCGATGAAACCCGCGACCCACTTCTCGCCGGCGACCTGCAGCGCATACGAGATCGGGTGCGAGATGTTCGCGTACTCGGCCGACGGCACGATGCCGGTCGCGACCGCGGCGACCGTCACGTACAGCACCGCGCACACCGCGAGCGACGCGATGATGCCGATCGGCAGGTCGCGCTTCGGGTTCTTCACTTCCTCGGCCGCCGACGACACCGCGTCGAAGCCGATGAACGCGAAGAACATCACGGCCGCCGCGCCGAACACGCCGTTCCAGCCGTGCGGCATGAACGGCTGCCAGTTCGCGGGCGTCACGTGGAACAGGCCGACCGCGATCACGAGCAGCACGACCGACACCTTGATGAACACCATGATGTTGTTGATGCGGGTCGATTTGCGGATGCCGATCGACAGCAGCGTCGTGATCACGATCATCACGAGGAACGCGGGCAGGTTGAACCACGTGGTGACGCCCGGCACCGCGCCCGGCGCGGCCGTCAGCACGGCCGGCAGCGTGAGCCCGAAGCCCTGCAGCAGCGACTGCAGGTAGCCCGACCAGCCGACCGACACGGCCGACGACGCGAGGCCGTACTCGAGCATCAGGTCCCAGCCGATGATCCACGCCACCAGCTCGCCGAGCGTCGCGTACGAATATGTGTAGATCGAGCCGGCGACGGGGATCGTCGACGCGAACTCCGCGTACGACAGCGCGGCGAGGCCGCACGCGATCGCGGCGATCACGAACGACAGCATCAGCGCGGGGCCGGCCTGGACGGCGCCGGTGCCCGTCAGCACGAAGATGCCGGTGCCGATGATCGCGCCGATGCCGAGGAAGGTGAGGTCGATCGCGCCGAGCGCTTTCTTGAGCCCGGCGGCTTGCGCGCCGGCGATCATGCGATCGACGTTTTTCTTGCGGAAGAGAGACATTGCGGAGGAATCGCCGGCACGCGCGGGCACGGCGCGCCGATTGAGTGAAAACCCGTAATTTTAGCCGATTTGGCGTGCAAGCCCTGCTGCGGTGCAGCGGCGCGCCGCGGAATCGGCCGAGAAAACAAGCGCTTGCGTGCGCAACGGGCGCGCCTGGGCGCGGCGCGGCCTGCGCCGCGCCGCCGGATCGGACGAATTCGAACTGGCCGGGGGATCAGGCGCCGGCCGTGGGCGCCATGTCGACGAGCTGGTTGCTCATCACGTAGAACGTGAGTTCCGCGTTGTTCGACAGCCGCATCTTCTCGAGCAGCCGCGACCGGTACACGCTCACCGTCTTCACCGACAGCGACAGCGTGTTCGCGATATCGGTGAGCCGCTTGCCCGACGCGAGCATGCAGAGCGTCTGGTATTCGCGGTCGGACAGCTTCTCGTGCGGCAGTGGCTCGTTCTCGAACGACACGTATTCGGCGAGCGCCTCGGCCATCGCGGGGCTCACGTACTTGCGGCCGGCCGCGACCTGCTGGATCGCGCCGATCATCTGCGCGGCGTTCACCGTCTTCGACAGGTAGCCGGACGCGCCTGCCTTCAGCGCGCGCACCGCGTACTGGTCCTCGCGGTACATCGAGAACATCAGCACCGGCGTGCGCGACAGCTTGCGCTTCAGGCGCTTGAGCAGCTCGATGCCGTTCGTGTCAGGCAGCGAGATGTCGAGCAGGATCACGTCGAATTCCTGCTTGTCGACGGCGGCCATCGCATCGCCGCCGTTCTCTGCCTCGGTCACGTCGCGCGCGACGCCGCGGTCGATCAGCAACTGGCGGATCCCTTGCCGGACGATCGCGTGATCGTCCACGAGCAGGATGTTCAGGCTCATCGCGGCCTCACGAAAGCGACGTGCGACGTGCCGCGACGGGCACCGCGAGCAGCGAATTCCACGCGAAGCGCGCGATGACGCGCGTGCCGCGGCCGGTTGCCGGCGTGGCCGTCTCGAAGCTGCCGCCGAACGCCTCGCAGCGCGCGCGCATGCCGGCGAGGCCGTAGCCGTTGCGGCGGCGCCGGGCGAAACCGGTCCCATCGTCGGTGACACTCAGCGACAGATGGGTGCCGTCGGTGACGATCCGGACGTCGACCGACGTCGCGCGGGCGTGCTTCGCGACGTTCGACAGGGCTTCCTGCGCGACGCGGAACACCGCGAGCGCACCGGCGCCGGCGATCTGCGTCAGGCGCGCGTCGGCCGCGCACACGAAGCTCGTGCGCAGGCCCGTGCGCGCCGCATGGGTGTCGATCCACGACGACAGCGCGCCGACCACGCCTGCGTCCAGTGCCGGCGTATCGCGTTCGTCGATGAGCCGGCGATTCGCGTCGGTCGCGGCGTCGAGCGCCTGCTGCGCCAGCGCCAGCGCGCGCAGGCAGCCTTCCGGCGCGTCGGCCGGCAGCCACGTTTGAACGTTTGCGAGCGCGAAGCGGGCCGCGGTCAGTTCGGCGCCGAGCCCGTCGTGCAGCTCGCCGGCCAGATGGCGGCGGGCCGCTTCGTCGGCGGCCAGAAGCTGGGCGGACAGGGCGGCGATCCGTGCGGCGGACGCGTCGCGTGTCGACGCGGCGTCGGCCATGGGCGGAGTAGCAGCGCAGCCAGGCATGCGCTGCCGTGACGGGAACGGGGCGTGGGCGCCCGAGGGCGCGTTAAGCGACGTATCCATGACTCTCCTGCTCTCAGAAAGCGGTTCAGACACCGGCTGGCTGCGTGCGCTGGCTGCCGTTTCGATGACGGTCGCCGCCAGAGAATCGCTCCATGCCGAGGTAACAAAAGTTACATCTTGTAACACATGCATCCGACCCTTCCATGCTCTTCCGAACGGCAACCACGCGCGCCGAATAATATCTCAAAACTTCCGAAAACGTCATGTCGGGCGGACATTTAAGGGTAAATGTGAATAATCGGAATGAAGGTGTTGTAGGAAAAACACTGACACCCGACCACCGGGCGATGACGTATCCAAATGTAACTATTTGAGATGGAATGGTCCCAGTTTGTTACGAATTCGCCAAGTGCGGACGAAAAAAAACCGGAGCTTTTGCTCCGGTTCTTGATGACGCGCAATGAGGGCCTGTTCCCGTTATTGGCGGGAACGGCCCTGAGGGATCGGTCAATCCACGAACGCGCGCTCGATCACGTAGTGGCCCGGCGCGCTGTTCTTGCCTTCGACGAGGCCGGCCTGCTTCAGCAGCTCGGTCGTGTCCTTCAGCATCGCGGTGCTGCCGCACAGCATCACGCGGTCGTTTTCCGGCGAGAACGCCGGCACGCCGAGATCCGTGAACAGCTTGCCCGTCGCGATCAGGTCGGTGATCCGGCCTTCGTTGTCGAACGCTTCGCGCGTGACCGTCGGGTAGTAGACGAGCTTTTCCTTGATGATGTCGCCCAGGTACTCGTGGCCCGGCAGGTCGTGCTTGATGTAGTCCATGTACGCGAGCTCGCCCTTCAGGCGGCACGTGTGGGTCAGGATCACCTTGTCGAAGCGGTCGTAGATGTCCGGATCGCGGATGATCGACATGAACGGCGCGAGGCCCGTGCCCGTCGACAGCATCCACAGCGTCTTGCCCGGCAGCAGGTTGTCGGCGACCAGCGTGCCCGTCGGCTTCTTGCCGATCAGCACCGTGTCGCCCACCTTCAGGTGCTGCAGGCGCGACGTCAGCGGGCCGTTCTGCACCTTGATGCTGAAGAATTCGAGATGCTCTTCGTAGTTCGGGCTGACGATCGAGTAGGCGCGCGCGAGCGGCTTGCCGTCGACTTCGAGGCCGACCATCGTGAATTCGCCGTTGTTGAAGCGCAGGCTCGGCTCGCGGGTGCAGGTGAAGCTGAAAAGCGTGTCGGTCCAGTGATGGACGGATTGGACGGTGGCGGTGTCGTATTTGCTCATGGCTTTGAAAACGGACGCGCGTAGCGGACGCGTGTAACGGGCCCAAAAACGGGCAAAAAAACCGAGTGCGTCGGCCCGATCGCGGACCGGCCGGCCGGCGCGTCGGACACGCGCCTTCTCGATGACAGACGTTTGAGGAACTCGTTATTTTACCCTGCTTGGGGCAGATGCGGGCTTGACCCGCGCGGCCGCGCGGATTTGGCGCAACGCATCCTTTCAATGGGCTTTCGGCGATCGGCCGCGCTCGACCATGCGTTTCGCGCCGAGGCCGACACGTTCGGGCGGCGCCTTGACGGCAGCGCGCGGCCGCCGGCGCGTTACTGCGGATCGAGGCGCAGCCGCGCGATGTACGGCAGGTGGTCCGACAGCCAGGCGGCTTCGCCGGACGGCGCGCGCCATTCGAGCGGCGTCAGGCCGCGCACGAACATCTTGTCGAGCGCGAGCGCCGGCGAGAACGCGGGGAACGTGCGGCCTGATTCACCGAGCAGCGTCGCGACCTCGGACAGCCCGATCTCGCCGAACAGCGCGACCGAATCGTTGCGCCAGTCGTTGAAGTCGCCGGCGAGCATCAACGGGCCGTCGCCCGCGTTGCGCACGATCCAGTGCGCGATCCAGTGCATCTGGCGCAGCCGCGCGGCGCGCGTGAGCGCGAGGTGCGCGCACAGCAGCGTGACCGGGCGCGCGCCCGCGAGCGTCGCGCGCGCGACCAGCAGCCCGCGCCGCTCGAAGCGGTGCGCGGAGATGTCCCAGCGGCCGCCGAGGTCGAGCGGATGCGGCGACAGGATCGCGTTGCCGTGCCGCCACGACGGCTTGAACACGTTCGGCCCGAGCGCGATCTGCCAGTCGAGCGCCTGCGCGATCTCGGTGGCCTGGCAATGCCACACGTCGTCGACCGCGTCGTCCATCGGCGAGCCGAAGCCCGGTGCGAGCATCGGGCGCGGCATGCGGCGCGCCATCGCTTCCTGCAGGAAATACACGTCGGCATGCATCGACTGCATCCAGTCGCGCATCGCGTTCCACGCGGTGAAGCCGAGCGGTGAGCGGCCCTTGTGCAGGTTCCAGCTCACGGCGGTGATTTCATCGGGCGCGGCGTGCGGCTCGGCGAACGGCAGGGACAGGGCGTCGGCGGACATGACGCTCAATCCTTCGCGACGTGCGCACGCACGCGGTACACGAGATGCGGATGCTGCTCGACGAGCGTCCAGTCGGTCCACGCGTCGCCCCCGACCGCCAGGCCGGGGTGGCTCGCGACGATCTGCCGCGGCGCCGCGGGCACGCACGCATCGCCATGCGTCGCATTGTCGTCGTCGAGCGTTTCCTGCACGTCGAGCCCGAGCGACACGGTGTGCGCGTTGGCGTCGACGGCGAGCGGGGCGACCGTCACCGAGCGCGAGCGCTCGGTCGGCACGACGCGCGCGGCATTGCCGCAGCCCACCGGCACGGAGGACGGATAGCGATGGGTATCGGTGCGGGACTGACCCACGGTGGTGTTTTGCTGGAACGTGTCGATCGTCTGACCGTCGCGCACCACCTGGATTTCCCATGCGACGACGGCCGGCGCGGGGCTCTGCGCATGGGCGGCGAGCACGATGCTCGCAAGCAGGACGGCCAGGCCGTGTTTCAGCATGAAACGTCTCCGGAAACGCGCGATAGCGGGGAACGGACGCACATCTTACGCCCGATCGATTTCGGCCGTGATGTGACAGGACGTGCCGCGGCAGGTTCGCAGCACGATGCGGTCCTGCCCGACAAGTGAGGCCGCGTCATGCGTTTTCAAGCGAAAAAGCGCGTGAACTCGGCGACGCTCGCGCGCTCGGTGACGAGGCGGTTCTCGATCGCGTCGGGGTCCGCATGGCCGAGCGCCATGCCGCAGACGAACTGCTCGTTGGCGGGAATGCCGAGGTGTTCGGCGACGATCCGGTGAAACGGCACGAACGCGGCCTGCGGGCAGGTGTCGAGGCCGCGGGCGCGCGCGGCCGTCATCACGCCCTGCAGGAACATTCCGCAGTCGAGCCACGCGCCCTGCGCCATGATGCGCTCGAGCGTGAAGAACAGCGCGACCGGCGCATCGAAGAAACGGAAATTGCGCGCGTGCTGCGCGTGCATGCGCGCCTTCTCGTCGCGGCGGATGTTCAACAGCCCGTACAGGTCCCACCCGACCTTGCGGCGCCGGTCGAGATACGGCGACACCCATTCGCGCGGGTAGTAGTCGTATTCGGCGACGTATTTCTCGTCGCGCGCGGGATCGTCGTAGGCCGCGGTGAGCGCGGCCGCGAGCGCGTCGCGCGTCGCGCCCGTGGCGACGTACACGCGCCATGGCTGGATGTTGGTGCCCGACGGCGCGCGGCTCGCGGCTTCGAGGATCGCCTCGATCGTGTCGCGCGGCACGGGCGTCGGCAGGAACGCGCGGACCGCGCGGCGCGACTTGAGCGCGGCGTCGACGGCATCGACCGCATCGACGCAACGGAGCGCGTCGGCGTCGACGCGCGGGGAAGCGGGGACGGACATCGGCAACCCTTCTGGCGAGGTGTCAGGCGAGGTGCGGAGCGGCATGCGCGCGGCGCGTGGCCGCCATCGGCGAGCCCCGCGCGAGCGTCGTGAATCTTCGATGATACGCCGCGGTGCGCGGCCGTGCAGCGTGCGCGCGCTGTTAGCAGCAGACGCGCCCGGCTGCTTGCTTGCGCGGCGATGCGGGATCGCTACACTGAAATCGTAAGGGTCTGATGCGTGTATGACGGCAAGTGCAGCGAGGTGAGTATGACGACGGCGATGGTGAAACATGAACTGGCGGTGGCGTCCTTCAGCACGGTGTACGACCTCGAGCAGGTCGAGACGGCGCTGGGCGACCTGAACGAGAGCGCGAGCGACGCACTGCGCTCGACCTACGAGAAGATGCTCAAGACGGGGAATCTGCGCTTCTGCGTGAAGCCGAACCGGATGCCGTCGTTCGACGCGCTCGGCGAGGCGTTGCCGAATTTCGGCGAGCCGCTCGACGACGTGCGCAAGCAGATCGCGCTGTGCCTCGAAACGGACGACCGGCTCGAACTGATGCCGATCCTGCTGCTCGGGCCGCCCGGGATCGGCAAGACGCATTTCGCGAAGGCGCTCGCGCAGCTGCTCGGCACCGCGTATCACTACGTGCCGATGAGTTCGCTGACGGCCGGCTGGATCCTGTCGGGCGCGTCGTCGCAATGGAAGAACGCGAAGCCCGGCAAGGTGTTCGATGCGCTCGTGAACGGCAGCTACGCGAACCCGGTGATCGCCGTCGACGAGATCGACAAGGCCGGCAGCGATGCGCAATACGATCCGCTCGGCGCGCTGTACGCGTTGCTCGAGCACGACACCGCGCGCGCGTTCGTCGACGAATTCGCGGAAGTGCCGATCAACGCGGGCAACGTGATCTGGATCGCGACCGCGAACGACGCGCACGCGATTCCGGAGCCGCTGCTCAACCGGATGAACGTGTACGAGATCGCGCCGCCCGATGCGGCCGGCGCACGCCGGATCGCGCAGACGATCTACGACGAGATCCGCACGTCGCATGCGTGGGGGCGGCGCTTCCCCGAGACGCTCGGCGACGATGCGCTCGACGTGCTGGCCGCGACGCCGCCGCGCACGATGCGCCGCGCGCTGCTGCACGCGTTCGGCGCCGCGCGGCTCGACGGCCGCGATGCGATCGGGCCGGCCGACATCCGCGCCGACGAAGGCGCGGCGAAGCGCCGGCCGATCGGCTTCTGACGCGGCCGCGCGCGCACGGCCGCGGCGTGCGCGCGTGGCGTTCGTGGCGCGCGCGCCCGCATCGTCGGCCTCGTCGCGATGCGCGGGCGTTCGGCAAGCGGGCGAACCGGGACGTACAATCGTCCTCTCTCCCTTCGACGCGCGAGCAGCGCGAAAAGCCATGGAGCAGACGGATTGTGTCGTGATCGGCGCGGGTGTCGTCGGTCTGGCGATTGCACGCGAACTGGCCGCGCGCGGGCGTGAAACGATCGTGCTCGAGGCGGCCGACGCGATCGGCACGGGCACGAGTTCGCGCAACAGCGAGGTGATTCACGCGGGGCTCTACTATCCGCGCGGGTCGCTGAAGGCGACGTCGTGCGTGCATGGGCGCGACCTGCTGTACGAGTTCTGCGACACGCATCACGTGCCGCACCGGCGCACCGGCAAGCTGCTCGTCGCGACGAGCGCCGCGCAGGTGAAGCAGTTGAAGGCGATCGCCGCGCGCGCGGCCGAAAACGGCGTGCTCGACCTGTTGCCGCTCACGCGCGCCGAGGCGCAGACGCTCGAGCCCGCGCTCGAATGCGTCGAGGCGCTGTTCTCGCCGTCGACCGGCATCGTCGACAGCCATCAGCTGATGCTCGCGCTGCTGGGCGACGCGGAACGCGACGGCGCGGTATGCGCGCTGCACGCGCCGGTCGAATCGATCGACGTGCTGCGCGGCGGGCGCTTCGTCGTGCGCACCGGCGGCGCCGCGCCGGCCGAGATCGACGCCGCGTGCGTGATCAACAGCGCGGGGCTCGGCGCGCAGGCGCTCGCGCGCCGCACGCGCGGCCTCGACCCGCGCTGGGTGCCGCCGCTCTATCTCGCGCGCGGCAATTATTTCAGCCTGTCGGGCCGTGCGCCGTTCTCGCACCTGATCTACCCGATGCCCGAGCGCGCGGGGCTCGGCGTGCACCTGACGTTCGATCTTGGCGGGCAGGCGCGCTTCGGCCCGGACGTCGAGTGGTGCGATTCGCTGCGCTACGAAGTCGATCCGGCGCGCGCGGGGGCATTCTATGCGTCGATCCGCGCATTCTGGCCGGGCCTGCCCGACGATGCGCTGCAGCCCGCGTACGCGGGCATCCGGCCGAAGCTCGCGGGGCCCGGCGAGCCGCCGGCCGACTTCATCGTGCAGGGCCCCGCGCAGCACGGCGTGCGCGGGCTCGTGAACCTGTTCGGCATCGAGTCGCCGGGGCTGACCGCGTCGCTCGCGCTCGCGCAGCGCGTGGGCGACATGGTGTCGCGGGTGTGACGCATGGCCCGCCGCCGCGCGGGCCGGCCGCGTGAAGCGCGTGTGAAGCCCGTGTGAAATCCCTTATCTCCGGCATTTCGGCGCGCACATTTATTCGCTTGAGCGTTATTCTGTTGGACGCCGTCGCCAGAACGGCTTTCAAACCGATAACGTTGGAGCGAGTCCCCATGAAAACATCCCGTCGGAGTTTCCTGATCACGAGCATTGGTGCCGTGTCCGCGCTGGCGCTGTCGCGCGAAGCACTGGCCGATGCGCCGATGCTGTCGGAAACCGATCCGACCGCGGTGGCGCTCGGCTACAAGGCCGATGCCACGAAGGTCGACAAGACGAAGTACCCGAAATACGCCGCGGGCCAGGATTGCGCGGCCTGCATGCTGTACCAGGGCAAGAAGGGCTCGGCTTCGGGCCCGTGCGGCGCATTCCCCGGCAAGCAGGTGTCGGCGAAGGGCTGGTGCAGCGCTTTCTCGAAGATGGGTTGAGGCCCGTGCGGCATCGTGCGATGCCGCAATGCGGCGAAAACCGCAAACGCCCGCCGTCGTTCGATGGCGGGCGTTTTTTTAATGCTTGAAAACGGTTCCGTCGCTTTCTACACTCGCTGCACACCAGCGCGCCGCGGCACCCCGCGCGCCGAACCGCCCGATACGGCGAATCCACGAGGACGAGGCACGCATGGCGACGATTGCGAATTCAACGAAAACGACCCGGCCCGAGCGCGCGCTGAACCGGCGTGCCGTCGTGGCGGCCGTGATCGGCAATGCGCTCGAGTGGTACGACTTCACGGTGTTCGGCTTCATGACGGTCGTGATCGCCGAGCTGTTCTTCCCCACCTCCAGCGAATACTCGTCGCTGCTGCTCACCACCGCGACGTTCGGCGTCGCATTCTTCATGCGCCCGATCGGCGGCATCGTGTTCGGCCTGTACGCGGACCGCGCGGGCCGCAAGGCCGCGCTGTCGCTCGTGATCCTGCTGATGACGGCCGGCATCTTCCTGCTCGCGATCGCGCCGCCCTATGCGGCGATCGGCATCGGCGGCCCGCTTCTGATCGTGCTCGGCCGCCTGCTGCAGGGCTTTTCCGCGGGCGGCGAATTCGGCAGCGCGACGGCGCTGCTGATCGAGGCCGCGCCGTTTTCGAAACGCGGCTTTTACGGCAGTTGGCAGATGGCGAGCCAGGCGGCCGCGCTGCTGATCGGCGCGCTCGTCGGCGCGGCCGTCACGCGCGGGCTGTCGCCCGACGCGCTGCGCAGCTGGGGCTGGCGCGTGCCGTTCGTCCTCGGGCTCGTGATCGGCCCGATCGGCTTCTACATCCGCCGCCATCTCGCGGATTCCGAAGCATTCCTGCATGCGCAGCAAAGCGCGCGCCGCGCGACGCTCGGCGAAGTGTTCACGCGCCACCCGCGCGAGGTGCTGTGCGGGCTCGGCTCGGTGATCGCGCTCACCGTGACGATCTACGTACTGATCAGCTATCTGCCGACGTTCGCGGTGAAGCAGCTGAAGCTGCCCTATGCGGAATCGTTCTACGCGGTGATCGCGGGCAACCTGCTGCTGATGGTGCTGTCGCCGGTCGCGGGCGCATGGTCGGACCGCATCGGCCGCAAGGGGCTGTCGCTGTGGTCGCTCGTGCTGACGCTCGCGCTGATGTATCCGCTGTTCGCGTGGCTCGACGCGGCGCCGAGCATCGGGCGGCTGATCGCGGTGCAGGCCGTGCTGTCGGTGACGCTCGCCGGCTACTACGGGCCGTTCGGCGCGATGATCGCCGAGCTGTTCCCGGCCAACGTGCGTTCGACCGGGCTGTCGATCGCGTACAACGTCGCGGTGATGCTGTTCGGCGGCTTCGGGCAGTTCATCGTCACGTGGCTGATCAAGGTCACGGGCACGCCGCTCGCGCCCACCTACTACGTGATGGCGGGCATCGCGCTGTCGATCGTCGCGGTCGCGTTCGTGCCCGCGCGCAGCGCCGACCTCGATGCGCCGGCGTGAGCGCGTGACGGATCGAATGCCGTCATTACATCGTTTCGCAAAACGCAACGATGGGCGGCCGAACGACGAGGATCGCGTGCCGCACCTTCGTGTTCGCGTCCGGATTGTTTAGTCGCCGAACGAAACACGCGCGAAATGAACGGAATCGCCGCTCACGCGCGCTGTCGCATTTTTTTACCCACACTAAACATCGGCAAAAACCCGGCGGGCGTCTAGAAGAGTTTTTTCTCCAGCTTGTTGCAGAATCGCTAGCTCAAGTAATATCCGCGTACGCCGGCTCCCTGGCGGGACCGGTTCCGATCTGGAGACCTGGAGGAAACATGGAATACAACCGTCTGTTGCACACCCTGCGTGTTACCGCCATGGCAGGCGTGGCAGCGGCATCGCTCGGCGTCGCGGGTTCTGCATTCGCACAGATCCCGAACAAAACGCTCGTCTACTGCTCAGAAGGCAGCCCGGCGGGTTTCGATTCCGCGCAATTCACGACCGGCGTCGATTTCACCGCCGCCACGTTCACCGTCTACAACCGCCTCGTCGAATTCGAGCGCGGCGGCACGAAGGTCGAGCCGGGCCTCGCCGAGAAGTGGGACGTCTCGTCCGACGGCAAGGTGTACACGTTCCACCTGCGCCATGGCGTGAAGTTCCACACGACCGACTTCTTCAAGCCGACGCGCGAATTCAATGCGGACGACGTGCTGTTCACGTTCCAGCGCATGCTCGACCCGAACAATGCGTTCCGCAAGGCGTACCCGGTGTCGTTCCCGTACTTCACCGACATGGGCCTCGACAAGCTGATCACGAAGATCGAGAAGGTCGATCCGTACACCGTGAAGTTCACGCTGGCCGAGCCGAACGCGCCGTTCATCCAGAACATGGCGATGGAGTTCGCGTCGATCCTGTCGGCCGAATACGGCGATCAGCTGATGAAGGCCGGCAAGGCCGCCGACATCAACCAGAAGCCGGTCGGCACGGGCCCGTTCATCTTCCGCAGCTATACGAAGGACGCGACGATCCGCTTCGACGGGAATCCTGATTACTGGAAGAAGGGCGAAGTGAAGCTGTCGAAGCTGATCTTCTCGATCACGCCGGACCCGGGCGTGCGCGTGCAGAAGATCAAGCGCAACGAATGCCAGGTGATGAGCTATCCGCGCCCGGCCGACATCGCGACGCTGAAGGCCGACTCGGGCATCGACATGCCGTCGCAGCCGGGCTTCAACCTCGGCTACCTCGCGTACAACGTCGAGCACAAGCCGGTCGACAAGCTCGAAGTGCGTCAGGCGCTCGACATGGCGATCAACAAGAAGGCGATCCTCGAGTCGGTCTACCAGGGCGCCGGCCAGGCCGCGACCGCGCCGATGCCGCCGACCCAATGGTCGTACGACAAGAACCTGAAGATGGCCGCCTACGACACCGCGAAGGCGAAGGCGCTGCTCGCGAAGGCCGGCTTCCCGAACGGTTTCGAGATCACGCTGTGGGCGATGCCGGTGCAGCGCGCGTACAACCCGAACGCCCGCCTGATGGCCGAGATGATCCAGGCCGACTGGGCGAAGATCGGCGTGAAGGCGAAGATCGTCACGTACGAGTGGGGCGAGTACATCAAGCGCGCGCACGCGGGCGAGCAGGACACGATGCTGATCGGCTGGACGGGCGACAACGGCGATCCGGACAACTGGCTCGGCACGCTGCTCGGCTGCGAGGCAATCAAGGGCAACAACTTCTCGCACTGGTGCTACAAGCCGTTCGACGAGCTGATCCAGAAGGGCCGCACGACGACGGGCCAGGATGCGCGCACGAAGCTCTACACGCAGGCGCAGCAGATCTTCGCGCAACAGCTGCCGTTCTCGCCGATCGCGAACTCGACGGTCTACCAGCCGGTGCGCAAGAACGTGGTCGACATGCGTATCGAGCCGCTCGGCTATGCGCGTTTCGACGGTGTCAGCGTGAAGTAACGGGGCTGGCGTAAGCTGTCGTCATTGAGAAAACCGGCTTGAAACCATCCGGCGGCGAGGGGCCAGAAGCCCCTCGTCGCCGGTCGCACATTTCCCACAAGAAAATACGAGACGCATCATGTTCAGATTCGTGTTGCGCCGCGTGGGGATGGTGATTCCGACCTTCATCGGCATCACCATCCTGGCGTTTGCGCTGATTCACCTGATACCGGGCGACCCCATCGAAGTGATGATGGGCGAGCGCGGCGTCGATCCCGCGATGCATGCGGAGGCGATGAAACGCCTCGGGCTCGACCAGCCGCTGCCGCTGCAGTATCTGCACTACGTCGGCCGGGCGCTGCACGGCGACCTCGGCATGTCGATCATCACCAACACGAGCGTCGCGGGCGAATTCTTCGCGCGCTTCCCGGCGACCGTCGAACTGTCGCTGTGCGCGCTCGTGTTCGCCCTCGCGGTCGGGCTGCCGGCCGGCGTGATCGCCGCGCTGCGGCGCGGCTCGGTCATCGATCACGGCGTGATGGGCACCGCGCTCACCGGCTATTCGATGCCGATCTTCTGGTGGGGGCTGATCCTCATCATGGTGTTTTCGTCGACTCTCGGCTGGACGCCCGTGTCGGGGCGCATCGCGGTCGAATACGATTTCCCGCACCCGACCGGCTTCATGCTGATCGACGCGCTGCTCGCGCCGGACGAAGGCGCGTTCAAGTCGGCGGTGAGCCACCTGATCCTGCCCGCGATCGTGCTCGGCACGATCCCGCTCGCGGTGATCGCGCGGATGACGCGCTCGTCGATGCTCGAAGTGCTGCGCGAGGACTACATCCGCACGGCTCGCGCGAAGGGGCTGTCGCCCGTGCGCGTGGTCGTCGTGCATGCGCTGCGCAATGCGCTGATCCCGGTCGTCACCGTGATCGGCCTGCAGATCGGCACGCTGCTTGCTGGCGCCGTGCTGACCGAGACGCTCTTTTCGTGGCCCGGCGTCGGCAAGTGGCTGATCGATGCGATCGGCCGCCGCGACTATCCGGTCGTCCAGGGCGGCATCCTGCTGATCGCGACGCTCGTGATCGTCGTGAACCTGGTCGTCGACCTGCTGTACGGCGTGCTGAATCCGCGCATCCGCCACACGAGGTAATTCCATGAGCAATCTGCAAAATACCCTGCCGACCGAATCCGCGCCGGCCGGCGGCCGTGCGCTCGCGCTGCGCGAGTTCTGGGCCAACTTCTCGCGCAACCGCGGCGCCGTCGGCGCGGGCATCGTCGTGATCGTGCTGATCGCAGTCGCGCTGCTCGCGCCGCTGATCGCGCCGCACAGCCCGGTCGAGCAATATCGCGATTACGTGAAGATTCCGCCCGCGTGGCTCGCCGGCGGCAACTGGCAATTCATCCTCGGCACCGACGAAGCGGGCCGCGACATCCTTTCGCGGCTGATGTTCGGCGCGCGGATGTCGTTCTGGATCGGCTTCGTGTCGGTCGTGCTCGCGCTGATTCCCGGCATCGTGCTCGGGCTGGTCGCCGCGTTCTTCCAGAAATGGGCCGACACGCCGGTGATGCGCATCATGGACGTGCTGCTCGCGCTGCCGTCGCTGCTGCTCGCGGTCGCGGTCGTCGCGATCATCGGCCCGGGCCTCACCAACACGATGTTCGCGATCGCGATCGTCGCGCTGCCGGCCTACGTGCGCCTCACGCGCGCGTCGGCGCTCGGCGAGCTGCAGAAGGAATACGTGACCGCGTCGCGCGTGGCCGGCGCCGGCACGCTGCGCCTGATGTTCTCGCAGGTGCTGCCGAACTGCACGGCGCCGCTGATCGTGCAGGCGACGCTTGGCTTCTCGTCGGCGATTCTCGACGCGGCCGCGCTCGGCTTCCTCGGCCTCGGCGTGCAGCCGCCGACCGCCGAGTGGGGCGCGATGCTGGCCTCCGCGCGCGACTACATCGACAACGCATGGTGGATCGTGACGATGCCCGGCCTGTCGATCCTGATTTCGGTGCTCGCGATCAACCTGCTCGGCGACGGGCTGCGCGACGCGCTCGATCCCAAACTGAAACGGATGGCGTGAACATGAGCAGCCAGAATCTTCTGACCATCCGCAATCTCGCGGTGAATTTCAACGGCCTGCCCGCGGTCGACCGGATCAACCTGTCGGTCGCGCCGGGCGAGGTGGTGGGCGTCGTCGGCGAATCGGGTTCGGGCAAGAGCGTGACGATGATGGCGCTGATGGGCCTGATCGACGCGCCCGGCAAGGTGACGGCCGACGAGGTCACGTTCAACGGCGTGGATCTCCTGAAGGCGTCGCCGAAGGCGCGCCGCAGGATCGTCGGCAAGGACATCGCGATGGTGTTCCAGGACGCGCTGACGAGCCTGAACCCGAGCTACACGGTCGGCTACCAGATCAAGGAAGTGCTGAAGCTGCACGAAGGGCTGCGCGGCGACGCGCTGCACCGGCGCGCGCTCGAGCTGCTCGACCAGGTCGGCATTCCCGATGCGAAGAACCGCATCGCGTCGTTCCCGCACCAGATGTCGGGCGGGATGAACCAGCGCGTGATGATCGCGATGGCCGTCGCGTGCAACCCGAAGCTGCTGATCGCCGACGAGCCGACCACCGCGCTCGACGTGACGATCCAGGCGCAGATCATGGATCTGCTCGTGAAGCTGCAGAAGGAACGCGGGATGGCGCTCGTGCTGATCTCGCACGATCTGGCCGTGGTGTCGGAGGTCGCGCATCGCGTCGCGGTGATGTACGCGGGCGAGATCATCGAGACCAACCGCGTGCCCGACATCTTCCGCGCGCCGCATCATCCGTACACCGAAGCGCTGCTCGCGGCGATTCCCGAGCACAATCAGGGGGCGCGTCGCCTTGCCGCATTGCCCGGCATGGTGCCGGGCCGCGATGATCGCCCGTCCGGGTGCCTGTTCGCGCCGCGCTGCAAGTACGTCGTCGACGATTGCCGCAAGGCGCGGCCGGCGCTCGACACGCTGGTGCCGGCCAACGATGCGATGCGCGCACGCTGCATCAAGCCGCTCAATGTTTCCAACCTCGACCTGACGGCTTTGCATGGGGCCGGAGTAAGCGCTAAAGCGCAAACTCCGGTCGACAGGAGTTCACGATGAATGTAAATCAAGAAGTCCGTGCCACGCCGCACGACGAGGAAGCGGTACTGGTGGCCGACGGCCTCGCGAAACACTACACGGTGAAGCGCGGGATGTTCGGCCAGGGCACGGTGAAGGCGCTGAACGGCGTGTCGTTCTCGCTCAAGCGCGGCAAGACGCTTGCC
This sequence comes from Burkholderia sp. AU39826, assembly GCF_020419965.1. Taxonomy (NCBI): domain Bacteria; kingdom Pseudomonadati; phylum Pseudomonadota; class Betaproteobacteria; order Burkholderiales; family Burkholderiaceae; genus Burkholderia; species Burkholderia sp. AU39826. Next base: position 60,215 of record NZ_JAIZQG010000030.1, read on the forward strand.
GTCGTCGGCGAGTCGGGCTGCGGGAAGTCGACGCTCGCACGCCAGCTCACGATGATCGAGGCGCCCACCGCGGGCAGCCTCGTGATCGACGGCAAGAACGTGGCCGGCGCGAGCCGCGACACGGTCGCCGACCTGCGCCGCCGCGTGCAGATGGTGTTCCAGAATCCGTTCGCGTCGCTGAACCCGCGCAAGACCGTCGAGCAGACGCTCGCCGAGCCGCTCGAGATCAACGCGAACCTGACGGCCGCCGAGCGCGCCGCGCGCGTCGCGCAGATCATGCGCACGGTCGGCCTGCGGCCCGAGCACGCGAAGCGCTATCCGCACATGTTCTCCGGCGGCCAGCGCCAGCGGGTCGCGATCGCGCGCGCGATGATCCTCGATCCGCGCATCGTCGTCGCCGACGAGCCGGTGTCCGCGCTCGACGTGTCGATCCAGGCGCAGATCCTGAATCTGTTCATGGATCTGCAGGAGCAGTTCAAGACGAGCTACGTGTTCATCTCGCACAACCTGTCGGTGGTCGAGCACGTCGCGGACGACGTGATGGTCATGTACTTCGGCAGCGTCGCCGAGCTCGGCGACAAGGCGACGATCTACGCACGGCCGCGCCATCCGTACACGCAGGCGCTGATGTCGGCGACGCCGGCGATCTTCGAGGAAGACCGCCGCGTGCAGATCAAGCTGCAGGGCGAACTGCCGTCGCCGCTCAATCCGCCGTCGGGCTGCGCGTTCCATCAGCGCTGCCCGTACGCGATCGAGCGGTGCCGCGTCGAGGAGCCGCAACTGCGCGAAGTGGACGGCCGGCGCGTGGCCTGCCATCGCGCCGAGGAAGTCGGGGAGGCGAATGCCTGAAGCGTTGGCGGCGCGCGTGTCCGGCGCGCGCCGTGCGGGGGCAGGCGGCGCGCGCGCAATGCGCGCGTACCGCGACGCGCGGCGCTGGAGCGTGCGTACCGTCACGGGCGCGGCGCTGGCCGGCGCGTGCGTGGCGACCAGCGTCGTGGCCCCCGTCGAACCGGCGCGTGCCGAAGGGCGTGCGCCGGCGACCGCGCCGATTCATCCGTCGCAGGTTCCGCCGCCCGGCATGAGCCTGCCGGGCTTCCATGCACCGGCCGTGTCCGACGGCACGGTGTCGCGCGGCACCGTGCGCGTGCAGCCGGCGCGCATGCCGTTCTACGTCGCGACCAGGGGCAAGGTCACGCTCTACGTGCTCGGCACGCTGCACACGGGCGATCCGTCCGACTACCCGAGCGCGCAGCCGTTCCGGCCGCCCATCCTCGCGGCGCTCGCCGCGTCGCCGACGCTCGCGCTCGAGCTGTCGCCCGACGATCTGCTCGAATCGCAGGACGACGTGTCGAAGTACGGCGTGTGCCGCTACCCGTGCCTGCAGCGCCTGCTGCCCGAGCCGCTGTGGCAGCGGCTCGCGGCGCGCCTGCGCGGCAACCCGGCCGCGCTCGCCGAGATCCGCAAGATGCGGCCGTGGCTCGCGGCGCTCGTCGTCGAGACCTACGATTCGCTGTCGGCCGGCCTGCAGACCGAATACGGCACCGAGGCGCAGCTGCAGAACGTGTTCCTGAGGAAGAAGGGCGGCCGCGTGATCGGGCTCGAGACGCTCGCCGAGCAGATGCGCGCGTTTACCGGGCTGACGCTCGCCGAGCAGCGCGAGATGCTCGCGCAGGACATGGTGCAGACGCCCGCGCAGAACGCCGACGACATCAAGGCGCTGCACCGGCTGTGGCGAATTGGCGACGCCGATGCGATCTCGGCGTGGGCCGTCGCGAAGAGCGAACGGCTCGCGCGTTCGAAGGCGTTGTCGGCGTCGCTCGACAACAAGATCGTGTACGAGCGCAACCGGCGCTTCGTTGCACGGATGACGGCAATCGCCGCGCCGAACCGGCCGCTGTTCGTCGCGATCGGCGCGCTGCACCTGGGCGGCCCGCGCGGCGTGCTCGAATTGTTGCGCCAGCAAGGATACCGGGTCGACGCGAACTGATCGCGCCCGGCTGCCCGCCCTGATCATCCCCTGTTTGATCGACGACTCGCGCGCCGCGCGACGCGCCTGCGCGGTGGCGCCGGTCGATAAGGAAAACCCTTGAATCGTCGGAAAATAGCGTTTAAAACGATTGACATCCCGTTCGGCCGATCTCTATTCTTCATCCCACAAGTTGAAAAAATGAAAAGAATAGATAAGTTCTACGGGGTAGCAGAAATAAAGCGCGGGGTGAGCGTCGCCGGCACGTGAAGCACGTGCCGGCCGCGGAGAGTCTGCATGCACGGCGGGGCCAACGTCGTCTACAACACATGCATGCGGGCCGACTTGCACATAAGCGACGTTCCGTCGTCTGACCGGGGAAGGCAGTGATCGGGCGGCGGCGGACGTTTTTTAATCCGGAATATTTTTCCGGTCACCGTCGAAAGACGGTTTCGGGGGGTGAATCGACAGACGGCGAAGCCGCGGCGATTGCACCAACGGAAAAGCGCCGCGAGGGCGCTTTTTTCTTTGCCGCGACGAAAACGTGCGGCCCGCGGCAATGTGCCGGATATGCCGAATGCTTCGTTACGCGCGTTCGTCGGCCTGCAGCGCGCCGGGCGCCACGACGTCGACGCCGGCGGCCTCGAGCGCCGCGCGGATCCGCTTCGCGAACGCCAGCGCATGCGGCCCGTCGCCATGCAGGCAGACGGTCTGCGCATTGAGCGGCACCCACTCGCCGCTCAATGCGCGCACCTGCCGGTTGCGCACCATGTCGAGCGTGCGCGCGAGCACCGCGTCTTCGTCGTCGATCAGCGCGCCGGGCTGACTGCGCGGCACCAGCGAGCCGTCCGCGCGGTAGCCGCGATCGGCGAACACCTCTTCCACCGCCGCGAGCCCCGCATGCCGCGCGGCCGCGATGAACACGCTGTTCGCGAGGCCGAATACCGCGAGCGACGGATCGAAATCGTGGATCGCGGACACCACGGCGTCGGCGATCATCGGGTCGCGCGCGGCCTGGTTGTACAGCGCGCCGTGCGGCTTCACGTGCGCGATGCGCCCGCCCTCGGCCTGCGCGATCGCCGACAGCGCGCCGAGCTGGTACAGCACGCCCGCATAGATGTCGCCGGCCGGCAGCTGCATTTCCTTGCGGCCGAAATTCTCCGGATCGTGAAAGCTCGGGTGCGCGCCGATCGACACGCCCTTGCGCACGGCCCAGCGCACGCAATCGCGCATCGCGTTCGCGCCGCCTGCATGCCAGCCGCATGCGATGTTCGCCGACGTGACGAGGTCGAGCAGCGCCTCGTCCGATCCGCATCCTTCGCCGAGATCGGCATTCAGATCGATTTCCATATGTTCCTCGTCCACTGGTTGCGTGGCGCGTCTTTCGCTGCTGCTTCCGCCATTGTCACGCCGCGCGCGATCCGGCGCGGCGGCGCGCCTCCTCGCGCATCTCGATCGCGACGTCGATCTGCCGCAGGTACGCCCGTTCCGCGACGAGGGCGGCACGCGCGGCATCGGGCGTCGTGCGCACGAAGCGGATCGGCAGGTTGAGCCGCGCCTGCGCGAGCTTCCACAGATCGGCGCGGATCACCGTGCCGATCTTCGGGTAGCCGCCGGTGGTCTGCGCGTCGTGCATCAGCACGATCGGCTGGCCGTTCGGCGGCACCTGGACCGTGCCGGGCAGTACCGCGTGCGACAGCAACTCGACCGGCCGCTCGCGCGCGAGCTCGGCGCCGGCGAGGCGATAGCCCATCCGGTTGCTGTTCGCGGTGACGAGCCATTCCTCGTCCCAGAACGCCTGCTGCGCATCGGCCGCGAACGACGCGTAGTCGGGGCCCGGCAGCACGCGCACGGGCATCGCCCACGGCGCATGCGCGGGGCGGTGACGGCGCGGTGGCTCGTCGACCCGCACGAACGCGCACCACGCCGGCGCCTTCACGCCGAATTCGGGCGCATCGGGCGCCAGGCAGCCCGCGCCGGCCGGCGGCACGCCGACCGGCAGGCGATCGCCGTCGCGCAGCGCGCGGCCGCCGAGGCCGCCGAAGCGCGACGCGAGATCGGTGCTGCGCGAGCCGAGCATCGGCAGCACGTCGATGCCGCCCGCGATGCACAGGTAGCCGCGCATCCCGCGTTTCGCGGCCGGCAGCACGAGCGTCTGCCCGGCGTCGACCGGCAGGCTCCACCACGCGTGCACGGGCTTGCCGTCGAGCGTCGCGCCGAATTCGGTGCCGGTGATCGCGATGCGCGTGGCGCGCGGGAAGCGGAACGCGGCGGGGCCGATCGTGATTTCGACGGCCGCGGCGTCGGGGCGGTTGCCGACGAGCCGGTTGCCGACCTCGAGCGCGAGGCCGTCGAGCGCGCCGCCCTGCGCGACGCCGAGATGGCGCATGCCGCGGCGCCCGAGATCCTGCACGGTCGACAGCGGCCCGGCCCGCACGACTTCGATGGTGCCCGGTGCGTTGCTCTGGGTCATCGTGTGTGGACTCCGGCGATGGTGAAGCGTACGCGGTCGCCGGGCAGCAGCAGCGTCGGCTGCTGCCGCGCCGGATCGAACAGCACCTGCGACGTGCGGCCGATCAACTGCCAGCCGCCGGGCGACGTGGCCGGGTAGATGCCCGTCTGCGCGCCGCCGATGCCGACCGAGCCGGCCGGCACCTCGAGCCGCGGCGCCGCGCGGCGCGGCGTGTGCAGCGACGCGTCGAGGCCGCCCAGATACGCGAAGCCCGGCTGGAAGCCGACGAAGAACACGACGTAGGCGCCGCCCGCGTGGCGCGCGACGACTTCATCGGCCGACAGGCCCGTGTGCGCGGCGACGGCGGCCAGGTCGGGGCCGGCGGCCCCGCCGTATTCGACCGGGATCTCGACCTCGCGGCCGTCCGCGTGCTCGACGTCGGCCGTCTCCCACGCGTCGCGCAGCGCGGGCGTGAGCGAGTCGGCCGTCGCGGCGAGCGCGTCGAACACGATGGTCAGGTTGTTCATGCCGGGGACGACGTCGATCACGTCGGGCCATGCGCGCGCGGCCTCGGCCACGGCCCAGACGCGGCGCTGGCAATCGAGCGTGGCGGGCGGCGGCACCTCGCAGACGAGGGCGGCATCGCCGAGCGGATAAATGCGGGGTTGCGTCATCGGACTGGCACGGTTCGGACGGCAATGTTAGCGCACATTGTCAATAAAATATCGACAACTTCTCAATAAGCGTTTTCGCCTAGCTCGTCGGCCGGGGCTTCTGGCGTACACTCGGGCACATCCTGTCATCCGGCTTGCGCCGCCTTTCCATGAAGCGTCCTGCGACCAAGATCGTGTCATCCGAACACCTCGTCTCCGAATCGAGCGCGGAGCTGTCGGAGCTCGAATACGGGCTCATCATGGCCGGCAACGCGTTCAACCGCTGGATGGTGCGCTGCATGTCGGCGGCGGGCGCGAAGGACATGACGGCGGTCGAGGTCTCGCTGCTGCATCACGTCAGCCATCGCGAACGCAAGAAGAAGCTCGCCGACATCTGCTTCGTGCTCAATATCGAGGATACGCACGTCGCGACCTATGCGCTGAAAAAACTGATCGCCCGCGGCTATGTGAAGAGCGAGAAGAGCGGCAAGGAAGTGTTCTTCTTCGCGACCGACACGGGCCGCGAGCTGTGCCTGAAATACCGCGAGGTGCGCGAGCACTGCCTGATCGAGACGCTGAAGGACAGCGGCCTCACCAACGAGCAGATCGGCGACGCGGCGCAGTTGCTGCGCCACGCTTCGGGCCTTTACGACACGGCCGCGCGCGCGGCGGCGTCGCTGTAAGCGCCGGCGCAAAGGGGCGCGCGCGGCGATGCGCTCACGGGCGCATGGCGACGATCGCGGCGCCGCGCGCGGCATTATCCGGCGCCCGGGTAAAGCGCGCCGTCGGTGACGATCCAGCGCAGCGCGAGATCGTGCGCTTCGGCCGGCAGCGCATCGACGCGGCACGCTTCGTACGCGATGCCGACCGTCACGGGCAGCGCGTCGCCCGGCCACGCGGCGAGCGTGCGGTCGTAGTAGCCGCCGCCGTAGCCGAGCCGGTAGCGCTGGAGATCGAATCCCACGCAGGGAATCAGCAAAAGATCGGGCACGACGACGATTCCGGACGCCGGTTCGGGAATCCGGTGATGGCCTTCGCGCATCGGCGTGCGCGCATCCCACGCGTGAAAGGCGAGCGGCGTGTGACGCTCGCCGATCACCGGCAGCGCGGCGCGCCGGCCGGCGCCCGCCGCGCACCATGCGAGCACCGCGTCGCGCGCATCGAATTCGCCCGGCAGCGGCCAGTAGAACCCGACCGTGCGCGGCGCCAGACGGTCGAGCAGCGCGCGCAGCCGCGCGTCGAGCGCGGCGTTCGCGGCGGGTTGCGACGCGGCGTCGCGACGGGCGCCGGACAGCGTTTTGCGCAGCGCAACCTTCGGGTTCGGCACAGGGTTGCGTGCTATGCTTTCGCTCACTTCGTGCTCCATTCAAAACGATGTCGAACAGCCTTTTCCGAGTATATCGCGCGCTCGCGCTGACGCTTTCGGCCGCCGCGCTCGTCGCGGGCACGGCCGCATGCGCCGCACCGAACGACGACACGCTCGCCGGGGATGACCAGATCTTCGTGCAGCTTCGCGAAGCCGCACGCCGCAACGACGCCGCGAAGGCCGCGCAGCTCGCGTCGATGATCCCGAACTATCCGGTTCCGTCCTACGTCGAGTATTTCCAGATCAAGCCGCAGTTGTTCGATTCGACGGGCCGCGCGCGCGTCGATGCGCCGGACGCGCCCGTGCAGTCATTCCTGCAGCGCTACGACGGGCAGGCGATCGCCGATCGCCTGCGCAACGACTACCTGCTCGTGCTCGGCGCGCGTCACGACTGGCGCAATTTCGACGACCAGTACAAGCGCTTCGTGCTCGACGACGACACGCAGGTCAAGTGCTATGCGCTCGAATCGCGCGCGGCGCGCAACGAGAACGTCGCCGACGCGGCGCGCGCGCTGCTCGTCGAGCCGAAGAACTACGGCGACGCGTGCGTCGACCTGATCACCGCGCTCGCCGTCAACCAGCAGTTCACGAGCGACGACGTGTGGCAGCAGGCGCGCCTCGCGTACGAGCAGAACTACACGACGCTCGGCGGCAAGATCGTCGACGCGCTCGGCCCGCGCCCGGCCGGCTTCGACCAGGCGACGAGCGCGCCGCCGCTGTATCTCGCGCGCGGCGTCGGGCCCGACGCCGCGTCGCATCAGCTCGCGCTGATCGCGCTCGGCCGCATGGCGCGCAACGATCCGGACGCGGCCGCCGGGATGCTGACGACGGTCGCGCCGTCGCTCACCAAGCAGGAACAGGCGATCGCGTGGGGCGCGATCGGCTACCAGGGCGCGATCAAGCGCTCGCCGATGGCCTCGGTCTGGTATGCGAAATCGGCGAACGCGCCGCTGTCGAACCCGGGCTACGAATGGCGCACGCGCGCCGCGCTGCTCGCCGGCAACTGGCCGATGGTGCGCTGGTCGATCGAGCAGATGCCGCCGTCGCTGCGCAACGATCCGGCGTGGATCTACTGGCATGCGCGCGCGCTCAAGCAGAGCGGCGACACGCTGCAGGCGAACCAGGAATTCGAGCAGGTGGCCGGCCAGTTCAACTTCTACGGGCAGTTGGCCGGCGAGGAGCTCGGCCAGCGCACGACGATCCCGCCGCGCACGAAGGTGAGCGACGCCGAGATCGACGCGATGAGCAAGATCCCGGGCTTCGCGCTCGCGCAGCGCTTCTATGCGCTGAACCTGCGCCTCGAAGGCAATCGCGAATGGAACTGGCCGCTGCGCGGGATGACCGATCGCCAGCTGCTCGCGGCCGCCGAATACGGCAAGCGCGTCGAGCTGCTCGACCGCACGGTCAACACGGCCGACCGCACGAAGGCCGAGCACGACTTCACGCTGCGTTATCCGTCGCCGTACCGCACGACCGTCGAGCGCTACGCGCAGTCGACGGGCCTCGACGTCGAGTGGGCGTACGGGCTGATCCGCCAGGAATCGCGCTTCATCATCAGCGCGCGTTCGTCGGTCGGCGCGGGCGGCCTGATGCAGCTGATGCCGGCGACGGCCCAGATGGTCGCGAAGAAGCTCGGCATGGGCACGATCTCGCGTGCGCAGATGCACGACATCGACACCAACATCCAGCTCGGCACCTGGTATCTCGCCGACATCTACAACAACTTCGACAGCTCGCCGGTGCTCGCCACCGCCGGCTACAACGCGGGCCCGGGCCGGCCGCGCCAGTGGCGCCAGGTGTTGACGCAGCCGGTCGAAGGCGCGATCTTCGCGGAGACGATTCCGTTCAACGAGACGCGCGACTACGTGAAGAACGTACTGTCGAACACCGTCTACTACGCGGCGCTCTTCGAGGGCAAACCGCAGTCGTTGAAGAAGCGTCTAGGCATGATCTCGCCCTGATACATGAACTGCCGCGCGAGACGCGGCAGTGTTCTTTCGAGGCCCACATCATGGATCGCCAGACCGTCGCGCTGCTGGGCGGCACCGGCTTCATCGGCAGCCGGCTCGTCAATGCGCTGATCGACGCCGGCAAGCACGTGCGGATCGGCACGCGGCGGCGCGACCACGCGCGCCACCTGCAGATGCTGCCGGTCGACATCGTCGAGCTCGACGCGCTCGACACGCGCACGCTCGCGCGCTTCGTCGCCGGCGCGCACGCGGCGATCAACCTGGTCGGCGTGCTGCACGGCGGGCGCGGCACGCCGTACGGGCCGGGCTTCGAGCGCGCGCACGTCGCGCTGCCGGCCGCGCTCGCGACGGCCTGCACCGAGGCCGGCGTGCGGCGTCTGCTGCACATGAGCGCGCTCGGCGCCGATTCTCACGGCGCGAGCATGTACCAGCGCTCGAAGGGCGACGGCGAAGCCGCGCTGCATGCGATCGCGGCCACCGATTCGCTCGCGCTGACGATCTTCCGTCCGTCGGTCGTGTTCGGCCCGGGCGACGCGTTCCTCAATACGTTCGCGACCCTGCAGCGCACGGTGCCCGTGCTGCCGCTCGCGATGCCCGACGCGCGCTTCCAGCCGGTGTTCGTCGGCGACGTCGTGCGCGCGTTCGTCAACACGCTCGATCTCGCGGGCGCGCACGGCAAGACCTACGAGCTCGGCGGCCCGACCGTCTACACGCTCGAGCAACTGGTGCGCTACTGCGGCACGCTGGTCGGCCGGCAGGCACGCATCGTGCGGCTGCCCGACGCGCTTGCGCGGCTGCAGGCAAGCGTGTTCGAATGCCTGCCGGGCGAGCCGGTGCTCACGCGCGACAATCTCGCGACGATGTCGGTGCCGAACGTGCTGTCGGGGCCGCTCGCGCCGGAACTCGGGCTCTCGCCCGCGAGTCTCGAAAGCATCGCGCCCGCGTATCTCGGCGAAGCGACGAAACGCTCGCGGTTCGACTGGTTCCGCTCGCGTCGTTAGCCCGCGCGCCGGGCGACGTCGGCCGGCCCCTTTCTTTTCCTTTTTCGCGTTTTCGGGAGCCCCGTCATGAAGCTCGTCATTGGAGACAAGAACTACTCGTCGTGGTCGATGCGGCCGTGGCTGCTGCTCGTGCATTTCGGCATCCCGTTCGACGAGATCGTGGTCGAGCTGCGTCGCGACGACACGGCCGCGCGCATCCGCGAATACTCGCCGACCGGCAAGGTGCCGTGCCTCGTCGACGATCACGGCTCGGCGATCTGGGATTCGCTCGCGATCGCCGAGACGCTCGCCGAGCGCTATCCGCAATTCCCGATGTGGCCGGCCGACCCGCTCGCGCGCGCGCATGCGCGCTGCATATCCGCCGAGATGCATTCGGGCTTCGCGGCGCTGCGCACGCAGATGGGCATGAGCATCCGCGCGTCGATGCCGGGGCGCGGCGCGACGCCGGAAGCGCTCGCCGACGTCGCGCGCATCGACGCGCTGTGGAGCGAATGCATCGAGGCGTCGGGCGGGCCGTTCCTGTTCGGCGAATTCGGCATTGCCGACGCGATGTACGCGCCCGTCGTGATGCGCTTCAACACGTACGCGCCGGCGCTGTCGCCGGAAGCCGCCGGCTATGCGGCGCGCGTGACGGCGCTGCCGGCGGTGCGGCAGTGGATCGACGGCGCGCGCCGCGAAACCAACGTGATCGCCGAATACGAGCCCCAGTGATGAACATCTACGCAGTAGGCGGAGCGATCCGCGACGAATTGCTCGGCGTGCCGGTGCAGGACCGCGACTACGTGGTGGTCGGCGCGACGCCCGAGCAGATGACCGCGCAGGGCTTCCGGCCGGTCGGCAAGGATTTCCCGGTGTTCCTGCATCCGCGAACGCAGGAGGAATACGCGCTGGCGCGCACCGAGCGCAAGACGGCGGCCGGCTATCACGGCTTCCAGTTCCATTACGCGCCGGACGTGACGCTCGACGAGGATCTCGCGCGGCGCGACCTGACGATCAACGCGATGGCGCGCGAGGTGAGCCCGGATGGCGCGCTGGTGGGCCCGGTGATCGACCCGTTCGACGGGCAGGCCGACCTGCGCGCGCGCGTGTTCCGGCACGTGAGCGACGCGTTCGTCGAGGATCCGGTGCGGATCCTGCGCATCGCGCGCTTTGCCGCGCGGTTCGCGGATTTCACGGTCGCGGACGAAACGCTCGCGCTGATGCGGCGCATGGTCGACGCGGGCGAGGTCGATGCGCTCGTGCCCGAGCGCGTATGGCAGGAGATCGCGCGCGGGCTGATGGAGGCGAAGCCGTCGCGGATGTTCGCGGTGCTGCGCGACTGCGGCGCGCTCGCACGCATCCTGCCCGAGGTCGACGCGCTGTGGGGCGTGCCGCAGCGCGCCGATTACCACCCGGAAGTCGATACCGGCGTGCACGTGATGATGGTGGTCGACTACGCGGCGAAGCAGGGCTATTCGCTGGCGGTGCGCTTCGCGGCGCTCACGCACGATCTCGGCAAGGGAACGACGCCCGCGGACGTGCTGCCGCGCCACGTCGGCCACGAAGGCCGCAGCGTCGAACTGCTCAAGCCGTTGTGCGAGCGGCTGCGCGTGCCGAACGAATGCCGCGATCTCGCGCTGGTGGTCGCGCGCGAGCACGGCAACCTGCATCGCGTGATGGAAATGGGCGCGGCCGCGCTGGTGCGGCTCTTCGAGCGCAGCGACGCGCTGCGCAAGCCGGCGCGCTTCGCCGAGCTGCTGCAGGCCTGCGAATCGGATGCGCGCGGCCGGCTCGGGCTCGAGGCGCAGCCGTACCCGCAGGCCGAGCGGCTGCGCGTCGCGCTCGCGGCGGCGCGCAGCGTCGATGCCGGCGCGATCGCGCGCGGCATCGGCAGCGACACGGAGAAGATCAAGGATGCCGTGCACCGCGCGCGGATCCAGGCTGTCGCGCAGGCGCTCGCGATCGGCGAGTAGGCGGCGCGGAACAGCGCGCAGGGCGTGCGTGCCCGTCGGCCGTTACGGTTTCTTCCTGCGTGCCGGGGTCGCGGCCGCCGGGCGTTTGCCGGCGGCGGTGGCGCGCGCCTTCGCCGTCCCCTTCCTTTCGGCTGCGCCGGCCCTCGACGGCCGTGCCGCGGCGGCGTCGCGGCCATTCCGTTCGAGCGCCGGCGCGCGGCGGCGCACGCGCGGCGCGCCAGCGGCCGGCTGCCCGATATCCGTCGTCGCGGGCACGCATTCCGCACCGCTGTCGTCGAACAGCGGCAGCGTGCTGACGGTGATCAGCTCGGCCGGCCCGTCGCCGACGTTGGCCACGCGATGGCGCTTGCGCGCGTCGAAGTGCAGCGAGTCGCCGGCCGTCAGCGGGTAATGCTTCTTGCCGACCGTGTAGCAGACGCGGCCGGCCAGCACGTACACGAATTCGTCGCCGCCGTGCGCGACCCATTCGGACCGGTAGCCTTCCAGCATCTGCACCTTGAGCGCGTTGATCTGGCTGCCGTCGAACGTGGTGGACAGCCGCTCGTACCACTGCGACGCGGCGTCGAGCGCGTACGGCCGGCGGCTGCCCTCGTGCGAATCGGGCTGCGCCTGGCGCGGCTGGTCGATCAGCGCGCCGAGCGGCACGCCCAGCGCCTTCGCGACGTTGACGAGCGACGACAGCGAGATGCCCGTCAGATGACGCTCGACCTGCGACAGGAACCCCACCGACAGTTTCGCTTCGGACGCGACTTCCAGCAGCGTCTTCTTCGCTTCCCGGCGCAGGCGGCGAATGCGCTGGCCGATACGCATGAGGTCTGAATCCATGAATCTCTTTCGTGTGGCAACGAGTCGGGACGCGGGCGAAGGGGCTAAGCGGCCGCCGGGGCGGGACGGCGGCGGGGCCGGCGCATTGTACCGCGCGGCGTCGCCGGCCGAATTGGCGTTGTGCCGGGATCCGCGGGCAGGGCGCCGATTTTAGTCCTACGAAAATTTTGGCTTGACCTCGATTTCAGCGTGCTCTAGATTCTGTCGCGCATCAAACAAAGTTAAGTGAGACAAAAATTTTACCGAGGGCCTGCCGCCTGAACGGCGGCGCGGCCGCGGCCGCGCGTCGTGCCGTGCGTGACCTGAACCGCGGCGACGTGTCGTGTCAGGCAGGTGCGACGCCGCGACATGCTTCCGGCCGCCGACAACAACGCATAACGGGCATCCGATGATCGATCGACTGAAATACAGCTTCTCCGGCCTTCCCCCGTACGACGCGTCCGTCGCCGACACGCAGGCCGGCCTGTCGCGCCTGCTCGATGCCGCGCGGCTCGACGCGGTGGTAATCACGTCGCAGGACGAATACGTGACCGAATACCTGCCGCGCGGCAACAACCCGCGCTATGCGGTGTCCGGTTTCGACGGGTCGGCCGGCTGCGGAATCTTCCTGAGCGCGGCGACCGCGCAGGCGCTCGATCTGCCGCCGTTCGTGCTGTTCGTCGACGGCCGCTATCACTTCCAGGCCGACGAGCAGTGCGATCCGGCGCGCGTGCGCGTCGAGAAGCTCGGCATCGACGTGACGATCTGGCAGGCGATGGCCGACTGGCTGCTCGCGCACGCGAGCCGGCTCGCGCGGGTCGGCTACGACGCGCGGCGGATCAGCGTCGCGCAGCGCGACCGGCTGTTCGAGCAGACACGGGCCGCGTCGCTCGACTGGGCGAGCCTCGCCGACCGCGAGATCGATCGCGCGATCGCGCTGCCGGGCTGGAACGTCGAGCGGCCGATCTTCGAGATTCCGGCCGCGATGACCGGCGCGAGCGTCGCGCAGAACCTCGACGCGCTGAACCGCCGGCTCGCCGCGCATACCGGCGCGGCCGACGGCAGGACGGCGTTCTTCACGTGCGCGTCGGACGATCTCGCGTATCTGCTGAACAGCCGCGGCTATCACATCCCGAATGCGTCGTCGCACCTCGGCTTCCTGTTCGCGATCGGCGGCCAGGTGGCGCTGTTCTTGCCGGAAGGCTGCGACCGCTGCGAGGTCGCGCTCGATTCGTATCCGGCGCTGCACGTGATCCGGCGCGACGTCGCGGCGCTCGAACGGTTTCTCGCCCGGTTCGCGGTCGAGCACGTGTGCTACGGCTTCGAATCGGTGAACTGCGCGCTCGTCGACGCGGTGAAGCGCGTGTGGCCGCACGCGCGGCATGCCGATTTCAACCCGGTCGAGGCGATGCGGGCAAGCAAGACGCCGGCGGTGCTCGAGCGCTTCCGCGACGCGTTCGCGCGCAGCTCCGCGGCGATCGCCGAGACGATGCGGTGGGCGAAGACCGGCGAGCCGGGCGTGCGCCACACCGAGTACGACCTCGCACGCAGGATCAACGACGCGTACGGCGCCCGTTCGGCGGTCGCGCTGTCGTTCCCGTCGATCGCGGCGAACGGCGCGAACAGCGCGTTCGCGCATTACACGGCAGCGAGCGCCGACGTCGAGCTGACCGAGGGCGAACTCGTGCTGCTCGACAGCGGCGCGTACTACGAAGCCGGCTTCGCGACGGACTGCACGCGCGTCGTGCTGCGCCGCACGCGGCCGGAGACGGTCGCGCAGCCGTGGCAGCGCGAGATCTACACGGTCGCGCTGAAGGCCTGCATCAAGGGGCTCGTCGCGCGCTTTCCGGCCACGGCGACGGGCGGCGACGTCGATGCGCTGGTGCGCCAGGTGTGCCGCGATCATGGCCACGATTTCGGCCACGGCACCGGCCACGGCGTCGGGATCCACGTGCACGAGGGCGGCGTGCGGTTCGCGCCGGGTGCGACGTACGGGCTGGTGCCGAATGCGGTGATTTCGGTCGAGCCGGGCATCTACCTGCCGGGCAAGGGCGGCGTGCGGATCGAGAACATCGTGATCGTGCGGCCGGACGACGCGCAGCCGGGCACGGTGACGTTCGAGAACATCGTGACGGTCGGCTACGACTGGGACCTGATCGATCTCGATCTGCTGGACGACGCCGAGCGCGCGTACCTGCGCGACTACGAGCGGCTGTGCGTGGAACGCGGCACGCAGGTCACCGCGTGTCCGCTGTTGTAACGAAGGGGAAAGCAGGGCGCGTGGCCGCCGGTCAGCGCGCGAGCGCCGACACGCGCCCGTCGGGGCCGTACACGCCGGCCGGCGCGGGCGCCGAGCGCAGCACCGCGAGCGCGCGCTCGTTGTAGTCCATCCGGATCCGGATCAGCATCCCGTTGTTCGCATTGGCCTGGCGCGCGCGTTCGGCGGCCTGCTGCAGCAGTTGCCAGCGGCTCGCGAGGCGCGTATCGCGCTCGGCCGCCTGGTCCATGCCTTTCTTGCCGGCCGGAAAGCCGAGTGCGGAAAGCTGCGTGTCGCGCATGCGTTCGAGCTGCGCGAGCCGGTCGATCAGCGCGCTTTTCTTCTCGACGATCCCGGGCAGCATCTCGAGCGGCTCGGCCGTCGTCAGCGCCTTTTCCTCGTAGACGAGCAGGGACGCGAACGCCTCGACCGTCGCGTGTTCGTCGTTGACCGTGGCCAGCAGCTCTTCTCTCATCGCGTCATGCTCGTCACGCCGGTGCGCGCAGTGCTGCGCGCGCCGGCAAACCGGGTGACCCGGCCACGAGGCCGGGGATTAGCTGCCCGGACGCTGCTGCTGCAGCAGCTCGCGGGCGGTGTTCAATACGCCGTCGGCAATCTTGTGCGCGTCGATCGTCAGCGTGCCGTCGTTCAGCGCGTCCTTGATCGACTGGACCAGGCCAGCGTCGATATCGGCGTCGCCCGATGCGGACACCGAACGCAACTGGCCGGACAGACCCGACAGGTTCACGGTCGCGTCGCCGCCGGTCGATCCTGCGTCGGCTGCCGGTGCGGACGGCTGGTCCGTGCCGGACGGCGCACGGGCCGCGCCGTTGCCGGTCGGCGCGAGGGGGCTCGGTTTCGGAGTGGAATCGATCTTCACGATGGGTTTCCTGTACGGTTTGACCCAGATAACGGCCGGGTCGGCCCGAACTTTAGCATCGCGAGCCCGACAGGCTCCGAATAAACAATTCTTTACATTTTTGCGGCCGATCCGTCCCTACAGCGGAATTTCCACGGTGCCGGCGTCCTTGACGACCGCCGTGACGATCTGGCCCGCCGCCATCCGCACCCGCACCGACTGGCCGGGCGCCGCATTCGCGAGCGCGCTGCCCTCGGCCGAAATCGTGAAGCCGGGGCCGGCCGCGACGACCCGCACCGTCTGGCCGGCCGACACCGACGCCGCGCTCTTCAGCATGTCCTGCCGCAGCGGCAGCCCGGCCGAGATGCGCGCGAGCGCGGTCGCGCCGATCGCCTGCGCCGGATCGGTGATCACCGCGAGCGGCAGCACCGTCAGGTCGCCGTCGCGCGCGACGAGATCGGCCGCGGAGAGCGGCTCGCCGGGCGCGATCTGGCGCGCGGCGACGTAATAGGTAGCCTGCACGGCGACCTTCGCCTGCAGGTAGACGGTCCACGGCCGCTCGCCCGCGCAGCGCACGCCGACCGTCGTGCGGCCCCACAGGCGCGCGCCGGTCGGCAGGAACGGTTCGAGCGTCGTGCACGCGGCGAGCCCGCGCGGAAAGGCGGTCGTGATCGTCGCGGTGGTCTTGCCGGGCAAGCCGGCGATCTGCTGTTGCAGGAACGCGAGGGCCGCGCGCCGGATCGTTTCGGGATCTTGCTGGCCGGGCGGCGTCGCGGGCGGGGGCGCGGCGGCAGCCGGGGCCGGGTTGGCGGCGGCGGCCGCCGTGCGTGGCGCCGCCG
>NZ_JAIZQG010000031.1:0-75441 GCF_020419965.1 Burkholderia sp. AU39826
CCGCAGGGTGCGGCCCAGCCGGCGGCACGGCGCGCCGCGCCGGCGTCGCGCACGGCTGCGTCGGGCACCGAGCACGAACCGAAGCGCGCGGCCGACGCCGCGCCGCGCACGCAGAAGGACGCACCGGCTGCCCGTGGCGCCGCCGCGGCGGGCGGCTATGGCCCGCGTCTGGCGAAGACGGCCGCCCCGGCGGACAAGCCGGCCGCGAAGCCCGCGCTCGTGCGCCCGGCGCTGAGCGGCGAGAAGCCCGCGCTGGCGGCCGCCGGCGCGTCCGACGACGACTGGGAGACCTTCTAAGCCATGCAGCACGCGCGCGCGCCGTTTCGACCCGATGCACCGGATGCCTCGCCTCGCGCGGGCGAGCCGGGGCGCGACTTCGCGTTCACCGGCGCGGATTTTGCACGCATTCGCGCGCTGATCCACCAACGCGCGGGCATCTCGCTGTCCGAGCACAAGCGCGACATGGCCTACAGCCGTCTCGCGCGGCGGTTGCGGGCGCGCGGCCTCGACACGTTCCGCGACTACCTCGACCTGCTCGAACAGGAAGACGATCCGCTCGAGTGGGAAGCGTTCACCAATGCGCTGACGACCAACCTGACCGCGTTTTTCCGCGAGGCGCACCATTTCCCGATCCTGTCGGAATTCGTGAAAGGGCGGCCGGCGCCGGTCTCGGTCTGGTGCTCGGCGGCGTCGACCGGCGAGGAGCCGTACTCGATCGCGATCACGCTGATCGAGGCGCTCGGCGAAACGGCCGCGCGCGGCGCGTCGATCCTCGCGACCGATCTCGACACGCAGGTGCTCGCGAAGGCCGAAGCCGGCATCTACACGTACGACCAGGTCAAGCACTTGCCGCCGGAGCGGCTCAAGCGCTTCTTCCTGAAGGGCACGGGCGCGCAGGCCGGCCGCGTGAAGGTGCGCCCCGAGCTGCGCGCGATGATCCGCTTCGAGCAACTGAACCTGACCGATGCCGACTACGGGATCGCGAAGCCGTTCGACGCGATCTTCTGCCGCAACGTGATGATCTATTTCGACAAGCCGACGCAGGGGCAGGTGCTGTCGCGCTTCGAGCCGCTCGTGAAGCCGGGCGGGCTGCTGTTCGCCGGCCATTCGGAGAACTTCACGTACGTGACGCAGGCGTTCCGGCTGCGCGGGCAGACGGTGTACGAACTCACGCGCGACGCCGCACAGGGCGCGCGCTCGCGCGGTGCGCCGGCGAGCGCGGCGGCCGAGCTGCCGTCGCCCGTGCGCGCACGGGCCGCGGGCGGCGCGCCGGCCCTGGGAGAGCGCGGATGAGCGCACTGCCGATCGCGACCAATCGCTACTTCGACAACCACTTCGAACGCCCCGGCGTGAAGCTGTTGCCGAACGAGTTCTACACGACGGCCGATGACATGGTGCTGATGACCGTGCTCGGCTCGTGCGTCGCCGCGTGCCTGCACGACCCGTACGCGGGCATCGGCGGGATGAATCATTTCATGCTGCCGGACGACGGCGCCGATCCGGGCGCGGCCGCGTCGGAATCGATGCGCTACGGCGCGTATGCGATGGAAGTGCTGATCAACGAGCTGATCAAGGCCGGCGGGCGCCGCGAGCGCTTCGAGGCGAAGGTGTTCGGCGGCGCGGCCGTGCTGGCCGGGATGACGACGATCAACATCGGCGATCGCAACGCCGATTTCGTGCGCCGCTACCTCGCGCTCGAGCGCATCCGCATCACCGCGGAAGACTTGCAGGGCGTGCATCCGCGCAAGGTCGCGTTCATGCCGCACAGCGGGCGCGCGATGGTGAAGAAGCTGCGGCTGCAGGTGCCGGGCGTGACCGAGCGCGAAGCCGCGCTCGCGCGCGAGGCCGAGCGCGCCCGTGCCGCACGGACGCGCGCGCAGATCGAGCTGTTCGCCGCGAAGCGGCCCGCGGCGCCGCAACCGGCGCGCCCGCGCATCGAGCTGTTCGGCGGGCGCGGCGCGGCGCCGTCCGCCGGGAGCCCGCACGCGGCAAACCTATCAAGAAAGCAGGAGGCATGACCGCAGTGCAGAAGATCAAAGTATTGTGCGTCGACGATTCGGCGTTGATCCGCAGCCTGATGACCGAGATCATCAACAGCCAGCCCGACATGACGGTGTGCGCGACCGCGCCCGATCCGCTCGTCGCGCGCGAGCTCATCAAGCAGCACAACCCCGACGTGCTCACGCTCGACGTCGAAATGCCGCGCATGGACGGGCTCGACTTCCTCGAGAAGCTGATGCGCCTGCGGCCGATGCCGGTCGTGATGGTGTCGTCGCTGACCGAGCGCGGCTCGGAAATCACGCTGCGCGCGCTCGAACTCGGCGCGGTGGATTTCGTCACGAAGCCGCGCGTCGGGATTCGCGACGGGATGCTCGACTACGCGGAAAAGCTCGCCGACAAGATCCGCGCGGCGTCGCGTGCGCGCGTGCGCCAGGCGCCGCAGCCGCAGGCCGCCGCGCGCGCGGCGGACAGCGCCGCGGCCGCGCCGATGATCAACAACCCGCTCGTCAGTACCGAGAAGCTGATCATCATCGGCGCGTCGACGGGCGGCACCGAGGCGATCCGCGAAGTGCTGACGCCGCTGCCGCCGGATGCGCCGGCCGTGCTGATCGCGCAGCACATGCCGCCGGGCTTCACGAAGTCGTTCGCGCAGCGGCTGAACGGGCTGTGTCGGATCGCGGTGAAGGAAGCCGAGCACGGCGAACGCGTGCTGCCCGGCCATGCGTACATCGCGCCGGGGCACGCACACCTGTTGCTCGCGAGAAGCGGCGCGAACTATATTGCGCAACTGTCGGACGAGCCGCCGGTGAACCGGCACCGCCCGTCGGTCGACGTGCTGTTCCGCTCGGCGGCGACGCACGCGGGCAAGAACGCGATCGGCGTGATCCTCACCGGGATGGGCCGCGACGGCGCGGCCGGCCTGCTGGAAATGAAACGCGCGGGCGCTCACACGTTCGCGCAGGACGAAGCGAGCTGCATCGTGTTCGGGATGCCGCGCGAGGCGATCGCGCTCGGCGGCGCGGACGAGGTCGCGCCGCTCGCCGACATGAGCCGCCGCGTGATGGCGCGCCTGGCGACGATGGGCGACCGCGTGCAGCGCGTGTGAATGGAATGTCACGGGGCGCGTGCCACGATGCGCGTCCCGACGGAAACGAATCTGGAAAGGAACGACGATGGACAAGAGCATGAAAATCCTGGTGGTGGACGATTTCCCGACGATGCGCCGGATCGTCCGCAACCTGCTCAAGGAACTGGGCTACACGAACGTCGACGAGGCGGAAGACGGCGCGGCCGGCCTCGCGCGGCTGCGCGGCGGCGGCTTCGACTTCGTGATCTCCGACTGGAACATGCCGAACCTCGACGGCCTCGCGATGCTGAAGGAAATCCGCGCGGACGCGACGCTCACGCACCTGCCGGTGCTGATGGTCACGGCCGAGTCGAAGAAGGAGAACATCATCGCGGCCGCCCAGGCCGGCGCGAGCGGCTACGTCGTGAAACCGTTCACGGCCGCGACGCTCGACGAGAAGCTGAACAAGATCATCGACAAGATGGCCAAGACCGGGAGCTGAACGTGAACGAGCCGATCCATGCGGCGCTCGCCGGCGCGGCGGTCAACGCCGACGGCCATGCCGAAGGCGCCGATTACGCGAGCGACCGGATCCTCGCGCGCATCGGCCACGTCACGCGCACGCTGCGCGATTCGATGCGCGAGCTCGGGCTCGACAAGCATGTCGAGCGCGCGGCCGAAGCCGTGCCCGATGCGCGCGACCGCCTGCGCTACGTCGCGACGATGACCGAGCAGGCCGCGGTGCGCGTGCTGAATGCGATCGAGATCGCGAAGCCGATGCAGGAGCGCGTCCAGAACGAGGCCGAGGCGCTTGACGCACGCTGGGCGCAGTGGTACGCGGCGCCGATCGAGCACGCGGAAGTGCGCGAGCTGATGGACGATACGCGCGCGTTCCTGCGCACGCTGCCCGAATCGACGGCGGCGACCCGCGCGCAACTGCTCGAAATCATGCTCGCGCAGGATTTCCAGGATCTGACCGGGCAGGTGATCAAGAAGATCATGGACATGGTCTACCTGATCGAGCAACAGCTCCTCACCGTGCTCGTCGAGAACATCGCGCCCGAGCGGCGCGAGCAGTTCGCGGCCACCGCCGCCGCGCTCGCGGCCGAACAGATCAGCGCGACCGGCAGCCCCGAGTCGCTGCTGAACGGCCCGCAGATCGCGCCGGAAGGCAAATCCGACGTGGTTCAGGACCAGGGGCAGGTCGACGACCTGCTCGCGAGCCTCGGTTTCTGACCTGCCGCGGCGCAGCCGCGCGCCCCTTCGCCGGGCGCCCCTTCGCCGGGCGCCCCTTTGCCGGGCGCCCCTTTGCCGGGCGCCCCTTTGCCGGGCGCCCCTTTGCCGGGCGCCCCGTTCCGCGGGGTCGCCGATGCGCGCATTCCCCGTTTCCTGCGTCGTTTCCCCAAGCCCGCCACCGCGGCGCGGCGCGGCGTGATCCTGCGTCGAATTGACAATTGGACACACTCCGCAGGCATACTACGCGTCAGCAGCAACGCAGGGTCATTCGTACGATTCATCGGTGGACAGGCGGCGCGGGCCGATGGCGGCGCCGTCGGCAACGCAGCCAGTCCCTTGGGGGGGAACGTGAAGCTGAAACGCTTGGGCTGGACCGTCGCGCACGCGACGGCTGCAATGGGTGTGCTGTGGGCGGTCCACGCACACGCGGAACTGGGCGGCGCGCCGATGTCGCCGCCGGCGGACGATCAGGCCGCCACAGTGCGCGCGCTGCAGCGCGCGATGCGCTCGGCGGACGGCGTGCAGACGAGCGCGGCCGCCTATACCGTGCGCGAGATCACGCTCGGGTCGGGCACCGTCATCCACGAATACACGTCGGCCGCCGGCAGCGTGTTCGGCCTCGCCTGGCGCGGGCCGACGATGCCGGATCTCGCGTCGCTGCTCGGCAGCTATTTCCCGCAGTACACGGCCGGCGTCCAGGCGGCGCACCGGGCGCGCGGCTGGCGCGCGCCGGTGGCCGTCGAGACGAGCGGCCTCGTGATCCGGACGGGCGGCCACATGGGCGCCTTCGCCGGCCAGGCATGGCTGCCGTCGGCGCTGCCTGCCGGCGTGGCCGGCACCGATATCCAGTGACAGCGGGAGAGCGATCTTGAGCATTCCTCGTACATTCAAGCGCTGGCTCGGCGTGCTGGGCCTCCTGGCCGCGACGGCCGTGCTCGTGACGGCATGCGGCGGCGGCGATGGCGGCGGCGGCAGTGCGGGCAACAACGGCAATACCGGCAACAACGGGTCCGACGGCAACAGCGGCAACACGGCCGTCATCACGGTCGCCGCCGGCGCCGCGAACGTGATCAACATCCCGACCGTCAGCGTGAAGGTCTGCGTGCCGGGCACGTCGAACTGCCAGATCGTCAACAACGTGCTCGTCGATACCGCGTCCTACGGGCTGCGGCTCGTCGGCAGCGCGGTGTCGGGCGTGCTCGGCAGCCTGCCGCATGTGACGAGCGGCGGCGCGCCGGTCGCCGAATGCGGCAAGTTCGTGTCGAGCTACACGTGGGGGTCGGTGCGCACGGTCGACCTGTCGATCGGCTCCGAGCAGGCGGCGTCGCTGCCGGTGCAGATCATCGGCGACCTCGGCACGGCGAACGTGCCGAGCTCGTGCACGAACGGCGGCGCGTCGGCCAACTCGACGGGCGCGCTCGGCGCGAACGGGATCCTCGGCATCGGGCCGGCGCCGTACGACTGCGGCACGACGTGCGCGACGTCGACGTCGACGAGCAACAACTACTACGCGTGCCCGAACGGCGACAACGCGAGTTGCACGGTCGCGCTCGTGCCGCTCGCGCAGCAGGTGGCGAACCCCGTGCATCGTTTCGCGAACAACGACGGCGTGAGCGTGCAGATGCCGACCATCTCGGACAACGGGCAGGCGAGCGCGACCGGCACGCTGACGTTCGGCCTGCCGAACCTGAGCGGCAAGACGGTGATGACGTCGACCACGACCGGTGACGTCAGCGCGACGTTCCAGGGGCGCAACGTGATGGCGTTCTTCGATACGGGCTCGAACGCGTATTTCTTCAACGATTCGGCGCAGACGGTCTGTTCGAGGAATACGGAGTTCTACTGCCCGTCGTCCACGACCACCTATTCGGCGACGCTGAGCGGCCAGAACGGCGCATCGGGCACCGTGTCGATGCCGGTCGCGAACGCGGATTCGCTGTTCTCGAATTCGTCGACGTTCGCGTTCAACGACATCGCGGGGCCGTTCGGCTCGTCCAGCTGGCTCGACATCGGCATGCCGCACTTCTACGGCAAGACGATCTACTTCGGGATGGACAAGACCGCGAGCGGCGGCGCGCAGCCGTTCGTCGCGTTCTGACGCGGCACGGCCGCGGGCAGCAAAGAGGGGGCGAGCGATCGCCCCTTTTTTTATCCGACAGCCGCGCGCGCACTACGGATCGAATCGCCGCCGTGTGCGCGCGCAGCGCCTACGATGTAAGACCGGCACCGGTGCCGGCACGACATCGAGGAGACAGCGCCATGACCCCGCGCATACAACGCATCACGCCGTTCCTATGGTTCGACCGCGACGCCGAGGCGGCGGCCGATTTCTACGTATCGGTGTTCGACAACGCGCGCATCGTGCACGTCGCGCGCTACGGCAAGGCCGGCGCGCACGCGTCCGGACAGGCCGAGGGCACGGTGATGACGGTCGCGTTCGAACTCGACGGGCAGGCGTTCGTCGCGCTGAACGGCGGCCCCGTGTTCCAGATGACGCCGGCCGTGTCGTTCGTCGTCAACTGCCGCGACCAGGACGAGATCGACCATTACTGGGCGCGCCTGTCCGAAGGCGGCGACGCGCGCGCGCAGCAATGCGGGTGGCTGCGCGACCGCTTCGGCGTGTCGTGGCAGGTCGTGCCCGTGCAGATGGCCGAACTGATGACGGGCGACCCGGCCCGCGCCGAGCGCGTGATGGCGCAGGTGATGACGATGAAGAAGCTCGATCTCGGCGCGCTGCAGCGGGCGGCAGCCGGTTAGGGGCGGCCGGCCAGGCCGCTTCGCTCGGTCTGGCCGTTCAGGCTTTTCACGCCTTTCACGCCTTTGAGGCAGTGGCCGGCCGTGCCGTATTGCCGTCGGGCGAGGCAATGCGGCCGGTATCGACAATGGCGAAGGGTGACGCGACCGCCGCGCCTGCGTATTGCCGGCTGCCCGGTTAATCGCACGCCGGATCCTCGAGTCGATTATCGGGGCGGCCGTTTCATTCGGCTGTAACCAAATGCCGGATTATCCGGGCCGTCGTTTCCGTCAGATCTTCACGATTATTAAAATGACGCGGCGTGCAAGCCCCGGCCAAGCCGAAATGCGCCATTGCAGCCATTTCCGTGTCATATGGGCGGGCGATACGCCCCTGTGCGCGTAGTGCGCCGCATGCGAAAAGAGATGGAGCGCACTGAAATTCAACCCTATAATTTCGGCGTTGTTTCCGGGGTGCCAATATAAAACAGGAGGGTAATAAGATGAATTTTTCCGAAGCCATTCGTGCCGTACTGAATAAATACGCCACGTTCGAAGGCCGTGCGCGCCGCGCCGAATACTGGTATTTCGCGCTGCTGAGCTGCGTGCTGTCGATCGTCGGCCAGATCATCGGCGCGGCCGGCCGCGACGGCGGCCTGATCACGCTGCTGCTGCTCGGCGCGATCTCCCTGGTGTCGCTCGCGCTGATCGTTCCGGGCATCGCGGTCAGCGTGCGCCGCCTGCACGATACGGGCCGCTCGGGCTGGTTCCTGCTGCTCGCGCTGATTCCGATCGTCGGCAGCATCCTGCTGCTCGTGTGGATGTGCTCGCGCGGCACCGAAGGCCCGAACCGTTTCGGCGCGGACCCGATTCCGGCCGTCTGACCGACGCTGGCCCCCACGCACGACGCCGTTGGGGGCCGTTTGCCCCGCTTCTCCCGCTTTCCCGCTGTCCTGCTGTCCCGCTGTCCCGCTGTCCCGCTGTCCCGCCCGCCGTTTCACCGTTCCCTTCGCATCGCATCGCACCGTCACCGTCCCGCCTGCGGCCGCCATTTCGCCGACGCGCCGCCCGGCCTGCTTTCGCGCCGCGCCGCGCGTCGTTCCGCCCCCGTTCCGGCCGCGTTCGCGGCCGCTCGCCCGATTCCCCGAAATACCCCCCTTTCCCGGCTTTGCTCGACCGATCGGCGTTTGACGCCTCCATGAATAATCGGTGTCACTGAAAAACGGCATTCCGCCGTACCCGACTGGAGGCCCCGTGGCAGACGAGAGCGATCTCGACAAGACCGAAGCCGCCACTCCCAGGCGCCGCGAGAAGGCGCGCGAGGAGGGGCAGGTCGCGCGTTCGCGCGAACTGGCTTCGTTCGCACTGCTCGCGGCGGGGTTCTACGGCGCATGGCTGTTCGCGGGCCCGTCGGGCGCGCATCTGCAGGCGATGCTGCGCGGCGCGTTCACGTTCGATCGCGCGACCGCGTTCGACACCGACCGGATGCTGTCGGCGGCCGGCAGCGCGAGCCTCGAAGGCTTCGCCGCGCTGCTGCCGCTCCTCGCGCTCACCGGCGTCGCCGCGCTGCTCGCGCCGATGGCGCTGGGCGGCTGGCTGATTTCGCAGAAGACGCTCGAACTGAAGTTCGACCGCCTGAACCCGATCTCGGGGCTCGGCCGGATGTTCTCGATCCAGGGGCCGATCCAGCTCGGGATGTCGATCGCGAAGACGCTGGTCGTCGGCGGAATCGGCGGCGTCGCGATCTGGCGCAGCAAGGACGAACTGCTCGGCCTCGCGACCCAGCCGCTCGGCGCCGCGCTGCCCGATGCGCTGCATCTGGTCGCCGTGTGCTGCGGCACGACGGTCGCCGGGATGCTGGTGGTCGCCGGGCTCGACGTGCCTTACCAACTCTGGCAGTACAACAAGAAGTTGCGCATGACGAAGGAAGAAGTGAAGCGCGAGCATCGCGAGAACGAGGGCGACCCGCACGTGAAGGGGCGGATCCGCCAGCAGCAGCGCGCGATCGCCCGCCGCCGGATGATGGCGGCCGTGCCGAAGGCCGACGTCGTCGTCACGAACCCGACGCACTTCGCGGTCGCGCTGCAATACACGGATGGCGAGATGCGCGCGCCGAAGGTCGTCGCGAAGGGCGTGAACCTCGTCGCCGCGCGCATCCGCGAACTCGCGGCCGAACACAACGTGCCGCTGCTCGAAGCGCCGCCGCTCGCGCGTGCGCTGTATCACAACGTCGAACTCGAGCGCGAGATCCCCGGCTCGCTGTACTCGGCGGTCGCCGAAGTGCTCGCGTGGGTCTACCAGCTCAAGCGCTTCCGTTCGGAAGGCGGCGCGTTCCCGGCGGTGCCGGTCGATCTCGACGTGCCGGCCGAACTCGACAAGGGCGCGTCGGTCGCCGCCGACGACGAACGTGAAGAAGCCGAAGACGCGCTCGGCCAGCAAGGGAACGTAGCATGAGCACCCCGACCACCGGCCTGTTCGCCAAACGCACGAACCCGTTCGCGGGCACCAACCTGCGCGCGCTCGCGGGCCCGATCCTCATCTGCATGATCCTGGGGATGATGATCCTGCCGCTGCCGCCGGTGCTGCTGGATCTGCTGTTCACGTTCAACATCGCGCTGTCCGTGATGGTGCTGCTCGTCAGCATGTACACGATGAAGCCGCTCGACTTCGCGGCGTTCCCGAGCGTGCTGCTGTTCTCGACGCTCCTGCGCCTGTCGCTGAACGTCGCGTCGACGCGCGTCGTGCTGCTCGAAGGCCACACCGGGCCGGATGCCGCCGGCCAGGTGATCGAGGCGTTCGGCCACTTCCTCGTCGGCGGCAACTTCGCGGTCGGCATCGTCGTGTTCGTGATCCTGATGATCATCAACTTCATGGTGATCACGAAGGGCGCGGGGCGGATCGCCGAAGTGTCCGCGCGCTTCACGCTCGACGCGATGCCCGGCAAGCAGATGGCGATCGACGCCGACCTGAACGCGGGCCTCATCAACGAGGAACAGGCGCGCAAGCGGCGCCTCGCCGTCTCGCAGGAAGCCGAGTTCTACGGGTCGATGGACGGCGCATCGAAGTTCGTGCGCGGCGATGCGATCGCCGGCCTGATCATCATGGCGATCAACGTGATCGGCGGGCTGATCGTCGGGATGGTCCAGCACGACATGAGCTTCGCCGCGGCCGGCACCAACTACACGCTGCTGACGATCGGCGACGGCCTCGTCGCGCAGATCCCGTCGCTCGTGATCTCGACCGCGGCCGGCGTGATCGTGTCGCGCGTCGCGACCGACGAGGACATCGGCACGCAGATCACCGGCCAGCTGTTCACGAACCCGCGCGTGCTGAACATCACCGGCGCGATCATCGTGCTGATGGGGCTGATCCCCGGGATGCCGCACTTCGCGTTCCTCGCGCTCGGCGCCGGCGCGATCTGGCTCGCGCGCACGCAGACCCGGCGCGCGGCGGCCCGCAAGGCGGCCGGCGACGTGACCGACATCGCGCCGCCCGCCGTGCTGCCGGCCGACAGCCACGAAGCGACCTGGGACGACGTGCAGCTGATCGACCCGCTCGGCCTCGAAGTCGGCTACCGGCTGATTCCGCTCGTCGACAAGAACAGCGACGGCGAGCTGCTCAAGCGCATCAAGAGCATCCGCAAGAAATTCGCGCAGGAAATCGGCTTCCTGCCGCCGGTGATCCATATCCGCGACAACCTCGAATTGCGGCCGAACGCATACCGGATCGCGCTGAAGGGCGTCGAGATCGGCTTCGGCGAAGTGTTCCCGGGCCAGTGGCTCGCGATCAACCCGGGCCAGGTGACGGCCGCGCTGCCGGGCGCCGTCACGCAGGATCCGGCGTTCGGGCTGCCGGCCGTGTGGATCGACGTCGCGATGCGCGAGCAGGCGCAGGTGTACGGCTACACGGTGGTCGATGCGAGCACGGTCGTCGCGACCCACCTGAATCATCTGGTCGTCCAGCATGCGGCCGAGTTGCTCGGCCGCCAGGAAGTGCAGGCGCTCGTCGAGCGCACCGGCAAGGACGCGCCGTCGCTCGTCGAGGACCTCGTGCCGAAGACGATCTCGCTCACCACGCTGCAGAAGGTGCTGCAGAACCTGCTCGAGGAAGGCGTGCCGATCCGCGACATGCGCACGATCCTCGAGGCCGTGTCCGAGCATGCCGGCCGCGGCGACGCGTTCGAGATCACGGCCGCGGTGCGCCTCTCGCTCGGCCGCGCGATCACGCAGCAGTGGTATCCGGGCAACGGCGAAATGCAGGTGATGGGCCTCGACGCGAATCTGGAGCGCGTGCTGTCGCAGGCGCTCGCCACCGGCGCGAACCCGGGCCTCGAGCCCGGCCTCGCGCACAACCTTCTGACCGGCACGCAGCAAGCGTTGCTGCGTCAACAGAATCTCGGGCTGCCGCCGGTGCTGCTGGTGCAGCACGCGCTGCGCGCGATGCTCGCGCGTTTCCTGCGCCGCAGCCTGCCGCAATTGAAAGTGCTGTCGTACGCCGAAGTGCCGGACACACGCACGATCAAAGTCGTTAACGTCATCGGGGGTTCCGCTTGAACATTCGCAAATTCACCGGCGCAACGAGCCGCGACGCACTTCGTCTCGTGCGCGAGGCGCTCGGCGCCGACGCGGTCGTGCTGTCGAACCGCACGCTCGATGACGGCAGCGTCGAAATCGTCGCACTCGCCGATTCGGATCTCGCCGCGGTGGCGCCGCCGGCCGCGCGGCCGCGCTTCGCTTCGCCGCGCCTACCGGAATCCGTGCCGGCCGCCGCCGTGCCGGGCATCGTGTCGCGCCCGGGCATCGCGCCGCGCCCGGCCGTCAATCCGTATGCGGCGGGCGAAGGCGGGCTGCCTGACGTGTTCTCGTCCGTGTTCGGCGCGAGCGCCGACGCGCAAGAGGCCGACGTGCATGCTTCGTCGAGCGATGCGGACGCGCCGGCAGCCGCGCCGTCGATCGCCGCGCCTGCCGCCGGAGCGCATGCCGCCGGGTCGCCGGCCGCAGGATCGCCTGCCGCCACTTCCGAACCGGCACCGTGGCTGGTCGAGCACGCGAAGCGCCTGACGCAGCAGCGCGACGCGCTGATCGCCCGTGCGCAGGCGCCGGTCGAGCCGCCGGCAAGCGCGCCGCAGCCCGCGGCCAGCGCGACGCCGCCCGACTGGGCCCGCGACATCGTGCGTGAGGCCCAACGCCGGATGCCTGCCGCCGGATCGCCTGCCGCCGGATCGCCGGCCGCCACGAAGCGCACACCCGACACGGGCGCCGCGTACGCGGCGAGGGCGGCGGACCGCACGCGCCTGCCCTCCGACGCGGCCGCCGCTGTGGCCGACGCGGTGAAGTCGCGCATCGAGCGGATCGTCAACGACACCGTGATGCACGAGCTCGGCGAGCTGCGCGGGATGATGGCGGAGCAGTTCGACAGCCTGATGTGGCACGACCGCCAGCGCCGCAGCGCCGTTCACGGCGCGCTGACGAAGCACCTGTTCGCGGCCGGTTTCTCCGCGCAGCTCGTGCGGATGCTGGTCGACAACCTGCCGGCCGGCGACGGCGCGCAGACCTTCGAGCAGGCCGCCGAATGGGCGCAGTCGGTGCTCGCGTCGAACCTGCCGGTGCTCGACAGCGAGGACGCGCTGATGGAGCGCGGCGGCGTGTTCGCGCTGATGGGGCCGACGGGCGTCGGCAAGACGACCACCACCGCGAAGCTGGCCGCGCGCTGCGTGATGCGCTTCGGCGCGAGCAAGGTCGCGCTGCTGACCACCGACAGCTACCGGATCGGCGGCCACGAACAACTGCGCATCTTCGGCAAGATCCTCGGCGTGCCGGTGCACGCGGTGAAGGATGCGGGCGATCTCGCGCTCGCGCTGTCCGAGCTGCGCAACAAGCACATCGTGCTGATCGACACGATCGGCATGAGCCAGCGCGACCGCGCGGTGTCCGACCAGATCGCGATGCTGCACGGCGCGAATGCACCGGTGCAGCGCCTGCTGCTGCTGAACGCGACGAGCCACGGCGACACGCTCAACGAAGTCGTGCAGGCGTACCGCAGCGCGGGCGAGCACCCCGACCTGGCCGGCTGCATCCTCACCAAGCTCGACGAGGCGACCCACCTCGGCGGCGTGCTCGACACGGTGATCCGCTACAAGCTGCCGGTCCACTACGTGTCGACCGGCCAGAAGGTGCCGGAGAACCTGTACGTCGCGTCGACCCGCTTCCTGCTGAAGAGCGCGTTCTGCGTGCCGCGCGACGGCTCGCCCTTCGTGCCGCAGGACGACGACATGCCGACGCTGCTCTCCGCACTGACCGCGCGTTCCACCGCCGAGCTGCACGAGGTGCGATTTGGATAAACCGATCATCGATCAGGCCGAAGGGCTGCGCCGCCTGCTGGCCGGGCGCGCGTCGCGCATCGTCGCGGTGACGGGCGGGCCGGCGGGCGTCGGCTGCACGTCGACCATCGTGAACCTCGCGGCGGCGCTCGCGTCGCTCGGCAAGGACGTGCTCGTCGTCGACGAGCGCGCCGACGTGCGCTCGGCCAGCGCGACGCTCGCCGGCGCGTGGCTGCGCGACGGCGCGCGCACGCGGGTCGCGGCCGGTTTCAGCCTGTGCGCGGCGGCGCGGCTCGCGCGTGCCGGCTACAGCGACGCGCAACTGAGCGACTTCATCGACGGCCCGGCCGACATCGTCCTTGTCGACGCGCAGCTCGGCGCCGACGGGTCGTTCTCGGCGCTCGCGCGCGAAGCGCACGACGTGCTGGTCGTCACGCGGGTCGCCGCGCAGGCGATCACCGAGGCGTATGCGTGCATGAAGCGGCTGCATTTCGCGCACGCGTTCGCGCAGTTCCGCGTGCTGACCAACCAGGTCGGCAGCCACGCGGACGCGAAGGCGGCGTTCGACAACCTCGCGGGCGTCGCGAACCGCTACCTGACCGTGTCGATCGCCGACGCGGGCTGCGTGAGCGCCGATCCGCTCGTCGAGCACGCCCGCGAACTGATGCATGCGGTGGTCGACGCGTTTCCGTCGTCGTCCGCCGCGCGCGACTACCGGCAGATTGCCGCCGACCTGTTGTACTGGCCGATGCGCCCGCGTTCGGGTGCGGGCCGCGCGGTCCACGCCGGCGGCAAGCCGTCGTACGAGGCGGGCGCGGCACACGCCGCGTGAGCGCCACCCGGAGGAGGGAGCCATGATGTACAACGCTCAAGGAAAGATGTCCCAGGCCGACGTGCTCGCGCAATACGCGCCGCTCGTGCGCCGCCTCGGATTGCAGCTCGTCGCGAAAATGCCGGCGAGCGTCGATCTCGACGACCTGATCCAGGCCGGCATGATCGGCCTGATGGACGCGGCGGGCCGCTACAAGGAAGACCAGGGCGCGCAGTTCGAGACCTACGCGACGCAGCGCATCCGCGGCGCGATGCTCGACGAGCTGCGCAGCAACGACTGGCTGCCGCGCAGCCTGCGCAAGACCTCGCGCGAGGTCGAGCACGCGGTGCACCAGGTCGAGCAGCACCTCGGCCGCTCGGCGAGCGAGACCGAGATCGCGCAGCACCTGAACATGCCGCTCGACGAATACCAGGGGATGCTGCAGGACCTGCATGGCAGCCAGCTCATCTACTACGAGGATTTCGATCGCGCGGCCGACGACGAGCCGTTCCTCGACCGCTATCGGGTCGATCACGCCGATCCGCTGTCGTCGCTGCTCGACGAACACCTGCGCGAGGCGCTCGTCGAGGCGATCGAGCGGCTGCCGGAGCGCGAGAAGCTGCTGATGTCGCTGTACTACGAACGGGGTCTGAATCTGCGCGAGATCGGCGCGGTGCTCGAGGTGAGCGAATCGCGCGTGTGCCAGTTGCACAGCCAGGCCGTCGCGCGCCTGCGCGCGCGGCTGCGCGAGCAGGCGTGGGTGGGCGCGGAGTCCTGACCCTCTGCCGACGGCGGCGGCGCGCCGGCGCCGCGCGCTCGCGCCGTATGCGGTGCTCGCGCATTTCGCGCGCCGATTTGCTACAATCCCCTCCGTTTTCCGAGGAGCGTTGCGACGGACCATCCTGCGTCCGCCAGGCTCGGAAGGCTTCACCAAGCAGCCGTGCGGCGATTTTTTTCGCGCCGGCCCCGCTTCCTGAACGGCGCTCACGTCACCAATCTAGAAACTTTTTAGAAAGGAGGGCGTGATGAACGCCATTATCGATTCCAAGGCTTCCCACGATTACGTCGTCGCCGACATGGCGCTGGCCGGCTGGGGCCGCAAGGAACTCAACATCGCCGAGACCGAAATGCCGGGCCTCGTGCAGATCCGCGACGAATACAAGGCGCAGCAGCCGCTGAAGGGCGCGCGCATTGCCGGTTCGCTGCACATGACGATCCAGACGGGCGTGCTGATCGAGACGCTGAAGGCGCTCGGCGCGGACGTGCGCTGGGCGTCGTGCAACATCTTCTCGACGCAGGACCACGCGGCCGCCGCGATCGTCGAAGCCGGCACGCCGGTGTTCGCGTTCAAGGGCGAGTCGCTCGACGAATACTGGGAGTTCTCGCACCGCATCTTCGAATGGCCGAACGGCGAATTCGCGAACATGATCCTGGACGACGGCGGCGACGCCACGCTGCTGCTGATCCTCGGCTCGAAGGCCGAGAAGGACCGTTCGGTGATCGCGAAGCCGACCAACGAGGAAGAAGTCGCGCTGTACAAGTCGATCGCCGCGCACCTCGACGTCGACGCGAACTGGTACTCGAAGCGCCTCGCGCACATCAAGGGCGTGACGGAAGAAACCACGACCGGCGTGCACCGCCTGTACCAGATGGAAAAGGACGGCCGCCTGCCGTTCCCGGCGTTCAACGTGAACGATTCGGTCACGAAGTCGAAGTTCGACAACCTGTACGGCTGCCGCGAGTCGCTCGTCGACGGCATCAAGCGCGCGACCGACGTGATGATCGCGGGCAAGGTCGCGGTCGTCGCCGGCTACGGCGACGTGGGCAAGGGTTGCGCGCAATCGCTGCGCGGCCTGGGCGCGACCGTGTGGGTCACCGAAATCGATCCGATCTGCGCGCTGCAGGCGGCGATGGAAGGCTACCGCGTCGTGACGATGGAATACGCGGCGGACAAGGCCGACATCTTCGTGACGGCCACCGGCAACTACCACGTGATCAATCACGATCACATGAAGGCGATGCGTCACAACGCGATCGTCTGCAACATCGGTCACTTCGACTCGGAAATCGACGTCGCGTCGACGCGCCAGTACCAGTGGGAAAACATCAAGCCGCAGGTCGACCACATCATCTTCCCGGACGGCAAGCGTATCATCCTGCTGGCCGAAGGCCGCCTCGTGAACCTCGGCTG
Source organism: Burkholderia sp. AU39826 (assembly GCF_020419965.1). Taxonomy (NCBI): domain Bacteria; kingdom Pseudomonadati; phylum Pseudomonadota; class Betaproteobacteria; order Burkholderiales; family Burkholderiaceae; genus Burkholderia; species Burkholderia sp. AU39826. The sequence continues at coordinate 16,358 of NZ_JAIZQG010000031.1, forward strand.
CGCGACCGGCCACCCGTCGTTCGTGATGTCGAATTCGTTCGCGAACCAGACGCTCGCGCAGATCGAACTCTTCACGCGCGGCGACCAGTACGAGAACAAGGTGTACGTGCTGCCGAAGCATCTCGATGAAAAGGTCGCGCGCCTGCACCTCGCGCGCATCGGCGCGAACCTGTCGGTGCTGTCGGACGAGCAGGCCGCGTACATCGGCGTGCAGAAGGACGGCCCGTTCAAGCCGAACCACTACCGCTACTGATGCGCTGCCGCCGCCGCGCCGTGCATGCCCGTCGCGGGCCGCGCGGCGCGGCGGCGCTCACTGATCGTACCGATCGACAACCGAACCGGAGCCCTCCATGAGCGTCATTCTCACCTGGGTCATCAACGCGCTCGCGCTGCTGATCATCACGTACCTCGTGCCGTCGATCCACATCAAGAGCTTCGGCACTGCTTTGATCGTCGCGGTCGTGCTCGGGCTGATCAACACGGTGATCCGGCCGGTGCTGATCCTGCTGACGCTGCCCGTCACGATCGTCACGCTCGGGGTGTTCATCCTCGTCGTGAACGCGCTGTGCTTCTGGTTCGCGTCGTCGCTGCTGAAGGGCTTCGAGGTGTCGGGGTTCTGGTCCGCGTTCTTCGGTTCGATCCTGTACAGCATCGTGTCGTGGCTGCTGTCCGCCCTGATCTTCGGCCAGCGCGACATCGGCTGAGGGCCGGCGGGCGCAGGCCCAACCCCATCGAATCATGAAACCGATCGAACTCTCGTTTGAATTCTTCCCGCCGAAGACGGCGGACGGCGTCGAAAAGCTGCGCGCCACGCGCGCGCAGCTGCTGCCGCTGAAGCCGAAATTCGTCTCCGTGACGTTCGGCGCCGGCGGCTCGACGCAGCAGGGCACGCTCGATACCGTGCTCGACATGCAGAAGGACGGCCTCGAGGCCGCGCCGCACCTGTCGTGCATCGGCTCGTCGCGCGACAGCCTGCGCGCGATCCTCGACCAGTACCGCTCGCACGGCATCCGGCACATCGTCGCGCTGCGCGGCGACCTGCCGTCGGGGATGGGCGCGGTCGGCGAGCTGCGCTATGCGTCGGAGCTCGTCAGCTTCATCCGCGCCGAGCACGGCGACTGGTTCCACATCGAGGTCGCGGGCTACCCGGAGTACCACCCGCAATCGCGCTCGCCGAAGGCCGATCTCGAGAATTTCGCGCGCAAGGTGAAAGCCGGCGCGAATTCCGCGATCACGCAGTACTTCTTCAACGCGGATGCGTATTTCCGCTTCGTCGACGACGCGCGCAAGCTGGGCGTGGACGTGCCGATCGTGCCGGGCATCATGCCGATCACGAACTTCTCGCAGTTGATGCGCTTCTCCGAGATGTGCGGCGCCGAAGTGCCGCGCTGGGTCGCGCGCCGGCTCGAGAGCTTCGGCGACGATCGCGAGTCGATCCGCGCGTTCGGCGCGGACGTCGTCACGGGCCTGTGCCAGCGCCTGATCGACGCGGGCGTGCCGGGGCTGCACTTCTACACGCTGAACGCGGCGGTCGCGACGCGGACGATCTGCGAACGGCTCGCGGTGTAAGCGCCGTCACGCGGTTGCATGCGTGAAAGCCCCGCCGGTTTGCGCCGGCGGGGCTTTTTCATGGTTCATCGAGCAGTACGACGCGCGGCGCAAACGCGCGCGCGTCAGCGCTGCGCCTGCATCAGCGGCGGGCGGCGGTCGAACCACGGCCGGGCCTGTTCGAGCTGCCGCGCGAGCCGGAGCAGCAACGCGTCGTCGGCGTGGCGCGCGGCGAATTGCACGCCGATCGGCAGCCCGCGCGCATTCCAGTACAGCGGCACCGACATCGCCGGCTGGCCGGTCAGGTTGAACAGCTCGGTGCAGCCGGCCCACGCGAACGCCTTCTCCGACGACTTCGCGAGCATTTCCTTCAGCAGCGGCTTCACCGGCAGCGCGGCGACGAGCTTCATCTGCGCGGATTCGAACGGCGTCGGCTGCAGTTCGCCGATCTTCACCGGCGGCCCCGCGAGCGACGCGCACAGGATCGCGTCGTAGCGCGACACGAGGCCGGCGACCTGCACGGTGAGCTGGCGCTGCCATTCGAGCACGTCCGCCAGACGCGTGCGCGCGAGGCGGCGGCCGACCACGGCCATCGCCCACGTCGCGGCCTCGAATTCGCCGCGCCGCGGCGCGCGGCCCGTCAGTTCGCGCGCGCCGAGCACCATGTCCTCGGCGATCGTCGCCCACAGCGTGAGGAAGGTTTCGGCCGCGCGCGCGTAGTCGATCGGCAGCGTCGCCGGCTCGACGTGATGGCCGAGCGATTCGAGCAGCGCGGCCGCGTCGTCGAGCGCCGCGCGCGTGTCGGCCGCGAGCGCCGGCGCGAGCATCGGATCGACGACGAGGCCGATCCGCAGCGGGCCGGGCGGCGTATCGAGCGCGCCGAGGAAGGTGCCGGGCGCGCCGGGCGGCAGCGTCTGGCCGGTCGTCACGTCGAGCAGCAGCGCACTGTCGCGCACGCTGCGCGACACCGCGTGCTGGACGACGAGTTCGCCGTTCGACGGCAGGTCGACGAGCACCGGATTGCGGCTCGGCTTCAGGCCGAACAGCCCGCAGCACGACGCCGGAATGCGGATCGAGCCGCCGCCGTCGGACGCATGCGCGAGCGGCACGATGCCGGCCGCGACGGCCGCCGCCGCGCCGCCGCTCGAGCCGCCGGGCGTGTGGTCGAGGTTCCACGGGTTGCGGCACGCGCCGAACAGCGCCGGTTCCGTGTACGGCATCTGGCCGATCTCGGACGTGTTGGTCTTGCCGAATATGTTCAGGCCCGCCGCGCGGCTGCGCGCGATCACCGGCGAATCGTCGGCCGGCACGAAGTACCGGTAGTGCCGGCTGCCCATCGACAGCGGCAGCCCGGCGACCGCCGCGCCGAGATCCTTGACGAGATACGGCACGCCCGCGAACGGCGTATCGGCGCCGGGTGCGGGCGCGGCCGCCGCACGCGCGCGCGCGGCTTCGTAGTCGTGCAGCACGATCGCGTTGATCGCGCCGTTGACCGCTTCGGCCTGGCCGATCGCGGCGTCGAGCAGTTCGCGCGGGCTGGCCTGGCGGTCGCGCACGAGCGCGGCGAGGCCGATTGCGTCATGCGCGAGATAGTCCGAGTGCATCGCGGTCACCCCCGTTGTGACGCGTGGCGATGGTGCGAGCATAACGCGGGCCCGGCGTGCGGGCCCGCGGCCGTGCTCTTAAAGATGCTCGGCGAGGAACGTCAATGTGCGGCCGTGCGCGAGCGCCGCCGCGCGCTGGTTGTACGATGCGCGGTCCGTGCAGTTGAAGCCGTGCTCGGCGCCCGGGTACACATGGAACGACGCGTGGCCGCGGCCGGCGAATGCGGCCTTCACCTGATCGACGGCGTCGAGCGGAATGCCGTGGTCGTTTTCCGCGTAGTGGAACAGGATCGGCTGCGTGATCTGGCCGGCGAGGTCGAGTGCGTTCTGGATGCCGCCGCCGTAATAGGACACCGCCGCGTCGAGCTTGCCGGTCGCGGCCGCGCGATACGCGAGCTGGCCGCCGAAGCAGTAGCCGATCGCGGCGAGCTTGCCGGCCACTTCGGGACGGGCGCGCAACGCGTCGGCCGCCGCGACGATGTCCACGACCGCGAGACCCACGTCGGTTTTCTTCAGCAGCTCGATGCCCTTGTCGCGATCCGCGCCCTCGTAGGTCAGCTCGACGCGCGGCTGCGTGCGCCAGAACACGTCGGGCGCGAGCGCGACGAAGCCGTCGGCCGCATACTGGTCGGCGACCGCACGGATGTGCGCGTTCACGCCGAAGATCTCCTGGATGATGATGACGGCAGGCCCCTTGCCGCGCTTGGGCAGTGCGAGATAGCCGCCGAAGCTGTCGTTACCGGTCGGGATGTCGATCCATTGGGCAGTCACGTTCTGAACTCCTGGCGTGCGGGGTGCGGGAGGCGCCCCGGAGTGATGAGAGGCGGCCTAGTGTGCCACCAATCGCCCGCTGCTGCAGCGCACGCGGGCGCTTCTCGCGCAGCGATCGTTTCGATCTCGATTATTCATTTTTCGGCGCCGCGTCGCTTCGATAAAGTCGATGTGCCGGCCTTTACAAAGCGCTTTCGCGCACCGTCATCGAAGGATTCGCCATGTCTGCCCGCTCGTTTTCCACGCCCTTTTCCGAACGCTTCGGCCTGCGCCTGCCGCTCGTGCAGGCGCCGATGGTCGGCGCGACCACGACCGCGATGGTCGCCGCCGCATCGAATGCCGGTGCGCTCGGCAGCCTCGGCGCCGGCGCGCTCGCACCGGAGCGCATCGGGACGGAAGTCGCCGCGATCCGCGCGGCGACCGATCGCCCGTTCGCGATCAACCTGTTCGTCTTGCCCGATGAAGTCGCGCCGGACGCGGCGACCGTCTCGCGCGCACTCGCGGCGATCGACCCGCTGAACGCCGCGCTCGGCCTGCCGCCGGGCACGGCGCCTGCGCGCTATGCGCCCGATTTCCGCGCGCAGCTCGATGCGCTCGTCGCGCTGCGCGTGCCGGTCGCGAGCTTCACGTTCGGCGTGCTCGACGCGGCCGACGTCGCCCGCCTGAAAGCCGCCGGCACCTATGTGATCGGCACCGCGACGCACGTCGCCGAAGGGCTCGCGTGGCGGGCGGCCGGCGCCGACGCGCTGTCCGCGCAGGGCGCCGAGGCGGGCGGCCATCGCGGCACCTTCATCGGTTCGGCCGCCGACGCGCTGATCGGCACGCTCGCGCTCGTTCCGCAGCTCGTCGACGCGACGGGCCTGCCGGTGCTCGCCGCGGGCGGCATCATGGACGGCCGCGGCATCGCGGCCGCGCTCGCGCTCGGCGCGCAGGGCGCCCAGCTCGGCACCGCGTTTCTCACGTGCGCGGAAAGCGCGATCGCGGCGGACTGGAAGGCGCGCCTGCTCGCGAGCGCCGATACGTCGACGCAGGTCACGCGCGCGATCACCGGCCGTCATGCACGCGGGCTGCGCAACACGCTGATGGCGCGGCTCGGCGAGCACGAGGCCGACGCCGCGCCGTATCCGGTGCAGAACGCGCTGACCCAGCCGCTGCGCCAGGCCGCCGCGCGCGCGAACGACGGCGACTATCTGTCGCTGTGGGCCGGCCAGGGCGCGCCGCTCGCGCGGCGGCGCGGCGATGCGCTGACGACGGCGCAACTGGTCGCCGCGCTCGACGCCGAATGGCGCGCATCGGCTGCCTGAACACCGCTTCGGCCGCTTGAACCATTCATGTCATCGGGCGACGAAACGCGCGTGGTGTCACGCGCGTTTCATTCAATGATCCAGGTCACAAAATACCGAATCGAAATGCCTCCGGGAATGGGCTGAAACGACCTTTCGACGGATCGCCGTGAATTAGCGGAAACCCTTATCCGGCGGGGCCTGCAGCGATATTCGAGTCATTTCTCCAAAGCGCCGATATCGGTAGTGTTACCACTACCCCAAAAAAGTCCCACAAATTAATTTGATCACCTACACTTGCGCGCAAGTACGGGCGGGCGGCTGCTAAAAGCGGCTGTTTTCACGTGCTTGAGGCCAAGTGCATGAAGGATGCAACCGGCGAATCGTCCAGTGATTGCAAACACAGGGATGGCAGCGGGGCACCGGGCGATGGCGTTTATTGGGACCGAACTGGAGACTTACATGAATATCAAGATGCAAAAGCTGTTGCCGATCACCGCAGCGGCGATGCTGTGTGCTGCAGCTGCAAGCAACGCGTCCGCCGATCAAGTCGTCAAGATCGGCCACGTCGCGCCGTTGACGGGCGGCATTGCACACCTGGGCAAGGACAACGAAAACGGCGCGCGTCTCGCCGTCGAGGAACTCAACGCGAAGGGTCTCACGATCGGCGGCCAGAAGATCACGCTGCAACTCGACCCGCAGGACGACGCCGCCGACCCGCGGCAGGCGACGCAGGTTGCGCAGAAGCTCGTCGACGACAAGGTCGTCGCGGTGGTCGGCCACCTGAACTCCGGCACGTCGATCCCGGCCTCGAAGATCTACAGCGACGCGGGCATCGTGCAGATCTCGCCGTCGGCGACCAACCCGGCGTACACGCAGCAGGGCTTCAAGACCACGTACCGCGTGGTCGCGACCGATGCGCAGCAGGGCCCGGCGCTGGCGAACTACGCGCACTCGAAGGGCATCAAGAGCGTGGCGGTGGTCGACGATTCGACCGCGTACGGCCAGGGTCTCGCGAACGAGTTCGAGAAGAAGGCGAAGGCGCTCGGCCTGAAGGTGATGTCGCATGACGCGACCAACGACAAGGCGGTCGACTTCCGCGCGATTCTGACCAAGATCAAGGGCGAAAACCCGGACGCGATCATGTACGGCGGCATGGACGCCACCGGCGGCCCGTTCGCGAAACAGGCGAAGCAGCTCGGCCTGCGCGCGAAGATCTTCGCGGGCGACGGCGTGTGCACGGAGAAGCTGGCCGACCTGGCCGGCGACGCGACCGACAACATCGTGTGCTCGGAAGCCGGTGCCTCGCTCGAGAAGATGCCGGGCGGCGCGGCGTTCAAGGCGAAGTACGAGAAGCGTTTCGGCCAGCCGATCCAGATCTACGCACCGTTCACGTATGACGCCGTGTACATCATCGCCGACGCGATGAAGCGCGCGAACTCGACGGACCCGGCGAAGATCCTCGCGGCGATGCCGGCGACGAAGTACACGGGCGTGATCGGCACGACGACGTTCGACTCGAAGGGCGACCTGCAGCACGGCGTGATCTCGCTGTACAACTACAAGAGCGGCAAGAAGTCGCTGCTCGACGAAGTGAAGATGTAACGCGGCAAGCGGCCGACAGAAGGGGTGAAAACGCGCATGCGGCAACGCATGCGCGTTTTCTTTTGGGGCCGGCGGGGGCCGGCGGGCCGTCAGATCTTCAGGTGCGCGAGCACCCTCGGCGCGACGAGTGCGACGAGCGCCGCGCACAGCGCGACGACCGACAGGCCGACCGTCAGGTTCGCGGCCTGCGCGACCGCGCCGATCACGACCGGACCGAACAGCAGACCGAAATACGCGAGCCCGGCCACGTGCGCGAGCCCTTCGGCCGCGTGGATGCCCTTCACGCGCGCGGCGGCCGCGAACAGCACGGGCATCATGTTGGCCAGCCCGAGGCCCATCAGCGTGAAGCCGGTGAGCACCGCGGCCGGGTACGGCAGCAGCAGCGCGCCGATCATCCCCGCGCAGGCGAGCGACGCGCTCGCGAACACGAGCTGCGGCGCGCCGAAACGGGCGCGCACGGCGTCGCCCGCGAAGCGCGCGATGGCCATCCCGCCCGAGAACGCCGCGTACGCGGCGCTCGCGAGCGCCGGGCTCGCCGCGACGACGTCGCGCATGTAGACCGTCGCCCAGTCGTACATCGCGCCTTCGGCGATCAGCGCGATCAGCGCGATGCCGCCGAGCATCCACAACGCAGGCGAGCGCCAGCGGTTGCCGCCGCCGTGTGCGTGCTCGTGATGCGGCACGTGCGGCAGCACGGCCGGGCTCGCGGCCACGAGCACCGCGGCGCTCACCGCCGCCGCGAGCGCGAGATGCGCGACGGGCGCCATGCCGGCCGACAGCAGCGCGCCGCCGGCCGCCGCGCCGGCCATCCCGCCGATGCTGAACATCCCGTGCAGCGACGACATGATCGGCTTGCCGAGCGCGATTTCGACCGCGCTGGCCTCGGCATTCATCGCGACGTCGAGCGTCGCCATCGAGAAGCCGAACAGCGCGAGCACCGCGATCAGCATCCAGTAGTCGGGCACGACGAGGATCAGCGCCGCGCACGCGGCCATCACGAGCCCGCCGGCGAGGCACGCGGTGCGCGAACCGACGCGCGCGATCCAGCGCGCGATGGTCAGCATCGCGGCGATCGACCCGCCGGCGACCGCGAACAGCGCGATCGACAGCAGCCCGGGGCTCAGCGCGAACTTGTCGCGCACGGTCGGCACGTGCACGCCCCACGACGCGTACATCATGCCGGCGACGAAGAACAGCGCCATCGACGCCGTGCGCGCGCGCTGGCGGGCCGGCAAGGGCAGCACGCGGTGCGCGTCGGGCGGCGCGGCGAACGGAGACGACGATTCGGGGGAGGAGGATTCGGACACGGGAAGGCTCGTCAGGGAAATGCGCGGGCGCGGGCGGCGCCGGTCGGATTTGTCCGATTCTATCGAACCGCTTACGATCCTGCCGGGCGCTGGCCGTTCGGCCGAGGCGCGGGCGACCGGGCCATCCCACGGCGGCGCTCCGGTGGCACATTGGCCATCCGGCCGATGCGCGGCGCGCGGCGCCCGCGGGTAACATCGAAACCATGCCCGACGCCGCTTTTTCACCGCAGGAGTCCCCTTGAACATCGATCCCGCCCTCGCCTTGCATCTGCTGCACCGTTGCGCGTTCGGCACGCTCGCTACTCATACGCGCGAACCGCAGGGCTTCCCGTATCCGACGGTCGTCCCGTTTGCGCCCGATGCAAGCCATCGGCCCGTGATTCTGGTGAGCGGCCTGGCCGAGCACACGCGCAATCTGGCCGCCGATCCGCGTGCGGGTTTTCTCGTCGTCGATGCAGGCGGCGACGATGTCCTGGGCGCCGAGCGCGCGACGTTGCTGGGCCGGTTCGTGCCGCTCGGCGACGATCCGCACGTCACCGCGCGCTACCGGCGCTACGAGCCGGACGCCGAGCGCTATCTGGCGCTCGGCGATTTCGCGTTCTGGGCGCTCGAGATCGAGCGGCTGCGCCATATCGTCGGGTTCGGGCGAATGGGTTGGGTCGACGGTACGCGTCTCGATACGCTGCCGCCGCTCGCGTTCGACGACGAACAGGCGCTGTGGCACGCCTACGACACGAGCGACGCGCGCCGCGACGGGCTCGACCTGCTCGGCGTCGATCGCCATGGCGCGGACTGGCGATGCGACGGCCGCCGCGTGCGTACGCCGTTCGACGCGCCGTTGGCCGATACCGCGGCGTTGCGCGATCGGCTGATCGCCTGCGCCCGGGACGTGACGTGACGTCGCGGGTCAGGATTTGTCCGTTTAGCGAACGGCGTCATGTAGTTTTCGCAAAACTGTCGTCTGATGAAAGCTTTGATTTTTTCGAATGCGGGTAATTGCGTATGTTGATAGACCGAATAGCCAATCGCTAATGTCCTAATCTCTGTACGGGAGCGTGAAAATTTGAGAAAAGGCCGCGGCCGGTCAAAATGACATGTGCGAATTACAATGCGTCTCAGGATTTTCATGAATCTCGCTTCTATCAAATCTTTTTTGTGCTAATCTCTGCCTTCGAAAATCCGAGGCACATATATTTCATGAATGGTGAGCTGGCTGCAGACCGGCGCCATTGGTCAGATAGAAAGGGAAACTATGTCTTCTTACAAGGACCTGCTGGCCCAGCGGGAGAAGCTGGAGAAGCAAATCGAAGAAGCGAAGTCGCGTGAATACGCTGAAGTACTGAATGACGTGAAGCAGAAAATTGCCGACTACGGCTTTTCGCTCGCCGAACTCGGTCTCAGCCGCGCGAAGGCCGGCAAGGTCGGCCGTCCGCGCGCTGGCGTGGCGGCAAAGTACCGCGATCCGGAAACGGGCGCGACGTGGTCGGGCCGTGGCAAGCCGCCGCGCTGGATCGCCGGCAAGAACCGCGAACAGTTCACGATTTAAACGTTCGTTCAGGTTGCCCGCTCTTCGAAAGAGCCGCGTATCCGTCGAGGAGCGCGGCTTTTTTGTTTTCGGGCTGCTGGCGGCCCGTGTCGGCCTTGTCACGAAAATGTAAGAATCCGGTGTGAATGAAAATGCGACACGTTCGCATAAGCGATTGATTTAAATGGGAAATTTGTGGGTATTGGAAGGGCGTGCGGGGCGTCTTTGATAGAATTGCGTATCGCACACCGATGCGCACACCGATATCTCATATTTCATGTCCACGTTTTCCGGCGACGCGCAGAGCGCAGATAAGCACGCCGTTGCGCGCAAGAGCACGCTCGTCAGTATTGTGCTGAATGTCGTACTTGCGACATTTCAGATCGTCGTCGGCGTGATTGCGCATTCGCAGGCATTGATTGCTGACGGCGTGCATTCGATTTCCGATTTGATCTCGGATTTTGTCGTGCTGGTTGCGAATCGGCACAGCGGCGCGTCGCCCGATGCCGACCACAATTACGGCCATAGCCGCTACGAGACGGTCGCGTCGCTGTTTCTCGGCGCGATCCTGATTGCGGTCGGTATCGGCATGCTCTGGCGCGCCGGCGACCGCCTCGTTAATCTCGAAAATATTCCGGCCGTGCATTTTTCCGCGCTGATCGTGGCGCTGACGGTGCTCGTGTCGAAGGAAGCGCTGTTTCGCTACATGCTGCGCGAAGCGCGGCGCGTGCGCTCGGCGATGCTGGTCGCGAACGCATGGCATGCGCGTTCGGATGCCGCGTCGTCGCTCGTCGTCGCGATCGGCATCGTCGGCAGTCTGGCCGGCGTGCGGCTGCTCGACCCCATCGCGGCGGCGATCGTCGGCTTCATGGTCGCGCGCATGGGCTGGACGTTCGGCTATGACGCGTTGCAGGACCTCTCCGACCGCGCGCTCGATACGGCCGACACGGCCGAGATTCGCGCGCTGCTCGTCGCGACGCCCGGCGTGCGCGACGTGCACGACCTGCGCACGCGGAAGATGGGCGATGCCGCGCTAGTCGATGCGCACATCCTCGTCGATCCGAAGATCTCCGTCTCCGAAGGGCATTACATCGCCGAGACCGCGCGTGCGCGCGTGCTGTCCGACCCGCGCGTGCTCGATGCGCTGATCCATGTCGACCCGGAGAACGACGCGGCGCGGCGCCCGGCGCTCGCGCTGCCGCCGCGCGGGGAGCTCGCGGCGCGGCTCGAGGCCGCGCTCGCGCAGCGCGGGCTGCGTGCGGCGGCGATCAACCTGCATTACCTGAGTACGGGGCTCGAGGTCGACGTGACACTCGACAGCGACCCGCGCGACACCGACGCGGCGCTGGCCGGCCGGCTCGACGTCGAGACGCTGAAGCGCGAGTTCGGCGCGCGCCGGATCAGCTTCACGCGCACGTTGCCCGCGCCGACGTGACCGGCGGCCCGCGACCGCGGACGCGGCCCGCCGCGGCAGGGCCGCGCGTTACAGCGGCAATTGCGTGTCGAACTTGATTTCGCGCAGCACGACGCTCGTGCGCACCTGCGACACGGCCGGGATCTTGAAGATGCGCTCGTGGAGGAACACGTCGTAGGCCTTGATGTCCGGCGCGACGATCTTGAGGATGTAATCGGCTTCGCCGGTCGTGCTGTAGCACTCGGTGACTTCCGGGCAGGTCGCGATCTCGCGCTCGAACTGCTCGACGCCGCCCTCGTTGTGGCGCGTCAGGTGCACGTGCGCGAGCGCGCAGACGTGCAGGCCGAGCTTCTCGCGATCGAGCAGCGCCGTGTAGCGCTGGATCACGCCCGACTGTTCCATGTCCTTGATGCGGCGCCAGCACGGCGTGCTCGACAGCCCGACCTGGTCGGAGATTTCCTGAACGGAGCGGCGCGCGTCGAGCTGCAACAGGCGAAGGATTTTTTGCGAAAAGGAATCGAGCGTCACCTGCGCCTCCATGCGGCAGCTACAACACGCTGAATGTTAGAGGGCCGGGAAAGGAAAGGCAATCTGGCGACGCGTCGCTGAGCGAGATTCGCTAATTTGCTCGCGGATCCGTGGGATTTTGTCCCGCCCCCGCGCTTTCCGACCGGTCGGTATCCGACACCGCGAGGCCCGCCAGCGCGGCCTGCTGCCGGCGCAGGTCGGCGAGCATGTTGCAGAACAGCGCGCCTTGCTCGATCGCGTCGTCGAGCGCGACGTGCGTGTGCGGATGGTCGTCGAACCAGTGCTTCGGAAAGCGCGGCTTGATCGCCTTGCGGTACGGCAGGCCCGTCATCGCGAACGCGAGCGTCTTGATGTCGAGCGCCGACCACGAGAACGGGCAGCGCCCCGCGAAGCGCATCATGTACCAGAACATGAACGTGAAGTCGAAGCCGGCCGGCATCGCGACGAACACCGGCTTGCCGGGCAGCGCCTCGACCCATTCGACGTAGGCGACCAGCGCCGCCTCGGGCGTCTGCAGATCGCGCCGGCACGCGGCCCAGGCTTCCGGCTCGGTCTTCCACCACGCTTCCTGCACCGGGTGCGCGTGCGCGCCGGGCAGCGTCTCGAGGTTCGCCGAGAACGTCGCGATCAGCTGCTTGTCCTCGGTATAGGCGGCCGACGCGAAGCTCAGCATCGAGTGCGGGCCGGGAATCGGGCCGTCGGCCTCGACGTCGGTGCTGACGTAAATTTCCGGGATGGCGGTCTGGTTCATCCGAATACCTTGTCGGACACGAACGGGTTCGTGCGGCGCTCGTCGCCGAACGTCGACACGGGGCCGTGGCCGGGCACGAACGTGACGTCGTCGCCGAGCGGCCACAGCTTTTCCTTGATCGAACGGACGAGATCCTCGTGATTGCCGCGCGGGAAATCGGTCCGGCCGATCGAGCCCGCGAACAGCACGTCGCCGACGATCGCGACGCGATGCGCGCGGCTGAAGAACACCACGTGGCCGGGCGTGTGGCCCGGGCAGTGATAGACCTCGAGCGTTTCGTCGCCGAACTGCACGGTGTCGCCGTCGTTCAGCCACCGGTCGGGTTCGAAGCTGTCGGCGGCCGGAAAGCCGAAGCGCTCGCTCTGCGTCGGCAGCTTCTCGATCCAGAAGCGCTCTTCTTCCTGCGGCCCCTCGATCGGCACGCCGTAGCGCGTCGCGAGCGTCCTGGCGCCCGCGCAGTGATCGATGTGCCCGTGCGTGAGCAGCACCTTGTCGACCTGCACGTTCTGCCGCGCGATTTCCTGTTCGATCCGGTCGAGATCGCCGCCCGGATCGACGACGGCGGCGCGGCCCGTCTGCTCGCAGACGAGCAGCGAGCAATTCTGCTGGAACGGCGTGACCGGAATGAGCGTGACTTTCATGGAGGCACCGGCGGCTAAAAGGAGCGATTGTACCGGTCGCGCGCGCGGCCTGCCGTGCGTGCGACGCGCCCCGCGGTGCGCGCATCAGGGCATTCCCGGAGCATGCCGATTGTTACAGCCATAGCGAGAATCAATGGTCCGCCGGGGACCCTTTCCGAGACAAGGTTTTGATTTATGTATAATGCGCCCCATTGCGCGTGAATTTCACGCCATTCGCTGGTGTTTCGGCCCCGTTAAACGAGGCATCCGATTCACCGTCAAGCATCGGCCGCCGGGGAGTCCGGCGGTGTATCCAGCACCGAACATTCGGTGCTCACGTCTTGTCCGGCCGGGCGCTGCGCGCCCGCCTGCGGCCTTGCTGCCGCGCCGCCGGATGAGGCCTGTGCCGCCGTTCCTGTGCGTTGGTCGTATCGACGCGCGCGAACGTGGAGCCATGTTCGATGGCGGCATGTGGGGTCTGGTCAGGCTGTTGGGGACAGGTTGCGCCAGACGTGAAAACTAATCAGGACGGTTGCGGCCCAGACGAACGCCGCGCCCATGCTAGCCGCCTGCTCGCATTCGAGCGGGGCGTGCACGCATTTGCCGTCCGGGCCGCATCGCGTTGTGAAGCAGCGTTGTATCGATGCGGCCCGAACTAGAAGGCGACACGTCGATGAATTTACGTTTTCCGAGCCGATTCGGAACCATTGCATTGTTTTTTGCGCTGACGGGCTGTGCGGTGCCACCCAGCCAGACCACCGGCAGCGTGAACCCGAAGCGGGCGGTCGACAAGACGGCCGCTGCCGCGAAGGCGGACGACGACAAGCAGCCGCTCAATTTCGATTCCGCGCTGGCATCGATGCCGGCCGCCGACAGCAAGGACGCGAAGAAGTCGTCGCTGGCCGACGCCGAGCCGATCGACGGCAAGGATGTATCCGATTTCCGCCAGAGCGGCCGCGCATCGTGGTACGGGCGCGATTTCCACGGCCGCCGCACCGCGAACGGCGAGCGCTTCAACATGAACGCGTTCACCGCCGCGCACCGCACGCTGCCGCTGTCGTCGTACATCAAGGTGACCAACGCATCGACCGGCAAGTGGGTCGTCGTGAAGGTCAACGATCGCGGGCCGTTCAAGCGCGGCCGCGTGCTCGACCTGTCGTATGCGGCGGCCAAGGTGATCGGCCTCGTGCACGCCGGCACGGGCCGCGTGAAGATCGAGGGGCTGTCGCCGCAAGAAGCGCGCGAGGCGCGCGACGAAATGTTCGCGTCGATCTCGGCGAAGTAACGCGACGATCCCGTCCGGAGAATCCACCGCTCATGCACAAAGGGCTGCCTTCCGGCAGCCCTTTGTACTTTTCGCGCGGCGGCGGCGCGCGTCAGTCTTCCCTGCCTTCCTTCAGCACCAGCGCACGCGCATACAGCGTGTTGCGCGATGCGCCCGTCAGCGCGGCCGCGAGCCGGGCCGCGCTCTTCACCGGCACCTCGTCCAGCAGCAGCCTGAGCAGCGCGTCGTGCGCGGCGTCGTCCGCTTCGCCGCTTGCCGCCGGCGCGCCTTCGACGACCAGCACGAACTCGCCGCGCTGCCGGTTCGCATCGCCGGCGAGCCAGCTCTGTCCTTCGGCCAGGGTGCCCTGAAACAACTGCTCGTGTAGCTTGGTGAGCTCGCGCGCGATCAGCAGCCGGCGCGCGGGGCCGAACGCGTCGGCGAGCGCGGCGACGGTTTCGGCGATCCGGTGCGGCGCTTCATAGAACACCAGCGCGTACGGGTGCGACGCCAGCGCCTGCAGCGCGGTCGCGCGCTGTTTGGCCTTCGGCGGCAGGAAGCCCGCGAACGTGAACGCGCCGGCCCAGTCGCCGGCCACGCTCAGCGCGGTCACGGCCGCGCTCGCGCCGGGCAGCGGAACCACGGCGAAGCCGGCCGCGCGCACGGCGTCGACGAGCCGCGCGCCGGGGTCGGAGATGCCCGGCGTACCGGCGTCCGACACATAGGCCACGCGTTCGCCGCCACGCAGCAGTTCGATCACGCGCTGCGCGGCTTCGCGTTCGTTGTGCTCGTGCACGGCCACGAGCGGTTTCGAGATCCCGTAGCGGGCGAGCAACTGGCCCGTGTTGCGGGTGTCTTCGGCCGCGATGCGGTCGGCGAGGCCGAGCACGTGCAGCGCGCGCAGCGTGATGTCGGCCGTATTGCCGATCGGCGTGGCGACCACGTAGAGCGCGGCGTCCGGGTAGTGCTGCGTATGCGCGAGTTCGAGGAGGGCAGTCATGGCAGGCAATGCACGCAATCGCGGCACGAACGGAACAAGGACGGCATTGTGCCACGCGGCGCCGGCCCGGCCGGATGGCGCGCGCGGCCGGCCGCGTTCGGGCGACAACTTTTCCGGCGCGGCGCGATCCAAACCGGTCGGCGCGGCGTTCGAGCAGCGCGCGCGGCAGTTTCTCGAGCGTCATGGTCTCGCGTTCGTCGCCGCCAATGTGACGATGCGCGGCGGCGAGCTCGATCTCGTGATGCGCGAGCCCGACGGCATGCTCGTGTTCGTCGAGGTGCGCGCGCGGCGCAGCACCCGGCATGGCGGCGCGGCCGCGAGCGTCGGCTGGCGCAAGCGGCGGCGCCTGGTCGCGGCCGCGCTGCAGTTCTGGTCGCGGCACGGCGCCGGCGCCGCGTGCCGTTTCGACGTCGTCGCGTTCGAGGCCGGCCGGCTTGCGTGGCTGCGCGATGCATTTCGTACCGACGATGCGTAGCCGCGAGCTGTGACGAGATGTAAAGAGTTCTTGCCGGACCGCCGGAGAGGGCGCCGGAGTACGGTAAACTCGCCGCACCCACGATGTCGCGCGAGTTGTGCCGCGCGCCCAGTTCACCAGGAATCGATGTCAGTCGAACGTATTCAGCAACAATTTCGCGACAGCGCCGCGCTTCACGCCGAAGCGGCCGACGCGCTGTCGCTGCCGATCGCAGCCGCGGTCGATGCGATGTTCGCCGCACTGGCGAACGGCAACAAGATCGTCGCGTGCGGCGACGGCCCGTCGGCCGCCGCCGCGCAGTACCTCGCCGCGTCGCTCGTCGGCGGTTTCGAGCGCGAGCGTCCGGGCCTGCCCGCGATCGCGCTGGCCACCGACGCGTCGCAGGCCGGCCTCGCGGGCGTGGCGGCCGCCGAGCAGTTGTTCGCGCAGCAGGTGCGCGTGCTGGGCCAGACGGGCGACGTCCTGCTGGTGCTCGATGCGGGCGGCGCATCGCCGCGCGTGCTCGCGGCGATCGGCGAGGCGCACGAGCGCGAGATGACCGTCGTCGCGTTGACGGGCGGCAACGACCACACGGTGGCGGCCGCGCTGTCCGACACCGATATTCCGATCAGCGTGCCCGCCGTTCGCGCGGCGCGCATCCACGAAGTCCATCTGCTGACCATCCACTGCCTGTGCGACGGCATCGACGCGATGCTGCTGGGTGAGGATTGAACGAAGGAGAGCCGTCGATGAATCAAAGCCGCGTCAAACAGACGCTCGTCAGAACCACGCTGCTCGCCGCGCTGACGGCGGGCCTCGCCGTGTCGCTGCAGGGCTGTGTGCTCGGGGTCGTGGGCGCAGCGGCCGGCGGCGGCGCGCTGATCGCGACCGATCGCCGTACGCTCGGCGCGCAGACGGAGGATCGCGAGATCCAGGTCAAGTCGCTCTCGCAGATCAACAACGGGCTGCCGGACCAGTCGCACGTGAACGTGACGGTGTTCAACCGCCGCGTGCTGCTGACGGGCGAGGTGCCGAACGATGCGTCGAAGCAGCGCGCCGAGGAAATCGTGCGCGGCATCAACAACGTGAACGGCATCGTCAACGAACTGTCGGTCGGGCCCGCGTCGTCGCTGTCGTCGCGCGCGAACGACTCGTACCTCGAAGGGCGCGTGAAGTCCGAGCTGATCGCGACGAAGGGCATCTCGGCGAACTACTACAAGGTCGTTGCCGAACGCGGCAATCTTTACCTGATGGGGCTCGTGACGGTGGACGAAGGCAATCGCGGCGCGGAAGCCGCGAGCCAGGTGCCGGGCGTCGAGAAGGTCGTGAAGGTGTTCCAGTACGTGAAGCCGCAGGACGCGCAGGCGCTGCAGGACGCGTCGCCCGCGAGCGGCGCATCCGGCGCGCAGGCGGCTGCCGCACCGGCGGACAGCGCGACGGTCGGCGCGGTGCCCGACGCGTCGGTGCAGTCCACGCCGCTGCAGCCGCCCGCGCCGATCTCGAATTCGTCGAGCGTGCATCCCGGCAATCCGAAGGCGAAGGCGCAATGACGGGCATGCAGATGAAGCAGATGAAACGCTGGATGGTGCACGGTGGCGCGGCCATGGCGCTCGTGGCCGGCACGCTGGGCGCGGCGCACGCGGACGTCGGCGACGGCCTGAAAGTGGCGCGCGGCAACGCGTGCATGGGCTGCCACGCGGTCGACCGCAAGCTCGTCGGCCCGTCGTTCAAGGACATCGCCGCTCGCTACAAGTCCGATCCGCAGGCCGTCGCGAAGCTGTCGAAGAAGGTGAAGGACGGCGGCTCGGGCGTGTGGGGCGCGATTCCGATGCCCGCGCATCCGCGCATGAGCGACGCCGACGTCCGGTCGGTGGTCGAATGGGTGCTGGCCGGCGCGCCGTCAAAGTAACGCGTCGCGCGTGACGTAACCCCTATTGCCAAGCGTGGAAATGCGTGTGTATGATGGTCGACTGTTGGGGCGGTAGCTCAGCTGGGAGAGCGTCGCGTTCGCAATGCGAAGGTCGGGAGTTCGATCCTCCTCCGCTCCACCAACGGAATTTGAAAGGCCCGATCGCAAGATCGGGCCTTTTTGTTTTCCGCAAGCCATGGGCGCGACGCGCTAGGTCGCCAACTGGCAGGCCAACCTGAACGCAGGCACCGACAGCGCGGCGAACCCCACCGTCATGGCCGCGAGCACCGCGGTTCTTTTCCGCAGCAGCACGCACAGGGCGATCGACAGCCCGTAGACCGCGCAGGTCAAAATGATGCTCCACACGAGCGCCGCGTAACCCGCACCGCCTTCGAAATTCGATACGTGCCGCGTGATCAGGGTCGCGACATAGCCGGCGACCGTCACGCTCGCGGGCAGGCACAGCGCCGAATACAGCACGAAGACGATGATCTGCCGCGGTGTCGGACCGGATGACGTCATGAAAAGCGTTTTTTGCGAATGGACGAGGAGCGCCCGACCGTCCGCCGCACGGGCCGATCCAGGCAGCCGGCAGGATGCGGCCGTTTCCCGTATTTGGCAACCGCCCCGTCAGCACACCGCCCTGTCACCCGCGTCCGAAACTCGGCCGCTTCGGATCATACGTCCACCCCGGCACCAGATATCGCATCGCCA
Organism: Burkholderia sp. AU39826; assembly: GCF_020419965.1. NCBI lineage: Bacteria > Pseudomonadati > Pseudomonadota > Betaproteobacteria > Burkholderiales > Burkholderiaceae > Burkholderia > Burkholderia sp. AU39826. Next base: position 34,655 of record NZ_JAIZQG010000031.1, read on the forward strand.
CCGCATCATCGCGCGCCGTACCGCCCACCGCGTTGTACAGCGCATGCGCGGCCTCGACCTGCGCCATGTCGATCTCGATGCCGAGCCCCGGCCGCTCCGGCACGGCCACCTTGCCGCCGACGATCGCGAGCGGCTCGCGCGTGAGCCGCGCGTCGCCTTCCTGCCAGATCCAGTGCGTGTCGATCGCGGTGATCGTGCCGGGCGCGGCCGCCGCCGCATGCGTGAACATCGCGAGCGACACGTCGAAGTGGTTGTTCGAGTGCGAGCCCCACGTGAGCCCCCAGTCGCGGCATAGCTGCGCGAGCCGCACCGAGCCCTGCATCGTCCAGAAATGCGGATCGGCGAGCGGGATGTCGACCGCCTGCAGCCGCACCGCGTGATCCATCTGCCGCCAGTCGGTCGCGATCATGTTGGTCGCGGTCGGGATCCCCGTCGCGCGGCGGAATTCGGCCATCACCTCGCGGCCCGAATAGCCGCCTTCCGGCCCGCACGGATCTTCCGCGTACGCGAGCAGGTGGCCTTGCCCGCGGCACAGCGCGACGGCCTCGTCGAGCGACCACGCGCCGTTCGGATCGAGCGTCGTGCGGGCGTCGGGAAAGCGCGCCTTGATCGCCGCGATCGCTTCCATCTCGTCCGCGCCGGCCATCACCCCGCCCTTCAGCTTGAAATCGGCGAAACCGTAACGCTCGACCGCCGCTTCGGCCTGCCGCGCGATCGCGGCCGGTGTGAGCGCCGCTTCGTTGCGCAGCCGGAACCATGGGTCCGCCGCATGCGCCTCGTCGCGATACGGCAGATCGGTGCGGCGCCGGTCGCCAATGTAGAACAGGTACGCGAGCATCGGCACCGCGTCGCGCTGCTGGCCTTCGCCGAGCAGCGCCGCGACCGGCACGTCGAGATGCTGGCCGAGCAGGTCGAGCAGCGCGGTCTCGATCGCGGTGATCACGTTGTCGAGCCGCAGGTTGATCTCGTGCGGCTGGCGCAGCACGGCCGCCTCGCCGGCCGACGTCACTTCGTGGCGGATCGTGCGCCCGGCGCCGGCACCGGCGCCGGACAGCGCCGCGCGCACCGCGTTGAGCGTCGCCTGGTAGCGCCCGATCGGCTGCCCGACCACGCGATCCGTCATGCGCTCGAGCGCGTGGCGGATGCCTTCGCCGCCCGGCACTTCGCCGACGCCCGTATGCCCGCTGCTGTCGTCGAGGATCACGAGGTTGCGCGTGAAGTATGGCGCGTGCGCGCCGCACAGGTTGAGCAGCATGCTATCGCGGCCGGCGACGGGAATCACCTGCATGCGCGTGACGCGCGGGGTGCCGGCACGGCTGGGTTCGGACATCGGTTCGCTCCTGGTTCCGGTGGCGCGTGGGCCGACGGACGCGCCGGCTCGGCCCGCGCGGTTCATTGAAGCTCGACGCGGCGGATCTCGCCGACGACGAACAGGTAGCAGATCACGGCGACGAGCGCGTGCGCGACGACATAGACGAGCGCGCCGTTGAACGAGCCGCTGCGGTCGACGATATAGCCGATCGCGATCGGCGTCGTGATGCTGGAAAGGTTGCCGCAGGTGTTGAGCAGCGCGCCGCTCAGCCCGGCGATCTGGCGCGGCGCGGTGTCGGCGTTGACGGCCCAGCCGAGCGCGCCGAGCCCCTTGCCGAAGAACGACAGCGCCATGAACAGCACGACGAGCACGTGCGAATCGGTGTAGTTGCAGACGATCATCGACATCGACAGCAGCATGCCGATCACGATCGGCACCTTGCGCGCGACCGACAGCGAGCGGCCCTGCCTGAGCAGCGCATCGGACACGACGCCGCCGAGAATCCCGCCAAGGAAGCCGCACACGGCGGGAATCGACGCGACGAGCCCCGCGTTGAGGATCGACATCCCGCGCGCCTGCACCAGATAGACGGGAAACCACGTGATGAAGAAGTAGGTGAGCGCGTTGATGCAGTACTGCGCGACGTACACGCCGACCAGCATCCGGTTGCGCAGCAGCGCCTTCACGTGGCGCATAGACGGGCCGCCGTCGCGCCCGCCCGTCGCCTGGTCGATGTTGACGAGCGCACCGCCTTCGGCGAGGTAGTCGAGTTCCGCGCGGTTGATGCTCGGGTGGGCCTTCGGGTCGTACATCGTGCGGTTCCACACCAGCACGAACGCGAAGCCGAGCACGCCCATCACCGCGAACACCGCCTGCCAGCCGAACGCGTGCACGAGCCAGCCCATCAGCGGCGCGAACACGACGGTCGCCGCGTACTGCGCGGCGTTGAAGATCGCCGACGCGGTGCCGCGTTCGGCGGCCGGGAACCACGCGGACACGATCCGGCTGTTGGCGGGGAACGACGGCGCCTCGGCCGCGCCGACCAGGAACCGCAGCCCGAACAGCAGCGCGAACGCGGCCGCGCCGCCGAAGAAGCCGATGCCGCCCTGCAGCAGCGTGAACAGCGACCAGAAGAAGATGCTGAATGCGTAGACGATGCGCGATCCGTAGCGGTCGAGCAGCCAGCCGCCCGGCAGTTGCGCGACCACGTACGACCAGCCGAACGCGGAAAAGATGAAGCCCATCTGCACGTGGCTCAGGTGCAGCGCGCGGGCGAGGCTCGGGCCCGCGATCGCGATGGCCGCACGATCCGCGTAGTTGATCGTCGTGACCGCGAACAGGACGGCGAGCACCAGCCAGCGCACGCGGGTGCGCCGGGCCGTTGCCGACGCGGACGCCGGCAGCGCGTGAAGCGGATTCATGACTTGTCTCCTCCGAAGGGCGGAAGGTGCCGTCGTGCGGCAGGCGCGTCGGTGCGCGCGTGATGTGGGTGGATGCCGCCGGCGGGAGGCCGGGCACCGGACGCCGATGCGAGGGCGTCCGGGCCATTCTGTCATGTCGAAACTTGCGTTTTCATGCCAATTGCTGACTTGATCGATTCAGCATTTGAATCGATCGGGCGAGGTTCCCCGCGGTCGGCCCCGCAGGATGGGAACCCGATGAGGGCGATGTTTTTACCCGGATAATATTGACATCCAATTAATACCCGGATAAAAATAGCGTCATTCCGATTTCAGCCTGCGGGCGACCACGATGACCTCCTCCACGCTCCTTCCTTCGTACACGGCCTTCGACGGCCACCGGCGGCTCGCGTCGGGCCCGCTCGCGACGGTCGCGCTCGCTGCCCGGCAGGCGGCCGGCGACGCGACGTCCGGCACGATCCTGATCTTCGACGACGCGACGGGCCGCTCGATCGACCTCGACCTGCGCGGCACCGCGGACGACATCCGCGCGCGCTATGCGGTGCCGTCGGGCGGCGCATCTGGAGCGTCCGGCGGCGCCGGCGAGCCTGCAGGCGCGGGCGCCGGCGAACAGCGCGGCCGCGGCCGGCCGAAGCTCGGCGTGGTGTCGCGCGAGGTCACGCTGCTGCCGCGTCACTGGGAATGGCTCGGCGCGCAGCCGGGCGGCGCGTCGGTGGCGCTGCGCAAGCTCGTCGAGGACGCGCGGCGCACGCATGCGGCGGCCGATCGGCGCCGCGACGCGCAGGCGCGCGCGTACCACTTCATGTCGGCGATGGCGGGCGACCTGCCCGGTTTCGAGGAGGCCGCGCGGGCGCTGTATGCGAACGACCCGGCGCGGCTGGCCGAGCTGATCGCCGGCTGGCCGGACGACGTGCGCGACCATGCGCTCGCGCTGGCGCGCGGCGATCTGCCGCCGGCCGCCGAAGACTGCTGACGGAGCGCCGATGCGATGACCGTATTCGACCTGAACCGCGGCGCGATCGCGCCGGTCGCCGACGAAGTCGACTTCTTCGACCTGCGCGTGACGGGCACCCTTCCGCGCGAACTCGACGGCACGTTGCTGCGCAACGGCCCGAACCCGCCGGGCGGCCGCTTCGAAGGCAACGACGTGCTGTCGTGGTGGCCGGAGGCCGCGATGCTGCACGCGATCGCGTTCGACGACGGCCGCGCGGCCGGCTACCGGAACCGCTGGGCGCGCACGCGGCGCTGGGCCGCCGTGCACGCGCCCGCGCAGGCGCCGCATCTGCCCGACACCAATCCGAACGTGAACGTGCTGCAGCATGCGGGCGAACTGCTCGCGCTGGCCGAGGGCGGCGCGCCGCTCGCAATCACCGCCGCGCTCGATTCGCTCGGCATGCCGGCGCGGCACGCGGGCTTCGGCGGCGGGATGACCGCGCATCCGAAGGTCGACCCGGCAACGGACGAGCTGATCCTGTTCCGCGCGGACTGGCGTGCGCCCTGGCTGCGCTACGGCGTGATCGACGCGACGGGCGTGAAGCGCGTCGATCTCGAGATCGAGCTGGGCGCGCCGTCGATGATGCACGACCTCGCGATCACCGAAACCCGCAGCCTGCTGCTCGACCTGAACGTCGGCTACGACTTCTCGCTGCTGAAGCAGGGCCACCGGATGCCGCTGCGCTGGCACGACGACCGGCCCGCGCGCATCGGCGTGCTGCCGCGCCATGGCGGCGACGTGCGCTGGTTCGACGTCGAGCCGTGTTTCATCCAGCACGTCGTCAACGCGTACGACTGCGACGCATCGTGCATCGTGCTCGACGCGGTGCGCTATCCGTCGTTTCTGCGGCTCGACGCGCGCACGGGCCGCTTCGCCGACAACCCGGTCGGCGAGCTGTGGCGCTATGTGATCGATACCGCGAACGGGCTGATCGACGAAGGGCCGCTCGCCGACGGCGGCATCGAGCTGCCGCGCATCAACGAAACCCGCACCGGCCGCCGCTATCGCTACCTGTACGCGGCCGAGCAGCCGAACAACGCGGAAATGCGCGGCGTGATGCGCTTCGACCACGCGCGCGGCACGACGATGCACTATGCGGTGCCGGCCGGCGACCAGAACGGCGAGCCGGTGTTCGTGCCGCGCCCGGGCGGCGCTGACGAGGACGACGGCTGGCTGCTGGTGATGGTGTACCGCGCGGCGACGGATACGAGCGACGTCGTGATCCTCGATGCGCGCGCGATCGACGCGGGGCCGGTCGCGACCGTGCATCTGCCGCGCCGCGTGCCGGCCGGGTTCCACGGCGCGTGGGTGCCGCGCGAACGTTGAACGTGAGCGGCAGCCGGCGTCACTGCGCGCGCAGCGCGTCGACGATCTTCAGCCGCGCGGCGCGCATCGCCGGCAGGAACCCGCCGACGAGCCCCATCACGAGCGAGAACACGAGCGTCTTCACGACGATCGCGGGCGTCAGCACGAAGCGGAACGACAGGTCCGAGAAGGTCTGGAAATTGGTCGTCGAGAACGACGCGAACTGCATCAGCGACGCGCACGCGAGGCCCGCGACGCCGCCGACGAAGCCGAGCAGCAGCGCCTCCAGCAGAAACGCGGCGAGCACGTTGGTGCGCTTGAAGCCGAGCGCGCGCAGCGTGCCGATCTCGGCCACGCGGTTCGCGACCGACGCATACATCGTGATCATCGCGCCGATCATCGCGGCGATCGAGAAGATGGTCGACAGCGTGATGCCGAGGATGTTGATGAACGTCGACAGCGCCTTCGACTGGTCGCCATAGAAGGTTTGCTCGCGCTTCGCCTCGTCGGTCAGCCGCGGGTCGACGTCGATGTCGGCCTTGAAGCGCGCGAAGCCGTCGGCGCTCGGAATGCGCAGCACCATCGACGAATAGCTGGTGCGCCGGAATGACTGCATCAGCTGGTCGACGTCGCCCCAGATCTCCGAATCGAAGCCGCTGCCGCCCGCGTCGAACACGCCGACGATGGTCCAGTCGCGCTGCGCGAAATGCAGGCGGTCGCCGAGCTGCGTGCCGCTGAAGCCTTTCGCGATCGCGCTGCCGACGACGATCTCCGACGAGCCGGGCGCGAAGGTCCGGCCGGCCGCGAGCTTCACGTGCGGACGCAGCGCGAGGCCGCCCGGCGACACGCCGCGGATCACGACGTTCGACGGCTTGCCGCTCGACGTCTTCACGAGCGAGATCAGCACCACGGCTTCCTTCGACACGAGCGGTCGGCCGTCGGGGCCGAGCGCGACGGCCGGGTGCATCTCGAGCGCGTTGGCCTGCTGATGGTCGATCGAACTCTGGATCTCCGTTTCGGCGCCCTTGCGGATCACCACCGCGTTGTCGGGTTCGCCGGTCGACACGAGCGTTTTCGTGAGGCCCGCATCGAGCATCTGCACCGTCGCGAACACGAAGATCACGAGCGCCATCCCGCCCGCGGTGAGCGCGGTGGTCAGCCGCCGGGTCCACAGGTTGCGCGCGATGTAGGTGAGCGGGATCGCCATGTGCGTCGCTATCCGATCGCCCGCAGGCCTTCGACCACGCGCACGCGCGCGGCCTGCCACGCCGGCACGAGCGCGGCCGCGAAGCCGACCGCGACCGAGCACGCAGCCTGCAGCACGACCGTCCCGGTCGACACCTTGAACACCGGAAAGATGCCGCCTGCCGCCTGCTTGAACAGGCTCGCGGCGGGCGGCGTCGCGAGGATCCCGAGCGCGCCGCCGACCACCGCGATCACGACCGATTCGCCGAACACGATCAGCGCGAGAAACCCGGGGCCGAAGCCGAGCGCCTTCAACGTCGCGTATTCCGCCGTGCGCTCGCGCGCGCTCATCGCCATCGCGTTGGCCATCACCGCCATGATGATCAGGATCACCACGTACGACACCAGGCGGATCGCCGCGATGATCTGGTTCGACATCGCGACGAAGCCGAGCTGGAACGCCTGCTCGGTCTCGGTCAGCGTCTCGGCGAGCGAGTTCTTGAACACCGCGTCGACGTTGCGCGCGATCGCGGCGCCGTCGTCGGGGTTCGCGACGCCGAGCACGAACACGCCGACCTGATCGGCCTGCTTCGGCGTGCGCTTGCGCACCGTCTCGTTCAGGTAATCCCAGTGGAACACCAGTTGACGCGTGATCGTCGAATCGTCGCGGCCGTCGAGAATCCCGCGCACGACGAAATCCCACGTGCCCGGGTAGATCGTGCCCTTCAGCGGGATCACGTCGCCGACCTTGAAGCCGAACTGCGTCGCGAGCTGCCGGCCGACGAGGCAGCCGCGGCGGTCGCGGTCGTAGTCGGCGCGCTGCTGCGCCGGCAGGATGAATTCCGGATACAGGTCGAGGTAGTTCTCCGACACCGCGAAGCTCGCGAAGAAGTTTTTCGGGTCGCGGTAGATGCCGCCGAACCAGTTCGAGCGGACCACGGCCGTCACGCCGTCGACACCGCGGATCCGGTTCTCGTAGCTGACCGGCAGCGGAAACACCAGCGAGATCGCGTTGCGCGTGACGAGCCGGCCGCTGGAGGCGGCCGCCGCGCCCGCGTACCACGCGTCGACCACCGTATGCAGCAGCCCGAACGCGAGCACCGCGATGGTCAGCCCGAGCACGGTCAGCAGCGTGCGCAGCCGGTGCCGCAGCGCGTTGCGCGCGATCAGCTTCAGCACGTACATGGCGCGCGCTCCCGTCGCCGGTCAGCCGGCGTGCCCATCGATCAGCTCCCCTTTTTCCAGATGGACGAGCGAGCGCGCGGCGCTGGCCGCGTGCGCATCGTGCGTCACCATGATGATCGTCTTGCCGAGCTCGGCGTTCATCCGCTGCAGCATCGCGAGCACGTCGGTGGCCGATGCGCGGTCGAGGTCGCCGGTCGGCTCGTCGGCGACGATCAGCACCGGATCGGTGATCAATGCGCGCGCGATCGCGACGCGCTGCTGCTGGCCGCCCGACAGCTCGGACGGGTAATGGCTCGTGCGGTCGCCGAGATTCACCATGTCGAGCACGAGCTCGACGCGCTCGCGCCGCTCGCGGCGTGACAGGTGCGTGAGCATCAGCGGCAGCTCGACGTTCTCGAACGCGGTGAGCACGGGCATCAGGTTGTAGAACTGGAAGATGAAGCCGACGTTCGCCGCGCGCCATTCGGCCAGTTGCGCCTCGGCGAGTTGCGAGATGTCGAGGCCGCCGACGCGCAACTCGCCGCTGTCGGGCCGGTCGATGCCGGCCACGAGGTTCAGCAGCGTGCTCTTGCCGGAGCCCGACGGCCCCATCAGCGCGACGAAGTCGCCTTCGCCGATGTCGAGCGTGATGTCGGTCAGCACGGGCACGATCTGGTTGCCGCGCCGGTACGACTTCGCGACGTGGCTGAGCTCGACGAGGGGCGGCCGGGCGACGTTCACGCGCGCTACTTCTTCGCGACGGTCACTTTCGCGCCGTCCTTCAGCTTCGCGCCCGGGGCGAGCACGACCGTGTCGCCGGGTGTCACGCCGCGCACCGCGACGAGCTCGCCGATCCGCGCGCCCTTCGTCACGGCCACCGCATGCACGGCGTCGTCCTTCACGACGAACACGACCGACCGGCCGTCGCGCTCGACCACCGCGCTCGCCTGCACGGCCGTCACCGGCTGCCGGTCCTGCGGCGACGCGGGCTTCGACAGGAACGCGATCTTCGCGCTCATGTCGGGCAGCACGCGCTCGTCGCGGTCGACGAAGCGCACCTTCACGAGCACGGTGGCCTTCGAGCGGTCGACGGTCGGCACGATGCGCGACACGCGCCCCGCGAAGCGCATGTCGGGCAGCGCGTCGAGCTGGATCTCGCACGGCTGCTCGGCGCGGATCTTCGCGATGTTCGATTCGGCGACGTCGGCCTCGACTTCGAGCGTTTCCATGTCGGCGATCGTCACGACCGCGCCCTTGCTGTCCGACGCGGACGAGAACGGCGTGATGTTGTCGCCGACGTTCGCGTGCTTCGCGAGCACGATGCCGTCGAACGGCGCGCGGATCACCGTCTGGTCGACCGCCACCTGCGCGGCTTGCGCGTTTGCTTCGGCCGACGCGATCGCGGCCTGGTCGCTGGCGAGCGTCGCGCGCGCCTTGTTCACGCGGGCCGTGTCGGTGTCGAGCTGCGCGGCCGGCACGGCCCCGCGCGGCGCGAGTGCGGCCGTGCGGCGCAACGCGATCTCCGCATCCTTGAGCTCGGCCTGCGCGACGCCGAGGTTCGCGCGGGAGACCTGCACCTGCGCGCGGGCCTGCCCGAGCGACGCCTGCACGTCGCTGCTTTCGAGGCGCGCGATGATCTCGTTCTGCTTCACGCGCGTGCCTTCGAGCACGCCGAGCCACTCGACGCGCCCCTGGCCCTTCGACGCGACCGCGGCCTTGCGCTGCGGCACGACGTAGCCGGTCGCATTGAGCTGCGTGTCGTTCTGGTACGGGTAGGCGGACGTGACGGACGTGGTGTCGACGCTTGGCCGGCCGGTGAGCGCGAGGCCGGCGCCGATCGCGACGACGACGAGCGCGGCGGCGAACGCATAGCGCGCCCACCGGCGCCGGCGCGGCGCCGGTGCGAGCGGACGCCGGTCGATTTTCAGTTTGTCCAGATTGTGATCGGGCAATTTGAGCGCCTCGAGACGGCGGCGGTCGTGCGACCGGCCGCGATCCGGTTTCCGGGGAAAGGGACGGATGGACGCCAGTATAAGCGTCGCCCCGGCGCCGCGCGAGCCGGTTTGCGGCGCGGTGCGACGGCGGCTTGCCCGGCTTGCCGGTACCCGGTGACGCGGCGGCCCCCGGGAAAACCCGAGGACGCAGGCAACGTGTCAACTTGCCGCGAACGCGGTGCGTTATGGAACCAGTGCGTCAGGTTTCGTCGCGACGGAACGGCGAAAGCCGGCCTCGCGGCCTGGGGCTCCGGTGCGAATGCCTCGCATCTTTAATTACCGGTACGTTTGATTTTTTCTCCGCTAAAGGAAAAACAATGAAGAAGACGCTCGCTTCGATCATCGCCGCGGCATTCGCGCTCGCATCGGTTTCGGCATTCGCACAGGCGTCCGCGCCGGCAGCCGACACGCCGGCTGCCGCATCGGCACCGGCCAAGAAGGATCACAGCAAGCCGAAGCACCAGCTGAAGCACCACGGTTCGAAGAAGGGCCAGGCGAAGGCCGCAGCCGCATCGGCCGCCGGCACGAACGACGCAGGCACGCAGAACTAAGCGGTTCGCCGCCACGGCCGGCCAGCCCCGCATGCTCCGGCATGCGGGGTTTTGTTTTTCAGGCGCCGAATTCGCCTGGTTCGTCGGATTCGCCCGGTTCGTCGAGCCGAACGGGCGGCGGCGCGCGCATCGCGTCGACCACCGTGCGCATGCGCCGCCAGTGCGAGCCTTCCCAGAACACGCGCCGGCACACGTCGCACGCGACGAAGCGCCGCTGCCGCTGCCGGACGCCCGCCGGCACGCGCGGCGCGGCGGCGGCCGCGTCGAGCGGATGCAGCGGCGCGTTGCAGCGCAGGCACAGCCGGAACGGCCGCATGTGCGGGGCGAGATCGAGCCGCTCGAACAGTTCGCGCAACTGGTCGGCCGGCTGCCGCGCATGGAGATAGCAGCCGCGCACGACCGCGCGCCGCTTGAGCAGTTCGCGGTCGCGGGTCAGCACGATCCGGTGCTCGCGCTCGGCCAGCGCCGCGAGTTCGTCGTCGCGGTAGTGGTTGTCGTAGCAGGTGTCGAAGCCGGCGAGGCGCAGCAGTTGCGCGAGGCCGCCGAGATGCGCGTCGGCGACGAAGCGCCATGACGCCGGCGGCAGTCCGGTGGCACCGTTGGCCGCCGGCCGCGCGCGCTCGGGAAAGACGTCGACGCGGTCGCCGTCGTCGAGCGGGCGGTCGAGCGCGGCCGGCGCGTCGTTCACGCACAGCCGGCCGATTTCGGTATGCGGGACGCCGAGCGCCTCGATCGCGTGCTTCACCGTCGCATCGCGCGCGCACGCGTGGGCGAACGCCCGATCGCGCCGCGGGCGCGCGAGAAAGGCGTTCAGTTCGCCGTGAAAGCGGAAGGTCGCGGTCGCCATTCGTGCAGTATCGCACCGCGCCGGCCGGTCGGCGGCAGGCGGCAGGCGCTGCAGACCGTCGGCATCTGTGTTTAACTCGCGGCTTCACGGAGCGAAGGAGCGGGTGATGGATCTCGGGTTTATCGGGCTGGGCGAAATGGGGCAGGCGATCGCGACGAACCTGCTGAAGGCGGGCCACACGGTGCGGGTCTGGAACCGCTCGCGCGAGCGGGCCGAGCCGCTCGCGGCGTTCGGCGCGCGGATCGTCGACACGCCGGCCGACGCGTTCCGCGGCGACGCCGTGTTCTCGATGCTCGGCGACGATGCGGCCGCGCGCGCGGTGTTCGACGACGCGCTGCTGGCCCAGGCGCCGCGCGGGCTGATCCACGTGAACATGGCGACGGTATCGGTCGCGCTCGCCGAGTCGCTCGCGCACGCGCATGCGTCGCGCGGCATCGACTATGTCGCCGCGCCGGTGATGGGGCGGCCCGACGTCGCGGCCGCCGCGCGCCTGACGATCATGGCCGGCGGCCCGGCCGAGGCGATCGACCGCGTGCAGCCGCTGTTCGACGCGATCGGCCAGAAGACCTGGCGGTTCGGCTCGCTGCCGCAGCACGCGAACGTCGCGAAGATCGCCGCGAACTTCACGCTCGCGTCGGCGATCGAGACGCTCGGCGAGGCATCCGCGCTGCTGGGCGCGCACGGCGTCGCGATGCGCGATTTCCTTGACGTGATCACCAGCAGCGTGTTTCCGGGGCCCGTCTACGAGGGCTACGGCGCGATGATCGCCGAGCGGCGCTACGAGCCCGCGCGCTTCAAGGCGCGGCTCGGGCTGAAGGACGTCCGGCTCGCGCTGGAGGCCGGCGACGCGACGTCGGTGCCGCTGCCGGTGGCGAGCGTCGTGCGCGACAGCCTGCTCGACGCGCTCGCGCACGGCGGCGGCGACCAGGATTTCGCGGTGCTCGGCGAAGTGGCGCTGCGCCGCGCGGGCCGCTGACACGCGACAGAAGCGCGGTGCGCACGGCATAATCGGCAGTTCGTTTTCCGTCCATTTCAGGTAGAGGCAGTCATGAACTTGCATACGTGGTGGCTTTTCGTGGCGACGGTATTCGTCGTGTCGGCGATTCCGGGCCCGAACATGCTGCTCGTGATGACGCACGGCGCGCGGCACGGGCTGCGGCGTTCGTCCGCGACGATGGCCGGTTGCCTGAGCGCGCTGGTGCTGATGCTCGCGGTCTCCGCGGCGGGGCTTGGCGCGGTGCTCGAAGCATGGCCGGCGATGTTCAATGCGTTGCGCTTCGCGGGCGCGGCCTACCTGATCTATCTCGGCGTGAAGGCGTGGCGCGCACGCGTGGACGACGCGCCGGCGGCTGACGTCGACGCCGTGTCGCAACAGGCATCGGCATCGCGCGCGGCGCTGTTCCGCAACGGCTTCCTGGTCGCGGGCAGCAACCCGAAGGCGATCCTGTTCGCGGCCGCGCTGTTGCCGCAGTTCATCAACGCGGCCGAGCCGACGCTGCCGCAGTTCGGCATCCTCGTCGTCACGTTCGCGGTGATCGAGGTGAGCTGGTATCTCGTCTACGCGGCGTTCGGCACGCGCATCGGCGCCACGCTGAAGAGCCAGAGCGTCGCGAAGGTGTTCAACCGGCTGACGGGCGGGCTGTTCGTCGGCTTCGGCGCGATGATGGCGCTGGTCCGTCACTGATTCCCGGCCCGCGCCGGCGTACCGAACGCCCCGTCCCTCGCGAGAGGGCGGGGCGTTCGGCTTTCGAGCGCCGCTTCACCGCTGCCCGCTTATGCGCGCGGGCGATCGAGCGCCGCGGCGCCCGCCGCGCGCCCGGCCACCAGCCCGAACCCGGCCGCCGCGCCGGCGAACGCGAACCCGACGCCGCACACCGCGCTCCAGCCGCCCCATGCCCATGCGCTGCCCGCGAGCGCCGCGCCGAGCGCGCCGCCGATGAAGAACAGCCCGACGAACAGCCCGTTCAGGCGTCCGCGCGCGGCCGGGTTCAGCAGGTTGATCGCGCGGCGGCCGATCGTCTGGTCGACGATCACGCCTGCGTCGAGCAGCGCCGCGCCGCCGGCCAGCAGCGCGAGCGCGAGGCCGCGATGCGCATGCATATCGAAGCCGAACCAGCCCGCGCCGGCGATCCCGAGCACGGTCAGGGCCGCGAGCATCGTGCCGTGCGCGAGCCGCTGCGCGGCCGGGCCGTGGCCGCGGTCGCCCGCGCGGCCGGCGAGCGGCGTGACGATCGCGCCGCTGGCGCCGGCAAACGCGAACAGCGCAATGCCATGCAGGTCGAGCGCGAACGGCGGCTGCGCGAGCCGCAGTCCGACGGCGGTCCAGAATGCGCTGAACGCGGCCATCGCGAGCGCGGCCGACAGCGCATGCCGGCGCAGCACCGGCTCGTCGGCGAGCAGGCGTCCCATCGACGCGAGCAACGCGCGGTAGCTCGCCGTGATCGACGGCGTGCGCGCCGGCAGGCGCAGCGCGAGCACGACGGCGATCGCCGCGTTCGCGAGCGCGGCCAGCAGATAGAACGTGCGCCAGCCGGCCGAGCCCGCGATCAGGCTCGCGAGCGGCCGCGACAGCAGGATCCCGAGCATCAGCCCGCTCATCACGTTGCCGACCGCGCGGCCGCGCTGAGCTTCGGGCGACATCGACGCGGCCATCGGCACCAGCATCTGGATCACGCTCGACGCGGCGCCGGCCGCGAGCGTCGCGAGCAGGAACACGGTGCCCGAGCGCGTGAAGGCGGGCAGCACGAGCGCGGCCGCGCAGACGCCGAGCGTCGCGACGATCAGACGGCGGTTCTCGAGCAGGTCGACCAGCGGCACGAGCAACGCGAGCCCGGCCGCGTAGCCGAGCTGCGGCAGCATCGCGACGAGGCCGGCAAGGCCGGGCGGCAGGTGCAGGTCCGCGCTGATCGGGCCGGTCAGCGGTTGCGCGGCGAACAGGTTCATCACGATCACGCCGACCGTCGCGGCGAAGAACAGCGTCATGCCGGTGCTCAGCGCGGGCGGCGCGGCGACGGACGGGGAAACGGGGGCAGGGCAGCGGCTGGCAGGGCAGTTCATCGGGAGGCCGGGTGGTAGGTCGAAGGAATTCCCATCCTAGGTGCCTGATGTTTATGCGACAATTGAAATATGTCTAACATGATTATGCGAGTTTGTTTTGAATACGCGTGATCTCCAGGCGTTCGTCGCGGTCGTCGACAGCGGGTCGATGGTGGCCGCGGCCGCGAAACTCCACCTGACGCAGCCGGGCCTGACGCGGCGTGTGCAGAACCTCGAGACGCTGCTCGGCGTGCCGCTGCTCGAACGGCAGAGCAAGCCGCTGAAGCCGACCGCCGCCGGGCGCGACGTCTACGCGCTCGCGCGCAACGTGCTCGGCGCGGTCGACGAGCTGATGGCGGCGGGCGCGCCGAACGGCGAGCCGTCAGGCGAGTTGCGCATCGGCGTGCCGCCGTTCCTGTCCGAGCTCGCGCTCGAGCGGCCGATCGACCGGCTACGCGAGGCGTTCCCGCGCCTCACGCTGCGCGTGACGGCCGGCTGGTCGCCCGCGCTGGTGCAGGGCATCGAGCGCGGCGCGCTCGACGTCGCGACCGTGATGGTGCCGGCGAGCGCGGCGCTGCCCGACGCGTTGACGGCGACGCTGCTCGCCACGCAGCCGACGGTGCTCGTTGCCGCGCGCGATTTCCCGCTGCCGGACGGCCCGCTGTCGCTCGACACGCTGTCCGGTTTTCCGTGGGTGCTGAGCCAGGACGGCTGCGGGATGCGCTCGGCGCTGAGCCGCGCGCTCGGCGCGGCCGGGCTGCCGTTCGACGTCGCGGTGGAAGCGTTCGGCTCGGAGCTGCAGTTGTCGCTCGTCGCGCGCGGCGCCGGCATCGGCATCGCCGCGCCGAACGCGCTGGCGCGCAGCGCGCATCGCGACGCGCTGAGGGTGGTGGAAACGGCGGGGCTGGAAACGCGAATCAACGTGTGGATCGTGCACGGCACGTTGCCGGGTCGTCTCACGCGGCCTGTCGCGCTGCTGCGCGACGCATTGGGCGAGGTGCTCGAACGGGAGAACGAAAAGGGGTCAGGCGCCGTCACGGCGAACTAGAGGCCGCATTCGAGGGAAAATCCTTATTTTCTCTACGGAAATGTTGCATTGCGGAAACCGATTCGCTATAGTGACACCTGTCTCCTCCATGTCTCCTCTGATATGGATTCAGCCCGCCACTTAGGCGGGCTTTTTTTTGCCTGCGATTGTGTCGCGGCCATCCATTCGCGCCGACAGTCGCCGCGCTCAGAACTTGTACGTCATCCCGACGTAGCTGATGATCGGGTCCGCCTTCAGGTCCGATTTCGACTCGGCGAGCACCGAGCCGTCGGCTGCCTTGATCGTCACCGTCGACGTCGTCTTCAGCGGGATGTAGGTCACCGACGCCACCAGCCCGAAGTGTTCCGTCACGTTGTACTGCAGGCCTGCGTTGAACACCGGCTGCCACGACGACGACGCCTTCGCCTCCACCGAGGTCGTTCCCGGCTTGCCCGCGCCCGCCGCGAGGATCGCGCCGAGGTTGTCCTGCGTCTGCTTGATGAAGTTCGTGTTGAGCTGCAGGTCGCTGAACCAGTTGTACGACACGCCGAGGCCGAGGAACGGCCGGAATTTCGCGGTCGCCTGCCCGAAGTAGTACTGCAGGATCACCGCGGGGCTCCACTGCCGCACGCTCTTCACGATCGGGTTGACCGACCCGAGCCCGATGTTCTGCGTGCCGAGCGCGCCCGCCGGGCCCGGCGGCTTGATCGTGCCCTGGCCCGACACCTTGAACACCGGCGGCACGCCGGCCACCGACGTGACCGCGATGTGGTCGGTCAGGAAGTGGCTGACCGTCAGGCCGACCGTGTCGGCGCCGCTCGTGTGCAGCCCGGTGCCCGCCGACGTGAACGACGGCGGCAGCCGCAGCGGCGTGTTGATCGGCGTCGGCGCGACGTTGGTCGTCATCGGCGTGCTGCTCTGCTGCGGCATGATGTGGAACCAGCCCAGCGTGACGACGTTGCTGCCGGCGCTCTGCGCGTGCGCGGCGAGCGGCGCCACGGCGGCGGCGCCGGCCGCCGCGCAGAGAAGGGTTTTCTTCATCACGGCTTTCCCCTCCGCTTACTGGACGAATGCGCCGATCGTGAAATACGGCGTCGATCCCGCGTTGTCGAGGAAACCGAACACGCCACCCGAGAAGATGAACTTGCCGGTCGGCGACGTGCTGCCCGAACCCGTGTGGATCGTCGTGACCGTGCCCGGCACCTTCTGCGTGTAGTCGAGGTCGAGCACTCGCGTGAGCGACGCCTGCGACGGCTGGAACGGATCGAGCAGCGTGGCCTGCTTGTCGATCAGCGCGGTGGTGCGGTAATCGAACTGGCTGTCGACGCCGATGTACTCGCCGTTCTGCGAACCGGCCGCGACGGCCGTCTGCGGCGCGAGGATCGAGATGCTCGATTCGTCGTCGGCGGTCAGGCCCGGCACGCCGTTGCTGTCCGGCGTCGGGTTCGGGTTCGCGACCCCCGTGCGCACGAGGATCGGCACGAGCTGGTTGCGCAGCTTGCCGACGATCATGAAGCCCTTGCCCTGCGGCGTGGCCGACAGCGTCGGCTTCATCTGGCTCGCGTAGTTGTTCGACTGGAACGCGCCGCTGCCGTCGGCCGACTGCACGAAGTTCGTGCCCTGCTGCGTGCACGCGCCGCCGGCGAACTGGCCGGTCGTGTCGCACTTGGTCCACGTGCCGTCCGCGTTGATCGTCACCTTCGCGTCGATCGACGCCGGCGCGAATTTCTGCGACGGCACTTCGCCGAAGCCGATGTGGCTGTACGTGCCCGCGACCTTCGTGATGTCCGTTTCGATCGACGAGAAGCCGATGAACGGGTAGTACGGGAATTTCGTGTCGGGCACCGCGGCCTGGCCGAGCACGCCGTCGAACTGGATCTCCTTGCCGGGAATCGTGCCGCCCGCCACGCCGAAGCCGACGAAGATGCGCGCCGGACGCGACGCATCGAGGCTCCCGCCGTTCAGGCGGAACGCGCACTGGTTCAGCTTGTTGGTCGGCAGCAGCGTTTCCTGCGTGAGCGTGCCGCTGTCGACCGTGCCCGCGCGGGTCGGCACGACGGTGCCGGTCTTTTGCGGCACCGGCGATTCGACATAGGTGACCTGCCAGGTCATCTTGGTCGTGTCGAGCTGGACTTTCGCGAGTTCGCCGCTGCCCGCGCCGCCCGTGAACACGGTGTTGTAGTCGAGCGTCGCGGGGCAAAGCCGCTCCTCGACGAGCGGCGGCGGATTGTCGCTGCCGCCGCCGCAAGCGGAAAGAAGGGGGGCGGCGGCAGCGGCCGCCAGAATGAGGTTGCGCTTCATGTTGCTCCTCCAGATTTGTCTTGTGTGGCGGCCAGCTCCCTGTCGGCCGCTTCTGTTGGTCGTGCTCGTCCTGCCCGCGCCGTGCCGGGCGCCTTCGTGCCTTCCCTGCAACGCGCGGCGGCAGGCCGGCCGCCGCGTCCTCGATCGCTACTTGCTGATCTGCGCGCCCACGCCGAAGTACGGGGTCGACGACGTCGTCGAATTCGCCGACGTCGCCGTGACGCCGCCGTTCACCGTGCCCTGGATCAACGCCGCGTACAGCCCGCCCGTCGCGATCACCACGCCCGATGCCGACGGGTAGCTCGCGCCGCTCGGCGGGGCGGTCTTCGCGTTCAGCAGGCCCGGCGTCGTCTGGCCGTAGTCGAGCGTGAAGCCGTCTTCCTCGGCCTGCGTGGACGGGTTGATGAACGACGCATTGCCGCCGCGGATCAGCGCGGCCGTGTACTTGAAGTTCGAGTCCGCGCCCGCGTAGCCGCCGTCGATCGCGCCCGACGTGATCGCCGTCGCCGCGCCGAGCACCGCGATGCCCGATTCGTCGTCGACCTGCGCATCGAGGTGCAGCGGCGGCGTGCCGAGGTTCACGTTGCCCGTGCGCACGATCACCGGCACCGTCGCGCCGTTGAGCTGGCCGATCACCATGTGCGCGGTCGCCGACTTGCCGGTCGCGCCGACGATCGGCAGTTGCGTCTGCGGCAGTGTCTGCGGCGCCTTGGCGCTGTCGAAGTAGCCGCCGTTCGCGCTTGCCTTCCACGGATCGCCGGTCGTCTGGCAGCCGCCCGCCCCGCTCGACGTGCACGCGCCGTTCGCATCGAACGTCTCGCTCGAGTTCGAGCCCTTGGTCGCGTAGTTGCCCGACGGCACGAGGTGGTAGAGCAGCGCGTTGTACGTGCCCGGCAGCTTCGAGAGGTCGGTCGTCGTGTTCGCGAAGCCGAGGAACGGATAGAAGTCGAAGTGACGGTTCGGCACCTGGCCGACGTTCTGCACGACGCCTGGGATGATCGTCAGCCCGTCGTACTGGATCGTCGCGCCGGGAATGCCGCCGCCCGCCACACCCATGCCGACCAGCAGCATCGGCGGGTTCGCCTGGTTGAAGTCGGCGGCCGTCGAATACGTCGAGCCGTCCGGCGCGGGGCCCGTGCCCGGCGTGAGGACGAACGCGCAGCGCGTCTGCTCGGCGGTCGGCAGCGTGCCGGTCGGCGGATGAACGACCTTGCCGGTGATGGTCGTGCCGACGCGGCTCGGCGTGACGGTGCCCGTCTTCAGCGGAATCGGCGATTCGAGCCACTTGAGCGTGTAGGTCATCGCGACCGCGTCGATGTTGACGCTGACGATCTCGCCGCTACCGGCGCCGCCGAGATACGTGCTCTTCACGATGTCCGCGTTGGCCGGGCACAATGCGCCGTTGATCGGCTGCGAAGGCGGCTGCCCTTGCGGGCCGCAGCTCGAGCCGGAACATTGGGGCGCATCGATCGGCGCGAGCGCGCCGCCGGAGTCCCCCCCGCCACATGCAACCAGGAAAGGGGCAATGGCAAAGGCCGTTGCCACCCCCTTCGATAAGGTGTGCGACATGCCGCTGTCTCCAATCGTTTAATTGTGCGAGCTAATGTCGCTGCCTGTGTTTTTGCTGTCAATTGATGAACCCGTCTAAAAAAAGGCGATTGAAACGGGATCTGCCAATTGAATCCTTTCCTGATAAGGCAATTGGTAAGAATTTAAACGCGAGACAGGCTGTCGAAAGCTGCCGGAGTGGGGCGTGCGCGACGCCCGGCAGGCTCTCGCAACGCCTTCCCGCGTATAACGGCAGCGTTTGAATTGACGGGTATCCGGTTTATCCCTATTCGGGATTGACTGGATAAGGAGGGGCTGGATTAATTCGCGGATAATCGCGCAATGGAAAGCTTGTAAATATTTGTAAATGCGCGATCCGGAGTTTTATATATTGCCTGATACGGGTAAATAAAAAGCCGGCCAGTGGCCGGCTTTGCATGGCATGCGAGGCTGAATCAGCGTTTGAGGCCTGCGTCCTCGGCCGCGCCGATGTTGAGGTTCATGCACTGGATCGCGGCGCCCGACGCGCCCTTGCCGAGGTTGTCGAGGCGCGCGACGGTGACGAAGCGCTCCGCGTTGCCGAACACGAACAGGTCGACGCGGTTCGTGTCGTTGTTCGCCTGCACGTCGAAGAAGCCGCCGTCGAGGTTCGCGTCCGCGTCGAACGGTGCGACGCGCACGAACGCCTCGTCCGCGTAGTACTCGACGAACACGCGCTGCACGTCCTGCGGCGTCGCGCGCTTCGCGAGCTGCTCGGGCGTGAAGTAGGTCGTCACCGCGAGGCCCTTCAGGAACGGGCCGACGATCGGCGTGAAGATCGGTGCGTTCGCGAGGCCCGTGTGCGCGGCCATTTCCGGCAGGTGCTTGTGCGCGAGGCCGAGCGCGTACGGGCGCGGGCTCGCGAGCTTGCCGCCCGGCGCGGCGTTTTCGTATTCGGCGATCATCGACTTGCCGCCGCCGCTGTAGCCGGTGATCGAGTAGCTGTGCGCGGCGAACGTCGGCGCGACGATGCCCGCGTCGACGAGCGGACGCATCGCGAGCACGAACGCCGATGCGTGGCAGCCGGGCACCGCGATGCGCTTCGACGTGCGAATCTTCTCGCGCTGCGCGCGGGTCAGTTCCGGCAGGCCGTACGCCCAGTCGGCATGCGTGCGGAACGCGGTGCTCGCGTCGATCAGCGTGGTGTTCGGGTTCTCGACGAGCGACGCGGATTCGCGCGACGCGACGTCCGGCAGGCACAGGAACGTGACGTCCGACGCGTTGATCAGGCGGCGGCGCTCGTCGACGTCCTTGCGCTTCGCTTCCTCGATGCGCAGGATCTCGATGTCGCTGCGTGCCGACAGGTATTCGAAGATCTTGAGGCCGGTCGTACCTTCCTGGCCGTCGACAAAAACTTTGGTGCTCATTTCGCTCTCACTGGATGAAACGGGAGCCGCGGCGCCCTGAAACCGCCATTTTAAGACGTCATCCGGCGGCGCTGTGCCGCGCGGGACGAAAAAAGACGGCCGGCGGCCGTCTTCGTGTCCCTTTGACGCCCGCGCCGATACGCGCGCGGGCCGGGGGAGGGCGTGCTCAGCGGGCGCCGGCGTCCCAGCGGGCGGTCGCTTCGGCGACGCGCCGGCCGAATGCCTTGCCGGTTTCGAGGTCGCCCGGCAGCGGGCCCTCGTCGGGCGTCGCATCGGCCGGCGACTGCGCGAGCAGGCCCGTGGAGCCGCCGAGATAGTTGATGTCGTTGCGCGTGGCCGCCTTCGAGTTCGCCGGCATCAGGCTCGTGCCGACCCACACCATCCCATGCTGCATCGCCAGCGTGACGAAATATTGAATCGTCGAGAACTTGTCGCCGTTCATCGTCGCCGAGTTCGTGAAGCCCGCGGCGATCTTGTCCTTCCACTTCTGCGTGAACCACGCTTTCGACGTGGCATCGGCGAATTGCTTGAACTGCGCCGACGGGCCGCCCATGTAGGTCGGCGCGCCGAAGACGATCGCGTCGGCCGCGTCGAGCGCGGCCCAGCCCGCGTCGTCGAGGTCGCCGACGGCGATCAGGCGCACGTTCGCGCCGGCATCCTGCGCGCCCGCATGCACGGCCTCGGCCAGTTTCTGCGTGTGACCATAGCCGCTGTGATAGACGATGACGATGTTCGACATGAAGCGTTCTCCGGAAAGGGACGGGAACGGCGGGCCGCCGTGGCTCGCCGCGTCACGCGTCGCCGGCAGGCGGCGCGACGGTCGCGCGGCAGGGCATGCCGCGACCGGTGACGACGAGTCTAGCAAGCCGAAATGACGAGACAACGTGCGCGCGCGGCGCACTGAAATTCGCGGCGGCCGGCAATCGCGGCGCCGCCGCCGGGCGAGGCACCGCGCGGCTACTGCCCGTACGTGACCGTGAGTCGCGCGGTGCCGATCGCGAGCGTGCCGATCTCGTGCTCGAACATCGGCGCGGGGCGGCCCTGCGACACGCGCAGGTCGGTGCCTTTCAGCGCGTAGACGGTGATCACGTAGCGATGCGGCTTGCCGGGCGGCGGGCACGGACCGCCGTAACCGTCGATCCCGTAGTCGTTGCGCGCCTCGCTTGCGCCGATGCGGCGCAGGAAGCCGGATGCGCTCGCGTCGGCCGGCAGGCTCGTGACGGTCGCCGGAATGCCGGCCACGGCCCAGTGCCACCAGCCGTGCCCGGGCGCGTCGGGATCGAAGATCGTGACCGCGTAGCCGCGCGTGCCGGGCGGCGGGTTGTGCCACGCGAGTTGCGGCGAGCGGTTCGCGCCCTTGCAGTCGCCGCGGTCGAACACGTTCGCGGCCCGCACGCGGGCGCCGGGCGTCAGGTCGTCGCTCGTCACGGTGAACGGGCCTTCCGCATGCGCGGGCACTGCCGCGAAAACGGCGGCGCAGAGGAGGGCGGGGAGAAGGAACGGAGACGGGCGACCCGATGGCGCAGGCGGAGCGATCCGGCGATCCACACGCATATGGCGCTTCTCCCGTCACGTGGGCCGGACCGAGACGCCCGGCATTGTTGGCGTTGTGTGTTGCCCGCGCAGCTGAGGGCGGCGATGGATCAAGTCTAGCATTAGGGTTCGATGAGCGATGCCCACCGCCGCCCGCGATTGCGCTCGGTCAGGGTGCATGGCAACGGACGAAAAAAAGCCGCCTGCGGTGAAGCAGGCGGCTTGTTCAGCCAGTGCGCCGGCATGCATGCCGGCGTGGCGTCATTCCTTCGCGGCCGTCGCGCCGCCGTGCGCGGCCGACCATTCGGCCGGTGCGTGCAGGAATTTCTCGACTTCGTCGAGCGTCTTCGTCTCGAAGTAGCCCGAGGCCTTCGCGACACGCAGCACGTCCCACCACGTGGCGAGCGCGTGCAGGTCGACGTCGATGTCCTTCAGGACCGACACGCTTTCCTTGAAGATGTCGTAGTGGAACAGCACGAAGCAGTGGTTCACCGTCGCGCCCGCGGTGCGCAGCGCGTTGACGAAGTTGATCTTGCTGCGGCTGTCGGTCGTCAGGTCTTCCACCAGCAGCACGCGCGAGCCTTCCTCGAGATGGCCTTCGATCTGCGCATTGCGGCCGAAACCCTTCGGCTTTTTGCGCACGTACTGCATCGGCACCATCATCCGGTCGGCGATCCATGCCGCGAACGGGATGCCGGCCGTCTCGCCGCCCGCCACCGCATCGATCTGCTCGAAGCCGATGTCGCGCGTGATCGTCGTTTCCGCCATTTCCATCAGCGCACGGCGCACGCGCGGATACGAGATCAGCTTGCGGCAGTCGATATAGACGGGGCTTGCCCAGCCGGACGTGAAGATGAACGGTTTTTCGGCATTGAAGTGCACCGCCTGCACTTCGAGCAGGATTTTGGCGGTCGTATCCGAGATCGACTGACGATCGTAGCCTGTCATGGGCATTCCTTGGGTGATGAGCGAGGAGCGGGCGCGGGCCCGGTGGCGCAGCAAGGGGAACCTGCCCGGAGGGCCGGGGCGCGATCGGCAGGCCAATCGCATCGCTGCGCGCGTAGCCCGCTATTTTACCCGATCCAGGCCGGTTTTCGGCGGAATTCGCGCGGTTCGGCGCGCGGCTCACCACAGGCGAAACAAATGGGGTGCGACCAGTCCGATGCGGATGCCGGGGATGCGGCGGTGCACCAACGGAGGTCATTTAGGGGGTGTACACTAGGCGACCCTAAGAAATCGTTCAGTACTTTGTACTTTCCTCTTGCCATCCGCCAAGGTTCGATGGCGTGCCGATCCGGCGCGTCGCGGGCCGTCTCGCAGTCGACCATCCCCTCGATTCAAGCAGACGCGGCCGAAGGTGCTGTGTACTGAGTCGTCAATATTTCGCATGTCTCTCGCAGGTCAATCATGGACGAACAACTGAAGCAGGCCGCTCTCGCTTATCACCTGAACCCGAAACCCGGCAAGATTTCGGTCACCCCGACCAAGCCGCTGTCGAACCAGCTCGATCTGTCGCTCGCGTATTCGCCGGGCGTCGCCGCCGCGTGCGAGGCGATCCACGCCGATCCGCTCGACGCGCAGAAGTACACGTCGCGCGGCAACCTCGTCGGCGTCATCACCAACGGCACGGCCGTGCTCGGTCTGGGCAACATCGGCCCGCTCGCCGCGAAGCCGGTGATGGAAGGCAAGGGCTGCCTCTTCAAGAAATTCGCGGGCATCGACGTGTTCGACATCGAACTGTCGGAGTCCGACCCCGACAAGCTCGTCGAGGCGATCGCGATGCTCGAGCCGACGCTCGGCGGCATCAACCTCGAGGACATCAAGGCGCCGGAATGCTTCTACATCGAGCAGAAGCTGCGCGAGCGCATGAAGATTCCCGTCTTCCACGACGACCAGCACGGCACCGCGATCATCGCGTCGGCCGCGATCCTGAACGGCCTGAAGGTCGTCGGCAAGAAACTCGCCGACGTGAAGCTCGTGTGTTCGGGCGCCGGCGCGGCCGCGATCGCGTGCCTCGACCTGCTGGTGAACCTCGGCCTCACGAAGTCGAACATCCTCGTCGCCGATTCGAAGGGCGTGATCTACGAAGGGCGCGGCAACCTCGATCCGTCGAAGCAGCGCTATGCGGCGAACACCGACGCGCGCTCGCTCGCCGACGCGATCGTCGGCGCGGACGTGTTCCTCGGCTGCTCGAGCGCGGGCGTGCTGAAGCAGGACATGGTCAAGACGATGGGCGACAAGCCGCTGATCCTGGCGCTCGCGAACCCGGAACCGGAAATCCGCCCGGAAGACGCGAAAGCCGTGCGCCCGGACGCGATCGTCGCGACCGGCCGCTCGGACTACCCGAACCAGGTCAACAACGTGCTGTGCTTCCCGTTCATCTTCCGCGGCGCGCTCGACGTCGGCGCGACGACGATCACGGAAGAAATGAAGCTCGCGTGCGTGCGCGCGATCGCCGAGCTGGCCCAGGAAACCGACCAGAGCGAGGAAGTCGCGAAGGCGTACGAAGGCCATTCGCTCGAATTCGGGCCGGACTACCTGATTCCGAAGCCGTTCGACCCGCGCCTGATCATCAAGATCGCGCCGGCCGTCGCTCAGGCCGCGATGGATTCGGGCGTCGCCACGCGCCCGATCCAGGACATGGACGCCTATCGCGAGCAGCTCGGCGCGACCGTCTACCGCACCGGCATGGTGATGCGCCCCGTGTTCGCGACCGCGAAGCAGAAGGAGGCCCGCATCGTGTTCGCCGAGGGCGAGGACGAGCGCGTGCTGCGCGCCGCGCAGTTCGTGCTGCTGGAAAAGATCGCGAAGCCGATCATCATCGGCCGTCCGTCGGTCGTCGACATGCGCCTGGCGAAGATCGGCTCGAAGCTGAAGGCCGGCACCGATTTCGAAATCGTCGATCCGGAAGACGATGCGCGCTACCACCGCTACTGGCAGGCGTATCAGGAGATCGGCGCGCGCGACGGCGTGACGCCGGAAGTCGCGAAGGCCGCGATGCGCAAGTTCAACACGCTGATCGGCGCGATGCTCGTGCATCTGGGCGACGCGGACGGGATGATCTGCGGGATGATCGACACGTTCCACAGCCACCTGAAGTTCATCGAGCAGGTGCTGGGCCGCGCGAAGGGCGCCGAGCACTTCGCCGCGATGAACCTGCTGATGCTGCCGGGCCGCAACCTGTTCGTGTGCGACACGTACGTGAACGAGCTGCCGAGCGCCGACCAGCTCGCCGACATGACGATCCAGGCCGCGGCCGAGATCGAGCGCTTCGGCATCACGCCGAAGGCCGCGCTGCTGTCGAACTCGAACTTCGGCAGCGCGCCGTCGGCGTCGTCGCGCCGGATGGCCGAGGCCCGCAAGCTGATCGTCGAACGTGCGCCGAACCTCGAAGTCGACGGCGAAATGCACGGCGACGCGGCATTGTCGGAACTGATCCGCAAGCAGGCGTTCCCGGGCACGACGCTGTCGGGCGAGGCGAACCTGCTGATCATGCCGAACGTCGAAGCGGCGAACATCGCGTACAACCTGCTGAAGATGGTCGGCGGCGAAGGCGTGACGGTCGGCCCGTTCCTGCTCGGCGCGGCCAAGCCCGTCCACATCCTGACGCCGGCCGCGACCGTGCGCCGGATCATCAACATGACGGCCGTTGCCGCCGCGAACGTGAACACGAAGTAAGTCCACGCCCGCGGTGCCGCGCGTCACGCGCGGCGCAATGAAAAAGCTACGGAACCTGCGTTCCGTGGCTTTTTTTCGCGTGAACCGTAACGGGCGAGGGCGGGGGGGGGGGGGGCCGGCAGGACGTCAGGAAGACCGTCGGGAACGCGCCCGCCCGCGGCGCGGGCCGTTCGTTACGCGACCTGCTGGTGCGACTGGCCGCCTGCCGGCGACCGCCACTTCGCGAGCAGCGTGTCCCACTTCTGGCGTACCGCGCGCAGGTTGTTCTCCTTCACGTGGCCGTAGCCGCGAATGCCGTCTGGCAGCGCCGCGAGCTCGAGCGCGAGCGGGCGGTTGGCCGCGTTCAGCTTGGCCAGCACCTCGCCGATCAGCGCTTCGTACTCGCCGATCAGCGCGCGCTCGGTGCGGCGCTCCGCGGTGCGGCCGAACGGGTCGAGCGCCGTGCCGCGCAGGAACTTCGCCTTCGCGAGCAGCCGGAAGGCCGACATCATCCACGGGCCGTACGCCTTCTTCACGAGATGGCCGTGCGCATCCGTCTTCGCGAACAGCGGCGGCGCGAGGTGGAATTTCAGCTTCCAGTCGCCTTCGAACTGTGCGGTCAGGCGCGCGAGGAACGCAGGGTCGGACTGCAGCCGTGCGACCTCGTATTCGTCCTTGTACGCCATCAGCTTGAACAGGTTGCGCGCGACCGCTTCGGTCAGCGGCTCCTGCACCGTGTCGCCGTCCGCCAGTGCCCGCTCGGCGGCGCGCACCTTGTCGACGAACGCCGCATAACGCGACGCGTACGCGGCGTTCTGGTACGCGGTCAGGAATTCGACGCGCTTCGCGATCAGCGCGTCGACCGCCTTCTTCGTGTGCAGCGAGATCACCGTGGCGCCTTGCGCGGGCCGGGCGTCGCCGGCCGCGGCCTGCTTCACGCTGGCCAGGTCGTACGCGGCGCGGCGGCCCCAGTCGAACGCAGCGCGGTTCTTGTCGACCGACACCGCGTTCAGCTCGATCGCGCGTTCGAGCGACGCGAGCGTCAGCGGCAGCCAGCCCTTCTGCCATGCGTAGCCGAGCACGAACGGGTTCGTGTAGATCGCGTCGCCGAGCAGCGCGACCGCGAAGCGGTTCGCGTCGATGAAATCCACCGCTTCACCGGCGGCCGCGCGGATGTCGTTCTCGGCGGACAGGCCGGGGAACGCCCAGTTCGGGTTCTTGATGAACTCGGCGGTCGGCGTCTGCGCGCTGTTGACCACCACGCGCGTCGCGTCGTGCCGCATCCGCGACGTGCACTCGTCGCCGGCCGTGACGATCGCGTCGCAGCCGATCACGAGATCGGCTTCGCCCATCGCGATCCGCGTCGCGTGGATGTCGGTCGGCGCGTGCGAGATCTGCACGTGGCTCATCACGGCGCCGCCTTTCTGCGCGAGGCCCGTGACGTCGAGCACGGTCACGCCCTTGTTCTCCAGGTGCGCGGCCATCCCGAGCAGCGCGCCGATCGTGACGACGCCCGTGCCGCCCACGCCGGTGACGAGCACGCCGTACGCACGCTCGATCGCCGGCAGCGTCGGTTCCGGAATCGGCGGCAATGCGCTGCCGTCGACCGACACGGCCTTCGGCTTCTTCAACTGGCCGCCCTCGACCGTGACGAAGCTCGGGCAGAAGCCCTTCACGCACGAGAAGTCCTTGTTGCAGCTCGACTGGTTGATCTGGCGCTTCGTGCCGAATTCGGTCTCCAGCGGCTCGACCGACAGGCAGTTCGACTGCACCGAGCAGTCGCCGCAGCCTTCGCACACCGCTTCGTTGATCACGACGCGTTTCGCCGGGTCCGGATACGTGCCGCGTTTGCGGCGGCGGCGCTTCTCGGTCGCGCACGTCTGGTCGTAGATCAGGATCGTCGTGCCTTCGATCTCGCGCAGCTCGCGCTGCACGTCGTCGAGCTGGTCGCGGTGATGGATCGTCACGCCCGGCGCGAGCAGCGCCTTCTGGCTGTCGTACTTCTCCGGCTCGTCGGTGACGATCACGATCTTCTTCGCGCCTTCGGACGCGAGCTGGTGCGTGATCTGCGGCACCGTCAGCACGCCGTCGACCGGCTGGCCGCCCGTCATCGCCACCGCGTCGTTGTAGAGGATCTTGTAGGTGATGTTCGCCTTCGACGAGATCGCCGCGCGCACCGCGAGCAGCCCCGAATGGAAATAGGTGCCGTCGCCGAGGTTCGCGAACACGTGCTTCTCGTCCGTGAACGGCGCCTGGCCGATCCAAGGCACGCCTTCGCCGCCCATCTGGCTGAAGGTGCTCGTGCTGCGGTCCATCCACACGGTCATGTAGTGGCAGCCGATCCCGGCGATCGCGCGCGAGCCTTCCGGCACGTTCGTCGACGTGTTGTGCGGGCAGCCCGAGCAGAACCACGGCTTGCGCTCGGTCTGCACGTGCGGCTTCGCGAGCGCCATTTCCTTCGCGTTGATCACCGCGAGCCGCGCCGCGATGCGCGCGCGCACGTCGGACGGCAATTCGAATTTATCGAGCCGCGTCGCGATCGCCTTCGCGATGATCGCGGGCGACAGCTCGTAGTGCGCGGGCAGCAGCCAGTTGCCCATCGGCACCGACCATTCGCCGCCGGCGCCGTCCTTCTCGTCGAACTTGCCGAACACGCGCGGGCGTTGCGCATCGGGCCAGTTGTACAACTCTTCCTTGATCGCGTATTCGAGGATCTGGCGCTTTTCCTCGACCACCAGGATTTCGTCGAGGCCGCGCGCGAACGCCTGCGCGCCCTGCGCTTCGAGCGGCCACACGCAGCCGACCTTGTAGAGCCGGATGCCGATCCGCGCGCAGGTTTCGTCGTCGAGGCCGAGGTCGATCAGCGCCTGGCGCACGTCGAGGTATGCCTTGCCGCCGGTCATGATCCCGAAGCGCGCGCTCGGCGAATCGATCTCGATCCGGTCGAGCTTGTTCGCACGCACGTAGGCGAGCGCCGCGTACCACTTGTAGTCGAGCAGCCGCGCTTCCTGCACGAGCGGCGGATCGGGCCAGCGGATGTTCAGCCCGCCTTCCGGCAGGATGAAATCGGTCGGCAGCACGATCTCGGTGCGATGCGGGTCGATGTCGACCGACGCCGACGATTCGACGACGTCCGTCACGCACTTGAGCGCGACCCACAGGCCCGAGTAGCGGCTCATCGCCCAGCCGTGCAGGCCGAAATCGAGATATTCCTGCACGTTGGACGGGAACAGCACCGGCAGCCCGCAGGCCTTGAAGATGTGCTCGGACTGGTGCGCGAGCGTCGACGATTTCGCCGCGTGGTCGTCGCCGGCGAGCACGAGCACGCCGCCGTGCTGCGACGAGCCGGCCGAGTTCGCGTGCTTGAAGACGTCGCCGGTGCGATCGACGCCCGGGCCCTTGCCGTACCACATGCCGAACACGCCGTCGTATTTCGCGCCGGGGTACAGGTTCACCTGCTGCGAACCCCACACGGCGGTGGCGGCCAGATCTTCGTTGAGGCCGGGCTGGAAGACGATCTGGTGGGCGGCCAGGTGCTGCTTGGCTTTCCATAGCGACAGATCGAGGCCGCCGAGCGGCGAGCCGCGGTAGCCGGAGATGAAGCCGGCCGTATTGAGACCGGCGGCGCGGTCGCGTTCCTGCTGGAGCATCGGCAGGCGCACGAGGGCCTGGATGCCGCTCATGTACGCGCGGCCGCGTTCCAGCGTGTATTTGTCGTCAAGCGTGACGGACTTCAGCGCGGCTTCTAGCGACGCGCGTTGGTCTGCGTCTAGCGGGGCATTCATTAACTGTCTCCTCCACCCGGTCTGGGATCACCAAAACTTCGGTTGCGTCGGCATCTTTTGGACGCATCTGCAGTGGCCGGCATGTTCGCCGGTTTTAAGGGATGGTAGCACTGGGGCAAACCCGCCGCCCATCGGTCGCGACGCGGGGGCACGGGCGTCCGCACGTCGCGAAACAGGGCGAGATCATGCGTTACATCATGTAAAAGCATGTAAAGCGGCATTGATCTGCGGGCAAATGCCGTTAATCTTGTCGGCCTGCCGGAGGTGCCCGGCCGCGTGGGTGCGTTCCGACGC
This sequence comes from Burkholderia sp. AU39826, assembly GCF_020419965.1. NCBI lineage: Bacteria > Pseudomonadati > Pseudomonadota > Betaproteobacteria > Burkholderiales > Burkholderiaceae > Burkholderia > Burkholderia sp. AU39826. Next base: position 64,015 of record NZ_JAIZQG010000031.1, read on the forward strand.
GCTCGGGGAGGCGCCGGCAGTTTTACAGGAGGTGCAATGAACACACGTCATATCCAGAGTTTCCTGATCGTGTCCGCCGCGTTTTTCGCGATGACCGGCCCGGTGCGTGCGCAAGGCGCGAGCGCGCTGGCGGCAGCCGGCGCGCAGATGCTTCAGATCGTGCCGGCCCAGGACGCCGCGGCACAGCCGTCTGCCGCGCGTGCCGCCGAGTCGAAGGCGAGCGTGCGTTGATGCGATCGCGCGGCCTGCGGGCCGCGCCGGCATGCAAAAAGGGCGGGAATCCTCGGATTCCCGCCCTTTTTCTTTGCGTCGCCGGATCGTGCGGCTGGCCCGGTGGCGCGGCGCTGCGCCACCCCGGCGGATGCGTCAGGCCTTGTCCTGCACGACGCCGCGGCGGATCTGGTCGAGTTCGATCGATTCGAACAGCGCCTTGAAGTTGCCCTCGCCGAAGCCCTGGTTGCCCTTGCGCTGGATGATCTCGAAGAAGATCGGCCCGATCTGGTTCTCGGTGAAGATCTGCAGCAGCAGGTCGTCGCGCGCGCCGTCGATCAGGATCTTGCGCTTCTTCAGTTCTTCCAGCGATTCGCCATGGTTCGGCACGCGGCGGTCGACCAGCTCGTAATACGTGTCGATCGTGTCGAGCAGCTTCACTTCCTTGCTGCGCAACCCGTCGACCGCCTGGTAGATGTCGCTCGCGCCGAGCGCGATGTGCTGGATGCCTTCGCCGTGATACGCGTCGAGGTATTCCTGGATCTGGCCGGCCGTATCCGAGCCTTCCTCGTTGATCGGGATGCGGATCTTGCCGCACGGCGACGTCATCGCCTTCGACTTCACGCCCGTCACCTTGCCTTCGATGTCGAAGTAGCGCACTTCGCGGAAGTTGAACAGGCGCTCGTAGAACTCGGCCCATTCCTGCATGCGGCCGCGATGCACGTTGTGCGTCAGGTGATCGATGTAGGTGAGGCCGTGGCCGACCGGGTTCGGGTTCGCGCCGGGAATCGGCTCGAAGTCGACGTCGTAGATGCTGATGTCGCCGATCGCGCCCGGTTGCGCGCCGTTCTTGCCGCGCCAGCGGTCGACGAAATAGATCAGCGAATCGCCGATCCCCTTGATCGCCGGGATGTTCAGCTCCATCGGGCCCGTCTTGTTGTCGAAGCCCCACGCGCCGAGTTCGAGCGCGCGCTGGTATGCCTTGGCGGCGTCCTGCACGCGGAACGCGATCGCGCAGATCGACGGGCCGTGCAGCCGCGCGAAGCGTTGCGCGAACGAATCGGGTTCCGCGTTGATGATGAAGTTGATGTCGCCCTGGCGGTACACCGTCACGTCCTTGTGGCGGTGGCGCGCGATCGCGGTGAAACCCATCCGCTCGAACAGTTGTCCGAGCGCTTTCGGGTCCGGCGCCGTGTATTCGATGAATTCGAAGCCGTCGGTGCCGACGGGGTTGTCCCAGGTGGGGATCTGCATGTCGTGTCTCCTGTGCGGGGCGATCGGCCGGCGCGGCGTGCGCATGTCCGGCCTGGTTCGATGTCGACGGCCGTGCCCGTCACCAGCATGCGCGGCAAGTCGATACATGCGACAGAGTGTAGCGGGCGGCCGCGAGCGGAAACTTGCGAACTTAATCGCCCGCGCCTACGATGGCGCAATTTCCAGTCTCAAAATTAGCGATGGAGGGCAGAAGATGGCGCAGGCTGAATTGGATGCCATCGACCGGCGGATTCTCGCGATTCTTCAGGAGAACGGGCGCCTGTCGAACCAGGAGATCGCCGAGCGCGTTAACCTGTCGCCGAGCCCCTGCCTGCGGCGAATCCGGCGGCTCGAGGAAATCGGCGTGATCACCGGCTATGTCGCGCTGCTGAATCCGCAGAAGCTCGGGCTCGACCTGCTCGCGTACGTGAGCGTGCGGCTCGAGAAGCGCGGCGGCCTCGCGCCGGTCCGGGCCGACGAGACGTCGGCGCGCGCGGGCGCGACCCACGCGGAACTGTTCCGCGCGGCCGTGCAGACCTGGCCGGAAGTGGTCGCGTGCCACGCGATGACGGGTGACATGGATTACCTGCTGCGCGTGCAGGTCGAGGACATGGCGCATTTCTCCCGCTTCGTGCAGGAGCATCTGCTGCATCACCCGTCGGTGATCGACGTGAAAACGAGCTTCTCGCTCGATTGCTTCAAGGAAACGACGGCGTTGCCGATTCGCTGACGGCGACGTGTGATGTAGATGCGACGCGCCGGCTTGCCGTACCGCCGGTGCGGGGGCTACGTGCGGGTGCGGCGCGGATCGGGGCCGTATTGATTACCGGCGTTGCGGGGCGCGAGCCACAGCGACACGAGGATCACAATGGGGGCTGCGAACAGGAAGTAGCCGATGCACAGCAGGCCGGAGCGATTGCTGTCGTGCAGGCGCCTGACGTTGTAGGCCAGGGTCGCGCATAGCGACGCGAGCCCGGCGCAGAACAGCAGGAACGACGTGAGCGTTGCGTCGGCGGAAAGCCGAGTGTGGGACCATTTGATCAGCGTGATCAGAAGATAAAAGAGCGGGTAATGGCCGAGCAGGAAGCAGAGGAAATCCCGGCGTCGCTCTCGGCCCCGAAACGACAGCATGCGCCGATAGCCGTTCAGCCATGCATGCAGCGCGGTCTTCATTGTCATCTCCAACCATGGCGGCGGCGCAGGAACAGCATGGTGATACCTGCGTTGTCCCGTCATACCCTTATCCAACATGAAATAGACGAAGCGGGAAAATAGGTTCGATGGATGAAGGCGTAGCCCGAGTATGGAGAAACCACGGGTAGACAGCCTGTCACTTCGACCTTTCGCGGAATGAAATAAGCGACCGATCATATATCGGCGGGCGCTCAAAGATCAATGGGACGGATACGAAAGTAGATGTTCTTCTGCGCGAGCACTGTCCGGCGACAGATGAGCTTGAACCGCACTGCCAGCGGACGCGCTGCGCCGGAGCGCGGGAAACATGCCGTGATGTCGGCTGCAAGGGCGGCCGTATCGGTGAGGCGATGGGGTGACAATGACGTCGGCAGCCGCCGGACACGCGAAGCGCGAAAGGGGCGAGCCCTTTTTCGCGGGCTGCAACGGCAGCGCGTTGGGGCTTGAGGTTGGCGAGTCGGGCCCGGCGTCAGGCCGGCATCAGCGATTCGATGAACTTCGTCGTGCGGCGCGCCTGGCGCTTCATCGCGTAGTCGAACACCGCGGCCTGTTCCTGCAGCATCTCGGCGATGATCGTCGAGTGGTCGGCCGGCGGCAGCGACAGGTACGCATCGGCTTCGCCGTACGCGTACTCGATCCGCATCCCGGATTTCTTCGCGATGTGCATCATCGTCGCGTTACGCGACAGGCAATGCATGTACAGCATCGTCACGTGCGTGTTGCGGCTGCGGATCGCCGCGCGCTCGAACAGCTTCGAGCCGACGCCGCGGCCGCGCGCGCTTTCGAGCACCGACACGCCGAATTCGGCCGTGCGCGTGTCGCCCTCGGCCGGCAAGTAGGCCAGGTGGCCGACGCCGATCAGTTCGAGGTCGTGGTCGAACACGCCGAACACGGTATCGCGACCGAAATCGATCGTGCGGACATAGTTCTCGATCACGTGGTCGGGCACCATCTGGCCGAAGCGCAGCAGGCGGTCCTCTTCGTCGAGCGAGAGAAAGTGGGTGAGCATTTGCTCACGGTCTTTGGAAGCCAGTTCCCTGACGAGAACCGGCGCAGTACCGACCTTGCCGACAGCATCGGCACGACCGTTGAATTGCGTGTTCATCGTGGGTTCCTCAGTGTGGGTGCACAAGCGGGTTGTGCAATGCAACAGCATTTTACCCGAGCGAGGTTGGGGAAAACCCGTATTTGACGTTCTTTGTCCTGAGGGGGAATTCTAAATCCGCTTAGTTAATTCCGTAACTTGCTGATTTTGAAGGGATTTAAAATTCATCATATGAAATGCGCGACGGGTGGTGCCACTGTGCCCGTCGCGCAACGCATGCTGCTGCGCGACAATCAGGCCGCCGTCGACAGCCCGCGCTCGATCAGGTCGATCACCTGTTCGGCGAAGTCGCGGTAGCCGAGGCGGCCGCCGGGCTTCAGCCACGTGAAGGTCCAGTTGATCATCCCGAACACCATCATCGTCACCGGGGTCTGGTTTTCCTTTGAGATCCGGTCCGGGTAGGCGCGCGCGAGCTGTCGCGTGAACGCCGCGACGATGTCGCGCTGGCGGTCGAGCACGATTTCGCGCTGCGCGTCCTCCAGATACTTCACGTCGTTGAGCAGCGCGACGTGGCGGCTGTGCGACGTCTCGTACTCGGCGAGGAACGCGCGCACGAGTTCGGCGAACGCGTCGCGCTCGCTGAGGCCGCGCCGCTGGCTCGCGCCCTCGACCTCGGCGATGATCAGCATCAGCCGCTTCGTGTAGCGGTCGAGCAGGTCGAACAGGATCGCTTCCTTGCTCTCGTAATAGTGATAGAGCCGCGCCTTCGACGTGCCGCTCGCGGTCGCGAGATCGGACATCGACGTGCTCGGGTAGCTCGTCTGCGCGAATTTCTCGGCGGCCAGGTCGAGGATCTGCTCGCGCTGGGATTCGTGGTCGGGCGCTCGGGTTCGGGCCATGGTCGAATGCGGAAGATTAGCGGTGCGCCGCCGCGGCGGCTGCGCGCACCTGCGTGGAAGAGAGGGCTGCGGGCGCATCGTCCTGCAGTTCGAGCCGGCCGGCTGCCGCGAGCTCGCGGCAGCGCCACCAGGCGATCGAGTCGCTGACGAACAGCCCGCCGCGGTCGGCCGCGGCCATGATGCTGCCGACGAGGCGCTGCGCGGGCTGCCAGTCGGCTTCCGCGCGCGCGACGATCAGCGCGTCGAGATCGGCGTAGTGGCCGCTCTTGATCGTGTTGCTGACCCAATAACGCAGTTCGGCGTTCAGGTGCTTCGCCTCCTGCCATTCGAGCGCGAGGCGGCCGATGCGCAGGACCGAGACCGGCGCGGCCGCCGGCCGCTTGCGCGCCAGTTCCGCGGGCGAGAACATTCCGGTCGCGCACGCCTGGTCGGTGCGCGACAGCGCTGCGCGCTGCGCGGCGTCGAGGTCGGCGGCCGACAGCCGCACCTCGTTCAGGCGCTGCGGCACGTTGCGCAGGTGATAGGCGACCCGGCGCAGCAGCAGCTTGTCGCCGACGCTCGGCGCGTGCCACACGACGACCTGGCCGGCATCCATCGCAAGCTGGTCGAGGCGCGCGAATTCGGCCTCGATTTCCGCGTTCCAGTCGGGAATCTGGTCGCCGAGCACGTGCTGCCAGAACGCGGCGCGTGTGTCGGGCGTCTCGTCGACGCCCTTCAGCGGCCCGACGCCGAGATCGTCGAGCAAACCGACGACGCGCTCGTCGCGTCCGGCTAGCGCAAGGGCCTCGCGCAGCGACGCGGCGGCGGTGCCGCCCTGAATCACATGAATGGTACTCATCGGCCTGTCGTCAACAAAAGAAAACCGCCGGCCGGGCGGACGTTGCGATGTCCAGCCGGCCGGCGGCCCCTAGTGTAAGCGAGATGTGTGACGACGAGAAACCGCCCGGCGCCGCGACGCGACGCCGCTCAACGCTCATCGAAGCTCACGACGACCTTGTCGCTGATCGGGTGGCACTGGCACGTGAGCACGAAACCGTCCTTCACTTCGTGCTCCTCGAGCGTGTAGTTCTTCTCCATCCGCACTTCGCCTTCGATCACCTTCGCGCGGCACGTGCAGCACACGCCGCCCTTGCATGCGTACGGCAGCGCGAGGCCCGCGCGCAGGCCCACGTCGAGCAGGCTCACGCCTTCGTACGGCAAGCGCAGCTTGCGCTTCTTGCCGTCGAGCACGATTTCGAGGTCGGCGGCCGGTGTCTGCGCGGTGATCTCGACGACCGGTGCGCCGGCCTGCGGCAGCGGCGTGCCGAAGCGCTCGACGTGCACCTTCGCCTGCGGCACGCCGGCCGCCTTCAGCGCCGCTTCGGCGGCGTCCATCATCGGCGCCGGGCCGCAGATGAACGCCTCGTCGATCGCGTCGGCCGGCGTCAGCGTCGCGAGGAATTCCGCGCATTTCGCCTGGTCGAGCACGCCGTTGAACAGCTCGACGTCCTGCAGGTCGTCCGACAGCACGTGATAGAGGACGAAGCGGTTCATGTAGCGGTTCTTCAGGTCCTCCAGCTCCTCCGCGAACATGATCGCGTCGACGCTGCGGTTCCCGTAGATCAGCGTGAACGTGCTGCGCGGCTCGAGCTCGAGCGTCGTCTTCACGATCGCGAGCACCGGCGTGATCCCCGAGCCGCCGGAAAACGCGACGTACTGCTTGCCGTGGTCGGCGTTCAGGTGCGTGAAGAAGCGGCCGTCCGGCGTCATCACGTCGATCGTGTGGCCGGGCTTCAGCGTGTCGAACGCGAAGTTCGAGAAGCGGCCGCCGCGCACGCGCTTGATGCCGATGCGCAGTTCGCCGTCGCGGTCGTAGTCCGTCGTGCCGACGCAGATCGAATACGAGCGGCGCGTCTCCTCGCCGTCGATGTGGGTCTTCAGCGTGACGAACTGGCCCTGCGTGAAACGGTATGCGTCGCGCAGCTCGGGCGGCACGTCGAACGAGACGGTGACGGCATCGGCGGTCTCGGGCCGCACGTCGCGGATACGCAACGGGTGAAATTGCGGGGTCGCCATATTCAGTAGGGTTTGAAGTAGTCGAAGGGTTCGCGGCAGTCGACGCAGCGATACAGCGCCTTGCAGGCCGTGGACGCGAATTGCGCGAGACGTTCGGTGCGCGCGGAGCCGCAGCGCGGGCAGGTCGGCGCCGCGACGGGCCGCGGCACGAAGCGCACGACGTTTTCCCGCGGCGCGGTGCTGCCGCACTGGCCGACCGGCGGCGCGATGCCGTAGGCCCGCAGCTTGTCGCGCGCTGCCTGCGTGATCCAGTCGGTCGTCCACGCGGGGGCGAGCACCGTCTCGATCCGGTGCGGCGGCAGATCGGCGGCCTGCAGCGCGGCGGCGATGTCCTCGGCGATCTGCGACATCGCCGGGCAGCCCGAGTAGGTCGGCGTGATCACGACTTCGAGCCGGCCGTCGTCCGCGCGGCGGACGTCGCGCAGGATGCCGAGCTCGCGGATCGACACGACCGGAATCTCCGGATCGGGCACGGCTTCCAGCACGTCCCATGCGCGGGCGAGCAGCGGATCGTCGCGGTGCGCGGCGGGAGCGCCGTGGGTAGGGGCGGCGGTCTGGGCGGACATCCTCGGGCTCCGTGACGTGGGGCGGTTACCAGCTCGCGCCGGGATGCTGACGCGCGAGGCTCTGCATTTCGGCGAGCAGGTAGCCCATGTGCTCCGAGTGCTCGCCCTGCTTGCCGGTCGTCACATGCTTCACCGGAGTCGGCGGCGTGAGCGTGGCCTCGGCGAGCGCATCGTCCACGTCCGCGCGCCACGCGGCCTCGATCGCGGCCGGCGCCGGACCGATGCCCGGTGCGACGATCGCGTCGTCGACCGCATCGGCGGCGAAGAATTCGCGCGTGTACGGCATCAGGTAATCGAGCGCGGCCTGCGCGCGGCGGTGCGATTCGTCGGTGCCGTCGCCGAGGCGCACGAGCCATTCGCGCGCATGCTGCACGTGATAGCGGGTTTCCTTCACCGATTTCGCGGCGATCGCGGCGAGTTGCGTGTCGGTCGACGTTTCCAGCGCGCTCCACACGTGCAGCATCAGCGCCGCGTACAGGAAGTTGCGCACGATCGTCACCGCGTAGTCCTTGTCGGCGTGCGCGGTACCGGAGAGCGGGCCATAGTGCGGCAGCTCGGCGAGCGTGAAGTTCGCGAATTCGCGCTCGGTGCGGAAGTACGCGTAGTCGTCCTCGGTCTTCGTCGCGCCGGTGAGCTGGCGCTCGAGCTCGGCCGCGTGCGTATACAGCATGCGCGCCTGGCCGATGAGGTCGAGGCTCATGTTGGTGAGCGCGATGTCTTCCTCGAGGATCGGGCCGTGGCCGCACCATTCGGCGTTGCGCTGACCGAGGATCAGCGCATTGTCCGCGAGGCGCAGCACGTAGGAGAGGTGTTCGGGCGTGATCGTCATGGCGCGGGCGTTACATGTGGTTGACTTCGTCGGGCAGCGTGTAGAACGTCGGGTGACGGTAGATCTTGTCGCCCGCCGGCTCGAACAGTTCGGCCTTCTCGCTCGGATCCGACGCCGTGATCGCCGACGACGGCACCACCCAGATGCTCACGCCTTCCTGGCGACGCGTGTAGACGTCGCGCGCCATGCGCAGCGCCATCGTCGCATCGGCGGCGTGCAGGCTGCCGCAGTGCTTGTGGTCGAGGCCCTGCTTGCTGCGCACGAACACTTCCCAGATCGGCCATTCCTTGTTCATTACCTTCTCCTGATTCATGAATTCGAGGGGGGCCGCTCAGGCGGCGTGCTGTTCGGCGCGGGCGCGGCGCTTCGCTTCGTGCGCGAGCGCGGCTTCGCGCACCCAGGCGCCGTCCTCGTGCGCCTTCACGCGAGTGGCGAGGCGTTCCTTGTTGCACGGGCCGTCGCCGTTGACCACGCGCCAGAATTCGTCCCAGTCGATCGCGCCGTAGTCGTAGTGACCGCGCGCCTCGTTCCATTTCAGGTCGGGGTCGGGCAGCGTCACGCCGAGCACCTTCGCCTGATCGACGGTCGCGTCGACGAATTTCTGGCGCAAATCGTCGTTCGAGATCCGCTTGATACCCCATTTCGCGGACTGATTGCTGTGGACCGAATCCACGTCGCTCGGGCCGAACATCATCAGCACCGGCCACCACCAGCGGTCGACGGCCTGCTGGACCATCGCACGCTGCGCGTCGGTGCCCTTCATCATCGACAGCAGCGCGTCGAAACCCTGGCGCTGATGGAACGACTCTTCCTTGCACACGCGGATCATCGCGCGCGCGTAGGGGCCATACGTGCAGCGGCACAGCGGGATCTGGTTCATGATCGCGGCGCCGTCGACGAGCCAGCCGATCACGCCGACGTCGGCCCAGGTCGGCGTCGGGTAGTTGAAGATGCTCGAGTATTTGGCCTTGCCCGCGTGCAGCGCGTCGACCAGCGAATCGCGCGATACGCCGAGCGTTTCGGCCGCGCTGTAAAGATAAAGGCCATGGCCGGCTTCGTCCTGCACCTTCGCGAGCAGGATCGCCTTGCGCTTCAGGCTCGGCGCGCGCGAGATCCAGTTGCCTTCCGGCAGCATGCCGACGACTTCCGAGTGCGCATGCTGCGAGATCTGGCGGATCAGCGTCTTGCGATAGGCGTCGGGCATCCAGTCCTGCGGTTCGATCTTGCCGTCCGCGGCCATCACCGCATCGAACCGCGCCTGCTCGGGCGACTCGGCTGCGGCGTCGAGCGGCGCGACGTTGCCGGGGATGTCGAGGGATTGCGTGTACATGGCGGAGGCTCTCGTCCGGTTGAATGTGTGCGAAGTATAAACCAACCGACCGGTCGGTTAATAAATTTCTTGCGGATTTGCGGCGGGACTGGGGTAAACGAGGGACATCGGGGCGCGATCGAATGGCGCAAGTGCGGCTTCACGCGAGGGTCCCGGCGTCTTCTGCGGCACAATGCCCGCTTTCCGATGAGGATCTTGCCGATGTCATTTCGAAGCAGTTTCGCCGCGGCCGTGCTGGGTGCGGCCGTTTTCGTGTCGCCGCTCGAGGCGTCGGCCGCGCCGGCCGGATGGGTCGCCGCGTGGGCGACCGCACTGCAGCCGATTCCCGACCTCGCCGCGCCGCCGCCGCTTTACCGCGCGCCCGACGTGGCCGGCCGAACCGTGCGCCAGGTCGTCTATCCGACCGTGTCGGGGCCGGCCGCGCGGATTCGCGTGAGCAACGCATACGGTCGCGCGCCGCTGGTCGTCGAGGCCGCGAGCCTCGCGCGTGCCGGCGAAGGTGCCGCGCTCGCCGGCGGCGCGGCGGTGCCGGTCCGGTTTGGCGGCAAGGCGTCGGTGACGCTCGCGCCTGGTCACGAGATCGAAAGCGATCCGGTGACGATCGACGTGACGGCCGCGCGCCCGTATGCGATCAGTCTCCAGATGGGGCCGAACCAGCGGATGACGGTCTGGCACCGCGTGTCGAATCAGTTCAATTATGTCTCCGCGCCGGGCGATCACCTGGGCGACCCGGGCGCCGACGCGTTTCGCACCCGTTTTACCCAATATGCGTGGGTGACCGAGTTGGCTGTCGAGTCCGGCGCCGCGCGCGCCAGCGTCGCCGCGATCGGCGATTCGATCACCGACGGGCTGCGCTCCACCGTCAACCGGAACCGCCGTTGGCCGGACGCACTCGCGCGCAGGCTGGCCGCGTCGGGCGCCGATTCGATCGGTGTCGTGAATCTCGGCATTAGCGGGAACCGGCTGCTCAGCGACTCCGCGTGCTACGGCACCTCGCTGGCGTCGCGATTCGAGCATGATGCGCTGTCGCGCTCCGGCGTGAAGGCGGCGATCGTGCTGATCGGGATCAACGACATCAACTTCGCGGCGATGCCGCCGCGCGCCGGGCTCGATTGCGATCACCCGCATACGCAGGTAACGGCCGCATCGCTGATCGACGGCTATCGCCGGCTGATCGACGCGGCGCATCGCCAGGGCGTGAAGGTCTTCGGCGCGACGCTCACGCCGGCGGCGTTGCCGGCCGGGCGCGAGGCGATCCGGCTCGAGGTGAACCGGTGGATCCGGAGCGGCGGCGGGTTCGACGGCGTGGTGGACTTTGACGCGGTGCTGCGCGATCCGGCGCGTGCGAGCGTGTTGCAGCGCCGATACGATAGCGGCGATGGAATCCATCCGAGCGATGCCGGTTACACGGCGATGGCCGATGCGGTGCCGCTCGAGCAATTGCAGGCTGCCGTGGGCGGCAAGTGACGCCCCTCTATATATAGAGAGGAATATTGCAGACGGCCTGTCGGCGGACAGCGCTACATCGTTCGTCGAGCCCCCAGCCTCCGTGCGCGACAGCGCACGGAGGCCTTTTCAAAGTTTCTTCACAAAGAGCTTGCGTGGATGGGGGCGGATGCTTAGAATCACGCCTCTTTCGCGCTAACGGAAACGCGGCGCGGGAGGGAGGGAAGCGGTGCTGTTGGGGTTCGGTGGTAACGAGCCTCGGCGGCGCAGGAAGATGGGCCCCGCAGTCGCAACGAAGCAGTTCAGAAAGTTGTTGACGAGCTGCGAAACACGGTTCATAATCTCGCTTCTCTGCTGCTGAAAACGCAGCGCTGCTGGGAAACACGGAGTTTCTCGCAGAAACGCTCTTTAAAAATTAACAGCCGATAAGTGTGGGCGCTTGATGAAAGCGAGCTGATCCTCGGATCAGATGGCGAAAGTATCAAGAGTCTCACACTAAAGTAAGTCAGGTTTATGAAGTGATTCATATTCCTGTCAGCTTTGAGTGAGCGACCGGTTCTTAACGGAACCGAAAACAGTAACAGGTTTGAACTGAAGAG